>NZ_MIET01000081.1 GCF_003590335.1 Pseudoalteromonas sp. MSK9-3 | reverse complement strand
TCATGTTTATCAATGGCGTTATTACCCCGTTGTTAAAGCCATTCAAGCCATGCGCGGCGTTCGCTTACTTGTCGCCGCTGGCGTTGTGGCTGAGCTTGGCGATTTAACCCGCTTCGACCATCCGCGTAAACTCATGAGTTACCTTGGCCTTGTACCAAGTGAACACTCAAGCGGTGGTAAAAGGCATATTGGCGCAATTACTAAAGACGAGAAACAGTGACATCCACTCAAAAAATTAAAATCAATAAGCTGGCAATGTTCAACCTGAAATATCGCTTAGTTAGTAAAATCGAATTACCTATATGCGCTATAAGCTCAAAAATAGAAAAAACTGAACTTATACGCATCCAAAAGGCATCGCTAACCCAGCCAAGCTGTGGTGTATTGGTTATATAGAAATTATCTTGATGGTATAAAAATTAAGCCAGTAACTTTTCACATTGCTTGTAATTAGCCCGCCGTTTTATTTCTAGACTCGCACAATAATTATCAAGCTTTTGAGGTCGTCCTACTGCGCCGTGAAATACTTTGGTAAATTGTGTAGTGAGTTTTAGCCAGTTTTCTGGGGCGATGTTTAGTCTTTCTAAAATCGGGGAGTTAACTGGGCTGATGTGGCCTCGCTTATCTGCTCGCATACATCGACCAGTTAATTCTACCAGTTCTAAGTAGGACTTTAATTCAAACGATAAACCTTTGGGCATGTGCTTTCGGGGGCTACCTGCAAAACGTGCTAAGTGTTTCGGTTGCTTGCCTTCTTTGGCATGTTCACAACGAGTTTTTACACTGGTGTAGTCTGAGGTTTCGGGTTTTTCTGCCATTTTTGCTCTAATTGGGTTTAAATCAACATACGCCATACACGCTGCCAATGCAGCTTCATCAAGTAAAGCTTGTGATTTAAAGCGCCCTTCCCAAAATCGACCCGTACAGTTATCTTCTTTATTCGCTTTTCGCGCAATGCTTTCATTCAGTACCCGCATAAACCAGCTGATACTTGCTAAACGTTCTCTAAATTGTTCAATGTCTTTATTTAAAAAGTATTGCTGCGCTAAATCTAATCGCTCACCTTGAAGGTACTTGTGAGACAGTATGGTACCTTTAAACAGCTTATGCCACCTGATAATAACCGCTTTATCACTCAGTCTTTTAGCTTTTATATCATCTACATAAAGTACAGTGTGAGTATGATTACTCATCACCGCATACGCACACACATCAATACAAAATACTTTGGCAAGTTCCAGCAGTTTATCCTCTATCCATCCTCTTCTGTGTTCATACGATTGCCCTGTTACTTTATCTTCACCACACAAATACGCACGACGAACACACCGTGAAATACAATGGTAGTATTTGGTATCCGTTAAACTCACTTGTCTTTTACGTGCTGTAGCCATGAGTGAAAGCGCCTATATTTCAAGCTGAATCTAAAAGATAGGCAATGAATGAAAAACTGTCAATTTTGGGTGGGTGTCAGTGTAAATTCATTAAAAAATCACAGAGTAATTGCTTACTCTGTGATCGCCGTTTTAAGCCCAAAACTGGATACATATATAAGATTTACGTTGGGTGTCTTCTAAAATGCTAATTCGTGATTTATCTCGTGCTCGAGAAGTCGCCATGAAGGATTTAAAAGATGCCAAATACCAACTAAAAGCGCTGTTACTTCGTAATAATATTAACTATGCAGGCACAGCAAACTGGTCTCTCAAACACTTACGTTGGCTCACCGAACTGGTATTGCCACACCCTGCACAACAAATCGTTTTACAAGAGTTTATTCAAACTATAAACGAGCGAACTGCACGATTGGGCCGACTCGACAACGAACTATCTCAT
>NZ_MIET01000080.1 GCF_003590335.1 Pseudoalteromonas sp. MSK9-3 | reverse complement strand
GAACCACCGGATCACTATGACCTACTTTCGTACCTGCTCGACGTGTCTGTCTCGCAGTTAAGCTGGCTTCTACCATTACACTAACCGTACGATGTCCGACCGTACTTAGCCAACCTTCGTGCTCCTCCGTTACTCTTTGGGAGGAGACCGCCCCAGTCAAACTACCCACCAGGCACTGTCCGCAATCCCGATCAGGGACCTACGTTAGAACATCAAAACTACAAGGGTGGTATTTCAAGGTTGACTCCACACAATCTAGCGACTGTGCTTCTAAGTCTCCCACCTATCCTACACATGTAGGTTCAATGTTCAGTGCCAAGCTGTAGTAAAGGTTCACGGGGTCTTTCCGTCTAGCCGCGGGTACACAGCATCTTCACTGCGATTT
>NZ_MIET01000079.1 GCF_003590335.1 Pseudoalteromonas sp. MSK9-3 | reverse complement strand
TAATGCCCTCATTCAAACTCACTCTTGGAGTACCATTAAGTTAGACCGTAATGGCTTACAATTCTTTTATAAATATACCCTTGAACGCCAGTGGCAGTGGCTCGATATTGTTAAGCCCCCTCAAGTAAAACGTATTCCCGATATCTTAACTGCCGCACAAATTGCTTTTATGCTTAATCATACTAAACAGCACCGTTACCAAGTGTTCTTTTTAACTTTATACACTATGGGGTTGCGTCTTAGTGAAGCTTTACACCTGACTGTGGCTGACATTGATTGTAAAACAATGCGCGTTCATATTCGTGATGGTAAAGGCGGTAAAGATAGGCTAGTCCCCCTACCTGATAAAACACTTCAAGCATTACGTCTTTATTGGAAAACTCATCGTCACTCTACGCTGATATTTCCAGGAAAAGGGCTTGGTGCTAATACGCCAATGGATAAAGGCGGTATACAAAAGGCCATGAAAGCAGTATTAAAACACTGCAAAATCACCAAACATATCAGCCCACACTCTTTGCGCCACTGCTTTGCCACTCATTTACTAGAGCAAGGTCTCGATTTACGCTCATTACAGTTATTACTCGGTCATGGCAGTCTGAATACCACCTCAAAATATACGCAGCTAACGCAGATAAAACAGCATGACACTCAACGTCTCATAAACCAGTTAACGAATAATCTCATGCGTATCTCGGCGGCTTTATGAGTTGCTTTATTGAATTACTGCGTCATCATGAACATGATTTTCTACACCAGTATGAGAGTCAGCTTAATCACCCTATTCGACAGGCGATTAAAGCACTGCTTCGATGTAGAACCAGTGAGCAACATAAAATGAGTTGGGGCTGCGCTCACTGTCACCATCAAGCACAACACCCGCTCTCATGCGGGCATCGTCACTGCCCACAATGTCAACACCAAACAACCACACAGTGGTTGCAACGACAAGAGCAAAAGTTACTACCCTGTCATTATTTTATGGTCACATTCACCTTGCCATTTGAGTTGAGAGTATTGACGCGATATCAACCAAAAATTCTGTATCAAACTATGTTTAAAGTCGTCAGTAAGGTACTCAAAGGGTTTGCTGCACGACAGTTCAAAGCCGAGATTGGCTTTACTATGGTATTACATACCCACAATCGACGACGTGATTTACACCCTCATATTCATGTCATTATGCCATGTGGATATTATGATGCTCATAAC
>NZ_MIET01000078.1 GCF_003590335.1 Pseudoalteromonas sp. MSK9-3 | reverse complement strand
CGTTTACGGCGTGGACTACCGGGGTATCTAATCCCGTTTGCTCCCCACGCTTTCGTACATGAGCGTCAGTGTTGACCCAGGTGGCTGCCTTCGCCATCGGTATTCCTTCAGATCTCTACGCATTTCACCGCTACACCTGAAATTCTACCACCCTCTATCACACTCTAGTCTGCCAGTTCGAAATGCAGTTCCCAGGTTGAGCCCGGGGCTTTCACATCTCGCTTAACAAACCGCCTGCGTACGCTTTACGCCCAGTAATTCCGATTAACGCTCGCACCCTCCGTATTACCGCGGCTGCTGGCACGGAGTTAGCCGGTGCTTCTTCTGTCAGTAACGTCACAGCTAGCAGCTATTAACT
>NZ_MIET01000077.1 GCF_003590335.1 Pseudoalteromonas sp. MSK9-3 | reverse complement strand
TTTGTGCTGTGGTACTTGGCAGCTTGTTAAATTTAACTTGGTCATCAGCTTTGTAGCGCGATAACGGCTTAACTTGTAACCATTGTTTGTAATTATTCCAGCAATGGTACGTGCGCCAGCAGAGCCATTACTCAGCTTATGAATTGCTTTCACTTTAGCTTCTAAACGAAGTTGCTCCGGTGAAGGGGGGTGTATCACTTTTAGCCCAATACTTATAGCTACTGCGGTGTACACTAAACACCTTACACAACACTGTGACAGGGTAACGCTCTCGTTGATTTAACTTCTCAATTAGCGAGAATTGTTCAGCGAGTCCGACATCAAGAGAGCTGTAGCCTTTTTTAGAATGTCCTTTTCTAATTCAATGCGTTGTATTTGCTTTTTAAGTTCTCGGATTTCTATCTGCTCAGGTGTCATTGGTGCTGCTGTTGGGGATTGGCCATTACGTTCTTGTTTAAGCTGATTAACCCATTTACTCACTGTTGATTTACC
>NZ_MIET01000076.1 GCF_003590335.1 Pseudoalteromonas sp. MSK9-3 | reverse complement strand
TAACCGTGAGCCATCTGCTTTAAACGGGTCCGCAACAAAACGCTCTGCCGTTAAATCTGGACGATTCAAATACCCTCGGGCTAACCCGACCTCTTCCGCCATGTATAATTCACCGATCATACCCGGCAGTACTAAGTTTAATTGGTCATCCAATATCCACGCTTGACGCTGCCCTAACACCTCTCCTATCGGCGCATATACACTGTCAAAGCTGCTTCCTGGTAATGCTTTCCACGTCAACGGCGTCACAACCGTCTCTGTTGGACCATAACCATTAATAAAAAACGCAGGTTTTAAAACTCGCTGGGCTAGTTCAAAAGACGCTTGTGGCATCGCATCTCCACCAAAACAATACACTCTAACTGGTGGAGGGTTGCCTATTTGTTCAACATACGCGGCCAACTCTCGTAAGAAGACTGGTGGGAATACCACCACACTCACGCGCTGTGCGTGCATATTTTCATACGTTTCTTGCAAGTCCCACTGTTTTTCTGGGCGAATAACCACTGTGCCACCATGCGTGACTGCTGATAACCAACGCTCATGGGCCCCATCAAAACAAAATGACATGAATATCAGCTCTCTGTCTGATGCGCTTAAGCCATAACGACGCCCAATTGAACGACAATGCATCCCTATCGAACCTCGACTTACCAACACCCCTTTTGGATTACCCGTTGAGCCCGAGGTATAAATAACATACGCCCCTTGGGCTGGATACACCGTCTCCATTTGCCAGCTATCATGGAGCGTTATCTCTGGTAAACAATGTAACTGCGCCTCTCCTGCCAGCTCAGCAATGCGGTTATCTGACACCAGTATGTGCTGCATCTGGCTG
>NZ_MIET01000075.1 GCF_003590335.1 Pseudoalteromonas sp. MSK9-3 | reverse complement strand
TCCTTCATCGCCTCCAACTGCCAAGGCATCCACCGTATACGCTTAGTCACTTAACCATACAACCCAAAATGGTTTGTATCGTCAAAGACAGTTTAAACTTCGCCAGAAGTTAATATTGAATACTAAAGTAGATGCTAATTAATCAATGATTAATTGGCATTGTTTTACTTTTGAAAACTCTTTATAGATACGAATATCTATAAGAATTTATTTATCAGCTTTTCCAAATTTTTAAAGAGCAAGAGAATTTAACTTCTCAAAGAGAAACACACTTCATACTCAGGATATACCCGAAGTATGCTTTTCTTTCAAAAGTAAGGTGGTGGAGCTAAGCAGGATCGAACTGCTGACCTCCTGCGTGCAAGGCAGGCGCTCTCCCAGCTGAGCTATAGCCCCACAATACTGGAATGACATTGTTTGTTACCAAGCTAAAAGGTTAGCAAAGTGGTGGGTCTGAGTAGACTTGAACTACCGACCTCACGCTTATCAGGCGTGCGCTCTAACCAGCTGAGCTACAGACCCAAACAATGTTTGTGTTCTCTAATTCTATTCAGCAATCATCTGTGTGGACACTACGAACAAATAAGTTCTAAATCGTATAAGGAGGTGATCCAGCCCCAGGTTCCCCTAGGGCTACCTTGTTACGACTTCACCCCAGTCATGAATCACTCCGTGGTAAGCGCCCTCCCTAAGGTTAAGCTACCTACTTCTGGAGCAACCCACTCCCATGGTGTGACGGGCGGTGT
>NZ_MIET01000074.1 GCF_003590335.1 Pseudoalteromonas sp. MSK9-3 | reverse complement strand
TGCCCCAAAGCATACCGTATCTCGATTTAAGTATCGCGACAGCAATAATGCCCATGCACCTTGAATAACGGTGTTAACTGTCACATGGTTTTGCTTAGCAAAGTCCGTTAAATGCGTTGTTTGTGCTTCATCAAACTGAATATGTTGCTTAGCATAGCGCTCTGCTTCTTCAGCGCCACTTAATACCGACGTTAGGTAACTTGGGTCCGTCAACTTACTCGTTTCATGCTCCCAATACGCTAAATTGCCTGCCGCATCTTGTTTTTCAAGATACGCAATATAGTCTTTATATTGCACCGGACTTTTCGGTAACGTGATGCCTTTATAGGCTTGTAACACTTCGCCCATCATGGCGGATGAGCTCCACCCATCGGTTAATAAATGATGATTGGTCCAAATTAAATAATGCTCTGACACGCCCGTTTTTATCAATGTTAAACGCGTCAAACCTGGGTCGGTAATAAAATCAAACCCTCGCTCTCTATCCGCTTGCGCTGCGTTTATCACTGCATTTTTATCTAACTGACTATGCTGCCAATCTAGCTCCTGCCAATCTTGTGCACTCTCTTTAGCAACAAACTGTAAGTTCATTTTATCTGTACATACAAACCCTGTTCGCAGTACATCATGACGTGCGATGACGGATTGCCAAGCCTGTTTAAAGCGCGCAACATCTAAGCCTTTCACCTCAAAACAAATCTGATTAACATACGCGTTGCTTTGCTCAAACATGCTGTGGAATAACATGCCTTCTTGCATCGGAGATAGTGGGTACAGATCATCCACATTACTCAGGGTAAGTGGCAACGCCGCTAATTGTGTTTGCGATAATTTAGCCAATGGGACATCTGATGGGGTCAATGTAGCTTCTGCTGTTTGGCAATGCGCCACAATCTGCTGTAATGCAGCCTCAAAGTGTGCGGCAAACTGCGCCACATCGTCATTATTTAAACGCGCTTGTGAGAAACTTACTTCAAAAGACAGTGCCCCATTCAACACTTGCCCATTAATCGTCAATTCGTTATTAAGATCGATGTTATCACTCGTTGCTTTGCCAGAGCTTTCCGATGCTAAACGCCAAACCGATGTACTGTCCTGTACTGCGCTGTTATCAAACTGTCCCAAATAATTAAATTCGATTTGACTGAGTGAGCTCTGTTGTAACTGCGTTTGCTCTGCCTCTGAGCCATTAAATTTAAATGCACTATACCCTATCCCCTTGTTTGGAATAGCCCGTAAGTTTTCTTTATTGGCGATGATGGTATCCGCCAACGAGGGCATACGTTGCAATACAATGGGGTAAAGTGTGGTAAACCAGCCCACAGTCCGACTTAAATCTACGCCCTGCTCCCATGGCTCTCGGCCATGGCCTTCCAAATTGATAGACACTTCAGATTGACCTAACCACTGATACAGCGCTTCGCTCAGCGCACTAAGCAACAAGTCATTTATCTGTGTACGATATACTTTTGGTGCCTCATGTAATAATGACTCAGTTCGCACTTTATCTAAATTGACGCTGACCGCTGCGCGATGTAAAGCCAATTTACTGCCCTGTGCATTTAAGTTAGGTAATTGTAATGGCTGAGTGACTTGCTCAGACCAATAAGCAAATTCCGCTGCAAATTGATTTGGATACTCACGCACACGTTCAGCCCAATACTGATAACTGTGACTCTTTAATGCCAAGGTAAGCGCTTTGCCTTCGATAGCTTGCTCATAAGCTATCGCCAAGTCATCCAATAAGATCCGCCAAGATACACCATCAACCACTAAATGATGGATCACTAACAACACTCGATATGTGCCATCAGTGACGCGCATTTGTACAACTCTCATGATGGGACCATGAGTAATATCTAGACTTTGCTGGGCCTGTTGTGCATATTGCTCGATGTCAGCTACACCCACTTCATGTACCCACTTAGTGTGTTCTACAAGCTGCTCGCTATGTGGGGTGTATTCCTGATGCCATGTGCCAACCTCATCTTGATAGTACCGCATACGTAACGCATCATGCGTTTCAATCAATGTGCTAATTGCTGCGTTAAGCGCCACTTCGTCTAATGCTTGATCGCTATGTAACATGACCGCTTGGTTCAAATGAGAGCGTTCAACCATCTCCTTTTTAAAGAAGCTTGATTGGATGGGCAATAAAGGGACTTGACCCGCGACACTTTGCTCAATTAAATCGTCGTCTTGTAACGCAACTAAGTACTTAGTCAAACGTGCAATCGTTTGTTGTTCAAACACCTGCTTAGGTGTGATCAAGTATCCGGCCTGACGAATTTTGGCAATGATCTGTAAACTAACGATTGAGTCACCGCCTAGTTCAAAGAAATTATCAAAACGGCCCACTTGATCTAGCCCGAGCGTTGAACACCAAATAGCGGCCAACATACTCTCTTGCTCACCTTCAGGGGCAACAAACGTACTGTCCATATTTCGTTCAACATTAGGTAAGGCATCTCGATTAACTTTACCGTTATTCGTCAATGGCAAGTGTGTCAGTGTGACAAATACGTCAGGGATCATGTAACTCGGTAAATGATCACGTAATATCTCTTTTAAGACGTCATACTCGACTTCATCATCCGCGACGATATAAGCAACCAATTGAGTACCTAATTCTGTCTGATCTGCAATTACAACCGCTTCATGCACCATGTCGATATTACATAAATTGGCTTCTATTTCACCTAATTCAATTCTAAAGCCTCGCACTTTCACTTGATGATCTGTACGGCCCAAATACTCAAGCTCTCCATCAAAGCTCCAACGGGCTAAGTCTCCGGTTCGATATAAACGCGTTCCCTCATCGCTAAATGGATTAGCAATGAATCGTTCAGCAGTCAATGTCCCTTGATTTAAATAACCCCTAGCGAGCCCTTCACCTGCAATGTATAATTCACCAGGTACACCTATTGGCATCAAAGTTAATGCATCACTCAACACATATAACTGCGTATTATCAATTGCATCCGTGATCGGCATAACATCTCTCTGATCACTCGAGTTGTCCTCAATATTAAATATTGAGCACCCAACAACGGTCTCGGTTGGCCCATATTCATTAATGATCTGAGCTTGTGGAAACACGGTTCTTAATTGAGCAACCGTTGCGCCCAATAGCTTATCACCCCCCACTACAAAGCAATGTGCTTGCTCTGATGGAGTGAGTAACTCACTCGCAATAATGGCATCGATATGAGCGGGTGTTATTTTATATAACGTTGCTTCTGTATTGTGTTGTAAATGCTTAATGAGATTATTTAACTCTTCATCTCCTGACGGCAATAAAGTCACTGTATCACCGCTATATAGCGGTACTAATAAACTCGTTACCGTCGCATCAAAAGAGAGCGTAGAGCTCACTAGGCTTGATGATACATTTGGTAAGTAGGATTTCTGAGCGTAAGATAAATAGTTAGATAACCCTTGATGAGTTACCGCAACCCCTTTGGGCTGACCAGTGGAGCCCGACGTGTAAATAACATAAGCGAGGTTATCTCGAGCAATATATGGACTGTGACACACATTGTCTGACGCATATGTTATGTCCTGTAACACATGTACATTCAGCAGCTGCGCTGACTCAGCAAACTTTGCCGCAGAACCATCAGATAAGATCAACTTTAAAGCACTGCTTTTAGCAATATACTCTACGCGATCACTTGGCAAATTAGGATCAATAGGCACATACGCCGCACCTGTTTGGTGAATCGCGAGTAAGCTCACAACCATATCGACATTTCGACTAAAAATAACACCGACGCGATCTTCTGGAACAATATTTTGAGCCTGTAAGTAAGCGCTGAGTCTATTCACTTGATGTACTAGCTTTCCATAAGTGACAACTTCATCCCTAAATCTAAGTGCGACTTTATTCGGAGTATGAACACTATGATGGTGTACTTTGTCATGTAGCAAAGCTTTAGGTTGCTCACATTCATTGCCGCGTCCAAGCGTGATCACCTTATCTACCACATCACGCTTTAACACAGCCACATCGCTTACCGTTTTATCAGGGTGTAACGCAATCTCAGTGAGGATCGACATTAACCCATCAACCAGCGCTTGAACCCTAGTTTCACTATATAGTTCAACGGCATAATTTAAATATAAGGTCACGTCACCTTCGGCGTTTTCAATGGCCTCGAGTACTAAATCAAACTGTGCACTATTAGTTGGCAATGTGGCTTCACTAATGGTCAATTCAGACAGTTGTGATAATTGATTTTCTTCTCTTCGTTGGTAATTAAGCATCACCTGAAACAAAGGTGAACGGTTAAGGTTGCGCTCTAAACCCAGCCCATCAACTAGCTTTTCAAATGGTAAATCTTGATGTGCTTGAGCACCTTGGAGACTCGTTGTAATCACTTTAACAACTTGTGCCAATGTCATAGCCGCTGATAACTCACTACGGATCACCTGCGTATTGACAAAAAAGCCAACAATGCCCTGACTTTCAGTATGCTGTCGATTCGCAATAGGCATACCCACACGGATATCGGATTGACCACTATAGCGGTGAAGTAAAATATGCCATGCACTCATCAATACGGCAAACAAGGTGCTCCCTTGGCTTTTCGCATAATTATTTAACTGCGCTTTTAATGTCACTGGGATCGCGTGAACCGCTATACCATTGCTATATTCCTGTTGATTACTCTGTAAGTCGGCAGGTAACTCTAGGACCGGATGTGAATCACCTAAATTAGCTTTCCAATAGGCTAACTGCCGCGCATCTTCACCTTCTTCCAGCCACTGCTTTTGCCAATGCGCATAATCACTATAACGAGGTTGCTCTGTTACTTCTAATACGTGCCCATTTATTGTTGCTGAGTAAGCAGCGACAAAGTCCGCAATGATAAGGTTTACCGACCAGCCATCAGAAGCAATATGATGCATCACAACCACTAATTCATGCTTGTCGTTTGCATATGTCACTAAGCCAACACGCAATAATTGATCTGCTGTTAAATCAAAAGGGGTTCTCACTAAGCCTGACTTGAAGGCTTCTGGATCGGCATTAGGACTCGCACAATCTAAACGTTGAATATCTGCTTTAACATCATGCTCAATAACTTGCGTAACACTTGCGTCTTGGTGTTCAACAAATCGGGTACGTAATGCATCATGTTTTTCAAGAATGTAATCGAGTGCACTTTGCAGCGCAGTAAAATCTAACATCCCCTCTAAAATCAAACCACCCGTAATGTGGTAAGCATCACTCTCTGGTGCTAACTTCCACAAGAACCATTGACGCTCTTGTGCATAAGAGAGCGTTTGATGCGCACTTTCAGCCCTAAGTAACGGTGAGATAACGCTTCCATTTGACGTGAGACTCAGCTGTGCAAGGGAATGTAAATCGGTGCTGTCAAAAATATCTTGAACATTTAATGTAATATCATGTTTTTTTGCTAAAGCAATTAAACGTAAGCTGCTAATTGAATCTCCGCCTAAGGCAAAGAAGTTATCAAAACGGCCCACTTGCTCTATCTCTAACACTTCACTCCATATCTGAGCAAGTAATGTTTCTCGCGCACCTTCGGGTGCTGCATAAGCTACTTGATTGTGTAGCTCTGTTTTAGGTAACGCCTTTCTGTCAATCTTACCGTTACTATTCGTTGGCAGCTCCGGCAATACCACTAAGACACTCGGTACCATATAATTTGGTAACTGCGTCGCTAACGTTGTTTTCAATGCCTCCACATCAGCCAAGCACTCATCATGTCCAGATAGATATCCAACCAAACGTTTGCCTGATGATGTATCGTCCGCTATCACCACAGCTTCATTCACACCCGCGAGTTTTCTTAACTGGGCTTCAATCTCACCTAATTCAATACGGAAGCCACGGATCTTTACTTGGTGATCCGTCCTGCCTAAATATTCTAGTTGACCTTGCTCATTCCAATACACTAAGTCTCCAGTGCGATATAGTCTCGCACCATCATTAGAAAACGGATTTGCGATAAAACGCTCTGCAGTCAAATCAGCTCGATGTAAATAGCCACGAGCCAACCCAATACCGCCAATATACAGTTCACCTGCAATGCCAATAGGGCTCAATCGCAATGCACTATCTAGTACTAGTAACTCTATACCATCAATCGGCTTGCCAATAGGCACTGACAAGCTTGCATCTCCATGACAGGTGAAATGACTCACATCAACTGCCGCTTCTGTCGGGCCATATAGATTATAGATCTCAGTATTTGGTAACAGCTGTAACGCCTTTGCCTGCACTTCACTTGGCAGCGCTTCACCACTACATAAAATGCGTTTGATACTCGTTGCGCTGCTAACCTCTTCATGACTAATAAACGCTTGTAACATGGAAGGCACAAAATGTATGGTCGTCACTTGTTCAGATATAATCACATCGAGTAATTGGGTACTATCTTTATGTGCTTCAGGTTTCGCTACAACCAATTTAGCACCAAACATCAATGGCCAGAAAAACTCCCATACAGAAACATCAAAACCAAATGGGGTTTTTTGTAAGACGACATCCTCTGCCGATAGGGGGTATGCTGACTGCTGCCAAGCAATTCGATTGTAAATTGCTTCATGTGTGTTTCCTACGCCCTTCGGGTTACCCGTTGAGCCAGATGTATAGATCACATATGCCAATTGGGCAGCATGCGTAGTCAAACTAGGTACTGTTGCTTCATATTGCTCTAGTGCACCTGTTTCAACTGACAACATCGGGGCAATATCAGCAAGCTTGGGAAATTTCTGATCCGAGCTATCCGTAAGAAATAATGCCAAGCCACTATTCTTCGCTATATACTCAATACGCTCTATTGGTAGCGTAGGGTCAACGGGTACATATGCCGCACCAGCTTTTAACACTGCCAATAAACTCACAACCATATCCGCACTGCGCTCAAACAATACGCCCACTTTATCTTCGGCACTGACACCTTTTGCTAACAGACAATGAGCCAAGCGATTTGCTCGCGTATCCAACTGTTCGTAAGTCAGTGTCTTCCCTGCAAAGCTCACCGCTATTGCGGTGGGAACTCGTTGACTTTGTTCATGTATAATTTGCTGTATTGAGGTGCTAAATGGATGGCTTTCACGGCCCATATGCAAAGCAGCAAGTTGCTGTAGCTCTTGCTCAGCCAACAAAGGTAATTGCGACATAGGTTCATGAATATGCGCTAACACCTCACTTAAAACCACATGAAATGTATGTAAACACTGCTGCGCAAATTCAGGACTATACAACTCATTTGCATACATGAGGTTCAACGTTGTTTCTTGACCTACTTCTTCAATGACATCTAACTGCAAATCAAATGGCATACCAAAACGGTAAAACTCAAAGTCCTGCAGTGCTACACCACCCAGTTGTTGCAAACTCTTTTTATTACGACGCAGATAATTGAACATCACTTGAAAAATAGGATGAACACCCGTTTGGCGCTCGGGTTTTAACGCCTTTAGTAAATGTTCAAAGGGTAAATCCTGATTACCCTGTGCTATTTTTGCAACATGCGATGCTTGATCAAGCAACGAGCTAAAGCTCTCATGATGCTCAATAGTCAGTGGGATAGCTTGGGTATTAACAAAAAAGCCAACAAGATTAAATGTTTCACTTAGGTGACGGTTAGCCACTGGCACCCCGACTTGAACACGTGTGGCATTAGCAAAACGAGATAAGAGTACTTGCCACGCGGTCAGTAAAACCAAATATGGGGTTACATTGTTGGCTTTAGCAAGCATTGAAACCTTATGCCATACCGGTTCATCCAATACTTGGATCTCGGTTTTAACACTATATTGCCCTGAATGGCGCGCTTGATTATTGGCAGGTAATCGTAGCGGCTCATCTGCTTGCAATAACTCCTGCCAAATCGTTAACTGTTTCGCATATAAATCTTGTTGGTCTTGCTTGTTTAACCACTTTGCAAAGCCCAGATAACCCACTGTTTCATCCGTTTCACGTAGCGCAGCCCCTTCACTCAAGGCTACGTAAATAGCAACGAATTCATCCAGTAGCTGCTGCATTGACGTACCATCAGCAATAATATGGTGTAGCGTGACGACCAGACTACTATCATTACCCTGATTAACCACACCCACCCGAAGTAATGGCCCTTTAACTAAGTCAAATGGTTGCACAACGACTTGCTTCAATTGTGCATTTCGTTGCGCTAAATCAGTGGCGGTTGTTTCAAAAAAAGTGAAAGTCTGATCACCTCCATCAATTTGCCAAACATCCTGCAACTCACCTTCTACAAATTTAATACGCAAAGCATCATGTTTCTGACACAACGTTTTAAACGCACTGTTTACACGACTGCTATCAAGTAAACCTTCAAAATGTAATGCTCCACCTAAGTTATATGTTGTATTTTCAGGATCTAACTTCCAAGCATACCAAAGAATTTTTTGAGCTGGTGTTAAAGGAACTAACTCACCGTCTGCGATATGCTCTGAAATATGTGGGGCGACGCCAGAGTTTGCACCGCTGATCATCTGCTGTAATTTATTTTTATCAGCTTCCGATAAAGAAGAAAGTTGTCTGTTTTTTCTGGTACGTCTTTGCCGTGACATTCTGGCTCCACTCAACATAAATTGGTTCGAATTTAATATGTGAGCTAGACGAATAGAAACCTGAAAAATCAAGCATTGTAGTGCTTTATTTTATTGTGTAACTGAGGCAAAAGCGGGGCGTGTTAGAACGTAAGATGTACGCTGTGGTGATTCATCTCACAGCGCACATGTATTATCGAGAATTACAGGTTATATGTTACAGAAAAACCAACTGTACGTGGCTCTGTTAATTGACCTGTTACAATCTCACCAGTCATAGGCGAACGGTCCATTGCGGTTTCATTGTCTTGATCAAATGCGTTATTAACATACGCATCTGCTCGCCAATTGTCAGCAATATAAGCGACTGAAAAACGTGTTTCAGTGTAACTATCCGTTTGATATAAATCTGACTGACTAATTTGTGCTTCTGCAAAATGCTTTCGTAGGATTTTGCTTTGATAAGCACTTGTATAGCGAGTATTCAAACTAAGTTGAACATTATCTGTCAACCAATAATCAGCCCCAATACTTGCCGTCGCGCTTGGTGCCATCGGTAACTCTTGACTTAACAAATGTTGATTATTGCTATTGGCTTTTTCAATACTGGTCTCTAATGAGCCAAAGCTACCTGATAATGTTAATGAATCGGTCACAGCATAGGTTAACTCTGCTTCAAATCCATAACTTTTTACGTCTTCAACATTGTGGATAACGGTATCCCACTGCTGACCTGAGTCACCCGTTGCGAAAACTTGATAACCCGAATAATCGTTATAGAAAATATTTGCTGCAAGATTTAATACATCATCCCACGATTTGCGTACACTGAACTCATACGTATTAACGTATTCAGGCTCATAACTATATACTGAAGCAGAAGCCCAATTAAAGTCACCACCACCTGAGTTATACCCTTTGCGGAAACTAAGACCAAGCGTTAGCTCTTCATCAACAGTATGTAAGTAAGCGATTTTTGGTAAATAAAGCGTCTCATCATTGGCAATGATAAATGATGCACCGGATGCTGCTCTAAATTCACGATGTTGCTTCTCTTTTTCAATTCGGCCACCTGCAATAACTTGGCCTTGTTCAGAAACACTCACCGTTACTTCACCATAAATAGCATCTGATGAAGACTCATCATCCCCTTCGTAGATACCCTTATTGAAGAAAGCTTGTTCACGATCATATTTATACACACCAAAGTGCCCACTTAAGCCATCATCAAAAGCAAAGCTAAATTTACCATCTACAGTTTGGCTTTCATCATCCATACGTACATGCCAGACAAGTGGGTATTGATGAAACTCATAGCTATAATCAACATCTGACACCAATAATTCAATGTCAAAATTGTCACTTATCTCATAAGATGTTTTTAAATAAGTATGTTCACTATTTACTTCTTTATCACGTGCATATGACGTGTCGGTGTTTCTCGGTGATGAAATAATACGCTTAGAAAGGTCTGGTCCGCCTAAACCCCAATAACGGAATCCTTCTTCTTGCGAATCAACATAACTCAAAAGCATATCAAGCCCATCAACTTGTGATGGCGTCCATTGTAATTTCGCATTGATCCGTGTCAGTTCAATTGGCTTAGGGTCGAAAGAATATGAATCCCCTTCAGCTAGCTGAAAGTGAGAGTGGTGCTCTCTATCAACATTTTGTACGGTAAAACGATACGCCAATTCATTTTCTATAATAGGCGCAGACACCATAGCTGAAAGCTCTTTGCTTTGCATTTTATTCGCATAGCCCGCTCTCACAGATGCTTCCAGTTTATCCATAGAAGGGGTATTTGTCGTGACATAAATACTTCCCCCCATACTGTTACGGCCACTATTGGAAGATTGTGGTCCACGTAACACTTCGATTTGTTGTACATCCCACAAACCAAGATCACCCGTTAAAGTTGCCACGAATGGTTCAGCAACACCATCGGTTAAAACCGCGACACGCGCTTTAGCACCTGATGTGAAAGAGTAAGAGCCAATGGCAATTCCTTCCCCTTTTACACCCCGAATACTTGGCAAGCTATCTGAAAAAACAACATTTGCAATATCCGATAAAATATCGACATATGAATCTGATTGTCCATTGGCAAGCTCTTCACTCGTAATTACTGCAACAGACGTCGTAGTATCTTTTAATGAGCGACCCGCTTTCTCACCATAAACAACAATATTCTCTATCGATGTAATTTGTTCTTTTTCATCCGCTGAAACAGCTGCCGATACTGCTAAGGCAACTGGAACCATACAAAATGCCAGTTTATTCATTATTTCATCCTAAATTATAGTTAGCCGACCAACAGACGAGCTTAAAGACAGAAAATTTAAGAATAATGGGAACTAATTTTATTTATCATTATGATTCAATGTGTAGCAATATAGCCTGACCATTAAAAACACGACATTCTGAGCAAAAAAACAGCCGAAAATGTACAAATAAAACACGGCATTACACCAGAGGAAATTGCATCATTTAGTGTTCATGATGCAACAATTAAAGCAAGATACTGACGCGCTATTCTTTAAATATGCGCTGGCGTGAAATTACCTCACTTCTTCTGCGCCTATCTTGGCCTTCGCTAATGCATGAAGCCCTTGGGTCATGGCAGGAAATAAACTCTGCTGAAAATTATTCCAGCGTAACTCAAAAATCGTGTCTTCAGGTAAGATCTGTGTATTTAAAACATCATAAATTACTGGCCCTGAATCAATTCCCTGATCGACATAATGCAGCGAAGCACCCGTTTTATCTAGTGCGTCCACATTAACCATTTCCATGGTTTGCCAATTGATGACCTTTTTACCTTGCGCTCCATACAAAGCATCCAGTGTTGCAGTCGCTCCTCGGCGCTGATAAACAGACGCCTCTTTTGTGATCCCCGGATGAATATTCACAATTCGCTGAGCGTAAGCGCTGTCGTCACTCGCCAGCTGATCCAAAATAACAATCAACCCATCTAGCAACACCACATCCGCATCCAACTCATCCAGCTTACTCTCTAAGCGCTGCTCAAAATCCTGCTTCCCTTCTCGCCATGCTTGTGATCCCTTTGGTAACTTACGATAGCTTGAGGGTACGCAACATAACAGTTCATCAACCAGCTTATTACCGACTTTAAGCGTTTCAGGATAAACCCATGCTCCATTGCATGCCACACGCGATGTTCCGTAATCTTGTAGCTTTTGGCTATCAAGCGAATGCGTTAAATCATCATCAAAAATAACGCCAGTTAATTCATATAACTCTCCCAAATCACTGCAGTTCAACTGCGTCACAAGGTGCTCTAATGGTGAGGTCATATAACGTGTTTCATGTTTGTACGCGATCCTTCTACCCGCCATATCTGCTGCTGCATTACGCAAGGAGCACACATATACTAGCTTTAATTTACCCATAATTTTATTATCCATTTTTTGTACTTTTTAAATCCATAACCAATTTGTTATAGATCACACTATCCCACCACCAGACGCTGTACTCTGGTAAATATTTAACCAACTTACATTTCACATAGGCAATTTCACGCGAGTCTCATCAGGAGTAAAATCCGCAATGTACGCGCTATGTAAGACATAACGACACGTCAGAAAATGACAAGCTGAACCCATGTTGATAAATCATCCCACGTTTGATAATGGGCAACTTAGAGAGGATAAAACCCATGCATTAAGACGGGCGTTCAATGCATGGGCTTATGTAGGAAACGTGTTCAATATACCTAGAAGGTATCTCTAAAATTGATAGGCAACACTGGCTTTAACATTGCGCCCTGGCTCGTAGTCCATTAAAAATAACCCCTCTTCACCTGCCAATGGGTGGCCTGTTATGCCATTTTTTGAAGATTGTGAGGCATAAAATTCATCGAATAGGTTATCAATGCCTAACCGTATATTCAGCGCTGGGATCGCGGTAGGAGACCAGTGTGCAGAGAGGTTATGTACTGCATAACTTTGCTTTGCATTATTCATGCTGGCGCCCCCTAAAAAGTGCCCATCAGCAATCCCTCCCACCAGCATCGCTTCCCATGCAATATCTAGATCATAATCGGTTAACTGATATGCCATTTGCGTGGTGATGGTATCGCCTTGCTCACGCTCTAATCGTGCTCCATCTAGTTGCGTATACTGGGCAAAAGCTGACAAGTCACTGCTTGATTGCGCATATGTCAATTGCACCGATAACGAGTTATGCGTGAACTGTGAATACGCTTCAAACCCCTCAATACGCATATCACCAATGTTGTCTTTCCACTGGTCCCAGCGATGCTTTGGATTAGGCTTCATCGCACTGTCAAAAATATAATTATCAATCTGAGTAGAGAACGCGGTGACACCTGCAGACCACGTCATAGATTGACCAATGTGATGCTGATATGCCACTGCAAGCTCGGTATTGAGCCCGGTTTCGGCTTCAATCGCACTATTTTCACTGTCTCTGAGGCCTGCCCCCGCAAAAACCTCACCAATTTCAGGCCCTTTAAATAACTCGGTACTGCTGAGTTTAACCAGCAGGTTATCGGTGATCTGATATTCAGCGGCAAGGGACAGTGATAGCTCTGAGTAATCATTACTCACGACTTTCGCGTCTAGCTCATAACTGTCGTGACGAACACCCGCTATCATTACCAAGCCATTCTCAAACTCAATGCGATCTTGCACAAATACCGCGATATTCTTGGCACTTTCTTGTGACTCAGCGACCGAGCTATCTGTGCTGACCTTATGAAAATCGGTATCATGTTTAAGATAATCTAAGCCATAAGTAACACTGTGGTTTTCATCAGTAAATAAAGCATCAAACGGCGTTTCTGCTAAGAGATTAAAGCCACTATTTTTCGCCTCCCCCGTTACTTGACCGGCATGACCACTAAAGCGCGGATTCGGTGATAATGCCCAACCAGCTTCATCTCGGTACAGCTGACTGGTATTACTAAACACACTTGCCTTTAACAAAGAGCCTTGGCCCCAGTCTAAATCATAACTTAAAGTTAGCGTGTCACGGGTAAATTCAGTAGGCCACAATAAAGGTGTACCCAGCCCTTTCTCAAAAACTAAGTCGGTTGCCAGTCCCATATCGGGTCGATAACTATAATCCCCTTTATCTTGATAGGCTTCATAACTCAATGCCAAACGTTGTTGCGCATTAATATTCCAGCCAATTTTGACCAACGCATCATGGACCTTTCCTTCTAAGCCGCGCACAGTGCCATCAGTACCGGCGATTTGTTCACCCGTTTGGTCTTTAATTTTGCCGCCACCGACTTCATAGTTATCACGGCTAACTTGATTGTAATATGCTAAAAAATCCAACTGCTCGTTTAGCTCACCATAGCCGGTGAATGAAAAGCGATGCCCCGCATTATCAGCAACCCCCACCGATACACGGCCACCCATAGATGCTCCGTCGGCCAATAGATCAGCTGCCTGTTTGGTTTCAAAGCGTACGGCCCCGCCTAACCCACCGTTGATCACTGAGTTCGTACCAGTTTCAATATCTACTGATTTTAAAATATCCGCGTGGATCTGTAAGTTACCCATATGATGATACATATAAGAGTTTTGCGCAGCGCCATCTATTGATATTTTCAGGTCCTTATCGTCCATGCTGCGAATGGTAATACGCTGGTTTAAAGAGTGTGCGCCCCCTACATCAATACCTGGGATACTGCGCAATAAATCAGAAATGTGGTCCGCTTGCTTATTGGCAATATCTTGTTCTTGTAAATACAGAGCTGACGTTTTAACTTGCGTACTCCACACAGAAATTTTCTCTATGTCATCAGCCGCAGCCAATACATTTGGGGCAGCAAACACCCCAGCCACAGCCAATGCTAAACCTGTACGACGAAAACCCATTTGCTGAGCAGTTAAAACCAACATACAACACCTTTTAAATGTAAATAAGAACCAATATCAATATTGTACAGAGATTATAGGTTGATATTTGCGCTTCTATTTTGCAAAATCGTCTAACTTATTTTCAAAAACGTCAAAGGTGCATAGGTTATGACTACTTCCATTTATGTTGATGATCTTTCTTACGCGCTGCAAAAAATTGGCTTAGAGTCCCGCCAGCAAACCTCAGCAGAACAAACGCACTTAGCGCAGGGCGACTTAAGCTTTATAGAATTACAAAAAGGGCTGTACTTGCACCGCGCAGATATCATCGAAAACAGTCATACCAGCAGCAGTGCTATCTTACCTGCGGGGTTTCATGTCACGGTGTTATTGGCAGGTACAGTGTCATTTAGAGTGGCACAAAAACGCTATCAATTTAGCGCCGACAAGGAGCCTGTTGCTTTTATTAATATACTGAATAAACAGGATATATTTACCCGTTTTATGCAAAAAGATCAGCACGTAAAAAAAGTCACGTTAAGCTGTGAACGTAGTTGGTTATTACAAAAAGTCTTAAATGAACAAGCATGCGAGCAGATAGACTCGCAACTGTTTCATTCTCAAAATGTCTATGTCACATCACTGACGCCCTCCCTGCTGCAACAAATCAAGATACTTGCCAATCAAGAGGGTGACACACATCTGCTTGCTCCGCTGCTATTGGAGCAACATGCACTGCAATTATTGCATGAAGTAATTAGTCAGTTTTATCATCCCGAATTAACACCGACCCAAGCGCACTATGCTCATTCACCGATTCAAGCCAGCGAAAGTAAACTGGCGACATTGCTGGTGCTATTGGAGCAAGATTTTACCCTCATTGATATTGCACAGCAGTTAGGAGTAAGTATCAGCACGTTGCAGCGTAATTTTAAACGCAGTTTCAACACCACATTAAAGCAATACGTCAAAATAAAGCGCTTAGAAAAGGCGAGAAAAGCACTTTTGATAGAAGGATTAACCATAGGAGAAGCTGCATATCTAGCGAAATATACCCATGTGGGCAATTTCATTACCGCCTTTAAAAAACACTTTGATATTACGCCTATGCAGCTTATAAAATTACACCGAAGTAGCGCCTCATACGGCCCAAAGTAAACCTAGACCAAAGCCCCATAACCCAAGGTTCAGTGCAACAAGTATGATATTAAACACCGTATTTAAACGCCCTTTAATATAGTCTCCTGCGATTTGCCAAGCCGCTAAAATACCATTTGCGACCGTTGCAGTCAGCACCACCGTTGCCAGTATTTTAAACCACAGCGCACTGTGTAGTGTTGACCACATTGCAAATGATACCGGGCCACACAACACCAAATACCCGATCATCGCCGCCACAAACAAAATAACGATCACGTTACAAACGCGCTGTAAAACCCATTGTTGTGTGCCTGATAGATTTATCATAGCCATATCCACACTCCTGATAAGACACTCAGCAATACGCCCACGGCAATACACACCCAAGATATTTTTGCGCCACCCTCAAGGCTTTCGCAGTGTCCAGCTTCTTGGATTAAATGTTTAACTCCGCCGCATAAGTAATATCCCATGGCGGTCAAGAACGCCCACAAAAACAGTTGGATAATAATGCTTTCATCACGTAATGCATGCAATAACGCAAAGTTTTCTGGTGACTGCAGTGAATACCACAAAGTGGGTAAGTAAAAGGCAAACCCCACCCACATCACCACTGCACTGACACGGTGGAGGATGGAGGCATAGGCTGTAATAGGCAAAGCCATTGTCTGTATCGCCAAGTTCATGGGCCGCTGTTTTTTCATTTTAACCTCTGATCAATTGCCATAAAAAAGCCCAAACCTGCTCAGGTTTGGGCTTGCATTTTTTGCTATGATGAAAGCTGCTCGATGAGCTTTCCTTCAATAATATAAGCCAAGTTATCAATACTTGGATCTTCAAAAAACTCCGCAGGCTCTAATTCAATAGAGAACTGCTGCTTTACTTTCGCCAACATTTGAATGGCTATCAATGAGTCGCCGCCCAAGGCAAATAAACTATCAAACACCCCTATTTCATCAAAGCCAAGAAACTCGCGCCAAACAGCCACCAGCTTATGTTCAAGTTCACTCTCAGGTGCTTCATATTCGGTGTCTAAGTCTGGGCGTCCATGTCCCGCAGGCTTAGCCTTCGCGTTTAAAATCGCCTGCTCCGCCTCACGTGTTACGTGTACCAGTTGTGACCAACTCATGCTAGCGGCATACACTTGCGACTGACCACTTGCAAAAATATCAGCCAACATGGCAGCACCAATATCACCTTGCAGCCCTAATCCTTCAGGCAAGTCAAACTTAGCAGCCATCCCGGTTTGAGCCCACGCATCCCAGTTAATACTAACAACAGGGAAGTTATGTGCTTGCTGCGCCAATGTATCTAAATACACATTGGCCGCACAATAATCACTTTGTCCATATGCGCCTAATACAGAAGCCAAAGAAGAACACACAGCAAACTGCTGTAATGCATGCTCTTTAAATACCTGTAATACGTTCTGTGTGCCTTGAATCTTGCTCGATAAAGTCACACTAGCGTGCTCCATTGTCATCCCAGCAATGAAACCACCACCTGGTAGCCCAGCACTATGTACAACATGCGTGATTGTACCAAACTGCTGCTCAGCTAACTTTACCGACTGGCCGAGCTGCGCAGCATCAAGTACGTCAGCGGTGATCACCATGACATCAACATTTTGCGCCTGTAATGATAATAACGCTGTTACCTGCTTACGTAACTTGTCATCAGTCTCACTGGCTTGTTGTAATGCTTGCCACTGAGACTCAGGTGCAAACTGACTGCGAGTTTGCAAAATCAGTTTGTGACCTTGTTCACCTAGGTATTTAGCCAGATGTAACCCGACACCACCCAAACCACCGGTAATTAACGTGACACCCGACTCTATCGATCTATCAGCACTCGTAGGAATGGCTTGCTGACTGAGCACAAAACGTTGCTTACCGCGATAAGCTATTTCATGATGTTCTGGTTTATCTGCCACTAAATCAGCCACCAATTTAGTCACTATATCTTCATTGAAGGCAATGTCTGCATCTTTAAATTCAATCACCCGCGTGAGCGTATTGTGCTCTAGCGGCAACCCACGGGTTAGCCCCAAAAGCGTGGCCTTTTCTGGTGATAAACTTTCATCATCCAATACTGAGAACAACTGAGTAGCTAACACACTTAATCGCACATTAAAGGTCGCAACTAAGTGCTGTACCAGTGGCAGTAATGCCTCATAACCAATGACATCATCCGATTGTGCCGGCACAAAAAAGCGCGTATCTACAAAATGTGTTACCTGTGTACCATCCGCTAAATAAGCATGTAGCTTTTCCCAATGAGTGGGATTTGTGTGATCAAAATTAATGTGGCCATTGTCTTGAACCGTAAACTCTGCATCATCTCTTTGTACTGCCCATAACATGGTTAATTGCGCGCCACGCTCAATAAGCGCCGTACTTAGTGCGCTGCATACCTGTGAGTCTGAAGCCAACAATACAAAGTGCTCTGCGCTCAAATCTTGACGCTTAACATGCAGCGGTTGTTGCTGCCAAATAGGTTGCAATAATTGCGGCTGTGAACTGGATGACTCAACGTCGCGTGTCGCTGACACAGTTCGCTCTTGATTTACCTCAACCCAATATTCTTGCTGACTAAATTGATATTCAGGCAGTACTTTAGATGCACTCGGAGTCAACTCTCCAACATATTGCCAATCAATATTTAACCCTAACTGCCATAACGTTGCAGCCGTTTTAGCAAAAGGCGCGATGACGTCTTTCATATCGCGTACATGGGCAATAGAGTTTAAAACCGTCAGCTCTTTCGTTATACCCACCTGCTGCACCAATTTCTGCAGCGTATCACCTGGCCCTGCTTCAATAAGTACATCACAGCGCTCAGATAACGTGTGCACCCCGTCAGCAAATTTTACTGGCTGACGAATGTGATCTAACCAGTATTGCACCGATGTTGCTTGATCATCTGTGATCACCTGCCCGGTGACATTGCTCACAAACACTACATCAGGCGCACTTAGGTGGGCTTTCTCTAAAGCAACTTTAAACTCCGGTAACACCGCCTCAGTTAAATGGCTATGAAATGCATGAGATACATGGAGTCGTGTACAACTTATCTGTTCGGCTTTTAATTGTGTTTGTAATGCTTTTATTGCCTCTTTTGTCCCAGCAACCACGGTATTCGTCGGACTATTCAACGCAGCAATATCCAGCTCAGCAGTTAAGTAAGGGGCAATAGTTTGCTCATCAGCCACCACAGATAACATCGTACCAGGAGCCATACCTTGAAGCGCTTCACCTCTGGCCGTCACCAAGGTAACCGCCGTTTCCAATGACATCACATTCGCCAAACATGCTGCAACATACTCACCAATGCTGTGTCCCAACATGCCTGTGATAGTTACACCTAATGCCTGATACGTGCGCGCCATCGCATATCCCACAATAAATAATGCCGGCTGTGTCACGCGCGTTTCGTTCAGAAGTTGGTTCGCTATTAAAACTTGATCATCTTCAGGTGCAAATACCCTAGTAAGTTGCTGTTGTAATTGCTCAGAAAAATGACTCAAAACTTCATTAAACACAGATTTAAAATACGCGTTATGTTTGAGTAATGGCTGAGCCATTGTCACATACTGAGAGCCCTGCCCCGAGAACAGTAAGCCAATGCGCGCATCCGTCGTTTTCATTGCCACAACGTCACGGCTTAACATCGCGACGGCTTGCTCGTGATCTTTGACCACAAATGCTTTTCTAAAGGCGAGTGCGGCACGCTTTTGCTGTAATTGCGCAGCGGCTTCAGGAAGAGTGTGTGGCTGTGCAACCAACATATTCTGCAGTGCAGCTACCTGATCATTGAGCCCACTTTTAGTCGCTCCACTCACAGGTAAAATGTACCAAGGCGCTCGGCGTGTTGGCTCTGCGGGTTCCGGTTGCTCCTGCGAAACATATTCTTCTAAAATAACATGTGCATTGGTACCACCCATCCCTAACGAACTCACAGCCGCTCTACGAGGGGTATCACTTTCCCATGCTTTTAATGTGTCATTGACATAAAACGGACTAGCAGCAAAATCAATAGCTGGATTTAGCGGCTTGGCATGAATGCTCGGGGGCAATTGCTTATATCGCAAAGCTTGAACAGCTTTGATCAAACCGGTGACACCCGCAGCTGAGTCTAAATGCCCAATATTGGCTTTAATCGAACCAATGGCACAATACTGTGTTTTATCCGATTGATAGACTTGGCTAAGGGCTGCAATCTCGATCGGATCACCCAATTTAGTGCCTGTACCATGTGTTTCAATATACCCAATCGAACTTGGCTCCACATCAGCAAATTCAAGCGCTGCGCTCACCGCATTGGCTTGCCCTGTTACACTGGGAGCCGTGTAGCCTATTTTGTCTTTTCCATCGTTATTAACCGCAGAGCCTCGGATCACAGCCAAAATGGCATCGCCAGCGCTAAGCGCATCTTCAACACGCTTCAGTGCCACGGCAGCACTGCCGCTACCAATTAAAATACCATCAGCATTTTCAGAAAAGGCACTTAGCTGACCGGTCGGAGATAAACTCCCTCCAGCGGGTGCGTCATAGCCCTGCTCGGATGCCAAATTTAGCCATACGCCGCCAGCAAGTGCAGCATCGCTTTCGAAGTTTTGCAGTGAGCGACATGCCATATGAACGGCGACCAACGAGGTAGAGCAAGCTGTTTGTACAGTGACCGATGGGCCTTTAAGGTTAAGCTCATAGCTAACCCGTGTTGCTAAAGAGTCTTTATCATTACCGTTTGTTAAGGCCAACAAACTCGTTATGTCATTTTGCGTGTTATTTGATAACAGGTTTTGCAGTAAGTAACTTGGTACGCCACACCCCGCAAAAACGCCTGTTAAATTAGTCGCACTTGGCGTGATACCGGCATCTTCTAATGCATGCCAACACGTCTGTAAAAAAATACGCTGTTGAGGGTCAAGTTGTTCAGCCTCTTTGGGGCTATAGCCAAAAAAGCCAGCATCAAACGCCTTCATATTGGTGAACGGAACACCTGCTTTAACATAATCAGAGTTCGCTAGCGTGTCGCTGTCTACTCCTGCGCCACGCAGCTGTTCGTCACTATACGGCGTAATACTACAATGTTGCTTTGCGACATTTTGCCAAAGCTCCTCGACGTTATTTGCATCAGGAAAACGCCCTGCCATGCCCACAATGGCGATATCTAATTCACTATATTCTATGTCTGACATATTTATGATTCTCTTGATTTTTTACGACGAGCAGCCAATGCATTCATGCCTTTCTTTTGCTGCTTAGCTGATGGTTTAGACTGAGGCTTTGCCGTGACAGACGACCCAGATAGATGCTCAGCCAATGTAGCAATACTTGGATAGGTAAATAACTCTGTTAATTGTACGTTCGGGTAATGAGCTTGAATTGATTCATGCACTGCCATGAGCAATAGCGAATGACCACCAATATCGAAGAAATTGGCTTGACGGTCAATGTCAGCCTGCTTTAAGTGCTGCTGCCATATTTGGCTAATTAAGCGCTCAACGTCATTACTTGCCAATTCAACCTGAGATGGAGACACCGACTGCTCTGACGTTATTGCTGGCAGCTTATGCCTTTCCAACTTACCGCTGGCATTCACTGGCAATTGCGCCATTACCACCATGTGTTTTGGGATCATGTAATGCGGTAACTGCTCACTCAACGCGCGTTTAATAGTATCGCCAGTGGGTAACGTCTGCGCAGTGCATTGAACATAAGCAATAAGCTCCATACCGTGTTCACTGCTTTGCGTCACCACCACCGCAGCATCAACACTCGGCAATTGTGTTAAACATTGCTCTACTTCACCTAACTCGACTCTAAAACCGCGCACTTTAACTTGATGATCTCGACGGCCATGATACTGTAACTGGCCATTGTCCCAGCTGACTAAGTCCCCCGTCGCATACATACGTGCACCATTCGCACTAAATGGATCTGCGATGAACTGACTGGCCGTTTGTCCAGCGCGACGCCAATATTCACGCGCAATAATCTCACCGCCAACATATAGCTCACCGATCTGTTTTTCGGCGACTAATTCAAGGTTGTGATCAAGCACATACAATTTGCGCCCCTGTAATGGCTCACCTAACGGAACCGCATCCACAGGAGGGTTAGCTTGGCAATCGTAAATTGCTGCTTCCACCACGATTTCAGTCGGTCCATATGTATTCAATAAGCGCACATGCTCAAGCCCTGCACGTCGCCAGTCAGCAATGGCAGTGATAGACATGGCTTCACCACCGGAGTGAACTTGTCTTAGCTTAGGCAGAGAAATAGGCGCGATATGCTCATGATGATACGCCCAACTTGAGGCAATGCTGCGCCAATAAGCTGCACTTAAATCCATCACCGTAATATTATGACGCTGCGCCTGTGCATAGAGTGTTTTTGCATCCCATAGCGCGTTATCTCTTAACACAATGGCTCCACCTGCAGACCATGTCGGGAACACTTGCTCGACAAACGCATCAAAATTAGCGGTCGCAAACTGTAGCACCACATCTTGCTCACTGAGCGAGATAAACTGTTTCGCAGACTCGATATACTGTGCCAATGCTTCATGACCAATCACCACGCCTTTGGCTTGACCTGTCGAACCCGAGGTATAATTTAAATAGGCTATATATGCCGGGTGCTTTGATACCGTAGGAATATTAATCTTTTTATAATGCTGATTTAGCAGCTGCACAGGTGCTAGCCATTGCCCAGAAAAGACAATGTCAGTCTGTTCCAGATCGCTGATCACCGCGCGGCATACACTGTCTTTGAGCATATAGTTTAACTTTTCAGCGGGGAATTGGGCATCTAATGGTAAATAGCCGATATTGGCTTTTAAACAGGCTAATACACTGGCCAACATCAGCGGGGTACGCTCCAACAGCACTCCCACAACTGGGTTTTCCCCTAGCTTTTCAGCCAGTAGGGCATGTGCCAGCCTGTTTGATGTTTGCTCTAACCATTCATAGCTAAATTGCTCATTTTTATAAATCACAGCGGTGCGCTGTGGATATTGCTCCGCATATTCACTCAACTGCATCAGCCAATGATTAGGCAGTTCCGTAATATCGTCACCTTGACCGTGTTCAAGCACATCAGTTACATCACTGAGCAGTGTTATGTTCCCAATTGCTTGCTCTGGGTTGATCACTACCTGAACAAGTAGGTTCGCCCATGCATGTTGCAAATGCTCAATAAATGCAGCATCAAACAGTGACGCATTGTACTGCAACTCAAGCGCTAATTGACCATTATTGAATAAGCGTGAATCAATACTTAAATCAAACTGCGCTTCATGTTTTAAAGGTGCTACTTCGACAAGCGACACATCAGGTAACGTATCGAGCATGTCTAAATTATGCTCAACATGATTGAACATCACCTGGAATAAAGGCGTTTGACCAACATGGCGCTCTGGATTAACGATTTCCACTAATTTTTCAAATGGGAAATCTTGGTTATCTTGTGCAGCCAACGTGTAATTTTTACACTGTTCCAAGATGTCACTAAAACTATCAGCGGCATCAATATCAGCATTTATCAACTGGGTATTTATGAAAAAGCCAGCTAAGCCATGTACTTGGCTATTTTGCCGATTAGCCACTGGGATCGCGACCCGTGGTTTCGCTTTATTGGCCACACGGTAACACAGCGCTTGGAAGCTGCTTAATAACAACATGAATAAACTGGCACTGTGTTGATGTGCTAGCTTCTGTAAACCTGCAACTTGTTGATAATCTAAGTGCAATGTTGAGGTTGCCAATGGTGCCATGTCGACTTGTCGTGGGTGCTGAGGCTCAAAAAGCAATTCATCCGCAGGTAAGGTCAGCGCGCTCTGCCAATAGGCTAATTGCTGCTGTGCTTGTTCAGTCGCCAACCACTGCTGTTGCCACTGAGCATAATCACCATACTCAATTTCAGACAGTTGATTTTCTAATGCTTGGCCTTGAGCCAATCGCTGATAGTGTGCACTTACCGCGCGTATCAGTAAATCAAATGTCCACGCATCTGATGCAATATGGTGCATGCTCATTACCCAGATATATTCCTCATCTGTGCATTGCACCAATCCAACACGGAAGTTTTCTCCTTTCTCAAGCGCAAACGCTTTACTGTTCAAGGCAGTTATCCAACTATCTGCTTGTGCTGCAATATTCTGCTCAGCGCTTAAATCTACATATTGCCAGTCTAAACTTTGCTCCGTTGCCGTTTGACGCCATTGCCCTTGATCATTTTTATAATAACGATGACGTAAAATTGCATGATCTGATAAAACCTGTTCACACGCTTGCTGTAACCATAGCTTTGAGAGCTTGCCTTTGAGTACTATCTGAGCACCGATATGGTATGCATTACTTTGCGGCTGTAATTGCCACAGGAATAGCTGGCGCAATTGCTGAGCGCTCAACTCACTGCTGAGACAGTGCTGAGGCACTATCTTTTGCTGTGTTTTCGTGTTCTCTAGGGTACTTTTCAGTAAGGCACAGAATTGGCCAAAGGTGTGCGCTTTAAATAGGCTAGTAGGCGCAATATGACACGAGAACTCGGCTTCCACTTTAGCCAATAGTTGTACCGCTTTAATCGAGCTTCCACCCAGTGCAAAAAAATCAGCTGCATCATGACGTACAGGGTAATTAAGGGCTGATTGCCATATCGTGGCTAGTGTTGTTTCCAGCTCACCCCAGTGGCTATTATCAGTCACTTGCACACTGTGTAATTGAGCAAGTGCATCACGGTTGAAATCACCATAACTTGCCAGTCTTTTAAGACCATATAATTTTAAACAAGCACTGCGCTGCAATTTACCACTGGATGTTTTAGGTAAAGCCCCTTGGTCAAGTAATAGAACTAATTCAGGACTTTGCCCGAAGTGCTCAATCACATAGTCTCTCACGACCAACGCCACCTGCTCAGCGGGCATATCGTCCCGAAACTTGTTGCTGGTTTCTATGGCTAAACCAATACCCTCTCCATGCTCTGCACTTGGCACAGGAAAAGCCGACACCCGTCCTTTACGGACAAAGCTCAAGCCAGCTTCAATACTGCGTTCAATATCTTGCGGATAAATATTGTGGCCATTGCTGATAATTAAATCTTTTTGTCGACCTGAGATATATAACTGATCGTCATACAGGTAACCCACATCTCCCGTTCTTAACCAGCGATGATTATCACGGGTCACAAATGTCTCGTTAGTTGCCTTCTCATTTTGCCAATAACCGACAGCAATGCTTGGACCCGCAGCCCAGATCTCGCCAATCTCTCCTGCAGGTAATTCAGCCAATGTCGTGGGGCAAGTGATCCTTAGATAATGCTGAGAAGGCGTAACACCGCAACTTACTTGGTGGCTATATTCACCATTATTACGAATATCTTGCGCTTGCACTTGACGTGCCTTGCCTTGGCTTAATGCCTCATTACAAAATGCATGTATTTTAGCTCCAGAGCCAGCTTTACTCCCCGTCACTAATAGCGTCCCTTCCGCCAGACCATAACACGGATATAATGCCTCTCTTTTAAAGCCATTTGCGCTAAATTTATCGGCAAAATCATTCAACGTGTCATGCCTAATAGGCTCAGCACCTGAGAATGCCACTCGCCAGCTGGATAAATCTAATGCAGCTCTTTGCTTATCCTTAATACGCTCTAAACATAACCGAAAAGCAAAATCAGGCCCACCAGAGACAGTGCCGTTATACTCGCTCACTAATTCTAACCACCGCACTGGTTTTTCCATAAAATAACGCGGGGATGCCAACACCAGTAAATAACCCGTAAATAAAGGCTGTAGTAAACCACCAATCAAACCCATGTCATGAAATAATGGCAGCCAACTCACAGATACATCTTCTACAGACGTCTCAACAACCTCAGCAAGTGCTCGCTCATTGGCAATTAAATTGCGATGACTCACCATCACACCTTTCGGTTTTGCCGTCGAACCTGAAGTGTACTGTAAAAATGCAATATCATTTTCACAGGCATCGTACTTACCAACCTGAGCTGTCGATTCATCCAATGTATCAACCACTAACATGGTACTATCGCGCGTTTGTTCTACCATGGTCTGCACTGTATTACTAAAACGCGCCGTCGTTAGCACTACTGCAGCTTGAGAGTCTTCAGCAATGCCCACTGTTCGAGCTATATGCTGCTCTTTTGTCGATTCTGGCGGAAAACTGGGTATCGCGGTCACGCCTATATACTGACACGCAAAAAAGCTAGAAACGTAGTCAATACCAGAGTCCATTAATATTAATGCACGATCTCCGGGTTTTGCTTGCTTTTGAATATGGCTAGCTAACCAAATACTCCGTTGATATAACGCATGATATGTCCAAGAAGTTCGTTGCTTACGGTCAACACAAATAAGCGCAACTCGATCGGGGGTTTGCTCAGCATGCTGAGCTAAATAATCCATGATGGTAATGGCTGACATCTCAGACTCCATTAGAAAATAAACTGGCTATGTTATTGGCAGGGGTGTACTAGGTGTGAATACAAAACATAAGATTGTGTCTTAGGGAGTAGTGATGCAGACACAGAATACGAATATCATCCGTGTTATATCACTACTCCTTTGACTTTACTTGGCCATTGCTTCACGTAGGCTAGCTGGACGCATATCGGTCCACTTTTCGTTTATATACGTCAAGCATGTATCCTTACTTCCTTCAATGCCGACATCTTTCCAACCACCGGGCACACTTTTATAGCTGGGCCAAAGTGAATACTGCTCTTCTTGATTAATCAGTACTTTAAAAATGCCATTTTCGTTATCAAAACTCATCGTATTTCCTAAAAATCATTTGCGACTAATGGCTTTGTGACGCTCGACAATGAAAGATTTTTAGTCTTTTTTAATTTTTAGCTTAATTTCACTCTTTAATTGTTTCGCTAACGCTTCAGGGGTATACGGCAAATCAACTAATTTCTGCTGCTCACTGTAAAAATGACTTTGATCCGCAAAGTGCGAGGAACTTGCCGAAGTGGATTGAGAAAAGCTCAATAACCCGCGCGCTTGAGGTCCGTCATTATCAAACCCCACCACCATCATCCAACTTGAGCCAAAATGAACTTCGACACCATCTTTATTCAATCCTGACCATGTTTCTTTCCCCGTTAATGGGTTAAGCACTGCGGGTTTTACCGCTTTTGCAAAGGTTGTCATATCCATATTATTGCCAGGAGCATAGATATTAAACCCGCCAACATTATGTGTTGCACCAGGCCAGCTGATCCTGTGATCTGCTTTTTGTAAATATTGCACCTCTCCCCACTTAGCATTCAAGGGATAACCTGATTGCTTAACAATATCAGCTGCTGTTATCAACCGCTTTAATAGTTCGGCATTCACAGCAAGTCCACGTGGTGTCGTTACTGGGTATTCAGCATCAAACTTAACGTTAAAATCGCGTTCAAAATCTAATAAGAACATAAATTCATTGATCAGATGTGCCGCTTTTGAATGACGATTAAACTGACCATCCCACTGTGTAACGGCATGACACACCTCTTCAACCACTGACTCCTTGCGTGATATTCTGACTAAGTCTTGCGCTGAAAACGTCGTACATAGCGTTACTAAGTCACGTTTAAAGCGTTCTGCAAAAGTACTGTTGTCTAGCAATGCGCGTTCAACTTCAGCGACGCTAAATTTATTATCTAGCCCTGAGCGAGCTGATAACATATTAATACTGTGCCGTGTGCGCAAAGATTGTACTGTGGCAAATTCACCATACAATGGGGAGTTTTCAGCAATAGGGTGCAGCGCATTAGTTAGCCAATATGAATCATTTGAGTTTTGTACGTAATCGCTACGCTGTAACTGGGGAGCATCAGCAAATTCAATTTCATCTTGAAAAATAAACTCGCTGTTGTTACCCGGTAATAATGCGATGCCTGTACTAGCAAAAATATGCGCACTCTTAGGATCTGTTTTTAAAAAACGAATCGCTTGTTCAGAAAGTAACGGGACATTGGAATCATCGACATAAAATGTATCGCCCTTATTATCCGCAACTAAGGTGTTATTAAACATCATGCCGTCAAATGTACTGAATGTTTCTTTAAACTCCGCCATATTCGATGCTTGATTCATTGCTAACCAATGATCAACCGAGTCAAAACTATCGAGATTCGCATCTTTTATTACGTAGACAAACTGATCATCCCATGGAAAACGACGCTCATCTTCCATGATCACACCAATATCGGTGTAGAATATCGTTTTACTGAGCGTTTGCATGCCAGCATCCGTTTTAACCTTAACCTCTACGTCACGCTGCTTGATCGAGTGCCATTGACCATCTAACTGATAGCTCAGCCTATCACCAGGTTTAAGTGATAACCGGTACACAACCGCATGGGATGCTGAGGAATAGGTGTGTGTCCAAGCCAGATTTTGATTAAAACCAATATTGACAGGCCCAGGGAAACCAATGATTGAAGCCCCCATCACATTGAGCTCATCTTTTATCTTTGCATGGTTAGCCCAAAACCTAAAGTTACCATTAAAGGGGAAGTGGGGGTTAGCCAACACAATTCCTTTGCCATTCTCCGTTTTATTTTTTCCTAGAGCCCAGCCATTTGAACCTTGTGTTTGAAGTGGGCTCTGCAAATCAAGTGACTCATAATTATCAATATGCCAAGCTGTGAGTTTTTTTTGCAGTGCGAGTTTTGGCCGCCATTCGTCCGCTTCTAATGGATGTGCTTTCACATAGGCTGGTAGCATCCTCACTGAACTGCTTTGTACTCCTAAATTGAGTATTCCTGCAACGACATCGACGGCTTCAATTGGTTTAACCCAGTCGGCACCTTTACATTCTTGTCCCAATACCTCGTCACCAGCATCTACTGCGCTCAAAAATGCGTTATAACCTGCAGCAAACCCCTCAGCCAATTGTTTCGTATTAGAGGATAACGAAGAATATGCTCGTTCGGTTCGGCCACGAATATCTAAAATACGATATCCAAAATCAGATAAAACGTGGCGATTATCACCTGATTGACTATGTGCACCTAAATATTGAGCACGTTGAGCCTGAACTCGCAAGTAACCATCCGCTAAAATACAACTATGATCTTGAGCTTGTGCGTAAGCGTTACCATATGCTAACCCGAATAGATCATTAGCCTCAATATGTGCCATACCATATTGACTGCGCTTTATAGTCACAGATTCTAATTTTTCACCTTTATTTTCAAAATGATGCAACTCACTACCTTGTGCATTTACCTGAAGTGCAATGGGTAAAATCACACCCAGTGGCAACATTAGTCGACGTACTTTCATTATTTTCCTTAACAAAATAAAAAACATTATCCAAACATGATGAAATCATCATATCTGATGATCCGAAGTACAAATATACTGATGCAAAGTGCTCACCTATTTGTAACTTTATCTTTATGACCATTGACAAAGGTAAAAATTTATAAATAATACACAACTGATAATCATTTGCATTATCAATGTCATTTCGATTTTTAGAATTAATAAGGAGTATCTCGTGTCGCAGTTCGCAAATAAGTGGTCGCAAGTTATCGCTGATAACCAAGCAAAATTACTGGCCTACTTAAGTAATATCCTACGCTGCCCTTATCTTGCTGAAGATGCTTTACAAGATACCTTTATCCGCCTTTCTGGCATGTCTGAAAATCAGAACTTCCAAGTAAAAAACTCAACCAGTTATGCATACCAAGTCGCCCGTAATATTGCGATTGATATGTTAAGAAAACAAACAAGGGAAGCCTGGGTCGATATTGAATGCGTTCAGACAGAACAATTCAATGATGATAATTCCAATATTGAAAAACGCTATTTACAGCGCCAAGTCTCTCAACAAGTTAACAGCACGATTAATAAATTGTCGACTCGACATCAAAATGTGGTGAGCTTTTATCGAAGCGGTAAAATGAAACAAAAAGACATTGCCAAAATGTACCAGATAAGCCCAACATTGGTTAATTTTATGCTTAAAGAAGTTGTTCAATCATGTAAGTCAGAACTCGCACATTAACCCAAAAACTCACTTAAGCTGACGCGGCCAGCTTGGCCGCGATAAAATCTGCATGCGTAACGTACATCAATCCTGATATTTTCCGTATCGTATGATCTTCATAGCTATCAATATTGCCATCTGCATATGCCACATACCACAGTAATTGCACAATTTCGATGCGCTCAACATCATCGGTATGGTTATTCACTTGCTTAATAAATAAATATAAATCAATTGCTTGCTCAACTAAAAGCTGTGCTGTTTTAATTAAAGCATCTACTTGTGCACGCTCTAATTCACACTGCTCTACCAATAACTCCTCGATTTGTTTGAGCTCCACCGCTAACAATTTTCCATCAGAACGCATCACTTCCACCATAAGCGCTGCTAATGCAGTGTTAAAGTCTACCGTAGGCGTCTCTATAGGCTGTACTGAAAACTCTGTGAGTAGTTTTTTTATATGTTTAAACACCTAAATCGTCTCCATATGTTATGCTCAAAATTGGTCTGCTCTTAAGGAAATTTATGTCGCCAATCAATTATCCCTTCTCACTTAAACGACTGAGTGTTCTTTTAGTGTTTTCTCTCGCTGGCTGCCATCATACACCAGTACAATTTGGCGAAATTGAAAAGCTATACGACTTCGACCATCAAGTGCATTACAGACAAGTACAATACAACGATAATAAGTTTGCCATTCGGATCATTGCTGATAGCTATGAAGCATTTACCCGGCAAAGTGTCTTTTTACTTAGACACAGTAGACATTTATGTAAACGTTTAGTTCCCCAATTAACCCTCAAAAACGGTATTCAAGGCTTTGACAGGCTACCTACAGAGCCAAGACCGTATCAGCCTGACCTATACGCGGAAATAGAATGTATTGCTCCCTGAGGGGGTAGAGGCGTCAATATAACATTACTTCATTTTTAATCATTAAATCGCAGACATAAAAAAACCCAAGCCTAAGCTTGGGTTTCTTATTAATGCTTATGCATTAACTATGGTCGATATTACTCAACGATAGTTGCAACAACACCAGCACCAACTGTACGACCACCTTCACGGATAGCGAAGCGTAAACCTTCGTCCATCGCGATTGGTACGATCAAATCTACAGTCATCTTGATGTTATCACCAGGCATTACCATTTCTACGCCTTCTGGTAACTCAACGTTACCTGTTACGTCAGTTGTACGGAAGTAGAACTGTGGACGGTAACCTTTGAAGAATGGAGTATGACGACCACCTTCATCTTTCGAAAGTACGTATACTTCTGAAGTGAACTTCGTGTGTGGAGTGATTGAACCAGGCTTCGCTAGTACTTGACCACGTTCAACGTCTTCACGCTTAGTACCACGTAGAAGTGCACCGATGTTCTCACCCGCACGACCTTCGTCTAGAAGCTTACGGAACATCTCAACACCCGTACAAGTTGTCTTCGTAGTTTCTTTCATACCTACGATTTCAACTTCGTCGTTCACGTTTACAATACCAGCTTCAACACGGCCAGTTACTACTGTACCACGACCCTGGATTGAGAATACGTCTTCGATAGGCATGATGAATGGCTTATCGATGTCACGCTCTGGCTCTGGAATGTAAGAATCTAGTGCTTCTGCAAGCTCTACAATCTTGTCTTCCCACTCTTTCTCGCCTTCTAACGCCTTAAGCGCTGAACCTGCGATTAGTGGTAAGTCATCACCTGGGAAGTCGTATTCTGAAAGAAGTTCACGAACTTCCATCTCTACTAGCTCAAGTAGCTCTTCGTCATCAACCATGTCACATTTGTTCATGAATACGATGATGTAAGGTACGCCAACCTGACGAGAAAGTAGGATGTGCTCACGTGTTTGTGGCATAGGACCGTCAGTTGCAGCAACTACTAGGATTGCGCCGTCCATTTGTGCAGCACCAGTGATCATGTTT
>NZ_MIET01000073.1 GCF_003590335.1 Pseudoalteromonas sp. MSK9-3 | reverse complement strand
ATAAATTTTTGTGTACGGGACTATCACCCTGTATCGTGGCACTTTCCAGAGCCTTCCACTAATTACAAAACAGCTTAAGGGCTGTTCCGATTTCGCTCGCCGCTACTTTCGGAATCTCGGTTGATTTCTTTTCCTACGGGTACTTAGATGTTTCAGTTCTCCGCGTTCGCCTCATATGGCTATGTATTCACCATATGATACCTGCAAAGCAGGTGGGTTTCCCCATTCGGAAATCCTAGTCTCAAGCGCCTCTTACTGGCTCAACTAGGCTTATCGCAAGTTAGTACGTCCTTCATCGCCTCCAACTGCCAAGGCATCCACCGTATACGCTTAGTCACTTAACCATACAACCCAAAATGGTTTGTATTGTCAAAGACAGTTTAAACTTCGCCAGAAGTTAATATTGAATACTAAAGTAGATGCTAATTAATCATTGATTAATTGGCATTGTTTTACTTTTGAAAACTCTTTATAGATACGAATATCTATAAGAATTTATTTATCAGCTTTTCCAAATTTTTAAAGAGCAATATTAATTAGTTAATCCCTAAGGATAAAACTAACTAACAATCATCTGTGTGGACACTACGAACAAATAAGTTCTAAATCGTATAAGGAGGTGATCCAGCCCCAGGTTCCCCTAGGGCTACCTTGTTACGACTTCACCCCAGTCATGAATCACTCCGTGGTAAGCGCCCTCCCTAAGGTTAAGCTACCTACTTCTGGAGCAACCCACTCCCAT
>NZ_MIET01000072.1 GCF_003590335.1 Pseudoalteromonas sp. MSK9-3 | reverse complement strand
AGGTACGCAGTCACATAACTAGTATGCTCCTACTGCTTGTACGTATACGGTTTCAGGTTCTATTTCACTCCCCTCACAGGGGTTCTTTTCGCCTTTCCCTCACGGTACTGGTTCACTATCGGTCAGTTGGGAGTATTTAGCCTTAGATGATGGTCCACCTATATTCAGTCAAAGTTTCACGTGCTCCGACCTACTCGATTTCACTGCTTATAAATTTTTGTGTACGGGACTATCACCCTGTATCGTGGCACTTTCCAGAGCCTTCCACTAATTACAAAACAGCTTAAGGGCTGTTCCGATTTCGCTCGCCGCTACTTTCGGAATCTCGGTTGATTTCTTTTCCTACGGGTACTTAGATGTTTCAGTTCTCCGCGTTCGCCTCATATGGCTATGTATTCACCATATGATACCTGTAAACAGGTGGGTTTCCCCATTCGGAAATCCTAGTCTCAAGCGCCTCTTACTGGCTCAACTAGGCTTATCGCAAGTTAGTACGTCCTTCATCGCCTCCAACTGCCAAGGCATCCACCGTATACGCTTAGTCACTTAACCATACAACCCAAAATGGTTTATTAATTTGAGGTGTATGTGTCAAAGACAGTTTAAACTTCGCCAGAAGTTAATATTGAATACTAAAGTAGATGCTAATTAATCATTGATTAATTGGCATTGTTTTACTTTTGAAAACTCTTTATAGATACGAATATCTATAAGAATTTATTTATCAGCTTTTCCAAATTTTTAAAGAGCAATATTAATTAGTCTATCCCTTAGGATAAAACTAACTAACAATCATCTGTGTGGACACTACGAACAAATAAGTTCTAAATCGTATAAGGAGGTGATCCAGCCCCAGGTTCCCCTAGGGCTACCTTGTTACGACTTCACCCCAGTCATGAATCACTCCGTGGTAAGCGCCCTCCCTAAGGTTAAGCTACCTACTTCTGGAGCAACCCACTCCCAT
>NZ_MIET01000071.1 GCF_003590335.1 Pseudoalteromonas sp. MSK9-3 | reverse complement strand
AACGGTACTACGACCTTGAATGCCGTAATGACTTTGCGCTTGCTTATACGTGAATTCGCCTTTTTCTACTAGCTCAACAATGGATAATTTAAAGCCTAATGTATAGTCTCGTTGAGTACGCTTAATGCCTTTAGTTTTAGTGCTCTTCATAAAATAAGTCCTATATGTGTAAACACATTTCAGGACAAGACATATACCTAATACAAAAAAGCCGCTGAACCAGCGGCTTTTTTTACTTTACCCTGTTTACATCACGATTATATCGGTGCTTAAGATTGGCGACGTTTCGGCTTTTGTACCCTTTGATTATGCTTTTTCACCGCTTTACGGATCTGATTGATCTTCGCTCGCTTATCTTTGCGCTTTTCAGGCATTACAGATAACTTAGTCTGTGTTTCATTTCCTAAACGCACGGATTTACGTAAATAGTTTACTTCTGGTAACTCTAACTCTTCCCAGCCACCTTGCGGCAAACGTTTATTAAGCTCAAGTTTGCCATAACGGATCCTAATAAGGCGAGAGACTTCAACATCTTGTGATTGCCACAAACGACGTACTTCACGATTTCGCCCTTCAGTCAGCATCACGTTAAACCATTTGTTGATACCTTCACCACCCATTGGTTTGATGTTTAGAAATTTTGCGGGTCCGTCTTCTAATTCAACACCTTTCGTGAGGGTACGTAACGTTTCATTGGTTACTTCACCAAATACACGTGCAGAATATTCACGTTCTACCTCATATTTAGGGTGCATCAAACGGTTAGCGAGTTCGCCATCATTAGTAAATAACAATAAGCCTGACGTATTAATATCTAGGCGACCAATGGCTATCCACCGCTCCCCATCAATACGCGGCAATCTGTCAAATACTGTACGACGCCCTTCTGGATCTTTTCGTGTACATAGCTCACCTTCCGGTTTATGGTACATAATAACACGACAAATTCGGTCTTCTTTTTGCTCTATCTTAACAATATGACCATCAACACGGATCAACGCATCTTCTTCAACACGATCACCTAATTTAGCCACTTTGCCATCAACACTCACGCGATTTGCATCAATGTATTTTTCCATTTCACGACGTGAACCCACGCCTGCTCGGGCTAATACTTTTTGTAACTTTTCACTCATTCGGATGATTCTCTCACAGAAGGATCGCTTAACATCTGCTCTATTTTAACTTCATGCTGCTCAGGTAACTCTGGCAGCATATTTAAACCAGATAACGAAAAATAATCTAAAAATTGGTTTGTTGTCGCATATAACGCAGGTTTACCTGGCACTTCTTTAAAGCCCACAACTTTTATCCATTCACGTTCCTGTAAACTCTTCATAATGTTAGAGCTGACAGATACGCCTCGTACTTGTTCTATTTCACCCCGGGTGATCGGCTGACGATAAGCTATCAAAGCGAGCGTCTCCAAGGTCGCCCTTGAATATTTAGGCGCTTTTTCTTGCCATAAATTACTTAGCCAAGGCGTTAATCGTTTACATGCTTGAAATCGATATCCACTACCCACCTCAACTAATTGAACGCCTCGCGTTTGATAGTGCTCTGATATCGAGCGTATTGCTTCGTCAACACGCATTCCAGACGCAGCAACTTCCTTTAATACGGTTTCTCTTAATCGCTTTTTTGACAATGGTGTTTCTGACACAAAAATCGCCGCTTCTATAAGCTCAATCAACTGCTCATCACTTACACGCCGCATTACACACACCAAAATAGAACTCAATCCTCTATTATGACAGAGGTTAAGCTACTCTTGTAGCTGCAAACTCAAATAAATCTGACTAGAAGGTGTTACTTGTAAACAATTTATCAACTGCTCTTTAATTAGTTCCAACATCGCAATAAATGTTACGACAACACCACTACGACCTTCTTCTATTTTAAACAACTTGGTAAACGGGCACTGACCATCATTCTCTGATAAGTAGTGTAAAATTTGGCTCATTCTCTCTCTAGTAGATAAAGATTCAGTTGTGATCTGATGATGCTCAAATGTTTTTGCACGCGCCATTACATCAGCTAATGCCAGCATAAGCTCTTTAAGTGCAATTTCTGGCGTTTCTGCCACAGGCACTTCGCTTTCATCTACTAACGCACGAGCGACCAATATATCCCGCTCAAGCCTTGGTAATTGATCTAAATTTTCAGCCGCTGATTTATACTGTTCATATTCTTGCAGCCTTCGAACAAGTTCGGCTCGAGGATCTTCTTCCTCTTCAAGTTCTTCATGTACAGGCAGCAGCATTCTTGACTTTATTTGAGCCAATAATGCCGCCATAACCAAATATTCTCCAGCCAACTCTAATCGCAATTCAGTCATCAATTCAACGTACGCAACATATTGTTGGGTAATGCTAAGAATAGGTAGCTCTAAAATATCTAATTTATGACGTTTGATCAGGTATAAAAGTAGGTCGAGAGGCCCCTCGAACGTTTCTAGGATAATTTCTAGGGCATCTGGAGGAATATATAAATCTTCCGGCTTTTCTATCACCGCTTGCCCATGTAAAAATGCAAACGGCGGTGCTTTTTCTACTACATCACTCATTAATTAGCATCAGGTAAACGCTGCGGTGTCGCCACACCCAACACGTAAAATATCAACTTCATCTTCAGACAAGTCTATGACTGTCGTCGCTTGTTCTATTAAATAACCGCCGTGAATAATTAAGTCCACCAGTTTTTCAATTCTGAGTCTAATTTCATCAGGGTCTGATTCGGTAAACTGCTCACCAGGTAAAATTAAAGAACACGACATCATTGGTTCACCCAATTCAGTCAACAAAGCACTGGTAATAGGATGATCGGTTACCCGAATACCAATGGTCTTTTTCTTGTCATTTAATAACCGTTTAGGCACTTCTTTGGTGCCTTTAAAAATAAACGTATAGGGCCCAGGAGTGTTATTTTTTATAAGCCTGAACATTTGGTTATCTACTCGCGCATACGTAGCAAGCTCTGATAAATCTCTGCACATTAAAGTGAAGTTATGATGTTTTTCAATGCCTCTTATCCGCTCAATACGTTCTTTAGCTTGCTTATTACCAATACCGCACCCTATGGCATAACCAGAATCAGTTGGGTAAACAACAACGCCGCCTTGTTTTATAATATCAGCCGCTTGCTTAATTAGCCGTGCCTGCGGGTTATCTGGGTGAACATGAAAAAATTGGCTCATATTAACATTCCTCGTTTTCTTCCCAAAACTGCCAAACACCTTGGCAATCTTTTGGTAAGTATAGGTTTTTCCCCAGTTCTAGCCAAGGCATCGGGTAATGGAAATCTGAGCCTTGGCTGGCTAGTAGCCCAAACTCTCGACTTAGTTGCCCTAAAAACTGACGTTCGCTCGGCGCTTGTTGGGGTTGGGCGACTTCCATACCTTGCCCGCCTATCTCTGCAAACTCTTGCAACAACTTACGTAGCCACTTGTTCGACATTTGATATCGAGCGGGATGCGCAACAACACTTATGCCACCCGCTGCTTTGATTGCATTAATAGCCGTTGCCATATCACACCATGAGCTTGGCACATATCCTGTTTTATTGCGTGCTAAAAACTTTTTAAACACCCCCTGAATATTCTTTGCAACTCCACGTTCAACCAACGCGGCAGCAAAGTGAGCTCGGGTGATCTCAGCATCGCCAGCAAGCTCTTTTGCCTGCTCATAAACTCCCTCGTAACCGCGTTTGGCTAACCTAACACCAATTTCTTTAGCGCGCGCTTCTCTTTTCGCTTGTTGAGACAGAAGCAGTTCACTTAACTGCTTAGCACTTGGGTCAACTGCTAATCCGACTATATGTATTTCGAAGCTTTCCCATCGTGTTGAGATCTCAACACCAGGAATGAGCTCAAGAGCTAAGTTATTTTGCTCTATATACGCTTTAGCTGGCTGAATTGCGGCTGTGGTATCGTGATCGGTAATCGCCAATACATCTACGCCCTTTTCTGTTGCTCGCTCTAGCAACTGCGGAACCGTTAAACGTCCATCAGAAAAGGTGGTATGGCTGTGTAAATCATATTTAATCAAACTAACTCTTTTATATCTGGTAGCTTTTTATTAGGGATGAAGTATAACACTCCTAAAGGCTACGAACTTTGTATATTTTTTATATTTTTATATAACTATCGCGATTTTGCCCTTGACAGAATTGCGCCTAGTGGGGTTTACTGTACGCACTAAAGATACATATTAATGATTAACACATGCTTAAATTAACTAAAACAACAAATTGGTGGTGGCGCTCGTAGATTCGGGTGTTTCGTTGTATCTAGCGAAAGTTGAAACCCGCAAATTAAGCGGGTTTTTTTATATCTAAATAAATGTTAAAAATTGGAAGTTCACATGTTAAATAACAATGCAATGACACATTCTTGGTGGTGGTGCCTGGCTTAGCGGGACGGCATTGTTATACGTATTTAAACGCCCCGCTTAGTAAGTTTACTAGCGGGGCTTTTTGTTTTAGGGGAATGAGGTTTGATTTTTAGTCATATAACAACAACACCTGGAGAGGTGACAAGCATACGGCAGCGGCGAGAATACATCAGTAGCCCGCTATCTCTTTATGCTGCACTCGATAAAAATAACTCGCTGCTGCTAGAGTCTGCAGAAATCGATTCTAAAGACAATGTAAAGAGTATTATTTTAGTTGATGCTGCTTTACGTATCGAGTGTCAAGGCCGGCAAGTAATTGTAACTGCACTATCTAATAACGGTAAACAACTGCTGGCACATTTGGCGTCGCAGGTAAAAAATTGCCATGTAGGGTTACACGATACAGTACTCACACTGGAGTATAAAACCAGTGACGCTCAACAAGACGAATACAGTAAATTAAAAGCGGATAATGCATTTAGCGCTTTAAGAACCTGCATTAACAAAATTAAAAGTAACTCAGACACGCCATTCTCAGTGTTTTTAGGCGGCGTATTCGCCTATGATATGGTTGCCAACTTTGAGCAACTACCAGACGTACCAAACGATATAAACACTTGCCCAGACTATGTATTTTATCTGGCTGAAACGCTGGTATTAATTGATCATCAAGAAAAAACCACAGAGTTAATTGGCAATGTGTTCAATGGACCCGATGTACACGCGAATTGTTTTGAAATTGGTAAGCAACTAGAAACACTAAACCAACAATGTGATGCCGCTAAACCTTATACTCCCACATTAATCTCTGGCGAATCTCATGTCACCGTAAATATCGATGATGAAAAATTCTGTGAGCAAGTCAGCAAACTCAAGAACAACATTATTGATGGTGATATTTTTCAAGTCGTACCATCACGCGCATTTACATTACCCTGTGAGCAACCACTGGCAGCATACCAGCAGCTCAAAATTCAAAATCCTAGCCCGTATATGTTCTATATGCGAGATCAGGACTTCATCGTATTCGGTGCATCACCCGAATCAGCGCTCAAATATTGTGTTCAAAGTAATCAAGTTGAAGTTTATCCAATTGCAGGAACGCGTCAACGTGGTAAATTTGCTGATGGTACAATCAATCCAGACTTAGATAGCCGCATCGAACTCGAATTACGAGATGACAAAAAGGAACGTGCAGAACATTTAATGTTGGTTGATTTAGCACGTAATGATGTAGCACGTATCAGTGTTGCAGGAACTCGTCACGCAAAAGAGTTGTTGAAAGTAGATAGGTATTCTCAAGTAATGCACTTAGTCTCTCGCGTTGTTGGCCAATTAAAACCAGATTTAGATGCATTACACGCGTATCAAGCGTGTATGAACATGGGCACTTTGGTCGGCGCGCCTAAAGTGAAGGCTGCAGAGCTTGTTCGTCAAACAGAGAAATTTAGAAGAGGGAGTTATGGCGGCGCTGTGGGTTACCTGACCGGTGATGGCACCATGGATACCTGTATTGTTATTCGCTCTGCATTTGTAAAAAATGGGCTAGCGCATGTGCAAGCTGGTGCGGGCGTTGTATACGATTCAGTGCCACAAGCTGAAGCAGATGAAACCAGAGCGAAAGCCCAAGCCGTTATAAGAGCTGTACAGTCAACCTATCAAGGAGGTAAGCATGCGTAACATTAAAGTCTACTTTTTAGATAACTTTGACTCATTTAGCTACAACTTGGTAGATGAACTCTCACTGCTCGGCACTGAGTTGGTTATTTATCGTAACAATATTAGCGCTGAAAGAATATTTTCAGAAATGAGTAAAGAAACACAGCCTGTTATGCTTGTTTTATCACCTGGTCCGGGCAACCCTAGTCATGCAGGATGTTTACTTGAACTTATCGAACTGTGTAAAGGTAAATTCCCTATGCTAGGAATATGCTTAGGCCAACAAGCCTTAACACAAAGTTATGGCGGCACAATTGGTCATGCAGGAGAAACCGTGCATGGTAAGTCGTCAACCATCACCGCTGATGAGCATCCTGTATTCGATGGTCTTGGGAAGCAATTCCCTGTCGCCCGCTATCACTCACTGATGGCAACGGTCGTTCCTGATTCACTACAAGTTATTGCGCAGTTTGACACTATCCCTATGGCGATTTATCACCCACAAGATAAAGTCATTGGCTATCAATTTCATCCAGAATCTATATTAACCCCTGATGGTGCTCAGTTACTTAAGCAAACCATCGACTATCTGACACGTTAGGAGTCAACATGGATAGTTTAAAAAAGTTATTTGATAAACAGTCTTTGAGTTTTACTCAAGCACAAGAATTATTCGATCAGATCATGTTAGGCAATATGACTGATATAGAGCTCAGTGCTGCACTTATCGCATTAAAGCTAAAAGGTGAAAGCGTTGACGAAATAGCAGGCGCGGCCCAGTCCATGCGCAATAATGCGGTCCCTTTTGATAGCAAAGGCTTAAGCTGCTCTGATAGCTGTGGTACCGGCGGTGATGGGGCTAATACCATTAACGTCAGCACAACGGCTGCAATTGTTGCAGCCGCTTGTGGCATCAATATGGTTAAACATGGAAATCGCAGTGTTTCAAGTAAGTCTGGCTCTGCTGATTTACTGAGAACCTTAGGCATAAACCTCGAAATGAGTCCAGCGCAAGCAAGTACATGTTTAGAAAACACTGGGTTTACATTTTTATTTGCACCGCAGTATCACCAAGGTGTTAAACATGCTATGCCTGTGCGCGGCGCACTTAAAACACGCACCATATTCAATATTCTTGGCCCATTAGCTAACCCTGCTGCGCCGCAAGCACAGCTGTTAGGGGTTTATGATCCTGCGCTATGCCGACCTATGGCTGAAACACTCAAAACACTAGGCACCAAGCGAGCTATGATAGTACATGGTAGCGGGACCGATGAAATAGCCTTACACGGTACCACTGAAGTGACTGAACTCAATCATGGTAAAATTACCCAGTATACATTGTCGCCACAAGATTTTGGCCTTGGGAACTATTCACTTGCACAAATCGCAGGAGATACCCCTGAATACAATGCTAAAGCCAGTATTGCCCTCTTAAAAGGGGAAGGTCCTGATGCACACAATGCCGCAATTGCCGCAAATGTTGCAGCATTGCTAGTGCTTAATGACCAGGCAAGTACTCTAACAGAAGCAACCGACCATGTACTGACAGTAATACGCTCAGGTGTCGCTATGACCAAACTGGCCGAGATTGTGGAGGTGAGTAATGGCTAATGTACTAGAAAGAATTGTTGACGATAAACGAATTGAACTGGCTCAGCGTAAGATTGAATTACCGTTAACCGAATTTGTGAATAACGTTGAACCTTCAAAGCGTGATTTTTATGCTGCCCTTGCCAATACAGGCACTCAATTCATTTTAGAGTGCAAAAAAGCCTCTCCGTCCAAAGGCCTGATCCGCGATAAATTTGATCTCGATGAAATTACTGACGTATATAAACGGTATGCAAGCTGTATTAGTGTCTTGACTGACGAAAAGTATTTTCAAGGGTCCTATGATTACCTTGCTTATGTGCGTGGTAAAGTTGAACAGCCGCTGATCTGCAAAGATTTCTTCATTGATGAATATCAAGTATACCTTGCGCGTCTTAATGGAGGTGATGCAATATTACTCATGCTTTCAGTCCTAGACAACACACAGTATAAAGCTTTAGCAGAGCTAGCCGCAGAGCTCAACATGGCTGTACTTACAGAAGTTAGTAATGAAGAAGAGGTCGTTCGCGCACTCGAATTAGATGCGAAAATCATCGGAATAAACAACCGTAACTTAAGAGATTTAAGTACAGATTTGGCTACCACAGAAAAGCTGCGCAAGCTTATTCCTAACGATAAAGTGGTTATTTCTGAATCTGGTATTTATACCCATCAAGATGTTAAACGTTTAGCCCCTTTATGTGATGGTTTTTTAGTTGGAAGCTCAATTATGAGCGAACAAAATTTAGATGAAGCATGCCGAAAACTTATTTTAGGTGAAAATAAGGTATGCGGCTTAACCCGAACACAAGATGCAATGGCCGCTTATCAAGCGGGCGCAGTCTACGGAGGACTGATTTTTCACCCTAAGTCGCCGCGTTATGTAGACTTAGACTGCGCTAAAGCCGTTGTAGAAAGCGCACCTTTGCGATATGTCGGCGTATTCGTTGATGCTGAAAGTTCTATGGTGATTGACTACGCCCAAACGCTTAAATTAAGTGCCGTGCAACTGCATGGTTCAGAAGACACACAATACATTAACCGTTTACGTAATGGATTACCTGTAACCTGTCAGATCTGGAAAGCCCAAGGCGTAGAGACCAGTTTGCCAAAGCCTATTGATGGGGTAGACAAACTCCTTTATGACACTAAATCTGCCAAAGGCTTTGGTGGTACCGGTGAACAGTTTGATTGGCAACTATTGAAGGCCCATGATGTAAATAACTTCATGCTAGCTGGAGGTTTAACACCAGACAATGTCAGATCTGCAGCCCAATTTGGAGCGCAAGGTCTGGATTTAAATTCAGGGGTAGAATTAAGCCCCGGCAAAAAGTGTCAAAACAAATTAAAAGACGCTTTTACTAACATTAGAAATTACTGAGGTGAGAATGAATAACGCAGCCTATTTTGGCGATTTTGGCGGCATGTATGTCCCAGAGTTGCTTGTTCCTGCACTTAAGCAGTTAGAACAGGAATTTAATAAAGCACAAAAAGACGCCGGTTTTTTACAAGAATTTCAGCAATTACTTAATGAGTATGCTGGACGCCCTACACCACTTACATTGACACGTAACTTAGTTAAAAACCCAAAAGTAAAATTATACTTGAAACGTGAAGATTTATTGCATGGCGGCGCACACAAAACAAACCAAGTGTTAGGACAAGCGCTACTCACTAAACGCATGGGCAAAAAAGAAGTGATCGCTGAAACTGGCGCGGGTCAGCATGGTGTTGCAACCGCATTAGCCTGCGCATTACTAGATTTAAAATGTCGCGTCTATATGGGGGCCAAAGACATAGAAAGACAGCAACCTAATGTGTTTAGGATGAAATTAATGGGTGCTGAAGTCATCCCTGTCACTGCGGGTTCTGGTACTTTAAAAGATGCGGTAAATGAAGCGATGCGTGATTGGTCGGCAAACTATCAAACAGCCCACTACTTGTTAGGCACAGCTGCTGGCCCACACCCGTTCCCAACCGTCGTTCGTGAATTTCAAAAGATGATTGGCGAAGAAGCGAAACAACAAGTACTCGAAAATGAAGGCCGATTACCTGACGCGGTTATTGCGTGTGTCGGTGGTGGTTCAAATGCCATTGGTATGTTCAGCGACTTTATCGACGAGCCAAGTGTTAAGTTGATTGGTGTCGAGCCTGCGGGTAAGGGATTAGAAACTGACGAACACGGCGCTGCTTTGTGTAAAGGCACAAAGGGGATCTTACATGGCGCGTACACCTACATCATGCAAAATAGTGATGGTCAAATAGAAGAATCGTACTCTGTCTCAGCGGGGCTTGATTATCCTGCCGTTGGCCCTCAGCACGCGTTTTTACATGAGACCGGCCGCGCTCAATATGTAGGGATCACTGACACCGAAGCACTCGATGCCTTTCAGTCTTTGGCTAAGCATGAAGGGATCATTCCGGCATTAGAGTCGAGCCACGCATTAGCCTACGGATTAAAGTACGCTGAAAGTCAAACACAAGAGACCATCATCGTCGTTAACCTTAGTGGTCGTGGAGATAAAGATCTCGCCCATGTACACCAAGTATTAAATGAGCAAGGAGCACTATAATGAGCCGTTATGCACACACATTCGACCAATTAGCTAGCCAAAATCAAGGGGCATTTGTACCTTTTGTTACAATTGGCGATCCTAATAAATCATTAAGCTTTGAGATCATCAAAAGTTTAATTGATGGCGGCGCTGATGCACTGGAATTGGGGATCCCCTTTTCAGACCCTATTGCTGATGGCCCGGTGATACAGTCAGCCAATATTCGCGCCCTTGATGAAAATGTGAATACCGAAGATTGTTTTGAAATTATCAAACAAGTGAGGGAATATAATCAAGATATCCCCATTGGTTTACTTTTGTACTCAAACTTAATTTTTGCACGCGGGATCAATGAGTTTTACCAACAAGCTCATGATGCCGGTGTTGACTCTATTTTAGTCGCAGATGTGCCCCTACATGAATCAAAAATGTTTCGTCAAGCAGCGCAACAAGCGAAGATAGAACCTATTTTCATCGCTACGCCGAATGCTAATGACGACACCCTCCGCACCTGTGCAAGCTATGGCCGAGGTTACACTTACCTGTTATCTCGCGCTGGCGTAACCGGTACAGAGTCCACTGTACAAATGCCAGCAGACTCGATTATTGCGCAGCTAAAAGAGTATCATGCAGCACCAGCACTACTCGGCTTTGGGATATCGACTCCTGAACATGTTAAAGCCGCTTTAGACTCTGGTGCAGCGGGTGCCATTTCGGGTTCGGCTGTTGTTAAAATTATCGAGAAAAATCTAGATAATTCGCCACAAATGCTTAGCGACTTAAAAGCATTTGTCATAACAATGAAAGCCGCGACACAAAGGTAACCCCAGCTTATTCTGCTAAGGTACTTTTAAGTGCCTTAGCAGGTTTAAATTGTACTTTATTTACCCCCTCTATCATGATTTCCTCGCCTGTTTGTGGGTTTCTACCCGCTCTTGCTGGATGATAACTCAAAGCAAAAGTCCCAAAACCCGATAAAGGAACCTGATCGCCTTCAGATAGGCGCTTAGTAATTGTCGTTAAAATGGTATTTAAGGCTGCTTGTGACGTTTTTTTTGTTAATTCACTGCGCTGTGCCATTTGTGCAATGAGGTCTGTTTTATTCATTATCTCTTCTCTTAAATCAATTTTATTAGGGCCAGTATAGGACACAAAAGCTGAAGGGAAGCTGAGGCTAAGGATTTACCTCTCAAATGTCAATCTTGAACTTAACCCGAGTTCTTGATACAACCCTATGACTGATTAAAAAAAGGTAAACAACAATGTCAGCGCTACTAGAATACCTCCCACTCATTTTATTCTTTGGTGTATATAAGTTTGTCGATATTTATTGGGCAACCGGTGTGCTTATTGTCGTTTCAATAATTCAACTTGTTTATCAACATTTTACTCGTGGTAAAATTGCAACTCGACATTGGATATTTTTTGCAATTGCACTGGTACTCGGCAGCCTAACAATTTTGTTCCAAGATGAGCAGTTTATTAAGTGGAAAGCCACTGTTATTTACGCCACGCTCGCGGCAAGTCTGCTTGTATCTCGATATGTGTTCAAAAAAAATTTAGTTGAAAAAGCACTCATAGGTGTTCTAGAGTCCGCTAATGAAAAAGCAAATGCAGGTCAAGAGTCCAACAACATAGAGTTACCACCACATATTTGTGAGCAATTGAATTTAATGTGGTTTGCTATTTTAGCCTTTATCGCGGTACTAAATATTTATATTGCGTACACCTTCTCTTTAGACTTTTGGGTAAATTTTAAAGTGTTTGGCTTAATGGGGATCACGTTTGTCGCAATTTTAGTTACCTTAGTGAGAATCTATAAATACTTGCCGCAAGAGGAAGGAAATTAAATTGTCACAATTGAGTGCGCTTTTTACTGCTATAGTTTTTGAAACGAAACCTAAAGTGAGAAGCGTCTTTGAATGCAGGTCAATATCGGTGGTGTGAGCTACTTCTTGTTTTTTTCTGTTTACCCATCTTGGCGTATTTTTTTCGGTTCTATCTTGCTAACTGGCTATTTCCCGCCTTAATTATTTTAATGGCCGTATGCACATTTTTATTACTGACAGATCCCCACTTTAAACGTTTTCGCCTTACGAGCTTAGGACAGTTTTCTACAGTTAAAAAACGCATATTCACCAGCTTTTTTGCAGGTGCATTATTTTCAGCAATGCTATACGGATTATTAAATCAAGAGAACTGGTTTAGTTTCCCATTAGACTCTACACGACAATGGCTGATACTGTTACTTGCCTACCCACTGCTTTCTGTACTTCCTCAGGAACTCATATTTCGTAGCTATTTTTTTCATCGCTATAAAAGAATACTACCAAATAAAACAACTCGTATTATTCTTAGCGCGAGCGTATTTGCCCTAGCCCATTGTGTGTATGACAACTGGGTTGCCATTGGCTTATCATTTGGAGGGGGCTTGTTGTTCGCTTATACATATGCGCATAGCCGTTCGTTGCTCGTATGTGTCTTAGAACACAGCCTTTGGGGGTTATGGGTATTTACATTAGGGGTAGGTGAATACTTAGATTCGGGGCTGACTTTTTGAAGCTCTGACAAGCTTACAAACCATTAGCAACTCGACATTCCACTATAAAGTGCCAGTATGATTGAAAGTGGTATATTAACCTCAGCTCTGGATAAGCGAATTTGCCCAATAAAGCTATTTTTCTCACTCTCGGCGTTTCTTTCATTTGTAATAGCCCGCTATTGCTGTATAAAAGCGCCTTGATATTGAGCAAAATATCATCATTGGATTGTAGTTAAGTTTGTTTTCAAAACATTTTCTATTCCAAAACCCTTATCCAAACCTGAGGTTATATTAGATAAAACATAACACGGCGAAAGATAACTTTACTACCTCAAAACTGATCGAGCTTCGTTGTGGGAGCCCTCCCACACAACAAAGCTCTTTTCTTCTTTTTCAATGAAAATACGTTACTTTATTCAAACGATCCAAATGCATCATCTTCACCATATACTTTTTGACTATATTCAGCACTTACAGCAAAGGTAAACTCGCTCAGATCGTTTAAGCAGCTTACATCTGGTGAAACCCAAGGATTGGTCATAAAACTTTCCATGATGTCGACTCCACAAATGTCCTCACCAGCTGTTTTAACGCCGGTGTTAAACACAACTCCGTGTGGTGCAAAAGGCACCTCGATAAAACGTTGATTAATATTAGTAAAAGAGCCCTGTATATCTTTAGCATGATGAATTGGGGTTGCATGGTCTAACGTACCATTCAATGCAACCGTGGGTATATAGTGTTGTATTTCCTTGTAAATATATTCACTAGCGTAACGATTTGCCCATGTTTTTTGAATACTTTGTGAGAAAGCATGGTAGCTAGCATCAAAGCACACAATCGCATTCGTACAAAATTCAGCTCGTTCCCTTTCACTTCGTTTTTCATAATTAATTTCATTCATCGAGATCAGATCAAATAATGAACTCGAAAAGTTAGGTTTCAATTCATCTTTCACTGCTTTAGCACGATTCAGTATTTGAATAGATTTACCCAATCCATAATGTAATACGGCTTTGTTTAGTGCGATAACATCATTATCATTACAACGCGCTAAACGACTATAAAAAGGCAGTAACGACCGTTTATCTAGTCCAGAAATTTGAGCCATTGACCACTGTTGAAGTTTATCACGATCAATTGAGACATCTGGACAATGCACTCCAGCAAAGTGCTGCTGCACGGAGCGTCTAATACTTTCATTAACCGGCGTAATAAATTTAGCACTGCAATAGCTATCAGAGTTACAATAATTGGCTAACTGGGTAAATACTTTATCAGCATTTTCTTCATAAAGATCAGTACTAGAATTATGAGCTGGTAATACTGAGTCTAAAATGATCCCTTGTGCGCCATTAGGTGCAATTTGCGTAAACCGCTGAGCCAACATAGTGCCGTAAGATATTCCATAAATATAAGTCGGTACCCAGCTCAATGACTTGCTCTTAGAAATAGCATACTTCAAATCACGAGCAGCATTAATCGTATTAAACTCAAATAAGCCTTCACCCCAAACTTCATGCAGAGCATCAAAACACTTTTTAGGATCAAAATAACTGCATTGCAACTCGGTAGACCAGCCAATTCCTCGATGCTCTAGTATATAAACATCATAATCTCTGACTATATCAGGCATATCCTGTTCAATTACATATGGAAAATATGTGGACCCCGATACTCCTGGACCGCCACTCAACATCCACAATTGGCCTTTACTTTTGCCACCCGTTGCACTGTACTTTGAAACAAGCACTTCAATAACCTTACCAGTGGGTTCTTCCCAATTTAGTGGGGTTTGTGCAAATGAACACTCATTTCTCCCATCCAGTGTTTTAAATTGAGCTGGGCACTCTCCCCAGTTGAAAGTACGGTACTCATTAAATTCAGACACTTGTTTATCAAAGTAGCTTTCTGAGTTCGACGCAAAAGATAAATCAGCAAACCCTGTTAGTACTAATAAAGTAGCCACACTTCGTTTGAAACTCATAACAATTCCTTTTATCGGTAAAAAGATAAGCTACGACAAAAGAGAAAAAAACAAAATTGAAAAATGTTCAATGATGTAGTTAAAACGTTTAATTCTCATATTTTTACGGCTACACGCATTATAATTAACACCATCAAGTAACCGCTACAATATATAAAAGTCAAAGTAAACGTGTTGGACACAATAGCTGTGTGAGTAAATAAAGCATATATATCTCAATATGTTAGCTATTGTTTAGTGCCTTTCACACAAAAGGCTTTGAGCGCTTGCCACTGAAAGATAACTTAATCGGTATGTCGGTATGTCGGTATGTCGGTATGTCGGTATGTCGGTATGTCGGTATGTCGGTATGTCGGTATTTAAAAACAAAAAAGACAGCAGATGCTGTCTTTTTCCATTATTTCACTTTAAAATTAAAGTGGAACGATGTTGTCAGCTTGAGGACCTTTCTGACCTTGTGAAAGAGTGAACTCTACACGTTGGCCTTCAGCTAAAGTTTTGAAACCTTCGCTTTTGATTGCGCTGAAATGAGCAAAAACGTCTGCGCCATTTTCTTGTGCGATGAAACCGAAGCCTTTAGACTCGTTGAACCATTTTACTGTACCAGTAACTGTATTAGACATAATGTATATCCTGTATATAAAAAGAAATTGCTGACTATCATCAGAGTCAGACGTAATAGCACAAAAAATAAATGATATTTAAAAACTACAGGACGAGATACTAATAAAGCTTCGAAATGGAGTGTATAAAAGGTATTACTTTTAAGCTGAGACCAATAGTATAGGATTTTCCCATAAAGTCAATCATTACTTTAAATAAAAAATAGTAGTTTTGCAGCTTAACTTCCGAATCTTTACGGAAGCTAAGCTGCACATTCTTTTTAATAAGGTGGCTATAACAAACTACCTAAGTCTATATGACGTTTCTACCCACCACACCCTAATGTGAGACCTTTACATGAATACTCAGATTCCTCTGTTTCTAACCCAGTTAAATTCATCAAATGAAATGCGTCACCATTCATTTCTTGGGGACTACTTGTTGAACTGTCGCAAAATCCATTGCTCGTCCATTTATTACTGCTGACACTTGGAACTTCTCCTTTAGACCAATAGTCACTCACAAATATCTCCCCGTTATAAACGACTGTTTCACCTTTTGAATACGCTTTATTTCCGTACCAATTTTGAGGGCACGCCTGAGTCTGCCCCGATAACAAGTATTCATATGCTTTTGCGAAATCTGGCAGCCCATAGCCATACCGAGTATCTTGGCCAACTTTACCAAGGTCTAAGCTCGTTTGTTTCAATGCATTAATGACCTCGTCTCTTGTCCATTGTTGATTTTGGGACCATAACTTCGCGATACCCCCAGTCATAATTGCAGCTGCTTGAGAGGTACCCGCGCCGACAACATAGTCATCATTATAGTAACCTACCGTAAGCGACGTGTTAGCGGCTAATAACTCAGAGTTATTGTGAATCAAAGCTGTTGGATACTCGGTATAAAATGGTAAGCCAGACAGCCTAAAGTTCACGCTACTGAGATAATCAATAATTACCAAGTCACCTCCACTTTCCTTACAATTCAATTCAACTCCCTGAAGTGCTATTGATGTTGCATCAGACAAATCGTTCAAAGTTAAAATGTCAGTGAGATCTTGACCTGTCAGTGTGTATCTACATGAATCGTTTACCACAATTTTCTCTGGAGATTGGGCCGCTCCAGTATCAATCTGTGTGTATGGAATATGGGTAACGCCTTGTTGAGTTTCTAACTGAATACTTTGTATAGCAAAATGATAACGATTTGCAGTTGAAACTATCTTTGTACCTGGTGTGACAAAATCAATTTTATTGTTAATTGGTGAGAAGTCAGCCACAGTTCCACTATCATTCAATGCACCAATAGAGAGTACATTGTGATATGACGCAGGGTAATGTAACGCATCATGATGATAATCATTTAATTTACCAGAAGTTGAACCATGATTTCCCGCAGCCCCCACAAAAATAATACCTTTATCATAGGAAAGCCTATCGATCACCTCAACCATTACCCGAGAGTAATGTTCCCCACTCAAAGACATATTAATTACTTTCGCGCCGACACTGGCACACACTTCTATGGCTTCTATTAAGCTACTACCCCAAATTGTTGAGTTCTCCCCATTAGCTGTCTTGATCAACTTACTAATGTGTAAACTGGGTGCCGGATCGCTTAACGCACCTTTAATACCAATGCCATTTTCTTGAGCAGCAATGATCCCTGTAATATGTGTACCATGACTAAACGCGTCCTTATTCCAAAAGCCAGCATACGTACTGTGGTATCCCGTCGTACTGTTTGGTAAATCCGGATGTTCAGCATCTAGCCCTGAATCAATGACACATACTGGAATACTATTTGCCACTTGCGGCAATTTATCAATTGCTGTTGCACGTAACCAGTAAGGTTCAAGCTCTTTGTACTTCAGTGCTTTAGCATTTTCAGAGCTGACGCTTACAGAATGAACTGAGCCTGCATTGAGTGATAAATTCGGATTCTCTTCAACAACAACACCTGATATTCCTATAAGAGCATTAGCCTGTTGCTGATTTAATTTTCCTTTGGCAAAAATGACGTCTTCGCGACGCCACATCACGTCTAAATCTTGCATTAATTCATCATTGATCTGCCCTGAATGAAATTGAACTAAATACTCTTTCATATCTGTATTTTGATTCGATTTAACACCAAGGGAAACTAAACTAAATAACATAACCATCAGATATTTCTTACTTTTTATACTGTTCTTTTTCATAAGTTCTCCGATATGAGTTCTATAATCGATATTAGTAACGGGTGTGAAATAGAAGAAAAAGAAAGCTGACATCTCCATTTTCAGCTTTCTTTGTGCTCAAACTAAATAAGCAACTTTTCACATCCTGTAAAAGTAAGTGCGAGTTGTATTTTTAATTTATGTATCGCACTTATGGTCAATAAAACGACAAAATTATAGAAAAATAACAGAAATATGAATTTTTAAGGAAAAAATGAAGATTAATTCAAAAAAGCGCAGATGAGCTGTATCAAAGTAACAATTAGAAATGAATAAGTAATCTAACCTACTTAATTTAGGAAAATTAATTTTTACCGTTTGTTATTTTAGTTATTTAATTCCGTTATTATCTAAAAAATACAAGTTAGTATCTGCACTTATTACCACCCCATGCTGATAACAGTAACTAACAACGCTATAAACGATATCATGTCGCATAAATTATAAGAGCAAAAACTGATGCATATTCTTTTATCTGATAAGCGCTTTACCTATCAACCCAGATTTAGATTCATTAAGCCAAAAGACCAGCAAAAAGTTAAAGTCAAGCTGTCAAACAACCTTGTCCTTGCATTTGGTTACAAACTTAACGAACAACTCAATTATTTCACTATGGCTGCTGAAGCAGCATTCATGACATTAAATCCACTAGACAGACAACAAAACCAGTTCTTTATTGAGTTAGACCTATTTTGCGATGAGCAAGAAAATATTAATTTACAATCAGAAAGTACGAGTGTTGGTTTAGGTTATTCCTTAGGAGTCGCACTTGCTTATCGAAAGCATCTAGACAAACACGAGCCCCTTATCGAGCACATTTTCGCGACTGGTGAAGTGTCCTCAAGTGGAAATGTTCATGGTGTTGGGCATATCAACGAAAAAATTATGGGTGCACTCAATTCGATGCAGAAGTACCCAAATCAAGCTTTTACTATCTTTGTGCCAAGCGCTAACGACACTGATATTACGCCAGCTCTGCTGAATGAAGTCACTAGTAAAGGGGGATCTTTACACACAGTCAAGCATATTAGCCAAGCGATTCAAACCTTACTTAGCCATGACTTCGACGGCTCTGTAGTGGCTGAAGCGCTTACTTTTAAGGGCTTATGTAGTTTTGACCCCTATGATGCTTTTTATTTTTTTGGTCGAGAAAAACAAATTGCAGATTTACATACTCTATATAACGAAAAGCCGTCACTTATAAAGGTACATGGCGTTTCAGGCAGTGGCAAATCAAGTTTGATAAAAGCTGGCCTACTTCCAACTTTGCTCAAAGAACAACCGAGCTTAAAATGGCATATTGCTGCGCCGAGACAATTCGCTAACAGCCACGAACTGCTTACTGATTTTGTGTCTTCAAGCAATGCTGGCTTTAGTGTGATCTTATCAATGCTCGAGATCCCTATTGCGCAATTTGTTGACAGTTTACTGCAACAAAATACGACTTACCTTGATGAAATTTCAGCACATTTAACTGCTCATAAAGCGCAATATATTTGGTTCATTGATCAATTTGAAGAATTATATGACCTAGATTTAAATAGCCAAGTTCTGCGGTCGCTTACATTACTTGGTCAAATAACGCCTATCACGATGATTGTTAGTATTCGTAGTGAATACCTTCATTACACCGATATGATAGGCCACGACTTTTATGTTACTCATAGCTTATCTGCCAAAAGCTGGATAAACATTATCGAACACCAGTCCATAGCACTAGGTCTATCATTAGAATCAGGACTTGCCCAAACAATACAAACAGAAGCTCTGAAACTATCGCATGGACTGCCAGCTGTCGAGTACCTGCTCACACAAATGCATGGCTTAGCAATAAAAACAGAGCACCCAAAACAACTTACCCATGCTCAATATTATCAGCTGAACAAATTAACCGGCGTCATATATAAACAAGCAGAGCGGATCCTTAGCCAGCACGAACAATTAACAGAGCAATTTTTTGAACTATTTATCGGCGTTAATTTAAATGGCAATAGCTATGCAAAACATGTAGATTTCCCTGTATTGATACAGAATTACCCACACTTAAAAGAGTTGGTCAATGAGTTAATCGAAAAGCAACTCATTATTAGACATCAAGTTCATAAATCACCACCATACGTAAAACTAACGCATGATTGCCTCATTACTGTTGCTGAAGATTTATCCTTGGATCAACAAATTTGGCCACGCTTTTATATTTGGCTCAACGATAAGAAAAGTTATCTGCAATGGTTTCATGGCATCGAAGCCAAGTTTATACTTTGGAAGCAATGCATCAATGGTGCGCAAGAAAAACAAGCTTATGCTCTGAGCAAATATGAACTTCGTGAAGGCACGAAATATCTAAGTCAACCTGGTACGGTTTCCTTGCAAGAAGTTCGCGACTATATAATGCAATCTCAACAAGGCTACCAGTCATCTCTAGAGCAAAAAAACAAACATCAGAAACGCCAACTTGTTAGCACCAGTATTTTATTTTGTGTTGCTTTTGGTTCTGCTATCTTCGCCTATTTACAAAAACAACAAATACAGGAAGAACAACTTAAAGCAAGTAATGCTCTTGCTAGTTTAAAAGAAACAGTACTCATCAACATTGATTCGTTAGAGCCCCTTTTAACTCAGTATTTACCAACATATCAACGAAAGTACCTTAACCAGCATTTATCAAAGCTGATTGAAAGTGTTGACGAATTACCACTGTCAGATGTTGACAAGTTGCGCCTACTATTAATACGTATAAAAACGCTGAGACAAGATGACTCTAGTCATGTAGATACAATTAAAAAAGCGCTAGATGCGGTACAGAATAAACTAGCAACCTTTACAACTCTTACCTCAAAAAGTAATGCTCAAACGCAGGTCATTGTTGAATTTAACTACCAACTCGGCGCACTCCTACTCAAACATGGTGAATCTGAGGAAGCTCGCCGCGTCTTTATGGAAGCACTTGTTTTGGCTGATACAATCGCTGAAAAGTCCAATAAAATACAATTACTCATAATAGAGATTTCTACAAAATTAAATATCATCGCCATGGACTCCGGTGACGTGATCCCAGCAAGAGTTGAGCTCAATAGCCTGCTGGCAGATCTCAATAGCTTATCTTTCCCGAAAAAGACAATACAACAGGTTAATAACCTAAAAGTTGATATTTTACGGAGCCTTGCTCTGACGTCCGATTCAGACTCACAGGCAATCCCTCTACTGCTCCAAGCTAAAGCTATTTTAGAAGCGCAATTAGATAATGACCCTAACCATCTAACTCTGAAATACAATTTACTAAGAACTTATATCAATCTTGCCGAGTCTAGTTCCAATAGAGCTGAGTCATATAACTATTACGAAAGTGCAGATGAGATCGCACATGCTTATTCAATTAAAGATCCTGACAATATCCATATTCAAGTTGCACAATTATTACTTGCAACTCGATTAGGTAAACGCTCTGTCGCTAAAAGACAATTTGATAAAGCACAAGCATACTTTATTTCCGGTATGGAAATTGCCAAAAAACTCAGAAAGTTAGACAGTACAAATATAGATTGGCTTGGCCACACCGCCGAGCTATATAGCGCCTACGCCCACTATTACGCAAAAACGAACTCTCCATCAATGAGTATGAAATACTATCAATTAGCAATTGAAACAGCTGTACAGCTTGTTAATCAAAATGAAAGTAATTTACAATTTGCGAATTTGCTGCAAAGCATATACTCGAAAGTTGCAAATCATTTATACAGCTCAGGAAACAGGCTGTCGGCAATAGAGTACTTTGAGAAAGCAAAAGTGATCTCTTCAATGTTAATACAGAAACAGCCAAGGAATGTAAGTTATAAGACAAGTCATAGGAAAAAGCTCTTTAACCTTGGCTACATTAATGCAGAGCTGGAACAAAATAATACTGCATGCAACTACTTTTTGTTGGGGAAAGCCCTCACCGAAAAACATATAATTAACAACCCAAGCTCTGACTGGCTCAAAGCCCGTGATAAATTTAGCTATAAAATTGACGCTTTAAACTGTCCTACAGTAATAAAGCCCTAGACCTAAAAAATGCAGTTTTCATAAAAATAGTTAAGGAGGTGTGGATGTGGTTTCATCAAAAAAAATCGGTGCAAGAGGCTTACCGCTTTATTAAATTTCTCACTAACAAAAAATCAATATCAGATCACCGAATTGATACTGAAGCACTCATTCAAGAAACTTTGTTAAAGGTGATAAAAGCGACGCAACGAGAACTAACACTAGATAATAGTACAGTTTGCGAAGATAGGTTAAGCATTCAAAAAGAGTTCAATCACCTATTAAAAGCGTATACTTATCGAGCCTTTGAGTGTGTATATTTAGACATGAGTAACAATGTCACATTTCGTCGGAAATCACCGAGCGAAATAGCAAGCTCGTCTGACGAGAACAGCTCAGTGCAATTAATCCATGTTTATGATAGTCATAATTCGGAACATGCCAGTAATATATTTGAAATGCTACCAACGCCTAATGCAACTCCACTTCAAAGAACAAAAGTTGACAAAAATGCATCCCAATTCATAAATTTGCTACTCGAAACGATTGGTCAAGAAAAAGATCAACGTAAGCAAGCTTTGTTTTTTGATTTTTTCTCACTGTCATTTAGACAAAGTGGGCAAACACAAAAGCAATTAGGCCAATCACATGGGTTTCAAGGTAATACTGCAATTACCCACATATCAAGATTTGTAAATAAACTCTCACACCGAGTCAAAGAGTCTGAATTAGATTTAGAACTTCACAGCTCAAATTTAGCAAATTTAGACATCTACTTTCTCAATCACAGTAACAAATTAAATGAGACGATATCAGTATGAACAAGGTTAAGATCACAGACAAGGTATTAAAGTCACTTGAAGATCACCTCATCGCAAAATCTATTAGTGAGTTTGAACACGGGGAACACACGCGTCTCAGCTCTCAAGAGTTAGTAGTTATTGATACTATTTATGCTCAACATGCACAGAAGTCTATTATGAAACGCCACTTTGAAGTGCCCCTATTGGCCGCAAGTGCTGAGCTCAGTCAGACGAATAAACCATGGTGGGATTTTGACACCATTATTAATGACACATTTCAATTAGCTGTTTTTAGTTCTTACGGACAAAATATGCTAGATAATGTTGATTTTGAATTAAACCCAATAAAAGGGAAAGAAAGAGAGTTTAGTGATTACTTCTCATCATTTAGAGGCACGAAGCAAGGCATACGCATATACTGGTCAAAGAACAAACAGCAAGTGGTAATGGAAGGAGAGTTAGTCCATTCTTTTGAAGGTGACTATGTGACAGGTCAAGGTAAGATACTGTCAAATGAGTACATCAACGATGGGCATTTTAAGTTAATGCTCGAGTTTTACACTTTACCATTATAAAACGCAAGTGTACTAAAGTGAGTAGAAGCATATAAATTTTATATGCTTCTACCTAATAAACGCTATTTCTTATATTTTTCAAACCACGCTAGGGTATGCTCAATTTTACTGATCATACGTGATGGTCTACCAGCAATGCCGTGTGGTGCGCCCGGTATTTTTATAAGAACGGTATCTATTTTGCGTAGCTTTAATGCTTGATAATACTGCTCAGTCTCTGCCATCGGTGTTCGCAAATCCTCTTCACCGGTCATTAACATGGTTGGTGTTGTCACATTACCAACAAGAGACATAGGTGAACGCTGCCAGTAGTGCTCAACATGCTCCCAAGGCATCCCTGGAAACTGTGTAGGGATCTGGGTTAAGCCACTATCTGCGGTAAGTACTTTGCTAAGCCAGTTAATTACAGGCTTTACAACAACGGCAGCATTAAAGCGCTCTGTTAATCCAATAGCATAAGCTGTTGCAATGCCACCAGCAGAACCCCCTGCAATAAATAAGTTTTGCTCATCGATAAAGCCTGTTTTTAGCATTGCATCCACCCCTGAGTCGTGGTCTGCAAAGTCCTCTTTTGAGCTATACTTATACTTTAATAACATCGCAAAGCGCTCGCCATAGGAGCTGCTCCCTCGGTGATTATCATAAAAGACCACATAGCCCTCTGCGGCATATCGTTGTAATTCAGCTGAGAAATGTGGACCATACGCTAAATGAGGACCACCATGAATTTCAACCAGTAGTGGGTATTTCTTAGCTGGATCAAAATTGGGAGGCGTTATATACCAACCTTGTATTGCTTCACCATCAAACGATGATTTGTAATTGATCTCATGCACTTTACCAAGTCGTTTATGAGCGAGTAAATCTTCGTTCAAAGACGTTAACTGCTGCACCTTACCACGCTTACTCACCATCGCGACGTTTGACGGTCGTTCACTTGTGCCTAATGTATATGCAATATCACCTGCGTAGTTAGCGCTAAATGAACCACTTAAATAAGGTCGGCCTAACGTGGTACCTGACACGGTATCGGTTAAATCTTTAATTTTTCCGCTTGTGGAAATGGTCGCAAGCTTGCGTTTGCCAAAATCGTCATACGACATTGCGAGCTTAGATGAACCAATCCACGTGGGATTTTGTATCGAACGGTCAAAATCACTGGCAATCATTTCTGACTTTTTAGTACGCCACGTCATAATATTTAGTTTGTGGTTACGATAAGGATTTGGTGCGTTAGAAGCACTTAAATACGCTAACTGTTTACCATTTTCAGAAAAACTAGGTGAATGCTCTCGACCTGGAGCCGACGTAAGCTGAGTTAATTTGTTATCTAAACTGATCTCGAACAAATCACCTTCTAATCTTTTATATTCCCAATCCGCAATTCTGTTTGCAGAAAATACTATCGATTTAGAATCACGACGCCATGCAAGTTTGCCACTGTGGTGAAACTCACCTGCGGTTAACTGTCTTGGCGTGCCACCTTCGCTAGGTAAAACAAATATCTGCTTATAACCTGGTTTTACCAAACCACGCCCATCAGCCTGATAATAGGCTTTATCGATAACAATAGCAGGCTCAGACCAGTTAGCTCCTTTGGGTTTTGCAGGCATTTTTGCAACCACTGTTGGCTTTTCATTGACTTGTTGGCTAAAAGCAAGCCACTTACCGTCAGGTGACCAAGTTAAATTACTCACACCAGAGGTGAGTTGTGACAGAAGCGCGGTTCTATTTTCAGCTAAATAATGTACATGTATTTGCGTGGTACCAGATACATTGCTGATGAATGCTACTTTTTTACCATCAGCAGACCATCGAGGGTGACTAAACTGATTTGCCCCTGAAAATAATGGCGTCTGCTCATGGTTTTTTGTATTTACCAACCACAGATTGCGACGTTTGCTGTCATTCATAACGTCATTACTGTTACGTACGTAGACTATTTGCTCACCGTCAGGTGAAAGCTGCACATCACTGGCGTATTCTAGTGAAAAGATATCTTTGGCAGTGAAAATGCTATCAGCGTGAGCCATTACGGGTAATAACGCGCAAATCGCGACCGCAAGACGGTTTCTATATGACATGAAAGATCCCAAACGATTATTATTAATTAACACACATTTTTAAACAAAATTTACCATTCGTCACTGATTAGTCGATGAAATGTCTCAGATAAGAGAGCAACGACTTCCTGCTCACTGATACCGCATTCCCCACATAACAATGCCTACGTATAGACAAGACCATTTATTAGAAAAGATCAGTAAAAACAAAAAAGCCAGCAACTCATGCTGGATTTTAATCACAACTCGTGGTTACTAAAAGCCAAATAAGCTCACAGCAAAAAACTTAGTCGCGACCGTATTAACAAAAATAATAAGTAAAATAACCGGGATAAACGTCGACAGTGAAAAGTTCACGTATTTCTCAGTGAAGCTTCCTTTATAGCCATCACACCCTTGTGATAACTCATCAGACAGTTTTATTTTCTTCCAGCGATAAATTACGAATAGACACACCATTAAACCGTTAAGCGGTAAAATCGTATCGTAAAAAACATCGTACACTAAATCGAACAGACTCTTGGGGGCACCGCCATAACTCATAAACTGAGTTAACCAATCAACCATACCGAAAGACATAGTACACAATACGGTTAATGCCCCTGTTGAGCCAGCCAATATCATTAATGCGGTTTTACGGCTTACCTTTTTTTCTTCAATTAATGCTGCTGTAGGTACTTCGATAATAGAAACCAAAGACGTTATTGCAGCAAAAAATACCAACAAGAAGAATACAAATGCCACAATTGACGCACCTGTGTAGCCAATATCTGATTGAATGGCTAATAAAATCTTAGGTAAATAAACAAAAATCATTGACACTGATGACTCTGATAATTCATCTGGGTTGGTCGCAGGATTAAAGCTAAATATAGCAGGTAACACCATTAAACCGGCGATAAACGCAACCAATGAATCTGTCACTGCCACCATTTTAGCGCCACCAACAATGTCTTCTTTCTTAGAAATATACGATGCATAGGTCATTAAAATACCCATACCCAACGATAACGAGAAAAATGCTTGTGACAGAGCGCCATTTAACACACTGGCATTCATTTTAGAAAAATCAGGAATAACATAATAACGCACGCCCGCCATTGCATTATCAAGGGTTAGCACATAGGCAACCAGACCAATTAACAACACAAACAAAGCTGGCATTAAGAATTTCGCTGCTTTCTCAATCCCCTGCTTCACACCACCAACAAGGATCAGGTTAACAATCCCCCCTACCAGTAGCATGTACCAAAACACACTTGATTGGTTAATAAATTGCCCAAAATGATTCGGATCAGCGAGTGCATCTAAATTACCCATCGCTGTTTGGGCAAGATACCCAAATATCCATACCGTAATTACCATGTAGAATACCGCGATCATAAACGGAGTCAGAACAGCGAGCATTCCCGCGAATGACCATTTCTTGTCATTGCCAGATAATGTTTTATATGCGCCGTATGGGTCTTGCTGTGCCTTTCGACCCATCGCCATTTCAGCCATCATTACAGGGAGACATATAAATGCCACAAATAGCGCATAGACTAATAAAAAAGCACCACCACCATTTTTGGTAGCCGATACTGGAAAGCCAACTAAGTTACCTATACCAACAGCAGATCCTGCTGCAGCTAAGATAAACCCTAGTCGGGAGCTAAAATGCTCACGATTTGCACTCATGCAGACAACCTTATTATTATTTTTTAATGAATATCCGAGCGACTCTAACAGTCTTGGCGTGTCATTTTCAAGTATTTAACGTTAAAGCCCTGCACAAATCGCATCAACGTTTACAACGTAATATAAATCAGACTAATATAAGGAAATTTTATCTTACTGATTAGCAAAGCTATGTTATACATGATCTACTCTACAGATGTAGAAAATTCGTTAGAAAAGCGCTTAGGCGCAAGACCTGCGCACCTAGCAAGATTAACTGAATTACAAACACAGGGCAGATTAGTCACTGCTGGTCCATTACCCGCTATTGATTCTACTGAACCAGGTGAAGCAGGATTTACAGGGTCTTTACTCATCGCAGAATTTGCGTCTCTTGAAGATGCCAAAAAATGGGCCAATGATGATCCATATTTTATCGCTGGCGTATATTCAGGCTGTACCGTAAAACCATTTAAAAAAGTATTCTAATCCGGGTGCAAGTTCAGGAAAGGTTAATCACCTTACTTCTAATCTTATACACTCTTGTTAAGTAAATTTAAGATCGTGGAGCTTTGTAAAATGCGATTGTCAGTTTGTTTGTTTCTACTGGGTTTGTTTCTAACCTCAAACAGTGCCCTAAGTGCTGAAAAGCCTACTGAGCAGACAATTACCAAAAAACAGGCGGTAGAACTTGCACTCGCAAGCTATGCTGGAAGAACGTTAAAGATCACTGAGCAAGGTGATCACTTCATCGTACGTATATTACAAAGCAACGGTCGTATTGTAGACCTCAAAGTGAATAAGATGACTGGTGAGGTCAAAAAGGATTAGAAATGCGAATTTTAGTAATTGAAGATGATATTCAACTGGCCGAGAATTTACGTAGTACACTTGAAAAAGAAAAGTACAGTATTGACCTATGTCATGATGGCGAATCAGGATTGTTCCATCTCAAAGAATACCCACTTGATATGGCCGTAATTGACCTAGGGTTGCCCAAGCTCAATGGGATTGAAATCATCCGCCAAGCCCGTGCAGCAGGCATTGATATTCCTATATTAATCCTCACTGCTCGCGATAGGTGGCAAGATAAAGTTGAGGGCCTCGACGCGGGTGCCGATGATTACTTAACCAAGCCTTTTCACCTCGAAGAACTCATTGCTCGCTGCAACGCGCTTATTAGAAGAAGCGCAGGGCAAGCTAATCCAGAAATGAGCATCGGTCCGATAAAAATTCATACGCGTTCGCAGCAAGTGTGGGTAAATGAGCGAGAGCTGTCTTTAACCGCATATGAATACAAAGTGCTTGAATATCTTATGGTGAATCCACAAAAGGTCATTTCTAAATCAGAGCTAACAGAGCATATCTATGATCAGGACTTTGACCTTGATTCCAATGTGATAGAGGTGTTCGTACTCAGACTGCGTAAAAAACTTGATCCTGACGGAACACTCAATCCTGTTGAAACACTTCGAGGAAGAGGATATAGGTTTAAAAGTCAGTGGTAAACGCAGCACAAATCTCTTTAAAAATAAGGCAAGGATTCATCCTTGTCTTTGTTTTAATTATCGCTTTACCGGCGCTGTTTTTCTCTATAGGCCGCGCTTACCATGCGTCACTGGTTGATGCCACAGAAAAAACCCTAGAAGCCCACCTCTACTCTTTGATTTCTGAAGTCGAATTTGTTGCTGACGGAATAGAAATGCCCCGTACTATTTTGGCTCCCGAACTCAACCGGCTTAATTCCGATACCTTCGCTATGGTATATCAAGACCAAACGCTTGTTTGGTATTCTGAGTCAGCAGTTAACTTGTCAGTGACGCCAGAATTTATTGACGGCAGAGCTGGTGCTGCCGAGTTTGAGCTTGTTGAGTATAACAGTGCCAAATACTGGCAACTGAGCTTAACGGTGATACTCGGTAATGCAGAGCAAAGTCAACACGCGAGATTCGTGCTTTTAAAAAGTAATGATGCCTTAGTGGCACAAATGTCGGGCTTTAGAAATACACTCGTAAATTGGATGCTGGTGATGGGCGTGATCATCACAGGTCTTATGGCCGTCGGATTCATTTGGAATGCAAGACCACTGCAACGACTCGATAAAGAAATCAAAGAGGTAGAAGCCGGAGAAAGAGACAAAATCAGTGGCTTATACCCTATTGAGTTGCAAACAATCAAAGCTGACTTAAATTTATTATTAGACTCTCAACGACGTCAAAAAGAACGCTACCGCGCCTCTTTAAGCGATTTGGCCCACGCCCTTAAAACTCCACTCGCAGTACTTAAATCAAGCCCTATGGCAACTGACGCAGATGCGCAAGAACAACTAGATCGTATTAACGCCATGATAGAACATCAATTAAAACGTGCCGCGACTGGCGCGTCAGATACGTGGAAAAAACAAACAGTGATTGAACCTGTGCTAAAATCTATACTCAACGCAATGAGAAAGGTTTATCATGATAAACACATTGATTTTCAGTACTCTTGTGATGACAGTTTAGCGTTTTTAGGCGATAAAACCGACTTAATGGAAATTCTTGGCAATATCATTGATAACGCCTGTAAAGCCTGTGCAAAACAAGTCGAAATTAATATCTCTGTATTAGAAAAAAAAGGTTTGCGTATTGAAATTTGTGATGATGGGCCAGGTGTACCGGAACATCGGCGTTCCGAGCTGTTAAAACGCGGTGCAAGATTAGATACATATGAAGCCGGACACGGTGTTGGCATGGCCATTGTTTCTGATTTAGTGAACGCCTATCACGGCCAAATACACATCGATAATTCACCGCTGGGTGGGGCTAGGTTTACGATTGAGTTTAATTATGAAAAAAACTAAGTACTTATTAACATCACTATCTTGTCTATTGTTGTCGACATTTGCGCAGGCAAATCTCGACATTTTGAAAGACTGTGAACCCTTAGCTGACACGCACCCGTCTCGGGCTAAAAATTACATCGTGTGTTTAGATAATAACATCAGGAACCTCGAACGTACCCGTAAAACCTGGATCACAAAACTTCGTCTTGATATGGACTTGATCGAGCAAGATACGGGGAATTCGCAACTGCTCCCTATTGTTGAGCGAAGCTTTATTCGTCAAGACAACTATATTGAAGATAGCTGCCGGTGGCGTTACTTACATCAAATGCCCAACGCAACCAAAGCAGCCATTATTTATAAAAAATGTAAAATCCGCATGTTAAAAAGACACATCGAAGATTTAAAACATCCTTATTGAACTTTAACTTCTCCATTTCCGAGCATGGTCGCAAGCCACTGGCCTTCTTCAGTGGCTTCTAGAGCAATTTTTACTATCATCGTCAGTGGAACTGACAGCAACATACCGACAGTGCCTAACAACCACCCCCAGAAAATTAACGAAAGAAATACCACTAAGGTAGATAAACCAAGGCCCCGGCCCATAAAGCGAGGTTCGATAATATTACCCATCACGGTATTTATCGTAATATAGCCAATTGCCACAATGCCAGATGCCACAGGCCCAACTGTCAATAAAGCCAATAAAACCGCAGGAATAGCCGCTATAATAGACCCAATATTAGGGATGTAATTCAGTAAAAAAGCCAACACTGCCCACAACACAAAATAGTCGACATTAAGTATCCAAAGTAACAGTCCCGCACAAAACCCAGTACCAAGCGACACCATAGTTTTAATCGCGAGATAAGAGTTAATAGATTCTAAAAACCGGTCAATTTGTAGCATTTTCATTTCAGGATCATCTAGTGCCAAATGCACTTTTTTACTTAACATGGGTGCTTCAAATAGCATAAACACCACGGTTAAAATGATTAAAAATAAGTTGGCCATAACCCCACCAAAACCGGTTAGCATATTGGTCGCCATATCAATCATTTTTCCAGGATCAAATAGTGAGATTAACTGATTTTTATCTATTAAAATATTGTACTGCGCTGCTATATCGACAAGCCAAATAAATTTATCTTGTAACTGCTCTCTATAATCTGGAAGTTGCTTAGAAAAGTCGGTAAGTGATTGTCCTACAAGGCCTGCCAAACTCATTCCAACAGCACTAATAAGACAAATAATAAGCACAATAGAGAGACCTTTCGGTATATGAAAGCGTGCAAAGAATCGAAGTAATGGATTACAAATAATGGCAATAAAGGCGGCTAAAATAAAAGGGACTATAATGTCACTTGCTAACTTCACGCCCGCTAGCACAACAAACAAAGAGGCCAAAATAACAAGGCTTCTGTTTAAACCCGACAATGACGACACAGGATTTCCTTAACGATTTTTTTCTGATTCTAATGCATTCCCTGATAAAGTCATAACTATTTACAGTCCAGTCCAATGCTTTACTTGATTGTTGCAGAGTACGCATAATTTAATTCTCTAATTCCCTATGCCACTCTATTTTTCTTAAAATTTTCAGCCTGTGCAAAAATCTCTTTATACACTTCGTCTCGACTAACCGGTGGGTAACCAAACCTATGGAGTAGCATGATTAAGTCAACTTTTAATTCAGCCTTAATATCGTCACGATTATTCCAGTCGGTATATTTGGCTTTATCATCAACAACTTCTTTTACAGCTTGCGACAATTCAATTAATCTCTCGTCAGGGTAAGTAAAGTCATACTTAACAGCCAACGATTTTAAGATGTCGTAAAACGCTTTTTCTTCAAAGCTAATACCTAGGTCATCGTTAGAGTCCATCTCGGTTTTAAGGTCGGTAAACATATTGATAATTTCATCAGAGAAGTCTTCTAATACTTCACTGACCAATACATCTTCTTCTCTACGCTCATTGTACTTTTCAACTAACGCCTTAAACCGTTTGGTGAAGTCTACTCCTTGTGCAAGATTAACCTTTTTCATTTCACCAATGGCTTTAGCTAGCATTTTTTGCAGTAGCATTATCTTGGTATTGGGCAGTTTTATCTTGCCAATTTTGGCAAGGTAGTCTTCATCAAAAATATCAATCTCACCATCGTCGTTACCAAGTTTGAATATTTCCTCTACCCCCTCACTTTTAAGCGCCTCTGCAATCATCTCACGCACTTTAGCGTTCATCTGAGTAGTATCAGGCGCATCGCCTTTGGTTAACTTATAAATAATTGAGCGAACAGCTAAATAAAAGTGAATATAATCCCGCTCTATTTCTGAAAGCTTCTCACTGCCACAACACACATCATAAGCGGCTTTTAAACGCTTAACTAAGGCCATAAAGCGTTTCTCAAGTTTGCCAATAGAGAGTACAAATTCAGCCGCAGAATTTAAGCAATTTAACTGTGCCACTGGCTCGCCAGTGAAATATGGAGAAGAATCAAACTGATGGAAAATTCGATTGAGTAAATCTAAATGATCTTTAACCGCAATAACCGACTGATTGATATCTTCAAAGTTCGTTTCTTCTGACTTTGAGAACTGCGCTAACGCTTTATTCATCGCCGTTTTAATACCGATGTAATCGACCACTAAACCTTTATGCTTGCCTGAAAACTTGCGGTTAACACGTGAGATAGTTTGAATAAGATTATGTTTTTGCAGAGGTTTATCAATATAAATCGTATCAAGAAATGGGACGTCAAAACCAGTAAGCCACATATCAACGACAATGGCGATTTTAAAGTTAGATTTATCATTCTTAAACTGACGGTCTAACTCTTTACGGTACTCTTTGGTGCCTAGTAAGTTATACAGGGCTTCTGGATCATCTTTACCACGTGTCATAACCATTTTGACACGCTCCATCGGTTTGATTTTCTTCTTCTCTTGCTCGCTTAACGTAGAGCCTTTTTCGCACTCCAGTATTTCAAACCACTCAGGGCGTAACGCTTCCAGCTCCTGATAAAACAGGTTAGCAATCTCACGTGAACTACTAACAAACATGGCCTTACCTTTTATGGTAGAGCCTTCATTGATGCGTGCTTCGTAGTGTTCAACAAAATCTTTAGCTAGCGTGCGTATGCGATCAGGATCGCCCAAAATCGAATTCATGCTCGAAGTGGCTTTTTTGCTTTCTTCTATTTGATGTTCATTGCTACCAGACTCTTCACATTGCTTGTAATACGCTTCTATCTCTTCTAACTTGGCATTATTAAGCAATACTTTTGCCGCACGGCCTTCATAAACAATACGCACCGTTATTTCATCTTTCACCGACTCTGACATGGTATACGCATCCACCACCTCACCAAAAACATCTAACGTGGCATCAATAGGTGTGCCGGTAAAACCAACAAAGGTCGCATTAGGTAATGAGTCATGTAAATACTTTGCAAAACCGTATGTGCGCCTCACTCCGGCATTAGGGCCTTTATCAGTAATCACCACCTTTTGATCTAAGTTTACTTGGCTACGATGTGCCTCATCAGAAATACAAATAACGTTGGTACGCTCTGTGAGTACTTCAATGTCTTCGGTAAATTTATGAATGGTCGTTAAAAAAACGCCGCCACTTTGTCGGCCTTTAAGGAGTGTTCTTAGTTGGTCGCGGCTTTCAACACTCACAATATGATCATCGCCAATATAGCTTTTAGCGTTGGAGAATTGTTTAGATAACTGGTCGTCTAAATCTGTTCTGTCAGTGATTAATACGATGGTCGGGCTTTCAAACTCAACGCTTTTCATTAAAAGCCGCGATAAAAACTGCATGGTAAAGCTTTTACCACAGCCAGTGGCACCAAAATACGTACCGCCTTTACCACTGCCCCCTTCTACATTGCCGCCAGCAGTTAGCAACTTTCGCTCTTTCTTAATATTCTCAAAAAGCTTTCTAGCAGCATAATATTGTGGGTAACGGCACACTATTTTTACTTCATCTTTAGATTTATCAGGAAAGTAAATAAAGTGTCGAATAACATCACATAAACGTTCTTTATCAAACAAGCCTTGCAACATAGTATGCAAGCCATTAATGCCGTCTTGCTCTATTGATTCATCACCCGTCACTTTTCGCCATGCATAATAAAAATCATATGGTGCAAATACATTGCCCATTTTATTATTTACCCCATCACTAATCACGCACAGTGCATTGAAAACAAATAACTGAGGAATATCACGGCGATAACGAGTGGTTAATTGCACATAGGCATGATGTAATGTGGCTTGTTCTTCACGAATGGCGCTCTTAAATTCAAACACAACAACAGGCAAACCATTGATATATATAATACCATCAGGAATACGCATGGCGTTATCTGCTGATGGGCTGTCAATCTCTAGCTGATTAACGATCTTAAAAATATTGTGCTGTGTTGAAGCAGCATAAGTGATGCTTGACTCTGCAACCCTAGGTAACGCTTCATGTGACGCTTGAGCAACCGCGACTTCTGCCTTCTTTACTTGGTCATAGTCAATTAGCTGAATATATAAATCTTTTTTAGACGCTTCACCTGGCTTACTACCTGATTCACGTTTTAATAAAAAGCCATCACTTAACCACTTACAAAAGGTTTTATTACTTTCATATAAGTCGCCTACCGGTAAGGTTTCAAGCTGTAAGATAATGCTGTCAATTTCACCCGAGGTAATGTCATCAGCAGCATAACGATTTGCCAGATATGCGCGTATGTCTTCTTTTATTAATACCTGCTCTGGTTCTCGTGTGCCGTCAGCCATAGAAAAGTCTGAACCAGAGGTATACAGGTAGCCTTGATCACCCAGTAACTCTATAATGGCTGCTTCTAATTGAGCTTCTGTAAACTGCATAATATTTCCCTATTATTATTGTTTTATTTTGGCGCTTTTTGAGCGTACTTTTATCGCTGTATTTGATTGATCACTGACTCTAAAAGCATACTGAATAATGTGCCTTTAAAAGCTTCATCATATTACGTTTTGCTTTGTGTTGTTTGATAACCTGACGGATCATCCGGTGTAGTTGCTCAAGATGATCACCTTGGAGGTTTTTCTCTAGCGTCAGCAGTAAATCGGTGGCGTGTTGATATGCTTGATTGTTACCTTGGCTTATTGTTGGTAGTACAACTCGCGCATATAAATCGATGGCTTCTTGTGGGTGTTCAGCAACAATTAAATCCGCTAATTTAAGCAATTTAGTAAACTCTGCTTTATGTGACTTTACCCATAAACGAGCATTGGTTAACTCTTGGTGATACATATAAAAGCTTAATAACGCATCGGCCTCTCGGGCAATACCTCCATAGCTATTTTCAGTGTAACAGTGGGTAAAAATATGCTCGGCTTTCTCTTTAAATGTTGTATCAATTACCCCTGTTTTTTTCTCCAGTGCCATTAACCCTTTGTAACCTGAAAAACTAGGGCGTTGGTTAAATAGTTGCCACGCCAACTGCCACGCTTGGCTATAGTCTTTTAAAGCAAGGCGCAACTCAACTTCAAATTGTTGACAACTGAATTTTTCTCGGTCATTTTTTGCCGCGTGATAGGCTTTTTGTAACCAATATTCCGCATCTAAGAGTTCACCTTGATCAACACCTTTATTATCTAAACAAAGCTGGCTGATGCTAATAAAATCTCTTTCATCGTAAGCGGTCATTGCCATCAATGTGCATTGTTGCTGCCAATCATTTTTTTGTTGCGCTTGTGCTATGAGGGGTTCAATTAAACGGGCGTATTTAGATTTTTGTTGCCAGTTGCTTAAATCAACGCCTTGTTGCTGACGTTGTTGTGCAGCTGTTTCACATAAGCCAACAAAAATCTGCTTTACCGGATCAGTTAAGTTAAAGTCCTCGGGCACGCTCGGAAACACATCGTATTTATAGTCTTTATAATGGTCAAAAATCCATTGTGCCTTGTCATCGTCAGACCAAGTTTGTTGGTTAAACAAGGTACTTAATCGTTGATTTAATTGGCCTTCTAAATCAAAACGATAACCACCTGAGTCATCGACTTGCTCTAACACGGTATTGAGCCGAACCAGCGCATGCAACACCAGTTGCCATTGTTTATCTGTGGGCAAGCTATCGATGGCAATAAAAATGTCTGCAAACATGTCATCACTATGCCGAAAATAGGCGCTTGCCTCGCTGTAGCTCCAAACCTGCTTTTTTGGCAAGGCTTTGGTGATCATCTTTTTTATATCCGCAGCGCTTAACCCACCTTGGCCGTTTAACATCGCCAGCTGCCAACGGCTTTGCTCTTCGGCAGACTCGCCAATATAATTGAGAATAATCTCGCTGAGTTCATCAACCGATTTTTGTTTAAACCAGGTTTTTAGCTGGCTCATAATGGGGTGCTGTTCGTCGTCATAGGTTTTCATGATGGGTATGCTTCTGTCGCGGCCGTGCATTTACTGTTGTCAGCAGGCAAAGTTAATTCACCTGAGATGAGTTTTGGTAATAATGTGTCTCTTACTTTGCTAAGCTCTTCGTTTTGGTGCGAACCTAATAAAATTTTATCTATAAGCTTTTCAGTTACTTTGCTAAATTCATTTAAGACTAACTCTGTTGGCTTTAAAGTGTTTAGACCTTCAAATGATGACTTATTTAAAATAGGCATTGTTGAACCGCTACTACCCAAATTGAATAGTTCTTCACGCCTTAACCTAAGATTCATAAAAACGTAATTTCGATACGACTGTTTTGCAAGGACAATAGAGTTTAGCTGCTGATTGGTGACAGATTTATATGGAGCAATTACGGTTTTTCCCATTTGGCTCCCTATACATGTTACGCACACTGAACCTTGATCTATTACGTTATTTTTGACAGAGGTAACTCCTTCTGAGCTGAGATGTCGTGCAATAGTTAGAGCAAAAACGTCACTATCAACATCAGAAGGTGTGATAAATGGAAGTCCTTTATCAGCAAAAGCATTTTCTATTTTCTTAGGAGGAGTTTTACCTGTAACTACTTTGCCAAAAGATTTTAAATTAGAGGTTTCCCAACCTTTAGGTACCCAGCCGCTGATGCCGATTGATGGAACATGAGTTTGTTCAAATTCGCTTGGGAAGAGTTGTTGGATATCTTCGGGTAGTGGTTTAGCGTCTAGCTCGCCATTAGCAATTTGTTGCTGTACTTGCTGACGCTGTTCGGCTTTTTTCTGCAAGGCTTCTGGGAAATCGTTTACTGCCATACCGCTAGCAAGGGCATTGTCGAAAACGGGATCAAAATCAACAAACCAGCTTTTAAATAACGCTTGCGCCATTTGTTCGAGTGTTTGGTTGGTTTGTCGGTTTAATTCTATTTTATCATCTATAGTTGAAAGTACTTTAGAGATTTTTGTCTTTACTTCTGAGGGGGGTTCTGGAATTTGAAGACTTTTAATTGTCTTCAAGCTTATAGTCTTTTGTACAGCCCCAACAACCATTTCATCGATTTGAGCCTTAATTTGAGGAGAAGTTAATGCGTAATACAAATACCTACTTTTATCTTCTGGAATAATTAGCGCCGTATTCTGCCCCAAGCAAAATTTTTCGCTAGAATTAACGTATGCGACATTCCCATAACTTCCAACTCTAGAAATTATTAAATCCCCAATTTCAGGATCTCGTCCTTTGCTAAAATCGGCATAAACTTCATCGCTAACTCTTTTAGTATCTTTTAATTGAAGCACACCTCCTTTTACATCAACGACTCTAACCATCGGATAGCCATCATCAGAATACTGCGGAGTCTTATGCCTAGAATCTACTACTTGAGCAATTTCATCAATTCTTTTGGTATTCCAACTATTCGCCATAACCTAACACCTCCAAGTTTTGACGAATCGCTTTATCTAGTTCTTCTGCCTGTTCCATTTGGCTATAAAGGGTTTGGCTTAGCTCCTTCATTTTAACTTCAAACGGGATGCCGTCATCTTCAATTTCAGCAGCGCCCACATAACGGCCCGGTGTTAATACAAAGTCATTCGCTTTAATATCTTCAAGCGAAGCTGACTTGCAATAACCTGCAACATCTTTATATGGTTCAAGAGATCCCGCATCAAGTGCGGAATGACCGGGGGTGTTGCGCCAAGCATGGTAAGTGCGAGCAATATCAGCAATATCATCCGTGGTTAATTCTTTATGTACACGGCTAACCATAGTGCCTATTTCACGGGCATCAATAAATAGTGTTTCACCTTGGCGGTTGCGGTAGCCACGTTCAGAGTCTTCTTTTTTGTTTTTGGTGATAAACCATAAACACACTGGAATTTGCGTGGTGTAAAAAAGCTGCCCCGGTAAGGCGATCATACAATCCACTAAATCTTGCTCAATGATTTTCTGGCGAATTGCCCCTTCACCGCCGGTATTTGAGCTCATTGAGCCATTGGCTAATACAAACCCTGCGGTGCCATTTTCACTCAGCTTTGAGATCATGTGCATGATCCACGCATAGTTAGCATTACCTGTTGGGGGTACGTCAAAACCCGCCCAACGGCCATCGTCAACTAATTCGCTCTCCCCTCGCCACTGCTTTTGGTTAAACGGCGGGTTTGCCATAATAAAGTCAGCCTTCAGATCTGAATGTTGATCTTTAAAAAAACTATCACCAGCAACTTCTCCTAAATTACCGGAAATACCCCGCACCGCTAAGTTCATTTTGGCTAGCTTGTAGGTGGTATTCGTGTATTCCTGTCCATAAATTGAAATGTCTTTACGGTTGCCTTTGTGGCTGTCGATAAACTTTAACGATTGCACAAACATACCGCCAGAACCACAACATGGGTCGTAAATTTTACCTTTGAACGGTTCAATCATTTCAGCAATTAACGCAACGACTGATTTTGGCGTATAGAATTCACCACCACCTTTGCCCTCACTAGAGGCAAACTTACCTAAAAAGTATTCGTAAACGCGTCCCACTAAATCTTCTTCAGTCATTTCACATTCGCTAGCAGCAGTATCGATGTTGTTAATGGTATCGATAAGTGACGCAAGCTTACTGGTAACAAGCCCTAAACGGCTAAAGTAGTTTTCTGGCAATGCACCTTTTAATGACGGGTTGTTCTTTTCAACCGTGTGTAATGCCGTGTCGATTTTTACGGCAATGTCGTCTTGCTTCATGTTCTTTTTAATAAACGACCAACGGGCTTCCTCTGGCAGGTAAAACACGTTGTCTTGCATGTAAAATTCAACTTGCTCAACAAAATCCTGCATGCCACCATCAATTAACGCTTGGCGTTTGTCTTCAAACTTATCACTGATAAATTTTAGGAAGATAAGGCTTAATACCACATGCTTATATTCAGACGACTCAACACTGCCACGCAGTTTATTCGCGGTGTCCCAGAGGGTTTCTTCAAAATTGGTATTTGCGGTGTTGCTCTTTTTGCTTTTAGCGGTTGCCATTCACTTTACCTTAATTCTTTTTTAAACAGTGATCTGTATCATTTAGTAGTATGGTACATTGAATTTACTTTTAACTCATGCAGTTATGTAAGTAAAAATTTAACTACACGCTATTATCTTGTTCATCTTCAGCAATAATAGTCAGCACTTTTTCAAGGTATTTGCCATGTGCTGTCGATGTTGCTGAACGCAAATATGGCGGAATAACCTCTAGAAATTCACTTTTAGAAATAGGCTTAAATTCACATAAAGCTGCGATCATAGCTGGTCTTAGCAATCTACTTGCTAACGGCACTTCATCGATAGCAGGGATAACTTCCTCAGCAAATTTTTGAAGTTTTATCTCTAATGAAACGTCAGAGTGAGTAAATTTATCTAGCTCATGTAATACTTGGCTCTCGTGCTCGACAACATTTTCAATTTCTTCTACTTCAGATTCTATCTCTGCATGTTCGGGTACTTCAGTTTTTAGCTGATGTAATGCTTCAATAATTGGCGTTAATTGAGCTTGTGGGTTCTTGAACCAGTCGGTTGACCAAATTCGTTTAATGTTCCAGCCTAACCCTTCTAATACCGATTGGCGCAACCTGTCCCTATCACGCGCGGATTTAGCAGAGTGGTATGTTGCGCCATCACATTCGACGCCCATTAAGTAACGCCCAGGCTGTCCTGGGTCTTGTACCGCTAGGTCAATAAAATAACCAGCGACACCGACTTGTGGTACACAATTGAACCCTTCAAGTTTTAAAGCATTCATCACAGAAATTTCGAAATCACTGTCTGGCTGTTTGCCTGTATGCTTTTGCTGCTGAAGCTTCCCTGTTTGGGCAAAGCTTAAAAAGCTTTTCAGTGCTTGAACACCTGAGCTCGATGTTTCAGAGGCGACAATGTGGCCCTCGGTCATCGAACTGAAAACATGCATACGTTTTTTAGAACGAGTAAACAATACGTTTAGTCGTCTGCCACCGGCAGCTGAATTAATTGGTCCAAAACGCTGTGGCATTTGCGCCGCACCCGCCTCTAGTGGCCCGTAGGTGCATGAAATGTAGATCACGTCTCTTTCATCACCTTGCACATTTTCAAGGTTTTTAAGGAATAATGCTTCATCTGTATTAGCGTTATCCGCCAGTGCATCTCTAAATTGAGGGTCATCTTTAGACAGTTCTTCCACACAGCGCTCTATTTGTTCTCGCTGTTTTGAGCTCATAGCAACCACACCTAACGATTCATCTGGGCGATGCAATAAATGGTTTCTCACTGCTTCGGCAATCACTTTCGCCTCTTCAATGTTATGCTGATTTACAAAGCGACCACTTTTTACATGGGTAAATTTAATACCAAATTCGTCACTTTTACTTGATGGTGACGGGAATACCACTAAGTTACTGTCGTAAAACTCTTGGTTTGAAAAGGCAATTAAGCTTTCGTGACGCGAGCGATAATGCCAACGTAACCGACGAGCATTAAACATAGGGAAAGAGACATCAAGGATGCTTTCTGATTGCTCTATCGCTGTGGTGTCTTCATCATCGTTATCAACGGCTTTATCAAAAAAGCTAGTTGGCGGTAACTGCTTTGGATCACCAACAACAACTAATTGTTTACCCCGAGCAATAGTACCTAAGGCGTCTTGAGGTTTAATTTGTGACGCTTCATCCATCACAACCAAGTCAAACTCTAATTCCCCAGGTACTAGGTATTGTGCTACAGAGTGTGGCCCCATCATGAAGCAAGGCTTTAAAGCTACCAGAGATTGGCTCGCTCTTCTAACCAGTTGTCTTATCGGTGCGTGACGAGTTTTTTTGTTTACTTCATTATTGATAAGACCCATTTCAGTGTAAGAAGAAACCTTCCCGCTAGAAATACCAGAAACAGTGTTAGACACGCCAGTTTGTGCGACTTGATAAGCTATTTTTTCTTGTTGTAATGTTTTTAGCTTATTGTCGTATTCTCTAAATTGTTTACGAACTGCATTTTGGTCAGCTCCTGAAAAATAAGCTAACTCTTGGTTTTCATTTATGATCTCTCTGGCGAGAATATCAAATACTGAGTAAACATAGATTTGTTCAATATTTTCTAAATCTAAGGCACCGGTTTCGGTGTAACGTAATAAATTCTCTAATCCTTTATCTGACAAGGATGATCTTATTCTAATAAAGTCTACCCAAGTGCTTAACCAACGAGGTTGGCTAATGGCTTTATTGTTGCGCTCTTGTAAGAGCGCAAATTTACCATTTGTGCCTTTACACCAAGCATTTTCATCCAATTCAACTTTGTGAGAAAATTCTTGTAAAGTATGCTGGTAGTTATTAAACGCAACTGAAAGACTGTCTAAATTAGAGGTAATTAACAAGAGCGCTTCACTACTAACATTATTTAATAAATATTCTTTTAAAGGCTCTGATTCGAGCAAATTAATTGCTTTACTTAGTTCTAATGTAGATTCTATTTTAATGAGTTGCGCTCGAGAATCACTTCTAATTGATAATTGAGTGCTTTCATCAAATAACTCTCTAGCAATATCATTACCATCAAGTACATGCTCTGCACTCACTAAAGTTAAAACTTGTTCAATACACTTTGTTAACTGACTTAAAGTAAAGTCTTTCTTTGATAGTGATTGTAAAGTTTTAATATCATTTTCTAGTTCACCAACAAACGATGAAATACCAACATCTGCTGACAAATCTGTATTTTTGTCGTCAAATAATAAATGCGAGAAAACATTTTCAAGTTGAGGAAATAATTGAAAGAACTGCTCAAATTCGGCAAGTGATTTTGATGCAGCTAAATGCTTTAACCCTTTAAATAATTCATTGTCGATAGAAAATAATGAATTAGCAAAAGACACTTTTTTACCAAAGCCTACCCCATACGAGGCTCGAATATCTTTATACCACGCTCTAAGGCTGATGAGTTCAGCAATTGGTGTATCAATCCCATTAAACTCATGTTGTAGCAAAGTTTGGTAAGCAGATTCTTTGTTTAATTCATCTATCAACTCTCGATACGATGTTAAGCTAGCAATAAATGGTACTAACTTTTTAACTTTAGGCTTCAACCCTTTCGCATACATAAGCAGTTTAGATTTAGCTGCTCGCCACTCACTACTAAACCAACAGAAAAGTCCTGCATTTTTCATAATGCTATCAATTTCTTTTAGTTCATTTGCTGTAGGTAAATTTTCTAAGTTAAAGTGTTGTTCTAAATTATTGTGTAGAGGTTGAATTTTAGGAAGAAGATCCTCTAAATTAGCTAGGTGCTGGTCTAAAAGTTCATTATCAAATAGTTCATTTCTTCTAGATATTAGCGTTATATCGAGGGCGTTAATATGTTCAAAGTACTGCTTACATTCTAAAAAGCCATTATACGATGGGGATAATAAGTCATATAGGCTGTTATCTTGCTCCGTTAATGTCTTTAAATCATCTGAAAGCGAAAGGCTTACGTCTCTTAATGTTTCAAGCAGCTGTAACTGTTGAAAAATATTAGTTAGCTTTAATTCGAGGCTCTTACACTCTTTTTGTAAATTTTGATTCGATTTTGTAAAGCGTTCTAGGCTTTCACCTTCGTTTAAAACGGTTAGCTCGAATAACTCTTTCAACGACACAAACAACTTAGATGTCGCTTTATATTGCTTGATGCATTCAGTTAATTCATTTTCTTTCTGAGGCGTAATTAAGCTTAGAGCCTGTAGGTGTTCAGTACCTTTTAATTTAGGTATCTTGTTACTGTCAGCTAATACTTGTTTCAATGAACTAATATCGCTCGCTACATCACTATTAAGTTGTTCATTTAAAGGGGTAACAGCTTGTTCTAATTCAGCAATAGTGCTATCCCAAGCAACCAAGAGCTTGCATACGTCATCACAATCAAATAGCTGGATAGATTTATTGTAGACACCAAACCAAGGATGGTCTGATAACTCTGCCTCTGAACCAAATTGTTTTTTTACCTCATCAAAAACATCAGCATATTTTTTAAGTTCATCAGTGGTTCTTCTTGATGATATTTCATCGAAGCTTTGGCCATTAATGTGATCAGGCTTAATATCTTCTAGCGAAATATTTGCGAATTCTTCACGATAACGTGTTGCTGTAGAAAAGATTTGATGAATTGTTCTCCCGGTGTTTTTCCATTTGCTGTTGATCAAATTAGCATAACGAGTTAATGCTTCTTTTTTCTCTTCATACATTTGGGTATCAATATCAATTGATGACGGGTAACAATAATCATCTTGGTTGTTTATTCGCTTGGCTATATTTTCATATACTTGTTTTTTCTGTGTTTTATGGCTGTGTAATTCTAGACAAAAATCACCTAAACCCGCTCTAGATAATCTAGATTTTACGACTTGAAGTGCAGCCATTTTTTCAGCTACAAATAGTACTTTTTTACCTTGAGAGATAGCCGCTGCTATTAAATTAGTTATAGTTTGAGATTTACCAGAGCCTGGTGGCCCTTCGATAACTAAATCTTTACCCTGAATAGCATCAACCAACGCACTGTGCTGTGAGCTATCTGCATCGTCTATTAATGGATATTGGTTATGTACTTCATCAAGCTTATCTATTAGATATTCTTCACCGAAACTTGTGTTACTTCCATTTCCATCATCAATACCTTTTTTAGCAAAAAACTTTTGAAGAATTGAGTGATTTTGAATATTGCTCGCCCCTTGAGGCCAACGTGCAGGATCTAAATCCAAGTACATTAATAACTTGCCGAAATCGAACATAGATAGCGTAGAAAAACGCTTAACCTTCCATTGAGGTTTATGTCGTGAAAACTGGCTTTCAACGTTCTTCAAATATTCTTCTGGTAAAGCGCCTTCCGTTAATTCAGGCAATTCAAGATGAAAATCATGCTTTAGTTTTTCTCTTAAAGATAGGTTTGAAATTATATCTTCACCTGTGTATTCAATAGTGTAAGTATATGTTCCAAGATCTTTATTTAATGAAGCTCTATCAATCTTAACCGGTATTAAATACAGCGGAGCCTGTCGCGTTACGCTTGAGTTTTCATCTTCAAACCAGTCAAGAAAACCAAATGCTAAATAAAGGATATTTGCGCCAGTTTCTTCAATAGCGGTATTTGCCTTGGTTCGAATATTACGTAATTGTGCTTCTAGCTCTCGTGGATAAAGAAGAGATTGGATATTGGTATCGTTATGCTTTGAATCTTTAGATTTGATGCTTAATGGCAGCTCATAGTTCGTGTTGAACCCTTTGACTTTTGCCCATTCTTTAGCACTTGGATCAGCTTTTACTTTTACCTCTTGCCCATCATCGTCAATAACGATATACCCATGCTCAATTAATTCCTCTCGCAAAGGTTCATCAATAGGTATAAAAGTAAACTTATGACTTTCAAGTATATTCTCAGCTAATTGATCTGGCATTTCATCTATCACTCGGATAAAACCAGATCTACCATGTTTAAAGTTTAACAGTCGGTTTCTGCCAGTGAGGTCTAATAAGCGATTTCGAATCGTCTGCAAAGAATCAAATGCAAAGTTCTCATTTAACTGAGTATGAGTTGAGTTATCCATCTCTTGAGGTGCTCCCTTGTCATTATCTTTAAATAAAGGCGGCTAAAATAACTATGTCACTAAAGTTTAAACCCGACAATGACGACACAGGATTTCCTTAACGATTTTTTTCTGATTCTAATGCATTCCCTGATAAAGTCATAGCTACTAGACGCTAAAGATGATCTATATTGTTTGGTGTGCGTATTTATTATGTTGATATTAATGCAGTAAGGAAGGTAAACCACATGAAAGTATTGATCACAGGTGCAACAGGGCTCATTGGTCGTCAATTATGCCAAGAGCTGTATCAAGAGCATGAACTTATTGCGTTAACACGCCACATAGCCCGCGCAAAATCAATCCTACCAGACACTGTTACATGCATAAACACATTAAACGACACCGATTTTAACGCGCTCGATGTTATTATTAATCTTGCAGGCGAGCCTATCGCCGACAAGCGCTGGTCAGATCAACAAAAAGAAAAAATCTTAACGAGTCGACTAACTATCACTCAGCAACTGGTCGAGAAAATTAAGCTCGCAAATAGTCCGCCTCATACACTTATTTCGGGCAGTGCCATTGGATTTTATGGACGTCAATCAAGTCATATAAAAATCAATGAGACGTTTACCGACTGTACAGCAGAGTTTAGCAATGAGTTATGTGAGCAATGGGAAGACCTTGCTCTCAGTGCTCAGCAGTACAATACTCGAGTATGCATCGTGCGCACTGGCGTTGTACTCAGCGCACAGGGCGGCGCATTGGCTAAGATGGTTCCTCCGTTTAAAATGGGCCTTGGTGGCAAAGTATCAAGTGGCGAACAAATGATGTCTTGGATCCACATAGATGACATGGTAAACATTATTGTGCACTTGATGGAAAATACGGCACTCAATGGAAAATTTAATGCGACAGCGCCCTCCCCTGTAAGCAACATAGAGTTTACCAAAACATTATCATCTGTACTGAAACGACCCGCAATAATTCCCATGCCCAACATCATGTTGCGGCTTCTGTTTGGAGAAATGGCCGATTTACTCATTTATGGACAAGCAGTTGTGCCCGACAGGTTAACTAAAGACAACTTTCAATTTAAGTATAAAGAATTACACAGTGCGCTGAATGATATACTGATCTAAGAAGAAGTAACCAACATACGGTTACTTCTTTATTAAAAAGCAGGGCTTATTTAATGATAAGCTGATCTTCAAGTAAGTAGATGCTTTCTGGGTTAGTTAGGCTGAATACTTTAACTGCCAACGTTTTACCCGCGGCGTTTTCACACTGAAGAATTTGGTAAAGAACAGGTTGACGCGTATCGTTTAGCACTTCTTTATTCACGGTAAATACATCTGAATGAAAAGGCCCTTTTGCGTCTTTCCCAGAGAATAGGCCAAGTTCAACACCACGATTAGACAAAGTAGAACAATAAGCTTGGTTATTCTGGTTATTCACTGTCAAACGACTCGTTACAGTGTATGCACTATGATAGCCATATGAATACGGCTGGTGTACAAACTCTCCAGTAGGCACTACATCGATTTGCCAATCAACAATAGGGGCACCAGGAATGTTAACTAATACATTATAGTCAACCCCTTCACCATCAATACAATTAACATGCATCGTTTTATTGTTTGTTAAATATTGCTCAGGAATATCTGCTGATACAGTGATCTTTGCAGGTGTAGCTGGGTCGATTTCAAAACTTGGATTAACAATGTGCTCGCCGCCATTATTACCGCCACCTGTGTTTGAGTAAACATTTGCAAATTGGCAGCTGCTTAACTCATCTCTTAATAACAAGTCCACACGTAGTTGGTGCGCAAATTCACTTGTTATCGCCGCTGAAGATACTGGGCCAAATGAATATTGAGTTGAACGCTCATAACCATCTGTATCAGCCACATTTTGTGCTAATGCAAAACTAGCCCCAGAGAACAATGTAGAAGCCAATAATAACGCATTAGTTTTATTCATGATAATTTCCTTTTTAGTCGCTTTTTAGAATACTAATTCAAACTCATTCCGAATTAGCTGCAGCCATTTTACATAGATAAAAACACCCGTATCAACCCAAAAAATTTACATTTTTAACCAATAATATTTAAAAATATACCTTTTTAAATCGTGACTAAAAATAAAAACAAATTAAATCAGTGAGCTTAATAAACAGCGTTAAGTTCCCCTGGTTGTTACTGTGCATGATGAGTAAAACTGATTTGTTCTCATTTGATTTGGCTAAGCGTTAATAAGCATCACTAATGTACTTTTTTATAATAAAATTTAACATTAACTTATTTAATGAATAACATGTCAAATAGCCAGCCAAAAAAGTCTTCATTACACAGTCAAATTAAGGTTTATACGTATTGAAAATATGTACCTTATGATGTGACCATCACCAAGGTAACACCGATAAAAAGAGCAAAAGCGTGGGATCAGCGTAAAAAGCTTTTCGCAATATCGCTGTTTTTCAACATAAACGCACTGACAATTGCACCTTCAGACAAAGTAAAGATTCGCTCTAATTCCTGTTGTGAGCCCCCTTGTAGATGTCGATTAAGCAATGCCTTAACTTGGTTTTTATGGTACGCGCAATATGCGGTAATATCTGGGTTGTATTCTTGAAATTCTGCTGCGGTATTGATAAAAAAGCACCCTCGAAACTGTGCTAAAGAGGGCACCTTGCAATTAAACCATTTATCAAGCGCACTGAACAATTGAAAGTAAGTGCTCTTTATGTCGTTAGCACCTTCTAATTCATCACAGAGCCAAGCCATAAAAACGTCATGTCGCTCCCTCAAGCAAGCTAAGATCAAATCATCTTTACTGGCGAAGTAAGCATATAGTGTTTTTTTGGCCACACCAGATGTGCTAATGATTTCGTTAATACCTACTTGCCCTGCACCTTTGGTATAAAATAAATGCAATGCGGTTTGAATGAGCTGTTGTTTTTTGTCTGTCATTTTATCTCCTTAATCATATCTATCTTGACATGAGTAGACCACTCTGTCTACCATGTAGGTAGACAGAGTGGTCTACTTTAAAAAGGAAAAGGCATCATGAAGTTTAAAGATAAAATTACAGCAGGGATCGGTGCAGGAACAGCAATCGCTTTACTTGGTTTACTAGAAAAAATAGAGATGCAACTGATGCTACTCATCGCGCCTTTTGGTGCAAGCGTCGTGCTTATTTTTGGTGTACCGTCAAGCCCACTCGCCAACCCCAAAAATGTCATACTCGGGCATCTACTCACCGCAAGTATTGGTTTACTGTTTGTCAATTATGTTGAAGTCAATACACTCACTATTGCATTGGCAACCGGGTTAGCAGTCAGTCTAATGCTGCTAACGAATACGACCCACCCGCCCGCTGGCGCAAATCCAATATTGATTATGATCACTGCACCCAGTTGGCAATTTTTGATCTTTCCCATATTCACTGGCACAGTGATCATGGTCCTCACAGCAAAGGTGATTGAGCGGTGTCGTCAACGAGTATAAAGGTCACATAGAAGAAACATGTATGCAGCCCAATGAGACTGCATACTGTCACTATTTTACGGAAATGAGTAACGCAATATACGTTTTAACACAGAGCAATACTGCTTAAAAAAGCCACCAGTATTGTACGCAATATCATGCTTAGAGAGTACAGCTTGTACCTTGGGTGCAATTTCTTGGTAACGTGATGCAGGTAAGTCAGGGAATAAGTGATGCTCAATTTGATAACTTAAGTGGCCCGTTAAAATATGGAATGTATTACCTCCTTGAATATTCGATGACCCCAATACTTGACGATAATACCACTGCCCTTGACTTTCATTCTCACAATCCTGCTGCTCAAACGTTTGCGTTTGTTCTGTAAAATGGCCACAGAATATGATGGTTGATGTCCATAAATTACGAATAAGATTAGCGAGTAAGTTACCACTGAATACCCACAAAAATAACGGACCAGCAAGTACGGGAAAAACCACATAATCTTTCAGTAATTGCCGTGTACCTTTACTAAAAAAACGTTGCTTTAACATTCGGTGCGACACTCGAGAATCACGGCCTTGTTTTTGCTTTCCTAAAAAAACGCGTTCAGCAGCCAATTCGTGATAAGACACGCCCCATTGAAATAAAATGCTCAAATTGATGTATGTTAACAGTTGCCAGCTATTTTTCAGTCGCCATTTAAAATCATTCGATAATCGTAGCAAGCCATAGCCAAAATCTCTGTCTTTACCAAGAATATTGGTATACGTATGGTGTTCGTAATTATGCACTCGATGCCAACTTTGTCCATCACAGGCAATATCCCATTCATACACGCGAGAGTTAATATGTTTATCGTTCATCCAGTCATATTGACCATGCATCACATTATGACCAATTTCCATATTATCTAGAATTTTTGCAACGGCGAGTAGTAAAACCCCTATTAACCATAATGCCGGAAGTAAAAACCCCATCATGAGTAATACACGAGCAGACCATTCACAATACCTTTGTATGCGAATAATTCGCCGAATATGATCCGCATCTGCTTGGCCTACTTTGCTTAGCGTTTGCTGTTTTATGTCATCAAGCTCTTGTGCTAACAAAGTAAAATTTATCTTATTCATATCGTTAAATCCAAATCAGAGACGGGTTCAGACACACACAACTGGATCAACTGCTGACCACTGTCAGACAGTTGCCCAGTACGAATATCCCTCACAATCCCCGCATTTTTAACACATTGGCATTGGTGGCATACCCCAATTCCACACCCACGTATGACTGGTAAGTTTTGCAACTCCAGTTGCTCAAGTAACGTGCCTTCGCTTTTTATATAAGTCGATGATTGCTTTAGCTTGAGGGTAAAACTTTTAGCGTCCGTGCCCTTTACGTTCAACCGCTTCTTTCGAACACCAAATGTTTCTTGATAGTACGGCATGCCGAACGCTTCACATGCATTTTGCACTTGTTTCATCATATTAAACGGGCCGCAACAATACACATCCGACAGCCTATTTTCAGACACATACACATCAACTGGTTGACTGTTTTTTCTAGCACACAGCGTGACACTAAAGTGTTCATGTCTCATCTGAAGCGCATTAAGCTGCTCAATACATTGATGTTCATGCTCTTTAGCAAAGTACACCAAACGTACAGGTTCTTTGATCTGTGGTAAATGTTGGCTCAATAGAGCAATAAAAGGCGTAATACCCGAACCACCAGCCACCATGAGCAACGGCTTTTTTAATGTATTAATCCTAAACTCACCATAGGGCGCTGAAATATTGCACCACGTTTGTGTTTGTAAAACATCATATAGCTGACCTGTAAAACGACCACGTTCATCTACTTTGATCAATAACTTTATTAAACCCGATGAGTCATGCTCATCGCTACTAGATGCAACCGTAAATGTACGGGTTAATAATCGCCCATCAGCCTCTATGGTTAAATTAATATGCTGTCCTGCACGGTGCCTTGGCCAGCTTTTCTCGGGTTTTAATGTCATTTCGATATATAACGGGGATAGTTTAACGACCGTTTGTACCTTTGCACGATATAAACCATCTCTCCAAGCCGGCAGAAAATGCTGAAGAACCGGCTCCATGTAGCCAAAAAAACTCTGATGATGTAGAAATAATTGTGTGAATTTATCAAAAATGACTCGTGCAACACGCATTTTGAGCGTACACCTGTTAGCTTAAAATTGAGCGCACAAGTGTACGCTCAAAATCTATAATTTCAAGAAAAATAGAGTAATTGCATTAAATAAGGTTCCTTGATCAGCTAAAAAGTAACGTGATAGTCCTCTAGGTTGAAATTTCTAGCTATAAAAGCAACAGGCAAAAACGCCGAACATCAGCTCTACCTATGTGATGGAATAGATGGCTTTTTCTTTAGCGCACCACCAAATGAATTTTGTTAAAAAAGATGAATCAACAAACATTTTGTTGTTATTAACCATTGCCCAAATTCTAATACGTACATTATTTTCAATGGTACTCAAACTATGTTGTATAAAAACACTCATTTGATAATTTTTTTTTATCAAAGTAATAAAAATCTTAAATGTTATTGTTTAACTTCGTAGATAGCTGAACAAAGTTAATGCTTCATTTATTAGAACTGACTTGTGGCTCTTAGCAAGGTATATTGCGTAAATATCTCGACTATAGTCTTGTGTACCTGCAACATGGAACAACTTCCCTTTTCTGATATGATCAAAACACATTTGCTTAGGTAAATAAGCACAACCACCCGCTTCAAGAATGAAGTTTAGCGCAATTCGAGGCTGACTCATATTATGTCGAATAATGGCGTTGTCTCCATATTCTCTTATAAATTGACTGTTAACTGCTTCACCATAGTCAACCATCACCATATTTTTTATCTGTGAAATATGAGTACCAGGTTCAGTTGAAACAAGCTGAAGTGGCACTGTCGCCACCTTTTCTGTGACAATATCTTCAATATAGGGTGGCTCAAACAAAAAAGCTATATCAATCAATCTACTTACTATTTGACGACGTAGCTCTAATTGAGAATATGTATGCGTGTATAAATGAACATCATCCAAATTTCGGTGAATTTTTTGCAGCCAATCTTGTAAAATGATATCCCATATAGACATCATAGAACCCACAAAAAGCTGCTGTGTATCAGCTTGAGCGACTCCAACTTCTTGTTTTAACTTTTGCCACATCATCACCATTTCATTGGCATATTTAACCAGCTTATGTCCTTCTGCAGTTAATTTTAGTCGCTTTTGTGTACGATCAAATAATAGTACACCAAGCTCCTCTTCAAGCTGTTTAATGCGGCTGCTAACAGCCGCCTGCGTAAGAAAAAGATTTTCAGATGCGACTCTAACATGAAGTGTTTGGCTCACTTCTAAAAAAGTAGTTAATAGCTCTATCTTCATTTTTAATAAAATTATTTTATCAAACTATGCTTTTTATTTTGATTCTCTTTTTGATCTTTTTCAACTAATTTTCGCATCACACAATCAAGGAGTTAAAAATGAAAATTGCTATTTTATCTAGAAATGAAAATTTATATTCAACACGTCGGTTAAAAGAAGCTGCCTTATCCCGAGGTCACGAAGTCGATGTCATTGATACATTGCATTGCTATATGGATATCACCAGCAGTCGACCTACCGTGCGCTATCACGGTGAAGAGCTACCACAATATGATGCAATTATTCCACGGATCGGTGCATCTATTACATTTTATGGCACTGCCGTAGCACGGCAATTTGAAATGATGGGCACATTCAATGTCAATGAGTCTGTTGCAATAAGCCGCTCTCGAGATAAGTTACGATCTTTACAACTTCTTTCTCGAAAAGGTATTGGCTTGCCTCGTACAGGTTTCGCAAGTAAACCTGACGATATAAAAGATCTGATAAAAAATGTAGGTGGCGCACCTTTAGTGATTAAGTTACTTGAGGGGACCCAAGGTATTGGTGTGGTATTAGCTGATACCGCAAAAGCAGCAGAAAGTATCATCGAGGCATTTATGGGTTTAAAAGCAAACATACTAGTCCAAGAATTTATCAAAGAAGCTGACGGTGCTGATATTCGATGCCTCGTTGTCGGAGGCCGAGTCGTTGCTGCTATGAAGCGCCAAGGTGCTGAGGGCGAATTTAGGTCAAACTTGCATCGAGGTGGTAGCGCCCAACTGGTAAAGCTAACCAAAGAAGAACGGGAAACGGCTGTTAACGCGGCAAAAGTAATGGGATTGAATTTCTGTGGTGTGGATTTACTTCGTTCAAATAATGGCCCCATGGTGATGGAAGTTAACTCCTCCCCAGGCCTCGAAGGTATTGAGCTTGCTACAGGTTATGACGTTGCCAGTAAATTAATTGAATTTATCGAAAAAAATGCAAAATTCAATACCAATAAAACCAGAGGCAAAGGCTAACTAAGCCAACAAGCATGAGATTAACATGAACGAACTAAAAATTGGTGAACACATTATTCAACTTGGAGAAACGCGTAAAGTAAACCTGCCTGTAGCAAAACTCTATACAGATGCAGATGTAAACTTACCCGTATATATAATTAGAGGAAAAAAAATAGGACCCACTATATTTATTAGTGCAGCGGTACACGGAGATGAACTAAACGGTATAGAGATCATAAGGCGCCTCATCAATTTAAAAGGGTTTAAAGTGTCAATTGGTACCATCATTGCTGTTCCAATGGTAAATGTATATGGCGTTGTTAACCAAAGTCGTTATATGCCAGATAGACGAGATTTGAATCGCTCTTTTCCAGGGTCTTCAAAAGGGTCGCTTGCTGGACGTGTGGCTAATATCTTTCTAAAAGAGATTGTTGCCCAATGCGACTACGGTATTGATTTACATACTGGTGCAATAAATAGATCCAACCTACCACAAATAAGAGCGCAGCTGTCAGATCCGCATACTCTGGAGTTGGCTCAGGCATTTGGGGTACCCGTAGTATTAAACTCAGACATCATCGAAGGATCGCTCCGAGATGCAGCAGTGGCCACTGGAACTAAGGTATTACTCTATGAAGGTGGTGAGGCATTGCGCTTTGATGAGTTCTCCATAAGAGCCGGGATCAAAGGTATCCTAAACGTATTGCGCCACCTGGGTATGATCTCTAAAAAACAGAAAATGAGAGTGAAGCAAACACCATTTATTGCCAATAATAGCAACTGGGTACGCGCTTCAAGCAGTGGCATTGTCACACATCATTATCAACTTGGCGATCAAGTGAAAAAAGCACAAATTCTAGCCACCATCGGAGGGCCTTACGGGGAAACTTTGGGTGAAGTCATCGCCACTAAAAGCGGTGTAATAATTGGAAAACAAAATATTCCATTGGTACAAGAAGGTGAAGCAATGTACCACATTGCGTATTTTTCAGAAGACGACGAACATATTGCAGATCATATCGAAACAATAGAAGAGCAATTGATAAATGATCTTTCGATAAATGAGGAAATTTCATGAGTACAAGACCCATTATTGGTCACGTTGAGAGTATTAACTTACCTGAACTAGGCATTGAACAGCTTCTTGTTCGAGTTGATACTGGCGCACAAACATCATCATTACATGTAGATAATATCCAAAAAACATATATTGATAATAAGCCTGCCGTGTCATTTGATATACACCCAGAGATCCACAACGTACAGAAGAAGGTAAGATGCCAAGCTATACTTCATGATATTCGGCAAGTTAAATCTTCAAACGGAGGCCGGGAGCAGCGTTATGTCATTCAAACGTTAGCAATTCTTGGAGCACATTCATGGAACATAGAAATAACACTAACAGATCGTTCTGATATGACCTACCTAATGCTATTAGGTCGTCAAGCATTGGCCAATCATTTTTACATAGATGCGGCCAATGCCTTTTTAATGTCGAACAAATAATGTTTTCAAACAAGGTCATTAATATGCTAGAAAAAGTCAGTCACTGGTTAAGCTATCCTTTATTTACATTTAATGAGCGGGCTATAACATTAATCGAAGTACTCACAATACCACTGTGGCTAATCATCAGCTGTTGGGTGGCCCATATAGCGATTTCTAAACTAGGAAACAAGCTAAAGCACACAAATAAAGACCCAAACATTGTGCACTTAATACAGCGGGTTTTATATATAGTGGTGTTAGCCGTTATATTTATCACCACTTTATCGATGCTTAATATTCCAGTTACCGCTTTTGCGTTCTTATCTGGTGCAATTGCTATCGGCTTTGGCTTCGGAGCACAAAATATCATTAATAATTTTATTAGTGGTTGGATCTTAATGGGCGAAAAACCAATACGCATAGGTGATTTTCTCGAAGTAGAGGGTGTGAAAGGCATCGTTGAGGAAATTAACACCCGCTCCACGCGTGTAAGGCGAGTCGATGGTGTTCATATGCTTATTCCAAATAGTAAATTACTAGAAAATACAGTAACTAATTGGACTCTCAAAGACAAACTCGTTCGCGGTACTGTGTCTGTCGGTGTAGCCTACGGCAGTGACTGTCAGAAAGTAAAAAATATTATCTTAGATGCCGCCCGAGCTCAGCCAGATATATTATTAACCACAGGGAAAGAACCTACGGTATTCTTTCAAGATTTTGCAGATAATGCACTCGTGTTTGAGGTCTATTTTTGGGTTAACTCACAAGTAGAAGGTGGGCTTCGCCTTGTTGCCAGCAACATACGCTTTGAATTAGATAACGCTTTTAATGAGCATGGTATTGTTATCGCATTTCCTCAGCGCGATGTACATATTGATGGCGTTATAAAGCTAAAGCGTCAATAATGGTAATATATTATGGAGTTGGAAGATGAAAGACAATACGACTCAGTTTGAGCATTTACTCGGTATACAAGGCTCTCATTTTAAATGGGTCCATTTACTCATAGATAACGATACCCCGGCTGACGTGTTGCAGACATTGAGCATACCCAAAGCAATTCAAGATAGTCTAGTTGCGCAAGAAACGCGTCCAAAATGCTTAAGCATTGAAGGCGGTGTTTTTATCTGCCTCCGTGCCATCAATTTTAATCAACTAGCGCAACCTGATGATATGGTTTCGTTACGAATTTGGATGACCAAAGATATGGTTATTTCAATAGACAAGCAAGCGCGTAGCTTACGGTCAATCAGTGAGATAAATGATGCAGTCAATTATGGCGTCGTGTTTAAACACCCTGCTGATTGGTTCCATATGTTGTTAGAAAAGATTTCAGATAAAATAAGCGATCAAATAGAAACGCTAGACATTGGATTAGATTTAATTGAAGAGCAAGCCAGTTTATCAATGGATGATGTTCATCGCCAAAATGCCATTGATATTCGTAAAGAAGCGGCCAAAATGAAGCGCTTTATTGCTCCGCAAAGAGATGCTTTGGAAGTATTTAGTCGATCTAGTGAATTTATCAGTAAGACCCATAGTTTTAAAATTAAAGAGCAAGCAAATAACATACTCAGATACCTAGATTCGCTTGAAGTAATACGTGAAAGAACAGTGTTAATTCAAGACGAATATAGGCACACAATAGCCGAGCGTCAGAGTGAACGTATGTATGTGTTATCGCTCGTGACAGCAATATTTCTACCTTTGTCATTTTTAACTGGTGTGTTTGGCATGAATGTGGGTGGTCTACCTGGCATTGATAATTTGCATGCCTTTAAAATATTAATGATCACAATGTCATGTATCGCAGTAGTCATATTTTTACTCATGCGATACAAAAAGTGGTTTTAACCGAACTAAAATGACAACTAATATACTTTAATAGTGAGTAGAACTTGCTGGAATACTGCACTAACTTCCATCCGCTATCACTCTTATTTCTCTTTGTCTGTTAATTGAATCATGTGAAAATGCGCCACGTGATGGTAATCGATTAAACGTTCCCAAGGGCGTATTACCCAGTGCAATTTCCACTTCAAAGTGAAACGCTTGAGAGTTTTCTGGTGCATAATTTTCTTTGGAAAAGAAAAAACAAGGATCTCCCCCAGCCCCCCAACGAACGCCTTTCTTTAATAAGTATGACGCGCCTGGTATATCTTTCCATTGGCGTCCAGGCTGTAAATATTGATATCGCTGCCTGATCTCAATGGTTCTTCCCATGGTTAATGGACGCCGTACAATATAGTCAGGATTGAATGTAGAGTGATCATCACCTATCACAGTACCTTGTGAACCATTCGGAGGCTGAACAAAGCTCTGCGGTACACGGCCTAGTAGCTGATTAAAAGGTGGATCGTATGCTCTGGCTGTTGGGTACCAAACATGCTCTCGCGTTAAGCAATGTGAAAAGGTATTATCATCGCCATTGGTACTTTCAAAATTAAATTGGTGCTTGAACATATATCTAGCATTATCAATACGGATCATACCGTGGGTCTGATGGCGAAATTGGTACCACTGTAATTCGAAGCCAGCAAATCTCATGTGATAATTGGTGGGTCGTGCATAACTGTCTATATTCAGCGTATTCCCTAAATACACTAGCGCGGTACGATATCGATGTAACTTATCCACCGGTAAGCAATGAACTTCTGACTCAATGTTAAGTGCTGTGCGGTTATTGATATTTCGTACATCTACACTATTTTGCGCATTGCCTCCTAGCAATATAATAATATTATTCAGTGATGATGCCGATTGCCGAAAGCCTCCGTGAGCTCCCTCAACCAGCCTCATAAAGTTTCTCATTGAAATATTGGGCATTATTAATTTTCCGTAATTAAGTGACCGTAGGTTTTAAAAGTACAAACCGTTACAAAAATGTAACTCACAAACTAAAGGAGAATAAAATATGAATCAACTAAAATTATCGTTGTAAAATCATGAGGTTTATTTATGACTGCCTAATTTATGATTGTTCCGTGTTCGTTATCGACATAGCAACTTTTTCAATGCCATGGGCAGGCGTCCATTTTTTAACTGCAACAAATCCCTGTTTTTTATAAAGCGCAATGGCCGGAGCGTTCACCGCAGCTGTCTCTACAAGCGCGCGTGAAAAAGGATATTCCTCCATAACAAAACACAATAGCTTGCGCGCAATACCCTTTCGAAAAAAAGCCGGTGATACCGTTAAGCTCTCAATACTAAGTACCGTGTCTTGCATCGAAATCTCAACTACCGCAGCCAATTCTTGTTCTTCAAAATAACCGTAAAATTGGGTTTGGGCTGCGTTAATATCGTCTATCGTGCGAGCTAGAGGAGGAAAATACGCAATACCAATTAATGCAGCTTCAATTTTATACGATGCTTGAAAAATATCATATATTTGCGATGCAACCGCATGCTTGGTGTTATCTAAACGTCTGATCATGATCCCTGAAATTACCTTTTCTTGTTTTTCATTTCAAAACAAAAAAAGCACAGCGCAAGCCATGCTTTTTTATCAACGTTGTACGTCAGTACACTGTACTAGGCTTACAAACGAATACCACCATCGATTTCTACCACTCGACCGGTAAAAAAGTCGTTTTCAATGATGTATCTAGCGGTATGAGCAATCTCTTGCGCTTCGCCAAGTCGTCCTACAGGCTTCATTTTAACTAAGCGCTCTTTGGCTTCTGGCTTCATCGCATCTGTCATTTGCGTGCGGATCACACCTGGCGCAATCGCGCCCACACGAATATCAAACCGACCCAGCTCTTTGGCCCATGTTGTGGTTAAGGCTGCAACTCCGCTCTTCGCTGCTGAATAATTGGTTTGACCCATATTACCCGCGCGTGCCACACTCGACATATTAATGATCACGCCACCTTGCTCACCTTCAACCATTTTCACTGCGGCTTCACGGCCACACAAGAAAACGCCTGTTAGGTTTACATCAATCACAGATTGAAATTGTGCCAATGACATTTTGTCGATTATTTTACCTTCTTTGGCTTTAAGTAATAAGCCATCGCGTAAAATACCCGCGTTATTGATCAACACTGCAATGTTACCAAAATCACTAACTATGTCGTTAAATACGCCTTCGACATCGGCTTCAATACTCACGTTAGCCACGTAGGTTTTAACTGTTGTACCATATTGTGTTAACTCAGAAGCCGCAGTTGCTAACACATCTTCTTGCATATCAATCAACGCAAGGTTTGCACCTAGTTCAGCCATTTGTGTCGCCATTGCAAAACCTAAGCCCTGCGCACCACCAGTGATCACCACTGTTTTATCTTTAATATCCATAATGAATCTTATTTTTCACTAAAAAGTTTAAAAATCGCGCTAAAGTCTTCTGAGCCTTTGCCTTGATTTTGCATCAAGTTGTACAAGTTTTTCGCGAGTGCACCCATCGGCGTTGCCGAATTCGTTTGTTGTGCTGCTTGCTGTGCTAGGCCTAAGTCTTTAGCCATTAAGTCAACCATAAAGCCCGGCTTGTAATCATTTGAGCTTGGGGCGTTTTCTAATACATCTGGACATGGGTTATACAATTCTAATGTCCAGTTACGGCCAGAGCTATTGAGCATGATTTCGCTAAGTACTTTTGGATCTAAGCCATGGTCAATGCCCATTTGCAGCGCTTCACTGGTTCCGGCCATTAATATACTTAGCAGCATATTGTTACAGATCTTAGCCACTTGGCCTGCGCCAATATCACCCGCATGAAAAATATTTTTCCCCATATCAGGTAGCACGCTATTTGCGCTGTCAAAATCACTTTGACTACCGCCAACAATAAAGGTCAATGTACCAGCAGCAGCGCCCGCAACCCCGCCAGATACTGGTGCGTCTACAAATTTAACACCCGCATCACCTAAGGTTTTACCCACAAACTGTGCAGACTCTGCATCAATAGTAGAGCAATCGATCACCAATGTCGTCGTATCTAGATGGTTAATTAGGCCATTTTCACCACAATAAATAGCACGCACATGTTTACCCGCAGGCAGCATGCTGATCACATAATCAGCTCCTTCACATACCTGTGTTACATCGCTTGCAGTCTGTGCTCCTTGTGTTGCTAAATGCGCCATTGCATCCGAACTTAAATCAAATACGGTCACTGAGTGCCCGGCTTTAACCAAGTTGCAGGCCATTGGGCCACCCATATTGCCTAAGCCAATAAATCCTATTTTTGCCATTTTTTTGTTCCTTACATATTTGCTAATGGGTGTGCATCATCATTCCAACGCGATGCAGTAAAGGCTGATATCGTGTCACCAGGTACGTCACCCACTGATTTGAACTGCCAATCTGGCGATCCGTCTTTATCAATCAATAGTGCACGTACACCTTCTTGAAACTCACCTGCTTTACCTGCTTGCACTGACATACCTAACTCAAACATAAAGCACTCTTTTAAAGAGCGCCCTTTGCCAAGTTTAAGTTGCTCACTCACCAATACAGCACTCAATGGGGAACCCTGTCGCAATGATTGTTGCGCTCTACTTAACCACTTATTTCCATCACTTGGAATTGATAGAATATAGTCAACCTGAGCTTGGAGATCATGACAATTATTCACGTCTGTGATTTGATTAATATTGTCCTGAATTTCACTTTTAGGAGGCTGCATAGACGCGCTATTAAGCTCAGTTAGCATCTCACCCAGCATGTCATGGTTCAAACTCATCGTTTTCCCCCACTCCATACCCAATAGACCTGCAACCAACTCACCATACTTTTCAGCATCAATAAAATGGTCGGCCAACCCCACAAACAGTGCATCAGCGGCGTTAATTGAGGCGCCTGTTAATCCTAAAAATAACCCAACACCTTGCGGCATCTTATTCAAAAAGTAACTACCACCCACATCTGGATATAAGCCAATGGTGATTTCAGGCATTGCAATCCGTGCTGCTTCTGTTACAACTCGGTGACTGGCACCCGCCATGAGCCCTAATCCGCCCCCCATAATAATGCCGTTACCCCACAGTAAAATCGGTTTCTCATAAGTATGTATTTGATAATCTAGGCGGTACTCTTCACTAAAAAACGTTTCTATATAGTTATTGCCGTCATTGGCAGCCATTGCATTATAGAGGCTCACCACATCACCTCCGGCGCAAAAAGCTTTTTCACCCTCTCCTTTAATAACAACCAATGCCACTTGCTCGTCTTGTGCCCATGCATCTAATTGGGGGGCAAGCAACCTGATCATATCTAAATTCAGCGCATTGAGAGCTTTAGGTACATTTAGTGTCGCAAAAGCAACCTGCATACCATTATCACAATGCGCTAGCTCAAACACCACAGGCGCATCAGCTTGATTTAATAGTTGTAACTTTGCCATTAACCATTCACCCAATTTGCTTTGCGTTTTTCTAAAAAGGCATTAACGCCTTCTTTTTGGTCTTGTGTATCAAACAAAGTAACAAATAGCTCACGCTCTAAAGGCAATGCACTATTAATCGTGCCTGTGCGGCCTTTTTGAATAAGTGCTTTACACGCAGTGACCGCCACCGGGCTTTGATCAGCCACCTTAGTCGCCAATGCAATCGCCGCCTCCAAAGATGTCCCTGTATCTACAACTTCTTCGACTAACCCTATCTCACGCGCTTTGTCTGCTTTAAGACGTTCACCACATAAAATCATACGTTTAGCCCAGCCTTCGCCGACTAACCACGCTAAATTCTGCGTCCCACCAGCACAGGGTAATAAGCCAACTTTTGCTTCAGGTAATGCCATTTGTGCCTGCGTTTCTGCAATACGAATGTCACATGCTAGCGCAACTTCTAATCCGCCACCCATAGCAAATCCATTTATCGCAGCAATAGATACGCCTCTAAAGTCACTTAAGGTTTCAAACGCTTCACCAAAAACACGCGACATATCAGCAGCAACGCCTTTGTCTCCGCTGGCGAACACATTTAAGTCGGCCCCTGCTGAAAAGAACTTTTCACCTTCGCCCGTAATGACCAAAGCATAAATATTTTTGTCAGCATTAAGCTCTAATACCAACTCTTTCAAACCCGCTAACGTATCTCGCGTCCACGTGTTTGCTGGCGGATTGCTCATCGTAATTACGGCTGTACTACCTTGCTTTTCAAGTTTCAGTTGTGCTGTCATGGGAAGTCCTTATAATACGTTAGCAGCGCCTTGCGCTAGGATTCGACGTGCAATAATTACACGCATGATTTCGTTTGTGCCTTCAAGAATTTGGTGTACGCGAACATCTCGTACATGGCGTTCTAGCGGATATTCTTTAATATAACCATAGCCACCATGGATCTGTAGTGCATCATCACAGACTTTGAATCCAACATCGGTCGCAAAGCGTTTTGCCATGGCACAGTATGTGGTTTTTTCAGCATCATTCGTATCTAACTTAAACGCCGCTAAACGCACCATTTGACGCGCTGCAACCAGCTCCGTGTTCATGTCAGCAATTTTAAACTGTAATGCTTGAAAAGCAGCTAAAGGCTTACCAAATTGCTCTCGCTCTTGCATATATTCTTTTGCCGTATTCAATGCTTGTTGCGCTGTGCCTATAGAACAAGTCGCAATGTTAATACGCCCGCCATCTAAGCCTTGCATGGCAAATGTAAAACCTTGGCCTTCTTTTCCTAATAAATAACTTGCTGGGATCCGTACATTTTCAAAGCTCACTAATCGAGTTGGCTGTGCATTCCAACCCATCTTTTCTTCAGCTTTACCGTACTCCACCCCCACAGCATCAGCAGGGACGAAGAATGCCGAAATACCTTTAGGACCGGCTTCTCCTGTGCGCGCCATCACCACTAATACGTCAGTTTCACCCGCGCCTGAAATAAACATTTTAGAGCCGTTTAGTACGTACTCATCTCCTTCTAATACCGCTTTTGTCTTGAGAGATGCAGCATCAGATCCCGCACCAGGCTCGGTCAAACAGTATGAAGCCAGCAGCTCCCCCATGACCAACTGGTCAATATAGCTTGCTTTTACTGTGTCACTGGCAAAACTTGCAATCATCCAGGTTGCCATATTGTGGATCGTTAACATAGCCGTTGTCGCAGTACATCCCATTGCAAGCTGCTCAAAGATAATGCTGGAGTCCAAACGCGACAGCCCTAAACCACCGGCTTCTTCAGGTGTATAAAGTCCACAAAAACCCAGTTCACCGGCTTTTTTGATAACCTCTTTTGGGAAAATATGTTCGCGATCCCACAAAGCTGCATTGGGCGCAAGTTCACTCATTGCAAATTGGTATGCTGTATCGGCGAACGCCTGTTGATCTTCGTTCAGATTAAAGTCCATAAAGACCTCTTTTGTTGTCTAATGCAAACCCACACAGGCAGGCTTGATTGTTTTAATTATTGATACGCGAGCGTTATGCGGGGATAACGCTCGGCTACTACTTAGTGTCTGTAACTCTTGTGGCTACTTGCTGGACACTTAATGTATTACTTAAGATTAATACTCATATTTGGGCCTGATACGGCATCATCTTCAAACCAACGAGACGTGATGGTTTTCGTTTCGGTGTAAAAGCGTACCCCTTGCTTACCATAAGTATGCTGATCACCGTAAAATGATCCTTTCCACCCTGTGAACGAGAAAAATGGCAATGGAACAGGAATAGGTACGTTGATACCCACTTGACCCACTTCAATATGATGTTGGAATTTGCGCGCAGCAGCACCGCTTGAAGTAAATAATGATGTGCCGTTACCATAAGGACTGTTGTTGATCAGTTCTATGGCCTCTTCTAGCGTATCAACAAACATACACGCTAAGACTGGACCAAATATTTCTTCTTTGTATAAGTCCATCTCAGGTGTGACATCAGTAAACAATGTTGGGCCAACCCAGTTGCCGTTTTCATAGCCTTCAACGGTAAAATCAGAGCCATCTAATAAACAAGTTGCTCCTTGCTGCTTGGCACTGTCAATCAAAGACAAGATACGCGCTTTGGCTGCACCTGTAGTTTGCGGGCCATAGGCTGCCTCTGAGTCATTCCAAACACCAGGACGTACTTTGGTAAAGGCTTCTTTTAAATCAGCAACCCACTCTTTAGAATTACCGACAAATACCGCGACTGATATACCCATACAACGCTGACCTGCAGCGCCCACAGATGAACCAACCAAATTGTTGATAAGCTGCTCTTTTTTCGAGTCAGGCATGATCACCATATGGTTTTTAGCACCAACACACGCCTGTACGCGTTTTAGATTTTGTGTGCCTTTTGAATAAATATATTGGCCTACACCACATGAACCCACGAATGAAATTGCACGAACTTCTGGCGCTTCCAAGATTTGGTCTACTTGTGGTTTAGTGCCGTGTACTACTTGCAATACCCCTTTAGGTGCACCGGCTTCTTCAAATAACTCCACTAAACGCATAGGGGTAAGTGGATCTTGTTCAGAAGGTTTTAAAATAAAGGTGTTACCACACACAATCGCCAGCGGGAACATCCATAACGGGATCATCGCTGGGAAGTTAAACGGTGTGATCCCTGCACATACACCCAGAGGCTGCATATAAGAATACGTGTCGATATTGCGAGCAACATTACCTACCGTCTCACCCATCATCATTGATGGCGCATTGGCCGCTTGCTCTACAACTTCAATACCACGCCATACATCCCCTTTGGCATCTTCAAATGTTTTGCCAAGTTCATGACAAATAATGGTCGCGATTTCGTCGTGATGTTCTTTAAGTAGTGCGGCATAACGCATCATTACACGTGCACGTTCTGAGATAGGTACTTCCTTCCACGTTTTAAACGTTTCTTGTGCTGAAGTAATAGCAGCTTGCACTTCTGCTTCAGTCGCACAGGGCACTTTAGCCAGCACTTCTTGATTAGCAGGGTTAACTACGTCAATCCAAGTGTCTGAAGATGATTGTGAAAATTCGCCGTTGATGTATAAAGGTACTTGGTGCATGACGCACTCCTCCCCAAAGTAAATAGATAAGGCATCGCTGGTTAGTAATATTTGTTATACCAGTTATTCGATGCCCGAATTTTTAAAATAGTGTCAAATAAGCATTACACTTCAACTGCAAGTGCGACCGCTTCACCACCACCAATACACAATGAAGCAATACCTTTTGATAAGCCTCTATTGCGAAGAGCGTGAATAAGCGTGACTAAAATACGCGCACCACTTGCACCAATAGGATGTCCAAGTGCACAGGCTCCACCATTAACATTAACTTTATTGGTATCTAACCCCATTTCATTAATGGCTAACATAGTGACCATGGCAAACGCTTCGTTAATTTCCCATAAATCAACATCAGTTTTAGACCAGCCCGTGCGCTCAAGTAGCGTATTCATCGCGCCAACGGGTGCTAATGTAAACTCTTCCGGTGCTTGTGAATGCGTTGCGTGTGCAGCGATTTTACATAAAGGTGTTAAACCTTGACGCTGAGCTTCTGATTCACTCATTAAAATTAAAGCTGCTGCACCGTCAGAGATTGAAGACGAATTAGCTGCGGTGATCGTGCCATCTTTTTTAAATGCTGGACGTAGTCCCGGGATTTTATCCGGACGCGCGTTACCTGGCTGCTCATCAATGCTGATTTCAACATCACCTTTACGAGTACGAAGCGTATGTGCTGCAACTTCTGCATCAAAACTGCCATTCTCAATTGCAGCATTTGCTTTACTCAACGACCCTAATGCAAACTCATCCATATGTTCACGCGTAATGCCATACTGATCTGCTGTATCTTGTGCAAAGCAACCCATGGCTTTATTGTCGTACGCATCTTCTAAACCATCAGACATCATATGATCTTTAATTTCGCCATGTCCCATACGCATACCACCACGGGCTTTTGGAATGAAATACGGTGAATTGGTCATGCTTTCCATGCCGCCCGCAATAGCAGATGAAATACTGCCTGCCTTAATTAAATCGTGCGCGAGCATGGCCGCTTTTAAGCCAGAGCCACATACTTTATTGATTGTTGTTGCGCCTGTTGAGCGCGCTAGACCACCATGCAACATTGCCTGACGAGCAGGTGCTTGCCCAAGCCCAGCAGGTAATACACACCCCATGATCACTTCATCTATCGATGCATCTGATAGTCCTGTTTCAGACATCACACTTTTTATGGCAGTTGCGCCTAATTCCGTGGCACTTGCGCCAGATAAAGCGCCCATAAAGCCACCCATAGGGGTACGTTTTGCGGCTACGATGACAACAGCATCATTACTCATTTTTTGCTCCTATTAACAAGCATTCTCGCTTGAACAATAAATTTTATATTTCGAGCATACATAATATTTACGTTTACGCCAACGTAAATCTAAAAACTTGCGACATGCGTTCGCTTAAACTGTAAAGTTATGCTGCACACTATCCTTGCCAAACACGTAATTTCCTTGCTGTAGCTTCATTTACTTGTCTGAGCCTACCTATTTACAACCACTACCAAAGTATGATTTGAATGTTCAGCTTTACCTTTACGTAAACTTCACTTATATTGGTTTTATCAGTATAGATGTAAATGTATAAACACCATGCAAGATAACAACAACGAACCTACTTTTTCTATTAGTGATTTAGCTAAGGAATTTGACATTACCACGCGAAGTATTCGCTTTTATGAAGATCAAGGATTACTTTCTCCTGAACGTCATGGCCAAACACGTATTTACTCCAAGCGTGACAAAGTCCGTCTTAAGCTCATCCTGCGTGGCAAACGATTAGGGTTTACGCTTGCCGAAACAGGTCGTTTATTCGAGCTATATGACGCAGACAAGTCTAGCGCAAAACAATTAGTTACCATGTTGAATTTAATTGAAGAGAAAAAAGCAGATTTAAGTCAACAAATGGACGATATCAAAGTTGTATTGATGGAATTAGTGACCGCAGAACGTCGCTGCCGCGATACCTTAGGAAATTTAGAAGAATAACTCTCACAGGATTATTAATATGAGCACCGTATCTTTATATAAAGAAATGAATTTTGGATTAGGCGAAACCGCAGACATGATCCGCGATCATGTCAATGGCTTTGCCTCAGCAGAAATTGCCCCTCTCGCTGAAAAAACTGACCTAGATAATAGCTTTCCAAATCAATTGTGGCCGCAATTTGGCGAAATGGGATTACTTGGGATCACAGTGCCAGAAGAATTCGGCGGTGCAGGCATGGGATATCTTGAGCATGTTATTGCCATGGAAGAGATCAGCAGAGCAAGTGCTTCTATTGGATTAAGTTATGGGGCGCACTCCAACCTATGCGTCAATCAGATAAACCGCAATGGTAATGACGCGCAAAAGCAAAAGTATCTCCCGAAACTTATCAGTGGCGAACATATCGGCGCACTGGCAATGAGTGAACCCAATGCTGGCTCTGATGTTGTCTCTATGAAATTGAAAGCACAGAAGCAAGGTAATAAATACATCCTCAATGGTAATAAGATGTGGATCACCAATGGTCCCGATGCTGACGTATTAGTGATTTATGCAAAAACAGATTTGGATGCAGGCTCTAAAGGCATTACCGCATTTTTAGTCGAAAAAGATTTCCCTGGATTTTCTACAGCACAAAAGCTCGACAAATTGGGCATGCGTGGCTCAAATACCTGTGAATTAGTGTTTGAAAATTGCGAAGTCCCTGAAGAGAACATTTTAGGGGGCTTAAATGAGGGTGTAAAAGTACTGATGAGCGGCCTAGATTATGAGCGCGTTGTGCTTGCTGCAGGCCCGTTAGGGATCATGCAAGCGTGCATGGATATCGTCACACCTTATATTCATGAACGCCAACAATTTAATAAATCAATTGGTGAGTTCCAGCTGATTCAGGGCAAAGTCGCTGATATGTACACGCAAATGAATGCAGCACGTTCCTATGTATACACTGTGGCGCGCTCCTGTGACCGTGGTGAAACGACTCGTAAAGATGCGGCAGGTGCAATTTTATATGCCGCAGAGCTCGCTACTAAAATGGCACTCGATGCCATCCAAATCTTAGGTGGCAATGGCTATATTAATGAATATGCAACGGGCCGATTGCTGCGCGATGCAAAACTTTATGAAATTGGCGCGGGGACTTCTGAGATACGTCGCATGCTAATTGGTCGTGAATTATTTACTGAAAGCCGTTAAGGACACAATTATGACTGTACTTAACTCTTCAGTTAACCCCCACGACAGTCAGTTTAAAGCTAACAGCGATGCTATGACATCGCTGGTAAGTGATTTAAACGACAAAGTCTCAAAACTGGCTCAAGGCGGTGGTGAAGCACTGATCGCTCGCCATGAAGGACGCGGAAAGCTATTCGTCAGAGATAGGATTAATACCCTGCTCGATGAAGGCTCTCCCTTTTTAGAGATCTCTCAATTCGCGGCCTTTGGCGTTTACGAGCAAGACATTCCCTGTGCCGGTGTTGTAGCAGGTATTGGGCGTGTAAAGGGCGTCGAGTGTATGATTGTTGCCAATGATGCCACGGTTAAAGGCGGTACCTACTTCCCAATCACAGTAAAAAAACATTTACGGGCACAAGAAATTGCCGAGCGCTGTCACCTCCCCTGCATCTATCTGGTTGACTCCGGCGGCGCAAACTTACCAGAGCAAGACGAAGTATTTCCCGACAAATTACATTTTGGTCGTATTTTTTATAACCAAGCACGTATGTCTGCAAAGGGGATCCCACAAATCGCGGTCGTTATGGGGTTATGTACTGCCGGTGGCGCGTATGTACCTGCGATGGCTGATGAAAGTATCATCGTTAAAGAGCAAGGTACTATATTTTTAGCGGGTCCTCCACTGGTCAAAGCTGCAACGGGCGAAGAAGTCAGTGCAGAAGAGTTAGGCGGTGCTGATGTGCACTGTAAAACGTCTGGTGTGGCAGATCATTACGCTGAAAATGACGTACATGCGCTATCCATTGCCCGACAATGTATTCAACGTACTAATCATCAACGTCCTACAAAACCTATTTTACAAGACGTTAAACCCCCACGTTACGATATTCGTGAAGTGTACGGTATTGTTGGCACTGATCTGAAAAAGCCATTTGATGTACGCGAAGTGATTGCACGCGTTGTTGATGATTCTCAATTTGATGAATTTAAACGCTATTTTGGTGAAACGCTTGTTACTGGCTTTGCGCAAATATATGGGCATCCGGTCGGAATAGTCGCAAATAACGGTATTTTGTTTTCCGAGTCTGCACAAAAAGGCGCGCACTTTATTCAACTGTGTGCACAACGTGATATTCCCCTTATCTTTTTACAAAACATCACGGGCTTTATGGTTGGCCAGAAATATGAAGCAGAGGGCATCGCCAAGCACGGAGCAAAAATGGTGACCGCCGTATCCTGCGCGGATGTACCAAAGTTCACAGTCTTAATCGGTGGGTCATATGGCGCTGGTAATTACGGCATGTGCGGCAGAGCATACGAGCCCACAATGATGTGGATGTGGCCAAATGCACGTATTTCAGTCATGGGGGGAGAGCAAGCCGCGGGTGTACTAACGCAAGTACGCCAAGACGGTTTAGCACGTAAAGGGCAAAGCATGAGCGAAGACGAAGTGGCTGAGTTTAAAAAACCTATTGTCGAGCAATATGAAAAGCAGGGCCACCCTTATTATGCCAGTGCACGATTATGGGATGACGGCATTATCGACCCCGCTGACACACGCACAGTACTTGGCTTAGCCCTTGATGCAGCGGCAAATGCGCCACGCGTAGAATCTAAGTTTGGTATTTTTAGAATGTAACGGGAGCAGACTATGTCAGTCACTTTAACCATAACAAAAACACAAGTGGCGATTTTAGAATTAAGTCGCCCTGAAAAACATAACGCATTCGACGATATCGTCATTAGCGAATTGATCAAATGTATTGAACACGCCAATTCGTTAGACATTCGAGCTTTAGTGCTAAAAACCGATGGTAAACATTTTTCAGCGGGCGCAGACCTGGGCTGGATGAAGTCTATGGCAGGTAATAATTTTGGTGAAAATGTTGCCGACTCGGAGCAACTTGCAAAATTGATGTCTGTTTTAGCAAATTGCCCTCACCCGACACTTTGCTTGGTACAAGGCGCTGCTTTTGGTGGCGCACTGGGTTTGATCGCCTGCTGTGATATTGCCGTTGCGACCAACAAAGCCAAATTCTGCTTAAGTGAAGTAAAGCTTGGTTTGATCCCCGCAGTCATTAGTCCTTATGTCATAAAAGCGATCGGCGAGCGTCAAGCCAGACGCTACTTCCTTACTGCCGAAGTATTTACCGCAGATATCGCTCTCGATATGGGATTAATACACGACATTAGTGATGATTTAGCGCACAGCGAAGCACACTTTATAGCATGCTTGCTCAATAATGGTCCACAGGCCGTTAAATCTGCAAAAGCGCTCATTGACGAAGTCGCGAACAACGCCATAGATGACGCATTGATCAACCATACCGCAAAACGGATAGCACATATTAGAGTCAGCGATGAAGGGCAAGAAGGCCTAAGTGCTTTTTTTGAAAAACGTGCACCAGCTTGGCAAAACGCCGCCAAACAATAAGAATAAGGGAACACCATGCTAAAAAAAATTCTTATCGCGAACCGAGGCGAAATCGCCTGCCGAATTATACAAACAGCGAAGCGTCTTGGTTTAAAAACAGTGGCGGTGTATTCAGATGCCGATGTCAATGCATTACATGTCCGTAGCGCAGATGAGGCCTATCATATCGGTGCTGCTCCAAGTAAGGATTCATACCTAGTCGCTGATAAAATTCTTAGCGTCGCAAAACAAGCGAATGCCGATTGTGTTCACCCAGGTTATGGCTTTTTATCGGAAAATGATCATTTTGCCAATGCCTGTGAACAGGCCGGCATTGTTTTTATTGGTCCATTAGCCAGTTCAATTGAGGCGATGGGGTCAAAAACCCGCGCTAAAGAAATTATGGCACAAGCCAATGTGCCATTGGTACCTGGCTATTATGGTCAAAAACAAGAAACAGCCTTTTTAGCCGATGAAGCCGATAAAATTGGCTACCCTGTTTTAATTAAAGCAGCGTACGGCGGCGGCGGTAAAGGAATGCGTGTTGTACGTGAAGCTCATGAATTTACCAGTGCACTTGAAGGTGCCCAGCGTGAAGCCCTAGCAGGCTTTGGGAATGACTTAGTTCTGCTCGAACGCTACGTTGATAAGCCACGCCATGTTGAAGTACAGGTATTTGCTGACAATCATGGCAATTGTGTTTATTTAGGTGACAGAGACTGTTCTTTACAACGTCGTCACCAAAAAGTCATCGAAGAAGCCCCTGCTCCGGGTCTCAGTGACGCATTACGACAAGCGATGGGGGAAGCTGCTGTAAGATGTGCTCAGGCAATTCATTATCGCGGCGCAGGAACGGTGGAGTTTTTATTATGTGGTGAAGAATTTTTCTTTATGGAAATGAACACCCGATTACAAGTGGAACACCCTGTCACAGAGATGGTAACCGGTCTCGACTTAGTCGAGTGGCAAATTCGCGTCGCGAACAATCAAGTATTACCATTGACGCAAGATCAAGTAAGGTTGTCAGGCCATAGCTTCGAAGCACGTATTTACGCAGAAGACCCCACCGAAAACTTTATGCCCTACTCTGGTACTCTGAGCCATTTATCATTTCCAGCTACAAATGCAGGTGTACGCGTAGACACTGGCGTGATCGCGGGTAGTGAGATCAGCCCTTTTTACGACCCAATGATAGCCAAGCTAATTGTCCACGCACCAGAGCGTTCAATTGCATTACTTAAATTACATCATGCTTTAGAAGAAGTTCACTTAGCAGGTGTAAAAAGTAATATTGCCTTTTTACATCATTTATCGAGCCACCCTACCTTTGTCGCAGGTGCACCCGACACCCATTTTATCGACAGCCAAACACACGCTTTAACGCAACATACTTTGCCTTTAACCGAGTTATTGGCTTTAGCCACCGCTGCGTATACTCAACATAAGCAACAGGCCAATGTGACGACGCCATGGCATGCTGGGAATGCATTTAGGCTCAACCAAACTAACACGCTTTGTGTGCCATTTGCTGAGTATGATGTGAAGGTCGAACTTGATGATGAACGACACACAGTGCACATTTTAGGTGAAACCTATAAAGTATCAGCCGCACTACAGAACACTCAGCTCAGGGCTGAAATTAATGGCAAACGATCCAGCGCCAGTGTGTTAATCAATGAGGACGCTATCACTGTTATGTTTGGCGCATTAGCACATCGTTTTGAGCTAAAATCTAAACACTACATCAGCGAACATGAGCATGAAGCCGCGCCATTGGCCGCACCGCTCAATGGGACTGTTGTTAAGCACCTACAACAAATAGGAAGCCAAGTACAAAAAGGCGATCCTATTGTTGTCATTGAAGCCATGAAAATGGAGTACACATTGAATGCGCCATATACCGGCATCCTCAGTAGCTACTGCTTTGCAGAAGGCGCACTTGTGAGCCATGGTGCAATGCTCGCCATTATTGACCCTGAGGAGGCGTAACTATGGCGTACCCAAGCACGGTCAAAATTGTCGAAGTGGGAGCGCGTGATGGCTTGCAAAATGAAGCATCCGTATCAACAGAAGACAAAATAGCGCTGATCAATGGGTTAAGTGAGGCTGGTTTGAAACACATTGAAGCAGGCGCATTTGTATCCCCTAAGTGGGTGCCGCAAATGGCAGACTCACTCGCGGTGATAAATGGTGTCTCGGTCGCCCAAGATGTTTCACTCAGTGCACTCACACCTAACCTTAAAGGTGCCGAAGCTGCATTAACAGCCAATATCAAAGAGTTTGCAATATTCACTGCGGCCAGTGAGACCTTCACTCAAAAAAATATAAATTGCTCCATTGAACAAAGCATTGACCGCTTTAAGAATGTACTGGAATTAGCACAACAGCACGATGTTAAAGTAAGAGGCTATGTCAGCTGTGTACTAGGTTGCCCCTATGAGGGTGATATTGAACCAGAAGCCGTTTTGCGGGTATGTAAACAATTGTTGGCTCTTGGTTGTTATGAAATTAGCTTGGGAGATACCGTTGGCGTGGGTACACCAAATAAGGTCAAGTCACTCATCTCATTATTGCTACAACATATCCCTGCAGACAAGCTGGCTGTGCATTTCCATGATACCTACGGTCAAGCATTAGCGAACATTCACAGTGCATTAGAGCTAGGGATCGCAACCATTGATAGTGCCGTTGCAGGACTCGGTGGCTGCCCCTATGCACAAGGCGCGTCAGGAAATGTTGCCACCGAGGATGTAATTTACTTACTGCAAGGGCTTGGCATTGACCCCCAAATTGATTTAGAAAGGCTAGCAAAAGCTGGATGGACAATTTGTCGTGCGCTAAATAAACCTCCTATCAGTAAGGTTTCTTTAGCATTGCAAGCTAAATGTTCTTCGTAACAACAATACCGTGTTGACGCCGATTATAGTGATAGGTGTCGCACTGAAGATATAACAACAATTTAGGAGTGGGCTAATGGCCGGTTTCGATAAAGTAGTAAACAGCTACGCCGAAGCGATGGAAGGCATAAAAGATGGCGATACCATCATTGCAGGTGGTTTTGGACTATGTGGTATTCCTGAGGGCTTAATTAACGAGATTAAGCGTAAACAAACCAAAGACCTTACCGTCGTATCTAACAACTGTGGCGTTGATGATTTTGGTTTAGGCGTTTTATTGCATGACCGCCAAATCAAAAAAATTGTTGCATCATATGTCGGTGAGAATGCGCTTTTTGAACAGCAGTTACTAGACGGCATTATTGACGTTGAACTCACCCCACAAGGCACATTAGCAGAGAAAATGCGTGCAGGTGGTGCTGGTATCCCAGGTTTTTATACCGCAACGGGCTACGGCACCCCAATTGCAGAGGGTAAAGAAGTTAAAGAATTTAATGGTCGCCCCTATATTCTTGAAGAATCAATTACTGGCGAATTTGCGATTATTAAAGCGTGGAAAGCAGACCGCTACGGTAACCTTGTATTTCGCCACACAGCAATGAATTTTAACCCGATGGCTGCGACTGCGGGTAAGATAACTGTCGTTGAAGTAGAAGAAATCGTAGAACCGGGTGAATTAGAGCCAAGTCAAATTCATACCCCAGGTATTTATGTCAACCGCGTTATCAAGGGTAACTTTGAAAAACGCATTGAACGTGTCACGACGAGTAAGTAAGGAGAATTATAATGGCTTTATCACGTGAACAAGTTGCAATGCGTGTTGCACAAGAACTAAAAGACGGTTATTACGTTAACCTAGGCATTGGTATTCCAACGCTTGTAGCCAACTTCGTACCTAAGGGTATTGAGGTAATGCTGCAATCAGAAAATGGTCTTTTAGGCATGGGTCCGTACCCTACTGAAGACCAAGTTGACGCAGATATGATCAATGCGGGTAAAGAAACCGTGACAGCAGCGACAGGTGCGGCTATTTTTAATAGTGCAGAAAGTTTTGCTATGATCCGTGGTGGTCATGTAGACTTAACGGTTCTAGGTGCATTTGAAGTTGATCAACAAGGCAATATCGCGTCTTGGATGATCCCGAAAAAATTAATTAAAGGTATGGGTGGAGCGATGGATCTCGTCGCTGGTGCGCAAAACATTATTGTGACCATGACCCATGCCAGTAAGCACGGCGACTCTAAATTACTAGAAACCTGCTCATTGCCATTGACTGGCGTAAGCTGTGTTAAAAAGATAGTAACTGATTTAGCCGTACTGGAAGTAAAAGACGGCGCGTTTTATTTATTAGAGCGTGCCCCTGGTGTTAGTGTTGATGAAATTATAAACAAAACAGCGGGCAAACTAATTGTTGAAGGTGATATACCTGAGATGCAGTTTGCCGATTAATCGACAGACCACTTTTGATTTAATGTACCGACCTCATTCCCAGTGCTTAAAGCGCTGAGTTACCCAAAACCCCTCATTAGAGGGGTTTTTTTTACGCTAAATTTTATTTTGCAGCAACAAACTCTAACACCGTAGCATTGATACAGTATCGGTCTGATCCTTTAGGGCCTTCTTTGGGAAATACATGACCTAGATGAATACCGCTTGATTTAGAGCGAATTTCAGTGCGCTTCATACCAAAGCTGTTATCTTCATGATACGTAACACTGCCCTTGACTGGATATTTAAACGACAGCCACCCAGTTCCAGAATTAAAGCGGTCTTTGGTGTTAAACAATGGCGCTCCACTGAGTTTATCGATAAATACCCCATCAGGGGTGTTCTTAAATAAGTCATATTCTTTACAAAATGGGCGATCAGTGCCTTTTTTAAATGCGATAGAATACGCTTCAGTGTCACCCAATTTAAATGCCCCTAGCGCTTTGTAGAACCGCTGTTTATCCATAAACCCCTGATGACCAAATACCTCTTTGCCCTGCTCTATAAATAAAATTGTTGGCGTCGCCCATGTTGCTGATTTTATTTTTAAACCTTTCAGCTCATCGGCATACCTAAAGTGCACTGGGATATCACCTTGATAATCGTTTAGCACAGTCTTTTTTAATTTTTCACAATAGGGACAATAATTTTTTGAGTCGATAATAACGATATGCTTGCCAGTCAATAATCCCTCGTTACCCCGTGTTTCACGCTCCACGGGTGTAAAGACCACTCCAGTAGAATGATCTGGGCAATACCCATTTGGGTTTTTCACTAAATAATTTTGATGATATTCTTCAGCTGAGTAGAATTTGTCCAATGGCTTGATGTTTGTTTGTATCTTGCCATACCCATTTTTAGTCAGCAGCGCTTGATACGTGGCCTTTAGTTTAATCGCCACGTTTTTTTGTTCTAACTCACTAAATAGAATTGTTGAGCGATATTGAGTCCCGATATCATTGCCCTGGCGATTTTTTTGAGTTGGGTCATGACTTTCGAAGTAACTTTTCAAAAGCGTTTCCGTGGTCAATATGTTCGCATTGTATGTAACTTTAACCACCTCAGCATAGTTGCGCTCATCGAAGCGCCTAGAACGCTTGGTTATTTCTTTGTAAGTGGCTTTAAAACCAGTGCCATCGGCGTAGCCTGATTCAGCATCAATTACCCCTTGCATCGCTTCATAACGCTTTTCAGCTCCCCAAAAACATCCTGAGCCCAATACTAAGGTTTTCACATGCATACTCGCCTGCTCCGGTTCGGGCATGGGCATGTCACTGGCATAACCTGTAAAAGTACTTACCAAAAACACAGCAGTTAACAGCGGATTTTTTAAATTATTCGACATCTAATATAACCTTCTAAGACGTTTTTGCCTGACTAAGTTAGCTCAGTACACACATTCATTGCTCTGCTTAAATAGACCTTAACATCGCACTTTTGATTTCAGTTAATGCAATAAATTTACGGTGAGTTACGGTACAAAGTTCAATTTCAAATACCTATATTCGTTATATAGCAACCGTAACTGGGCTTTGTAAAATGGCCATTCAACGACTATTAGTTACCTGAACTACATTTTTAATGTAAAAACGTGTCAGTTTTTTTACTTAGGATTTATCATGAAACTTCTTTCTTCTATGAGTGCGATTTCACTTGCTTTGTTGAGCACCAGCACACTTGCTGCTGATGTCAATTTTACGTCAAAGCTTGCCAAAGGCGATGCGCTTGTCGTTTTTCAAAACGTAGGCAGCGATGCTGATCTTAAGTTTTTAGACCGAGACACTCGTAAACAATTACAACGTGCGATAAAAACAGACTCGTTTACCGGGAAATATGGCAAAACACTTGAGTTGATCGCCCCTATTGATAGCAAGTATTCACGTATTGTTGTGGTTGGTTTAGGCGAGAGCAATGAGTTAACAGCCGCGAAAATGGCCAAACTTGGTGGTAACATTCATGCCAAGCTAGAAGATAAAAAAGTGGCAACTGTCTCACTTGCCTTCGAGTCTGTGAAAGGCAAAGCAAAAAACAGCGAATTGGCTGCACAGTTTGCACATGGGGCAAACCTTCGAGACTACACGTTTGAAGTATACAAAAAAGAGCCACAAACATTTAATGTTACATACAACATTGATGTTGCAGACAAAAAGACAACCAGCAAGCGTTATCAGCAACTGGCTAATATCGAACAAGGTGTATTTTTAGCCCGAGATCTAACCTCTGAAATTGCAACAGAGATGACGCCGATTGATTTTGCACTTGAAGCTAAATCACTTGAAAAGCTAGGCGTCAAAATCACCATATTAAAACCTGAACAATTAAAAGAACTTGGCATGGGCGCGTTAGAAGGTGTCGGCCGTGGAAGTAAAGAAGGCGCGCGCCTTATTGTGGCCCACTATGAAGGCAACAACGACACACCTATCGCCCTTGTGGGTAAAGGGATCACCTTTGACTCAGGTGGTTATAGCCTCAAAAAAGGACCTTCAATTGCACGTATGAAGTCAGACATGGCCGGTGCAGCAGCCGTACTTGGTACAATCAAAGCAATGGCTTTAAATAAAGCTGACGTTAACGTCGTCGCTGTGATGGGTATGGCAGCAAATATGGTATCTCGCTATTCTATTGCACCTGGAGACGTACTGCGCACAGCAGAAGGCCACAGTGTTGAAGTTGTGAATACGGATGCCGAAGGCCGCTTAGTATTAAGCGACGCAATGTGGTATGCCCGTAAGCACTTCAATCCAGAAATTATGGTTGATGTTGCTACATTAACAGGGTCAAAAATTCGCGCGGTTGGTAATCGCTATTCAGCAATTTTCTCTGAAGATGACACACTGATCAATCAAATGACACTGGCCGGCAAGCAAGTTAATGAGCAAGTATGGCGCTTACCACTTGGCTACAAAGATACCTTGTCTTCAGATATCGCTGACTTTACCAATTTAGGCTCTAGTGGCCCCGGTGCAACGACAGCAGCCACTTTCTTACAGCAATTTGCAGGAGATACTCGTTGGGTACACATCGATATCGCCGGTAATGCCTTATCAAGTAAAGCCAAAGGAGAAGTCCCTGTTGGTGGAACAGGCTATGGTGTTCGTTTATTGAGTGAGTGGTTGCTCAGCAACAATTAATAAAATGCGATAAGCGTTATATTTTAATCACCTACGCGGTGTATTAAACCTAAAAACCATGCTCTGCATGGTTTTTTTATACTCCCAAAGACTAAATTAGATATACTACCAACAATAATAAAAAGTACCTTGGAGACTAGATGAGTGATCATCACTGCTATTTATTAGGGGAACATGCCATTGCATTTGTGCTTGAGACATCAACCCCATCTTCGAATGAGCAACGACGTTTATTTGCTTTGACCTCAACATTAATGAACCTAGATGCTTTCTTTGACGTTGTGCCAGCAAAATCTTCTGTAACTGTCTATTTAAAAACGCCTCAAGATCACCCAATCTGGATAAAGAGAATCATCACCTTATGGAACGAGTGCGAAATGGCTAGTTTTACGCCAACGACTCATCGCTTTATGGTTAAGTATGGTGGAGACTATGGCCCTGATCTCAGTTCGCTTGCAAATACACTTTCATTACAAGAAAAAGATCTCATCGAACTCCATGCATCCGTCACATATCAAGTCGAATTTCTCGGGTTTTTACCTGGCTTTGGATATTTAGGCACGTTACCCAAACCCCTTCAAGTGCCGAGAAAGAAAACACCAAGAACACGAGTACCAAAAGGATCGGTGGCCATTGCACAAGAACTGACGGCGATATATCCCAGCTCCTCCCCGGGCGGCTGGCATTTACTCGGTATATGTGACACACCTTTATTCAACCCTAGCCTTCAACAGCCAAGCTTACTGATGCCAGGCGATCACGTTCAATTTATCCCATCCAAGGGTGGTCTATGCTAACAGTAATCAAACAAGGTGTTCTTTGTAGTATCCAAGACACCGGACGTCATGGCTATCGACACTTGGGCGTAGGACAATCGGGTGCATTAGATCCAATCGCAGTCAAACTGGCCAATTTGCTATTAAATAATGACATGAATGAACCCGTTATAGAGGTAACTATTGGGCTCGCGCAATTTGAATTTACTGCCTCAATTAACTTTTCAATCACGGGGGGGGATTTACGCGCAAAGTTAAACGGACGTCCTCTATACCCTGGCTGGCGCTACTTCGCAGAATCTGGCGATATACTTTCCTTTAGTACCAGCCACAATGCACAACGTGCATACTTAGCGGTTCGAGGAGGGTTTGCGATTGATGATGTACTCAACGCTAAATCAACAGACATGCAAGCACAATTTGGTGGCTATCATGGCCGTGCGTTGAAAATGGGCGATCAGCTGTCTTTTTACGCTGACAAAACGCCGCTACCACACCTAGGCGTCAAGCAACCTGACTACACGAATGAGATAAGAGTACTCAAAGGGCCGCACTGTGATAAGCTTCCTGAAGGGTCCTTTGACAACTTTTTGCAAACAAAATGGCTCGTCAGTGACATGAATAACCGCATGGGGTCACGGTTAACTGCCAATGACACTGTACAACATCATGCCACCATCGCAAGCCAAGCCGTTCACCCGGGGGTGATCCAATACCCCCCTAACGGGCAACCAATTGTTTTGTTAAATGACTGCCAAACAACCGGTGGCTATCCCATTATTGCATCAGTAATTAGTGCGGACCTAAGACTGTTTAGTCAATTAGGCAGTCAACAACCTTGTAGGTTTATTGGCGTGAGTGTGTCACAAGCACACCACGCAATGAAGAAATTAAACTCACACTTAGCGCAATTTGCGCTAGCGAATAATAACAACATAGAGCAGTAGTTATGAGCGAACTAAATTTATTACCCTTAAGTGGTATTGTGGTTGTTGTGCTTGGTTTTGCCCTGCGCTTCAACCCACTATTAGTGGTTACCGCAGCAGGCTTAGTCACAGGCTGGGCCGTTGATATGCAATTTTTAGCCTTGGTTGAAACATTTGGCGAAAAGTTTATGAATTCTCGTCAATTGGCTAGCTTTTTACTTATTTTACCCGTCATTGCATTACTGGAACGTCACGGGTTACAACAACGAGCACAAAGTTGGATTTCCAGTATTAAAAGTGCGACTACAGCCCGTATCCTGTCGGTCTATTTTGTGGTTCGTGAATGCTCATCTGCGTTAGGTTTACTGAGTTTAGCTGGCCAACCGCAAACGGTTAGGCCATTGCTCGCCCCGATGGCGTTAGGTGCAGCAAGCAACGTGCATGGCGAGCTTCCTAAAGAAGTAAAAGATATGATCTGTGCGCACGCCGCTGCCTGCGACAATATCGCAATGTTTTTTGGTGAAGACATTTTTATTGCATTCGGTGCGGTATTACTCATGGATGCTTTTTTAAGAGAAAATGGGATTGAAGGTATTGAGCCCCTGCACATTGGGTTATGGGCAATTCCCACTGCGATTGCTGCGCTCATCGTACACCTATTTCGCTTAGCACGATTAGAAGCTAAAATTACCCATGCTGTCGCCACTTATAACAGTCAACCTAATAAATTATCAGAGGAACTGTCATGAGTGCTCCATCAACTAATACGGCTGATACTACGGCCATCATCTCGATCGAAAATATTTACTTGTTAATCGGTTTTGTGGTCATGTTTCTGGTCATTCGTACGCTACAAGACAAAGGCCACCCAAAAAGATATAGCACTGCGCTATTTTGGTTGTTATTCGGTAACGTCTTTTTATTCGGTGATTTATCTGTTTCTTTGTTTGGGCAAGCTATTACATATCAGTGGGTTGGTTTAAGTGTGATGGCAATCGCTTTGCTTGCTGGGTTTGGTTTAGTGTCGATGGGTACCTATGACACGCCATCAGATGAGGTAAAAACACACAGTGCAGAAAAAATAGGTAACAAACTGTTTATGCCTGCCGTAATGATCCCCATCGTGACCGTTGTGTGTACTTTGTTACTGGGCCACATTAATATCAATGACTGGTATTTATTTGATCAAAACCATTTAACTCTTGCATCATTAACCCTTGCTTGTGCCGTTGCACTCTTAATTGGCTGGAAGCTTACATCTGGCAGCCCAATACAAGCACTGACTGAATCACGTCGATTAGTTGATTCCGTCGGCTGGGCCGCCATTTTACCGCAAATGCTCGCCATGCTAGGGGGTGTATTCATCGTGGCCCAAACTGGCACTGCTATTCAAGACCTTGTCACATTGTTTATTTCCCCTGACAATCGGTTTATGTTGGTAGTCCTGTACTGTGTTGGCATGGCGCTGTTTACGATGATAATGGGCAATGCCTTTGCCGCATTCCCGGTTATGACTGCGGGTATAGCTGTACCATTTCTAATTCAGGGCCATGGCGCATCTGCCGCACCATTAGTTGCAATCGGCATGTATTCGGGTTATTGCGGCACGTTAATGACCCCCATGGCAGCAAATTTTAATATTGTGCCAGCGGCCTTATTAGATTTAAAAGACAAGTATCAAGTGATCAAAGTCCAGATCCCAACAGCACTTGCATTACTTGCAATTAATATTCTTCTTATGTACGGAGTGATTTTTAATGACTAACTCACTAAAACCCTGTGTTTTAATCACAGGGTTTGCCCCATTTGGTGGTGAAAATATCAATCCCTCTTGGCAAGCTGTGCAAGCCTTAGAAGGACTCAATATTGATGGCTTTACCATACAAACCAAAGAGCTACCTTGTGAATTTGATACCTCTATTCATGCACTCCAAGTGGCTATCAATAAATATTCACCACATGTGGTACTTTGTATTGGCCAAGCAGGTGGTCGTGCCGATATTTCCATTGAGCGTGTTGCGATTAATGTGAACGATGCGCGTATCGCGGACAATGCAAATAATCAGCCTATTGATACACCGGTAGTACCAGCTGGGCCTGCCGCTTATTTTACGAACCTTCCAATCAAGCGTATATTACTGGCGTTACATCAATCTGATATACCCGCCTCTATTTCAAATACAGCGGGCACCTACGTATGTAATCACATTATGTATGGGCTTATGCATGAAATTGCATTACATCATCAAAATGTTAAAGGAGGGTTTGTTCATATCCCTTATTTACCTAGCCAAGCTGTGCATCACAATGGTGCACCGAGCATGAGCCAGCAAACGGTCGAATCGGCACTTAAAGTGATTATTACTGCCGCCATCAGTAATAAATCTGATTTAAAAGTCGCAGCGGGCACTACCCACTAACATCAGCCCCATATTGGTGCAATATAGTGAATTTATTGCACCAACTTAGCCTTATCTTCGCATAAAAAAATACTCTTTAACCGTGTGACTTAATCTTACATTTCTGATACATCTATAGTAACAGGAAGGCGCAACGGTGCCTTTTCATCAACTAATTTATAATTAAAGGGAAGCCTTGGTGCTTACCCAACACAGGAATGAGGTATTTTATGTGTTCAATTTTTGGGGTGTTAGAGCTAAAATCAGATCCTGGCCAATTACGTAGCCAAGCCATAGAAATGTCAAAGCGATTACGCCATAGAGGACCTGATTGGTCTGGTGTTTATGCATCAGAAAAAGCGATTTTAGTGCATGAAAGACTGGCAATTGTGGGCGTATCAAGTGGTGCCCAGCCTTTATATAACCCAGAAAAAACCAACATATTAGCCGTTAATGGCGAAATATATAATCATAAAGAATTGGCACAAAATCTTACCGTAGATTTTGATTTTCAAACTGAGTCTGATTGTGAAATTATTCTCGCACTGTACAAGCAAAAAGGCCCTGAGTTTCTCGATGACTTAAACGGTATTTTCGCATTCTGTCTTTATGATGAGGAGCAAGATAGTTATTTAATCGGCCGCGACCACATTGGGATCATTCCACTTTATACGGGCCGCGACCAACATGGTAATCTATACGTAGCCAGTGAAATGAAAGCGCTCACGCCGATTTGCTCATCCATAGAGGAGTTTCCTCCTGGGCACTACCTTTATTCAAAAGAAGGGACTTTGCGTCCGTATTATCAACGTGATTGGCAATCCTTCGATGAAGTCAAAAATAACACCGCAAAAGCAGAGGATGTAAAAGACGCGTTAGAAGCCGCGGTCAAACGTCAATTGATGTGTGATGTGCCCTACGGTGTTTTATTATCTGGTGGATTAGACTCGTCTGTTATTTCTGCGATCACCCAAAAGTTTGCAGCCAAACGGGTTGAAGACAATGACGCTTCTGACGCTTGGTGGCCTAAATTGCATTCATTTTCTATTGGACTAGAAGGCTCTCCGGATTTAGCGGCAGCACAAGTCGTTGCTGACGAGATAGGCACAGTTCACCACCCTATTATATTTACGGTTCAACAAGGTATTGATGCACTAAAAGAAGTTGTCTACCACCTAGAAACATATGATGTTACAACGATTCGAGCTTCAACCCCAATGTACTTAATGTCAAGGCAGATTAAAGCGATGGGCATAAAAATGGTACTTTCAGGCGAAGGTGCTGACGAGTTGTTTGGCGGTTATCTGTATTTCCACAAAGCGCCTAATGCTCAAGAGTTTCATGAAGAACTAAACCGTAAAGTATCAAAATTACACATGTTTGATTGTTTAAGAGCAAACAAGTCTATGGCTGCGTGGGGTGTTGAAGCAAGAGTGCCTTTCTTAGACAAAGAGTTTGTAGACGTCGCTATGCGGACCAACCCAGACTACAAAATGTGTAAAGACGGCCGTATTGAGAAGCACATAGTCCGAGAAGCATTTGAGGGTTACTTACCAGACAGCGTTTTATGGCGACAAAAAGAGCAGTTCTCTGATGGTGTTGGATATAGTTGGATTGACTCGTTAAAGGAACACGTTGACAGCCAAGTATCAGATCAAGATTTGGCTAACGCGCAATATCGTTTCCCAATCAATACGCCTGATAGCAAAGAGGCATATTTTTACAGAGAAATCTTTGAAAGCCACTTTCCAGGTGACGCAGCCGCTAACTGTGTACCCCACGGTAAATCAGTCGCATGTTCAACTCCCGAAGCGCTAGCATGGGATGCCTCTTTTCAAAACAACGCTGATCCATCAGGCAGAGCCGCTAATGTTCATAATGAAGCCTATGAATAACGTTGTATAAATACAAAAAAAGGGCTTATTAGCCCTTTTTTATTGTGTACTCAACTTTGTTGAAGCTGTTCACTAGTAGCTAGATAAACTTTTTAATAATAAAGTCTACTTTGACACGCTTAGCTTGCCCTAACAGCTTTTTAACTGGTAATGGGTAATCACCCAATGATTCAATGTCATCAGGTCCGCTTAATAAACGACAGTTGGCCAATATTGTCTGCTTTTCTTCCTCAAGTCTCGGTAGTATATCTTGCTGCGGATCTTCTATTAAAATACCATTTTCAATATCAAGCCCCCATGCTCTGGGGTTTAAATTGTGACCACTCAATAAGTGGGTATGGTTATCTTTACTGATCCCTTTTAAATGAAAAGAATTGGCACCATCTTTCCACAGGTATACTTTTAAGCGGCCAGACGAGATATGGCGCTTCTGACTTTTGAGAAACTTCTGTAAAATAGTTTCGTATAAATAAGGCAACGCACCTATCCGACTAAATGGCTGTTCTGGACAAATATAAAAATCATTTGCAGTCTTATCACCAACAATAATGGTGACCTCTTTGCCTTGTTTTAGCAATCGGCGTAATGAGCGCAGTAACGGTGCTGGAAAGTTAAAGTAAGGTGTGTACAGTACGAGCGTCTCATCGGTTGTATCAAATAAACTCTTGATCAAACGGTTAAGTTTGTTCGTGCGACGCCCAAAGCCAAGAAACGCGCGAACATTAAGACCCTCTCTTTTACGTGCTGATGATAAGTCATATTTGGCTTTCTTTAGTTCCCGCATTAACTTTTTTTGCGCTAACTTGATATCATTAAACTTTGGTAGTGGACGTGAGTCTATTCTTGGAACGCCCTCACTACTGATTAAGTATTTGTTCGTGAAATCACAAAAACTATCAGCCAGTTGATGCTGGTTTATAACAAAATAACGGTCTAAGCGGTACTTCTCGCCTTTTTGTAGGTAAACATCATTCAAACTTGCTCCGCTATACAGCAGCATATTGTCGACGACAAAACCTTTGAGGTGTAGCACACCAAAAAGTTCTTTCGCTTTTACAGGCACACCATAAATACGTACATTACTTTGATAGTCACTCAAGGCTTGGCAATACAGACTGGCATTACCATCTGATTGTTTCTCACCGATAAGCCCTCTTTGAGCTCGATGAAAATCAACCAATACATTCACTTCAAGGTTTGGATTCGCACATGACGCTTCATGTAAGGCACTTAATACTTCTCGGCCTGCGTCATCGTCTTGCAAATATAATGCAGTAATATAAATACGCGTTTGCGCACTTTTGATAAGCCTCAATAACTCTGCATGATATTGCTTTGCATCAGTTAAAACCTGAATGTTTTCAGCCTCAAGTTCAAACCCTGGAGTTTCCTGCCAAAAAACCATAAATACCTATTTATTTAGAGTTAGTTTTACATCACTAACGAAACACAATTCTTTAAAACATATCAAAAAAAAAGTACTTGGTCATGAATAAGCGTTCATTTTCGTGTTGATGGCGCAAAAAACGTTCAAGTACAGTATTTTTGACAACTTAGTGATTTGTCGAAAAATGAAATGTTGAATTTATTTTACATCTTGGTTGAATTTCATAGAATCAACCACATTCAATCTCAGTATATAACATTTTAGGAAATCATAATGAGTGATGGTAAACATTGTAAGCTGCTTATTTTAGGTTCTGGCCCTGCAGGTTACACTGCTGCAGTTTACGCTGCGCGTGCCAACCTAAACCCTGTACTAATTACAGGTATGCAACAAGGTGGTCAATTAACAACGACAACTGAAGTCGAAAACTGGCCTGGTGATGCACATGGTCTAACTGGACCTGCATTAATGGATCGCATGAAAGAGCATGCTGAGCGCTTTGAAACTGAAATTATTTTTGATCACATCAATAAGGTTGATGTAAGCAAACGCCCGTTCACATTAACGGGTGATCAAGGCACATATACATGTGATGCATTGATCATCGCAACTGGTGCATCTGCTAAGTATTTAGGCCTTGAGTCTGAAACAGCATTCCAAGGTCGAGGTGTATCTGCTTGTGCAACATGTGATGGCTTCTTTTATAAAGGTCAAAAAGTTGCGGTTGTAGGCGGTGGTAATACGGCTGTTGAAGAAGCACTGTACCTATCAAACATTGCAGAGGAAGTACACGTTATTCACCGTCGTGATTCTTTCAGAAGCGAAAAGATTTTATCTGACCGTTTAATGGAAAAAGCGAAAAATGGAAATGTAACATTACACTTAAACCGCAACCTAGACGAAGTGCTAGGTGACGAAATGGGCGTAACGGGCATTAGAATTAAAGAAACAGATTCAGAAAACACTGAACAACTCGATCTTGCTGGTGTATTTATTGCGATTGGCCACAAGCCAAACACTGATATGTTTGAAGGCCAGCTGAACATGAAAGATGGTTATTTAGTGGTTGAGTCTGGTCTGCACGGCAACGCGACTCAAACAAGCGTAGAAGGCGTTTTTGCTGCTGGTGATGTATCTGACCATATTTATCGTCAAGCTATCACCTCTGCTGGTACAGGCTGTATGGCTGCTTTAGATGCTGAACGTTATCTAGACAACCTATAGTCTACTTTTTAAATGGGGGGCATTCCCCCATTTGATTTTTTACCCAATTGCGTTATTTTACTCTCAATCAAGTTTTTATATTTTCTTTATGACGCAACAAATTACCCATTTATCAGACAACAACACACAATTTCCGCCTTGCGACCTTGCCCTCACAAATCCTGATGGCCTGTTAGCTGTTGGGGGATGCCTGTCTTTAGCTCGACTTAGTAAAGCATATCATTGCGGCATATTTCCTTGGTTCAATGAGCGAGAGCCAATCATGTGGTGGGCGCCCAGTGAACGTGGCATCGTGGAATTAGACGAATTTCATGTCAGTAAATCTCTCAAAAAAGCAATGCGCCGAATGCAGCCTACCGTGACAATTAATACCGCCTTTACACACGTCATTAATACCTGTAGAACACAACGCATAAACAGTGAAGGTACATGGATAAATACACAAATGCTCGACGCATATTATGCCGCGCATAAAGCAGGTTTTGCGCACAGCATAGAGGTCTGGCATGAAGAACAACTCATTGGCGGGTTATACGGTATAATGCAATCCGGTATATTTTGTGGTGAGTCTATGTTTTTTAAACAACCGAATGCCTCTAAATTAGCCATGTGGGCGCTCGTCAACTGGCTCAAAAAACACCAGGCACATTTTGTCGATTGCCAGCTAGAAAACCCATATTTGACCTCCCTCGGCGCAAAAGTTATTCCACGAGAAGAATTTTTGACTAGACTTAGTAGAGCGAACGACTTCGATATACCTGCCAATATGTGGCTAGCTCAAACCTTGGAAAATATTTATGACTGAACACTTTCCATCAAAAATTGGTTTAAGTCAGCAATTCAGTTGCAGTTACCTGCCTGAGCAACAAGAACAATTACTCGTTATTTTAGACCAAAACTGTTACTCACCAGAGCGTTTTGAAGGGTTATTAGAGCTTGGCTTTAGACGAAGTGGTGATCAAATTTATCGACCACATTGCCCTAAATGCAATGCATGTGAATCGTTACGACTGCCAGTACAACAGTTTAATGCGTCAAAATCGCAAAAACGAAAGTGGAATAAACTGTCAGATGAATTTCGTATCGAGATAAACCAACAAGAACAACCTAATTATTACCCTTTGTACGAGAAGTACATTTCCTTACGTCATCAAGATGGCAGTATGTACCCCCCTAACCACCTCCAGTACGAAAGCTTTTTGTTCTGTCAATGGCTGCCTATTACTTTTATTGAACTGTGGCATTTAGAGACATTAATCGCAGTTGCAGTGACCGACACAATGCCTAATTCCCTATCGGCGATTTACACCTTTTTCGACCCTGATTATGAACATTATAGTCTCGGCACCATCATGATCCTTGCACAAATAAACTATGCACGAGAAACACATCGACAGCACCTATATTTAGGCTACCAAATCGACAGCTGCAAAAAAATGCGCTACAAATCCCACTATAAACCGGCGCAACGTTTTGTAAATGATATTTGGGTGCATAGCGATACACGTCAAAAAAGCAGTTAGCTGTCCATCCGTAAATCATCGCAATTTGCTAAAATTCGTACCAAAAAAGTACTTTTATCACTGTTCTGGAATATATAGGCTAATAAAATAACAATTTTTCAGCCCTTTCCTTTACTTATTGGCTGCTTTTGGGCAAAATCTCCAGCGTTTAAATATTCAAAGAGGTGTTACGCTACACATGGCGAAAGAAGACGTAATTGAAATGCAAGGCACGGTCCTTGATACTTTACCAAATACAATGTTCCGCGTTGAGTTAGAAAATGGTCACGTGGTTGTTGCTCATATTTCTGGAAAAATGCGCAAAAACTACATCCGTATTCTTACAGGTGACAAAGTAACGGTTGAAATGACCCCTTACGACCTAACCAAAGGACGCATTGTCTTCCGCGCTCGTTAATCGAACCGTGTAGAACTGTTCTTGGAACAGGTTGTAATACGTCGCTCTTAGACGTGTTTCATAAACCTAACCATTGGTTATTGTAAAAGTCTACAGAGCTGGGTTATATGACCCAAAAACAAAAAGCCTAGCATTGCTAGGCTTTTTGACGTTTACTGCTTTAACATTTATGCAGAAACTAAAGACGATTCATAAGTAAAGGCAATTTTATTGTCTTTGATACTCACTTTCACTGAACCACCGTCCACCAACTCACCAAATAAAATTTCATTGGCTAATGGTTTCTTGAGCTGTTCTTGAATAACACGCGCCATAGGACGTGCACCCATTGCTTTATCGTATCCCAGTTCAGCCAACCACGAGCGCGCTGCTGAGGTAAGCTCTAAATTAACTGATTTACGGTCAAGCTGTGCTTGTAACTCAACAATAAATTTATCTACAACCTGCAATGTGACTTCTTTATCTAGGTGATTAAACCAAATAATATTGTCTAAACGGTTTCTAAACTCAGGCGTAAAGACTTTATTTATTTCAGACAATGCATCATGTGAGTGATCTTGCTCTTGGAAACCAATAGATTGTCTTACTGTCTCCTGAACACCCGCATTTGTCGTCATCACTAGTACCACGTTTCTGAAATCAGCTTTACGCCCATTATTATCAGTTAACGTACCGTGATCCATCACTTGAAGTAATATGTTGTAGATATCTGGGTGCGCTTTTTCTATTTCATCCAGTAATACCACTGAATGAGGATGCTTTATAACAGCATCAGTTAACAAGCCACCTTGTTCATAACCTACATAACCAGGAGGCGCACCAATTAACCGGCTCACAGCATGGCGCTCAGAGTACTCAGACATATCAAAACGTATAAACTCTACGCCCATACATTTACCGAGCTGTTTTGTTACCTCTGTTTTACCTACACCGGTTGGTCCTGCAAATAAGAAAGATCCAATTGGCTTATCTTCATTTGCAAGTCCAGAACGAGACAATCTAATCGCTGAAGTTAATGCATCGATTGACTGGTCTTGTCCAAAAACCAACATTTTTAAATTGCGGTCCAAGTTTTTGAGGGTGTCTTTGTCGCTTGAAGAAACACTTTGCTGTGGGATCCGCGCAATTTTTGACACAATCATTTCAATATCTGATACGCCAATGGTTTTCTTACGACGAGATACCGGTAATAATCGCTGATTAGCGCCTGCCTCGTCGATAACATCAATTGCTTTATCTGGTAGCTGACGTTCATTTATATACTTTGCACTTAACTCAGCGGCAGCTCGCAGCGCTTTTTGTGTGTAACGAATACCATGATGTTCTTCATAACGTTCTTTTAAGCCATAAAGGATCTTCGTTGTATCTGCAACGCTTGGTTCAACAACATCGATTTTTTGGAAACGACGCACTAATGCTCTGTCTTTTTCAAAAATATTCTTAAATTCGTTGTAGGTCGTCGAGCCCATGCAGCGCAGTTGACCGCTAGACAATAATGGTTTGATCAGGTTCGATGCATCCATGACTCCGCCAGATGCTGCACCGGCCCCAATTATTGTGTGAATTTCATCAATGAATAAAATAGCATGCGGTTTGGCCTGTAGCTCTTTCAATAGTGCTTTAAAGCGCTTTTCAAAATCGCCACGGTATTTGGTACCCGCTAACAGCGCTCCCATGTCTAGTGAATAAACCACCGCATCTTCAATAACATCTGGCACTTGGTTGTTCACAATACGATATGCTAACCCTTCTGCAATAGCTGTTTTACCAACGCCTGCCTCACCCACTAACAGAGGATTATTTTTCTTTCTACGACACAGCACCTGAACAGTGCGTTCTACTTCTTCATCACGGCCAATTAATGGATCGATTTGTCCTGCTTGTGCCATCACATTTAAATTTGAAGTAAAGTTTTCGAGTTTCGACTTTTCTTCATTTTGAATCTCGCTAGATTCATCATTCATCTCTTCATGATCTTCATTTTCTGACTCATCATCATCAGACTTTGCAATGCCATGAGAAATAAAGTTAACGATATCGAGACGGCTAACATCGCTCTTTTTCAGTAAATATACCGCTTGGCTTTCTTGTTCAGAAAAAATAGCAACCAGCACGTTTACACCTGTAACTTCGCTTCGCCCTGAAGACTGAACATGAAACACTGCGCGTTGTAAAACGCGCTGAAAGCCGAGTGTTGGTTGGGTTTCTCTGTCTTCTTCTAAATCAGGTAAGACCGGCGTAGTCTCATCAATAAACTCAGAAAGCTCTCGCTTTAGAGTTTCAGTATTAACGCCGCAGGCGCCTAACGCCTCTCCTGCTGACGGGTTATCTATTAACGCCAAAAGTAAGTGCTCGACGGTCATAAACTCATGACGACGAGTACGCGCTTCACGAAATGCGGCGTTTAAGGTAATTTCTAGATCTTTGTTTAGCATTGGCAACCCCCAAACGAGAATTAAAAAGGTTATTCTTGCTCACAACTGCAGAGCAACGGGTGCTCATTGTCGCGGGCATAACGATTGACCTGCTCAGCTTTAGTGTGCGCTATATCTGCAGGATATATTCCACATACAGCCTTCCCTTCGTGATGTATTTTAAGCATCACATCAGTTGCTCTTTCGCTATCCATATTAAAAAATGTCATTAAAATTTCAATTACAAAATCCATCGGAGTGTAATCGTCATTATTCACAATGACCTTATACTTACGCGGAGGGCTAAGCTTCTGCTTCTCACTTTCGCGTACCGTGTCTATAACACCTGAATCTTTTGTCCCACTCATAATTAAATATAGTCTTGTCTTGGTAACTCAAGCAAACTTGAATTAAAAAATAAATAAAATGTTAAAAAAAAGAGTAAATAACTTGACTGACTGCTCATATAAACTACAGTCCTATTAGATTGCTCTACAGGCAGTCTAGCAAATTATAAAGTTTAGATTAACTAATTAACTAGATTTAGTCACTTATAGAAGGATGTAGAAGTATGGCTTGCGGAAAAGTCAAGTGGTTCAATAACGCCAAAGGGTTTGGTTTCATCGTAGAAGACGGCAGTGAGGAAGATATCTTCGCCCATTACTCGACGATTGTAATGGATGGATACAAAACACTTAAAGCTGGTCAAGGTGTAACATTCGAGCTGCAAGAAGGCCCGAAAGGGTTACACGCTACAAACATCGCGCCCAGCGGTGAACTGTTAGTGTAAAGCAGTGATGACTATTTAAAGCGAGTCGCATTAGCTTCTCGCTTCATTCCTTATACCTTCCTTATATTTTTTCATTCTTTAACTTTAATTTTTTGAATTAGCCCCAATATGTAATGATTGATACAATTGCTACGTCTACTAGGTAGGTTAGATATTATTATTTTACGTTTAGTAAAAATATCTAACAAACTTGCTATACCCTATTGCCTTAGGCAACATAGCGTTCCCTTTGCATTGTTGAATGGCTTTTAGAAGCCACAAATTCTAGGAATGATGATGACATCAAAAATTATTTACACGAAAACAGACGAAGCACCGGCTTTAGCAACATATTCTTTGCTTCCAATCATCCAGGCATACACGAAAATTGCCGGAGTAGAAGTCGAAACTCGTGACATTTCATTAGCAGGCCGTATCATTGCTAACTTCCCTGATTTTTTAACTGAAGAGCAGCGTATCGGCGATGCACTTGCAGAACTTGGTGAGCTGGCTAAAACTCCAGAAGCAAATATCATCAAACTTCCTAATATCAGTGCGTCAGTGCCTCAGCTTCACGCCACAATTAAAGAACTTCAAGCGAAAGGTTATGCACTTCCTGATTACCCAGCTGAGCCACAAGATGAAAAGCAAGCTGCGATCAAAGCAACTTACGATAAAATCAAAGGCAGCGCAGTAAACCCAGTACTTCGTGAAGGTAACTCTGACCGCCGTGCGCCAGCATCAGTTAAGGCATATGCGCGTAAAAACCCTCATTCAATGGGTGCATGGGCAGCTGATTCAAAGTCTTACGTTGCTAGCATGACTGATGGTGACTTCTTTGGTTCTGAGCAATCAACCACTGTTGAACAAGCAACTGACGTTCGTATCGAGCACGTTGCAGTAAATGGTGATGTAACGACGCTTAAAGCAAGCACGGCATTGTTAGCAGGCGAAATTATTGATGCGTCACGCATGAGTGTATCTGCACTACAAGATTTCTTAGCGGCAGAAATTGCATCAGCGAAAGACAAAGGCGTACTGTTCTCATTGCATATGAAAGCAACCATGATGAAAGTGTCTGATCCAATCATCTTCGGCCATGCGGTAAAAGTATTCTATAAAGACGTATTCACTAAGCATGCTGCACTATTTGCAGAGCTAGGTGTTGACGTAAATAACGGTTTAGGTGACGTATATACAAAAATACAACAACTAGATGATGCTAAGCGTGCTGAAGTAGAAGCAGATATTGCAGCGGTATACGAAAGTAGCCCAAGTATCGCAATGGTTGATTCTGACCGTGGTATTACTAACCTACACGTACCAAGTGATGTGATCATTGATGCGTCAATGCCAGCAGCTATTCGTACAAGCGGACAGATGTGGAACACAGCTGGTAAGCAACAAGACACGAGCTTTGTTATTCCTGACCGTTGTTATTCTGGCGTTTACCAAGCAACTATCGACTTCTGTAAAGAACACGGTGCATTCGACCCTCGTACAATGGGTACGATCCCGAACGTTGGCCTAATGGCACAAAAAGCAGAAGAATATGGTTCTCATGACAAAACATTTGAAGCACCATCAGCAGGTAAAATTCGTGTTGTAGACGCAAATGATACCGTGCTACTTCAACATGATGTTGAACAAGGTGATATCTGGCGCATGTGTCAGGTAAAAGATGCACCAATTAAAGATTGGGTTAAACTTGCTGTAAACCGTGCTCGCGCAACGGGTGTCCCAGCTGTATTCTGGTTAGATGCAAATCGAGCTCACGACGCACAGCTTATTGAAAAAGTGAATACATACCTTGCAGATCACGACACAGCTGGTTTGGAGCTGTTGATCAAAGCCCCTGTTGCTGCCACAGAGTACTCTCTGGCGCGCATGAAAGAAGGCCAAGACACAATTTCAGTAACAGGTAACGTACTGCGTGATTACTTAACTGATTTATTCCCAATTCTTGAACTAGGTACTAGTGCAAAAATGCTGTCTATCGTACCATTAATGAATGGCGGTGGTTTATTTGAAACTGGCGCAGGTGGTTCTGCACCTAAGCACGTACAACAGTTTGAAAAAGAAAACCATTTACGTTGGGACTCGTTAGGTGAATTCTTAGCACTAGCGGCGTCACTTGAGCACCTAAGCCAAACAACAGGTAATGCAAAAGCGCAAGTACTTGCTGATACACTTGATCAGGCAACAGGTAAGTTCTTAGATGAAAACAAATCACCTTCTCGCCGTGTAAACGAGCTAGATAACCGTGGTAGTCACTTCTTCTTGTCACTTTACTGGGCACAGGCACTTGCGGCTCAAACTGCAGACACTGAACTTCAAGCACAGTTTGCAGCTTATGCTGAAACATTAACAGCGCAAGCACAAACAATTGTTGAAGAGCTAAACAATGCTCAAGGCGTAGCAAAAGATGTAGGCGGTTACTTCCAGCCTAATGACGATGTTGCCTATGCAGCAATGCGCCCAAGCCAAACATTTAACGATATCCTAGCAACACTGGTATAATCGTTAACTCGCGCGACAAAAAAGGGTAGCTTTGGCTACCCTTTTTTCGTATAACTCCCTATCGAAACATTATCCGTATTGAAACCCACTCACAATCCCTCTAATTATCTTACCTAACATAAGGTGTACACCCTTGTGATTCAATGCGCTGTTCATCCTATAAAATAAGAGCATCACGTCGAGACAATTGCTATAATCCGACCTTAAATTTATGCATTCGGGTACAACAATGGTATACAAAGCAAAGTCGTCATCTCGGCATAGTTCAAAGCTCTCAAGAACAAGCCACAGAAAATCAACCAAGCCCAAAGTTGCACCAGAAGATGTCAAAATTGTTTTATTTAATAAGCCATTTGATGTGTTGTGTCAGTTCACCGATGATCAAAACCGAGAAACCCTCGCACAGTATGTAAAAGAGAAAGACGTCTATGCTGCAGGTCGACTTGATAGAGACAGTGAAGGGTTATTACTGCTAACTAATTGCGGTAAATTACAACATACACTGACAGATCCTAGTAAAAAAACTGATAAAACTTACTGGGTTCAAGTTGAAGGAGTACCAGAGCAAAAAAGCCTTGATGCGTTATGCTCCGGCGTAGAGCTCAAAGATGGTTTAACACGCCCTGCAAAAGTTAAAATCATTGCTGAGCCACATATTTGGCCACGTAACCCGCCAATACGCGAACGTGCCAATATTCCAACCACCTGGTTAAGTGTGACAATTAATGAGGGAAAAAATAGGCAGGTTCGAAGAATGACCGCCTATATTGGCCACCCTACACTGCGATTAATACGCTACAAAATTGGTAAATATTCGCTCGACGGGTTAGAAAATGGACAATATAAAGTGATAAGTAGCCGATGACTTTCATCTCGACTTTTAGCCACCCGCATTTGCATGCTATAATCACGGCCTTTCAAAATCACATAGATTTACAGCAAAAATTATGAGCGATAATAGTCACATTAAAGTCATCGTTGGTATGTCCGGCGGTGTTGATTCTTCAGTTTCAGCTTACCTTTTAAAAGAACAGGGGTATCAAGTTGAAGGCCTGTTCATGAAAAACTGGGAAGAAGATGACAATGATGAATATTGTGCTGCTGCCGAGGATTTAAAAGACGCGCAAGCTGTGTGCGATAAACTCGGTATCGAGCTTCATACTGTTAATTTTGCAGCGGAATATTGGGATAACGTATTTGAATACTTCCTCGAAGAATACAAAGCGGGCCGTACACCTAATCCCGATATTATGTGTAACAAAGAAATCAAATTTAAAGCATTTTTAGAATTTGCCGCACAAGCACTTGGCGCAGACTATATTGCAACTGGACATTATGTGCAGCGTGAAGAGCGTGATGGAAAGTTTGTTATGTGTCGCGGGCTTGATGACAACAAAGATCAAAGCTACTTCTTGTACACGTTAAGCCACGAACATATCGCACAAACACTCTTCCCTGTTGGCGAAATTGAAAAACCTGAAGTACGTCGTATAGCTGAAGAGCAAGACTTAATCACCCATGACAAAAAAGACAGTACAGGAATTTGCTTCATCGGTGAGCGTAAATTCAAAGATTTTTTACAAAAGTTTTTACCAGCACAGCCTGGTAAGATTGAAGACACTGACGGTTTAGAAGTCGGCGACCACGAAGGGTTGATGTATCACACATTAGGCCAACGTAAAGGCTTATTAATTGGCGGTATGAAAGAAGGCAACGGAGAACCTTGGTACGTTGTAGACAAAGATATTGCACGCAATGTATTAGTCGTTGGCCAAGGTAAAGATCACCCTCGCCTATTTAGTAATGGCTTAAATGCTGATCAACTGCATTGGGTAGACCGCGTAGGCCCTCAGGGAACGTTACGTTGTACAGTCAAAACACGCTATCGTCAAACTGATATCGCCTGTACCTTACTAGTGGGTCAAGATGGACTTGCTCGTGTATTATTCGACGAACCACAAAAAGCCGTAACACCTGGGCAATCTGCAGTATTTTATTTAAATGATGTCTGTTTAGGCGGCGGTATTATCGACTCGGTGATCAAGTAATGGCCTCTGAATATGTAATGCCTTTAGCGGCAATGTGCCAGATCACAAAACTGGTTCAAAAAGCATCGAAATATGGTCAGTTTTCAGAACCCGATGTTGAAAGTTTTCTAAAAAGTATTGTCAATCTTTCACCCAATAACCCATCAGATGTTTATGAAGACAGCTTTGCTCTTAAATCAGGGTACCGCACCTTGGTTGAGCAATTAACCCCAGCTGGTGATAAAGATGTTGAAATGGTGAAGTACGTTGGCAGTTTAATGCAATTAGAAAGAGCCCTAGCAAACAATAGCCAAGCGTTGGATGAATTAGCACGACGTCTAAAAGATGTTGAACGCCAGTTGCAGCATTTTGATGTGTGTGACAGCACCATTATTGCTGCATTTGCCGACATCTACAGTGAAGTATTAAGCCCTTTGGGTCAAAAAATTCAGATTTTTGGTAAACCTGAGCTATTAAAACAGCCTGGGATCCAACAAAAAATTAGAGCGTTGCTTTTAGCCGGTATACGCAGCGCAGTGCTTTGGCGACAACTAGGCGGTAAACGCCGTCAGTTTTTCTTTGGTAAAAAGAAAATCATCGCAGAAGCACAAAGTAGAATTTAAATATCGTTCAAAACCAATTAGTTTAGGAGAAATTATGGAGCTTTCAGCGTTGACCGCTATCTCTCCAGTAGATGGTCGCTATGGCAGTAAAACTGCTGAGCTTAGAAGCATCTTCAGTGAGTTTGGCTTAATTAAGTACCGTGTAACGGTTGAAGTACGCTGGTTGCAAGCTTTAGCTAAAGCTGAAGGTATTGCAGAAGTACCTGCTTTTAGTGATGAAGCAAATGCGCTTCTAGACAGCATAGTTACAAATTTTAGTGAAGCTGATGCAGCACGCGTAAAAGAAATTGAGCGCACAACTAACCATGATGTTAAAGCCGTTGAGTATTTACTAAAAGAAAAAGTAGCTGATAACGCAGAGTTACATGCCGTAAATGAATTCATTCATTTTGCATGTACATCTGAAGATATCAACAACTTATCTCACGGTCTAATGCTTACAGAAGCGCGTGATGAAGTCTTGCTACCTTATTGCGACAAGTTACTTGCTGCAATCAAAGAAAAAGCAATTGAATACCGTTCAATCCCAATGATGACTCGTACGCACGGTCAACCTGCGTCTCCCTCTACCATGGGTAAAGAATTTGCAAACGTGTATGTGCGTTTACAACGTCAGCGTGATCAAATTGCGGCCGTTTCTATACTAGGTAAAGCCAATGGTGCTGTAGGTAACTACAACGCACACCTGAGCGCATACCCAGAGTATAACTGGCATGAACATGCTGAGCAGTTTGTTACAAGCCTAGGTTTAACATGGAATGCCTTCACAACTCAAATTGAACCGCATGATTACATTGCAGAGCTTTTTGATGCTGTAGCACGCTTTAATACTATTTTGCTTGATTTTGATCGTGATGCATGGGGCTATATTGCACTCAATCACTTTAAGCAAAAAACCATTGCTGGTGAAATTGGTTCATCAACAATGCCTCATAAAGTTAACCCGATTGACTTCGAAAACTCAGAAGGTAACTTAGGCTTAGCAAACGCTATTTTCTCGCACCTTGCGCAAAAATTACCCGTATCTCGTTGGCAACGTGACTTAACGGATTCTACCGTGCTACGTAACCTAGGTGTTGGTATGGGTTATACGCTAATTGCATACCAAGCAACACTTAAAGGTGTTAGTAAACTTGAAGTTAACGCTGACCGTTTACTTGAAGAACTAGACCAGAACTGGGAATTGCTTGCTGAGCCTATTCAAACCGTTATGCGTAAATACGGTATTGAAAAGCCATATGAAAAGCTTAAAGAACTCACTCGCGGCAAGCGTGTTAATCAAGAGATCATGGCTGAGTTTATCGATGGTTTGGAACTGCCTGATCATGCTAAAGCTGAAATGAAGCTAATGACACCGGCAAACTACATTGGTCGTGCTGAAGCATTTATTGACGAACTTGTATAACTCGCTCGTAAGTTAAATCTTAAAGCGAAAGAGTTCCTCTTTCGCTTTTTTTATGGAAAAACCATGTACGAATTGACAATTAATCAACTGAGCCACGCCGAGTTTCTCTCACAATATTGGCAAAAACGTCCTTTACTGATCAAAGGTGGCTTTACTAACTTTGAAGATCCTATTGAGCCCGAAGAGCTTGCAGGACTCGCAATGGAAGAGAGCATAGAGTCACGTTTAATCACTAATCATAAAAATGATTGGCAATCTTATCATGGGCCATTCGAAGACTTCAGTAAGTTAACAGAGCAGCATAGTACCCTGCTTGTTCAAGCTGTTGACCACTGGCACCCTATTGCTGCGCAGCTACTCGAACCATTCAGGTTTATACCTAATTGGCGCATTGATGATTTGATGGTCAGCTACTCAACACCTCATGGTGGTGTTGGACCACACCTAGATCAATATGACGTGTTTATTATTCAAGGCCAAGGTAAACGTCACTGGCGTGTCGGTTTGCCTGATGTAAACCTCAAACAATTTGCGCAAAATAAAAGCCTGCTTCAAGTAGAGCAATTTGATGCCACTATTGATGCCGTGCTAGAACCTGGCGATATTTTATATATCCCGCCAGGGTGCCCCCATGAAGGCTATGCACTAGAAAATGCGTTAAATTATTCTGTTGGCTTTAGGGCCCCAGATCAGAAAGATTTCTTGTCTGGTTTTGCTGACCACTTAATTGACTCTGAGAAAGGTCTCACGCGTTATTCTGACCCAACTTTGTCTATTCGTGACTCAAAGGGCGAACTGACGGCTCAAGAGGTTGTTCAGATTCAAACTCTTATGCAAGATGCACTAAACGACCCTGAGCAGCTAAAACACTGGCTTGGTGCCATGCTCAGTCAACCCAAACATGATATGGATCTAGCGCCACTTGACCCTCCTTTATCAACTCAAGATCTAGCGACATACGTCAGCGAGAGCGAAGTAATAGAACGTGCGGGTGGTGTTCGTGCAATTTATCAAGTTTTGCCTGCGTCGATAGTAATAAGTGTTAACGGAGAGAACTATTCTCTGGCGGCAAAACATTTAGAATCCGTTAAATTACTGACTGATTTACCTCACTTTTCAGGCTCTGAAATAGAAGATTCATTAAACTGTATTGAATTTGCACAAATGTTAACTAAACTATTTAATGAAGGAACGTATTTCTTACAAGAAGATGACTGATCTAGTAGTACGTCGTTGTATACAGATCAAAGGTTTCCCCTGCTTTTGAGTTTAGCTAATCTACCACGGTAGATTAGCGTAGCTGTTCGCACTCAGCAAGCAGGCTAAAGCCGTTGTTTTTGTACTTTGCGGAGGAATCATGAATTATCACGTCGACAGAGTCAATTGGTACCAAACCCAAAAGCAATTAAAGCAAATAAGAGAGCGCGTCTTTGTCTATGAATTTCATATGCCAATGGAAGTTGAATTTGATGGATTAGACTCACACTCAGAACACGTCATTATTAGTGATGACCAAGATGAACCGGTAGGCACAGGTCGATTATGTCCTGACGGTTTAATAAGTCGAATAGCCCTTCTACAAGCCCATCGAAATCGCTCAGCTTATAGTTCCCTGTTAAATTATCTCGTTCACCTAGCGAAAGAAAAAGGTTTACACGATATATTCGTTAATTGTGTATTACAAGAAGTCCCCAGTTTTGTTGAAAATGGTTTTTTAAAACAAGGCTGTGTGTTTATGGAGGCAGGGATCCCGAGACAAAAGCTCAAGTGCCCTATTTCCTCATTTAAAACCGATCCATTTACGATGCTTCATTAAGCCATAACTGGTCATTTTCAGCTATATCATAAAGACCATGGGCACGGCTAATTAGCAAGTTTGCAAATTGAACTTGAGATTGGTCATGCCCCGCATTGGCTAAAATAGCATCTGCTTTTAATTGCCACTGATATGAGAAATGTTTCATCACTGCACGTGCACTCGTGGCCGCAACAACGTCAACATGGTCTGTTGGTAACTGACCCGTTATAACCCAATACGTTTTACCGTTTTGTGCCTTCATTTTCCATACGGCGCACAAAGGCGCTAAAAACCGACTGTCTTTATCAATCACAGTATTTGGAATAATGCCTTTCTCGGCTAAATGCTTTTGAGCATTTTGGAAACACTCTCTTTGCCACTGAATGTCTCGTTGCTGCTTTTGTTCTTCTGTTAGTTCAGGCTGCTGTTGTTCGCTCATAGTATTACTTCTTAATGCTAATTTAATCACATTAATGTAAGGGTTTGGCTAGTTACTTGCAACCAAAACGGCACCATATATTTAACAGAATTTCATTTTGCACAATATTTATACTTTACTAGGCTTATAGGTGTTGTTAACACTCTCGGCCTAAGTTATGCCAAAACCATACTTAATGCAGTATTTAAGTCATATTGTCGTTATACCACTAATTTTTTTATTAGGTGGGATGAGTGCATTAAGTTGGATAATTGTAGGTATTATTGTGGTATCGGACATTTCTTTAAGCAAAATGCATAAGCAAACTTCTGCTAACAATAACCACAAACAAGAAATACAAAACGACCTAAGCTCTTTAGAACAACTCAGTACCGTTATTATTCCTCAGCTTATTGAACAAGTTATATGTGCACGTGAACAAACTCATCATGCTGTGATCAATATAACAGCAAAGTTCTCTCATATCGTTGCATGTTTAAATCACTTAAACGTCTCAGCAGATCCATCAAAGCAAAATCACTTCACCATCGCCCTTGCTCAGAAACAGACAAAATGGCTTGAACAACTTGAAAATATCACCCTAGTCGACCACGACAATATTACGATTGATTTACAAAACATAGCAACTATCAACAACGCATTGCAATCGCTAAAAACCAATATTGCTCACGGTCTTTCTCAAGAGCATCAGCAAAAATTTAATACTACGCTCGAAGTATTAGATAGGGAAATAGAGGATTTAGTGAGTATAGCGCAACAAAAAGCAGCCCACCGCGAGAAGGTTTTGGGTAATTATAAAACGCTAATGACGAGCATTGGCGATGAAATTCTTGCGCTCATAAAAAAAACATCCCTCCCAGAGCAGACGTTAGATAGCAACGAAAGTCCAGATGGTATCAAAAACACCCTTGACGATATCCTAATCGAATTACAATTTCAGGACCGCGTTGACCAAATTCAAAATAGTACTATCTCAGTGCTAACCATCATAAAGGACGAACTAGCGTGTTTTATTACAGATAAAAAGCGTAATGCCCATTCCAAATTTAATTACCAACGGATCCATAGCGCGTTACAAACAACAGCAGCGACGAATGAACAAAAGGCCATTTTATCTGACGACCAGGGAAAACGAGTCGACGATATAACTTTTTTGTGAGGAACTTAAATGAGTAAAACAATTTTGATCGTGGATGACTCTGACTCTCTACGCCAAGTCGTTAACATTGCACTCAGTGGCGCGGGATATACCATTATTGAAGCATGCGATGGTAAAGATGCATTATCAAAACTCACTGGCTTAAAAATACATCTGATCATTAGTGATGTGAACATGCCAAACATGAACGGTATTGAATTTGTAAAACAAGCCAAACAAATAGCGCAATATAAGTTTACGCCTGTGATTATGCTGACCACAGAAAACCAACAGCATATGATGGAAGAAGGTAAAAAAGCCGGCGCCAAAGCTTGGATGGTTAAACCGTTTAAACCAGCACAGATGCTTCAAGCTGTGGCTAAGCTTTTAAGTATGTAGGTAGCCTCATGACCGAGCCCGTAAGCTTTCAGTTTCCAAGTGAGTTGACTATTTATGAAGTCGCCGACACACACAATGAGTTAAAACAGTACTTAAGCTCACACGATGTCGTTGCATTTAATTTAAGCCAAATTACAGAAATAGATTCGGCAGGATTACAGCTTGCTTTGTGGATGCTTGATCACTGCGTGAAACATAATAAACAAGTGACCGATGTTGCCCAAAGTGAATTGGTAAAAGCCAAATTTGATATGCTTGGAGTCTGCCTGCTAGTTCTAGCTGATTCTGGAGGCTCAGAATGTCTATAGATTTGTCCGCCGCGGTCTCTACATTTGTTTCTGAATCTAAAGAACTCCTTCAAGATATGGAAGATGGGTTGTTAGAGCTAGAGACCAGTCTGATCGATGAACAAAAATCAGAAGTCATCAATAGTATCTTTCGTGCAATTCATACCATAAAAGGCAGCGCTGGCATTTTTGGTTTTACACGTATTGTGGACCTTACACATCTGGTTGAAACAACGCTTGATGAAATCAGGCTAGGCACTATTACGCTCGACAACCGACTTATATCTGCTTTGTTGAGCAGCCGCGATGTTATAGAAACATTGGTGGTTCTATCAGCACAAGAGAGTGAAGTAGACTCACACACGAAAAATAAGGCCAAAGATTTAGCTGCGATATTCAATGACTACTTGGATGACCCACATTCACACGCTATGCCTAGTGAGATACAACCGACCACACAAGCTCCACACAACAGAGCCAACAACACGTTATGGCACATATTTTTTATCCCTAATGAGAACGTATACCGCAATGGGTTAGATCCCTTTGCTTTTATAAACTTTTTGTCAAAAGAAGTTATTGACCTGCACGTTAATACCTATACCAAAACGCTCAACACAACGGACATGTTTGACCCCGAAAGTAACTACTTATCGTTCCATTTATGTTTTGCATCTAACAAGAGCGAGTCCGAAATTGCTGACATTTTTGATTTCATAAAAACCGAAGCAATCATCAAAATATTGGCACCCAAAGCCCACTTTCCAGACTTGAAAGCAGCGTGTTATGAATTTGGCGATGTGGCTGATATCTTAAATATGCTACGTAACACAAACAGTATTGACGACACTGTTCTCAAAGCCATCGCAGATAACAAAGACTATATACAAGACCCAGAGCCAACTCAATCAACAGCGGGATCTCCTTCTATAACGCACACCAAACTTCACCAAAGTAAAACATTACGTGTTGAAGCGCTTAAATTAGATCGACTCATTGATCAAGTCGGAGAAATGGTAATAACAGGTGCTAGAACCAATTTACTCGCTCATGAAACAGGCAATGAAACACTCATTGAAGCAATGGCGTTATTAGAGAGGCTGGTTGAAAACATTCGCGATAGTTCATTAAAGTTACGCATGGTACAGATTGGAGAAACATTCAATAAATTTAAGCGTGTAGTACGTGATATATCGCAAGAGTTAGGCAAAGAGGTCGAACTGACCATTGAAGGTGCTGATACCGAACTGGACAAAACATTTGTAGAAAAAGTCAGCGATCCACTCATGCATATTATACGCAATGCAATTGATCATGGTATAGAACCGCCACATGTTCGATTAGCCAACAACAAATCAGTACCCGGACATCTAAAATTAAAGGCCTATCATGACTCTGGTTCTATTGTTATAGAAATAAGCGATGATGGTTGTGGCCTCGACAAAGCCAAAATTCTAAAGCGAGCCACTGAAAAAGGCCTGATCAGTGCTGAACAATCACTGCCAGATAAAGAAATTAATTTACTGATATTTGCACCGGGTTTCACCACTGCTGAAAACATCACTAACATCTCTGGTCGTGGTGTTGGGATGGATGTCGTAAAACGAAACATTGAAAGCTTACGAGGCAGTGTCGAGGTTGAAAGTGAACCGGGTGTGGGATCAACTATTTTAATTCGCTTACCACTGACCTTATCAATTATTGATGGGTTTATGTTTTCCGTTCATAACGACAATTATGTGATCCCACTTGATACCGTCGTTGAGTGTTTAGAATTACATGAAGTCGTTGCAGAACAAGACATTCAAGATAAAAGCTATATAAACCTTCGCACTGAGGTCTTGCCCTTTATACGCTTGCGCGCCCTCTTTGGGATTGAAGAACGTATCGCGCACACCAGAGAGTCTTTAGTTATTGTTCAGTTTGGTACATTACGTGCTGGACTGGTCGTAGATTCTCTCAAAGGAGAATTTCAAACGGTAGTAAAGCCGTTAGGAAGGCTTTTTGAGGGTCTCAAATGTATTAGTGGAGCTACCATACTTGGCAGTGGTGACGTCGCCATTATTCTCGATGTATCTGCCTTAATAAAATCAGCCATTGCTGTGTATGAAACGCTGGAATTTAAGCAATAACATGTTATCGGAGATAAACCATGTTTAAGAACTTAACCATTCGCAATAAAATCATTTTTGCGATGTTTACAATGGGGTTACTGCTACTTGTCATTGCTGTATCAGTGCAAATCAAAAACGGTAGTATTGAAGAGTTTGCTGTCAAAGTTGGCGAGAACAATATTCCAGAAACGATATACGCCTTAAATATGCTCGATGAACTGGGTGATATGAACAGTAATGTACTGGAGTATATATCAGGCGAAGCCGATGAAAGTGAGGATTTTAGAGACAACCATAATGAGTTTATTAACTACTTAGAAGATTTAAAGCGCCTTAACACCATAGATCCTGGCCTTATCCGTCAACTTGAAGATTTACTCAGCCGCTATTCAAATGAAAGCCAAGACTTAATATTCTCACGTTTTGACCCGCAACTAGAGCAAAAAGCAACAGACAAATACGACTATTTGAACAAAGAGTTTGCCGAGCCCTTAGAGCAACTCCTCGATACGTTAAAAGAAGAAGAAGTCGCTGATGCTGGGAGCAGCGGTGATTTCAAAGAAGTAGTTAATGACGACTTACCCGGTGTTCGATATTACTTAGAGCTGATTGATGAACAAGGAGACATGATGAGTTCTTTAAACGCTTACATGCGAGGAGGCGTAGGCGCTGATACCGCTTTCGAAAAAGATGCCAGAACATTTTCAGGCTTTTTAGCTGATATAAAGCCTTTAGAGCGTAAACCGCAAGAAATTAAAAGTATTTCTGAAGTAGAGCGCATGTATTTAGAGCTTTATAACGGCGGTAAAGAAATCTTTGCGCTCTACGACCCTCGAATGAAAATTCAGGCAGCACACGATATTGACCGACTTGAACACGAAGTGTTTAGTAAAATTGAAGACCTACTTGAAGCAATATCAAACGAAGCTATCGATGAAGGTAATAATTCATTGGCATCGCTGATTGCAGCAGCCCAAGAAAGTATTTCTTTAGTATGGGCCTTGCTACTCGTTGCGATTATATTAGCAGCCGCAACTGCCGCATTTTTGATTAATGGTATTGTTATTCCAATTAATGCTCTTGCTGATGCCGCAGAAGATTTACGCTCTGGTGAAGGTGATCTTACCCGCCGAATTCCTGACTTTGGCAATGATGAAATAGGAAAAACAGCGCGCAGCTTCAACGGCTTTATAGAGCGACTGCAAAATATTCTCCTTGATATACAGGAATCTGTTGAGTCTATCGCGCACAGCACAAACGAAGTCAGTACAACCTCTCGTATGTTGAGCTCTACCTCGAACCAACTTGCCGCAAGTGTCGAAGAAACCTCCGCCTCGTTAGAGCAAATGAGTTCATCAATTTCTATGAATACCGAGAACTCAACCATGACCAATGACATTGCCAAGCAGTCTAGCAGTGAAGCCAACGATGGCGGGCAAGCAGTGAAAGATACCGTTATCGCTATGACACAAATTGCTGAAAAAATTGGTATTATTGAAGATATTGCCTATAAAACCAATCTACTCGCTCTCAACGCAGCAATTGAGGCTGCCAGAGCAGGTGAACATGGAAAAGGCTTTGCAGTCGTGGCAGATGAAGTGCGTAAACTTGCAGAGCGCTCTCAAGTCGCGGCGCAAGATATTAGTACCCTAGCGGATAATAGCGTAAAAATAGCCCAACACGCTGGCGGCATGTTAGACCGAATGGTGCCAAATATCGGTAAAACCGCCGATTTAGTCCAAGAGATCACCGCAGCCTCTACAGAGCAAAGTACCAGTGTGGTTGAAATAAACCGCACGGTCTCTCAACTCGACGAAATAGCTCAGCAAAATGCCTCAGCATCTGAAGAGCTAGCATCTACCGCCAAAATGGTGCAAGACCAAACTGGGGATATAAGAGCCACGGTCAGTTACTTCAAGTTGAGCAATGAAAGAGCCAATACAAAACGACGTCGAGCGGCTACAAAAAGTAACCGAACTGCCCCGTCACCAGAAGACGGCTTTATGCCTTTTGATGAGTAATCCGTTATGCCTATGCAATCGCTAAAAAGTGTTGGCCTTATTGAAAAAGATAAATATTTGGCTTTTGAGCTCAATAAAACCCCCTACGCTCTTTCTATTTCTTCAGTTAAAGAGATTATGGAATACATTCAGGTTGACCCGATCCCAATGTCGCCTGACTTTATTATTGGGGCGATTAACCTAAGAGGTGATGTCATTCCGGTGTTTGATTTGTCGGTTCGCCTTGGTAAACCAGAACAACCCTGTACCAATAGAACCTGTATCATTATTGCTGAATGCATATACAACGAAAATCCGATTGTCATCGGCCTTAAAGTCGATATGGTAACTAAAGTCATTGATATCTCTCAATCAGACATCGATGATGTGCCCAGCATTGGAGGCCAATTTCAAAGCCGCTTCGTCTACGGGCTAGCTAAGCTAGAGGATAAAATACTCACTATTTTAAATATATTGCGTATTTTAACATTAAATAACCAAGAGCTAGTTGAAGCACTAAGCCAGTCTGAAGATGAACTCCAACATATAGATGACGCTCTAACTACAACCGGCAGTGAGGTAATCGATGGACATGATTGAGAGTCACACCGCCCACGCAAATAATAACAACCGTTACTTATTTGTCTGTATTGGTCATGATAATTTTGGGATCCCTATCGGATCAGTCAAAGAGGTCATTGAATACACAGATACCACCATGATCCCTATGTGTTCAACTGTTATAAAAGGAGTAATAAATGTACGCGGGAGTGTTATTCCTGTGCTCGATATTCAAAACCGATTATCACTCAAAAAGACCCTAGACTATGACCGATATAGCTGCATTGTCCTGTATGAATTTATTGATGAGGTAATTGGGGAAACTGTCACGGTAGGTATGCTCGTCAATAGTGTTGTGTCGATTGAATATATAATTGATGACCACCTAGAATCATCTCCTTCATTTGGTTCTAATATTCCACGGCAATATGTATGGAAAATGGCGAAATTACATAACCGCTTAACGACTCTGTTAGACATGTCTAAGGTGCTGGATATCAATGAAATAAACGCTCTATTAAAAACATCTCAGGATATATTTTTTACCGACTATTGTAAGTTGTAATTATGATCTCTGAGCAAGAATTCAATCAATTGAATCGTATATTGGAACAGCAAACAGGGATCCGCTTAGCACGACATAAATGCGATATCATGGCGAGTAGACTTGCCAACAGATTGAGAGTGACCGGCAGTGAGTCGTACGCACAATATTATCGTTTAATACTCAGTGAGCAAGGCACAGCGGAATTAAGTAAATTTATTGATAAAATGACCACCCACGAGACTTACTTTTTTCGTGAAATGAGTCAATTTGAGTTTCTTTGTACGTACTTGAAAGATAAGCCCCCCACTCGTTCTCCAGTTAGGGCTTGGAGTGCGGCCGCGTCAACAGGAGAGGAGGCCTATAGTATTGCCATGATACTTGAAGACTTATTTTATAACCGCAGTTGGCATGTTTATGGCACTGATATATCTCAAACAGCTATTTCTATGGCACAAGAAGCTTGCTTTGCCATGTCTACCGTAAGCAAAGTGCCTGCCAAATTTAAAAAAGCATACTGCCTAAAAGGGTTTGGTATTCATGAAGGAAGCTTTTCTGTTGCTAAACAAATAAAAGAAGGGTGTACATTTAATGTAGATAACCTCTTAGCTTTAAAAACGGTCGACTATTCTTTTGATATTATTTTTCTGCGCAACATACTCATTTATTTCGATGAAGCAAAACAATTAGAAATACTCAATAACGTAGTTAAACGCTTGAATCATGCCGGCTTACTATTTTTAGGTCATTCGGAAGCGTTACGTTATAAACGTGATGACCTAGAAATGCTCAAACCCTGTATTTACAAAAAGATTGCGCCATGACTTCTATTTTTATTGTTGATGATTCCGCGGTCATTCGCCAAGTAATGGGTGACATCATTAAGCGCGACCCAAAATTAACTCTGCTAGGTGCTGCACCCGACCCGATTATTGCCGAACGAAAGATGCGCACAAACTGGCCTGATGTTATTTTGCTCGACATCGAAATGCCAAAAATGGATGGGCTCACCTTCTTAAAGAAAATTATGGAAGAACGCCCAACCCCTATCGTCATTTTTTCCATATTGACTCAAAAGCACTCTACCACTGCGATTGAAGCCTTGGCTTGTGGCGCAATCGATGTTATTGCAAAGCCCACCTCTCAATTAACAGATTACTTGGAGAGTGATCATGTAAACATGCTTTTAAAAACCCTAAAAGCAGCCAGTAAAGCAAAAGTGAGAGCGGTGAGCTATTTAAATCGAGACAGTACCATACGGGAACGGCATTCCACTGATGTGATCCTAGAAAAAACAGACCAAAACCACGTTGTGAAAACCACCAAAATCATTGCTATTGGCGCTTCTACGGGTGGCACAGAAGCCATTAGTCAGCTCATCACCATGATGCCTGTAAACGGTCCGCCCATTGTCATTGTTCAACACATGCCAGCTAAATTTACCTTTGCCTTCGCACAACGTTTAAATGCGTTAAGCGACCATCATGTTCAAGAAGCTAAAGACGGTGACGTACTGCAGAAAAATGGCATTTATATCGCGCCAGGTGGACGCCATTTATTGGTAAACCGCCAAAGTAAAGACTATTATTTGGAAATAAAAGACGGCCCTTTGGTAAGTCGGCATAAACCTTCTGTTGATGTACTGTTTCGTTCAGTCGCACAATCAGCGGGTAACAATGCCATAGGTGTCATCCTGACGGGCATGGGTGACGACGGTGCTACTGGTATGTTAGAAATGAAAAAGCAAGGCGCGATTACGTTCGCGCAAAGTGAAGGCAGTTGTGTCATTTTTGGTATGCCAAAAGAAGCAATAGACCGTGGTGGTGTAGATAAAGTTTACGCTTTAGAGAACATACCTTATCAAATTCAAAAGCTACTAGGTTAAAATATGTCGAGCCAGCAGATCACTGAATTATTCTCACTCACCTACATTGCATACGATACGTCGGGTATGATCACCGATATCTCGAAATGTGCCAGTAGCCTGTTTAACTTGTCAGAAAACGATAATTTAAATGACGCTCCCCACTTAAAGTTACTGAATGAAAATTACGAGACACAAAGCACGCGTAAAGTCTTTGTCTGTGCAAGTGAGCCATTTAGTTCAGAAGTCGGGGTCAGTGTTGATAACAGCACAGTGACTTGGATGAAACTTGATTTTGTCCCGAAAGAGGCCATGACCTATGTACGTTTTAGTCCAATTGAAGAATTAATCGCAATCCGTCGTTTAAATAAACAATTAGCCATTCAAGATCCTCATACCGGCTTACTATATAGAGATGCCTTCGTTAACAGAATTAAAGATGTCGGTGGGTATGGCACCATGTGCTGTGTGCGAATTTGCAACTACCAACGCATCTCAGAGGTCTGGAATATTGGCGTTGCCAACTTAGTCTTTATGGAAGTGCTCTCTCGCTTTCAAATCGAATTTGAAGACGCCACATTTTCTAAGTATTCAACCGACTGCTTTAGTGCCTTTGTGCCTATTGAGCATGCATTTAATATTGAGCATTTATACAATGAACTAAATGCACCTTTTAACTTTAATGGCAATAGCTTTTACAGCAACGTTGCCCTTGGTTATTACCGAGAAAAAGAACACGACGACCATGAGATTAGCTTAAACAAAGCTGAAATGGCCACCTTTGATGTCCTGTCTGAGAAATTGCGTTTAGTCGAATTCCAAGACGCCCTGGCTAAACAAATTGAATGGCAAAATAAAATAGAAACAGAACTGCGGGCATCTATGCAAATAGAGGCATTAAAAAACGACTTTCATATCGCGTTTCAGCCAATACACGATACCAGTACAGAGTGTTTGATTGGTGCTGAGTGCCTGATGCGCTGGAGTATGGGAGGAAAACCGGTATCACCTGCTACATTTATCCCGATTATTGAAAGCTCTGGGGAAATCAATAAATTAACCCTTTTTACCCTTTCACAAATAAGGCGCCTGCTCAGTGAACTTGATACTGAGGCAATTGATTCTGGGTTTTATCTCTTCTCAATCAATATTAGCGTCATTGAAATATTAGATATTAACTTTGAGAAAAAGCTACTTTCTACTTTGGCCGAGTATCATCTTTCACCTAATAAAATTAAGTTAGAGCTGACCGAATCAGCACTAATAGATAATTTTAACTATGTAAACGAAGTACTTATGTCACTCCAGCGCCATGGGTTTATCATTTCTCTCGATGACTTTGGTACCGGTTTTTCAAGTTTAAGTTACTTGTGTAAGCTAAACTTTGATGAGATAAAAATTGACCGCTCATTTGTAACTAACGTGGTTAAAGATGACCGTCTGCAATCCGTGTTTAATTCTATTGTGTCGTTAGCTAAAAACCTAGATAAGCCAATTGTGGCAGAAGGCGTTGAGGACATGGAGCAGATGATTTATGCCAAAGCCAAGGGCGTCGAGTATATTCAAGGTTACCATTACAGTAAGCCACTCCCCTTAGAGGAATTCATCAGTTATGTGGTTGCGGATAAATCTAGCTATTTACACTTTGATTCATAAATAAAGCAGCAGCCTATCAAATAATAAACTGCTGAAAAGTTATCCAAAAACTGGGGTTAACTGTTGCCTAATACAGATGCAGGCTCCGTCTTGGTCGCTTGCCAAGCGGGGTAAACACTCGCTAGCACAGCTAAAATAAACGTCACACTGAGCGTGATAAGAATATCAGACCAAACCAACTTCGAGGGTAAAAACTCAACAAAATATACACCTGCCAATGGGTTACTACCCGACTGACTAAATATAGCATTAAATAAATCTGGTAGATTGATCGCAAGTAGCACCCCAATGACTGTACCAAATAGAGCGCCAATGAGTGCGTAACCAACACCTTGCATCGCAAAAGTTGCAAATATTGTGCGATCTTTAGCTCCCATGGTTTTAAGTATCGCTATATTGGCTTGTTTTTCTTTTACTTCCATTACCATCGAGGAAACAATATTAAAACTGGCAACCGCAATTATCAAAAACACCACTAAAAACACAATGGTACGTACCATCTGGATATCCTGATATAAACTTCCTTGGGTCCTGAACCAACTATTTACATAGACCAAATCAGGCAAACGGCTCCCCGCTGTCATTGCTATTTGATGGGCGTCGAACACGTCTTGCACTTTAGCTCTGAGCCCCGTCGTTTGACTTGGCTTCAACCCCAGCGCACTTTGTAAATCAGCCAAATTAACCAATGCGATAGACTCATCAATGGGGCCCCCCATTTTAACCACACCAATTAAGGTGGTACTCATACGCTTTGGTGCAGCCAGAGGCTGTTCAGCATGTTTATTTGCTACAAGAAGGGTTACTTTATCACCAACATTCACATTTAAACGCTCAGCGATACGATTACCTAAAATCAAACTGCCAGGCACTAATTCGTCTAAGTTACCACCTTGAATATAACGTGATACTGAAGAAACCTCAGTGTGGATACTTGGCTGTACACCTTTGAGTTGTGCAGCTTTGAGTTGCCCTTTGAACTGCACCATTGCTGTTAAATTAATTTCTGGGGCAGCTGCAACAATCCGAGGATGTTGATTAAGCAGTGCCACTTTAGCTTGCCAATCATCAATAGGATCATACGGCGCTTGATAACTCACTTGTGGCACAACCGACAGCAATCGCTCTTCCAACTGCTGTTCAAAGCCATTAATCACCGATAATGCAATGATAAGTACTGCAACGCCTAACATCACACCTAAGGTTGATGCTTTACTTAATAAACTCACAAAGCCAGTTTTTTGCTTAGATTGACGAAACCGTTTACTTAAATAAAGACTAAGCATGTTCAGCTCCGGGTTTAACCGTAGCCTCTGACAATACCCCATCATCGAGTTGCACACTGCGACCTAACTTGGCTGCGAGGTCCAAATCATGTGTCACCACCACGAAGCTGGTTTGTAATTCTTTGTTTAATTGCGATAAAAGCTCATATATCTTCATGGCATTATGTTTATCTAAATTACCTGTAGGCTCATCAGCTAAAACTAAAGCGGGTTTAGTTACCAATGCCCGTGCAATCGCAACGCGCTGGCGCTCCCCACCAGATAATTCTGAAGGTTTATGGTCAGCCCTGTGTGCAAGCCCTACTTTATCGAGCATATCGGTTGCGGTAACCTTTGCTTTCTGCTTGTTAACTCCCTTGATAAGAAGCGGCATCGCAACATTTTCTAATGCGGTAAACTCCATCAATAAATGATGAAACTGATAAATAAACCCTAAATATTGATTTCTAAACTCGGCTTGGTTGTTACGAGACAAGGCAGCTACTTCTTCGCCTTTGATTTTCACGCTACCACTCGATGCTTTATCGAGAGTGCCTAAAATATGTAACAGGGTACTTTTACCAGATCCAGAGCTGCCTACAATGGCCAGCATTTCACCTTGGGTAACGGATAAATTAACGCCTTTTAAAACCTCAACTTGGTTTTTCCCATCTTGGTACGATTTGCCCAACTGTTTGCATTCAATTACTAAATTACTCATATCTTAAAACCTCAGCGGGTAAAACGTTAGCTGCTTTTTTTGCAGGGTATAATGTCGCAACAAAACTCATCGCAATACTCGCGATGGCCATTGAGACTAAACCAATTGGTGAAAATAATACGGGAAGTTTTGCCCCGCCCAATAAGGATAAGCCTAACGAGTCAAGTATGATGTTAATGTTACTCGCTACGACTAAACCTAAGGCCGTGCCAATAATAGTTCCAACCAACCCATTGTATAAACCTTGCACCATAAATACCCGCGCAATCATAGTTGGTGTAAACCCTAAGGTTTGTAAAATGGCGACTTCTCCTTGTTTTTCTCTAACCATCATTGATAAAGCCGACAAAATATTAAACACAGCGACAATGACGATTAATCCTAATAGCATCGACATAACACGCTTTTCCATAGCAACAGCGGCAAACAACGCGCCTTGTTGCGTTTGCCAGTCATCTTTTTCATATTCTGCGTAACTGCTGGCGGTTGCTGTATAAAAGGGTTGTAACGCAAAAGCATCTTTTAGCGTGATACTAATATCGAATGAATGTGTATCATTGCGTCTCATTAAGCGCATCAAGCTCTTACCGTCAGCAAAAGCTAAGTGCATATCTGCTTCACTTTTTGAATTATATAACGCTGCAACCGTAAAAAGGCGCTGCATTGGCACCCGCCCTAATGGAGTATAACTGGTTACTTCTGGTAACATAACACGGAGCTTATCACCGACCCCAACGCCGAGTTTATTGGCTAGGTAACGGCTGATCACCAATTGGTATTTTTGCTTATCAATCGTTTTAAGATTACCTAATTCTACGTGTTTGCTGACCGCATTATCGTATCCAGAAAAGAGCCCTTGTAAACGCACTCCCATTAATTCTTGATTGGTCTGTAATATCACATCAGAAGTGATGTAGGGTTGTACGCGTTCAACTAATGGGTGACTGTTTAACTGCTCGAGTAATTTTTCTGTATCGGCTTTAGCGGCATTGTGTGTTTTTAATTGCACATGGGGAATTAAGTCAAGCATCGCACTTTTTAAAGACTGCTCAAACCCATTCATCACAGAGCTCACCGTGATCAACGACATTAAGCCTAGCGCAATACCTGCGATAGAAAAAAATGAGATAAAAGAAATAAAAGCATTTCCCTTTGCTGCTTTGGCATATCGTAACCCGACAAAGAGGCTAACTGGTTGAAACATGGCTAATTATAACTACTTCCAAGACTAATAGTTAGGGATACTACCACAAAGCTATATCGCTTGGGTACGCGGCAAATTGTAAAAAAATATTGAAGTTCTGATAGTTAAAGGAACAAATTAGTGTAAAATGCGTGAAATCTCGCGGTATGGAAGTCCAATGTTGTCTTTATCTCGATTTAAGCACATGAATTTAAAAGGAGATTTATTCGGTGGTGTGACCACTGCGATAATTTCTCTGCCACTGGCATTAGCATTCGGTGTCGCTTCTGGCGCTGGCGCTGAAGCTGGTATGTGGGGCGCGATCCTAGTCGGCCTCTTTGCTGCCCTATTTGGCGGCTCTACATCTCTGATATCTGAGCCTACAGGTCCGATGACTGTTATCATGACGGCCGTTTTGACCACCATGATGGCCAATTACCCCGAAACTGGGTTAGCGATGGGTTTTACCGTAGTGATGATGGCTGGGGCATTTCAAATACTGCTTGGTACCCTTAAATTAGGTAAGTATGTCACTCTCATGCCCTACAGTGTCATATCGGGGTTTATGTCAGGTATTGGCGTTATTCTTATCATATTGCAATTAGCGCCCTTGCTCGGTCACAAGGCCCCTTTAGGTGGTGTCATTGGCACGCTCGAAGCACTTCCTGAGCTGCTGCTCAACATCCATTTTTCAGAATTACTCCTCGGTATTTTAACGTTAGGTATTTTGTTTTATCTACCAAAAAAATATCGTCAATATGTGCCAGCCCAATTAGTCGCATTAGTTGCAATCACGTTACTTTCTATCATCATATTTGATACTGACAGTATTCGACGTATTGGCGAAATCCCCAGTGGTCTGCCTTCTGTCGTGTGGCCCACATTTACCAGTGAACTTTTTACAGAAATGGTCATTGATGCGCTTGTTTTAGGCACGCTGGGCTGTATTGATACCTTGTTAACTGCCGTCATTGGAGACAGCTTAACGCGTACAGAACATGACTCAGATAAAGAGCTACGTGGCCAAGGTATTGCAAACATGATATCTGGACTGTTTGGCGCACTACCTGGTGCAGGTGCCACCATGGGCACCGTAGTTAACGTACAAGTAGGCGCACGTTCTCCGCTAGCCGGTATTTTTCGGGCGCTGATTTTAATGGCTGTCGTGTTTGTTGCTGGTAGCCTAACTGAACCGATCCCCATGGCTGTTTTAGCCGGTATCGCTGTATATGTCGGATTTAATATCCTCGATTGGAGTTTTATCCAACGCGCCCACAAGCTCAGCTTAATGCAGATGGCTATCATGTACGGGGTGATGCTCTTAACCGTATTTGTTGATTTAATTGTCGCTGTAGGACTCGGTGTATTTATCTCTAACATTATTGTTATCGAGCGCCTAAGCCAAGTTCAAGCAGAGCAAGTTAAAGCCATCAGTGATACTGATGGCGATGTACCAATGAGTGACACTGAGCGTCACTTATTTGAACAAGCTAAAGGTCAGTTACTGTATTTTTACCTATCTGGCCCAATGATATTCAGTGTTTCAAAAGCTATCGCACGTCAACATAGAGACATCAATAAATATCAAGCAATGGTGTTAGATTTAAGCGACGTGGCAATGCTTGATGTAACCGTGAGTTTGGCGCTAGAAAACGCCATAAAGGATGCGCTAGACGCCAATTGTAAGGTTTATATCTTTTCACCTAATAAAGAAACTTGTGACAGGTTACATCGCTTCAATATCCGTGAAAAGCTCGGCGCAGATGCATTTTGTGACAGCCGTGAAGATGCACTTAATCAGGCGTTAGCTGCGATGAATCTCGCTGATCAAAATGTTCAGCCAAGTGGTCAAGCAGCAAACGTAGGCTAGTCGGCATATATTGTCTGGGCGGATAGACTGCCCAGATCCCTTCACTTTTTGGCTTGAAACTAGATAACACCTCAATGAGCTCTCCTGCACAAATCGCTTTTTCAACGTAATAGTGTGGGAGTTGAGCTAACCCTAACCCTTTGCGAGCAGCATCTAACAACGCCCAGCCACTGTTACAGCTCAAAGGACCTGTTACTTTGATATTACGCTCTTTATTTTTATCAAAAAAGCGCCAATAACTGCTGTTGCCGACCAAACAAGTATGTTCCGATAGTTCACTCAAACTGTGTGGCTGCCCGTAATGGCTTAAATAAGTCGCAGAGGCACACACCAAAGTATTGCGCCACGATAACCTGCGCGCTTTTAAACTTGAATCCTTTAGGTGGCCTAACCGAATCGCAATATCAAACCCCATTGCCACCAAGTCGAGTTGCTCATTTGAGAGATGCATTTCAACTTTTACTTTGGGGTATTTCGCCATAAAGTCATGAACGACAGGCATAATATAGCGCTCTCCATACATGACTGGTGCGGTCAACTTGAGAGTACCGGTCGGTTGCTGATCTCGCTGGCGTAACGCAAGTGCTGCGTCATCGTATGCATGCTGCAAATGGCGCGCATGTGTTAAAAACACCTCCCCCTCTTGTGTTAACGCCAATTTGCGTGTGGTACGCGTTAAGAGTTGATGATCTAACCGTTGTTCTAACTCTTTTACTCTACGACTCACTTGTGCAACTGATGTATCGAGTAATTTAGCGGCTTGCGTGAAAGATCCACTGCTCGCTACGGCCACAAATTCATCAATGCCAACCCATCTATCCATTATTACAAATCTGTAAAAGTATTTTTTATAATTAAAGATTATCAAAAATAATAAAGTAATTATACTGTTTATAAAATCAAAATAGATGAGAAGTAGTTATGTCAGAGTTTATAAAATCTAAAGCCGCAATCGCTTGGGGACCCGGTCAACCACTGAGCATTGAAGAAGTCGATGTTATGATGCCAAAAGCAGGCGAAGTGTTAGTGAAAATCATCGCTTCAGGGGTGTGCCATACCGATGCGTTTACCTTGTCGGGTGATGATCCCGAAGGCGTATTTCCGGCTATTTTAGGTCACGAAGGTGCAGGTATTGTCGAAGCTATCGGTGAAGGCGTAACAAGTGTTGCAATTGGCGATCATGTAATTCCTTTATACACACCGGAATGTGGCGAGTGTAAGTTCTGTACATCAGGTAAAACTAACTTGTGCCAAAAAATTCGCGAAACCCAAGGTAAAGGCCTAATGCCGGATGGCACTACCCGTTTTTATAAAGACGGTGAGCCAATTTATCATTATATGGGCACATCAACGTTTTCAGAGTTTACCGTACTGCCTGAAATATCGTTAGCCAAAGTAAACCCTGACGCACCACTTGAAGAAATTTGCTTGCTAGGCTGTGGCGTCACAACCGGTATGGGCGCTGTAATGAACACAGCCAAAGTACAAGCTGGCGATACGGTTGCTATTTTCGGCCTCGGTGGTATTGGGCTTTCAGCCATCATAGGGGCAACGATGGCAGGTGCTAAACGTATTATTGGTATTGATATCAACGAAGATAAATTCGAGCTTGCGACCAAACTCGGTGCCACTGATCTGATCAACCCTAAGAACTATGATAAGCCAATTCAGGAAGTCATTGTAGACATGACCGATGGAGGCGTTGATTTCTCATTCGAATGCATTGGTAACGTCGATGTTATGCGCTCTGCACTTGAGTGTTGTCACAAAGGCTGGGGCGAGTCGGTAGTCATTGGTGTGGCTGGCGCCGGACAAGAAATTTCAACACGTCCATTTCAACTTGTGACAGGACGCGTTTGGCGTGGTAGTGCATTTGGAGGGGTTAAAGGCCGTTCTGAATTGCCTGACATCGTTGAGCGTTACATGGCTGGTGAATTTAAGCTCAACGACTTTATTACCCACACAATGGACTTAAATGGCATCAATGATGCCTTTGATCTGATGCATGCTGGTAAAAGCATACGCTCAGTTGTGCATTTTTAATAAGGACTAATTATGGAACTTGTCGCCAACAATAAAGTCGTTGGCGGCTGGCATAAGCGTTATCGCCATGCGAGCCAAACAACCGACTGTGAAATGACCTTTGCAATATTTTTACCTGACATTGCAAGTTCAGGAAAAAAAGTCCCCGTGCTTTATTGGTTATCAGGCCTCACCTGCACCGATGAAAACTTTATGCAAAAAGCAGGGGCCTTTAAAGCGGCTAATGCCCTAGGAATTGCCATTGTCGCCCCAGACACCAGCCCTAGAGGTGAGTTAATCCCTGACGACAATGAAAAAAGTTATGACTTTGGCTTAGGAGCAGGTTTTTACCTGAATGCAACGCAGCCCCCTTTCGATAAACATTACCAAATGTATGATTACATCGTTAAAGAATTGCCAGAAATCATCGAAAGCCACTTTCCTGTTACTACGCAAAGAGCCATCAGCGGGCACTCTATGGGCGGCCATGGGGCGCTTACTTTAGGCCTTAAAAACAGCGTTCGCTATACCAGTATCTCCGCTTTCAGCCCAATTGTGCACCCTACACGTTGCCCTTGGGGTATTAAAGCCTTTACTGGTTATTTAGGTAATGACAAGTCTCAATGGGAAGATCACGATGCGGTATTGCTGATGCAGAATAAGCAATACACGACTGCACGGCCGGTGCTGGTGAGCCAAGGTAGTGCCGACAACTTTCTCGATGAGCAATTACAACCATGGCACTTGCAAAAAGCAGCAAAGGCGCACAATTACCCACTGCAATTCGAGCAGCACGAAGGGTATGACCATAGCTATTTCTTTATCGCCAGTTTTATAGATCAACATTTAGCGTTTCATGCTAAATATTTTGCCTAACATTACAATAAAGCAGTCATAAAAAGAGTACAGTTTGTACCTGTACTCTTTTTACTTTGAATTTCTAATTACTCACTCATATTTACATTGATATTTTTTATTGGTATCTGTGCTATTATCTTAAGTTGTTTTATCTTAAAGATTTATCCTTATTAGGCTCTCACAACACACTGCTGAGCCTGTCAGTAATACACACGGGGAACACTATGTCTGAGCATGACGTCAAAGCAAAGTTGAATCCACCGGTTTTCTACTGTGCGTCAGGTTTGATCATTTTACTGGTCATTTTTACCGCATTTATGCCCAAAACCGCAGATACTTTATTTCAATCTCTACAAGCCAGTATTGTACATACCGCAAGCTGGTTTTATGTCTTAACAGTCGCCATTATACTCATTACAGTTGCATACTTGGGACTCTCTCGGTTTGGTAACATCAAACTTGGTCCAGACCATTCAACGCCAGATTACAGCCACACGACATGGTTCGCTATGCTCTTCTCAGCAGGTATGGGAATTGGCTTAATGTTTTTTGGGGTAGCCGAACCAGTCATGCACTTTCTTTCACCGCCAGTTGCCGAGTCAGGGAGCGTTGAAGCAGCCCGTGAAGCCATGAAAATTACCTTTTTCCACTGGGGATTACATGCTTGGGCGATTTACGCCATTGTTGCTTTAATTTTGGCTTTTTTCAGTTATCGACACGGATTACCTCTCACGCTGCGTTCTGCACTCTACCCATTGATCGGCGATAAAATCTACGGCCCAATTGGTCATGCGGTTGATATTTTTGCTGTGATAGGCACCGTCTTTGGTGTGGCAACCTCGCTGGGTTACGGCGTATTGCAAGTTAACTCAGGTTTAAATTATTTATTTGACGTCCCTGTTGGATTAACCACTCAAGTCGTGCTCATTGCTTTAGTGACGGGATTAGCAATATTATCAGTCACCACAGGCCTTGATAAAGGGATCCGTCGTTTATCTGAGCTTAATATGGGCTTGGCAGTGCTTATGCTGCTATTTGTTTTAATATTAGGCCCAACCATCTATTTACTTCAAGCATTTGTGCAAAATGTAGGCGCGTACACCGCAGACATAGTACGTAATACCTTTAACCTGTTTGCCTATGAAAAGACTGAATGGTTAGGTGGCTGGACAATTCTATATTGGGGTTGGTGGATGTCATGGGCGCCCTTTGTTGGCCTCTTTATTGCGCGAGTGTCGCGCGGCCGCACCATTCGAGAGTTCGCTATGGGCGTATTATTTATCCCCACAGGTTTCACTTTAATGTGGATGACCTTCTTTGGTAACTCCGCCATTGATTTAATTATGAATCAAGGTATTGCGAGTCTTGGGGAAGCCGTATCAAAAGATGTTGCGGTCTCTATTTTTGTTTTTCTTGAGCAATTCCCCTTGTCCGGCATATTGTCTTTTGTCGCCACTTTAATGGTTATCATCTTCTTCGTAACATCATCAGACTCAGGCTCAATGGTTGTCGATATGTTGTGTTCTAACGGTAATAACAACACCCCTCTTTGGCAGCGTATTTATTGGGCTGGCGGCGAAGGCGTAGTTGCTGCTGTGTTGCTGGTAGCTGGCGGATTAGGAGCTTTGCAGACCATGACAATAGCCAGTGCGCTGCCTTTCGCTGTGATCTTACTGATCGCAACTTGGGGCTTAATAAAAGCACTCCGAGTTGATGCAGCAAAACGGGAAAGCTTGCAAATGAACGTTGCGCCTGTCGCTCCAGCAAATGGTAATACTGCGAGTAGTTGGCAAGAGCGATTAGGTAACATAGTAGACTTCCCAAATAAACCAAACGTCAATAAGTTCATCAACAATGCTGCGTTAGCCGCTATCAATTCGGTTGCCAGTGAGCTCAATCAACACAATATTGAAACGCAAGTTGATCAAGATGAAAAGCTCGGTCGGATCAGCCTACTGGTGCTCCTAGGTGAAGAATTAGACTTTAAATATGAAGTCCGCCGCAGATCATCAGATAAGCCAAGCTACGTAGACGAAGATGATGACGATAGTGAAGAAAAATATTATCGGGCTGAAGTCCATTTACGTGAAGGTGGCCAAGACTACGATGTAATGGGCTGGTCAAAAGAAGCCGTGATCAATGATATTGTTGACCAATACCATAAACACATGCACTTTTTACACACGGTTCGTTAATTTATCGTTTTATTCCAATCAACAAAAAGGCGCTCTAAATGAGCGCCCTGCTTTGCTTAACATAGCTTTTTAAAGGTTACTTTAAATCACCATATTGATTATTTACATTGAGCTTAACGGCTTTGTTAAAGCCTGGTAACGTCAATTTATCTGTCTCTATTTTTAAACCCGCTTCATCTAACATGCCATTACCAAACTTATAAATAAGCTCGTACTGACCTAAATCAGCCGCGTTTTGATAGTGACGTTGCATAGCCGTCGTTTGCACTAACCTATCGGCATAGCAGTTCCATGCTTTATCATCATAACGTTTATTTAGCAGTTGTTTTGTCAACGACGGAGAAAACACTGTCGCGGTCGCATTGTTTCCACCGAACCCCTTTGAGTTCACAAAGGCAATATCCATGGGCTGACACTCATAATGTGCATTGCGTATATCCAAGTGCTCAGCGTGTACGTCATCGGCTACTTTGTCTATCGTTGTGATCCCAGGCATAATATTGTGACTGAATACACCTAATGCCATTGCTAACTGATCGCCACTTGCTGGTGCAATCGTGTGACCTACGAATGCTTTAGGTGCAGCTACTTTCCAGCCATTAATAGCAAACGCTTCAGCGACTTTGTGGTAAATCAAAGATTCTGTTACTCGGTTCTGAGGTGTGCTTGAGCCATGGGCTAAAATAAAGCTTCGCTCTTTTAGTGCCTCTGTTCCCGCTATTTGCTCAGCCAAGGCGACCGATTTAGCCATGGTAATATAGTTACCAGGACCTGGCGCTGTAATTGACTTTTTAACACCATCGGCATTAACAAATACATCAACAACAGAGCCCATTATCTCAGCGCCGAGCTCGATTGCCAAAGCATCATCCATTAGAATTACAACTTGCGCACCTTCCCCAATTGTAAAACCACAGTTTTCACCAAATGGACGACTGGTTTTACGATGGTCAACATTGTCGGTATTATCCAGTTTGCGTAAGCCCTCTTCATTAGCCAACGCACCCATGGTACCAAATCCTTCAATCACTTCTGGTGTTAAAGCACATTCTACGCTTGCCACTACCGCAATACGGGTACGGCCAGCTTGAATATCGTTTACCGCAGCACGTAAGTTATACAAAAACGTGGCACATGCGCCAGATGCTGTAAAAGTAGTGCCTACACTGCCTGTAACGTAAGCATTGATAAAGTCGGTTGACATGGTGTTTAAACCCAATGCCAGTTGCTTGGTACTAACGCGCTCGCCTTTCATTCGGCTGCGTACTAAGCCCCCAAATCCTTCATCATTCATTTGTCCGGCAATTGAACCCGAATATGTACCAATTTTATCCGGCTCAACGCTGTTCATCACTGTTTCCCAGTCAAGCCCTGTTGAACGAATGGCATCTGTTGCAGCGAATATAGTGGCTTGTAAACCCCTAGGTTGATAACGGCTGTTATACATTGTTGATGGCTCAAAGCCAGTTGGAAACTGACCTGCGGCTTTAATTGGGTTATCACGGTAACTGTCGTGTTTCACATCGAGTTGATCAGGCACAATGACATTGACCGTCTTTTTATCGATTTCAGTAACCTGCCAAGACGATGGCACTGGGTTTGGTAAATCTCTTAAACGACAAGTAAAACGCAAGCCTTCATCACTGTTAGCTTTAATCGCCAGCTTTTGCTGCCAATGCGTCGCATCAACATCAAAGTGGTTCTTTTCTATTTTGCGGATCAAGGTACCCGCTTTGATTTGATCACCAAGCTTATCTTCAATATCTGACGCTGAGATTATTTCACCATCGTTGGTAACAAGGTCTTTGCCATCATATTTTGCTAAGTTCATCAATGTAGCAAGACCTAAAAACGTCTCTTGACGGGCTTTTTGCCCTAGCTTATCTAAAACAATGCGTCTAAAGCCTTGGTGAAATGAGGTACGGCCAGAGGCGTTAATACCGCCCATACCGACGATAATTGGTAATGCTGTCATGATGTTCTTATCTATATAACTGCTAATGACTTGATTCTAGTTGGAAGTGAGACACAAATTTTATAATATTAGCCATATAAAGTGTAATACTCGCCAAATAGTGGTGGTCAGTCCAGATGAAACAAGAAATAAATATCGCATTTACCTTATATGAGCACATGTTGTTCACCAGTGTCACGCTTCCAGCTGAAATGCTCAGAGCTGGTGAAGCCTACGCCAAAAGATATTTAGGAGAAAAATTCATTCCTTTAAAACTCAATTGGCTTGCCCAGCGCGACAAACCAATTGGAAATGATTTAGGGATGCAGCTCAGCCCCAATGGTGATTTAACTTTGCTCGCTCAGCAAGACTATGTGATAGTCCCGAGTATTTGGCGTAACCCTCGACCCGTCGTAAGGAAGAATAGCAATATAGCTAAGCAACTTACGCTAACATGGCTGCAAGGTGGCACAATCATAGGCGTTGGAACTGGTGTGTGCTTTGTAGCTGAATCCGGTCTGCTAAATAGCCACCCAGCGACAACTCACTGGCACTATGCTAAACAGTTTGAGAGGGATTATCCTGACGTCGACCTAAAACCTGATTTCTTTATTACACAATCAGAAAGAATTTATACCGTTGCCAGTCTAAACGCACTAGCAGACGTGATTGTTCATCTCATTTCGCAACTATACGGTTTGGAAGCTGCCAATCATGTACAGCAAAACTTTTCTCATGAAATTCGTAAACCCTATGAAGAGCAGCGTTATTTAGAGGGTGCTGTCGACAAACACCCTGATGAACAAATTGCGGCGATACAGTTTTGGATGAAGCACAATTTTGCCAATGAGATCATACTCGCAGAAGTTGCTCAACAATTTGATATGAGCTATCGAACCTTTAATCGCCGCTTTAAAGCCGCGACAGGCCAAACTGCTGCTGACTATTTACAAGTCCTTCGCCTAGAAAGCGCAAAGGAGTTACTTGCAAACAGTAATTTATCATTACAAGACATTGCGGTTTCTGTTGGCTTTAATGCACAGGGATTATTAACTCGGATCTTCAAAACTCGGTTACAGCAAACCCCCAGCGAATATAGAAAAATCGTAAGGAAAAAGTTATTCTCATAGCTGCACAGCAATACAACAAGGAAATATATTATGAAATACCTCGGATGGTGTTTGGCTTCTCTATCATTATTATTAGTACTTCCAAGTGTCGTGCCCGGTGCGATGTCGTTACTGGCGTTCTATTTCTCACTATTTACATTAATACTCTGTTTCAAAACCATTAAAACTCAGGGTGGCAAGTTTTTTAAGATGACAATGTCTTTTACCGGCATTGGACTCTTTATATTTAACGATTACCTAAGAGTGTATGGCGCTTATGAAAAAGCAACCTGGGTTGAAAAGCTTTCGCTGTATACAATTTACTTTGCGCTCTCTTTATTTGGACTCTATAAGATTAGGCAGCACACAACGAAACCCTAAGCACAAGACATAATAAACCGCGCTTGGTGATCGATCACTGAGCGTTAAATTGCTTTCCATCACTCGTTTCACACAACAGAAAAATTGAAATCATACAAAACCGCTGCTCCCAATGTTATTTTTTAGTAATAAAACCGTTATTTATAATGGTTTTGTTTACAACATGAATAGGAAGGATCACCGTGAAACAATTTATAACCCCACTCGCCTGTGTCGGTATGCTAAGCGCATTCAACACCTTGGCAACGCCCATAAAAAACGTGAGTTATAGTCCATATGTCGACTTTGAATGGGGTGAGTGCCCAACGCAGTTTCAAAGTTTCGATAACAGAAACCAATGTAGCTTGGCTGAAGTGCCACTTGATTGGGATGCACCGAACGACAAAAAAATAGATGTTTTGGTCTCTAAGTACCCTGCAAAATCAGGTAACAGTCAAGGTCAAATTTGGTTCTTACAAGGTGGTCCCGGTGCATCTGGCAGTTTCTATGTTGATGAATATGAGACGCACCTCAATCATTTTACTAAAGATTATGACTTATACGTCCTTGAGCATCGCGGCGTAGGCTGGTCAACGCATTTGGCATGTAGTAACCCACCTTCTGCTAATTATGCAGAATATATGCAAGTCTGCTTTGACGACCTCCACCAGCAATGGGGCGAAAGTTTGTATAAGTTCACCACAACCTCAGCCGCCAAAGATCTTGAGTACGCAATCACAAAAAGTAAAACGCTCGATTGGCAACCCACTTATGTGTATGGCGCGTCATATGGCACCCTCTGGGCGCAGAGATTTAGTCAAGTCGCCCCCACAGGCGCACAAGGGATCATTTTAGATTCGGTCGTGCCTAGTGAAAAATTTGGCCTAGATTCATGGGACAAGAACTTCAATGACATCTTCGCCGATATGTTTGCCTATTGTCAAAGTGACGAATTTTGTCGCACTGAATTAAGCTTAAGCTCAGTAGAAGAACTCAAAACCTTAGTCAATCGTGTTTTCACTGGAGAACATTGCCCTGCGACTGACTTAAAACGTTTCGAGTTACAGGCAATATCCTTACTTGCATTAAGCCGCTCAGTTGAGCAAATATTAATGCCCATGTACCACCGGTTAGCCCGATGTAATAATAACGATGTAATCGCACTCAACAACTTACATAATTTTATGTTCAAAGGCGTAGGTAAACAATTTATTGAACTCGCCGCTAAAGACCCGTTTAATTCATCTCCCATAGTGTCAAAACTTATTGTCCAAAATGAGATTAATTACAACGAAATCGATCTTCAATCCAAGCTGGCATATTGTAAAGATGCTATTTCATGTATTCCGGGGTATCTGCTGTACCAAAGACATATAGATAAACAAGTGTGGGGAAATCGCTACACAGATCCGTATATCTACCAGCCAACAAGACACTACATGCCAACTCTATTACTCAATGGCGACTTAGACCCACAAACGCCGCATTATTATGTTCCTATTGTTCAAAGCGCGTTTACCAACAACAACCAGCGCTATGTTGAATTGCCTGAAACAGAACATGGCGTTATTTTTGTCTCTTATAGCAAAAAAGACAATGCAAATACCTGTGGTGTAGATATTATGCAAAGCTTTATCAATAACTTATGGTCACAGCCCGATACAAGCTGCATTGCCGATTTGAAAGGGCTTGATTTTGCAGCAACCCCCTTTGAAAGCCAAGTCATCTTTGGCAGCGTAGAAGCTTATAACGGGACAGCAACCCCACAATCTTTAACTGATCTAAATACACTAAAGCAAAACAATCCAACCGCGTACACACGTGCATATGGTGCGTTTTTACGCTTAGCTGATTTTTAGATTCAAATATACACGACGAAACATAGTTGGGCTCTTCAAGTATTTGGACTTAGAAGAGCCCTCATTCCCAATACTTCTGCGCCAAATCATTAAAAAACATCCTCTGTAACATTTTTCGCTGCAATCATACCTAGAGTTGAAACTTAACTAGGATATAATCACAGCGTCTTTAATCAAATAACTGAACAGATCCATCGCCTATGTACGAAACTATCAAACTTAATCTGAACAATTTAAAAAACAACAAAATATTTGAGCTCACAGTTGTTGCGGTGATCATTATTTCCGCTCTGGAAATTGGCGCAAAAACTTTTGCTTTGCCAAATAGCGCCATATCTGTGACATATGTCCTAGATATGTTTATCACGTTATTTTTCCTTTTTGAGATCTCAGTACGCTTTATTGCCGACGATGATAAAAAGAGCTTTTTCAAAAAAGGTTGGAATATTTTTGATACCTTGGTTGTTGCGATTAGCTTGATCCCAATCAACGATAGTGAAATGGCTTTGCTCGCAAGGCTTATTAGGGTTTTCCGCGTACTTAGAATGGTATCGGTCGTCCCTGAATTGCGCGTCCTTATCAACTCGTTAATTAAAGCAATGCCGCAATTAGGCTATGTTATTCTTCTGATGTTTATCATTTTTTATATTTATGCCGCAATCGGCAGCTTTATATTCGCTGATATAAACCCTGTTTTGTGGGGAGATATTGCCATTTCTATGCTGACCTTATTTAGGATCATGACATTTGAAGATTGGACCGATATTCAATATGAAACGATGGAAGTGTACCCCATGTCATGGGTTTTCTATTTATCATTCATCTTTTTTACCGCATTTGCATTTCTAAACATGGTGATTGGTATTGTGGTCAATGTCATGGAAGATGAACGTTCAAAGTTACGTCAAGAAAAAGAAAGTGCTAAGAATGTTCCAACGATTGAAGACTTGCACAGCGAAATCCAAGAATTGAAACACCTGATAAAACAACAAAATAGTCAATCCAGCCCTCGCGAATAAAGAAAGGCTATTTGTAAACTATGTGACTGAGCTTACGTGTTCACCTACCGTAGTTCAGTCACTGAATAAAAACCGTGGTGATATTCACATTAACTGAAAAAATCATTACACTACTGCTTTGTATTTATTGTTTTGTATTGTCTTGCAGTTCCTATTTGCGAACGCTCGTATACAGTAATGAGATTGATATGTTTAAGCCACTTTCAAAAACCTGCATCGCTATCATGATGATGGTTGCCTTTATTGGGCAAGCTATGGCTTATCACACCGCATTTTCTATTGAAGCCTCTGCAAACCTCCACACAGTGACCGAACATGTTGAACAACCACAGCACACAGAAAGCGCTGACAGTGACTGTCAATTAACAAACTGCTGTGACACTGACTGCTGTGAAATAGACTGTATTTGTCCTGCAAATGCTTGCACATCAGCACTGTACATACTCAATGAACCACAAGTAATTGGCTTTATGTATGTCAATGAGCCAATTTATTCGTCTATGAATAAGCAGCCAATCTCCATTTTATCACTCCCTTTTCGCCCCCCAATTTTTACCTCATAAAGAACACAGCTCCGTCTGTTTTCTGATTTATTAAAAAATAAAAACGAACTCTGCGCAACGCGCACCATTTTTAGCATTCTTTGAGGTAAATAATGCGAACTAAATTAACTAAGCTGGCCACGGCTATATTGCTATTTCCATCACTTTCTCAGGCTGGCGAGCACCATGATGACCATCATCACGGCGCTCATGATGATAAAAAAATAGAAAAAATTCAGGTTACAGCATCCCGATTGGGTCGCATAGTGACCGAATCTGCGACACGTACCGAAATTATCAATGGAGAAGAAATACAAGAAAAAGCCTTAATGCGCCCAGGGAATATTTCAATGCTTGTCGCTGAAACTGGTGGCGTGAGAGTGCAAAATACCTCACCGGCATTAGGTAGCGCGAATATTAGATTGCAAAGTTTATACGGCAGGTATACTCAGCTTTTAAGTGACGGACTCCCACTCTATGGTGGTCAAACAGCCTCAATTGGCCTACTACAAATTCCGCCTACTGATTTAGCAAATGTAGAAATTATTAAAGGCTCCGCGTCTTCTTTATACGGTGGGTCGGCCCTTGGCGGCGTAATCAATCTTATCTCGCGCACACCGTCTGAAGAATTTGAAGGCGAAACACTCTTTAATGCAACCTCAAAAAATGGTCAAGATATCACCGCATACTTTGCCTCACCAGTAACTGATACCCTGAGTACGTCAGTTACCACTGGGGTACACCACCAAAAAGAACAAGATTTAGACGATGATGGTTGGATAGATCTGGCAGGCTATGAGCGAGCAAGCGTACGCCCGCGCTTATATTGGTCTGATGACAGTGGTGCTAATTTATACCTCACCTTTGGTGCAATGACCGAACAACGTCGTGGTGGAACATTAAATGACGCCCTACTACCCGATGGCAACCCGTTTGCACAAACGCAAGACTCGTTGCGATTAGACAGTGGTTTTATATTTGATAAACCCTTGGATGACACTCTCAATCTCAATGTGCGAGGCTCTGCCATGCACCAAGCACATGATCATCAATTCGGTCAAATACAAGAAGATGATACGCACGAAAGTTACTTAATCGAGTCCAGTATTTCAGGATTTAATGAGGTAACTGCGTGGGTATTAGGTATTGCCTATCAAGCTGATAAATTCGACTCTGTTGATTACCCTGTGTTTAATTACACCTATGATGTACCTGGTTTATTTTCGCAGGTAGATTATGAAGCCAGCGAAACCACTTCACTGTCATTAAGCGCGCGTGCCGATTGGCACAGTGAATTTGGCACCCAAGTCAGCCCCAGACTATCTGTACTATACAATCCTGAAAGTTGGACGATAAGAGGCTCATACGGTAAAGGCTTTTTTGCGCCAACACCGTTTATTGAAGACATAGAAGATGTAGGGCTATCACGCCTTGCGCCGCTAGAGAACTTAGAGGAAGAACGCGCGACGACAGCGTCGGTTGATATGAGCTATGTCGTTGATAGTATTGAAGCCAGCGTCACATTATTCGCCTCAGATGTTAAAGGTGTCACAGAGCTGCAGCTCATAGACAATACGCCAGAAAACGCATTACAACAGGTTCAAATTATCAATGCCACTGGTCAAACAGAGATCCGAGGTGCAGAATTGCTGCTAAGGTATCGCTGGCGAGACATCAAATTGACCGGGAGTTATTTATATACTGACGCCACTAAAGACGATAATGACACGCTGGCACGTACCCCGCTTTCACTCACCCCAAAACACTCGGCGGGTGCAGTAATTATGTGGGAAGAACATGGCAGTCATTTAGTTGGGTTTGAAGCATATTATACCGGCACACAACATCTCACAGATAATCCTTATCGTAATAAAAGCGACGCCTATTGGCATTTAGGCTTATTGGGGCAAATCACCGTGGGCAAAGTCAGCTGGTTTATTAACGCCGAAAATTTACTGAACGTACGACAAACCAAAGAAGACTCGCTCTTACTACCAACACAGTCTCCAAGCGGCAGATGGACGACTGACATATGGTCAAGAAATGATGGTTTTACCGTTAATGCCGGATTTCGTTTTCAATTTGGCAGCTAAACCACGTTACAGTGGTCTGCATTCACGATAAATACAGTCGTTAGGTTATAAGTCTGTCCCTCACACACGGGATGAGTTTATAGCCTAACACTCTGTGATTGCTAAATGTTTGTAACGCCACTCTTTCTGCAAGTCAAACTTCAAAACTTAGCTTCAAAACATAGCAGTGTGTTAATGCTTGATGCATCATAGCAGTTGATCGCTACGCGCATCTTATCTTCTTCTATGCTTTTTGTGTTTAATATACGGCTGAATAAACAAAATAATCCCTGTCACCGAGATCACCAGTACAATAAATGAAATAGGTAACATAAGCCACAGATTGGCATTTTTTTCAAAAAAAGTGCCATCATGTATCGACTCAATCAGTTCTGAGTTACGTTCAGCAACATGCAACACTTTCCCAGTACTGCTGTCTATTTGAATTTCGATGCTGTTATTACTGCGAATTTTAGTGATCCCTTTACTCGGTCTCACATCTAATCTATTGATGTCGTCCCAACTTGATATTTGCGCTTCTTCTACCGACTGCGCGATCATCAACACCTGCTCAAAAGGGATACTTGGTTCGGTGCTTGTGCCTTTTGCCGTTGGAGGCTGAATAATACTAAATTCTTTTTTTACCAGCAGTAAAATACCGGTAATTAACACCACGAGTAAGGGTAATGAAATGGCAATGCTTGCCCATTTATGAATGGTTCTATTGGTTTTTTTAAAACTCATATTGTCCTTCAAAACTGCCAACGGGTTGATAATTTAACATGTCGTTTTGGTTGAAATGGGGCATCATCATCCAAACTGGCATAATACGCTTTATTGGTAATATTGTGCGCACTCAAGCTAACCGATTGTGTGTTATTAAGTTGATGTTCAAAGGAAATGTCCCATACCGTAAAACGGTCTCGCGCCAATTCAGAGTGGCCTACTTTCTTAGCCGGTAAATAATAACGAATAGCATTGACGACGGTCCAATCTTGCAAGGTGAACAACATGCTCCAAGCTAACTTTCTCGGGTGTAGCCCCGCCAATCTTTGTCCCGAATTGTCATTCCCAGATTGCTGCTGATAACTTAAGGTGTGCTCTATCATACTACTTTGATACCACTGTAACTCTGTTTCAAAACCATAAAGCGCTGCTTTGTCGAGATTTTTATAGCTGAGTTGTTCGTCACTTGGCTCATAACGTTCTATATAATTGTCTAATTGATAATCATAAACAGCACCATATACCCGAACCTGCTCATGCGGGAACCATGTCACTGCCAGTTGGCTTCCTATGCTACTCTCTGGTTTTAATTCCTGCTTGCCCGCAATGAGACCGCGCGGTGTTTTACCACGGAAAAAGCGCTCCGTCAGTGTTGGATAGCGAAAGCCAGTGGCAATATCTAATCCTATCGATAACTGCTCTGACACAGGCTGTAATATAGCAAAAGAAGCATTTAACTTACTATCAACGGTACTGTGTGCCAATTGATTGTGTTGTTTTATCCAGTCATATCTAACACCCAAATCAAACGTGGTATCTCGCCATTGCCAAGCCGATTTACCATATAAACCGAGGTTGTCTTCTTTGCCAGCCATCTCGTTATTCATTCGTTCACTCTGAGCAGTTAAGTCTGCATTGAATAGGCGATAATCGCTGGTGATCTTTACTCCTTTTCGCGAGAGCCAATCAATCCCCCAGTGCGTTTTAAAGTCGTCTATCATTACTTGCTGCAACCATTGCCCACCCAGGGTATGGCCCTGATACTGCGTAAGTCCATCATAGCGTTCCCGCCTCAGCGTTTTGCTATCCCAATTTTGATAATGATGAAATAGCTTAGCAGACCACCGCTCCCCTGCATTCATTTGCAGTTGCGCCAAGGAGTGACGTTCTTTTGGGTAACTACTCACTTGTTTTGTTGGGAACTTTCGATTGCTTTTACCAATATTTTTTCCATAGCTTGGGAGCCAAGAAACCGTTGTAGTGACGCCATTATGCACGTTTTTATATCTGAGCAACCCAGAAGCTCGCTCAAAGTGCGAATTTAATGCAGTGCCATCCACGGCTTTATCATTATTGGCATGTTGATAGGCAAACGCTGAGGTAAAGTCATGTAGTTGATGGTTCACCGCAAAACTCATGCCTTCACCCGCTGTTTTACCTGATAACGTCAGTTGCGTTTTATCTGGCGCTTCGGTGCTTAAACTGACTACGCCCCCTAACGCTTGTGAACCATAAAGGGTTGAACTTGGTCCTTTGATCACATGACCTAAACTAAACAATTCTGGGGCAATAAATGAAGCTGAATTTCCAGCTCGCCTATCTGTAATAATAGGAATACCATCAATCTCAGTTCTTATTCTCCCTCGGCTGAATCCACGAATAGAATAACTTTGAAACTGTCCACCTTGCCCTGATAGATTGACCCCCACCAATGTGGCGAGTTGATCTGCAATCGTTCTGTCTAAAGAATAATTAAGTTGATCGTCAAGATCTGACACTGCTTGGCCAGCCCCTGCGATTGCCAAAGGCTGTTTTGGTACTAAAATCTCCATGATTTCAAAGTCACGCTCATTGGCATTACTAAGCCAAGAAAGCGTGCATAATAAAATGGAATACATCGTTTTCATGTTGAGATACTGCTTTAGTCATTGGTTATTACAAAAGGAGGTGCACTAAAATATTGCGATAAAACATAGAGGCAGCTATCAGTGCGAGGCTGTACTCTCACTGATGGCTTCCCATTAAACTTAACGCTAAACTTTAGCCTTGAATACAAGATAAACAGCATCACAACATGCAATGCTGTTTATCAATCGCGTTAGCGAGTGATCAGTGGTGCGCCTGTTGTCCAAGGACCACCAGCGTCAATCACTGATTTTTGCAAGTTAGGCACGCTACTTTCTTGTAACTCTTTCACACGTTTACTGACACTGTCTAAACGTTTAGTTGCATAAGAAAACTGCTCTTTATGCTGTTGCGTTGGCCCATAAGATGACCAAGCCGCCGTCATCGCATAACCCAATCGGCTCGAAATATTTGCCGGTTTTGTGCCCATACGATTACGAGAGTTTAAGCCATTTAGGTCAAAGTGGATCTCATTAGCTTCGCTCTGAATATCTGCATAGCGCGTTTCTAATGATTCAATGTTACCCGGTGTACGATCTATTGCTGTACGCAGGGTTTTCATCGTTTTTTTCAACTCACCCAATACTGCATTTACCGCTGTAATTCGCTTCTGAGCTTCGGAGACTTGTTTGCCAAATGCCAGTACCTCTTTATTAGTCGCAGTAGAGAATGCACTGTCGGTAATTGGCTTTAACTCAAATTCAACCGCGCTGGCAAGCTGAGACACGACACCATTCACGCGTTTGTGCAAGGTCGCAGTATATTTACCTGGAATGGCCATTAAGCCAGCATTAAATGGGTTCCAACCCGATGACTCTGCACCAGTAACCGCTTTACCTGACGCATAAGTCATATCCCATGTAACGCGATGTAAGCCTTTTTTCGCTTTTCCTGATACACGATTTACAAACTCACCCGAGGCATCTCGAATTTCAAGGTAGACCACTGGCGTGGCTTCTTGGTTTTCTTTCTCGATATCTTTCCAATCAGGGTATTTAGGGTAATTTTTCTCGTTCACCATCTCTTTTTCGGCTTCTTGACGCGCTTCTTTTGTCGTCAACAAACTGTCTTTTAAGAAATAGGTTAGCGTTGCACCATGTTCTGGGTTTTTCGCTGAAAAGCGATCATCGCCGTCAGTATTGGCATGATTACCATCTAATTGAAACCACTTAACTGGTCGGCTTGGCGCAATCAATAGTGCCTCTTGCTCCATCGACTGTTCGGTTAGTTTTCGTAGTGGTGCATAGTCATCAAGAATATAAATGCCTCGACCAAAAGTTCCCGCAACCAAGTCGTTTTCACGGCGCTGTATTTTTACATCTCGGGTGGCAATTGTTGGGATCCCACCATCTAATTCAGTCCATTTCTTACCGCCATCTACGGTGAAGAAAATACCAAATTCAGTACCAATAAACATAAGATCTTTTTTCACATGATCTTGCACGATACGCCACACTAAATGCTTCTCAGGTAATGTGTCTGCCAATGATTGCCAACTTTTCCCTAAGTCAGTTGACTTTATAAGGTAAGGTTTGAAATCTCCATATTTATGGTTATCCAGTGCAACATAAACTGTTTTATCATCAAATAAGTCAGCGCGAATATCATTAACATACGCGGTTGCTGGCACACCATCAACATTGCTTAAATCAATCTTTTTCCAGTCTTTACCACCGTTGGTTGTGACTTGAATAAGGCCATCATCCGTGCCTGCCCATAAAATATCTTCGTTCACTGGGCTTTCTGTGAAATTTGCAATGGTATGATATTCAGACATTGCATAAATATCCCAACCCGCTTCTACTGACCACGTTCTGCCCATCATCGGCATGTGCATGCGATTACCATTTTTAGTCAAATCACCTGAAATTGGGTTCCAACTGTCACCTCGATCGTCTGAACGCCAAACCCGTTGTGATGCAAAATATAGTCGCTTGGCATCGTGACTTGATACATTAATTGGTGCATCCCAGTTAAAGCGCTCGACAGGCTCGCCCGGACGCGGTTGCGGTTTTATATACACGCCTTCACGGGTTTTTAGATCATGGCGTGTTAAGTTCCCTTGTTGCCACTGTGAATACATAATATCTGGGTTACCTGGCTCTACCGCAGGTTGATGACCGTCACCGCCTAGCGTTAAAAACCAGTCTTTATTCTTGATCCCTTCGGAGCGAGCTGTACGTGAAGGACCACCTTGGGTGGAGTTATCTTGCGCCCCCGCATAAACCGTATAAAACGGTTCGGCATCATCTGGGGCGACTTTATAAAATTGCGTCAGTGGTAAATTTGCCATGAAACGCCAGTTCGCCATGCGGTCATGTGACATGTAAATACCGCCATCAGAGCCTATAAGTACAAAATCCGGATCTGTCGGGTGAAAAGCAAAAGCATGGTCGTCTACATGTTTGCGTTTTGTACTGATTGGCGTCCACGTTTTACCACCATCGTTAGACACTTTACTGTAGTTACTCGCAATGTAGACCCGATCAAATTGATGAGGGTCAGCAAAAATTTCTTGATAATAATGAGGGCCGGTGCCACCACCTACTTCGTCAGACTCTTTACTCCAACTCGCGCCTTGGTTCTGCGAGCGATAAAAGCCACCTTTACGGTTATCAGTTTCAATTGTTGCGTATAGCACATCGGGGTTGGTCGGCGAAATCGCCATACCAATTTTACCCATGTTGCCAGTAGGTAATCCTGTTTTTAGCTCCTGCCAAGTTTCACCACCGTCATCTGAGGTATGAATGCCCGCACCAGGACCAGTACCAACATAAGAGGCAACCGTTCTTTGACGAGACCATGTAGCAGCGTACAGTTTCTTTGGGTTTCTAGGGTCTATTAATAACGAAGTAACACCGGTCCACTCATTTTCAGGCTTCAAAACTTGCTTCCAAGTATCACCGCCATCAGTGGTTTTATATAAACCCCGCTCACCGCCACTGGTCCATAATGGCCCTTGTACCGACACCCACACGGTTTTTGAGTCTGTTGGGTGAACAATAATATCGGAAATTCGTTCAGAGCTTTTTAAGCCCATGTTTTTCCATGTTTTACCACCATCTAGTGACTTATAAACACCATCACCAAAACTGATGTGACGACCGCCGTTATTTTCACCCGTGCCGACCCATATTATGTTCGAGTTGCTTGGGTCAATGGTTACATCACCCGTCGAATATACAGCTTGCTTGTCAAAGATAGGCGTCCAAGTCGTCCCCGCGTTTACCGTTTTCCATACCCCGCCAGAGCCTACTGCAGAATACCATGTTGACGGGTTATTTTGGTCAACTGCAATGTCTGCGATACGTCCAGACATGTAAGCAGGACCAATATTACGAAGCTTCATCGCTTCAAACGTTTTACTGCTAAAAATTGATTTTTCTTGTTCACTATTTTCTGCGAATACATGTGCAGAAGCCAATGCTAAGGATACAGCTAATGCTGTTTTTGCGAGAGTTTTCATTTTCACACCAAAGTCTGTTTTTATTATATCCGATACGAACATTAACTTAACAAATACAGCAAGTGTGTAAAAAATCGCTCAAGTTACAAAAAACAAAGTTAAACGTGATAGTGTAACAATTTGTGTAATTGTCAGCCTGTTAGACCGCAAGGCTGATAAAGGAAACGTGTAATATCATCGTTCTACCCAAAGAAGGGACTGGCTGATCACGACACCTTAAAATAGCCGAAGTCTTTTCCTAAACGGGGAAGTCACCATGGCTTTTCATAATAAGCTAACATAACATGGGCCTTAACTCTTATTACGAAATAATGGCTTAACTCACCTACCGACTGACAGTTCCCATATGAATACATAACCAAAATTAGCAACAATCTGCTGCTTGTAAAGAGCAGAGTATGTGGTTTTCCCAGTTGCCATTAATCTTTAGGTAATTCCTAGCAAACCCGTCACGTTTGAATCCAACTCTTTTAAGCAGGCGCGCAGAACGATTATTATGTGGTATATGTGCAGCCATGATCCTATTGAGTTTGACAGTCCCAAATGCATAATCACAGGCATGTTTCACTAAATTAAATGCGATGCCCTTGCCTTCATAGGACTTACAGACACTAAACCCAAGGTAACAAGCTTGAAACACGCCACGACTGACTTGAGATAAAGTACAGTGACCATAAACGATACCCTTTTTTTCGGCTACAAAATAATAAGCGTTACCTGAATTTTGCTCATCAAGTTGCTCACTTATCCGCTTCTTCCAATTCTCCTTATAATGAAAATCATATGCTAATTTGGGCTGCCAGATCTTAAAACCTTGCTCGTTTCTCAAATAATAGTCCGACAATGCAACATAATCTGTTCCAATGATTAAGCGATACTCCATAGCGACCTTAAAAATAAAATATGTTTATAATTCATTATTTTATACCATATGCAAGTGATAAACTAGCACAAGTAGACTATGGGATATTAACACTACTTAACCATATTTTTATATATTTAGCAGGTTTATATTGCACAAAATACACTCACACCAGCCACACAGAAAAAGAAGAACCATGACAGGTGTTTACCGCGAGAAAATATAAAGGACATAACGCCACTAGCAGCAAAGACACTTGCTATGGTTATAAGAATTTCAAAACGCAGCGCGCTGCTCGAATTAGACATGAAATAAAGTATTGCTGCGAAGCCCCACCAAGCAACCGTTGTTAAATGCCAAGCGAACCTTAAAACGCGCTTAGTAAACCAATCGCTGCCAAGTAACTTAGGTAAATTATCTCTTTTAAACAGCCGGATCAGCAAATATTTTTCACCGAGATAAGAATGCACAAAACCAATAAAAATTAATATAAATGCGCCTACGAGTAACATAAATTTTTCCTTAAAAACACAATAGTCTGCAGAACAGCACAATAATACACCTTATCGCTTCAATAAAAATTTAACTTATAAATAATACTTAGGAAGTGACTCGTAATTTGGTATGACAGTAAGTACTTCAATGGGCTGAAATGTGCAAATATTGTGAATTTTAAGGTTGCGCCCTTGCGGTTACAGCCCCCTTAAGCTAATTTGCTGAGACAGGCTTAAAATAGCAAACCTTTTGAAAAAAAGGGACGCAAAGCTTCCGGTCTAAGGTGAGAACTAAGATAGCGGGGTTGCTGAATGCCAATTTTGTCATGCTCACAATGATCATACGCTCTCTTGTATGCGCATTGCGCAGCTGATCGGTATTCACGCCAATGGCATACTATGCCATACCTCCAACTTGTGGTTTTTCCTCATACCCGACTTTTGCGCCAACTATTGCCGCCTGTAGATCTGTTCAAACGTCTGTTCAACGAAGAACGGCGGGAACATAACATGTCACATGACAATGTTTCGGGGAATTTTCATGAAACACCGTAAATACAATATCAAGCAGCACCGTTTTTTTAAAATAGGACTCTGCTTAATGGTTTTGGGGCACTCCATACACAGCTTGGCTATGCAATGCGAGTTCAAAGTTAAAAATGAGTGGCAAAGTGGGTATACCGCAGAAGTCACAGTATATAACAATACGAACACAGCCATAAATGGTTGGGAAGTAGGATTGGAATTTGATCACGGTGAGTCAATCAATAATGCTTGGCGAGCTCAACTCAGCGGTAACAGTCCATATCAATTTAAAAGTCTCGGTTGGAATAGCAATATCAATCCGAGTGCATCTCAATCTTTTGGCTTCAATGTAAAAAAAGGTCATGAACAAGTCACCAAGATACCCAGGTTATTTGGCATTTGTGACAATGGCGCACAAAATAATAACGATGAAGTTAAAGTTAAGATTACAACGTCAGAAACTCAAGGCACATCCCCCGTAGCAATAAGTTTTAACAGTCAGATTGAAAACGCACCGTCCAATAATATAAGTTACCTTTGGAATTTTGGTGATAATCACAGTTCAAATGAAGTAAACCCACACCATATATTTGAGCACCCAGGTGATTATCAGGTTTCGTTAACCATAAATGACGGTACTAACGACTACCACGCTGCGCCAGTGGAAGTCACAATTAATGAAGCTGAGCCAGAGTCAGCACTCTGTGTTTTTGACGTTGAACAAGAATGGAATTCTGGCTTTCGAGGTAAAGTTACAATAACCAATACTGAAAGTGTTGCCATTTCAAGCTGGAAAGTGCTAATGGCATTTGCTGACAATACTAAATTGACTGGCGTTTGGCATGGTAAACACAGTGGTAATAACCCTTATGAGATCATCAATGAAAGTTACAATCGTACAATCAATCCAGGTCAGAGTTTAAACTTTGGGTTCAATGCGCAAAAAGCGCAAGAAAATGACACACCGACGTCTCCTTCTCTGGGTGGTTTATGCTCACTAGACGGCAGTATTAATCATCCTCCCTCAGCGGTTGCATCCGCGTCTGTCACATCTGGTGAGTACCCATTAACAGTAAATTTTGAAGCCAGTGAATCTTCAGATTTAGACGGTGATCCCCTGACTTTTAGCTGGGACTTTGGCAACGGTAGTACCTCCAATGAACCAAACCCCGCACACGTTTTTAATGAAGAAGGCGTATTCTCTGTTACATTGACGGTAAATGATGGCGTAAATAGCTCCATTAGTGAATCAATCAATATTCAAGTGTCAGCACCAGATCTCCCACCGGTCAACGAGCCTCTGCTATTAAACCCTCAAAGCTCTCGTCTTTATTTTGTTTCAACTAAAAAACAGCATCTAGTTGAAGCGCATACATTTAATACTATCAGTGGCAGTATTACACCAGAAGGCGTTGCAAAATTAGTCGTTGATCTGGCAAGTGTTGATACCGGTAATGACACCCGTGACAGCAGAATGAAAACCTTTCTATTCGATTCTGACGCTTACCCAACCGCCGAAGTCCTGCTCTCAGTTAACTATGCTGCGTTGATGGCACTCCCAGTTGGCAGTAGTGAAAAGCAATCTATCTCTGCCACGCTCTCTCTTGCAGGCGTCGTGAAAGAAATAACCACAGACGTCATAATTCGACGTCTTTCGAACAATCAAATATTGGTGCAAAGCCTTGCGCCAATTGTGTTAGACGCCACTGATTTGGGCTTAGAGTCAGGTATTGAAACGCTAAGAACATTGGCGAATTTATCTGTGATCAGTTACGCAGTGCCCGTGAGCTTTAACCTAGTTTTTGCAGCTCAACAATAGGAGGGGAAGAAGATGACGTTCAATAACTTAACACGCTTTTTTACCTTTACGCATGCTTGCTCTTTGATGCCAGCAATCGCAAAGTTTGTTATCTGTATGAGTGTGATGGCATGTATGTCTTTTGCTCATGCAGCACAGTGCTCATTCACTATTGCTGACAATTGGAACAATGGCTTTAAAACCGAGATAGTCATTGAAAATGACTCCGAGCAAACCCTCAATGATTGGTCTATCGAACTCTCTTGGAACCCAGGCATTTCATTACAAAATAGTTGGAATGGCAATTTCGATTGCAATGACGCAGGGTGTATCATTACCTCACAAGGTCATGCGATACACCCAAATCAATCATTTAACTTGGGTTTTGTAGCCAATAAAAATGGGCTGACCGATGAAGTAGCCATTAACCTAATTGGCGATGTGTGCACCCACTCAGGTTCTACACCACCAGACAATGTGACAGAAACGGGTTTGTGGCAACTTGATAGTACAGCGTCTTTACTAAGCTATGTTTCAGTAAAAAATGATCACATTGCGGAGCTGAATCAATTTGTGACGACCAATAACGCAGATCCTGCTCTGTCTGGCAGTATCGATGCAGATGGAAACATTACCCTCGCAGTCGATCTAAATAGCATCTCGACGGGTGTAGAGATCAGAAACAGTCGAGTTGTAGACTTGCTATTTGAAACAGGTTTGTTGCCTGTGGCTTACTTCACGACTCACATAGATAAAACGCAATTGCGCAACATGGAGATTGGCAGCCCAGTTATTCAAAATATCACCGGTGAGATGAATTTGCATGGGGTTAGTCAAGCATTAAACCTAAACGTGTTAGTCGTAAAACTTGCTACCGGAAAAATCAATGTCAGTGCCCTCACCCCCTTGATCATCGACAGTAAAACCTTCGAGATGGATTATGGCATAGAGGCTTTACGCCTCGTCGCTAACCTAAGTAGCATTGGTGAGGCTGTACCTGTCTACTTTAACCTGACCTACCTATCTGCCGAGCAAGACAGTTTTAACCCTGTGGTTATGCCATCGAAGCCAGCTACACCTACCGAACTAAGTGCCAGTGTCATATCAACCGAAAGCAAAGCGCAATTGAATTGGTATGACAACAGCAATAATGAGACCGATTATTTGGTACGCTTTAAAAGCCTTGATGGTCGTTGGCAAACTGCTGCTGAGCTGGCTTCAAATTCACGCTTTTATGAGTCTGGTTTACCCGAGTCAGGCGAATTCGACTACAAGGTAATTGCACTAAACAACTCAGTGCCTTCACAACCAAGTAATATCGAGCGTGTCGTTGTCACACAAACTGATCCCGTAGCCCGAGGCATGCAACTATACAAAACGGGCTGTGCGGGTTGCCACGGCTCAGAAGCTGGCGGCTTGGGATCATTCCCCGCACTCGACACTGAGCGAGATATACAAACCATGATTGATATCATTACCACGACCATGCCTTACGGTACTCCGAGTGCGTGTGACGAGCAATGTGCAACAGATATCGCAGCATATCTACAAACACTTTGGCCAGTATCTTTAGCCTGCGACCCAACTTTAACACCTGTCGCATACGGTGCGAGGCAATTGAAAATATTAACTCAAACTGAGTATCAAAATACGGTAGAAGATTTACTGGGTGTGAATTTTTTGGTGTCAGATGGCTTATCCCCTGACTCTCAAATTGGTTTTTTTATAAATAATACTCATGCCAATATACAGCCCTCCAACTACAGTAACTACTTGCTTGTAGCCGAAGAGCTATCACATTGGGCGGCTGAAAATAGTTTTTCACCCGCTTTGAACTGTACAACAATTAACGAAGCGTGCGCCAATAGTTTGGTTGACGAGCTTGCACCACAAATATTCCGCCGTCCATTAACGCAAGATGAGTCACAAAGCTATAAATTGATTGCTACGGGCTTTTTCCACAATGGAGATATTGAAGCTGGCATGAAGCTCGCTTTGGAGGGGTTACTGTCTTCACCACAGTTTATATATCGTCATGAGTTAGGAGAGCAAAACCCAGCGAATTCTGAATTAGATTCAGACGCCTTCGAGCTGACGTCTTGGGAAATGGCCACCTTTTTATCTTATACATTTACAGGCTCAACACCTGATCAACTACTTTGGCAGGCCGCTGAGCGTGATGAACTTCGTGATGTGGTTAATATCATTGCACACGCAAATCGCCTTGCTGGAAATGCCAAATCTGTGCTCGGAAATTTCGTTAGCAGTTGGTTAGGTACAGGTAATTTGGAAGTCGCAACAAAGGATCAAAACGTCTACCCGGGTTTTGCGCAATTGGTGCCAGCGATGAAGGCAGAGATGAGCGAAACTTTTTCATACATCATGACGCAACCGGATGAAAATTTTGGCTCGCTCTATAACGCTAACTTTACGTTTGTAAATCAGCAACTAGCTGACCACTACAATATTGCGGGTGTAACTGGTGATGAATTACAAAAAGTAGATACCACAGAGCGCGGTGGCATATTAGCCAATGGTGCATTTATGTCTCGCTGGGCTGAAGTGAATGAGTCTCACCCAATTTTACGATCCGTGCGCGTGCGCCGCCGTATGCTATGCCAAGATCAACCCGACCCACCTGCGGGGACTTTCGAAGCCAGAGAGCAAAGACTTGCCGAGCTGTCTGACATGTTACAAGACCCAGCCACAACTAACCGACTTAAGTATCACAGCTTAACAGAAGGTCAGCCTTGTTCTAGCTGCCACGAAAAGTACATCAATCCAATGGGTTTTGGGATGGAAGACTTTGACGCCGTTGGTAAAGTTAGAAATAACGATAACAATGGTAATATAATAGACGCATCGGGCACCCTCTATGCGCCGCAGAAATATTCAGAAGTCAGTGATTCAGTACCATTTAATGGCGCCAAACAGCTAGGTGCCGTTATTGCTGATCTCCCTTCTGCTCAAAGTTGCTTGCCTCAGCAAATGTTCCGCTATGTTATGGGGGTGGGTCACGACTCAGTCGACCCATCTAATGACGAAGAAAGACGCCTATCTGACACAGAGCAAATCGGTTACATGTGTGAACTAGACACACTTACAAATACCATGATGCAAAATAGCCCAAGAGCCATGTTAGAAAAGTTTGGTTCATTGAAGTCTGTCCGTTATCGCAAAGCTTGGTCTAGAAATCACTAGTGCGGATCACAATACAGAAGGTTAGTAAAATGAAAAATGAACATTTAAATAACATGATGATGTCACGCCGTAGACTATTAAAAGTGTTTATGGCATCAGGAATTTCTACCGCCTTGCTTCGTACTGTGCCTTTAGTATCAGGGCTGCTTTACGCCAGAGATGCCGATGCCCAAAGTGCAAGCCTACCAAATAAAACCGTATCAATTTATATACCTGGGGGTTCGGTAGCATCACTTTGGAACCCATCAGGAAGCGGTGAAAGTATGCAGTTAGGCGCCATGTCTGCAGGGTATGAACCAGTCAAAACTGACTGTAACTTTATGGTCAATATGTCACATTCCAATGCGGGTCATGGCCGTATGCCCATCCTACTTGCTAAAAACTGGGGCAGTGACAGCTATGACGTCACAATGGGCAATGCGCTAGGCCCTAACCTACCATTTCGCTATCTCAATTTAGGCGTGCACAGTAATGGTCAAGGGCAGTTAACCAAAGACAACCGCAATCACTTGCCATTTCAAGAGAACCCTTTCACCGTATTTAAAATGGTGTTTGGCAGTGCACAAGGTAGCAATAGTAAAACACCTATCATGAATGCGCATATGTCGGCTGCCAATGCAATCAAAAACCGACTGGCAGGATACGAAGTACAAAGAATGAATGACCATCTAGATGCAATATCTGATACTCAGCGACGTTTAGATGAGCTTTACGGCGGCGTCTCTTGCGGCATAGCCCCTGATGGTACAGAATTTCCTTTGACCTTTGACACATTCAGTCAACAAGCACGTTTACAAGCAGATATTGCCGTGGCCGCATTGCAGTGCAACCTGACTAGCTCTGTATCACTGGCATTTGGCAATCACCAGTCTGAATTTCGCATTCCTGAACTGAACTTCCAAGGACATTATCACAATGCAATACACGGCGGCAGTCGCGGTCAACCAAACTATCCTTACTACACCGAGATGCGTAGCCACCTCGGTAGCTTAAGTGCATATTTGATTCAAAAACTAAAAGCCGCCAGCATACTGGATAGTACGGTCGTGCTAGAAACATCGGATATGGGACATGCAGATAAACATTCGGCAAACCCATGTTCGTACCTTATTGCAGGAGGAGGAGATCGAGTCAACCGAGGTGTCGTCAGTGATCTTGGCGCTGGTTATAACCAACATGATGTACTGCATACCGCAGCCAAAGCATGCGGCGTGAATCTTGATTTTGGTAAGGAAATTCCAGGAGTTATTACATAGACAACAATCAATTAAATGGCAGTTACACAGATTTAGATACAGAGTAAAAGAACTGTGACAGGGTCGAACTTGATCATAATACCGCGATTTGATCAACAAGACCCTGAAAGCCTCTATTAGCTATTATTTATAAATACATGTTGAACCAGTTAACTAATTCTTTATTCGCTTTATCTTTGTTTTTTGTTAAATCGTGATCATCTTTGGAATAAATAACAAGCTTATGCGGAATATTCTTTTTTGCTAAGGCATCCGCTAGTTCAACTGAACTATTAGCAGATATGCGTTTATCATCTTCCCCATGTAAAAGTAAAATAGGCACATTGGATGATAACTCATTGACCCAATTTATTACTGAACGCTTTTCTAATTCAGTTACTTTATTAGTTTCATAATCAGGAATTCTATGTGTATAAACCTTTTCCATAGCAGGACGAAAATTCAGCTCTTGTAATAAGTCAGTAGAACCTGCAATAGTTGCTATCGCTTTTACGTTTTTTACTTGCTTTAAAGCTAAATGTGTTTGCATTCCACCTCTGCTAAAGCCATACATACCTATGCGTTGTGGATCAGCACCTTCAATTTTAGGGATATAATCCAATAACTCAGTAACATCCTTCACATCTTTTCCACCAAATTCATCGTGCATCACATTTTTGGCACGTGTACCTGGGTATTGGCTTCCTCGATATTGGCTACCAATAATAACAAAACCTTCGTTAGCAATTGGAAATAGATTATGCATCATTGAACCAAATTGGACTGAACCAAACGGACCATTACCGCCACGGTTATATACTAATACAGGTAACTTTTTTGCGCTTTTTTTAGGCTTAACAACGTAACCATGTACATCATTGCCATCGACTTGATAGGTAAACGCTTTGCACGATAGATTTTTTTTATATTTATTAAACTCCTCTTCTCCAAACATAGAATCGAACCATGACAATTGGTCTGACAGTGCTTCTTTAGATTTACTTCTCTTTTTATATTTCATTTCCATAAAGCCACGCCATGAATCATAGTTTTCGTATATTGAACTAAAGCAATTTATTTGATCTTTAATCCGTTCATCATTGATCAAATTACTTGCTTGAGCACTAAACGATGAAAAAATAAGCGTGATTAATAATATTATTTTGTTCACATGAACTCCATTCCGGTGATTGGGATTTTTGACGAGCCTATAACGTTTCTAAAAATGAAAAACAGCTCAACTCTTTGTTTTCAAAACGGGTAAAGTACACTCATAAACAAATTATTGATAGGGTTTACCCACAATAATCGTTACTTTTTAACGTAGCGTACCTCGAAAAACTGGCTTTAGATAAATTCTACCGCCTAAATGCCCTGTTAATTGGTGAATTTTCATCTGTTTCCTGATGCTATATTTTTTAAACTTGGCGCAAGTAATTTTAACTCTGCAGTCGAATATTTTGTGTTTACCCTTGTTGTTGAAGGAGGTTGATGTTCAATACTTTACCCTTCTCGATATGCTACTTTGGGCCTAATTGGTCTGGGGTAAAATCCACCGCCACAATTTGGGCACGCATTGCTCAATATTTCTCCAGCACAGTTTTACAGAATGTATACTCATAAGTGCAAATAATCGCCTCAGTTGAATCAGAAGATCAAACTTTATCACCGCATTCGCAATTTGAGCGAATTTCCAACATTGTTTACAGTCTCCTTATTCACATACCGAGCCAGTAGAATTACTCGTTTTAATTGTTTTTTATTGATGCCTCAACCTTGGCTGAGTTATTTTTCGGGGGGATTACCACTGAAGACAGGTGCCACGTCGAACTAAGTAAGGTCTGCAATGAAACAGTGAAACCCACTCAAAAAACCAATAAGCAGGCAATGTTCAACCTGAAATCTCGCGTAGTTAATAAAATTGAATTAGCTACACGTACTATATGCTCAAGAATAGAGAAAAACTGAACTCATAAGCATCAATAAGGCACAGCTACCCCTATAAACCATCGTGTATTGATTATATAGAGATTATCTTGATGGTATAAAAATTAAGCCAGTAACTTTTCACACTGCTTATAATTAGCGCGCCGTTTTATTTCTAGGCTCGCGCAATAATTATCAAGCTTTTGAGGTCGCCCTACTGCGCCATGGAATACTTTAGTAAATTGTGTGGTGAGTTTTAACCAGTTTGCTGGGGAGATGTTCAGTCTTTCTAGAATTGAAGAGTTAATGGGGTTTATAGCGCCTCGCTTATCTGCTCGCATACATCTGCCTGTTAACTCTACCAATTCTAAATATGACTTTAATTCAAAGGGTAAACCTTTAGGCATATGCTTTCGGGGGCTGCCTGCAAAACGCGCCAATTGTTTAGGTTGTTTGCCTTCTTTGGCATGTTCACAGCGTGTTTTAACACTCGTGTAGTCTGACGTTTCGGGTGTATCTGCCATTTTTGCTCTTATTGGATTTAAATCAACATACGCCATACAGGCTGCTAGTGCCGCTTCATCAAGTAAAGCTTGTGATTTAAAGCGCCCTTCCCAAAATCGACCCGTACAACCATCTTCTTTATTCGCTTTTCGGGCAATGCTTTCATTCAGTACCCGCATGAACCAACTGATACTCGATAAACGTGTTCGAAACTCTGTCAGCTCTTCATTAAAAAAGGATTGTTGGGCTTTACTGAGCTTTTCACCACTCATATATTTATGTGTTAACAAAGTCCCCTTAAACAACTTATGCCACCTGATAATAATGGCTTTATCACTCAATCTTTTAGCTTTTATATCATCTACATAAAGTACAATATGCGTATGATTACTCATTACTGCATAAGCACACACATCAATACAAAACACTTTGGCAAGTTCCAGCAGCTTTGCTTCTATCCACCCTCTTCTGTGTTCATACGATTGCCCTGTTACCTTATCTTCACCACACAAATACGCACGGCGAACACACCGTGAAATACAATGGTAGTATGAATCGCCCCGAGTTCATCGGAGACCAGTTTGTTTAAGTCAAGCCACTTTACCTGACTGGTTTAAATTATCATAGTAGCCTGTTTCATATTGAGCTGGTGAAATATACCCAATTGAAGATAACAGGCGTTGATTATTAAACCAATTAACCCACTCTAACGTTGCGTATTCAACAGCATCAACATTTTTCCACGGGCCATTTCTGCGAATAACTTCTGTCTTAAATAAGCCATTTATTGTTTCAGCCAATGCATTATCATAAGAGTCACCCACACTCCCTACAGAGGCCTGAATTCCAGCTTCAGCAAGTCGCTCAGTGTACCTTATCGACAAATATTGACTGCCTCTGTCACTGTGGTGAATTAACCCCTCGGGGTTACCACGATGCCAAATAGCTTGCTCTAACGCATCAAGAATAAGCTCTGTGTGCATTGTCGTTGATACACGCCAACCTACAATGTATCGTGAAAATACATCTATCACGAAAGCGACGTAAACAAAGCCACTCCATGTGGCAACATAGGTAATATCCGCGACCCAAAGTTGATTCGGCTGCTCAGCAGTAAATTGACGATTAACTAAATCCAATGGCTTATCTTGTTGCTCGTCAGGTATCGTTGTCTTATGTGCTTTCCCCCGACGAACACCTTGAATGCCCATAATTCGCATCAATCGTTCGACCGTACAGCGAGCGACTTGATGGTCGTCAAGCTGTAACTGCTTCCATATTTTTCTTGCACCATAAACTGACATATTATCCTCCCACACTTCGCGAATGAGTATCATCAGCTTAGCATCACGTTTTTTGCGGTTAGACAGTCGCTCAGGCTCTCTTTGTATCTTTTTATGAGAATAATACGTTGATGGTGCAATCGGTAATTCCTTGCAAATTGACTCGACACTATAATGCTCACGACAAGCATTTATGAAAGCCACGCTTATTTCTGTTTGCGGTCGAGCTCCGCTTGGGCGAAAAAAGCGGCGGCCTGCCTCAAAATGTCATTCGTTCGCTTGAGTTCTTTATTCTCGCGCTCTAAAGCGGCAAGTCGTTCTTCAGTTGATTAAGTGTTAGAAGGTGGTTTAGACGGTTGAGCTTGAGATTTCTTGACCCATGCTCTAAGTGTTTCTGGTGTACATCCCAGTTTATCTGAAATCGATACTAGCGCAGCCCAAAGAGAAGGGTATTCATGCTGTTGTGTAGTAACAAGCCTAATTGCACGTTCACGAAATTCTGATGTATAGCGATTTGATTTTTTCATAGTTCCAGTTTCTCAAGTTATTGAGTCTCTGGCAAACACGGGGCGATTCAGTATTTGGTATCCGTCAAACTCACTTGTCTTTTACGTGCTGTAGCCATGAGTGAAAGCGCCTATATTTCAAGCTGAATCTAAAAGATAGGCAATGAATGAAGGACAATCAATTTTGAATGGGTGTCAGTTAAAATTGCTGCTGAAATGTCTTGTTAGCTGAATTTACACCGTAGAATAATCGTAATTGAGAGATTCTGGGTTCATAACTTTTTCAATACCTGCTTCTAACAAGCCTTTTTGTAAAGCTTTGTGAATTAACAAAAAGCTAGGAATTTCTAATAATGGTTTACCTTTTATTAATTTTTCAGCGCAAGACTTTAGAAGCTGCTCTCTTGATTGATTAAATGGAAAGCTATGGTTTTGATTAAAACCCCACTGAATAAGAAGCTTGGCTCTTAGTTGAATAGTTCTATGTAATATAGATAGTAACCAGCCATCTAATTTAGTTAACTGTTCTACATCGTTAACTAATGGATAAAAGCTCATGACACCTTTGAAATATATCCGCTTAGTTCTACCTGAAAGGTAGTCTTTCATTTGTTTCTTGCTCAACCCTCCATATATATAACGTCTACATTGCATCATTGCAGATAGCAGTGATTTATCTTTATCATTTGCCGGTATTTCTTGACCGGCTAGGGAAGATTGTTTTAATGGCTGAATTAAGTTTCTATATAAAATGTATGAAAGCTGTTTTTTGATTTTTTCAAGAGATTTGTCTTTAATTGATACGTTCTCAACAGACAATGTATATCCAAGAAAATCAACGCTACTTTTAGCACTTATTTCGGATGGAAAATCTTCTTTTGTTAATAATGAAATACCTTCTGATTTAGAAGCATTAATTTTAACGCCTGCATCATTAGCAAATTCATTTATCAAACCAAAAGAGTTACAAATCTTAGAGTAATCAGGAGTCCAAACTACTGTATCATCAGCGTATCTAGAAAACTTAACACCTTCTTTTTCTAGGCTATGATCAAACTTCCAACATGTTAGATTTGCCAAAAATAGACTTATTGATGTGCCTTGAGGTATTCCTACCTTACGTCCACTTAAAAAAGCTTTAATGACATATTTTTCTTCTGGGCTTATAAAAAAGCCATTCTTATCAAATTGCTGAAAAAGATAATCATGAGAGATTGAACCAAAGAAGTCAGAAAAGTCAAATTCAGCAATAAAGGTTCTTTCATCAAGAGCTAAATCGACAGCAATATCTTGAATTGCAAAATGGACGTTTCGATCATTTCGATAAGCGTATGAGAAAGAGCTAAACCTATGTTTATTTTTAGCTAGTAACCGACTGAAGAATAATTTTGATATTGCAGCGTCTGGAATTTGAAAAATAGAAACGGTTCTTTCTCCGCCATCTGATTTGGGGACAGATTTTAAGTATGGAGCATTAGGTTTATAAGTCCTTTTTTCAATATTTTTTGCTATTGAATGAGCAATGCTTTTATGTCGTTTTCTTACATAAAATGGATTGAATTTTTTATCATGTTTCCAATAATCAGGGACATGAATAACTTTCTTGCTTGCGGAGTCACCAAGGCGTTTTTCATTCCTAATTTGCTCCAAGTGCATTCTATTATGATATTCATGATATCTAGCAATTAACTTATCTGCTTCATCTTTGATAATCTTTGCTATTTGTTGCTCTAAATCCATATTATTTCCATACAAAAAAGCCTGAGTAAACTCAGGCTTTATCACGGTGTCAACCCAAGTAAAAGTAAGTTACCATTTGGTTGGCGAAGTTTCGAAGCCCCGCCCCCGCCAGTGTATAAATTTACAACTGAAGACTCGTCATTTCTGAACAAGTAGAAGGTGAAACCGTTATTCCCATAAGGAATTAAAATAACTTTATCAATCAAACACTTTAGAATCAATAGATAATGCCAATTTGATTCAGCTAACGCTCTGCTAAGTAGCAGCTAACACCACGACACTCAAGCAAAGCCACCGTAAACACTAAACTAGACCAAACCAAAAATGCCACACGTTAGCTGTCTGCTTGAGCATCTTGATACTCATTGAGCCTCCTCCCTAGCACCGCGATTATTCGCTACGCTAAACAGGCAACCAAACCTACAGGAGAAAGCTCAATGAACTTTTACAATAACATGCATCCATATTATTGTGGAATCGATTTACACGCCAGACTTCTTTTCGTCTGTATCATTGATAATACTGGACTTATCCTCGTTCATAAGAAGATTAAAGATGACCCAGAAGCACTACTAAAATTACTTGAACCCTACATCGGCGATATAGTTGTTGGCGTAGAATGCATGCATTGTTGGTATTGGGTCGCTGATTTTTGTAAAGACCACAATATCCACTTTATTCTCGGCCATGCCCTCTACATGAAGGCTATACATGGTGGCAAAGCCAAAAACGATAAAATAGACTCCTATAAAATCGCTAAGCTTATTCGAGGTGGTAACTTCCCTCTTGCCTATGTTTACCACAAAGACATGCGTGCTACGCGTGACTTATTACGTCGCAGAACCAAAATTGTTCGCCACGGCGCCGATTTAAAAGCCCATGTCGCCAACACTGCAAGCCAATACAATTTACCCGCTCATAATGTTAATTTGAAAAATGTCTGTGACAGAGAAAAAATGCGTTATTACTTCCCCGACCCCGTCGTACAACGTTCTATTAATCTCGATATGGGCATACTTGATTGCTATCAAAAAGAGCTAAAGCCTTTAGAGCATTATATTGAACAAATGGCCAAACAACATAACCCCGTTCACCTTCATATATTGCAAACCATTAATGGCATAGGCCGTATTCTAGCACTCACCATTATTTATGAAATTGGTGATATCAATCGCTTTCCAAGCGTACAAAAGTTCGCTTCATACAGTCGGCTTGTTAAATGCAAAGCTGAGTCAGCAGGTAAAACCTATGGCACACAGGGCAACAAAATTGGTAATGCACATCTAAAATGGGCCTTCAGTGAAGCGGCTGTACTACTGCTACGCCATAATCATAACGCCACCAAATACCTTGAGAAATTACAAAAGCGTATGAGTAAAGCCAAAGCATTGTCAGCGCTGGCGCATAAGCTTGGTCGATGTGTTTACTATATGCTTAAAAAAGAGACTGTATTCGATGAAACCCGATTCTTAAAGCGTTAGTCACGGTACTGAGTGAGCTGAACGTCTAACTGGATAAAAGGCTGAGCATCAATCAATTGGGTGAGTAAATAGCCATTAAGCTATAACCTGATCATATGCCTAACGACCAAAGCCATTTGGCTTGATTAGACGCTCAGTACGCGTGCATTAATACAATAAGCAAAGTCGCTTACACCTGACTTGAGCCTGAAACTAACTGGATCACAATGATGAAACCAGCCGCCTTGAATAGTGCCATGATGAGGTTAACCGATGAATGTCTAGTGCCCCTGCGAACCCATAAGGAAATGGAAAAAAGTAGGCAGCGATGAGCTCGCAATAAGAGAGCCTCTATATGTGTTTGCCGTAAGCAACTTGCTTAACAGCCACATCGACAGACGAAATAAACGGATTTGTTTATTGATTTAGGGTTGGCCGTCACTTATAAAAACGGCCAAAAAGAACATTAGTGCCTATTGACAGAGTTAAGGCTCATATGTGTTATAAGCCACTTACCCTACACCTATTTCTTAATGTTTTTTGGTATAAAACCAAGCAATTGTTCAGTGCTTTGAATCGTTAGCCGTTGCTCTGGAAACTGGTGCAATTTAATATTTAAGTACTCAGTGCCAGAAATTAATTTACCTACTCGTTTAAGAAAACTAGGCGTTTTATCCGAAAACAAACCACTTTCCGATGTTATAGCCTCAATGTCTTGCCAAGGAATAAACAAGTTTTTATGACCAAACTTAAAAGGAAAAAGTACTCTTAAATAAACTCCTTTGCTGTTTGCTGCAACTTTCAAAATACCATTATGTCTTGTTTTGCCGATATACCCATTTCCAGTTTGAAAATTTTCGTCTGGATTATCGTATTTATTATTTCCATACTTTTTAGCTAAATTTTGCCAGCCACTTTCTTTTCCTAACGTATAAGAGACACCAAACCAACCAGCTATAAAAACGATAAAAAACCAGTGGGAGGTTAAAAAAGATTCTAATAAGTCCTGAAAATTGATTACATACTCTTGAGCGATAGGAGGTATTTCACCACCAGTGCCTGAGTAGAAAGAAAGGATGAAAAATGAAAAAAATGAAACAGCCCAAATTAATCCAATAAACTTTAAAACAATCTTCATACTATCCTTGTGGCTTATAACGCCGTTTTAAGCGGCAAATTTCAGTTGGCTAAAATAAGTGAGGCACGAACAAAAAGCCAACTGTTATTTGTCCGACTTGAAAACCCTTGTTGAACGAAGCCGCTAAGCGGCAGAAAAACATCATTCATACTTAAACTCTGGAACATCGCCATGTTGGTGGTGTCACACTGGAGTTAATACCATGAATGACCTCGAACAAAAACATTTCGACTTCCTTTATCTTCAACATCTTACCAACTTAAAATTACAAGGTAAACGACCCGCTACCATTGATGCA
>NZ_MIET01000070.1 GCF_003590335.1 Pseudoalteromonas sp. MSK9-3 | reverse complement strand
TCACCCTGACGCAGGTCAGGGCCCATGCCAATCAGCCCCTAATGCCAAGAAACAACACAAAACCTAGACCCTGAAATAAATTCAGGGAGACGAAAAGCGGCAACATCAAACTTTTTAGCAGTCTCATCACACCATCTCCAAATCGTCTCCCTGACGAAGGTCAGGGCCCATGCCAATTAATCCCAACCTTCTCTCCCACACCATCGTCTCCCTGACGAAGGTCAGGACCCATGCTAATTAACCGCTAATGCCAAGGCGCAATACAAAACCTAGACCCTGAAATAAATTCAGGGGGACGAAAAGCGGCAACATCAAACTCTTTAGCGGCCTCATCACGTCACCTCCAAATCGTCTCCCTGACGAAGGTCAGGGTCCATGCTAATTAACCCCAATCTTCACTCCACTCCACCGTCACCCTGACGCAGGTCAGGGCCCATGCCAATTAATCCCAACCTTCTCTCCCACACCATCGTCTCCCTGACGAAGATCAGGACCCATGCTAATTAACCCCTAACGCCAAGACGCAACACACAACCTAGACCCTGAAATAAATTCAGGGAGACGAAAAGCGGAGACCTCATTATAAATAACCACGCCGTACACAACTGGTATAAAAAGTGCTTAATATTCATAAAACTAACATCCGACAAAATGTTGTCGCATAAGGACCGTGTCACACATGAACTTTAACTCTTTGCCGCCAAGCGCTTACTCAAATCATGGTTATAACCTGTCAGAAACCCCCACCAGCAAAGGTAAAAACACGGCAACGCCAGTAACAGAAGATCCAACAAAGGCCACGGAGGAAACAGCCACTGAAAAAACCACTCTTGAAGATGAAAAGACGCCCACAGATAAAACGTCCGATATCAGTGCACAAGAAAAAATCGTGGGTAACATCAAAATTCTACAGAACAAAATGAGCGAAGTGCGGGCTGACTCAAGCCTCACAAAAGAGCAAAGTGCCGAGCAACTGGCAGAGCTAAAAACGCAACTTGATGAACAACTGCAAAATGTGCAACTTATAATCAAAAAGCAAACATCAACGCTAGTACAAAGCTTATTTACCAGTAACGGCGCGAGTAACGCGGGCATGTTTTTCAACAATAAAGCCTAAACCTGTTGCTAGGGCCGCCCCAGGCTGCATGTTAGGTTAAAAAGGCAAATACAAAAAAGCGCATTACCTAAATGCGCTTTAAAAATAGTTATTTAACTCAATCGCCCGTTAAAAGTCGTAATGTAAGCCCATGTATAACGTTCTTGGCGCTCCAGGTTGAATACGTTCTCTGCCGTAACGTAACTCCCCTTGCAACGCGTATTTTTTATCAGTTAAATTAGCAACTCGCACATGAAGTTTTAACGCATCCGTTAAAAGGTAATTCACTTTCACATTGGCAACGGTATACCCTGAGTACTTTTGTGTATTTTTGGCATCCATCCAGTAGTCACCGATGCTTTGAATTTCAGCCACCACATTTAACCCATCGAAAACATCACTGTTGTAATTCAACCGCAAATTAGCCACATAGTCAGGGGCCATTTGTAAACTATTACCAGATAAATCCTGCGCTTTACTGCGTTGCGTGTTTCGGTCAATACGCCCTTGGTCTTCTATGTAATGGTCAAATTCATGCTCTGATCGGCTATACGCAAACGCAACAGCCACCGACTTGGAGACGTCATAGTTCACACCAAGCTCAATGCCGCTGTGTTCTACACGCGCAGCATTCACCCGATAAGAAGCGCCAAAATCGTCATAAGCGGTAACAATCGCATCGTCAACCGCCATAAAATAATACGCCAGTTCTATGCTCAGCGCCTCAAAATGTGCCTTATACCCCACTTCGTATGTGTCAGAGGTCTCTTCATTTAACGCACTCAATTGCGCACTCGTTTCTTTGGTTTTTAAATGATATAACTCAGACGCGGTTGGAATACGGATCGCATTCGCAAAACGCACATAAACATTGCTGATATCATTCATCTGATAATTTAAGCTCGCCTTGGGGCTTAAATGGTCAAATGTATCTGTTCTATCAGCGATAGATCGATTGCCAAAGCCATCGTCGTCATAAGTGGGTAAGCTATTATTAAACTCATACTTATTATTGTCATACCTGAGCCCAAGGCTATAACTAAGTTGTTTTGTTATTTCGCCATTATGCTGGATATAAGGCGCAACTCCCCTAAAACGGGTCTCATCATTATAAAATACATGCCCTTTAGGATAAGTTGCAGCCCCCCAGCCAGTGGTTGTGCGCGTGGCAGCTTGATACGAAAGTGCATCACCTTTGGCACTTTCTAAATCAATACCTATCGTGGTATCAAACCCATCGCTGTGAGAAAAGTTAGCCAGTGCCAGTACACCAACCGTTTTTACGCTCGATTCAACTTGCGGCATATTAGGTTGCCACGTCGCAATATAATCATTGCTTCTGTATCGCGCATAAGGAATAACCGACGCAAACACAGCGTCGCCATGGTATTGATACTCCGAACTAACACGCACGTAGTCAGTTTTACGGCGAGGGTCAATATTGACGACTTCTAACGGTAACCCTGATTGCGACGGGTCGTCGTTAAACTCATCTTCTGTAAGTGCATCCAGCATTTGTTGGTCAAGGCTTGACGCCATCACACTGGTTTTAAGCTGATGCCTATCAGAAAAACTCACTTCATGTAGCACATTAAGCTCTGCTTTTTCTACACTGCTGTTGTCACGCCACCCATCGTTATTTAAATACGCACCCGACACTCGCACACCATTATTTTCACTAAAGTGCTCGGTAATACTGCCCTGATAACGCTCATAACCGGCTTCGCCAAGCGTTAAGCCTAAAGCATTTTTGTTCGAGTCAACGGGCGCAGATAACACATTAACCGTTGCTGCCACCGCGCCAGAGCCATACAAGCTAGTACCCGCCCCTTTCATTACTTCTAAGCGCGACAAAGACGAATTGCTGCTCGCCCACCAAAGCGCATTATGATTATAAAAAGCCGCCGACTGTAAAGGCACATTGTCTTGTAGATACAAGGTATACCCGCCGTAGTTAATGGGCATACGAATAGCCGCGTTATGCCCTTGCCCACCCGACAACTGGTTTAACAATACACCCGGAATAGTTTGCAAAGAATCTGACAGATGTTGGCTATTATCATTATTTAGCACCTCTTCCGACACGCTGCCTATACTGAGCGCTAACTGGGTATTTAATTTGGCCGTACGGCTCGATGTAACGGTGATCTGCTCTATATCAGCCATCGCATTATCGTCGTTCGCGTATGCGTATGCGTTGATTGAACACGCAGATAAAATAGACAATGAGATAAGTGAATAGCAAAAGCGCTGCTTCATTCTAGATATTCCTAAGTTATTTTTTAATAATCTTTTAATTAGTGGCTGTCCACATAACCGCCCGACGACAATACACCACGACGCACAATCGCACTTTTTTGCCGCCTACGTCGGCCAATATACAAACGAACGCCAAACAATGCGGTCAATACCAAGCCAATAATAATACCAGTGACGATAACATCTCGAACTTCTCGGCCTAGCGGGTTTAAAAAGTGGTATTTATGTAAGTAACCAAAATGCCAACTACGTGCGCTTTGCCAATTTGTTTCTATGTTAGCAACAAACCCAGTGTGCGGTTCAACACTGTAAAGCACATCAGGTGCATTCACAAAGCGCATTTGAATAACAGGTAATCGTTTGTTTATAAAACCATAAGTTTGACCAAACTTATCAATTTTTTGCCAATTAAGCACCGTACCACCGACATTAAGTTGCCGCTGTAACTGAGCCAGAGCTACGTCTACGCTCGTTACATTTACCGCTGAGTTTTGCCAATAACTAAATTCGACTATCGGCCTTTTTTGTACAAATGCCTGTTTCGTCACCTGTGTAACAACTTGCTCACCCACAGCCACCAATTGAAAATTGTCGCCGTTTGAGTCAAGCACATCTTTTAATGGATCGTGGTTAAGTCGGTCAGTAAAAATAGCGTTGCCAGGCGACAACGCTCTAAACGTCTCAGGAAAAAACTTATCAACTAATATATGAATACTGCTGCTTGCAAACCCCAACATACATACACTCAATACAACACCCAATGAACGGTGTAGCACTGGCGTATTAACACGTTTACTTTTTAAACGTCGCCATAGCAGAGCATAACTTACTAAACCAAACACCCCAGTGCCAAATAATAGCAATGAAATTGCCAACATCGGGGTTATGCGCCATAGGCTATGTCGCTCGCCAATAAATTCAAAGGTGTGTAATTGCTTAAACCAATAAGACAAACTTTCTCGCAAGGGCGTATTATGCGCTGCAATACGGCTGCTTAACGTATCAACATACAATCGATTTTTGTTTTGTAAGGTAACGCGATGAACAGGCAGTATACGGTTAATTTCAGCATATTCAGGGCTAAATTCGTTAATTAATTCAGTGCCCAAGGCGGCCTGTTCAGCCCATGATTGCGCCAAATAAAGTGCATAACGTTCGTCATTTAAAGCGCTATTTATTAAGCCCGTTTCCACTGAGAAGTAATAAATGTGTGGCAAGGGAGCATTCGCAACCGCCACTTGATAGTAATATGCCGCCTTATATTCAATCACCCTTGCATGGCTAAACGCCGTGATGTTGTGGGCGACTAAAACCGATTTTAAAGGTACTGCTACCGCAGAAATATGATTGGGAACTTTAATAAATGGGGTGTTAAGCCGTTCAGCTTTCGCAAAGTGCGACATTGCAGGGTGCAACAAGCCACTCAAAGCCCAAACAACAAAAGGAATAACGCACAATAAGGCAAAACGCCTATGCCAAACAAGCAACGACTTGATCATATTATTATTTTTATATCAGAAAGATAAAGGAGAGTATAATTCGAATTAACGCATTGAGCGTGTGACATAATGTCGCAGGAGAGACAATACATCCTTTTGAATGAGAAACAGCGCAAGCACCGTGCAAATTACATAAAATAAAGGTCAATCACGTTTGCAAACTAAAATTGACCTAACAAAGCACCTCGAATATTACGCGAGATAGAATATAAATCAGTCATTCTTTTTTTAGCTTCAAGGGTATCTATACCTTTAATTGCTTCTGCATCTTCTAAAAAAAATGCCATATCAAACTTTTTACGCCGTTTGTTAAAAACATACACCAATACATAGCAGTAACCGTCCACAGCGTTAGTGGTTCCGAAAAACTCCAAATCAGTATAAGTTAACTTTGGCTTTACTAAATCACCGTCTAAGTTTTTTATAAAAACGTGTTTAATGTACAATTTTTTTGTTGCAATAGAGTATTTAGTAACATCTTTTAACCCTAAGTTATGCAGTGACTCCGAAGCCACGTCCAGTGGTAATAAACTCGTCATCAATGACCTATCCTTTTTACTATGAGCACCAACTGTTAACAATAATCAACTAGATTGTGTGGAAAAATCTCCCCACATGTAAAAAAAGATAATAAAAAGTATCAACCCTTTACTTTTGTACTGTCTATACACCTCAAAACAAGGGACCCTGAAATGAATTCAGGGAGACAAATAAAAGACAACCCCATACACACCAACTGCAGCATTGATAAGCACACCTCATTCCGCCTCCCTGCTGCAATTTTTGTACCCCTGACCCCACTTTCGTCTCACTACCCTGACCTTCCCCCTCTTCCCCCTCTTTCGTCTCCCTGACGCAGGTCAGGGCCCATACAAATCACACCACCCAAACCCAACAGCCCAAATTCGTCCCCCTGACGAAGGTCAGGGTCCATATAAGTCATAGCACCCAATCACAGCCCCCACTTCATCAATCTCTTTGCCCTCTTTTTCGTCTCCCTGACGAAGGTCAGGGCCCATCTAAAGCAAACCACCCAAACCCAACAACCCAACTGCGTCTCCCTGACGCAGGTCAGGGCCCATCTAAACCAAACCACCCAAACCAAACAACCCTCTTTTCGTCTCCCTGACGAAGGTCAGGGCCCATACAAATCACACCACCCAAACCCAACAAACCAACTTCGCCTCTCTGACGAAGGTCAGGGCCCATACCTAACAGTTCCTCCATAACGAATAATAAATAAAGGTGGACCCTGAAATGAATTCAGGGAGACGAATAAAAAAACACCTAAACCTAACAAACCAATTTCGTCTCGTGACGCCATTTACGTAATCATGACGCTACTTTCGTCTCCCTGACGCAGGTCAGGGCCCATATAAGTCACATCACCCAAACCCAACCGGTGTGCGGGCGGCCCAGTTTCAACCTCCCAGCCCCCGCTTCAATCCCCTTGACGCAACTTTCGTCTCACATCCCCCTTTTCGTCTCCCTGACGAAGGTCAGGGTCCAATTACTCAATACTAATCACCCTCAACCCACCAAAAATCCCAATACAAACCAACCAGCGACCATTAATAATGATAAAAATTCAAATTTATCGCACCAAAATATCAACAAGTACTTCACTAATTACATTATAAATATTATCATATGCACCGAGGTTTACACTAAGTGATCACAATGTTATATTTGAGTTAAATATAATTAAAATAACCTTTCCATCTACATATTAAGGATAGGATGTGATCAATGGTGATGACCTTAAGGCCATGCGGACTCAGGCCGGTATTACACAAGCACAAATGGCAAGTAAACTCAGTTGCGATAGAAAGACCATCATTAACTATGAGTTAGGTGTTGGTGAGCCCAAAATGGGCCAACTTCTTAAATGGTTAGTAATTTGTCGGGTAGATATTAAGCCTTTAACAAATCAAATTACTAAGATAAGAGAAAAAATAGATTCAGAATAGAATTTATAGTAAGAAATTATTATAAAAGTTAGGTTTCATATTTTAATTAACAGGAGTTACATTGTGAAAACATTAAATGAGTCAACATGCAAAAAAATTAATGGCGGGGCTGTTCCAAAAAAAATAGAAAGGGCAACTAAATCAGCATATATTAATGAAAAACCCCTTCACATTACCAACCTAAAAAGCCAAACAAACAAAATAAGTTAACAATGAAAAACTCGACAAAACTTATAATAACAATGGTGTTCACCTTCTTTTTTTATACATTAATTTCAAACCCTAACATTACGAGCACTGTGTTTCTATCATCAATAACTCTATGTTTATTTTATGGAGTTGCGAATAAGGAAGTAAACTTAATCCATATTTCCTTATTCTCATCAACTCTATATATAGCAGAATATATAACAATTGATTTTTACTATGACTTTTTATTAAACAACCTTTCAAGTAAGGTTTTAATTGGTACCTTTTATTATGGATATCAAATAAAGTTCTCTATTATAGCATTTTTCATATTCATTCTCAGAGTTCAAATATCCAGAACAATATCCAACAGTAAGAAAATAAAGCTAACGCCGTTTGACAATATCATGCCCTGGATTTACATATACAACACTATCATAGCAACGCTACACACCATTGACTTTTATATTAACGAAATTTATGAAATTAAAACACTATCATTTTTCTACAGCTTTTACGAAGAACTGATATACCTAGGTATGACGATGGTTGTAACCTTATTATTTTCAATGATTATATATCACAAGAAAGAACTAGAAGCGCCTAACTATCATTAAACTAATAAATGAGTTTTAAAAAATTAGAGATATATCAATGCTAGACGGCAGCGATCTAAAATCAGTCAGAAAAAATGCGGGTATCTCACAAACCGATATGGCCAAAAAACTCGACTGCGATAGGCGCACAATCATCAATTATGAACAAGGAGTGTGTGAGCCAAAAGCTAGTCAGCTTTTTAGGTGGTTATCAGTATGTAAAATTGATTTAAAGCCACTGGCAAGTCAACTCCAACACTTCAAAGAATCAATTTTCGTATTATTTGCATTGCCGATGATTTCAGCAGCTACTAGTAGTAACATCTATAGCTTTATAGTTTTATTATGTATACTGTACGCTGTTGTCAGAAAAAATGTAAATATAGCACAAATATCAACGTTGCTATTCATCATTTATAATTTTGAGTATCGGATAATAACGCTTTTGAAAACTATATTAGTAGAACATAACTACTCAGCCATATCGATAGCAACTATACATTATTCATTTCAAATATTAATGGCTACATTCTCACTAGTCATTTTCTCTAAACGTATTAAAATATCAAAGTACATCCTAAATAAAATGAAAGTATCACCAACCATCGCTGACCAAGTACTTCCTTGGATCTATATTTACCTTTTAACACTGGCGATAATATCAGCTATTGAGTATGGTTTAAATTACAAATTAAATTTCAAACATCTAGCGTTTGTTTATGACTATTATGAACAGCTTAACTATGTAGCAATGTTGAGCATAATTTGTTTACTATTCACTATGATAGTCCGCCATGAAAAAGAGTTAAAAAATGGTAACTCTCAATGCTAGACGGAAATGACCTAAAATCAGTCAGAAAAAATGCGGGGATATCGCAAGCCGATATGGCCAAAAAGCTCGACTGCGATAGGCGCACAATCATCAATTATGAGCAAGGAGTATGTGAACCAAAAGCTAGTCAGCTTTTTAGGTGGTTATCAGTATGCAAAATTGATTTAAAGCCACTAGCTGTACAGCTTCGTAATATAAAAGAAAGTGCATTCATTTTTCTTTCCTTAGTTATTATATCACCCTATATAATAATTTACTTTTACATTTCAGCTCTTATATCGTTCGCCATATATGGGGGAATTCGACGAGAGAAAAACATCTCTTGTATTGCTTTTATTATAGCGTCCCTATGCACGTTTGAATTTATATCTATTGGTTATTTCGACAGCTTCATATCAAGCTTAACTACAGACGACCTCATCATAGCTATATTTTATTATTCCTTCCAAATAACTTTTAGCATTGCAGGCTATTACATCTTCTCTTATAGAATTAGAAAACGCCATCAAATCCACATAGAAAACCCAAAACTATCGTTATTGGAAAAAGCACTACCTAAAATTTACATATACAATTCGACAATTACAACTTTACATCTCATTGATTTTTATATAGATAGCAAATATAATTATACGTTTTTATCTGTATTCTATACCTATTATGAGAATTTGGTATATATCGGTATGTCCCTAATTATCTTTACACTGGCTGCAATGGTTGCCTCTCATGAAAAAGAGTTAAAAAATGGTAACTCTCAATGCTAGACGGCAGCGACCTAAAATCAGTCAGAAAAAATGCGGGTATATCACAAACCGATATGGCCAAAAAGCTCGACTGCGATAGGCGCACAATCATCAATTATGAGCAAGGAGTGTGCGAACCAAAAGCCAGCCAGCTTTTTAGGTGGTTATCGGTCTGTAAAATTGACTTAAAGCCACTGGCAGCTCAATTGCAAGGTATGAAAAATTCCATACTTATACTCTTTACAATTGCATATTTTACACCTGACATTATGATGTCATCCTATGTTGCTATTCTTGGGCTATTTTTGGCATTTGGTATCTTCAGAAAAAGTAGCTCAATAACATTTACCGCAGTTGTTCTTCTTTTAACTAGCTTGCTTGAGTATACCTCATTTCAATTTATAGTGAATTTTTTGGCACGATTAGAAAACAAAACAGTATGGCACTCTTCAAGCATTTTTTTATCGCAGTCCCTACTCTCATTTTTTGCTTTAATAATATTTATTAATCAAAAAAGAATTATAAAATGTACGTTTCTTCACTCATGGAAGCATAGCTATTCATATTCATTAGTATTAACGATGACATTTGCTTATTTTACAGCCTTGACAGCTGCTGCGGCAATCGAGTTCATACTTAATCGCCAATATGCATTTAAAAACTTTAATTTTATTTACACCTACTATGAGAGTCTTGTCTATTTTGGGTGGGCAGTCGTTATCGCAACACTCATTACTATGACACGTGAAAACCTGAAGCCGAATAAGTAGACTTGGCGCTAACATACAACTTTGCACTATGTTAATTAAGTTAATAGAAACCCGACTAAAACGACTCTACATCACGAAAAACCAACCATAAAGAACTAACAAAAATAAATAAAGCAACACCAAAAAACCACTTTAAATTTCGTTTTTCACAATCATTCACATTTCTTCCACAATTGCTTGTCATTGTTTGTTTATCTAGTTGTTTTTAATTGGTTGAAATATGAAATCAAGTTCTTTAGTACTAAATTCTATTGTAATAAGTGCAGTATTGATAACAGCTGTAGTCGTAAACACTGCATCAGCAAGTACACCAAACTTTATCAACTCAGAGCGCGTGAATGTTCAAGAACATGAAGGTAACATTAACGCGCTTCCCACCGTGGTAAGCGCAAATTTGGCTGTAATTTCATCTGATGCAACGGCTGATGAAGCACTCGCTAACTTAATTATTGAAAAGCGACTTAGAAGCGCAATTCGAGGGGCAAGGCGCGCGCCCAGTATTAATGAACCTATCACACAGCTTGGAATGAAACTCTTTTTTACTAAAGCGCTAGGGGGTGAAAAAACCGTCGCCTGTGCCACATGCCACCACCCCGAGCTTGGCGGCGCTGATCAGCTGTCATTCAGTATTGGTACCAATGCCATCGACCCAGATGCAATAGGCCTTGAACGAAAAGCACTCAATAATGAGGTGACCATTCCTCGTAACGCCCCCACTATTTTTAATACCGGATTAATGCGCCGCACCCTCTTTTGGGATGGGCGAGTTGAGATGGTTACAAACGAACAAGGTGTTCGTACCAACCAAATTAGCACACCTGATTCAACATTTAATAGTGTTGATGTGAATGCCGGCGATAGCTTAACTGCCGCGCTTTCTCGATTCCCAGTTACATCGGTTGAAGAAATGCGCGGAAGTGCCTTTCCACAGGCCACCACAAATGACGAAGTTAGGCGTCATCTTGCAGAACGTATTGGCGACTATGGTGGCGAAACAGGCAGTTTAGATACCAATGACTGGCTAGCACACTTTCAACAAGCATTTAACAGTGATGAACCAGCACAAAATCTTATTACCTTTGATAGCATAGCGCTGGCGCTTGGACAATATCAGCAGTCATTGGTATTGGTTGACTCAGATTGGCACCGTTATTTAAATGGTGATCCCACTGCCCTAAACGACCAACAAAAACGCGGTGCAGTATTATATTTTACACCCCGTGAAGACGGTGGCGCAGGGTGTGACACTTGCCACGGTGGCACGCGTTTTACCCGCGAAGGATTTGTCAATGTTGCGTACCCACAATTTGGTATTGGGACTCAGCCTGATAAAAGCGATATTGGCAGAGCAGCGATAGATCCTACCCGCCGTAATCAATTTGCGTTTCGCATACCTAGCTTATTAAACGTGGCATTAACCGCGCCTTACGGCCACGCTGGTTCGTTTGAAACACTAGAACAAGTTGTTGCACACTATGTGGACCCAGCCACAAGCATTGAACAATTCTTTCAACGTGGGGGCGCCTGCGGATTACCACAATTTGCCGATAACGAGAACTGTGATGAATTAAACGACCAAGCACAACAAAATAGCCAAGCTGCATTAAACCGCTTTGAGCGTTCACGGTTTGTAAAACCCATTTTAAATGCAGAGCAACAGCAAGACGTGGTTGCATTTTTACACGCACTCACGGATCACTGCGCCACAGATACTGACTGTATTCAGCAATGGGTACCAAGCGATTCAAGCAATGACCCCGACAACTTACAGCTAAGGGCACGCTTTACACCCTAACCAGTTTACACCTCCCAACCATTAATGAGTTGCTACGTACCTATGTGCGTATCAACTCTTTTTTTAGTTCACTCAATAAAATGGTCAAAAAATTTACATTTTATAAAGGACTCAATACAATGATTTTATGATTAATATTCGAGCTAAAAATGGACTTTAATAAAAAGATCAACGCATTAAGACCGCATAATCCACAAAAATCGGTGCAAGGTAGCCTTGAAAGTGACCGAGGTCGTATTATTAACAGTGCGGCGCTACGCCGATTGCAGCAAAAAACCCAAGTCTTCCCTCTTGAGCGTAACGCTGCTGTTCGATCGCGATTAACCCACTCATTAGAAGTACAGCAAAATGGCCGATACATTGCCCAAACCATTGTTAAAGCGTTAAAAAAACAAAAGCTCGCACCAGAATTATATGATGATTTAGCCACATCGCTTGAATCATTGGTTGAAATGGCTTGCCTAATGCACGACATTGGCAACCCCGCATTTGGCCATTTTGGTGAAGCAGCAATCAACGATTGGTTTAAACGGTACTTGTCACAACATCCCGCTTATTCTTTAGATATGGCTCAATTAAGCAGCCACAAATACAATGAAAACGTACCACTAAAAATGCAGCTTTTATTTGATTTGTGTAATTTTGAAGGTAACGCTCAGGCTATTCGGATCATCCACACCCTATCTAGCCTAAACTTAACCTATTGCCAAACTGCCAGCATTTTAAAATATACCCGCTGTGCCACGCAGCCAAAGCCTCCATTAGAAAGCTCAACCAGTTACTTACAAAAAAAGTAGGCTATTACTATAGCGAACACCAATTTGTTAATGAGCTTTGTAACGCGCTACATATCAAAGTTGGGCACCGCCACCCAGCTGCATATATTATGGAAGCGGCCGACGACATTGCGTATTGCCTTGCAGACATTGAAGATGCTGTAGAAAAAGGGTTTATTAGCGTCGATACATTAAGCGTATTATTAGCCGAAGAATATCAGAGCATTCTTAGTACCCTTCCACCGTCGGAGCAAATATATAAGCAATTTGTTGCCGATAAATGCACCTATGCCTACGAGCGCGCTTGTGAGAACCTCGCGAATTTCGACAATGAGTTTTTTATTTGGCTCAGGGTTGGGCTAATTCATACGTTAGTTAAACATGCAGCCACTCGATTTATTGGCAATTTAGAGGCGGTATATCACGGCAGCTTTAATAGTGCATTGCTTGAAGATCAAAGTTACCAATATGCCATTACACAAACGCTTAAGAACGTCGCGCTCAAACATGTTTTTTGCCATAAAGAGGTCGAAGAATTAGAACTACAGGGCTATAAAATAACCTCGGGGATTTTAGATGAATATAGACGGCTATTAGAGTTAGACGCACATCAATTTATGCAAATAATTAACAAAGACCGAGGATTTCCTATTGAAACACGGCTTTTGAACCGCATTTCACCGAAATTTGTTGCCGTTTATAAGCAAACAATAAACCAGCTCACACCTGAACAAACACAACACCCTATATTTGAATTTTATTACAGAAGCCGTCTATTACAAGACTTTGTAAGCGGCATGACCGATCAGTTCGCTTACGATACGTATAGAACCCTCGTTGTTGCAGATTAGAATATTCTATTTATACATTTTTATGCTGTTATTTTCACACCCATTTACAAATATAGATATTGTGTGGATTGCAAAGCGCTTGTTTATTTAATATTGTTGCATAAATATAAAAACCCAAAACAGGAACTTGCAAGTGCGCCTTACACTCTTACTTTTCGTCGTAATTTTGAGTTCTGCGTCAGCTTATGCCTGTGAAGGCTTATCATATAAGCAAGAACAGTTAAATGATGATGCTATTTGGTCACCCTATTTGCGCCGAGGTATGAAGTATTTTGGCAATAAAGAGGATAAAAAGGCCATTGCATGCTTTAAAAAAATTGCACACTACGAGCCTGGTATTGCAAATATTCGCATTGCGACGGTTTATCATCTGCGTTATAAATCAGACCAAGCAAACGCATCACTGCGTAAACATGCTATATCTTATTACAACCAAGGTTTAGAGTACCCAGAGAATATTTCTGTTAACTTTATAAGAACTCAATTAAAAAGGTTACTTGTAACGCTTTCTAATGAAGAAATCATACAGCTACAAAGTAGTGCTAATGGGACCTCTCGCTACAATTATTTTAATGCGGGCCTTTATCACGTTGATAATGCTAACCCTATACAAGCACTGCATTACTTAAAGCTCGCAGCAGACGATAAGTATTGGCCTGCTAAGTTACTCCTTGGGCAGCTTTACAACCCTGCATTAAAATACAACACCACTTTTATTCCATTTAGCAAAGATCTAAAAAAAGCCACATATTGGCTAAAAAAAGCCCACACACAAGCCCCCACTAAAATGTTAGAACGACAGCTATTACACCTCGAAGAGTACAAAAAGTCACTCCATACCCTTCATGAACACTAACTCCCCCTATTATCAACATACGTCTGTTTTATTTGAAAGCCTTGATGGACCCTGAAATGAATTCAGGGCGACGATTGGCGTGTACTCGCCTGTTTGAGTGTATTCGTCTTCCTGACGCAGGTCAGGATCCATATTGAACAACTTCTCCAATTTCCGTACATCATACAAAGTGGGCCCTGAAATGAATTCAGGGAGACGAATGGTGTTTTCTTGTCTGTTTGGTTTGACTGTATTCATCTGTTTGACATGAGCTTATTCGTCTTCCTGACGAAGGTCAGGATCCATGTTGAGTAACTACCTCTACTTCGTACATCATATAAAGTGGACCCTGAAATAAATTCAGGGCGACGAATGGCGTGTATTCGTCTGCTTGATTTTAGTTTATTCGTCTTCCTGACGAAGGTCAGGATCCATGTTAAGTAACTACCTCTATCTCAGTACATCATACAAAGTGGGCCCTGAAATGAATTCAGGGCGACGAATGGTGTGTAATCGTGTATTGGGTGTGAATGTACTCGCCTGTTTGGTTTAAATGTATTCAGCTTCTTAGAGCAGCGAATAATGCGTATTCATCTACTTGATTTGAGTTTATTCGTCTTCCTGACGAAGGTCAGGATCCATATTGAGCAACTACCTCTATCTCAGTGCATCATACAAAGTGGACCCTGAAATTAATTCAGGGAGACGAATGGCGTGTACTCGTGTATTGGGTGTGAATGTACTCGCCTGTTTGGTTTAAATGTATTCGGCTTCTGAGAGAAGCGAATAATGCGTATTCATCTACTTGATTTGAGCTTATTCGTCTTCCTGACGTAGGTCAGGATCCATGTTAAGTAACTACCTCTATCTCAGTACATCATACAAAGTGGGCCCTGAAATGAATTCAGGGGGACGAAAGGCGTGTACTCGTGTGTTAGGTGTGAATGTACTCGCCTGTTTGGTTTAAATGTATTCGGCTTCTTAGAGCAGCGAATAATGCGTATTCATCTACTTGATTTGAGTTTATTCGTCTTCCTGACGAAGGTCAGGATCCATATTGAGCAACTACCTCTATCTCAGTACATCACCCAAAGTGGACCCTGAAATGAATTCAGGGAGACTAGTTAAACGTATTTGTCATCTAGAAAAGAGGTAAATGATATTTACTTTCCCAACTTAAAGCAAAAATGGGGATTACTTACTCTTATTAGAGAGACAAAAATACGGTGTAAAGCCCCTTTACGATTTTATTAGCTCCTTTATAACGCGCAATAAAATAATTCGTTAAAAATCATAGAACAAAACAAAAACCAATACCAAAATACTATTTAATGTGATTTTTATGTTGCAAGATAAATCTCTAAGCGCATAATGAAATTATAAAAGATGATAAAATACCTATTTTGACGTGCAAGGAAATGCCCATACGCCAAACAAAACCCTGGGGCTAATCTTATGTTCACTATCAAAAAAATAATCAATTCTATGGTACTCACTAGCTGTCTATTCACAGCTAACATTCAAGCAAATAACTGCACAGGTCAGCTTTTTAGTATCAACGCAGGCAGAGGTGAAGTTGGGTTAGTAGTTGCGGTCAATGAGTATAGCGGTGACGCATTTGTTCATTCAAAGGCTAAGTTTAGTTCAGCAGCAATGGCATACGCATCAGACTTAAATCGTTTGTATTATATCAGTGCACCAAGAGCGTCAGAATATAAACTCGATGTGTCGGGTGTTGACTTAAATAGCACTGAGCTAAAATCGCTGCCTATCTCTGCACAAAAACAAAAATACACGAAAGTTGCTTATGTAGATATGAGCACCAAGGAGCACATTACATTAGCCAATAGTAAGCCGATGTACCGACTTGCATACGACAGCACCTCACAACTGTTGTATGGCGCTTACTTTAATAAACTCTATTCAATTGAGCCTGCCACTGGTGCAACAACACTATTAGGCAGTATGTCTGGGTATTCGAGCAACCCCGAAATGTGGCGTGGTGACTTGGCATTCAAGAACGGGCAATTATATTTGATCTCTAATTCTGCAATATTTACCGTTAATATTGCCACTTTAGCCGTGGCTAAACTTGCTGATCATAACTTATCAACAGTCACAGGTGCAGTATTTAATGGTGTGGGTGAGCTCATCATCAGCCGTGATAAAAGTAATGATTATGGCAGCCATAACATGTCTGAGCTTTATCACGTTATCCCCACTACAGGGGCTGCATGCCTTATGGCAACAATACCTACTCAAATAAATGATTTGGCGGTCGACAATAGCAATGGCTATGCGTGCCCAGAGGTCCCTTTATGTCAATTAGTGACTAAGCCAACCGTGTCGCTCACACCTGTGACTGCATCTGCACACGAAGGCTCAACGCTCAGCTTTAACATAGAACTTAGTAACTCATACAGCACCGATGTAACGGTCGATGTATCAACCACACCAGGCACCGCCACGAGCAGTGACTATAGCTATACAGATCAGACTGTTACTATTCCAGCCGGCAGTACTAGCTATACAATATCAATACCCACTGTCGATAACTCCGTTTTTCAAGGAAATAAACAATTTACTGTTCATATCAACGCGTCAAATAACGGGGCAGGCTCAGATAGTGAAACAGCCACGATTATTGAAAATGATACCGACCCTGCGGTCCAACTTCAAAACGCAGCTAAAAATGGCAGTGTAAACTGGGAAGGCTCCGATGGCTGTTGTGACGGTCAACGCATTAGAGGGATCAAAGGCCACTTTCCTAATGCACCCGCTGGCACAGTAGTTAACTTTTATATTAGCAGTCAAAAAATCGCGACTAAATCATTGCCTGCAAATAGCTTTAGTTACGCAGGAGACAGCCAAAGTACTTGGTGGATGAACAACGGCACAACAGCATGGGCTACCCTCACTTACAATGGGGTAACCGTTAATGTGCACACAGGGCATAGATCGCAGATCCACAACCACCATAACGTTAACTGTGCCAACGGTTGTTGGTGATATTATTTTCAGAGGGAGCATTAATTCAAATACAGGGAATGTTTAATAAGCACTATTAACAGTGACAAGGAAGGTAAACAACAAAATCGATAAACCGTAACACTTAAATAACTAGTTCTATAATAAAAATAAACGTGGTCAATACATTAACTAATAATGTATTGACCACACTAACGCGTTACTTAGTACGGCCTGTACCACCACAAATACGTGGGTTTGACGGCTGAGTATTGCATCCTGCGTAAAGCGTAAAGTTAACATCTTCCGCACCACCAGCTGCCGCAGCAGTTAGTGACAATGGCAAATCTTTATTATTCAGTGTTTTTAGTGACTTTTTATTTAGTAGTAATTTCATTTACATGCACTCCTTTGTTTAATTATTCTTCACATGAGTTCACAAAGTACACAGTAAAATCTGGCGTGTCTACTAATTAATAAATTTATTAATAAAGTATACTCTAAGTAAATATATGAAATACTTTGTCAATCAACTTAAAATAAAGCCGCTTTATTGCTTATTTACCAAGCAATAAATCACCCCATATAGTTTAATTTACACATGTATCCATACAGACTGAACCCTGACATATATGGACCCTGAAATAAATTCAGGGCGACGAATAGCGTGTTAAGCTCTTGCTAGGGGAGGACAACGGAGTGTTGTCATCATCTTTATTTGGAGGTTTTCGTCTTCCTGACGCAGGTCAGGATCCATGTTGAATAGCCCCTGTACTCACACTTGGTACACGAGAAATAGACCCTGAAATAAATTCAGGGAGACGAAGGGAGTATATTGTCTTGCTTGGGGAGAGTAATGGAGTGTATTCGTCATCTCAGTTTGGAAATATCCGTCTTCCTGACGCAGGTCAGGATCCATGTTGAGCAACTACCTCTATTTCCGTACATCACACAAAGTGGACCCTGAAATGAATTCAGGGAGACGAGTTAAACACCATCCCCCCTATTTTCAATATCAAACTCCGCAAATTTACTGCTGCTTTGATGGCGTAACATGGGCAAAGTGCACTAATGAATCCCACTTGTGTGCGATGTCTTTTAGCGGTACTGATGTTTCATAATCAACCAGTAACACTTCACTACTAGGCGCTTTACGCAATAGCGTACGGACGTCTAGCACACATATGTCACAGTCTAATTTGTTCGCGGCTAACTCTACACTATTCTTTGCCAAAGCCGATACAGAGCGCGTTTTCATGCTTACAAAGTCGACGAACTGGCCCTTTCCGCCGGTAAAGTGTGTTACATGATAGGCACTAGGGTATTGCGCAAACATCACTTGTCCAGCGTTTTGGGCCCCGTCTACACGTTCTTTTTGTAGGTGATAAATATGTGCCCAAATTATCATTTTTTGCCCTTTGTGCAGCTTGGCTTGCCACACTAAGTTATTGCCCATTTCATGACTTCTCATGTCACTAAGTTGCCATTGCCTTTTTGCCTGCGCTTTTAAGCCCACTAGAATACGCTGCCAAAAAGCAGGCCGAGTTGTCATGCCCAATGCGTGTGCCTCAAGCTGTGCAAACAACTCAAAAAAAACATCGGTATTTTTTGGTTTGGTGCTATTGATTTCAATCACGCTTTGTAAAACAGCCGCGACCTCTTGCCACTGCGTTTTACTAAACTGCGCATTAAAAGGAGGCAATAGGCTGCCTAGCTCTTTAACCAAAAATTGTTTAGAAATACCGCCGGTTAGTTGCGAGTCAAACCCAACCAATTTTAGCGGCCGATCAGTACTGTGTGATTGCTCAATATATTTAAATAGCGGCTTAAGCTCAGCACTATTTGCATACATGTAAAATATATTACCCGGCGCACTTTGCTCAATTGACGCACCGTTTTTTACAAACTCTCGATACAACCAGTCAACATCATACAAACCGCTTTCAAGTGCAAGTACATTAAAATTATGGTTTTTATGTAATGCTTTAACCGCTTCTCGTTTAAAGTTATACACATTCGCTGCGCCATGGCTTTGTTCACCTAACGCCACATATTGGTGCTGCGCCACGTTTGCAGCAAACTCATTCGCCACCTCTTGCAAGCTTGCTGAAGCTACTGATAAAGGACTGATCACCCACATCACTGCTATTAAAGCACCTGAAACGTAATTTCCAAACATAACTTTCCCTAAAAAATGTACAATTAAACCATTGTATAGAGGTCGTAAAAAATCGGATACCGACTTTAGTCTTATAACTTTACAACACAACGTTAACGGCGAAACCTCAGACCCTGAAATGAATTTAGGATGACAGATAAGTATATGACTCATGTGCTAAAATTTGCGCCGCTACGAAATGCCTCCTTGTAATCAATTAACCCCCATTAGTCTTCCTGACGCAGGTCAGGATCCATGTTGAATAGCCCCTGCACTCACACTTGGTACACAAGAAATAGACCCTGAAATGAATTCAGGGTGACGAAGGGAGTATATTGTCTTGCTGGGGAGGCCAATGGAGTGTATTCGCTATCTCAGTTTGGAAATATCCGTCTTCCTGACGCAGGTCAGGATCCATGCTGAATAACCCCCGCACTTCACTTAGTGCACATGAAAGTATCTCGTAAAGACTAGACCCTGAAATAAATTCAGGGAGACGAAGAGAGTGCCTTGTCTTGCTTGGGAAGGCCAATGGAGTGTATTCGCCTTCTTGATTTTGGGGTTTTCGTCTTCCTGACGTAGGTCAGGATCCATGTTAAATAACCCCTGCACTAACACTTGGTACACGAGAAATAGACCCTGAAATAAATTCAGGGTGACGAAAGGTGAGTTCTGTCTTGCTTGGGGAGGCCAATGGAGTCTGCTCGCAATCTTAGTTTGAAACTATTCGTCTTCCTGACGCAGGTCTGGATCCATGTTGAATAACCCGTGCAATCTCACTTGGTGTACAAATAATAGACCCTGAAATAAATTCAGGGAGACGAAGGGAGTGCATATCAATTCATAACACACAAAAAAAGAGTAATCGTCTCCCTGACGCAGGTCAGGGTCCATGCTAAGCAACTCTCCTTACTAATTACTCACTGAATTCAAATTACTCAATAAATTCAGAGGGGAAAATCCCACAAAAAACTGATCCCTTCAAACGCATCATTCCCACGATGGAAATGGATCCGGGAGTTTTGCCCACGATGATGCACCTTGTAGCAATTCATCTTCTTCTAACAAACACGCGTTTAACCGATTGATAATATTTGTTTTATCTAACCCTTGGCCAATAAAAACCAGCTCTTGGCGCATATCGCCAAACGGTTCAACCCATTGCGCTTCTATTGCTTGGCGATAGTCAGGATCTGTGGGCCAATCTTGCTCTGGTACTGCTTTCCAAAATAATCCCGCGGCACCATATCGTGCCATACCGCCCGCTTGGCTCCAACTACCCGCAAATTGCGGCCTTGTTGCCAACCAAAAAAAGCCTTTTGAGCGGATCAACTTACCCGCGATCTCTTTACTGTGTAAAAAGTTATAAAACTTTTCTGGATAAAATGGACGCCTCGCTTCAAACACAAAACTGCTAATACCAAACTCTTCTGTTTCAGGTAAATGCTCACCCCGCATTTCTTTTAACCAACCTGCTGCAACACTTGCCTTTTCAAAACTGAATTTACCGGTCGCTAATACTTGTTTTAACGGCACATTACCGTTTGAAATAGCAATTTGTTCAGCATCAGTATTAAGTGTTTTTAATATACTTTTAAGACGCTTAAGTTCAGTGTCTGAAATCAAATCGGTTTTACTAATTAATAAGATATTAGCGAACTCCACCTGCTCAACCAATAAGTCGGCAACACTGCGCTCGTCTTCTTCACCTAAACTTTCGCCCACTTCATGTAAAGACCTCGCTTCATCGTAATCTTTTAAAAAGTTAAGCGCATCGACCACAGTGACCATGGTATCTAACTGGGCAACATCCGACAAACTAATGCCATTTTCATCTGCAAACGTGAATGTTTCAGCCACCGGTAAAGGCTCTGAAATACCGGTAGATTCAATGACCAAATAGTCATATTTACCTTCTTTAGCCAAACGGGTGATCTCTTCAAGCAAATCTTCCCTGAGCGTGCAACAAATACAGCCATTACTCATTTCAACCAGCTTTTCTTCTGCCCTATTTAAGCTTATTTCATTTTGCACTGTTGCTGCATCAATATTAACTTCGCTCATATCATTAACAATAACAGCCACTTTGAGGCCTTCTCGATTGCTTAGAATATGATTGAGAACGGTAGTTTTACCTGCACCTAAAAAGCCAGAAAGCACGGTAACAGGCAGTAAAGACGGTATATTAGACATAATTTTTTTACCACATTGAATTATAAATTGACGGTTTGACTTAATCATTAGCGATGACGAAGCGCTAATAACACGACCCAACAAAACACGCTATACTATAACATTACATTGCGCAACTTTTATAAAGCTGAAATTATCTGCTAGCCAGCTATCCTATCCACCACCACACCCTCAATCTCGCCACTCATCTCCCTGACGCAGGTCAGGGCTCATCAAACAATCAATATTCAATTTCAAACACGTCAAAACCTAGACCCTGAAATTAATTCAGGGAGACAAATAAAAAACTAACCATGACGCAAAATCTACACACCACTAACAACAAACACCCACACCATCCGTCTCCCTGACGCAGGTCAGGGTCCATACAAACCATCAGAGCTAAATTTCAAACACTTCAAAAACTAGACCCTGAAATGAATTCAGGGAGACAAATAAAAACTAACCATGACGCAAAATCTACACACCACTAACAACCAACGCCCACACCATTCGTCTCCCTGACGCAGATCAGGGTCCATCCCAACCAAACACATCAAAGCTAAACCAACCCCCCACTACCCCCAACAACAAACACCCCACCACTCGTCTCCCTAAAATAGATTCGTCTCCCTGACGCAGGTCAGGGTCCATCCGAAAAAGGCACTCCAAAGCCACAACAAACACCCACACCCTCCGTTTCCCTGACGTAGGTCAGGGCCCATACAAACCATCAGAGCTCAATTTCAAACACTTCAAAACCTAGACCCTGAAATGAATTCAGGGAGACAAGTAAAAAGCTAACCATGACGCAAACCCTATACACCATTCGTCTCCCTGACGAAGGTCAGGGTCCATTTCCATAAGCACTCACAACCCAAACACATAATTACCTAAAGTGACTTGTCTAATTAACAACCACAATGAACAACGCTAGAGGCATAAAAAGCCAAGTCATAATCATAAAAGAAATGTAATTTATAGATGAGAAATCAATCGAAATATTTGAGGGTAGATTATATTACTTGTAAAAAGTCACGACACAAAATGAAGTCATAACGGACTTAATTTATAGTTCGCCTATTTGGATCAAAAATAAACCTTCAGCCTAGCCGAAGGTTATTGAATTATTACTAATTTTCAAACTCAAATAATTGAGTTTGATATAACAATTTAGCAGTAATAAGTTGCGCATTCATGCGAATGACAAGTCATCCAAGGTGCTGTTGCGTACATACCACCAGCAACTTTGTTAGTTTGCTTTTGATTTAGAGTATTGTTAGTAGACAAGTTTTTAATCTGTTTTTTTACCATTTTAATTTTCATAACACATTCCTTATTAAAAAAACCACAATGACACCAGCAACTTAACAAGTAAAGCACTTTATTCAGCCAGAAAAATAGCCCTAAAATGAGTACAGGAAGTTAAATGCAACATAATGAATATAACGCTTTGCCTATACACCCTTGCACACGAGCCTGCATGTTTAATGCACAATCCTGAGTTTATAGCGCCTGAATAAATTTACATTTTATTACATTTAAATTACAAACATAGCAAAACCAAGTCACATTTCACCACACCGCACCCAACTTTATACCCATCGCCCCAAATCACCCATCTCCCAAAACCTAGACCCTGAAATGAATTCAGGGAGACAAATAGAAAACTAACCATGATGCAAAACCTACACACCACTAACACCCCCACCATTCGTCTCCCTGACAAAGGTCAGGGTCCATCCCAATCAAACACGCCAAAGCCACACCAACCCCCAACAACAAACACCCCACCACTCGTCTCCCTGACGAAGGTCAGGGTCCATTTATATAAGCACTCAAAACCCTTGCTTCATCCCACAACAAAGCAGTAAAAGGAATAATCGTGGAACAAATCGGTATTTACGAGCAGCTCATCACCCAAGTGATCGAGCAATACCTCAACAGAGAACGCTTTTACGTGGGTAAGCGTGCGCTTGATACACATTTCAGGCTCTTTCAGCCACTTTGACCTTCCCTATGGCAGGAGAACGTAAGAATATCGAGGCTTCTAATATGTCAATGTAACTTTCTTAATGTATTCTTCATATAAACTATAAAGTTTATTCTGCTTAAGATGTTGATGATGGGGTTGCTTAGCATGACAACCTATACACAACACCATACAATTAGCGGGTGAATTCCAGTATTGACTATGGTTGATATGATGAACATGTAGTAGATGCTTATAACTTTTAAATGAGATTTTGCAAAACTGACAACACCAATTATTTTTTGCGCGCATATCCCTGCTAAATTCTGACCAATTTCTTTCCCCCAAAAACCTATTGAGTATATTTGACTCATCAAAAGCGATATGGCTTAACACAACACCTTCACTCACAAAATCTGCAAAATTGAAATTGCTCGCCAATTCATCACATTTGGTCTTATTCTTCCCAAGTGGCGGTAAATAATCAGGGAACAGCATTCGGATGCAAAACTGACAAGCCGCCATAGGTAATAGTACTTCCTCTTTTTGAATTTCGCCGCTTTCAGTTTTTAAGTTAACATGAAAAAAACCATCTGCACGGCTTGTTACCTGATATTTCCCTGGTGCCCTTTGTATATTTTGACAGTAAGTCAAATGCACTTTGGGTGTTTTGCTCATTATATTATCCGCTGTTAATTCGTCATAACGTGCTATTTGAAACTCTTTTTTATAAGCAAAAACAGGTCTACCATCTTTAAAAAAACCAGGGTCTCTCCGGTAGTTAAACAATATCTTTCGGTCAACACTCTCTCTAACATTGCCCAATACTTCATACCATGATGAACGAAAGCCGTTAAATTTAGTCATTTACTTGTCTCGCTTGCTGAGTGTAATCAAACAAAATTTCTACTCGCCGCTGTAAATTTTCCTGTCCTTTAGTCAACGGACTGTCAGCGTACAGAAATGACACCCCTTCAGCAGCAAACTTAGAAGCAATGACCACCTCCTTCTTTGGCAATGACGCTAAGCAATAATCTGTTGTATTCATTGCCCTTTCATAAGAAACACGCATATTGCCAACAAAATCATTACCTTTCCCACTCCAACTTCTATCTGTATGTCCCCGTATGATCACTTTACCAATTGAGCTACCATGATTGCCCACAATACTTATTAGTTTTGGGCACAACATATTTAGAGTTGCCTTCGCAGACTCAGTCAACTTTGAATCATTCTTTTCAAATTGCAGCCAAACTGTTAATGCATGTCGACTTTCGTCCCAATGTAATTTTGACTTATTATTGCTCATTGTTTCTAACAGCTTACCTACTCTCCGCTTCCCATTTAATAAGTTATTCTCAAAAGAAGTACTATTGAAAGCTTCATATTCACTTATTAAATCACGTTTCTCGATGGCTAATAATGTGCCTAATAAAAATACGGCCGTTAGTGCCGTCATTAGATCTGAAATCGCTAAACCTGAATCTTCCGTGTCTTGCGCATTGAATAGCATAATTACTCCACTTCATCTAACTGAAGATCAGTTTCTTTGGCTTTGCTCTTTATCAACACAGTGTTATTATCTTTGAGGATGGTTTTGAGGCCACTAGTGTAAACATCGACTACTTCGGTGAGTCCTTTTTCAACTGTAAGATCTAAGTTCTCAAAGAAAGCATGCGCCGCTTTCATTTGCGCCAGATTTAATGCATCAAATTCTTTACTAACATTTTGAAATTGAACCTTAAAATCAGTAATAGCCGCTACCATATTCTCTTTGTGATCTTTTTCTAACAACTCTTGAACCTGTTTTAAATCTATAACTAGCTGAGACACAGATTTCATTGCTGACTCTACTCGATTTATATCATGACTTAACGAATGGTATAATGTTTGTACCTTAGAAAAGTCACTCATAATGGCAGAAGAAACATCTTCCATCCCTTTTTGCAACTTTTCATTTTGCACTTCAAAACTAATAAGTGACTTTTCTGTAGATTCTAAAATCGTATTAAAGTGCATAACGCAATTATGTAATAAATTCGCACTATTTCGCATAGCGATTCTATTATTTTCGTTAAATTCCTGAGATGAAGTGACCATCGTATTTAATATAGCCTGATTAGACTGAACAGAAGTATTCACATCATTTAATAGAGTATTTGATTGAGAGATTAAGATTTCAATATTGGCAGCGAATTGCTTCAAAATAACATCCGTACTTTCTTGAAATTGCTGACTTAAGCTTTCAGAATCTTTGAAAAGCTGCTCCGATAATATAGTAGCTATTGTTTTACTATTGTTATTGATTGCATGAATTACACTACGGCTATTTTCTCGAAGCGCCACAACAATATGGTTCGTTTGCTTTGCATATTCATCATATGGATCTTTTCCATATTTAGTTGACTGCCAACGACAAAGTATTGAACCACCTAAACCAATAACACTAGACCAAAAGGCACTTTTCAACCCAACCAATAACGCCTCAAATGCCTCTTGGCTATTGCTGGAGGGTGCCAATGACTGTAATGAAACAGCAATGCCAACAAATGTAAAGAATATACCAATGGTTACACACAGAGAGGGTGTAATAGTTGCAACTTTAGAAGTTGATTTTCTTGCTTCATAGATAAAAAACAAAACTGCTACAGCTGTAGTAATAATCGAGATGAAAATAAGATTTGTTGCCAAATTGAAACCTCCTCAAGTTTAATTTCAAATGGCTTAAATTCTACATCATTGAAAACATTAAAAAAACAAAAAATTAACTTTTCTGCTACTCAACCGATTAACCTCACCTCACCTTGTGTACCATTGCTCACCATGTCCCACACTCATCTCCCTGACGTAGGTCAGGGTCCATCCCAACCAAGCACACTCAACTATACCAATATCGCCCACACCATCCGTCTCCCTGACGCAGGTCAGGGTCCATCCAACCAAACGCGCCAAAGCTAAACTCATACTCCAGCCCCCTTCCAAACCTCACCCCAATAAATTAAACTAAACTCCGTTTCAAGGAGTTACGGCAACCACAACACAGCAGTAAAAGGAATAAACGTGGAACAAATCGGCATTTACGAGCAACTCATCACCCAAGTAGTCGAGCAAAACCTCAACAGAGAACGCTTTTTCGTGGGTGAGCGCGTACTTGAAAGTGCTGAAGCTGCCACTTGGCTGTCGCGTTTTTTAGCAAAGCTAGTAGAACACGCTATCAATGCTATACCTAATTCCAACGAGCGGTTACAGGACCAAATAGAACTCGCTAACAAACTGGTTTTTTGGTTAAAAGATCACATTACTGACGATGCACTCGTTAGCGATAACTTAATTGACTCACAAGGCAAAATACTCACAGCGTTGTTTGATAAAAGTAACCCGTTCGCCGCTGATTTACCTGCTTACACGAATGGTATATTTCCGCTCACTGGACTAACTCAGAGCGAGCTGTTCTCAGGCGCAAATGCAGGTATTTCTTTAGAAACGGAGCTAAAACGCGAGATCAACTCAGCCGATACCATCTACTGGTTAGTATCATTTATAAAATGGACAGGGCTGCGTATATTCAAAAATGAGCTTGAAGCATTTACTCACAGTGGTAAGCAGCTCAAGGTAATAACAACGTCTTATATGGGTGCAACCGACGCCAAAGCGGTAGAGTTTTTGGCAAGCTTACCCAATACCGAAGTTAAGCTTAGTTACAACAACCAACAAGAGCGCTTGCACGCAAAGTCCTACTTATTTTTACGCAATACAGGCTTTCATACCGGCTACATTGGCTCATCTAATTTATCGCATTCAGCACTGACTAGCGGCCTTGAGTGGAACTTAAAAATTACCGCACAAGAAATCCCGCATATTATCGCCAAAACCAAAAGCACCTTTGAAACGTACTGGCAATCAAAAGACTTTGAACTATTTTCAGGCAAAGTTGCATGTAAAGAAAAGCTGATAAATTCATTAAAAGAACAACGCGGAGTACGCCCACCAAACCACTCCTTTTATTTTGATATAGCCCCAAAACCCCATCAAAAAGTCATTTTAGAAAAGCTCAGCGTTGAACGCAGCGTTCACAACCGCTTTAAAAACTTGGTGGTTGCAGCGACGGGCACGGGTAAAACCATTGTTTCGGCTTTTGACTTTAAACCCCTTTACAATGAAAACCCAAATGCCACTTTTTTGTTTATTGCCCACCGCGAAGAAATACTCAAACAAGCTCAAAGCGCTTACCGTGGCGTGCTTAAAAATAATAACTTTGGCGAATTGTGGGTGGGTAACTATACCCCAGAACGTTATAGCCAGTTATTTGCGTCAATCCAAACGCTCAACAACCAATTAGCCACCTTGCAGCTAACTTCCGATTATTATGACTATATTGTCATCGACGAGGTACACCATGTAAGTGCAACCAGTTATCGGGCCGTGTTACAGCATTTTACGCCAACCATATTGCTGGGATTAACCGCCACACCAGAGCGACAAGACGGCGCTAATATACTAGAAGACTTTTGTGGCGTAATCGCCGCAGAAATACGCTTACCAGAAGCCATCAATCAACGTCATTTATGCCCATTTCAATACTTTGGTATTGACGATACACTCGACTTAAATCAAATCGCATGGCGCAATGGCCGCTATGACATAGCCGAACTCAGCAATCTTTATACTGGTGAGAATAGTCGCGCAGCTAAAATTATCACCAGTCTAGCCGACATTGTCACCAACGTTCACACCATCAAAGCACTGGCATTTTGTGTAAGCCAAGCCCATGCCGAGTTTATGGCCGCCAAATTCAACCTTGCAGGTATCAATGCCGACGTACTTACCAGTAAAAACACCCGCGAGCGTGCACAAAAACAACAAGCACTGCGCAGTGGCGCTATTCAAATCCTGTGCGTAGTCGATATTTTTAACGAAGGCGTTGATATTCCAGAAGTCGACACTCTGCTATTTTTACGACCAACCGAAAGCCTAACACTCTTTTTACAGCAACTTGGCCGCGGCTTGCGTTTGCCAAACAATAGCCTTTCTTTGAGTGGTTCAAAGCAATGCTGTACCGTACTCGACTTTGTAGGTAATGCACGCCCAGAATACGACTTTGCCAGTAAGTTTCGCGCACTTATTGGTAAAAGCAGTCAACCAATCAAAACTGAAATTGAAAACAACTTTCCGCATTTGCCGCTGGGTTGCCGTATAGAGCTACAAAAGCAAACGCAAAAAACCATATTAAAGAATATTCAGCAGGCCATAAATGGCAAGCGCCGCCTTCAGCAACTCATTGCAGGCTATTCACAGCACAGTGACGACGAGCTCACCTTAAGCAATTTTTTACGTCTCAACCCGCAGGTCACACTTGAAGACATCTACAAACCAAAAGACAAAAAGCTTGGCGGCTGGCACTGGCTAAAAGGTGATGACATTCCCACAGAGCAAACTGATATTTATGCCGCATATTACCGCGCTATTAACACCCAATTACTTGCCTGCGATTCACTTAGCTATTTACGCTTTTTACAGGAATTATGTAATAACAATTTTAACTTTGCGCCTACACCGCAATACCAACAATTTGCGCTAATGGCTCATTACAACTTTTGGGACACTACAGGTAAAAGTTTAGGATTTAATACGTTAGAACAGAGCTTAAAAACACTTAAACATCCAATATTGCAACATGAACTAGCACAAGTAATTACGCTTTTAATAAACCGTATTCATCAACAAGAAAGTGATTTAGCGTGTTTGCCCAATCATGCCATAAAGTTACATAGCCGCTACACGCGCCAACACATACTCGCCGCCTTTGGCGCGCACGCTTTTGATAAAAAATCGACCGCGCGCGAAGGCGTATTAGAATTTAAAAAGCAAAATCTAGAACTACTATTTGTTACCCTTAACAAATGTGAAAAAACCTACTCGCCCACCACGCTGTATCACGACTATGCACTTAGCCCTACATTATTTCATTGGCAAACACAAAATAGCGCCCGCCCAGAACACGGTCGCGGCTTAAGCTACATTGAACACCAGCAAACAGGTAAAACCATCTTGTTATTTGTACGCGAACAAGGCAAAGACGAAAATGGCCGAACCATGGGGTTTGTAAACTATGGCGAGGTTATATATCAAAGCCACACTGGCAGCCAGCCTATGAATATCACGTGGGAATTGATGAACCCCATGCCAAGTGACATGTGGCACGAGGCAGGGAAATTGGCGGTTGGGTGATTATCGTAGAATGCATATTAAAAGTTACAGCTACAGAATAAAAAGAACGCATTCTGGACAACCTGCAAACTTATAGATTAATACTCAATCCTACAAACTATATTTCGGTTTGCCTTCCGCCACACGACCTAGCTCAATACATAATTGCTGATAATTAAAATCAACAGCTTCAAATTCATTCACGCCTACCCACAATTTAGCGCTATTCACCTGCGCGACCTGATACGCCCAATCACTTACTGAACGCGATTTATCTGCATCGCAATTAAAGTAGTCACTGAGTTCACGGGTTAAATGCTGGCTATGTATAACGAGGTTTTGTTCTTCCCAGCGTTCGCGGTGACATTGTGCGGCCAAAAAGTCGCGTTTATTGTTGTTGCAAGCGCTGTGGGCAGCCACAAAGTTGTGGCCTAAATCGTTGGCGTAACGTGCAAACGGAATAAAATGGTCAACTTCGGTTTTGTTATGCAACGGCTTTTGGCAGTAAAAACACGTGCCCTGTTGTAGCTCTATTAAAACAGGTTTGGCTTTGCTGAGTGCATTACGGTCAAAGCCAAATAAAAAGTCGTGCAATTGGCTTTGTGGGCCAATCAATGTTTGATTGTGTTTTATGCTTTGAATTTTTTGTAACCATGCATTTTTAGCCAAGTACACCACTAAGTCATAAAAGCGCCTAAAGCAGCTGGCAATACCTGCATTTAAGGTGATGTATTGCGTGCTATGTGTATGCGGGTATAAAAAGCATTCAGCTTGTTTTGCCAATATTTGCAATCGCCACAGTGGGCCTGTTTTGAGCGTGGCTAAGGCGGCGTTAAATGTTGCTTTATATAAGTGGCTTTGTTTTAGAGCACGTAAATTACGAATGTTGTTTTGTTGGCACTCATACAACACCGAGATCACTTTAGATTGCACACCACTGTTTTGCTTTAATAAAGCGTTTTCACCTGTTTGATCGGCTGCAAAAGGGACGGCATGGTGCCAATATAAAACTATGAGCTTATCCGCTAAGGTGGCTAAGTCTATTTTGAGTGTTGCTTGCTCAGATATTAGCGGCTGCTCTACACAAACATCAGCCAGCGCATGGAGTAAGGCAAACTTATAGGTGGCACTGAAGTCGCCTTCAACCAGTAAACGCTGAATGTAAGCGATAAAATCAAGTTGTTGCTGTTGGTTATCACTCATAAGACGATTCTTCATAAGGCGGCTCTTTCACCGTCACTACATTCAGCCACACTTGCTCGCTTCTATCGGGGCGTTGATCTTTGCTTTGCCATACTTTAACCACGTTTAAACTGGGGATTTGTTCTAGTAGATCTTCTAGGCATGTTTCGGTTAAATCACTAAATGTGCGGTTGCCATCGCTGCGCTCGCCTTTGCCGTATTTGAATGAGGCGTACAAAATACCATTGGGTTTTAATGCGTTAGCGAGCTTGGTGAAACGGTCTGGGAGCTCGTTATGGGCAACGTGAAGTAAGCTTGCACAGCACCATATGCCGTGATATTGCGCGTGTTCTTTAACTTGTCGAAAGGTTTTTACGTACACGCTTTGTTGTAAATGAAAGCTGGCAATGTCGGCCAGTTCACTGCAGGCATCAAAGGCGGTGACTTTATAGCCGAGTTGCTTAAACGCGAGTGCGTCGCGCCCTGCACCGCAACCGGCATCGAGAATATGTATTTTTTCATGCTCGCTGTGATGCGGCGATGGTAATAATGGCAAAAACTCTTTGTATAGCTCGGCCATATCCACGTGCAGTGTTGACTGTGCAAAATCGTGCGCGTTATTGGCGTAGTATTGGAGTGTACGGTTTGTTTTAGACAAAGACGCGGTATTGTTCATGGTTGGTGCTCACTGTGTGAGTTTGTTAAACACTGGTATGCACAACACATGATGCACTTATGGGCACCGTTAGGATGGGTAGTTGTATAGTGTGTGTGCCTGTGGCCGCTTAAAGCTGCATGATATAAGCGCATTCAAATTCCTGTTAGTTCTGCGACTTTGTGTATACCTAGGAGCGTATAAGCAGAGCCGCCGCGGTTGTATTGCTTCCTTCAACCGCTTCTATGCCAAGTGTAACCGTGTATTTGTTACTGTATTGCTACGCTAAAACGACGAGCCTTTCGTCTTATAATTTAGCTGTTGACTGGTAACTTAGCACGATTTATTGCGGTTTGAATAGGCTTTGCGTTGAAGTCCACATAATTAACATGGCTTTATCTGTTACGTTATTTTTACATTGAGTTGTTGAGGTTGGTAGGTGGTTTTAATTGGGATGGGCACTGACCTTCGTCAGGGAGACGGTGTGTGGGGTTGGTTTTGGTGACTGTATTTGAGGTGGATCCTGACCTGCGTCAGGAAGACAGTATAAGGGGGTTGCTCCGGGGTACGAACTTGGGATAGTCCCTGACCTTCGTCAGGGAGACGGTATATGGGTTGGATTTGAGGTGGATCCTGACCTGCGTCAGGAAGACGGAGTATAAGTTGGGGGCGGTGTGTGAAGTGGGACTGATGTACGAAGGTGCACGGCTGCTTCGTCGCTCTGAACTTGATTCAGAGTCTATTTTACTTTGGTGGTTTGGTTGGGATGGACCCTGACCTTCGTCAGGGAGACGGTGTGTGGGGTTTGCTCCGGGGTGCGAACTTGAGATGGATCCTGACCTGCGTCAGGAAGACAGTGTATAAAGTTGGGCCAGAAGTGTGAAGGTGCGTCGCTGCTTCGTCGCTCTGAACTGATTTTAGAGTCTATTTATCTTTGGTGGTTTGATTGGGATGGACCCTGACCTTTGTCAGGGAGACGGAGTGTAGGGTTGGTTTTGGTGCCTGTATTTGAGGTGGATCCTGACCTTCGTCAGTAAGACGGAGTATAAGTTGGGGGCGGTGTGTGAGTGGGACTGGTGTACGAAGATGCGTCACTGCTTCGTCGCTCTGAACTTGATTCAGAGTCTATTTATCTTTGGTGGTTTGGTTGGGGTGGACCCTGACCTTCGTCAGGGAGACGGTGTGTAGGGTTGGTTTTGGTGCCTGTATTTGAGGTGGATCCTGACCTACGTCAGGAAGACGGGGTATAAATTGGGGCCGGTGTATGAAGTGGGGCTGGTATATGAAAGTGCGCCGCTGCTTCGTCGCTCTGAACTTGATTCAGAGTCTATTTTACTTTGGTGGTTTGGTTGGGATGGACCCTGACCTTCGTCAGGGAGACGGTGTATGGGTTGGTTTTGGTGACTGTATTTGAGGTGGATCCTGACCTGCGTCAGGAAGTCGGAGTATAAATTGGGAGACGGTGTGTAAAGTGGGGTCGGTGTGTGAAGGTGCGCCGCTGCTTCGTCACTCTGAACTGGTTTCAGAGTCTATTTTACTTTGATAGTTTGGTTGGGATGGACCCTGACCTTCGTCAGGGAGACGGAGTATAAATTGGGGGCGGTTTGTGAAGTGGGGCTGGTTGTATGAAGCTGCGCCGCTGCTTCGTCGCTCTGAACTTGGTTCAGAGTCTATTTTACTTTGATAGTTTGGTTGGGATGGACCCTGACCTTCGTCAGGGAGACGGTGTATGGGTTGGTTTTGGTGGCTCTAGACCCCCACAAAAGGCACACTAAGTGTAAAATCGATATGTGGCGGTAAGTACCTGTGAATTACTAACAGGCCTTACCACTCGTTGTGCTATTACCATACTTACTCAAAATAAAAGCCGCCATTTTGTAATTGCTTTTCTAGCTCATCTATAAAAAACATATTGTCTAGTTTCATTCTGCTCTTTAATTTACTTTTAATTGCCTTTACCGTGGTATGCGTTGCAATAAACTGACGCATTTCATCACAGTCAAAATGCAATTTAGTAGCGTGTTGCTCTATAGCTTGTTCAGTCTTTTTTATTGTTCTTTGTTTAAAATTCTGCCAAACCAAACTCGCCATGTCATCACCGTATTGTAATGTTCGATATTCTTGGTTTAACTTTTGTATTTTGGCTTCTAACATTGGCTTGAGGTTTGCTAAAGTGTCGCCATCCAATTCAGTGTCATCAAAATACGTCAAATACAACTTTAAAATTGTATAGCCATCATTATTTTTCTTCGCCTCGGATAAAGCCTGCATTTGCGAGTGCTTTTGCACCCTATCTTCGTCATCAACCCCTTTATCAGGGTGGAGTTTTGAAGCAACACGCTTATACATTTTATTTAATTGACTACTTTTAAAAAGTTTATCTAGTTTATTATTTAGCCTTTCAGAACCATTCGTCCATGCATGCTCACCTTCATCAAACCCATCGAAAGACTCTTCAAATATAGCGTCTTCATCATGGTTATCTTGATGATTCTTTGGTTGAAACTCATCTTGTAGCTTTGCGATATGCTCAACAATTTTTTCTGGATCCATAAGTAATTCTCGGAGCTGGTCATCGTTTAGATCAAATAACCCGTTAAACTCTTCATCTAGTTGACGTCTTAGCGCGTGTATTTCGCTTTCATCTATTTCTTGTGGGTGTTCTTTTAAGTACCCTTTGTGCTGATCATTTACATAAGTAATAGCATGGTTGACGCTTACTTGATCTACAAAGGGGTGTGATTGCAGATAAGCTAAGTCTTCATCAATCCACTGTATAAGATGCTCGCGTTCAGTATTTGATAATGACTTACGTAATATAAAACCAGCTAAATGTTTGACTTGCATAATGATGCAATTTGCAAATTCAAGCTCTTTTTCAAGGGCTACAGCTTGAAATAAATCATACGTATTTTTAAGTTTTTTTGCATAGTTTAGATTACGTTTTTGATGCTTCTCTATTCTTAGCCAAAGAGTGTGCAATTCGTTGCTATTACTTATTTGCTTAGGTTGATTTTTAACAATCGTAAGGCCTGCTTGACTTGATTCCACTCGGTTTCACCTGCTTATGCGTTGTAGTAACGTACAAATCTAACTTGTAATCGCCATTCTATTATATCCATACAAAATCAAAATACATTTTTATGAAAACTTTCTAACTTACTTTTTATGTCGATAATACACAATTCAAATTCAAATCTTAGTTTTAGAACAATCAGATAGCCAAAAAGTCAATATTTTCATATATATGATGCAGCCGCCTTTACATGGGTTTTCACCTGCGTCAGGAAGACGGCGTGTGGGGTTTGCTCCGAGGTACTAACTTGAGATGGATCCTGACCTACGTCAGAAAGACGAAGGGTTGGTTTTGGTGACTGTATTTGAGGTGGATCCTGACCTGCGTCAGGAAGACGGAGTATAAGTTGGGGGCGGTGTGTGAAGTGGGACTGATGTACGAAGGTGCGCCGCTGCTTCGTCGCTCTGAACTGGCTTCAGAGTCTATTTTACTTTGATGGTTTAGTTGAGATGGACCCTGACCTTCGTCAGGGAGACGGAGTGTGGGGTTGGCGATGGTGCCTGTATTTGAGGTGGATCCTGACCTGCGTCAGGAAGACGGAGTATAAGTTGGGGGCGGTGTGTGAAGGTGCGCCGCTGCTTCGTCGCTCTGAACTGGTTTCAGAGTCTATTTGATTTATTTAAATTAACTGTAATAATTAAATATATAAGTACTTATAACAGGATGTTATAGCTACACACTTTACTTTTCATATTGCATTAAAGGACTAAAACATGCAGCCTACCACTTATATTTTGGCATCTAAGCCTCAAGGTACTTTATATATCGGCGTCACTCGTGATTTAAAAAAACGCATATACGAACATAAACATCATTTTGTCGAAGGGTTCACTAAACGGTATCAGGTAACTGAGCTGGTCTATTTTGAAACCCATTGCGATATGTATAGTGCCATCACTCGTGAGAAACAACTTAAAAATTGGCGTCGTGAATGGAAAATCAATTTAATTGAGAAGGTGAATCCAAATTGGGATGACTTGTACCTCTCAATTTAAGGTTTGCTCTTTGAGAGTTCAATTAACAATGGCCTGACCTCCATTAGGAGTTACGGAGTAAAGACTAAGCTGCAGTGCCCAGGTCAAGATGGATCCTGACCTTCGTCAGGAAGACGGAGTATAAAGTGGGGGCGGTTTGTGAAGGTGCGCAGCTGCTTGGTATCTCTTAACTAGGTTCAGAGTCTATTCCAATTTGGTAGTTTAGCTGAACATAGACCCTGACCTGCGTCAGGGAGACGGTGTATATAAATCGGCAACTGACTCTGTAGAGGCCACTCCTTTGTCTCTCTGAACTTGGTTCAGAGTCTATTTCAGTTTGGTAGTTTAGCTGAACATGGACCCTGACCTGCGTCAGGGAGACAGTGTTTGGAGTTGGTTTTGGTGGTTATATTTGTGAGGTGGATCCTGACCTTCGTCAGGAAGACGGAGTATGAAGTTGGTTTTTAGTGATTGTATTAAAGATGGATCCTGACCTTCGTCAGGAAGACGGTGTATATAAATCGGCAACTGACTCTGTAGAGGCCACTCCTTTGTCTCTTTGAACTTGGTTCAGAGTCTATTTCAGTTTAATGGATTGTCTGGAATGGATCCTGACATTCGTCAGCGATATGCAGTAAATAAAAAATGCACCGCGCTATTACGGTGCATTTTGTACGTTCCTACTTGCTAGTTACATTTCCAACATTTACCTGCTACCGGTGTACTGTACCATGTTGTGCCTCTGCCTTTGCGGCTTTCAGCCCAATCTTGAATGGCTGGGTAAGCCTGAATAATGTCTACCGACTCCATTGGGTGTAACCATGAGGTAGATATCTCAAGTGCCCAAGGGTGGCCTGCTGGCGTCATATAAGTTTCGCCCCCAACTTCAGTGTTATCAGCCCCCGTTTTAAATAAGCCAGTATTTGCCAGTGCCGTTGGTGCATAATTTGGTAAGTGCACTTCTCTGCCACGGTCGCTTACTCGGTAAATAAACGGGTTGAATGGTGCGTTACCAATTTGCAGCGGATCAACTGGGTCAATAAAAATCAAGTTCATTGTCACTGGAATAACCGCTCTGTCGTCACCGTCTTGGGTGTTAAAGAATGAATAAGTTTGCGAGTCGTTCGTTGCTGAATGGGTATTTTTAAGCACTGCAACCACAAGTTCACTGCTGTGCCCTGCCTCTGCGCTCACTGATTCAGACTGACCGTTCACGTTTACATTAATGCTTTCTACATTCGCGCTGGTGGTACCAGGAAAGGCAATCGCAAAGCCACTGGCAAGCGTTGCGCCCCGTGCTTGAATACTCCCTGTTAAGTCTATTTGCTTAACCAAACCATTGGCATCTTTTACAAGGTTAAACTGATTTGAAATAACCAAATCGTTTAAGTCGTAATCGCCTTTTTCTGGCCACAAATCTTCAAATGCCAGTGTTGACTGAACCGAATAGTTATTACTCGCACGTTTATCATCATTTGGGTAATCATCGTTAGCATCGGTAATACCATCGCAGTCGCTGTCGTTTTCACCCAATTCCCACGTAAAGAATGCAGGGTCGCTCACCAGGTTATTGCTGTCGGTTGCAATCACTTGCACTCGCCATGTTTCGCCTGCATTTACTTGTGATGACAACACGGTATTACCAGTATGATCTGTTTTACCTGCAACTTCATCGTCTACTACTTCGCCTTGTCCAATGTCTACAAACCAACGATATTCGTAAGTTACTGGGTCTCCGTCCGGATCTGCATCACTGCTGTTTGATATGTTAACGGTAAAATCATCCGTTGAATTAGCACAGCCTTGTGGAGAACCGCTTAATGTCGGCGTGTACGGTGCATCATTTTGCGTTATAGCATAAGTAATTGTTAGTAAACTATAATCTAGGGTGGTTTTCCACCATACATAGTCGTGGTTCATATCAATGTCTAAAAATACACTCATTAACCCATCGTCTAATATATAGGACGTTGGCATATCAAATGTGGTTTCAGACCAAGTGCCATTGGTGCCTTGTAATAGTCCGGGGTTTAAGTCTATTCCGTCAACGCTTATACCGTCGTATTCGCCACTGGTGCCATGAAAAGCCTCAGAGTCAATATCGTATCCACGGATCATCAGTGTCGCGCTTTGTATTTTTACCAACGGGTTAGATGCTTCGTCAAAGTTATGCTGCCACCCATAGTCTTGCCCAGAATGGGAGTAAAAGTTGAAGCCATACCCGCTCGGTGCCACATAATGAGGTGAGGTGCTGTCCTTATTAATTTTTTGCGTGTACGTGAAGGTCCCATCTTGGTTATCAACCGTGTTAGTTTCGCTCGCAGCGGCAAAAACATAGGACGTTTGGCATAATAGTGCGATAGAAAGACTGTGTTTAATATTCATAATTATTCTCCATCGCCAGCGGGCATTTCGATGTCACACGGTACTTCAATTTCTCCTGTGACTTCTTCTTTACTAAATACCTTGCTACACACTTGCGACCCTACGGTCACTTCAACTTTTATACCGTACCACTCATTTGGCAATTTTAGCTTGGTGCGAGTTTCGCCCGTTCTACTTGTTAAACTGCGCTGTAACGGGTTTTCTACCTCCTGTTGATTACCATCAAGTGCCACTATTTTCATAAAGTGCTTACCGCCAAGCCCTGCAAGTTCGCCGTCTGGGCGCATAGTGCTAGTTACCGTTTTGATTTTCACCTCGTCTTCTTTGTACATTGACCAATCAAATTGTTCTGGCACCACGACGCTGTCTAAGTTAGCCGCTGGTGGGTTTGGCTCTGGTGTAGGGTCCGGATCGGGCGTTGGATCTGGAGCAGGATCAGGTGTTGGATCTGGATTAATATCAGGCGGTGGTGTCGTACCACTATTTTGATCTGGAACCGTCGGAGCTGGTGTGCTCGTTTCGTCGCTAGAACCACCCCCACATCCCACAGTAAGTAAACACAGTGCTATGCATGTATATTTAGATATCATTGCTTATTCTCCAACATTATACATTTAAGATTAATTGCATTTGACCAATTTCCAAGGTGCCGTGAGTCACTGGGCAAACAGTTAATACGTAAAATCCATTAACCTCATGCCTACTACTTTACGACCCTTCAGGGTTCCAACACACAAAGTAAAAGTAACAGTTAAAGATCTGTGCCGCCTTTTCACAGATAGGTTATTTTAGGTTCAGTTCGTAGTATTTGACCCGTATATGAGCCGGAGATTTATATATTTAATCACAATAATTTATGTAGTTACGTCAAGTTAGCTTAGAGCTTTACAAAATACTAAAGTCAGATAAGGTCAAAAATAGATAAGCCAATTTGGTACTCTTTGGGTCAGATTGCGTCGCATTTTACAAATAACTCTGCAAAACCACGTCCCTTTTTGACCTAATACACAGAGTAAAAGTACGAGTTACCCGCAATTAAACACCAATAATCACAACAATTAAATATCAAAAGTGCAGTTTTCATGATCTGACTTCATGTGTCATTGATGCAATAACGTAAGGCAATAAAACTGATCATAAGCACCGATAACAGAGTTTCGTCTGTTCGGGAATTTACAGCATAAAGCCTGTTAGGTATTATGTACGGCTTGTCATTGAAAGGGTCAAAATCTTGAAGATATTTTTAATCGGTTTAAGTGTTTTATTCGCAACAACACACGCATACAGCGCACCACTCAACACACTAGAAACCGGCTTAGTTCGACTGGCATTACCTGATTTAGAAGACCTACAAACCAATGGTGCCCAAATTGCGCTAGCTCGCGATTTTGAAAGCTTTTACCTTAAAGGAAGTTATGTGCAACTTTCAGGGGACATTGAAGGTAATTTCACAACGATAGATGGTTCAGAGTCTATTAAAGGCAAAAGCACATTCAATTTTGACATCGACTTTATTGAATTTGGTATTGGTAAAAAGTTTACATTATCAGACACGTCTTACCTTGATTTACAGGGTTACGTAACTCGTGTTTATTTAGATATAAAAGGCTATGAGCATTATGTGCAAACACTTGATGATGGAACCACTCATGTAGTTTATGACGGCGCATATTCAGAAAAAGACACCGCTGATTTGATCACCTTAGAGGTTAACTACAGAGCTTACTTTAACGATGTATATTTAGAGTTTGGGCTCGGTGCAACCTCAGAAGCGAGTAATGATATTAAAAGGTTACAAAAAGAAGGCGGTGACACCAGCACGTTGTTATCTCTTGAGCTAGGTTACGATATTACATCATCATGGGGAGCTAATGTACGCTACCAAAAAACAGATGAGTACAATGCAGTATCGGGAAACCTTAGTTATCGTTTTTAACCATTATCAGGCATAGAGTAACGCAAATAGATAACTATGCATGAATCCTGACACTCCCAATTTTGTCGCTCTGAACTCCCTATTTCGTCACTCTGAACTCGTTTCAGAGTCCATATGGTTTTAGTAGCTTCACTTAAAATGGACCCTGACCTGCGTCAGGGAGACAAAGTATAAAGACCAACCACAAAAACCTCTCCGAGGACGTTAAATATCTCCCCCCCCCAACTTCGTCGCTCTGAATTCCCTATTTCGTCGCTCTGAACTTGTTTCAGAGTCCATATGGTTTTGGTAGCTTCACTAAAAATGGACCCTGACCTGCGTCAGGGAGACGAGCTGTAAAGTCGATGATAAAGTATCGAATGGATGACACTATGTGCCTCGCCATCCAACAAACATTTCCAATTTCGTCACTCAGAACTCCCAATTTCGTCGCTCTGAACTCGTTTCAGAGTCCATATGGTTTTAGTGACTTCACTTGAAATGGACCCTGACCTGCGTCAGGGAGACGAATTGTAAAGTCGATGACGAAGTATAGAATCGATGATGAAATATAAAGTGCGTGACGAGTGGTAAATATCAAAGCAAATAATGCAAAGTTGCGCTCTGTAAAAATGCCATGAGCTACTCAATGAAAATAGCTCTGAATAACAGGCAGTTACACAACTATTACAGTCATCTATAAATAGCCACAGTGAGTGGCTATTTATACTTTCTGCTAATCTAAATACCAGCCGATATTGAGCTAAACTTTTCGCCTAAACAAAAATATAGCACCAAATAGCAGTGAGAATAACCCGAAGGAGCCGCTGTCAGAGCTTGTATCAATTTTAGGTATCTCTATTTCAGTATTTTGAGAATACTGCGCTGTAATTGACTCCGCTTGGGTAATTGAATCAAACGCCTTGTCCCATCTCAAAAATGTATACCCTTCTCTTTGTGGCCTATCTGGCGCTTCGGCCGCTTTACCATGCTCAACAAGCACGATTGAAATAGTCGCACCGTTCCAGTCTTTAAATTCTACAGTGTAGGTTTTGGTTTGAACCATCGCAGTAATTTCGATACTCGAAGCTATATGCTCGTAATTAACATCCCACCCAGTAAATACTTTCCCCTCAGGAACTGGCACCGATGACGGAGGAACCGCCGAACTTCCATGAGCAACCATGCTTTGCGATAGGACAGCGCCATCCCAATTTACAAACTTCACCATGTAATGATTAACTTCATATTGCGCAGTAATTGATGTATCACTCATAATGTTTACTAACGCTTTATCCCACCCTATAAATGTATGACCTAAACGTTCTAATAAGACTTCAACAGGCTTGGCACTTTCTCCCGCTTTAACTTCCTGCTGGGCAACAATACGGCCATCCCAATCAAGAAATTCTACCTGGTAATAAATTGGCTCCAGTACGTTTACTGCAATGTTTGTTTTATTATTGGTTATATCGGTTTCTGCATTATCGGTAATTAGCGTAAATTGTGCGCTGTCAGTTGTCGCTTTATCAGTCGATTTTAACGTATAGCTTATGCTAAATTCAGTTTGATCTGCAGGTATCGCTAAATCACACGTTAATAACGCATTCTTACCTACACAATTTACACTCCCCGTGCCGCCAATCGCTTCATATGAAGCCGACACATTGGCAGTCCCTTTGGCCAAAACGGTCATTTTTCTTGGTAAAGTATGACCATTACTCTCTTGGATAAATAACTCTACAGGTGTGCTACTGCTCATTTCGAGCTCGATGTTATCTAGTCTTGTAGTGAGTGTATAATCGCGTTTATCTTGTTCTTTTACATTTATCAACACATACGGGTTAGTACCTTGTTCAATAAGGTGGTTTATATCTGATGAATCAAACTGGTTGTCATTTTTATCAACAATCGAATGCACTTTTATATACCAGCCCCCAGCTGCGTCTTTTGCGTTGAATGAGAATGTAGCTTGCGCTGAATAAACGCCATCTTGCGCTGTTGCTTGCCAGTCCTCAATTAAAGCTTTTTTATTTAAACTGCTCTCTCCAGTCGGAGATATCAAGCTGACAGACCCTTCATGTATTCCTGAAGGGTCGTAAACTAATACACTAACCGTTACATCTTGTGAGTTTATGGTCATCGTTATATCATTTTCAGACACTTCCACAGCACGTAGCTCTGGTGGTAACAAATCAACATCGACTGTGTTGATTATTTCAATATCAGGATTATAGCCTGCATTACGCACTACGTTACTCGAGATAGCGCCAGTACTGTTTAGCTTATCATCACTCACGTGTAAACCGGCCAACCATACGCCAGGGGCATCTGTATTATCGAGTACCAGATTTACATCAGCTTGATACACATTTTCGTCTTTTGATAAGCGAATGTTTTCAAACTCTGCATATTTAGTCAGTGATGAACTTAACCCTTCTGGTGGTGATAGGCGTAATCTCGCTGCTTTCACTTCATTTATGTCGTATAGTTCGACTACGCCTGTGAGTGTTTGCTTTTCACTACTCACATCAAACGAATTTGAAGAAAATATTAGGCTCCTAAATTCTGGTGCATCTTTATCTAAAACAGTATTATTTTCAACGACTAAATATGGGTTAAACCCTTTACTCTCTAGCGTCTCTGACTTATATCTCGGAATATAACGACCTGTGGTATCACGCAGGAAAAGCATAACCGTGCTCCACTTACCCGCATCTGTGTGTGATGGGGACAATGTAATTGAGCCTGATGCCTCATAAACATTTTCTTCTGTGGTTTCTAGCCAGTTTTCAAGCTTCACTCTATTTCGAGGTGCAGGAAAAGGGTAACTGGTATTAGGCGCCACAATACCCACTATAACGGAATCTAACCCGCTCAGGTCATAAGCTTGTACAGTAAAAGTTAATGTAACACTGCCATTATCAAGATTTACATTATGAGATGAGAGGTTAAATTCTCTCAATTCAGGTGGGGCGTCATCTAGTTCATTTACTTGCTTATCAAGCAAAGAAGAGGATTGGCCCAATTTTGCTTGTTGGCACTGATGAATACTATTATTTACGGCTTCGCTAAACGCATTTTTTTTATTGTTATAGATTACATCAAATGCGCTTTGCGCAGTTTCTAACGTGGGTTCACATAGTGACGAAGGCTGTGCTTCGCCGGCACTTGCCTGACAGGCAAATACCAAGGATGCCGCTACAAGCAATTTATTGCAGGTATTCATAAACATAATAATTTCCTTTTATTGTTTCCCCCAAACAAGTCCTTTGTAGACCATTTGGGTACTTTTATTATCCACAAGTATTATTTATTAGTCAACTTGAACAAAAGGTGAACCGAAGATGAGTCAGGGGGAAAATAAAAAGGTTCATCCATGAACCTACATACTATAGGAAAAGTAATGCGCGTATTCACGCTGCGTTACAGAGCACAGGATATAAAGTAAATATGGAAAAATAATGGAGGTTTACGATCAGAAAAAGCAGCAACTTTAAAACATGTAAAAATTCTGGTCTAACATTTACAAAAATAAAACAAATGCACAATTAAAAACAATAACACCTCGAAATCAACAAGAGTACAAAAAACACACTAATAAACAATGTAGTAAAACATAAAAACCAAAAAAACAACATGCGAAAATGAAGTAAAACTGCATAATAGATTAAAATGAAAACAAAAAACCAAAAAAAACACCATTTATATTTACAAATGAAACATATTAATTTAGCATGTATTTCACATTGAGAGGCTTTATTCCACTAGGCACTTTATGTACGTTATTTAGCACAGTTTTGGCCAACAAGGAGGTTGGCTTGTTTTTATCTTCCTTAGCACACTTTTTTAATGGTGTAGTTATGTTTGGCAGGCCTATGGCCTGCCTTTTTTTTATATTCAGCGCCGCAAACCATACTTTCTCTATGTCCTTAAAATAATGTCATTTATAAAGCCGCTTTTTACGGTACACTAAAGAAAATATCTATATGGTCGTTTTGATATGTCCCTGAGAAAACCCTACTCGGTTTTAGTTGTTATCTACAATGATAACAATGAATTTCTACTTATTCGCCGCACCGATGACGCAAATTTTTGGCAATCCGTCACAGGTGGAATTGATGACCTAGAAACCCCAATACAAACTGCGTATAGAGAACTTAAAGAAGAAACGGGTATTGATGCAGTAAACCTTGGAATAACAATATGCGATCACAACAAAACAAATAGTTATGAAATAAGACAATGCTGGAAACATCGATATATTAATAGTGCAACAATCAATACTGAACATGTCTTTAGTATCTGTGTGCCTTCAACAACTCAAGTCGTACTTGACCCCAATGAACATACAGCCTATCAATGGTTATCACAATCAAAAGCCGCTGCGCTCGCTTGGTCTGAAAGCAATAAGCAAGAAATTTTAGCAATGTCACTCTGCCCTAAAGCTCGCACCTAGTGACATTTTGCAGCACTCTATTTTGTGCTTAAGCTTCGCCGAGCGAATGTCATACCAACATTTATTATCTGAGAGTGACAGCACAGTCAATATATCAATTACAACTCACCAAAAAGCCGTTCTAAACCCCTTTATAGAGAACGAGCTTTACTCAAATTAAATAATACACCTTGTCTTAATCAATGATTTGCGATAAAAATATAAACTTAATACCTATATTAAGGACTGATTTATGAAGTTATCTTTAAATAAAAAAAATATAAAAACACTCACAAACGATAAGACACAGTTACCGCAAGAAGTAACAATGTTAATTGCTGGCGCAGGTCAACACTCAGGCCCAACTTTATGCACTGAAATTGGCTTAAATGCCGATAACTCTCGCCCCTCTATTTGTACAGCTAACCCACACAATTAAAATTTGTAGGCATGTATGCAAATACATGCCCTACGCTATTTAACCTCAGGTTTGGATAAGGGTTTTGGTATAGAAAATGTTTTGAAAACACACTTACGTACAATCTAATGATGATATTTTGCTCAATATCAAGGCGCTTTTATGCAGTAATAGCGGGCTATTACAAATGAAAGCAACGCCGAGAGTGAGAAAAATAGCTTTATTGGGCAATAAAGCTTATCCAGAGCTTAGGTTATTTACATATTCCGCAACCACAGCCCAGCACACAACTAAAGTAAAAGTTGGCGTTTCACACTGCCAATGGTAACTTTAATTCTCACATATGACTCACGTTCAGTCATAATTCAACCTGTAACTGAACATGCGCTCGATAACATATAAGGAAACATTATGGATCCAGTCACAGAAATAGTTAGTTTGCTGTTCAACATCGAGGTGGTGTTGCTCATTTTTGTTATCATCGTCTTGAAAAGCGGCATTAAGTTTGTCCCACAGAATAAAGCGTGGGTGGTTGAACGTTTTGGTAAATACCAGTCGACAAAAGAAGCAGGACTTAACTTTATTGTACCGTTTATTGACCGTATTTCTGCTGATAGAAGCTTAAAAGAACAAGCTGTTGATGTTCCCTCACAATCGGCCATCACCAAAGACAACATCTCGTTAATTGTTGATGGGGTACTCTACTTTCGCGTATTAGATCCTTATAAAGCAACATATGGTGTTGACGACTATATTTTTGCCGTCACTCAACTTGCCCAAACTACCATGCGTAGTGAGCTTGGTAAAATGGAACTAGACAAAACATTTGAAGAGCGAGATTTACTCAACACCAATATTGTTTCAGCTATTAACTCTGCGTCAGAACCCTGGGGTATTCAGGTTTTACGCTATGAAATTAAAGACATCGTTCCTCCTCAATCGGTTATGGAAGCGATGGAAGCACAAATGAAAGCCGAACGTGTTAAACGCGCACAAATACTTGAATCTGAGGGGGATAGACAATCGGCTATTAATGTTGCCGAAGGTAAAAAGCAAGCCCAAGTCCTCGCCGCAGAAGCCGATAAAACGGAGCAAATATTAAATGCTGAAGGTGAAGCACAAGCCATTATCGCTGTTGCAGATGCGCAGGCAGAAGCGCTACGTAAAGTCGGGGAAGCCGCAGACACCGTCCAAGGGCAAAAGGCAATACAGCTAGATTTAGCCACCAAAGCAATCGCAGCTAAAGAGGCCATTGCTAAAGAGTCATCGGTGGTGCTTTTACCTGAAAGTGGCACTGACGCCAGTTCACTGGTTGCCCAGGGCATGTCGATTATTAATACGCTAAACAGTAAGCAAAAGGGGTAAATATCGTGGACTCTATCGTTGATAATATTGCGCAAACATTAGTTATTGCAGGGATAGTAGCACTCATAATCGAAGTCGTTATTTTGGGCTTTGCCACATTTGTACTGCTTTTCCTTGGGTTATCATTGGTATTGTCTGGTAGCATGATGTATGCAGAGTTAATTACGCCTAGCTGGCTTAACGCCCTGTGGGTCAACGCTGTACTTACCTTTTTATTAGCGTTACTGCTTTGGAAGCCGCTAAAACGCATGCAAAACAATGTCGAGTCGTCCGACGTAAAAAGTGATTTCGCGGAAATAGAATTCGCACTCACCGATGACGTAAATCAAAACAGTACCGTGCACTATGCTTATTCTGGTATTCAATGGCAATTAAAGTCACAGAGCCCAATAACAAAAGGCACCATGGTCAAAGTCATTAAAAAAGAAGTCGGCGTGTTGTGGATTGAACCCATTGCTTAAGACATAATTGATAATACAAAATGCGGCATGTTGCCGAATTTTGTATTTTTGAGCGAATGGAATTTATAACAACCTATGCTGTTGAATAAACTCCACTAATGTATTGGCGATTTGCTGATGCTCTTGTGCGGTAGGATGCCAAATACATCCATTTAGCTCAGAGGTAAATGTTTGGGTATACAAGTTTGACTCACCTTGCTGTTCTAATCGTTCAATCGCTTGTTCTGTTGAAGGAATGATCAAGTCATACGGATATGCAGGTCGTGGCATAAAAACAATTGGGCGTTTTGGATAACGAACTCGTAACTGACTAACAAAACTCACCATTTCATCAACCCATGCTTGTTGTACTTCTTCTATGTTATGCCATGGTTCATGAGGCTGAGGATCTGTACTAAAATCATTTGTACCCACCTCAATCACAATGAGATCTGGGTAGGTGTCTTGGTAATTTATGTTTTGGTCAAATACCCCACCAGCACGATCATAATAATACGCTAAATCGTGGTGAGCTTGGTTGCCCCCCCAGTTTCGAATAAGGCCAAGCCCAGAAAACGACACCTGAGTAAAACTGCTATTTAACGACTTTGCTGCCACATAAGGAAATGCCAGTCGAGCATTGCTGGTTTCAACCACTTCACTCCATGTACATTGCCGTTTATTTGACTCACTGCCAAACCCAGCACTGATCGAGTCGCCAATATACAAAATATGTTTTTGATTTTGCCATATTCCCTCTAAACGTCCGTCAACATCAAAACTATGGATCGTCGCAAATTGTTCATAGTTCTCGGTCCTTTTTACAACCTCAATAACCACTTCTGCTTTCTCTTGCTGCTTAAATAACATAAATGTAGCGGGTTGTTCTGAGTATGTTGTTACTACCTTTTTATGTAATTGCCCATCAACTAATACGTCAAACTGATCACCATAGCCGGTTAATGTCATACTTAAACTGTGCCCAATCAACTTAGTTTTAAAGTAGCTACCAGGCCAGTTAAACTGCACTTCACCTTGCTCATAACTTTTTGAGATACGCCCTTCATATTGAATAGTATGATCCGTCGCTTGTACAGTTTGCGCTTGAGCACTTACCGCGAGGCCTAACGCAAATAAATTGAAGATTACCTTATACATGTTGTTGTTCCTTTCTTTAATAAGAACTAGTTAACTTAGTTTTCACATTAATAATTCGCAAGCAGCTGCTACTTGATTTTTTTTGAATTTGGCTCTTAGAAAAAGTGTTATTGATTGCAGCTAAATAATTAACGTAAAATACAATCATTATTATTTAGAACAGTGATGCCCTTGGTGCCAGCTCCCATTTTAGTCGTTGAAGACGACCCACAATTAAATCAACAAGTATGTGCATTGCTTGAAAATAAAGGGTTTGAAGTAACCTGTGTACACGATGGCGAGCAAGGATTAACCCATGCATTGGCATACGATTACGAACTGATCATTCTTGATATACGACTCCCTCTACTCGAAGGTTATGACGTCCTTTCTCAATTGCGAAAATGTAAACAGACTCCTGTACTCATATTGTCTGCTTGCGGGGCTGAACAAGATCGTATTAAAGGGTTGAGCATGGGCGCTGATGATTACCTTCCTAAGCCATTTAACATTGAAGAGCTTATTTTACGCGTGGAAGCGATATTGCGTCGCTCTCAACACTTTGAACAAAACACTACTCATTTTTTTATTGAAAAGAATGGGTTATCTCTAAATAAACATCAATTTGAAGCGACCTTTAATAACGCAAGCATTGAGATGACTGCCATACAATTTAAGTTATTGTGGCACCTAGTTGAAAATGCAGGCCAAGCACTCAGCAAGCCATACCTTTCTCAACAGGTTTTAGAACGACAATTTAGCCGCTATGACCGCAGTTTAGACATGCATCTCAGCCGCTTACGTAAAAAGCTGATAGCCGCAGGAATGGGCGCAGAATCCATAACAACTTTGCATGGCAGAGGGTATACGTTTAATGCATAAGCAGCTAAAAAAGCACTCTTTCTTTGCCCGTCTATGCTTATTAATCATTGGAGGCGCAGTATCACTTTTTTGGCTCGTCGACCTGCTAGCCAGTCATACTGAAATTAAGATGAGTCAATTAGAAGCACGGCATCAGCATACTTTAGAACACTATGGACGGCATGCAGAGCAACTCTATTTAGCCGGCGATTTAGACTTGCTAGAGCAGTATGTTGATATGATCCAACATGAAGAGAACACCTGGGCGGCGGTAGTTGAAAGGCAAATTACCCCCCTTGCCAATGGGACATTAACGCCCTTGTTTAGTGAGCATATTTATTTAGGCCGAGACATATCATGGAAAATTCACCTTTACTTTAACTACAACCCCATCATGGATGTACCCTTTGCTGATAACAAAACACACTTTCTTATTCAGCTGCCCCCCCACATGCGCCCCGGAGATTATTGGCAATTAACCTATCTCACAATCCAATTTATTTTACCTATTATTTTTTTAGCGGGATTCTGTATTCTTATATACCGCGCCATAATGAGGCCGTTAAAGCAGCTAGAAAGAGCCACTGAACGTTTTGCCAGCGGGCAGTTAAACACTCGAATACATGACAAAATTTCAAGTACCGATGGCGAATTTCAACAAATCGCCGCAACATTTGACCAAATGGCAAATTGTATAGAGCATACCATTGAATCACAAAGGCAATTTATTGCTGACTTTTCACATGAGATCAGAACCCCGATAGCCCGGGTGGAAACCGCATTGAGCTGCGCTGAGCAGTCAATTAACACCCAAAAAATGCTACAAAGAATACGCAAAGATTGTAACGCCATGCGCACACTGGCTGAAGATACTCTCACGCTAACATGGCTAGAAAATGAGTCAGCAATCGCAGATCATGCCATAGAGCGAGATACATTTGATTTAGTTGACCTCATCGACAGTATTATTGAAGACGTACAGTTTGAAGTGCCACATATTCAATTTAAGACCACTGCGCCTGACAGCTATCCCATTTTTAGCAACAGCCGTGTATTAGGCCAAGTTATTGAAAATATATTGCGTAATGCCAGTCGATATGCCAATAAGCACATTTCCGTTACCATAACTCTCAGTGGTAGTATCAAAATTGAAGATGATGGATGCGGCGTACCTGAGCATTTGTTAGAAGATATATTTAAACCGTTTTATCGGGTAACCAGTACACAAAAAAGTGCTGGATTTGGCCTCGGACTTGCACTGTGTCAACGTCATATACACAGGCTACAAGGCTCTATTTCAGCTAAGAACAGTCCTTCAGGTGGCTTAATCGTCACGATTAAACTCACCCCTTCACAAGTACAAATGTAACAGTTGTAAAAGTCCTTTCTGTTCCCCAATAAACAATGAATAATACGCGACATTGATAACTATTCGCATTTACAAAATAGGTAATTTCACATGCAGTTCTCTCGCTCTCCTATCTACATCGCAATGGCGGCTTTATCCACTGCCGCACTTATTAGCACCCCTGTACTGGCAAACGACACGTCAGAAAAAATGGAAATCATCGAAGTCCATGGAAAAGTGTCTGATGCTGATCAAGTCATTGGTCAAGCTCAAATGGCGCAATTGCAAGCCAATGATTTAGGTGACATATTTAGAAGCCAAGCCGAAGTGTCTGTCGGTGGTTCAAACCCAATCGCACAAAAGATTTATGTGCGTGGCTTAGAAGACACCATGCTAAACGTATCAATAGACGGCGCACTACAAGCTGGCTACTTATTCCATCACCAAGGTCGACTGACCATTGAGCCTGAGCTACTTAAACAAGTTGATATTGTGGCTGGTGCAGGTGATGCGACGTCTGGTTCAGGCGCATTAGGGGGCGCTATTCGCTTTCTAACTAAAGATGCCAGTGACTTACTTTCTGGTGATGAGCAATTCGGTGGTAACGTTAAACTTGGTTACTATGGTAATAGCGATGGCTTTAAGGCGAGTCTGACAGCTTACGGTCACATGACTGATGATTGGTCAGGTTTAGTGACAGTACTCAAGCGTGATACCAAAGACATGGAAGATGGTCGAGGTAATACCATGCCTTATACCGCGTCTGAGCAAGAAGTTGGGTTTGCAAAAATCACCGGTGAACTGAGTGATACGCAGACAATTTCAGCCAGTTATGACATGCGCCAAGACAACGGCACACGTTTACTTCGTGCACATTGGCACCCAAGTAGAAAGAACTTTGCATTACCACAAGAAAGTGAGCGTACAACCAGTACCGTAAATTATACGTATAATCCTGGTTCAGAGTTACTCAATGTGCACCTGAACGTATTTAACACTGAAAACTTTATTACACACGATCATCCGCTTCATGAAGGTGTTGATAATACCTATCATGCAGTATATGACTCTACGGGTTTTGATTTGCGTAATACCGCTCAGCTGAGCAATACCAAGATAGTGGCTGGTATTGATTACCGTTCAGATGAAGCAAAACTACAAAACATCGGCACTAAGTCTGAAACGGAAGGCCTTGAAAAAGGGAAAGTGTTCGGACTATATGTACAAAATTACATCGACGTTACTGAGCAATTTCAGATCAGTACAGGGTTACGTTACGATAACTACGAGCTCGTTGATGACAATGGCGTAACCATGAATTCAAATGGTTTCAGCCCAAATATTAATATGAGTTATGCCATTACTGAAGCATTTTCACTCAATGCAGGGTTTGCGCAAGCGCTACGCGGTCAAAAGGTTAAAGAGCTGTTTGTACTAGGCTATTACGACAACGACGTAAACCTAAAAGAAGAGCAAGCTAACAATTTTGAAGTGGGTTTCAAATATTTAGGTGACCGTTTAACCGTTACGGGTAATGTGTTTGATTCAACCATTAAAGATGCAGTGTCAACCGCTCGAAACCACGGCACAATTGAACACACACTGCTGACCAATGTCGGTGATATTGAAAATAGCGGCTTCAATTTACAAACGCGTTATCGTTTTGACAATATGAATGTGAGTTTAAGCTATAACCACAGTAAGCCTAAATGGGAAAACCACGTTAACCCAGCATTGAGTGGTGCGGCAATTAGCGACCAAGATTGGTCAATTGGTACAAGTTCTGGCGACACATTAACAGCTGGTATTAACTATACCATTTCAGACGATTTAGAAGTCAGCTGGAACAGCCGTTTTGTAAAACGGTTAACTAATTCAGGCGTCAACGTATGGGATAACAGTGCCCTACCAGAAAAAGCAGGCTATGCGGCGCACGACTTACAAGCAACTTGGTATGTTATGGGCAGCGAAGCGTTAGTCGTTGAAGCAGCAATCAAGAATATTTTTGACAAGTTCTACTACGACCACGCAACGTACGCAGCACTTGGTCCTATTGACTCAGGTGTCGCAGAACCAGGCCGTGACGCACGTGTAACGCTGGTTTGGAAGTTTTAACCTATTAAATTGAACCAACAAGTAACATGAATGTCATAATTAATGAAACTACTTGTTGTTAATCAAAGCGCAGTGTCTACGACACTGCGCTTTTTCTTTACCTAAAACAACTTATGTTTGCTTGTCCCAGTCAATACCACACTATATATCTGTATAACTTAGTTACATTTATCTAGTTTTTTCCAAACACTCCATTGTGAAGAGTAGCTCGTTGGGTTTTGATTGCGAGTCCACCACTTTGCTTGGTAAGTAAAACCATCATGACTTACTTTATTACCCGCAGTGTATACTGAGCTCGCTTGCCAAGCAGGGGTATCACAGCCAGTTGGTTTTGCGGTAACGCTAAAACGGTGTGTTTCAGATTGTGTCGCAAGACCTAATGAATCAGTCGCGACGGCATATACACTATAGTTGCCAACACTTGGTACCGTTACCGTAGCCGCATAAGGTGCCTGTGTACGCTTTATTTGTGTACCATTCACAAAATAGACAACGTGCTGTAAGTCTCCATCAGCATCTGAGGCATTTACTTGTAAAGTTACCGTGCTGCCCTGCTCAAATACACTGCCATTATTTGGTGACAATAAACTCACACTGGGTGCTGTTGGCGTAGGATCCGCGCCTTTAACCGTCACGTTAACAGATACAAGTTCTGATTTGGCTTGCTTATCATCAACCGCTTCTGCACTTAAACGATAGGTGCCTGCTGCCTCTGGTTGCCAGTTAAAGCTAAAAGGAGCTGACCGTAACGAGGTCAATAAGGTGCCATTAACACTCACATTGACTTGTTCAACTTGACCATCAGCATCATTTGCCACCAAACTTACGGCAACATTGTCGCCCACAGTTACGGTACTATTAGTCGTGTTTGGGCTTATAAACTGTACACTCGGCGCTTTATTTGGCTGCTCCGAATCTGAGCCGCACTCTAGCCCCTTTTTCCAAACACCCCATGCATTGGCATTGGTCGCTGGGCTTTGATCACGGTTCCACCATTTAGCGGTATATTCAAACCCTTCAAAGGCCACTTTGTTACCTTGTGTATACACTTGACCGGCTCGCCACTGAGCCGTATCGCAATCACTTGGGTTAATTAAGTTGAATACCACAGCAGGGGCATTGGCAGTCAGCCCTTCATTATCGGTGACTGCTGCTGTGACGACATACTCACCTTTCGTGTTACTTTGAAATTGTGTTGTATAAGGTGCTGAAGTCAGTGTTTTATAAACCTGTCCATTTACGCTGAATACCACTTTTGACACTTCACCATACTCGTCTTCTGCAAGTGCTTTTAGCTCGATATTAGTACCCACAATATGGCGGCTGTTGTTAACTGGGCTGGTAATATCGATGGTTGGCGCTTTATTGTCGGTGCAGGCAAACACACCCACTTTACTAAACGCATCCCCTACCGCTTTAATATCATAACCAAAGTCTTTTGCCGCATCGGTGACGCCACACGCTAGCGACTCATAATTACCGTTATACACCCAATAATTTTTATTGGCATGAAGCATCACTTCATAGGCTTTTTTCACACCCCAATTCTCGGTCGTAGAGAGTAAGTAAAAAGCACGGTTAAACACCCCTGAGCTATAATGAACATCTAAGCCACTTTTGTATTCACTGGCATGATCAATAGAACGGCCATCTCTACTTGGCATATCTAAATAACGCATTGCATCAAGATTTTTGAAGATACGTGCGCCAATTTTCCAATCAACTACGCAGCTGCCATCCGCTTGCTCGCTCAGATAACATTCCAACGCTTCAGATGTCATATCTGAAAAAGACTCGTTAACCCCCCCAGATTGTGCACTATACACAAGCTTCGAGTTTTGATGTGTCACACCGTGTGCAACCTCATGAGCAATCACGCCTAAAGAAGTAAACGGGTATACACGATGGTCACCATCGCCAAACGTAACCTCTTTACCATTCCAAAACGCATTTAGGTAATCTTGACGATAGTGAATACGCATCACCAAATCGCTACTCAACGCTCTACTATCAAACCATTCATGAAACATATCTATGGTTGCTTGACCATAAAATACCGCATCATTGAGCGGTGAATATGCGCCATTGATGGCTTTGTGGGTATTTTCAAAACAAGGGAATTCAAAAGTATGCGTATTCGTTGTCCCATGCTCCATGTCGATCACGCGGATATCGCTATCTTGCATTGCACAGTGACCATTGCCTAAGTCGGTCGCGTTAAATTTGGCTTTTGACTCACCAAAATAATACTTTCCAGTTTTTTCATTACCACCCGGCCCCATGCCAATTTTTGCGTGTGCTAATGTCTCTGTTTGACTTAACACTTCACCCGTTTGCGCGTCAATCACCAGCTCGGGACGAGTCGGATGCTCAAGCGTTTCCGCATAAAATGTAACAATATAGGCAAGACGGAAGCTCTCTTGGTAAGGGTAGATCACCAGCTCTGCGTGTTCATCATTGGTAAATTGGATATTCGCCACATTTTGACGACCATACTCAATGGCCTTCGACTCGTCAAAACTCGGAACCGTCACGTCAACATAGGCATTTTCAACCACGCTGCCACTCACTGACTTAATTGTACCTTGGCGATGATTTAATGCGCCTACATAGTTTTCAGCGTCATGATGAGTGACAACTTCACCACCGTGCACACGCACGCCGCGATAATGTTGACTGCGGCGGATGTGTTTACCATCTGCTGAGCGCTGATGCGCTTTAAATTGTAACGACGTTTCATGGTTACCCTGAGTAGAGAACTGGCTTTGCTGAGGTGAGAAAACATCCATAAGCTTTTGCTTTAATTCTACATTTGTATGTATCTGCGTAGCTTGAGTGGCATAAAGCGGGAAACTACTGGCGGCAACCAGTAGCGCGATTGGGGTTAGTTTGAACATAATGATCTCTATAATTTTTGTTTTTGTAAAAAGGGCCTCCTTGCCCCAATCGTGTGTTAGTTAAATAAACTTGAGGTTATAGCTTGCGCCACACAGCATTACTGCCTGGTGTTTGACCTCGTGTCCACCAGCGTGCTTGGTATTTAATGCCATCGTGCTTTACTTGATCGCCACCGGTGTAGACTAAATCACTGCGCCAGTCACGAACCGTGCCGTCATCAGGAATGATCTCTTGCCATACACCGCCGTTACTTGGTACAGCCCCTTTGGTCCACCAACGTGCTTTATATTGCACGCCGTTATACCAAACGATGTTGCCACCCACATACACGGTGTCTGCGTTCCATGTTGTTTTACCTGGCTCAGGTGTTGGATCTGGCGTAGTCTCTGTGTTTTTCACCGTCACGCTAAATTCACGCTCAACCGTATTCACCCCATCAGACACTGAAACAGAGCCTGTTACACGTTGGTCTTGCTCTACTTCTGTGGTGGTCAATATCACTTCACTGCCAGAGCCGACAATGCTATGACCTGGTACTTGCCAGCTATAGCTCAATGTCTTCCCTTCTGGATCCGAAGCCACCACGCTCAATGCTACTTCACTGTTTTCATCCACAACAATGTCTGTAACTTCTGCCACGCTCGGCGCTTTATTTTCTACAACAGGTGCACTCACCATTACTTTGACCGATGCAGTTACGTCATTGACTCCATCAGATACCGTTAAATTCACGGTATAAACGGCATCTTTTGTGATCTCTGGCGCTGTAATAACGAGTGTTTCATTATTCGCAGTCAAAGTTAACGCACTGTCTCCCTGCCAAAGGTAAGTCAGAGGCTTTCCTTCTGGATCTGTGGCATTGGCCACAAGCTGGGTCGTCGCGCCTGATATAACATTTACTTCACTCGTTAGCTCAAGCGTTGGCGCATGATTTTTAGGAGGAACTGGCGTTGATTTTCCAGCAAGACCTTCATGCATCGCATTTAATATGTCACCGTTGTCTGCATCAATTTCCCACGCAAATAAGCCACCAAGATTATGCTCACGTACATATCGGCCTTTTGCTTGCACTGAGCGTGGGCTATCGTACGTTACCAAGGTACCTTTTTGCTGATTCCATACATATGCAGCTTGTGCTTGCTCGTCATAGCCAACCTCAAAACCATTCACGCCCTGCTCGGTTGCACCAATCATATGAGACTTGAGCCCCTTATAATCAATCACGCCCGCTTCCCACACTCCTTGAGACGTTGAACCACGTAATTTACCGTTAGCCGGTGCCGTCATAGGGTTGCCTGCAATGGTCGCATTTTCAGGTTTCACCCCTTCCCAACCACGGCCATACATCGCAGCACCTATTACTAGCTTTTCGCTTGGCACGCCTTGTTCAAGCAACAACTTAACTGCATTATCTAATGTATAGGCAGGCCCTTTGCGCGGCTCACCGTTTTCATCTACACCTGTGCCATTACATTCATCGGCTGATAAATGCGACCCACAATAAATACCTGTTTGATGTCCAGTTACGTTGTTCCAACCACCATGAAAATCATATGTCATCGCAAAAATGTAGTCCATATATTGCGCAGCTTGTTGATAATCAACGTCTTCAATTTTGTCCCATCCAGAACCTATCGCAGAGGTCAACTCGTATTCACGGCCAGTTTGCGCTTCAAGATCATCGAGCATAATGCGCAGCTCTTTCATCAGCGTCACATAAACTTCTCCATCTTTGTCACTACCTAAGTTCGGGTTAGCGCCATCTCCGCCAGGGAATTCCCAGTCAACATCAATCCCGTCATAAAACTTCCAGGTGGTTAAAAACTCACGCATTGACTTAACGAATGTGTCACGGTTGGCTTTATTGTCAAAATCAAAGAATGGATCTGATAATGTCCAGCCGCCCACAGAAGGTAAGATTTTTAAGTCTGGGTTACGTTGTTTAAGTGCCATAAGTTGTGCGTAGGTACCGCGAATTGGATCACTGCTGCTCACACCTGGCAGTGCTTTTTGTACTGCTGCCCATGGGTCATGAATCACCACTTCGTAATCTTCTGAACCCCCACATGCCAGATTTAATGCACGTAAGCTGTTACCGTTTTCAATTTCAGCCAGTGACTCATTTGGGCCACAAATTGGAATAAAACCATAGAGTAAATGGGTTAAGTTATCAGCTGGGATTTGCGTCACATCGAACTTACGACCATAAATACCCCATTCAACAAAATATGCACCAACAACCGTATTAGGATCAGTATCAAACTGTTTGTTATTTGGGTTAACGTTTAACGGTAATGGCGCTAAATGCCCGCCGTCAGTATCGGCAATCACAATCGGCTTAGTGGCGCTTTTTACACAGCCGGTTTCATCACACAATGCAATTTGCAGTTGATGACGACCCGATTTTTTATACGGGAAGCTGATCACGCCACTTTTAGAACCAGGCGATAACTGACCTTCATTGACGAGTTCATTGTCGAAATATACCTGATAGCTATCGCCGCCTTTGCCAGACCAAGCGTTCCACTCAATTTGAATGTTTACTTCGTCTTTTGCTTGAATAAGTTGTTTGTATGATCCACGACCATAAATATTCACATCCACAAACGAGTAATTTTGTGGCTTCCACGTGATACTGGGTGTTGATGGTGCTGCTACGGTACTTGCACTTGCCAGCGCAGCCCCAACAGCAACCGCTGAGAGTAAAAATTTAAACATAGTTTTTCCTATAGTATGTTGTTTTAATAGTTATTATTTAAAGCTTTTTTAAAGCAATGAAATTTAATGTTTTATAAGGTGGTTATAGTTTCTGCCACACAGCATTACTGCCTGGCTGCTGGCCTCGAGTCCACCAGCGCGCTTTGTACTTCTGGCTTTGAAAGGTCACAATACTGCCCCCTTGATAAGCCGTACTTGCATTCCACGCATTGCTGCTATCGTCTGTTGTTACTAATTGCCACGCTTGGCTTTGGTCTGGTCGCTGACCTTTTACCCACCATTTAGCACGATAGGTTTTTCCGTTGTAAACCGCAGTATCTCCGGCGGTATAGACTTTATTTGCTTGCCACGTGTCACCTTCTGGCGGTGTCGGAGGCGTTGGCGGGGTTACCTTGTTAGTGACAGTGATATGTAGCGGAACCGTTTTACTTAACATCCCATCAGAGACCGTAACCTGCCCGGTATACTCAGTGTCTGCAGTCACTTCAGGTGCGGTGACTGTGATTGTTGAACCAGCCCCTGTATAGCTCAGCGCGTTAGGCAACTGCCAAGCAAAGGTTAGCGTGCTTTGCTCATCGTCAAAGGCATGAACATGTAAGTGCTTATTGGTATTTTCTTCTAATGTTAATGGCTGTGGCGTATGTACTGTCGGCGCTGTGTTAACTGGTTGCTTTACAATACTTAAATTGTAGCTATGCGCTGTGTCACTAACAAAAACCTGATTGGATGACAGGTTTTGATGATCGAATGTCACATCACCTGTTGCTGACTTAACACCAATCTGAATCAAATCAGGATTATCTTGCACAACTAGCTGAGCCAATTGCATCGCCCAATCTAATGAGTGCTCAGTTACTTTAAATTGCTGTTGAATGAGTTCTTGTCCGTTTGCATCAAACAAACGCAGCCATACCGTGTCACCCGCTAATGCGTCTTGACCTTGCTTTACGTAAAAACCAGCTGAGTGCCAAACCACCGGATCAGGCGTGCTATCTGTGCGTTCAATGGTAATATCGCTACAGTTGTAAAACCCTTCTCCAACCACATCATCTCGCTGCCAACGGCTATATAAAATAGCGTCACCTGTAAACTGCTCAGGGATAGCAACCGTCATTTCATAATATCGCTTGCCATCAGGTGCCATAAAAAATGCCACATTGTCATGCTCTTGCACCAGCTCAAGCTGGTCCCAGCGCAGTGACTCTGTACTGATCGCAGTGCCCGGCTTAGTTACATAGAACTGCCAAAAACTAGGATTGTGTGGAGTAGTGGCGCGATATCGAACTTTTATATCACCATTACTATTTGGCTTAACCACCGTGCGCTGCCAATCAGCAGAAGCGATATTCATACCCGCTTTATTGGCATCGCCAGCGGCGCATAACTTGCCATTTGGCACTGCCGCTTCAACCGCAGTTTGATTATTGAAATCTGCCACGTTCGCTGCAAATTCATGCCTTTGAATAAACTGTACATGGTCGCTTTTTAGAAAAGCAGCTCGACATGCCGCATTTGGAATATTGCTGCCATCTTTTGGCCACCAAAAGCCCCCTTGTTCTTGGCAAATGGTTTGACGCGCTTTAGGGCTATCCATATATCCGTGGGCATGCACCTGCGGTATTGCAGCGACAGTGATCCCCAGCGCAACCGCTGTCAGTGTTAATTGTTGTTTCATAAGTTTCCCTAGGGCCGCAAGCGACCCTTGAATTAGACTGTGTGTTTTTCGCTCTCTAAACCAGAATGGTTAAATGTCACACACTTTTTGCCAAGCACCGCCATCAGACGGCGCACTATTGGTCCACCACTTCGCCTTAAATACAGCTTGGTTGTGAATGATGTGGTCGCCACCTAATGCGTGACTTGGCTGTCCAGCCCAGTTAGTACGCGGCCAGTTTGGATAGGTATTAAGCGTTGATACATCAATGCCATTACATTGTTTGTCTGATGGGGGGGTGCCATCACCTGGGTCGGGTGTGTCGTTATTAGCAACTGGCAGCGCTGGGTACTCTGTTGCAAACGCGTACTTTTTACCATCTTTTTCAATCACGAAATTTACCGGCCCAGTAATGGGCATGTAATACATCACTTGCGCATTGACTGTTTCGCCTTTTTTGAAAGACTCAAGCTGGCCACCCCATTGATTTTTTAAGGTGATTGAAAAGCGATGGAATTCATTTTCAAATCCGCCAATGTTATTACCAGAGGCATTTGAGTTATCTAATTCAACTTGCATCCCAAGCTTTTTCTGTGCATTCCAATTTGACTTGAAAATAGCAGACGTTGACGTTGGCACGTTGAACGATATTTTTGCCCCCGTTAAATCAATTTCTGAGTGGTTCGTAAAAGCAAAAGTAGGTCTGATCGGATAGTTTTGGTCACCGACTGGGAAGTCTTTGGCAACAAACCTCACATCGACCGCCGTTTCAGGTGGTGTAAACTGCGAGTCCCCTAAATGCGCTCCATACGCTTTGCCACTTTGATTAAAAGTGTCATACGCCAACGATGTCATCGTCGAGCCCATAAAGTATTCGCCCTTATTGGCATCAAATGCATAGTCACCGGCAAGCTCCCAGAACATCACGCCACCTAAGTCTTTATCAATAACATAATCTAACTTTGTCTTCATAGACTCAGTATCTTCTATTGATAAGAACACTTTTTTCTGGGCATTCCACAGCCAAGGGGCCACGGCAACCTCATCGTAATGACGTTCATATTTCCCCGTCATAACATCATCAGGATCAGACTCTGGCGTCAGACCATAGGTAGCCAAGTAACTAGGTACTATGCCATTTTCTAAGTTTTTAGCATGCCATAACGGGTTGCTACCTGCAGCCACTTCTTGACCATTTTCAAGATCATGCCATAAGTTATCGATGCCAACCGCGCCGTTACCACATTTGTTTTTGTCACCAATGCCGGTGCCTTTAGGACAATCGCTTTGATTTGGCAGCGGTGCACGCCCCCATAAGCCATTCTCTGCGCCATTCACACCTTGAAAACCTCGGGTGTAATACGGCAAGCCAATATTAATTCGCCCTGATGGCAATGCGCCTCTGAAGTAATTCACCGCCCAGTCGGTATTCAAATAGCCAATACCACCAAACTCTTTAGTACCATATACATTCCACACCTTTAACTCAGAATCTTTACCTGTATCGAATAAAGGTGCGTTATGCCCCACATGGTCGTTCCATGCGCCGTGTAAGTCGTATGACATAATATTCACGAAGTCTAAATATTGCGCCGTTTGAAAGGTTTCCATCCCGCGTAATAAATAGCCTGACGAAGGCGAAGCAATGGTCAACATATAATGTTTATCATCGTGTTCACCGGCTTTATCAAGTGCCTCACGTAATGCTTTCATCAGTACTTGATAAGACTTGTTCAACCCCGCACGACGCTGGTTGCTGATCTCAAAGTCCTCAGGATGCCCTGAGTCTTTCATTGACGATGGATATTCATAGTCGACGTCTAAGCCATCAAAGCCATAAGTCCGCAAAAATTCCACACTACTGGCAACAAATGCGTTAATGCCTGCGTGATTAACGCTGCCATCTTCATTGGTTGTCATTGTATAAAACCCACCACTGGCAACGCGTTTTCCTGTTTCGTCAAAGAAGCCGCCAGTCTCAGCCCAGCCACCGACAGAGATCATGGTTTTTACGTGAGGATATTGCTGCTTATATTTATTTAGGAGGTTAAAGTGACCCGTATAAGGGAGCGCAGGATCCATCTCAGCACCCGCGACACCCGGCCACGTCATATTGGTTGCCGCGTTGTTTTCGGCGTTTGGGTTACCAATGCTGATTTCATTTTCAGCATTAACATGGGCAAATGCATAGTTGATGTGGGTGATTTTATCCCAAGGAATATCTTTAACTAGGTAACTCGGCTGATCATTTTTACCCGTTCTCCAGCTCGTAAAGTAACCAATAACACGACGGGGGTGATCAACCCCCATTTTTTCGCGACCTTCACTGTCGTATATATCGCAGTAAGCAGGTGTTACATCCGGCGTTTGATACAAACCGGCAGGACGACAGTTGTCATGACTGTCTGGCTGGTCGCCTTTTTCTTTTACTGTAAATACCCGTTGTACTACTTCTGACTCAGCGCCATGTTCATCAATTGCACTTAACGTAAATACCTGACGGCCTGCTGCTTTCGCTTGCCAATCAAACTGGTGGGTTAGATCAGTCGTTTCAACCAGTATCTCGCCATTAAGACGCAACACTTGCTTGAGTGTATCTTCATCTAAGTCATTTGCTTGAAGTGTAAAGCCTATGCTCGCACCCACTTCAAGCTCTGAAGGCAATTGCGCTGCAAGACGCACAGTGGGCGCGTTATTGGTGTCTTTCGGTAAAGTGTTTACTGTCACTTTGCGACTAATAGAACGTCCGGTATCTCCATCATCATCTAATGCGACGGCATGAAATTGATGTTCACCGACCTTTGCTTGCCAGTTAAACAAATACGGGGCACTGTCTAACACACGCACGAGTTCATCATCATGATACACCGCAACCTGCTTAACGGTTCCATCACTGTCGGTCGCGGCAAACTCAATGATAACGCTGTCATTTTCAAGCACAGTAACATCAGCTGCAGGCTTTAGCCAATCCACACTTGGGGCTGTATTTTCAGGCTCTGATGACGAACAGTTACCTAGTTTACTCCACTCTTGCCACTGACCTGAACGGAGCTTCGGAGATGTTTTGTTCCACCAATTGGCTTTATAAGCAACATCATCTTGCTGAACTTGATCACCACTGGTGTAAATGGTGTTTGCTTGCCACTTATCTAACGGGGCACAATCAATCGCAGCGAATGCTGAACTGCTCAGCATAGCGGCTGTTATTGCGCTAAATTGAAAAATACGCTTATGGTCGCGTGAATACGGCATGAAACCTTCCTAATTTGTATGTTTTTTGTTATTTATGCCACTTAATGGTTACAAATGTACCCATAGGTAGACACGGCGCAGAATTCTACACTCGAAAAAACCAACCACAAGGGGTTAGCAAAAATAAAAACAAACACAAAAAAGGATTAGAAATAAAATAACATAACATTTAGAAATACAGTGAAACTCATTGTATTTATTGATAAAAACAATACAATAACATGAATAAAACCAAAAATTAGCACAAAATTCACACCAATATTTATTCTTTATGTGTATTTCATTCGTTACAAATAAAGCATATCAAACCAGTAGCAAGGGTAAAAAGTACTAATAAAAATAATTTGATTAGTATTTTTTAACTATCAAAAGTTCTAGAAACTTGTCCTTTATGAATAAAATTAGCGATTTAGCTGATCTCAATACGCTATAATCAGCGCTAACTAATTTGAAAAGGTCGCGGATAAATGAAAATAGTAAAACTGACATTGTTAATTGTTGTTACATTTTTTGTGGGTTTTTTGAGCGGCCTGTACGCACTGCCTATTATCAGTGCACCTGCGAGTCCAAGTATGCTAGAACTCGCTACTGCCACTCAACATGTAAAGCACAAGGGGCAGTTCGTCAGTTCACTGAAAGATTCAGACTTGCTACATTTTGCAAAAGGTGATGTGAGCATCTCAACAGACACCATTGCTTTTCAAGGCACCATCGCACCGGGACCTGATTATAAGTTGTACTTGGCAAAGCAGTTTGTAGAAACAGAAGCTGACTTCATGCGTTTGAAGTCAGAAATGATCAGTATTGCTGACATAAAAACGTTTGACTCTTTTATTGTTACTGTTCCAAAGCATATTGATATAGAAGCATTCAATACCGTGATAATTTGGTGTGAAAGCTTTTCTCAATTTATTTCTGCAGCCCAATACCAAGTCATTATAAAAGAGGGTGTAACCGAAAAAGCCATTTAATACTTGGGTATTAAATGGCTTTGCATTGCTGGGTGTTGTCAGTACCTAACGAACTGACATGCAATGATTTTTTAAAATCGGCGTTATATAAATACGTTGAAAGTACTGTTCACTCGAGTGGCCTTAAACAGCCTTCCATCTAATCTAGTTGCCCTTAGGCGGCTTGAGCTTTACTTGTGTCATGACGTATCAAGTAATCAAATGCTCCTAGGCTTGCGGTTGCACCAGAGCCCATTGCAATTATGATCTGTTTAAAAGCACTAGAGGTAACATCTCCTGCGGCATATACCCCAGGCATTGAAGTCGCGCCTTTACCATCAACTTCAATTTCACCAAATTGAGTTAATGCCACATCTGAATTTTGTAACCATTCACTGTTTGGTATTAGGCCAATTTGTACAAAAATACCCGCTACTGGCAGTTGATGTTCAACGTGTGTATCTCTGTCAATATAGGTTAAGCCAGTGACTTTCTTATCATCCCCAAGTACTTGTGTTGTTTGTGCATGAGTAATGATTGTTATGTTTGGTAAACTGCGTGCTTTTTTGATCAAGACGTCATCAGCACGCAAGGTGTCGGCAAATTCCAGTACGGTGACCTGCTCTACAATGTTGGCTAAGTCTATCGCGGCCTCTATTCCTGAGTTTCCACCGCCAATAACAGCAACCGGTTTACCTTTGAATAATGGGCCATCGCAATGAGGGCAATACGCAACTCCTCGGCCTTTATATTCAGCTTCTCCTGGCACATTCATGCTTCTCCATCGAGCACCTGTCGCGACAACTATCGATTTGGCTTTTAACGTTGCACCACTTTCAAGTTCAATGCTCAGTAATTCATCTGCAGATACACTGAGCGCTCTTTGCCCTTTCATAATATCGACTTCATACTGGTTAACGTGTTCTTCTAATTGCGCCACCAGTTTAGGACCTTGTGTTGCTTGTACAGAAATAAAGTTTTCTATGCCGAGCGTCTCTGAGACTTGGCCGCCAAACTTATCAGCAACAACGCCCGTTTTAAGCCCTTTCCTGGCTGAATAAATTGCCGCTGATGCCCCAGCCGGACCACCGCCAACAACAAGTACATCAAAAACCCCTTTTTTATTAAGCTTTGCCGCATTTTTCTCTGCTGATGTACTATCAACCTTATTTAAAATATCACTCAGGGTAACAGCCCCCTGTGAGAATAACTCTCCATTTAAGTAAACCGCAGGCACCGCTAATATGTTGCGCTCATTGACCTCGTCTTGAAATAACGCGCCATCTATCATCGTCGAACGTACATTAGGGTTAGTGGCAGCCATTAAGTTAAGCGCCTGCACAACTTGCGGACAAGTCTGGCAACTCAATGAAATATAAACCTCAAAATTAAGCGGTTTATCGAGTGCTTTGATCTGCGAAATTTCATCCTCTGACGCTTTAGCTGGGTGACCACCAGTTTGTAGTAATGCTAAAACCAATGATGTAAATTCATGACCCATTGGCACACCTGCAAACTCAATGTGGGTGTGCTTATCTGGGGAACATACCGCCATGCTGGGCTTACGTGTGTTCGCTTGCGTCGCATGTTTAATTGAAATGTGCTCACTTAGTGACGCTAGATCGTCTGCTAAGGTTTGAATTTCTTTTGATTTATTGCTGTCATCGAGGGCAATGATCAGCTCAATCGGATTAGTAATGGCACTAAAATGGCTTTGTAGTTGGTGTTTGATATTTTCATCGAGCATGCTTAATTTCCTCACAGCAATAAGTGATACACGGGGCAACTAAGTCACCCCATGAGCAGTATTTTCTATTAGATTTTTCCTACTAAATCTAAAGAAGGCGCAAGTGTTTCTTCACCTGGCTGCCAAGATGCAGGGCATACTTCACCGTCATGGCTGGCAATATATTGTGCAGCTTGTACTTTGCGAAGTAGCTCTTTTGCACTTCGACCAATACCTAAGTCGTGTGTTTCGATTACCTTGATTTCTCCTTCAGGGTTAATCACGAATGTACCACGAAGCGCAAGGCCTTCTTCTTCAATCATTACACCGAAGTTGCGTGTGATGCGTCCTGTAGGGTCGCCAATCATTGGGAATTTGATTTTTTGTATTGTGTCTGATGTATCGTGCCACGCTTTGTGAGTGAAATGCGTATCTGTTGATACCGAGTAAACCTCGACGCCCATTTCTTGTAACTGCGCGTAATAATCAGCAACATCACCCAGTTCAGTCGGACAAACAAACGTAAAATCTGCAGGGTAAAAGAAAACGATAGACCACTTGCCTAGTAAGTCTTGTTCGCTTACTTCTACAAAGTCGCCATTGTGGTAAGCGGTTGCATTAAAAGGTTTGATTGTTGTGTTAATTAAAGATGTGCTCATAGTGCTCTCTCTTAGTTTAAATAATTAATGTATGTTTCGAACATGTAGTCTGTGTTCGTTTGGCTTGGTAACTAAGATAGTGGTTTTGAATAAACAAATAAAATTGATTGTTTAGATTAAACTAATCGGTATTTTGGATGAAATCCTTTATCAACCTGTTTTTCTCGATGAAAGTCCGAACAGTATGACAAAACTTCCCGAGAACAGTGCACCTAAGGTATACTGCCATACGTACAATATTGATAAATAACGCAACAAAGAGTAGAGCATGCACCCTTATATGAATCATATCCAACTTGGCTACTTTGGCCTTTTGCCTTTTTTAGCCTGCGTGTTTTGGCCGTTACTTCTGGGGTCATCAATAACCGCTATTGATACATTTATTTACTATAGTTTAGGTATTCTTGCCTTTATGGCAGGCACTTTGTGGCGAGCTGGTGAGCAGTCTTATACCCATGCAGTCATGGCTGTACTAGTTGTTATGCCGTTTCCACTTTTAGCACTATTCGATTCTTCAATCGTTTTGCTCTACCTTGCGCTTAGCTACCCAATTGTTTTGGTATTTGAAAGAGGGATGGCCGTGTGGCAGGGCTACCATAAAGATTATCAAAAAATGCGCTATGTACTGACCTCGGTTGTGTTTGTCTGTCACTTATTTATGTTGGCACAAAGCATTGAATTAACCCGAGGATAATCTACTTTGCTAATTTATCTGCTATATATATAGATGAGAGATCTGAAAGGTATGCATATGGCAGTTAAAGTTTATCTAGTACTCATTTGGCTAGTAGTTGGTCTATTTACCGCGTGGAAGTTAAACCAACCAGACTTTTATTGGGACACGTTTGAAGAGCTGTTTTGGTTTGGGTTAACGACGTCATTAATTGCACTTAGCGTCCCTTACCTCAAAAGTAGGCTCTTACTATTCGGCTGGAGTATATATAGTATCGGGTTACTGCTTGATATTACCGATGACTTTATCAGTGATAGTGATTTTGTCTTGCTCATTTTTGATACCTCACTTAAAAACATTGGCTTTCTCATTACATGTTACGGCATGTTGACGATGATTTTAACAAAGCGTGGGGTAATTGGTCAGCTTAACACCGAGATAGAACAACGTGAAAAGCTTGAGGCACAACTGCGTTATGAGGCAAATCATGACCCGTTAACCGGCATTGGTAATCGTAAGGCTTGCTTTGAAACCTTTGATGAACTCAGTGACCAACAATCCCTGCTTTTTTACTTCGACCTAGACGACTTTAAACAAGCCAATGACAAATATGGTCATCATGTAGGTGACAATATTCTCAAAGCATTCTCAGCTTCGTTAACAAAACAATTTGGTGACGATTGTTGTTTTAGAATTGGTGGCGACGAATTTGTGGCGTTTGGAGGAGATAATGATCAGGCGCTCAGTACTTTACGTGACTGCTTGCTTGAGCAAATTTTTGAATATGGCGTAGGTTTGAGTATTGGTACAGCAAAAACCGACTCCAAAGAGCAACCTGACACTATAGTGCAACGCGCGGATTCAAGTATGTACTCTGATAAAGCCAGTAAAGTTGTGCGCACTCGCCCTCGCTCTCAATAGTTGTTTACTTGCTAGCAAGCCGTCGGTTAAAACTTTTACCACTCATAGAGGTGAATGAACATCACGACCCCTCCTACAGCTCATCTAAATATTAAACAAACCACCTGGAACACACCAAAAATATTAACAACTTCTGATTTAGCTCAATAAGTTAAACAGTAATTGTAGCGCTTTAGTTAATTCACTGATACCCTCGGTACGGTAAATCGATAAAGAGGGACAACCACTTGTTAGATCAACTATTTAGTAATAAACAACAAAAGCAAAAAATCGAGGATCTAGAACGTGTCGTCGCGCAGTTAACTCACGAGAATACTCAGTTAAAAGCGCAAGCCGACGACTTAAACCACAAGTTAGTTCACTCTCAAGCTCAGCTCAATGACAACACGGACAATCAACTATTGCAGTGTGCCATGCATGGTTTATCCCAGATCCAGGGGATCAGAGAGACTGTACTACAAAGCTTTATCGACATAGAGAGAGAAAGCCAATCAATAAATCGTGTAAATAAATCTTTTGAGACCTCAGAAAGCTCACTCAAAAACATTCTGCAAGGTATGGAAAGCTTAGCCAGCAATATGGGAGATATGACAAATAACATATCTGGCTTATCGCAAATGGCCGACAACATTAATACCTTCGTGACCACAATTTCGAAGATCTCTGACCAAACAAACCTGTTAGCACTCAATGCAGCCATTGAAGCAGCTAGAGCTGGTGAAGCAGGCCGAGGTTTTAGTGTGGTGGCCGATGAAGTGCGCGCACTCGCAAATAATACAAATGAATCTGCCAATGAAGTCTCTGATTTAGTTAAAAAAATCATTGATACAACACAGCTCACCGTCAACGCAGTCAGTGTGATCCAAGACTCAAATCACAACCTGTCGGGCAGCATTTCACATTTAAATGATGAATATAAAGATATCGTGAGTAGCTGTGGCTCTATGAAAAATACCATCATGAATGCCACAACCCAGACATTCTTGCAAACCGTAAAACTTGACCACGTGGTATGGAAAGGCGATGTATACAATCATCTAGTTGGTATAGATAAGCAACCAATCGATAGTTTTGCAGATCATGCCAGTTGCCGCCTAGGCAAATGGCTCAAAGGTGATGGTGCTAAACAATTTAGTGCTCACTCAGCCTTTAAACGCATCGATGCACCGCATAAAGAAGTACATAGAGCGGGCGTCGAAGCCATGATGTTATTTTCATCAGGAGATAAACAAGCAGTCATTGCACAACTCAATAGGATGGAAAGTGCCAGTAGTGATGTTATGGCATTACTTGATCAACTCGCACAAAGGCATTACTAACCACGCTTATCCAAATGGGTAAAACCGTTTGAGGTTTACCCAACCTCCCTGTTCAATGATATACTCTGCGCGTTTTTATTGACTATGGTTTTACATGATTTTAGATAAGCAATGGCGAATTTTAACCGTTGGGGATGGTGACTTAAGCTTTTCTTCAGCATTACATACCCACATCTCACCAAAACACCTTTGTGCCAGTATTTATGACTCTGAGCAGCAGCTTCGAGACAAGTATGAATCGCATTCATTCGATACACTAAAAAATCATGCTATTTCTGTATACACTGAGTTTGATGTTACTTGTCCTGACTCTTGGCAACGTCTAAAACAGCACAGTTTTGATGTTGTTATTTTTCAATTTCCTTTGGTGCCTGGCTTTACCAGTAAATCTGAGTTTGATGCACAGCCTTTGTCTGTTAATACGCTCAATAGGCGACTGCTACGTTGCTTTATTAGCTATGCTAGCCAATATGCGCTAGACCCAACTGGCCACATGTTATGTTATGTTACTTCCAAAGATGTAAAGCCCTATTGTGAGTGGGACTTAGAATCGTCTCTCAACCATAACCTTGATATCAAGTATTTGGGACAATCTAACTTTGATATAAGGCAATTCGGTGGTTATAAAATCCGTAATGTGGATAGAGATAAACATGTGAAAGACACCAGCGGCACCACCTATGTTTGGTCAAAAAAACCGAACCCGGCACTGAGTGCACAGCTTGTATTGCCACACTATTTACAAAATAACCACTGCCCTTTTTGTCGAGTTGGTCCTTTTATGACGGAAAAAGACAAAGATGCCCACATGAATTCAAAAAAACACCAAGCAATGACACGACATCAAAACGATTGGTTCAAATACCTTAAAACATTAAAGTGTTAATAAAGCTGGACTAGGTCAATAAATAACAAATTAAACGATACACAATGTAAACTTTTAGATCTTCCAACGCTAACCACAAGAATAAAGTATACAATATGCTTGAGATGCTTTAGATCTCACAGTAGACTGGCGCCTTTACGATATTTCAGTTCCAATGAGCCTTAAAATGCCAGCTATCAATAAAGATACATTATTCGCTATTGCGTGTTTACTCTGTGCAATGGTGACAATTCAATCTGGTGCATCAATCGCTAAGCAGCTATTCCCTTATGTTGGACCTGAAGGCACCACAGCCTATCGACTGGGATTTTCTGCGATTATTCTGTGTATGGTTTTTCGACCTTGGCGACGCCTGCCAGGTAATTGGATCCCTATCATTGTTTATGGGCTATGCTTAGGTGGCATGAATATCACCTTTTACTATGCCATTGAACGGATCCCAATTGGCATTGGTGTTGCGCTGGAGTTTACCGGCCCGCTAGCTGTTGCACTCCTTGCCTCCAAACGTAAACGAGACTATCTTTGGGTTGGCTTTGCAATACTCGGGATCGTGCTTCTTTTACCTGATATGGGGAGTGTCGATGGGTTAGACCCTATAGGTGTCGTGTTAGCACTTATCGCAGGCGCATTCTGGGCTGGCTATATTTTATTTGGTAAAAAAACCGGCAATCATGGCTCTGGCGGAGCGACAGTTGCACTCGGTATGAGTATTGCTGCCGTTGTTTTGGTGCCGTATGGCATAGCCTCACAAGGAAGCGCCTTACTAAGCTGGCAGTTAATCCCTCTTGGGATCATGATTGGATTACTCTCAAGCGCATTACCATATAGTTTGGAAATGGTTGCACTACGTAATATGTCGGCACAAAGTTTCAGTATTATGATGAGTTTAGAGCCTGCAATTGCGGCACTCGCAGGGTTCTTGATCCTCGCTGAATTACTCACACCTTTGCAGTGGTGCGCAATATTAATGGTGATAACCGCCTCTATAGGCAGTTCAATGTCAGGGTCTAAAGCAGCCTAACACTTAAACTTCATGATGATGATCAACACTGAGCTTTACCTATAAGCCGTGAGTATTACACTGTAATACTCACGCTTTACTCACGCCGCTAACTTACTTCAAAGGTACTTGCTTCAAAGGCGCAAGTATGACTTTCCCATTTAAATACAGTGAGTCAACTACCCGCTGCACTGTGCGTGGGGAGCTGACTCTCCATTTACCACATAAACACTTTACTGCAAAGTAGTGCTTGGCTCCACGGTACTATCTGAGGGTTCAATATCTAAAGGTTCCATCCACGTTAAATCTATGTTTTCTATCTCTTCAATACTTGGGAGTGGCATTAAATACCGTTTTAACCACTGCTCTTGCTCCCAAAGCACATGTAAAATACTTTCTCGAGCTTTATAACTATGGCCCTCATACGGTAACATTACCAACCTGGCATCTTTTCCTAATCCTTTCATCGCCGCGTACATTCTTTGCGATTGCATGGGAAAAGTCCCTGAATTTGGATCTTCAGCACCGTGGATCATTAACATTGGCTCGTTGATTTTATCTACATGAAAAAACGGTGACATGGCTGAATAAACATTTTGTGCCTGCCAGAAGTCTCGCTCTTCACCTTGAAAGCCAAATGGCGTTAAGCTTCGGTTATAGGCACCACTGCGTGCAATGCCAGCAACAAATAAATCTGAATGTGCCAACAAATTAGCAACCATAAAGGCACCGTATGAATGCCCGCCAATTGCAATGCGTTTTGGATCTGCAATACCTTGCTCAACTAAAACATCTACTGCAGCTTTCGCACTGGCGACCAATTGAGATCTAAAATTATCATTCGGTCGTTGCGCTCCCTCCCCTATGATTGGCATTTTAGGATCATCAAATACGGCAATACCTTGAGCCAAATATGGCATTGGTCCCCAATATCCAACATAAGGGAATGCATACGGAGACTCTCTCACTTGAGAAGCGACTTGCTTATTTTTATATTCCAACGGATATGCCCACATCAGTACCGGTAAAGGCCCTTGCGATGGGTCATAATTTGCGGGTAGATACAAGTTACCCGTTAGCTGCGTACTATCACTGCGCTTGTACGTTAATTGCTCCTTGGTGATCCCTTTAAACTCAGGATAAGGATGCGCAAATCGTGTTAATTGTGTCAATGCGTCAAAAGTTAAATCTCGGATAAAGAAGTTTGGCTGCTCTAATTTTGATTCACGTAAAGTAATGAACCTGAGCCCTTCATCATCTAACATGGCACGAACTCGTTCATAATACGGTGCTGTTGACTGCCACAGGCGTGTTGTACTATTCGTTTTCACATCATAGCGGTCTAAAAAAGGCTTGTTACCTTCTTTACTTGCACCATTCCCACGTAAAAATAAATACCGCCCACCGACTAACTTCAACACATCAGCGCCCAAGTCATTCTTAGCCATAATGAAACGACCAGGATCGTTATAAGCATCATTATAACTACGCTCAGAAAATATCACTCTGCGCTCATCAGCATTCCTTGGCGAAATAACCGACGTACGCACTAAGCGATCTGTAAACTGCCATTCACTAAGCAATGCAATATTTTCATCAGCCCATTGAATGCCCGAAAAGCGGTCTTTCACTTTAGCAAATAATTCAGGTTCGCGCTTAAATGGTGAACTGATGGTGTACAAGTGATCATGATGCTCTGTTACTTGCTTCATATTGCCACCATCTTGGGCTTCTGCCCATAAAACTGTAGCCCCTTTATCTTTGCGCCATTGAAACTCTCTAGGGCCGGTTCGTACGCTATCAAACCCTTGTGGAATGGAGTCTGCTAAGGGTTGTTTTGCGAGTTCATATAAAGGAAAACCAGTCATTCCCCAAACTTGCCATACAGTGGCAAAACGAGAATAACGAACTTGATAAGAAAAAGGTTCATCAATCATACCAACAATGAGATTGGTTGAATCAGGCGAGACTAAAAAAGACTTTAAATACGTTGGCTTACCAATCGCTTTAGCACGCCCATCTATAGATAATTTGGCCAACTGACCTTGTGCAAAGAATTTAAACTGTGCTTCATCAAATGGACTACTCAGTAAATTCTGGTATGTACGTGCGGGCGCTTTAACACCGCTACTTTGTTGAATGATCGGACCGCTTTTTTGCCCACTTTCCAATAAGCGTGGTTTTCCATGGTTCACGGCAAAGTTTACAACAAAACCACTGCTATCAGGCAGCCACTTATATGCAGGCGAAGTGACTACCCCATTAAGGGTGCTCGTGGTCATTTGTCTAGCTTTACGCTTTTTTATATCGTAAAGCCATAACGTGGCTGTATCCTGCTGCTCCACGATAAAACTAATGTATTGACTGTTCGCTGCCCATTGTACGTTGCGTAGCTTACCTGCTGGTATGCCGTTTAGTTTAACAACGGAGCCTGTCTCAACGTGTTTTAATTCAATCGCCGCATACACCCGAGACGAATTACGCATAAAGGTTGCGGGATTAAATTTGATACCTGCTAATGCTTTCTCTGGTAAGGTAAGCTCTTCTAACGCTACAACACGTCGGCGCTTTAAAAGGGCTAGCCACCTGCCATCAGCACTCAGCTTACTTTGAGGGATCAACTCAGCATCAACCACCTTTGCGAGATCTGATGATGGTACTTTATACCCAGAGTCTGACGCATGCACACCCCAAGCCATAAACAGCCACCCAACCATCATGCTATAAAAAAGCCACTTCCTCATTTTGTAATAATCCCTGCACTCAAATGACAAACTTGGCCATAATATACGTGAATAACAAAAAAATGCAGCTCAATAAGATACTTTTAACCTGAGCTAATGCTTTTTCGCGGTGTTTATTTAAGTTAAAATACGCTTTCGTCAACAGCAAGCCCATACTTTAGGCAATTAGCATCTCTATGAAAAACAATAAGCCAGAAAAAGTAACCATCTTCGATGTCGCCAGAGAAGCTCAGGTGTCTAAATCAACCGTCTCTTTAGTCCTGACCCAAAGCGATAAAGTGAGCGATAAAAGTAAAGAGAAAGTACTAAAAGCAATCGACAAATTAGGGTATGTCTATAATAGAGATGCTGCCGCGCTGCGCAGTAAACGCTCCAATCTCATTGCCGTTGTGATTAATGATTTGACTAACCCTTATTCAGCTCAGCTTGCTGTGGGTTTAGAGAAACATATTTACGCCCTTGGCATGGTGCCTATGCTCGTTAATACCGGTGAAAGCTACGAGCGCCAAAAGCAAGTCGTCAACACATTAAAAGAATATAATGTCGCTGCGTTTATTATGTGTCCAGCACCCGGCACCGAACAAACGTGGACCGATAACCTAGTTAATAGTGGTTTTCCCGTTATCAATATTATGCGAGAAGTACCCTACTCAAGTGCCCCGACAATTTTACCTGATAATCAAAAAGGGACACACTTAGCCACATCGCATATTTTAGAGCAAGGTATAACACACATAGCTTTTTTAGGGGGCGTTGCTGATATCTCTGATTATCATGAACGTATCGCTGGATTCAACTCTGCTTTGCAACTCAAAGGGATTCATGATCAAAAGCGTATTATTCAAGCGCCTACCAACCGCCAAGGTGGCAGAGAAGCTTTCAATAAACTAATTGAAGAGTCGCCAAACATTCAAGCTATTATTTGCTTTAGTGATGTGATCGCTTATGGCGCAATCGAAGCCATGCGCCAACACGGCCTCGTGCCAGGTAAAGATATCAAAGTGGTGGGCTTTGACGATTTGGCTGATTCATGCTTAATGCAGCCAGCCTTATCATCAGTGCGGATCGATGCCAATGATATCGGTAAGCGAGCATGCCAAACCCTCGGCGAAATTTTAAATAAAGCGCAACCAGCAGTAAGAACGCTCGTTGATGTATCAGTTCAAATACGTGAATCCTCTTTATGAATAAAAAAGTCTTGGTAATTGGCTACGTGTGGCCAGAACCAAACTCGTCTGCTGCTGGCAGTCATATGATGTCTATTTTACGCTTTTTTAAAAAGCAACAGTGGCAAGTTGAATTTGCGAGTCCAGCACAAAAAACCGAGCACATGGTTGATTTACCAACTGAGGGCGTTTCGACCAAAGAAATCAATCTAAATTGCGCCAGCTTTAATGAATATATCCAAGCTTACTCGCCAGACATTGTTATGTTTGACCGATTTATGATGGAAGAACAATTTGGCTGGCGCGTTGATACCTATGCACCCAACGCGTTAAAAATATTAGATACTGAAGATTTACAATGCCTAAGAAATGCACGTCATGACGCACATAAAGCTAAGCGCGAGTTTTCTCACTTAGATTTAATGAGCGATATAGCAAAACGTGAAATCGCGGCAATTTTGCGCTCTGATATGAGTCTGATCATTTCAGATCATGAAATGGGTTTATTAGATTCAGTTTTTAAAGTCGACGCCTCATTATTACATCATTTACCTTTTATGGTCGACTTAGATGCTATTGCAACAGAAAGCCCCCGCTTTTCACAACGTGCGCACTTTATGACCATTGGCAATTTTCGTCATGCCCCCAACTGGGATGCAGTATTGTATTTACAAGAGATTTGGCCACTCATTAGAAAACAAATTCCTGATGCCCAATTACATATTTATGGTTCATATCCACCGCCAAAAGCCACGGCATTAAATAACCCCAAAACGGGCTTTTTAATCAAAGGCTGGGCTGATGATGCACTCGACGTAATGCGTAACAGTCGCGTGTGTTTGTCACCCCTGCGTTTCGGTGCCGGGATAAAAGGAAAGCTACTAGAAGCAATGATCACACAAACTCCCTGCGTGACCACGCATATTGGTGCTGAAGGTATGCATGGCGACCTCCCATGGCACGGTGCTATCGCAGATACAGCCAGTGAATTTGCAGAGAAGGCCGTCGAGCTTTATCAATCTGAGATACATTTTATACAAGCGCAACGAGCGGGTAATGCCTTACTTACGCATTTTTACGATCAAAATAAGTTGCAAAAAACCCTCTTAGACAAAATAAACGACACAATACGCAACTTACAAACACACCGTGCCAATAATTTTACAGGACAAATGCTTAAGCACCATACTATGCGCAGTACCAAGTATATGGCGCAATGGATCGAAGCAAAAAATAAACCTTAGCTTTGCCTTAAAAAATACCGCACTGAATTAATACAGAGCGGTATTTTTTGCGATACTAAGTTAAACTTTAAATTTACCGGCGATCTCTTGCAGCTGACCAGCTAAGTCTTTTAACTCTTTACTTGCTTCTGCCGACTGGTTACTGGTTTGTTCACTCAGCTCCGCAGAGTCCGTCAAGAAAGTAATATTCTGATTAATGTCTTCACATACCGTAGATTGTTCGTTTATCGCCACGGCCACTTGATTGTTCATATCGTTGATCACACTTATTTTACCCAATATTTTATCTAACGACTCTTTTGTCTCAGATGAAAGCTGCACAGTATTGAGCGCTTCGCTGGAACTTTCGTTCATACTCGCAACCGCCTTATTAGTGCCCGATTGCAACGATTCAATCATGGTTTGAATTTCAGTGGTTGAATCTTGAGTGCGTTTTGCCAAACTCCTAACTTCATCGGCTACAACTGCAAATCCACGACCTTGCTCGCCTGCTCGCGCGGCTTCAATTGCAGCATTCAATGCCAGTAAGTTAGTTTGCTCAGAAATATTACCAATTACTTCCACTACAGCCCCAATATCTTGGCTGCTTTGCGCCAGAGTTTTAATATCTTGCATCGCATTTTCTATTGTAGATGACAGCCGTTCTATAGCCGCAACCATTTGCTCAATGAGCGACAGCCCGCCTTCAGCTGATACTTTAGCTTCATTTGCTGATGACGCTGAACTGCCTGACAATTTAACAACTTCTTGAATGCTATATGCCATCTCATTCAATGCTGTTGCGATTTGTGCACTTCGATCTTTTTGCTGCGAAACCACATCCTGAGTTTCACCGGCAATCGTGGACGACAACTGTGCTTGCTCAGTCAATCTGTGTCCGGTGCTCACAACCCCCGAAATGGCCATACTTAAATTATTAGACATCGCAGCCATTGAGGCATAAATACCGGTTGCTTCCGACTTCCCATCAAACTGCTGGGTAAAATCTCCATTGGCAATACGTTCTGCAACCGCTGCAATTTCTAGCGGCTCTCCACCTATTGGGCGACGGATCACATTAGGCAATGTTGCGGCGAGCACTAAACCACAAATCACAGCAATAACCGAGATCACAGTAACAACGCTCAACAAAAATTCAGTGGTATTTTTTACTTCTGGGCCAATTTCATCTTGTTTCGATTTAACACCGAGTTTTAAATTTTCAAGATTATCAGCCACCTGAGCGCCAATCGGGTTCAGTTTTTGTGTAATGATGTCGTTTCGAGCACTAATGATTTGTGTAATGTTATCAAACGCTGATAAATAACTTTTAACCGACCCTTTAATGCCATTTAATTCAGCCGTAATTTCAGGAAACTTACTAATATCTTCATCAAGAATTGCTAACAAGTTCTGCTTTAACTCAAGCTCTGCCCGTTTCTTATCGGTTTCACTGTTTGTTACTAAGTATTTAACCACGTACAAACGCCCTAATAATAAAAACTCTTCTGCTTTGGCAATCGCATAGAGCTCTTGGGAATGGTTCGTATCATTCAGTTTATCTAGTAGTCGAGTAAACTGAAGGCGAATATCTTTGCCTTCAGGGTTTAGTCTGTTGTTTACTACTTCGTGTCTTTGCGCAATCAAACCTTGAACATCTTTGAATGCATTATCATATTGCTTTAGCAAATTTCTGCTTTTCGCTAAAATTCGTCTGCGGTCTGGATCCGTGACTTTGGTATCTGCCGTATCAAAAAAGCTGTCTAGCTTGTCCATGCGTTCATCATATTCTTTAAGTATGCTTGGGCTACTATCAGACAAATACTTGATCACCCCAATACGCGCATAAAGCAGATTAGCTTGCATACGGCCTGACAAATTGGTTTCAAGGGCCAACCCTCTGTATTTGGTAAATCCGCTTTGTGCTGAGTTCAATCCGTAATATCCAGAAAGACTCACCACTACGAGTAATATAATTAATAATGAAAAAGAAAGCCGAAGCTGTTTTCCTAACGCCATACCCTGAATCACACTTAACATAATCGCCTCTACCACTATTTTATTAAACTGAGTATAAGATAAGATTATGGATAAAGTTGGACCTAAATCAAATAAATGCAAAATATTCAATTATATTCAACTGCTTAACAATGAAAAAAACACGGTTTTTTATGTAAAAAAAGCCCCAAAAAATGCATATTTACCCTGGTGAATAGAAACCCTTGAAAAAATGCAAATTAAATTCGGTAAATGACCTAGACTTTGCGATAAAAGCGATTAGAATGCGCTAAAATCTACCGTTATTACAGTTACTCTGGCAAATTAACTAGAATATTTTAGGTATAGCGACGCAACTAATTGCGTAGTCTTTTTATCATTTAGGTTTTACACAGTTGAACACAGCAACCTTTACTCAAAAACGTAAGCTTATTGTGAAACTTGGCAAAATGCTGCATAAATACGGCACGCCAGCTTATCGTCTTGAAGCCCACCTTATGGAAGTCGCAACCCATCTTGACCTGAAATCTGCATTTGTGATGTCTCCAACATCGGTCACGTTTGTCATTTGGTCAGAAGGCCATGAAGATGAATACACGCATGTTGCAAGGGTAGAACCAGGCGATCACGATTTAGGGAGTCTTGCCGATACTGATGATGTTGTATCACGTATGCTCGCAGGTGAATTATCAATCGACGAAGCTGATACATGCTTAGACAACATCAGCGAACAACTCAACCCCTATAGCAAGGCACTGACATGCCTAGCTTTTTCAGTATCAGGTGCGGCCTTTGCCATGCTAATGGGTACGAGTTGGAATGACGTTTTATGGTCAGGTTTATTTTCTGTTCTCGTCTTTTTGTTCGTTGTTTGGTCAGCGCGTTCAAAACGGGTTACTCACATGCTAGAACCTTTGGTTGCTATTGTGGCTGCACTGGGAGCCTGTGCAATTAGTAGCTACGTTGACCCGAGCATTAATATCCGACTTGTGGTGCTATCCTCTATTATCGTGTTTATTCCAGGGTTAGCCTTAGCGCTTGCATTTGCAGAGCTCTCTGCTAGGCACCTTGTTTCTGGCACGGCGCGCGTGATGGACGCGCTCATGTTACTATTTAAGTTGTACTTTGGTGCGTTCTTGGGAATTAGTCTTGGTTTTGCCCTGTTTGGGATCACTGACTTTGTGCAGCCAGAGCCTTTACCAAAATGGACCGCTTGGCTTGCCATCCTGCTTCTTTGTATCAGCTTAATCGTGATTTTCAGAACCAAACTAAAACATGCAAGTTGGTCTATTGCATCTGGTTTTATCGCGTATGCCGCGAGCATAAGTGCAGCCGTTTATTTCGATTATTCAATTGGTGCGTTTGTCGGTGCGTTTGCCGTGGGTGTATTCAGTAACTTTTTTAATAGAATGGTTAATGCACCCGCTTCTATTGTCGCAATGCAAGGCTTAATTGTGCTAGTACCGGGTTCTAAAACCTACATAGGCTTAAATTCATTAATAGAAGGACAAAGTTTCCTTCATGCTGATCACATTGGCCAGCAGACGTTCTTAATCTTTATGTCGCTAGTTGCAGGATTGATCTTCGCAAACGTCGCTTTACCCCCTAAAAAGAGTCTATAAAACGTCATTCAATTATGGTGCTTCGCTTATCATCCTTAGCGAGCACCATTTTTAGTTGTGAATTCGACCTCATGATTTCACATAATAAATCAACTTAAATTTACTCATAAGAGAAAAAGCCAACAAAAATAACCCTACACCATTGATTTTATTATTTAAAATAACAAGCACCTTTTAAAAACCTACTTTCATAACTAATCATCACTATTCAAGATTTAATTTATTGTTAAGCGTTTAATAGCCCTAGTCGCAAAATAATTTACATAATGAAAATGCAACCAAGGGGACTAAACATGAATTTACATAATAAGAAAAAGCTCGCATTAGTGATCAGCAGTATCCTAATGACATCAGTAACTGGCTTTTCTGGCGCAACATTGGCCAATAGTGCAAAAACAGACGAAGTAGAAGTAATTCAAGTACGAGGAATTAGAGGCAGTGTCGTTAAATCAATAAACACAAAGCGCTATGCAAACTCAATTGTTGACGCAGTTACTTCTGAAGACATAGGTAAGTTCCCTGATCAGAATGTTGCAGAATCTCTACAACGTATTACTGGCGTATCAATGAGTCGAAATTTTGGTGAAGGTGAGCGGATCAGTATTCGAGGTACCTCTGAGAACCAAAATAGAACGCTGTTAAATGGCCAAGCCGTCGGCTCAGCAGATTGGTGGGTAGATTCATCAGCGAGTCGTGGGTTTAACTACACAATGCTTCCTTCTGAAATTGTTTCTGGCCTTGAAGTATATAAGTCACCAGAAGCAGACATAGATGAAGGGTCAATTGGTGGTACGGTGATTGTGCGTACACGTAAACCACTAGATCTAGACGCAAACAAAATTGCCGGCTCTGTGTTAATGCAACACAGTGAGATTTCAGGTGAAACAGATCCACAACTGGCAGGTCTATATAGCTGGAAAGACGACGACGAAACTTTTGGTGCTTTAGTTTCTGTTTTTAGACAAGAACGCAACTTACGCCGCGATGGTATCGAAGCCTGGAGCTGGTCACACCGTGATGTGACGCTTGAAGACGGCACAACAATCGACAATGTTTATACGCCAGGCGGTGGTGGGTCAGCGATGTTCACCCAGGAGCGTATCAGAACCGGTTTTAGCTTAACACTTCAGTATCGCCCTTCCGATAACACCGACGTTACTTTTAACGCACTTGATTCAACGATGGAAGCAAACAATGCCAACCAAAACTTTTTGTGGCTACCTGGTTACGGCAATTCACAATATACGTCTTTGAACGTTGTAGAGCACGACAAGGTCGGAAAATTTGCGCAGTCTGGTACATTTGGCCTTTCTCCTGATGGCAACAATATTCTTGATGAGACCAAAATCCGTAACTCAAAACTTAAAACTAAATCTTACGACTTAAAAATAGAGCATGAAGGTGAGCTATGGTCGTCGTCTTATCATATCGGTGTAACAGAGGGTTCTGGTGGAACACAAACTGATAGAAGTGTTGGCTGGGAAGGCAATGCAGTGCACAGCTTTGATGCATCCAATGTAGAAAGCATTGGAACTAATTATGCCAAAGACCCTGCTGATGGCAACAATTGGCAGTTGGGATTTCTCCGTTATGACAGTAATGATGCGCTTGATAAAGAGTATTATGCCCAAGCCGACTTCGAACGGCCTGTTGACTTAGCCGTATTTAGCAAAGTTAAGATGGGTGTGAAATACCGCGACCATAAAAGAGAAAACATCCGCTTACGCTCTCAAACGCGCACAGATTTAAATTGGAGCTTGGCAGATTACTCTTTTGCAGCGCCAAGCGACTTTTTATCTGGTGTGGGTACAAATGAAACGCTGCGAGATTATGCTATGACCGATTTAGCAAAAACTAGAGCGGCAGGCGATGCGCTAAATTGGCAATATGGTTTATTACATGATAGTAACTTTGCAATAAAAGAAGAAATCGTCGCAGGTTACGTAAAAGCTGACATTGATGTAGAAGGTATGCGTGGTAATCTTGGCGTGAGGCTTGTCGAAACACAGCAAACGACGGGGGCATATGTAGGGCCTGCGGATGCAAAAGTGTGGAAAGAAGAAGACACCAGCTACTTTGATATTCTCCCAAGCGTTAATTTAGCAATTGATCTAGACGAAGACATGTTGCTACGCTTTGGTGCTGCGCGTGTGATGACCCGTCCTGACTATGCGGCTATGACAAATGCAACTACCTATAATACAGAGACTCGTGTGGGTACTGGTGGTAACTCAAAAATAGACCCCTATCGCGCAACACAGTTTGATATAGGCTATGAATGGTACTTCTCTGAAGCTGGTATATTTTCTGCAGCAATATTTTATAAAGATCTACAATCAACGCTTGGTAATAATACGCAAACTGAGGTGTTTGACGGTGTACCTATTGAGATCAGTCGACCTATAAATGGACCATCTGGCACATTACAAGGTCTTGAACTTGGTTTTCAAACCGAAATAGTGGATGGCTTCGGTGTCTCAGCGAATTACACCTATGTCGACGGTGAGTCAAAAGATGTTGATGGAAATGATATTCTCATTCCGGGAATTTCAGAGAGTACCTTCAATATTAGTACTTACTACGAAGCTGACACATTCAGTGGACGTATTTCGTATAACTACAGAACAGGTTACGATACAGGTCGCGCATGGCCTGGCTACCAGGATGCATATGGTCAAATTGATGCAAGCCTTAGCTATAATATTACTCAAAATGTCACTGCCGTTTTTGAAGCTGTCAATTTAACAGATGAACACACTGTTAGTTACCAAGAAAAAGGGGTAGAACAAGCACTTACCGGGGTTTACGCTGACGGTCGTCGCTTTACCGCAGGTGTTAGGTTTAATTTTTAGTCGGATATTCGTTTAGCTAACACAGATCCGACTTCCCATGGAAGGGTGCTCCTTGCCCGGGGCCAAAGCTGATAGCCATTGCTATCAGCTTTTCTTATATAATAATCAATACTTAAAGTGGTGCTAGTATTTGTAGAATAAAACAGTACAATCAAGTTTAGGCAGGTCATCAGGATACGGCTAAGCGTATTAATCATTAACGAATTATTAAGGCACTATGAATTTCAATCGACTCATTGCCATACTTAGTATGTGCTTAGTGCTTAAGAGCCCCATCGTATTTGCCGATTTATATAGTGCTACTACTGCTTACCAAAGTAAAAATTATAAAACTGCGTTTCGTGCATTTGAACAATTAGCACAATTAGGCAATGCGGATGCGATGTATAACTTAGCCGTTATGTCTTTACATGGTCAAGGCACAGCCCCAAGTAAACCCAAAGCGTATGCTTGGTTCATGCTAGCCAGTGAGTTTGGCTTAGACGATGCACAGCAAACTGCACAGCTTGTTCTACAAAGCTATGACGATACACAAGCCATGATTGATATGTATCAAACGATGCAGAAAATTTATTCGTACGATGTGACAGCTAAATTGCTTTACCCCTCAAACACTCGTAATAAAAAAAACCAACACTCCTTAGAACGCACCTCTTATATTTCCCCCACATACCCAGATGAAGCGCGAAGACTGGGTTTGGAAGGATGGGTATGGGCTGAGTTTGATATAGACGACAGTGGCAAAGTCACTAATATTTCAATTGTAGATAGTCACCCAAAAAATACCTTTACGTTGAGTATTATCAATGCGCTACCACATTGGAAGTACCTAACATCAGCGCCTATTAGTAATCGCTCTTTGACCTATCATTTTACCACGTATAAAGGTAAGCAATATGATAAGAGCTTTCATGCCCAAAAACTAGAATATCAACGAGAGATCACCAAACATATTGATGCCGCAGAACAAGGGAATGGGCGAATACAATACTATATTTCTCAATGGCTAAGCTCCGAAGAATACAATGCCAGTAAACTTTTAAAGTATCACTGGCGAGAGCCACATGCCGACTCTGCGCTGCTATTGGCATCAGCAAAAAATAACTACCCATTGGCTCAATATAAACTTGCCACCAGCTTACTCAGTGGAAGTAATTCAGCAGAAGATCAAGATGTTGGGTTGAATTGGCTACACAAAGCAGCGGAGCAAGATTTAGCGGTTGCACAATATCGATTAGGACTCAGTTACTTACAAAAAACAGCTCAGCACTACGCACCCAATCAAGGCATAAAATGGCTTACTCGCGCAGCGACTTTACAGCACTTTAGAGCGATAATTGCACTGGTTGATGCACTAATAAACGCCCAAGTCTCTCCAGCAAAAATTATACCATGGCTAGATAAGGGTCTCTCACAAGACAGTGCACACCCAACTCTATTACTGTATAAATCCAAATTGACAAAAGAGCCATCACAAGCAAAACGCCTGGCCAATCAAGCAAGAGAAGCGGCCTTATCACGGGCGTGGTCCACAACATCTATTGATGCGTTTATTGCCTCGCTGAATTAAATCGATGCAGCACAATATCCGTTTCGATTCCATCAACCCGATTAAATAAAATATGGGAACCTAGCCAATCGGTACTTAACGAGAGTGACACACTAATATCATAAAGATAGAGCCCTATAGGTCTGATCCTAATGTTCTCTTGGCGCTGTGAATAGTAACAATACAGGTATAATTGATGCCCCTGGCGTAAAACGTAATAAATACCTTCATTGAATAGCGCCGGTGTATACAAACGTAATGAGGCCTGTAACTGTTTGGGGTCAATCTCATTTTTCGTATGCTTCAATAAATAAGACGCAACATCAGATTGAAAACTCTCAAAACTCACATTCTGTGCGGCCAACACCGGTTTATACCGTTCAAGCTTTAGTGGATCGCGCTCGATTAACCGATTATTCAGCTCATTTAATGAATACTGCCACAATTGCCATTGACCAGCAGCTTGTTTTGCTTGGTAATTAATTGAGCGGCCATCATCACTCCAATAGATGTTTCTTAATTCTTTAAAGTCTTGAATTATTGTAATGAGTTTTTTCGAGAAGAGATTGATCAGATAGACATCTCCAGCTTCGGAGACAATCAATAAGTTATCGCCTTGAGGTGAAAGAAGTAACTGATTTGGAAAAACGTTACGAGGTAACATAGTGAGTAAGTTCGCGGTATCACGTTGTCGATGCTTGATCCAAATTTCCACTTGTGTGTAACCTAGCTGTCTTTGTGGACCATAAGAAGCAAACGCAAACCAATTTCCATCTTCAGATATCTCTGCCATGATATCTAGTTTCGCAGGTGAAGAAACCGCGTTTAACTCAGCCGTTACGCTCTGTGACCTTGTATCAAAATGATAAAGACTCACCTGCGCTTCACCTTCAGAATGCGCAATATGTCCACCTTGTAAATCTACCGCAATATCAGTAATAACCCCATTTGGTTGATAAATGAGTTGTTCATCACCTTGCTGAGTTACAGACTTGAGGGCATGTTCACCAAACACATAAGAGCCAACCTCTTTATTCCAAACAGAGGGCCCTCGAGTATCATTACTTAATACTCTTTTTGTTATATTTCCCCCCTCAACACGGCCTTTAAATAAATGCTGTTTACCATTTATCAATTGTGAAAAAAGCAATTCTCCAGTCTCAGTATTAATATCTTTCAAATAGCCAATATCACGGGGTAAAAGTGTTGTATTGGAAATCCTCATTCCTGAACTTGAAAGTACCTCATGATGCTTAACTTGAATACCTGACTCTTGCCATTGCTGGGTATAGAGTGCCGTGTCTGTAGGCCAAAAAATAGGTAACGGGCCATGTGCCGGATCACACTCAAATAACGTACTTTCTGGACTTAAGCGCCACATTTCGATTGCGTTCTCAACCGAAAACACTCGTACGGTACAGCTAAATGGGTCGTATCGATAATATGCTAACCATTTTCCATCAGCAGACCATACTGGCGCTTCTTCGCTATATCCCGTACTTTTCAGATTATGAAGAGATTGGGTTTTCATATCAATCACGGATAAATCAAACTGCTCTTGGTTTTTTCCTACATGGCTGAATGCAAGGTAACGACCATTAGGAGAATATCGCAAAAACACCTCAGCTCCAGGGGAAGCTGTTAAGCGAGATTGGTAGGTATACTCTGCTGTTTGTAGCGTATCAAATATCTGGCTATTAACTAATTGCAAAGCACTCATACCTATAATAAGGCCCGCGAACAGCCAATAAATGGGCCTGTTTACTTGTGGTGCGAGTAATGTTTCGGTTAATTCAGGGGCATCACTAACATCTGCAATCAGCTGATAACCTAACCTTGGCACGGTTTTAATAAAACGCGGTTTATTTTTATTATCACCTAACGTTTTTCTTAATTGCACCACCAATTGGCTAACAGAATTATCACTCACAATAATATCAGGCCACAGCGTCGTGATTATAGTGTCTCGCGTCACTGTCTGACCAATATTATCAATCAATAAATACAGTAGCGCTAATTGCTTAACCTCTATTGTGCGCCATTCACCATGCACTTTCACACGTAAAGCATCATTGTCGAGTACGACGTCATTGACTAACAACTTATTAGGTCTATTTTGTTGCATAACGTCCTAAGTACAATGTAAAGGTATGGTTAAAAGCGTAATAAAAGAGTATGATATTTGACACTAATAATACACTGTTCATCAATAGTGAAATACATTTAACTGGATGAATCTAAGTTAATATATAAGGAGAAACAAAATGAGTCATCGTTGTTATTCAATTTTACTATTGCTCACATTTTGCTTTCCTATACAGCTATTAGCCACAGACAATAAAGTACACACCGAAAACCCTCTTGAAAAAATTCAAATTCGCGGCTTTCATGACAGCGTTGTCAAGTCACTCAATAATAAGCGATTTAGTGATCAAATAACAGATTCAATTAGCGCTCAAGAAATTGGTAAATTTCCTGATAAAAATGTGGCCGAAGCGCTGCAACGGATCACAGGGATCTCTTTATCTCGTATTCAAGGCGAAGGTGAACGCATTGGTGTTCGCGGCACCACACCCGAACAAAATAGAACCTATTTAAATGGACAATACCTCGCTTCTGCAGATTGGTGGATATCATCACAACCTAATAGAGGATTTAATTTTACGCTTCTACCCGCAGACATCGTCTCCTCTTTGGAAGTTTACAAAACACCACAAGCAGATCAAGATGAAGGTTCTTTAGGTGGTGCAATAAACATTAAAACACTCGACCCACTTTTAACTGACAACCACTTTTTAGTGCTAAACACGCAATTGCAATACAATGATTTATCAAATGAATTAGATCCTCAGCTTTCTGCAATTTTCAATTATAAAAATAGCGATGAAAACTTTGCGACGCTTTTTACCGCCACCCGATATACGAGACAATTGCGTCGCGATGGGCTTGAATCTTGGGGGTGGCATGAAAGAGATTATCAATATGATGACGCGCAAAATTTAACACCGACAAGCCAAGTAACAACCAATGCCCTTAGTAATATCTGGACCCCAGGAGGTGGCGGTTCTGCAATTTTCAAACAAGAAAGAATCTTATCAACACTATCAGCCAACATAGCCTACAAATTTAATCATCATTGGCGATTAGATACTCATTTACTTTATTCTCAACTTGATGCCGATAACAGTAATCAAAATTTTTTATGGCAACCCGCTAAAGTTTTAGATTTAGGTGGCTCAATAAGCAATGCAGTCATTAGTGACAGTACACTTGTTTATGGCCAATATAGTCAATTAAATAACGACCCATACAATACCAGTATGGAAGCTATTTGGCGTGATTCTCAGATAGATACCCAGAGTATTCATTTTGATTTACTCTACTCAGGCCCTATTTGGCAAGTTCAATACCAATTAGGACAAAGCCAAGCCCAAGGTGGCACCAGTGAAGATTTTACTTCACAATTCTCCGCCAATACGACGTTTAGCGTAGATACCCGTGTACAAAAAAATATTCTCGCACACTATGACACATCACCTCTTGAAGCATCACAGTGGTTTTTAACTGAAGCGAGAAAAGACGCTCAGCAAGGCGAAGATAAAGCTTACTTCGCACAAGTAGATGTCAATTACCAAATTGACCACCCAATGATATCAAGTATAAAAGTAGGCTTAAAATATAGAAATCATCAACGAGATTTTCGCCGCCTTCGCTCCTTAAATGGTTCGACTGACGGCCTAGCGGGTGAGTTAAATACCACACTTGCAGATTACCCAAGTCAATTTGTCGACAATTACCTCGAAAATATAGGAAATAACCAAACACTCAAGCTATACAGTTTGGTAAATATTGCTCTATTACAGCAGGATTTTAACTCGCTTAATTTTGTTCAGCATGTTGAACAAGCAAGTCGTTTCAATATAAAAGAGCGTTCGCTCGCGGGCTATTTTAAACTCTCGTTTGACGATGACTTTTATAGAATAAACCTGGGGCTAAGGGCTGTATCCACTTGGCAAGATGCCAAAGCCTTACAACAACCCGCGAGCAATAGTTCATCAACGGACTTTATCTGGATAAATGATAAAAAATCCTATGTTGACCTGCTTCCTAGTGCAAATATAAATATTGAATTAACCCCAGATCTGGTGTCACGGTTTTCAGTTGCACGGGTGATGTCTCGTGCCCAGTTTAATCACCTGATGCCCTCAACAAATTATAATGTAACTCAATCTCAAGGCCAGGGTGGAAACCCTAATTTAGACCCTTACCGGGCAACTCAATTTGACGCCAGTTTAGAATGGTATTTCCAAGATGGTGGATTAATATCTGCCGCACTATTTAACAAAGATGTGACATCATTCATTGAGTTTAAACGTGCACTTGAACGCCATGAAGATAGGTTAATGTCCATCGACCGACCTATAAATGGCAGTGGCGGCAGTGTAAGAGGGTTAGAGCTTAGTTACCAGCAACATCTCGCTTATGGGTTTGGCGTGATCGCAAACTATACTTACGTTGATGGGAACAGAGTGTCTCAAACCTCTTTGCAAAATAACCTTGTTCCCGGTACATCTAAACACAGCTATAACATCACCGCCTACTATGAAAACCATTGGCTAAGTACACGACTAGCCTACAACTATAGAACAGAGTTTGCCACCGGTGTAGGTGAAATTATTACCGATGACTATGGTCAGCTTGATGGCAATATTACCGTATCTCTGTCATCGCAATTAAAAGTCACATTTGACTTTATCAACCTGTCAGATGAAATATCGTATAGCTATGAAAGAAACCAATATGCGCCAACAGGTATTTATAGTAACGGGCGACGTTTTTACTTAGGGCTTAGGTACCAATTGTAGAGTGATCTTGATAACAAGGTCTGACTAAGCCCGCTTTTTTGCTTGCTTGTTGGCATACATTACGTTGTCACTTAGCTGCACCATTTTTTCAAGGGGTACTTCATCAATAGGGTCATAAATACCATACCCAACGCTGACACTCACTTCGTGCTGATAAGATAGCTTCTCCAACGCAGCATCATATTTATCAATTAGACGTCGACACCATTGCGATACAAACTCCTCGCTTGAAGATAACAGCATCACAACGAACTCATCCCCTCCCACTCTGGCTCTTATGTCTGCATCCCGTGTCACTGATTTTAAGACTTTAGCTAATTCAACAATACACAAGTCGCCACTATGATGACCATATTCATCATTCATTTGTTTTAAATTATCAATATCTAAATACACAATGGCCACATGTTGCATAAATCGATGTGCATCTTTTATTCTCTGTTGGCCTAACACATTCAACCCACGTAAATTATGTAACCCTGTTAGCTGATCTTCCAATGCGAGTGACTTAACCACTTCATAATCGACTATTCTCTGTAAATCACCTTCAATTAATGACTTGAACTGCGATAATAGCTGCACCAAAATATCTGGGTAATCCGTCTTTTTTGTATCAATAACGCATATGGAGCCAAATAGCTCCCCATCAGGCCAAAACAGTGGAAAGCCTAAATATGAGCGTACAGGCCCTTCACTGACAGGTTGAACTTGACACCACATTTCATGATTAACCGCATCTTTCACATACAGTGACTGCTTGGTTTCCATCATATGCCGACAAAAACTGCGCATCTCCCAAGGCCAATTACTATTTTGCGTTAAGAAGTTGTCATCATTCGAGCTGGTCGCCACAACATTAAACTCGTTCTCTCTGAATTGCACTATCGTGCCACTCGCTGCGTTATAAAGCTCAGCTAATGTATTTACTAATTGTTGCCACTTCTGACAATCAAAAAATGGATGGGGGGATTTCACAAAGCAGCTTTTAATGTCGACCATATAATTACCTCAATCGTTCATGTAACTATAGACAGTTTTGATAGTAACGCGTTGCTCAGTAAATATATTATGTGTAAATAAAAGGCCAAATAAAATAGATTTGACCTTTATGACACTTCTTACTTTTTAACTAAACCTTACTTTAAGCACTTCGGTGCCATTGCCATATTAAACTTAGCCGCAAACTGCTGTTGAGCAGCCTGTAGCGCTTTCCCTTGCTTATCGTTGACTATATCTGACGAGCTTGCTAACAGCCATGTTACACAATTATCTTGTAGCGTAAGCGGCTTACGAGCCATACCAATTTTAGGGTAGAAATACCCTCGTCTACTTAAAGCAATTAGGCCTAAAGACTGCTGTTGTTGGTGTAATGACAAGACCTCGTCGACATTGTGCTCACTAAACCATATCAAAGGCCTATTTTCATTGACCAGTTCAGGAACAATGTTTTTATCAGCAGGTCCGCTCGCGGCGCACCCTGCTAATAAACACATATAAAAAGGTAATGTATATTTAAACATATCTTATCACCTCATAGACCTTAAGCGTCGTAAAGCCACTAACATATATAGCAACCAAACAAACGAGAGTGTTCCACTGCTGCCGCTATCATCACCGGTAGAAGGCTCAGTAGGTGTTGTTGGTGTCGTGGGGTTAGTGGGAGTTACACTCATTTGTGTAACTTCAATAGTAACCTCTCCCATAGCTGACCCTCCATTGCCATCAACTACTTCATACGTAAATTGCTCTTGCCCAGTAAATTCAGCACTTGCAACATACTCCAGCATATTGTTACTTATGGTGACAGTTCCGGTGCCAGAGTACTCAACTGAGTTAATTGTTAACTCAGTACTATCAATATCCGTATCATTACTCAACACGTTTAATTGTAGAGTTTCACCTTGCACTACAGATCCAGTATCAGCAGCAGCAATCGGCGCGTCATTTACAGCAATCACGGTTATTTGTGCACTAAAGTTGTCTAACGCCCCCGTATCGTCAGCTACCGAAATAGGCACTGTAAGTGAACCATTATAGTTAGCCGTAGGCATTAGAGTTAAACCATCAAGCGTATAATTATCTCCCCCCTGTGCTGTTAAAGTGAGTACTGAACTGTCTACGTCGGTGATTAAAAACTGACTTAAAGCCAGCGTCATAGGCATATCTTCATTAACAGAGATACTCTGCTGTCCTAAAATAGAAGGTGCATCATTTACGGGGGCAACCGTTATCTTCGCCAAAAATGCAACGCTTGTATTACTGCCATCGCTCACTTTGACAGGGACGGTTAGCTCACCAAAGAAATTTGCACTCGGTGTCACAGTTTCACCATTGATGGTGTAATTACTGCCCGCAGATAAACTCACCGTTAAGGTCGCATCGGCCTGCTCATTAACCACTGTGAACATTGCCGGCGTTATCAACAAGCTTGAGTCTTCATTCATACTCAGTGTTTGTTGGCCCGTTATTGAAATAATATTACCTAACTGGAACTCCTGAGATAGTGCATAAAACACCCCAGAACTACATTTTATCATGATCCGTGCTTTACCATCTGCGCTACCTGCAAGGTTAACAGTTTCAGCACCATCATTAGGCGTATTAGATAAAAGCACTTGGTCAAATGATGTACTACTTGTAGATTGCATTATATCAACATTGTCACACGATACGGGGGCCTGATCTGTACTTGCAACATTCCATGTTACATTCACTGAGCTGCTGTCATTCAGCTGTGTCGCAGACGTGGGAGCCGTAACAGAAAACGGCCCAGCCGATGTCGTGGAAGTCACCGTCATTGCATCATAATTGACACCACCTTCACCATCTCTGACCACCAAGCGAAAATTCATTACCCGATTCGTTGTAGGATAGGCTTCACCTTTTGCCGTTGTGTTCGCTAACACATCTTCTAATCTAGGAAAATAACGCACAGCCCCAGCACTTGGTAAATAAGGTCTAAATAATGGCCCTTCACCGTTATCAATTAGCTGATCCGCTCCAGCCGTAGTGGCACCTAAATCCATTTGTTCCCAAGCATAACTCAATGTGTTGGCGCTATTTTGATCCGTCGCCGAGCCCGTTAGTACAAAGGGCGTATTTATTGGGATTGTATGATCGGCATTCGCATTTGCAATAGGCGCATTATTACCTATATTCGTTGGCGTACCACAGGTTGAGCCAGATCCTGTTGTAACATGTGTATTCATCTCATCGATACTATGAGAGTGGAACATCGCAATGGAATTTTGCGCTAAATTATCATCACCACAGATACCTGCGTAACTCATGATTGTAACACCACTGCCCGGTTCATATGCCGCAGAACTTTCTTGCGTATTACACGAACCACTTGAGCCATTGTAAGTGTGATTCGCACCAAATTGATGCCCTATTTCATGTGCGACATAATCAACGTCATACGCATCGCCTTGTGGGGTTGATATCCCCGTCATTCCCCATGCCTTTGCGCTTTGTGAACAGACAACACCTAACCCAGCTAGGCCAGCTCCAGAGGTTGCCATCAAATGCCCCACATCGTAATTATCAGTGCCAATTAATGTATCTATTTGAGTCTGTACAATGCCTAAAGTGTCGTCTGCATTACCATTGTCGTAAGGGTCATTCGCTTCAAAAATGAGCGTGTCATTATTTGCGATCAATTCTAACTTAACGGCTAAATCCGTTTTAAAAACCTCGTTAACCCGATTGATAGTCGTCACGATACCATTCATTGCTCCCACTTTGCCGCCAAAGAAGCTGGTATATTCATCACTGGTGGTTACAGCTAGTCGATAAGTCACAAAATCAACGTTTCCACCATTCGCTATCAAAGGGCCTCGAGACTCTTTATTCTTTGCCGATAACTGTGCTACGTCTGGTTTAAGTACTTTATCTTGCCACGCTTGTTGCTTTATCGTTTTCTTATAGAGCTTTACTACACCACTGTCTATTGTGTCTAAGTAAACGCGTTCACCATTAACAACGTACATTCCATGCACACCATTTGGTCCTATATCAAATCGACCAGTATTATTTTCGTTGTCTACTTGCCTTACCTCAAAACTCCGAATCGAAGGGAATTTACGCTGTAAGCCTATTGCCATAATCGAATCATGCAATATCGTGAACTGCTTAAACTGACCACTCAATGAAGGCAAAGAGATCTGTTTTATTTGATCATTTAAAGCAACGGACATTAAATCTTTTTGTACTTTTTCAGCATCTAAAGTAAATAGAAGCTCATTGTCTACAACATTCACAGCACCTTTATTAACAACAGTATTCATAGGTTGCCAAGACCAATCGTTACTCTCACTGGCGTAAGCACTTGATATACTGGCACACACTGTTAGTAAACTATACGCAATTAACTTCATCATTGACTCCGAAATGACATTTGACTTTAACAGTATAGAAGCACATAGATGAATTGCTGGGCGTTTAACCAAAACCATTTAATTCAGACCAAGCTCAGTTACCAAAATACGGGCTCTGTTACAGTCAAATACGATAAGATGATATTTTAAAACAAGCGTGACATGAGTGAAGTTATATTTCAATTAATTCATAAACTTATACTTATAAAACACAAAGTAATGAAAATAAATAAACAGAGTGAAACGATAAAGAAAAAGTATTGCAACGAATAGAAACTTAAAGTTTACATGGGTGTTCTACTACCACCCATATCATCATTACTTGGATAAATTATAAAAGCGACTCGTTACGCCATTAGTCCAGCCAAATCCCTGTTGTACTTGATATTCTCCACCACCTGCGGTTTGGTTTGGTGAGACTACATTGTACTTTTCTAATAAACACCCACGGCTCTTAAAGTCCATTTCAATCATTGTGATCCAACGAAGCCTTATCTTATCAGCGAGCGCGTTATGACCATAATCAAGCAGGCCTTTGACGGCAAACCACTGTTGTGGAGCCCAGCCATTAGGACTATCCCATTGTTCTTCGGTTTCACTTAAACAACTAACAAGCCCGCCTTCTTTTAAAAAGTCACTCGCTAAACGATCTGCAATATATTTTGCTTGAGTAGCATCACAAATCCCCGTAAAAAGAGGCACACAAGATGCTAAGCTCAATACAGGACTCAACTGTCCACAAGGCAAATCAAAATCAAAGTAAAACTTCGATGTGTCACACCACAGTAATTCATTAATGGCTAATTTTCGCTGTAGCGCACGCATTTCAAACTCAGCACTCAAATTACGTTCACCTAATGCTGAACAACACGTGCTGATCATCGTTTCTAATTTATAAAGCAAACAATTTAAGTCGATCGGAATTCGATTAGTCGTGTTAATTGTTGATAGATTTACGCCATCATCAAGCCAGCGCGCACTAAAATCCCACCCAGACTCACATGCAGCACGAATATTACGATAAAAATGACCTTTTTCAGGTTCACTCAACTGTGCCGCTAACTGAACGTCTTCTTTATACGATTCAGGCCTTGGTGTTGCATTGTCATCCCAAAAGCGATTCAATATCACCGCCTCATTAACGCGTACAACGCGTTTGTGCGAGGTGTATTTTGCATTCAATAATGCTTCACCTCTGTGCCAAAAATCGTGTTCAGCTTTCATCGCATTGGTCACTTTTAGCAGCCAATCATGATCCTGTTTTTTATAAGGTAATAACATCTCGACCATTAACGACAAAACAGGGGGCTGAGACCGGCTAGTGTAGTAAAGTCGATTACCATTAGGGACACAATCAAATCGCGCTATTAGGTCAATAAAATTATCGACCATCGCCTCTATTTGCTCAATATCGCCTCTATCTTCTAAACCTAAAGCGGTAAAATAGCTGTCCCAGTAGTATATTTCGTTAAAACGTCCACCAGGCACAATGTAACTATGCGGTAACGCCAGTAAAGAGCCTTCATCCTGCGTCATTGCTGGGCGCTGTAAACGTGTCCACAGTGCTGTAATATAATCCTGAACAGACTCAATACCATGTAGCTCATCAAGCTCGCAGTTGGCTGCAAAACTAAATTGAGATGCAATAAAACGTGTTAATTCAGCCTTGTTCTTTGGTTTACATGCTAAATAACCCTCTTCTGCATGCTGCCAACTGACATTCGGTATCGCATCAGCAAATGTTTTACTGTCTTTAAATAAGGCACTTTTTTGAACATCGATAAACAACGTACTACATTCGAATTTCATCAGGTATTTAACTCTTATTAGATTGAAGCTGTGGTGTGCGCTATGCGCCTTTTAAATAAAGCCACCGTTGCAAATAACATCGCAATGGGAAGTAATGCACTATAAAACGCATGCTGCCCTGTGAAATTGTCAAACATATATCCTGTGATCAATGACCCTGAAGTGCCTCCTAGCGCTGAAAAAACCACAATCAAGCCCGTCATCGCCGCATGTTTCGAGGTGGGTAAACTACTCAGTATTACCGAGTTCAGCAAAGGGTAAATTGGCGCCATAAACAATCCAATTAATGGCATTAAATAGGCTGCCATAGGCGCTTCAAAAACAGATGAAACTGGCATTGCTATGAGGTTTTGAGTAAGGGGTAATGTCAATAAGATAAGCACAGCCATACACACTAAGCTTATATTGAGTAAGACATACCAACTGATCACCTTGAGCACCTGACCGGCCAATAATCGCCCCAATGCTAAGCAAGCGGCGAAAATACTCGTGAGCTGCACACTAACATCTACTGGTAAGTGCAATATTTGATTGTTAAAAGTGGGAAGCCAAGTCCCTACGCCCTGCTCAATAACGACGTACAAAAATGCAGATATCACAAATATAAGAACCAACGGCTGATAAGCCAATTTCAACATATCAATAAATGCTTTTATAAAAGGTACGTGATTGTCAGTTTGCTCAGGCTTGATCGGTGCTAAAGTCACACAAAGCACACATAGCCCAGTCAAAGCTGCCAATAAATAATATACATTGAGCCAAGCGTTACTGCCCACTGATGAGGGCTCTGAAATAAAGTAGCTAAAAATCCAATAGCCACTTAATACCCCCACCATGAAAATACCTTCAATGGTGTTAAGTAACGCAGAGTGTGCAGAAGTAGAATCGCTTAACTGGCCTATGAGTGCATACACACTCACTTTTACAACGGCAAACGCACACCCAACCACAGCAAACAACAATTTAAACGCATAAAACTCTCCCAATGATGGGATCAGTAAACACACACTCATCACACAAGATAACGCGAGTAATAAAGCAAGCTTAAAGCCTACTCGGGGGAGCACAGATGCAACTAAAAAAGACACCAGAGCGATGGACAAATCTTTAAACCCTTCAAGGCTTGCCGCTTCAACCTTGCTAATCGAAAAACTATTTATCGATTGCAAAATAACGGTACCCACGCTGTTAAGCAGCACGGCAAATAAAAAGTAGCACATCGCTATTGCAACGATGATCCGAGTTCGCTGCATCGACTGATAACGTTCTGTTAGTTCACCGGAGTTAGGTGCGTCCATATGAGGCCCATGACGAGTTATTATTGATATTTAGTCTAGCGGCATTAAAAACACTTTGCAAACGTTTGCAATTGCAGTGGGCACTATTTGCCACTACAGCTCTATCAATTACTGACTCGATTGCCTGCAAACGAGTTCAATTTCAACCTCTTGAGACATACACTCTTCGCCGTTTAATTGGTTCAGTAACTTATCTACCAGTAATTTAGCCGCTTCCCGGGTGTTCTGTTTAACGCTAGACAGCGAAGGGTGTGATATATCTGCCATTGCGATATCATCAAAACCAACAATACGAACATCATTTGGGACACTGACATAACGCTCTTTCAGTGCCTTTAATGCCCCTAAAGCCACCATATCACTACACGCTACAATCCCATCGAAATTTAATCCTTCGCCTCTGAGTAGGTTATTAATAGCGGTATAAGCTGCTTGGCTAGTAATATCAATTTTTAGTAGCTTAGCGGCTCCTTTTGCTTGATGTGCTTCGAGCGCATTGTTAAAACCTCTATACCGCTCCCCTATTTCAGCATGCCCTGAATCACCTAAAAACAGTAACTTAGACGCACCTTGCTCTAATAGATGCATGGTAGCTTGATAACCACCAACATAATTGTTACTCCCAACGATGGGATAATTGCTGGGGGTTTTTGGATCGCCCCACACCACCAATGGCGCCCCATTTTTGGCTGCAGTATCAATGTTTTTTTGCTGCTTACCTTGGCCAACCACAATCAAGCCATCAGCACGTCGACCATCAATAAAATAGCCATGCCAGTCATCGCCTGCCATATAAGAATTCGACAAAAGTAATTCATAGCCGCGCCTGTTGACCGCTTGGTTTATATCGCTAACAACTTTGAGTAAAAACGGATCGTCAATTGACTGTTCTGTGTGTGCATCTAAATTAATGATCACGGCTATCACGTTGGTTTTTTGCAGCCTCAAACGACTCGCTGCGGTATTCAAGCTAAAATTATATTTTTTAGCTAACAATTGCACATGCTCTCGTGTTTGTTGCTTGATCACTGGGTTATTATTCAGCGCTCTTGATGCGGTAGAGGTTGATACGCCCGCTAATTTAGCGAGGTCAGCCAACTTTAACTTTTTTTGTTCCATTTATTAAACGCCTTACAACATAAACCATTCAAAACTTAACAAGCTTTTTAAAAACAAGGTATTAATATAATGCACCATGTTACCATTCGTCGAGTATACCGTAAAAATCAAACCAAGCTTGATCACTATTAACCCCTTCGACTACAAAAAAATCACAAATAAATTGCAAACGTTTGCAAAAACATCTATTTTATTTTCAGCGCCTGTGCAACCTTCATACTTTTAGACTATAAAATGAGTTTAAAAGCGAAGTTGGCGCACCATAATAACGATGAACCATATGACAACTAAGGGGTAATCCCATGCGCAAATCAAGCCAGTTAACTGTGATTGCAGCCGCGATATCGGCTATGTTCAGTAACACTTCTGTCGCTCAAGAAAGTACCAAAGGCACCAAAAAAATAGAAACGATCATAGTCTCAGGTACACCTGGTGGTCGAGGGATAAGTAAAGCCGATGCTAGCTTCGCAGTCACGAATATTGACGCGGTTCATATAGAAAAGCTGTCGCCAAAAAGTACTGCAGATTTACTCAAATCAGTCCCTGGCGTATGGGTTGAGAGCTCGGGCGGTGAATCTGGCGCAAATGTTTTTGTGCGCGGTTTTCCTGGTGGTGGTGATGCCCCGTTTTTAACCGTTAGCTTACAAGGTTCTCCCGTCTACCCGGCTCCCACTTTGTCTTTTTTAGAAAACTCTTCGATTTTTCGTCTAGATGAAACAATCAGCACAATGGAAGCCTTGCGTGGCGGTCCAAACCCCGTTGTATCAAATGGGCAGCCAGGCCTAACAACTAATTTCCACCTAAAACGCGGCTCATCAGATACTGAGGGAACATTCAAATACACCACCAGTGATTATGGCTTGCAGCGAATAGACACGGTATTAAGTGGTGAACTCAGCGACGACTTGTATTACATGGTCGGTGGATATATTAAACGGTCTTCAGGTATTAGAGATGCTGAATTTACGTCAGAACGAGGCCAACAATTTACTATTAATCTGACCAAAGAGCTTGATAATGGTGAGATCAATATTTATACCCGACAAACTGATGATACCGGTGCTTGGTACCTGCCAACACCATTGGGGATTGACGGCGTTGATGCAAGTTATACACAACTTGGCACCTTAAATCGACAAGCAACCATCTATGCTGGTGCGAGTGCACATGAAATGCAAGTAGATTTGGGTGAAGGGAGAGGCTGGAAGGGGCATGTCTCTGGCGGTAGCATAAAATTAGAACTGGATAATGGTTGGCAGTTCATTGACCGATTCAGTTTAACAAAAGGCGATGCGAACACACATGGCTTAGTCCCGTCAGGTTCTGCCACGATATTAAGTGACATTGCAGATAACGGTGAAAACGCAAAAGGCGCAGTGACTGGCACTCTCTATTCAGGTGATACCCCAGTACAACAACTCGGCCGCTGGGTTGTGTTTAAAGACATCGAGTCTTTTACCAATGATTTAGCATTCAGTAAATCATTCTCTCAGATTGATAGCGCATTTGGTTTGTATACCGCCACCACATCCGCGCAAGATTGGTGGAGCTTGGGTAATACGGCTTATCATGTTCTTAAACCAGGGGGTGAAATGCTTGATGATGTTGCATGTAACCGCAGTCTTGCTGGATGTGATTGGAACTATGATATCAACAGCACCGGCGATGCTAAAACAATCGCGCTTTATACCACCCAAACCTATCACTTTAGTGAGGCACTGACCTTTGATTTAGGCTTGCGTAATGAAAATCATCAAGTTGACTACTCTGTTGATGAAGGGTTAGATAGCATCATTAATAAGTTTGTGACATATGATGAGCGAAAAACGTCATGGACGTTGGGTGCAAACCAAAAACTAAGTCAAACCACGGGGATATTTGCTCGTGTCAATAAAGGCTACAAAATGCCTTATTTCGATGACTTCAGAGACAACTATGGTACCTACCAAGCCGGAGAGTCACTGATAAAAGAAGTTTCTCAGCTCGAAATCGGCTATAAATATATGTCACAGAACACCGACTTTTTTGCCACCGTATTTGCCAATGAAGTCAAAGGTGATACCTTCGTTCGACAGCCAGGTACTCCCGCGGAAATTCTGACCAATGAAGCACTAGGCATTGAACTTGATTATACTTATAACCATCAATCGGGTTTATCAGTTAATTTAAATGCCACTTGGCAAGATGCTGAAATTACTCAAAGCCCAACGAACCAAGGCAATGACAGTCAAAGGCAACCTAATTGGCAGCTACGCATTATGCCAAGTTATGAATTTGAAATTGCAGATATGTTTGCCACCGCATACGGTACACTGTCAGCGGTAGACGATCGATTCGGTAATAACGAAAATACAGTGGTACTTGAAGGTTATAGCAAAATTGATCTAGGTCTTATGATTGAAGCAACAGAGCACGTTAAGTTTCAATTATCTGTTGATAATCTAACCGACAAACAAGGGATCACGGAAGGGGATCCCCGTAATGCCGATGCGCCGAATGGCCGCTATATCATGCCGCGCAGCGTTAAATTTAGCGTCAGATATAACTTTTAATCAATAAAACCAGGGCCTCACTCGTAGGCCCTGATTATATTTATAAGTCTCTTGCTCAGTAAGCTTGTGGGTAGTGAAAGTGCTTTTGCTCTTTAACTTGCATCCCCAAATATTCACACGTCTTTATCAACATAGCCACCATAGGCTCAGGCGCTGTGTCGCTTATTGAATTAGTATGAATTGAAAAAGCTTTGCCCCGCAACCTCCTTAGCACAGGGTGTAATGATTTATCATCCATATATTCCGAGATCCTATCAAAGAATGCTTTCATTCTCGGCGTAACCGCATACCAATACACGGGAGAAGCAAACACAATATGATCATACTCAAGTATCTCTAAAAATAGACCTCTAAAGTCATCATCGGTGTGCCGATGCTCATAAGTGTAATCATGAATAATAAAGTCATCTAAATACAGAGAGTCTGCACCAGACTGAGCTATATATTTTTTACAAGCATCAGCCGTATTACCCTGCTTATTGGAGCTGGAATATACAACAATTGTTTTCATATTTTTCCTTATTTGCATTAAAGTAACACCCATGCTAAAACCTAAAGATAGGTTGAGGTAAAGTAATTTAAAGGAATACTAGATGGAAAAAAAACCACTACAAGATGCCAACTTAGCTGTTGGGTATGTTGCTAAAAGAAGTGATGTGAACGTTTCTACCTTGCATTTTTACGAAACAAAAGGGCTGATCCGAAGCTGGCGAAATGATGGTAACCAAAGACGCTATAAACCAGATGTATTAAGGCGTATTGCCGTCATTAAAGCCGCTCAAAAAATGGGCGTAACGCTTGAAGAAATCAAACTAACACTCGATACTTTACCGCAAAGCCGAACACCCAATAAAAATGACTGGGCCAGGCTATCAACCCAATGGCAAGCGCAATTGGATGAAAAAATTGCGTATATGCAAAGGCTCAGGGCTAGGGTTGAAGGATGTATCGGCTGTGGGTGCTTATCTATGTCTAGTTGCCCATTATATAACCCCAACGACATCCTAGGCGAAGCACACTCTGGAGCCGTCTTATTAGAAAAAGATTAACTCAGCTTCGTCTTCGCCCTTAGCATTTTATATCAAGCCTGCATAACAACAGTAGACAAAAAACAGTCTTTACTCCACGGTTTGTATTGGCTACATGATATGTGTCGCGATCCTTGGTACTATTACTGTATCGATTTTTGGAAAAAAGAACCCCATGAAAAAAACTACGCTTAGTTTGGCTTTATTCGCCGCGTTAGGTTTAACCGCCTGTAATTCAGATAACCAAAGCACACACACCTCAGTTCCTGTGAGTGCTTCTATCAATCAAAGCTTCGAGACATTCTCTAACGCGTTTATTTCGCAATATTGGGCGCATTATCCTGAAGCCTCTAGCTACGCAGGTTATGGCAAATATGATGACATAATCACCATTCCCAATGCGCAAACTCGCACGAAGAATAACGCATTTGTTACAGCTCAACTGGCAACACTTCATAAGTTTGACGTAAACACCTTAACGGCTAATCAAAAAACCGATTATTACCTCATCGAAAATCGGTTAAAATTAAGCTTGTGGCATAACAATACTTTTAAAAGCTGGCAGTGGAATCCATCGAACTACAATGTATCAGGTGGCTTTGCATTATTACTAAATAATCGCTTTAAAAGCACCGATGAAAAGCTGACACTAGTATTAAACCGCTTGAAGTTTGTGCCTGAGTATTATCAAGCAGCACAAAACAACATTGAAAACCCTACCCTTGAGTTTACGCAATTAGCGATTCAGCAAAACAAAGGGGCATTTAGTGTATTAAAGGACGACTTACTAGAGACAGTGAGTAACTCTCAGTTATCACCAGAAGAAAAAGCATTATTCAAATCTCGCTTTGCGGATGCAAAAACAGCCATTCACGGCTACGTGGACTTTTTAACACAGCTTGAGAAAGAGTTAAGTGATAATAATTCAGCACGCTCTTTTAGAATTGGTGAAGCATTATATGAGCAAAAATTTGCATTTGATATTCAATCTGGATATACCGCCAAACAAATGTATCACAAAGCCCTTGCAGATAAAGAGCGCGTTACGGGTGAAATGGTTAAGCTGACCAATCAGCTATGGCCGAAGTACTTTCCAAATACAGAAAAGCCAAGCAATAGCCGAGATGCTATATCTCAGTTAATAAAGCATCTGTCAGTTAAGCATGTGGCTAAAGAAGAGTTTGTTGACGAAATATCTAAACAAATACCTGCACTGGAAGCATTTGTTAAAGAAAAAGACTTGATCACCCTAGATGCTGATAAACCGCTTGTGGTAAGAAAAACACCTGAATATATGCGTGGTTATGCAATGGCATCAATTAACTCACCTGGCCCGTATGAAAGCAAGGGCAATACGTTTTATAATGTAGAGCCTATGAGTGACATGGATGACGCAACCGCAAGCTCTTTCCTACGTGAATATAATCACTGGATTTTACAAATATTAAATATTCACGAAGCAATCCCAGGTCATTACACACAATTGGTATACGCAAACAAGTCTCCTTCTTTAATAAAAAGCTTGTTTAGTAATGGCGCAATGGTCGAAGGTTGGGCAGTATACACTGAGCGTATGATGCTGGAAGAGGGCTATGGAGATTTTGAACCCGAAATGTGGCTTATGTATTATAAATGGAACTTACGTGTTATCTGTAACACCATTTTAGACTACGCGATTCATGTTGAAGGTTTGAGTAAAGAAGGTGGATTAGATCTCCTAATGAACGGTGCATTTCAAGAAAAAGCGGAAGCCCAAGGTAAGTGGCGCAGAGCCACTCTGAGTCAAGTACAGTTAACCAGTTATTACAGTGGCTACCGTGAAATTTACGACTTGCGTGAAGCACAAAAAGAAAAGCTGGGTAGCGATTTTGATTTAAAAGCCTTCCATGAAGAGTTTTTAAGCTTTGGTAGCGCACCCGTAAAATATATCAATGAACTAATGAACTAACATTTATATAAATCAAGCCACAAGTCTTTACTAGTCAATGTCTTGTGGCTTTTTATAAAATATGTCACTTTAATCACATCAGTACAACCATACTCAAAAGGGTAACAATGAGATATTTAACAACCCAGCTCATATTACTAATTATGGCGCTTTGTGTAAGCCCCGCAAGCGCGGATGATAAAGCCGCAGTGACAGTTCAAACCGTTGTAAAAACAACTAAAAGTTGGAATGGCGAGACGCTTCCTCACTATCCAAAAGGCCAGCCTGAAATAACGATTTTAAAAATAACCATACCAGCTGGCGTGAAAATACCTTGGCATGAACATCCTATTATTAATGCAGGTGTCCTCACTAAAGGGTCGCTTAAAGTGGTTACAAAAAATGGAAAAACACTCAATATGGTCGCAGGCGACCCCATCACCGAAGTGATAAACACATGGCATTATGGTATCAATCCCGGCAGCGAAGCGGCTGAAATCATCGTTTTTTACGCAGGAATAGAAAATCAGCCAATCACCGTCAAAAAGCCATAACACAGCCAAAATTCATAATATAGGCTAGTACTATTGCGCTCATATCAGCCTTATCGCTGCTTTAAGTGATTTTTGGTATAAATTCAGATCCCAGTCAGGTTAGCACACTATAATCCCCGCTCTTTTATTTTTCGATTATGCTTAATAAAGCCACTGTTGAGCGACAGGTATTATGAATTCACTTTTCTTATTTTTAAAAAACCGTAATTGGATGCTTTGGGCCTTAATAGCGGGGGTCGCCACTGGATTGATTTTTGGTGAACGTGTCGCTTTTTTACAGCCCATAGGCAATGGCTTTGTAAAGTTGATGCAAATCACCATATTTCCTTATATTGTTGTGAGTCTCATTGTGGGACTGGGTAAATTCAACCCTGAACAGGTAAAAAGCATCTTGTTTAAAGCTGCGACGGTAATGCTCTGTTTGTGGATTGTCGGCTTAACGGCTATTTGGTGCTTCGCATTAACGTTACCTCAACATGATGCCGGTACATTCTTCTCTCCTGCATTAATCAGCCCAGCTTCTCCCATCAACTTTGCAGAGCAATACATTCCTGCCAACCCATTTGCCTCGTTGGCTGAAGGCAACGTACCTGCAATAGTGATATTTTGTATTGCATTGGGGAGCGCACTCATTGCCAATAAACGCAAGTCCACTGTGCTTGATTTCTTAGAAGTCATTGGCCAAGGCCTTACCGTCATGTCAAAAAAGATCATTGCCATCTTTCCTATTGGTATATTCGCAATGACAGCCAGTACTGCTGGCACTTTAAGCGTAGAGCAACTCAATAATTTACAAGTTTATTGGGTACTAGTGTTGTGCTTGGGACTCTATTTGATGCTCGTGCTTATGCCGATGCTAGTTGCTGCTTTCACGCCCATAAAATATCGCGATTTAATTGGCGTGATGCGAAACGCATGGATCACCGCTTTTAGCACTGGTAACGTTTTCATTGTATTACCCGTCATAACAGAAGGCATTAAAGAGCATTTGCGGCAAACCCAGCAAGCTGATGAACAAGCAGACCACATCGCCGAGGTATTAGTGCCAATTGCCTATACATTTCCAAGCCTTGGGAAACTGACCACGTTGATGTTTGTGATGTTTGCAGCTTGGTTAACAGGTAACCCGGTTACTATTCCAGATATTCCACACGTGACCTTATCAGCCATGTTAAGTTACTTCGCTAATGTGCATATTGCGATCCCATTTTTACTAGATACACTAAAAATCCCAGCAGATAGTTATCAGCTTTATTTATCTATGTCAGTTCTCAGTGCCAAGGTGGTATCCCCTACCACTGTTATTTATATCTTCTCGTTTGTATTTTTAAGCATTTTTTACTGTCGCAAGCAATTACATTTAAAACGGCTTCGTTCAATATATTATGTGGTGTTACTCAGCATATTGTTACCTGGGTTTATGCTTACCAGCTACTCGTTAAACACGTATTTAGCAGGTCATACACAAGCTGCCAATGAAGCGATTGCCAACATGGTTATTGCAGATAAAGTCCCCGCTCATGTCCTTAATCATGTGCCAAAGGCGTATCAAAGTGGCAAATTATCGCTCACAAATATTGAGGTGATACAAAAGCGTAATCTACTGCGAATAGGTTATTTAGTCGATAACGTTCCATTTAGTTATTTTAACCAAAAGAACGAGTTAGTTGGATTTGATATCAGCTTAGCGCACCGACTCGCGGACGATTTACATGTAGAGGTTGAATTCATCCCCTTCAAAAAACATCAATTAAATGAGTATTTAAATAAAGGCTACTTCGACATTGCTATGTCGGGGTTAGAGATCAATGTCGTTGATTTGACCAAAGTGCGCTTTAGTAACCATGTGTTGCAGCTACAACTTGCGTTACTGACGAAAGATCATGAACTCCAACGCTTTAAACATAAAGATGAGATCACCCAACTTGATGATGTCCATTTAGCCCATGTCGAATACGAACCAATCTTAAATAAAGTGACTCAACAGTACCCTAATATTCATTTTTCTCGCCTCAATAACTTACAGCAATACTTTGCAGCACCAGAACGTTTTGATGCCCTCGTGATCAGTGCCGAAGCAGGGTTTGCATGGAGCATGTTTTACCCCGAGTTTGGGGTTGTTGTGCCAGAAGGTGGCGCGACCCAATACCCTGTGGGCTTTGCCATCGCAAAGCGTAACTTAGACTTACTCAGTTACATTAATGCTTGGCTCGATATTCAAAAAGCCAATGGTCAAATAGACAAAGCTTATCGATACTGGATCTTAGGACAAGGCAGTACAAAGAAACAAACCAGATGGTCACTGGTCGATACGTATACTCGCCAAACCACTCAATAACCAATAACTCGCAGTGATTAAAATGGCAGTTTGACATAATAGCGATAAAAGCAGCTTAATGTTAAATTGCCACTTCTTTGACTTATGCTTTAATAACGATTGCGCTGCAAACATACATAAATTTGCAGCAGCGAACGACAACATTAACAATGCTAACTCACTGATCCGTTGCCCTTGCTGGCATGCACGTTTTTTATCTAACCAAAAAAAGCTTACAAAGAGCATATTCGTAATACCCAACAATACCACGCAGTTCAATGCACTCTCTGTATACTCCACACCCAGCAGTATCAACATTAGGGCGTTGAGTAACAAAACAAACTTCCCTAGACCCCGTACACAACGATTCACATATAGCTCCTTTATACATTTTAATATTTTTTTGGTCTAAATCTAGCAATGTATTACCCATCACACCCACTTAGAGAGTAATAAATATGGCAACATTAGCTGGATATTTTTCTTTTGATTCTGCCTTGGCCGATAAAAAAAGTATGGTAAATAAGTTAGTTAGGCATTTTGAATCTTACCCCAGCCAAGATGTGAATAGATTCACGTGTAATCAAGGTGTGATGCTACAGTACGATTTTGACGCCTATAAACAACCTGCGTGGTTGCACAATGATTTGCAAGTTGCAACGCTCATCGGGCACCCGCTCATTACCAGTAATCGCAGTAATGATTTGGCAACCCTAGCATGTAACCTAGATAACCTAGACGATATGTTAATGCGCAGCGATGGTGTATTCAATTATGTGCAATATAACACCGAGCATGAGCAGCTTATATTGGCAACAGATCCCTTAGCTGTTCGCCCATTTTACTACATGCACATAAATAATGGCTTGCTCTTTTCAACCCAACTGGGGCTATTTAAAGAACTCGGGATACATCTCACGCAAAATTGCGCCGCACTGAGTGAACTTGCCACTTTGGGTTACACGTTGCTTGACCATACGCCATACAACGAAGTACACAGAGCATCACCTGCAGAACTGCTCAGCTTTGATAAAAGTGGACCTATCAAACGTAACTATTTAGATTGGCAAGCACTCGCACAGCAAAAATTAGATCTAGGTGATGCCGTCACGGGATTAGACCAAGCATTCAAATCAACCGTCGCCAAAGCTTGTAAAACCGATACAACCTTGCTCAGTACATTATCGGATGGACTCGACAGTCGAGTTATTAATACACAATTATCAAAAATGGGCAAAAAAGTAAAAGCAGTGCATTTAAATCGTGCCCCGAATAAGATTAAAGAACAACTTGTTGAGTTTACGCAGGAGCACGATATTGTATTATCCACACTCAACCCAGAGCATAATCACTTAGACTCTCTTGAAGCAGTGCTATGTGCATTACCAAAGAATCATCCCAAATTTCTGAAAGGGATAAGCAGGCCCTCGCTTGCTTGGGCGGGGCATGGAGGAAACAGCTCTCTTGGGTTGACCAACTATACCGATGAAGTATACCAAGCGGCTAAATCAAACGACTTACAATGCCTCGTTCATAAGTTTTTAGCGCAACAGCAAGGGTACTTACCAAAATCAGTGATAAACCACGCAGCCGAGCTACAAAAAGAGCTGGCAGAAAATCTCTCTAAAGCCATTGGACAGTTTCAATCTTTGGGGTTAGAAAAAGCCATGCAGCTATTTTTGTTGTTGAATGAACAGCACCATCATCTAGATACTATTTTTGAAAATGTAGATCAGTACAAAGTAGAGTACTTTTGCCCCTTCTATTCGCATAGAGTTATCGAAAATGCCCTAGCGCTGCCGGTCGAAAAAGTCCGCAACCACTCCTTTTATCATACTTGGGTAAACTACGCCTACCCACAAATATGTAAATACCCTTGGACCGCTTATCAAGAGCATGAATTTGATAGTTTAGCTACCTCAGAAAAAGATAACGCTCATTTACCGAGAATAAAAATGCGAGGAATAATAGAGCGATGGTTATTAGTAGTGAAAAAAGACAAACAGCAGTTAATTAAGAAACGGCAATTAACCGCACTCTGTCTATTACACATATTTAAGCTAAAAGATGCTTCGACACATTTAAGTGCAGTCGTCCAGTTTACGCGGTGGTAGAAACATTTACTCTAAGGACAGAGTTGCTCCAACAAGCTCCACTTGAAAGCAGCCAACTTCTACTAAAAAACCGCCAGTATAAAAATAGCATGACATTATAATAAGACTTTAATATAAAAACAAAAACTTAAAAACACTATCAACTTCAGCGTCACTAGATAAAGGGCAACTCCCCTAGTCGCGGGTGCTTATGTGCGTAAAACATATGATTTAGTGTGTGGACCAACGAACCGCCGTGACTGTAACACAGGTGCTGAACCTTGCTATGGTAGGACTGTCTATTTACTAATAGATATCACTTTTGTGATTGAAATATAAACATGACATTCAGGCAAAGAAGTCGATTTCTTAGCCTGATTAAATAAAATTAAATGACAGCACGCCATAAAAAACGACAACGACATACCGCTTATGTTACCTATCACTCCTTTTTATTGTGCGGTAACCACGTTAACATTTTTTCGAATAACACTTCTGGTACGATTGGTTTTGCCACATAATCATCCATACCCGCTTCAAGGCACTTATTTTTATCGCCAACCATGGCATTTGCCGTCATGGCAATAATAGGAATTTTTTTATAAAGGGCACCGCCTTTCCCTTGACGAATAGCATGCGTTGCCTCGTAGCCATCCATTTCAGGCATTTGGCAGTCCATAAAAATGACTTTATAAGGTTCTGAATGCTGCGCTTGTTTTAAATAAGAAATGACCTCTTTGCCATTGGCAGCAACATCAATAAACGAAACACCCATTTTCTTAAACATACTGGTTGCCACAATTTGATTCACTTGGTTATCTTCTGCTAGTAATATCCTGACTGATTGACACCATTCTACGTCTTCAATCTCAGCACCCACTTTATTCTTCAGTGTTTTAATATAATGCGTCGTTACTAACGGATCTGCTTTTGCTAACGCTTCACCATTTTCAGCTACAATAGCCAATGCATCAAATAAGTCCGAGGTGGTCGCTGGCTTTGGAAAGTACCCAGCAAAACCCAAATCAGCAAAAAATCGAGCGTCACCTTGATGACCCATAGACGTCATCATCACGAGCTTCATGTTCTTAAATCTTGGATTCGCAACCAGTGCTTTTCCTAGCTGTGCCCCATCCATGCTGGGCATTTGCATATCTAAAAAAGCAATGTCAAAACACGTGTTATGCGCTTCATAATACAATTCACAAATAGCCAGTGCTTGCACCCCAGATCCAGCTTCTGACACCCGAGCGCCCCAATGCTCTAATTGCCCTCGTAGCACTTCTCGGTTTGTGTCATTATCATCAACGATGAGTAAATGTAATTTTGATACATCGACGGTCGGGATCACTTGTAACGACCCCGCGCTTTTTTGCAGTTTAACGGCAAACGTAAATTGACTACCCCGCCCCACATCACTGCTGACCGACACATCTCCGTGCATCAGTTCACACAGTTTTTTCACGATTGCTAACCCAAGCCCTGTTCCACCATACTTTCTGGTGGTAGACGCATCAACTTGTGAAAAAGATTTAAACAACTTCCTTTGCTGAACGTGCGAAATACCAATGCCGGTATCTCTAATATTACATTCAAATAACCAATATTCGTCATCAGAGTCAGATAAACTTGTCTCGATGACCACTTCTCCTTCGCTGGTAAATTTGATGGCATTACTGACTAAATTGGTCAGTATTTGTCTTAGTCGCCCTGGGTCGCCTTTAACTACAGACTCATTAATATTGGTCATATTTAAAACCAATTCAAGCTGTTTATCATGTGCTTGTATTGCCGCAGATTCAGCAAACTCGCCCAACATTCCACGTAAATCGAAATCTAAATACTCAAGTTCTAACTTTCCAGCATCAACTTTAGAGAAATCTAAAATATCATTGATAAGCGTAAGTAACGAGTTCGCACTGCTCATCGCTACACGTGCTCTATGATGCTGCTCCTCGGTTAAATTGCTATTTAGAAGCAAATTAAGCATACCGAGCACCCCATTCATAGGCGTTCGGATCTCATGGCTCATCGAGGCTAAAAATTCACTTTTAGCTATGCTGGCATTTTCAGCCATTGCTTTGGCTTCAATTAATGCCTGTTGAGACTCAATTCGATCACTAATATCTTGTTGAATACCAACAAATGCCGTCAAAGCACCTTCTTCATCAAATACCGGGGAGATCTGCAAGCTATTCCAAAATGCAGTGCCATCAGCCTTATAATTGAGAATTTCTACGCGATGTTTTTTACGCTGTGTAAGCGCATTCCGAATTTCTGCCACCGCGTCTTTTGAGGTTTCTTTTCCTTGCAAAAAGCGGCAGTTTTTTCCTAATACACGTTTGTCGTAACCCGTAATACGAGTAAAAGCACTGTTTATAAATACCAAAGGTTGTTCATCCGTGGTCGCATCTGAAATACAAATACCGACATTGCACGACTCAATCGCTTGTGCCAGTAAATCGTTATGTTCTTTGGCTTTTTTTAGTGCTTCTTGAAACAGTTTTTGTTCTGTAATGTCAGTTAATGACCCTGCCATACGAATTGCCCGCCCAATGTCATCACGCAGTGCGATGCCTTTGGCACGGTAGTGTCTATATTCCCCTGTTGCATGACGTAGTTTATACCCTACATCGTACGGATCACCGTGTTCAATATGCCTATTTAGCTGCTCTAATACTCTGTCTTTATCACTTGGATGCAAATGTGCTTCTAAGCTTGAAAAATCATTCGGAAAGCTCTCAAAATCATCATCGTCATAGCCAAGTAACTGACGGTACCGAGGTGCATAGTACACTTCGCCGGTGATCACGTTCCAATCCCACAACCCGTCATGGCTGCCTTGTACAGCAAGCTTATAGCGGGCTTCATTTTCTGCCGTTTCTTGCTGTGCTTTTTCTAATTGTTTAAAAGGATTGAGGAGCAATTGACGACCAAAGATGAGGAGGAGCCCTGAGGACAGCAATAAGCTGATCACAATCGCCCACCCTATATCGAACATAAATGCCCAAACTTTTTTATCAATAGTACTTACACGGGAAAAATATTCAAATTCAATGCCAGTTTCACCAATTGCCTGTAAGCCAGTACTGATATATTCCTGTCCACTTTCCATATTTGAAAATGACACCCATGGGCCTTCTATACTGATCGCATGTGTTTTGTTGCCTAATGCAATCGACAACATTTCATGTAAACTTGTTTGAAACTCAACAAGTAACGCCCCTTCGGTAAACCCATTATATTGGACTGGGACCAATACTTTAAAAAAGTAGCTTTGCTGCGTTTTATCAAGCACAATGGCATGGCCAATTCGTTCATCCAAGACTTGAGCCAGCCACTGTACTTCGTGAGTAAATGGCTCCATCTGCTTCGGCCTATTACTGTATACCACATCACCAAGAATATTGATCAGCCGAATAGATTCTTGCTCCCCAAGAATTTTATACCCGTCTAAAAAATCAGACAACGAAGCCTTAGATAAATCGGTGCCCATGACCCCATTTGTCAATATGGGATGACGCGCTAAGTCTTGCAAGATTTGTTGGCGGGTTTCTAAAAACTGCCTCAAATAGCTTGCGGCTAACTCCGCCTCTACTTTACTGGATTGTTGTTGTAATGCCCTTACGGTATCGTCAGCCCGACTTCCCACCAATAAAATGCTCACAATAAGAGAGAGCAGCAAACTCGATGCTAAAAACGCATAGAAGGCTTTATCGGAACTTAATTTGAGTTTCTCTTGAATCTCATTGTGTATTTTCATTGCGACTCTTGCATTTCATTTGGTAAGACATCAACCCCACCTGATTTATCAAAGCTAGCCATACAAATATTACGAAGACCAAGCGCTTCGTGAGCATCAGGGTTAGTATCGCTCCATTGAGAAAACGGTTGTTTGTACGTTTTAATTAATCCGCTGACTGGCTGTTGCAGGTTTTCTAACGCCGCTTTTAGGCGCTTGCGATCTTGTTTAACATTACCGGTTAATGGCGTCTGCTTCAGAGCTGCAAGTAATATTTTCCCAAAATCATAACTATGTATAAACCCAGCGGGCGCGCTTAGTGTTTTTAAGTCTGAGGCTTGGTCAGGGAATAATGCTTTAGCTTCTTTAATTGCGTACTTTGCTTCATCCGTTAATGGTTGATGCTTGAATGAAAAACAGCTTTGTATAAAGTTTAGCGAAACATGAGACTCAAGTTGACTCTTAACCTCATGATAGAAGTTACCACCTGTGATCCCCCAATGACTGACAAACGGCAGCCGAAGATTGGCAGGCAGACTTGCCATCGCCTTAACAAAGTATTGTCCTTCAAGCGCATTGCCAACAAACAAAATACAATCCGCTGAGGAATTAACAATGTCTCTTAAAATAATCTTGCTACGATTTAACTGTGTATTCCAATTAAACCAGGTAACTTTTAACGCTTCTTCTTTTATAGCCTTACCAGCCAACGCTTTGCGCATTGTCTTTTCATTTGACTCACCCCATGGCGTGCGTTCTAGTAACATATGGGGAGCTTTGCAAGCCAAATCGTTCACTGCAAAGTTCGCCATTTTATAGCCCGCCTTCGTGTCATCAATCGATACACGAAATACCCAATTACTCTCACTTGGGTAACGGGTAACTGGGCCACCCGCAGCCCAAGGCACCAATAATAAGATTTCATTTTCATTAATATAAGTGCGATTCTTTATGTAAGGAGGCGAATGTAAGCCGCCCAACATCAACAATGCCTCAGGGTCTTTCAAAAACTGCCGCATATGCAACAAGCTGCGGTTGCTATTACCTCTATGGTCTTTTTCAACAAATTCAATCTCAAACCCTTGTACCTGATGGCCTACCCGGGCAAGCGCTGTCATAAAGCCCATTTTCATTGCCAGTGCTGACTCTTTATGGTTAGAGTAATCTGAGTCATGATATATTCTTATTGTTTTTTTCGTGTCTGCCAAACCAAAATGAGAACTAAGTAGCAGTGTCAATAATACCAGCCACAGCGTTGATTTTTTCATTCATAGTCCATAGTTAGCTATATATTTTCAATACTTAAAAATAGCTTATTTCCGTCAAATTGTAGAGCCTATAAAGTAAATTAATTTGTGTTAGTTAATGAGACACTAGTTGTGTTGCCACCAGCTCAAATACCTGCGACGACTTAAGTATTCGCCCATGGCCTAAACCTTCTGTGGATAATATATCAACATGTTCATGCAACTGGGCCTGCTGAAGTGCTAATTTATGCTCCGCAAATTTGTCTTCTTTATCATGAATAATACTGATTTTTTCATGTTTACCCACATGCTGCTCTGGTAGTAACGCAGTAAATTCCATGTTATGTTCATGTTCTATTGCGGCTAAAACCCCAGAAAATAAAGACTCAGGTAAACCTGTCGATAAAATTCTGGATTTAAATCCAGTATAAAAATCAAAGGGTGGCGCGATTAATATATGTTGCGTTGTATAAGCCCCAATATTTAAAGCTGCAATACTTCCCATTGAATGGCTAACAATCGCTTTAATTGGTTCATGCAATGAAGAGGACACAACATCCAATGCTCGAATAAATTTTGGTAAGTTGGCTTGCTCGCCTGCACTTTTACCGTGCCCATAATGATCAAATGCCACCACTTTAAAACCAAGCTGCGCAATATGATCCATCAGTGGGTAAAATTGACTGGCACTGCCAGACCAGCCATGTGTAAACAACACAGTAGGCCCTTCACCTGTGCTAATAACATGTATTCTTCCCAGCGAACTTTCTACTGTTGCAGACTTAAAATGCGAGGGGACTGGTTGCGTGCTATTGTGACGAACAGGTGTCATCAGCACTCTTTGAGTATATTTGTGTGCAATTTTTGGTGCAATTTTATTGGCTAATTTAGATATAGCACGAACCGTATAAAACCTGACGCTGCGACCACTATCACGCTCTGAAAAATATATTTTACTACTCATTACTGACTCTTCTCGTTAATTATGTTGATGGCGACTAATTAGTGATTTTAAAGCTAATTTAAAACGTGAATGCTGAGCATCTTCAAAGCCAACCCAAGCCATATGCTCAGAGCCTAAATATAAAGAGTACAATTCAAAAACAATTTGCTTCGCATCCCCACGCATCGACCCCTCATCAATCGCCTGCTCTACCATTCCAGTTAAGTACGCTAACCACTTCTGAAGGCGTTTTTTCACTAAGTCTCTAACCACTCCGGGTTGATCATCAAACTCCACGGATGCCGCAACAAAAATGCAACTATTACCCTGTGACTGGTACCAATCAAGCCAACACTCTATCGTTAGCAGTAATTTATCTAAAGCTGGCTTTACCTGATTGGTCGGCACAATTACAGATTCAATAAAAATCGTTTGTGCATACTCAAGTACCTCTAATTGCAAGTTTTCTTTTGAATTAAAATGACCAAATAGGCCTGACTTTGACATACCTGTTACGGTTGCAAGTCCGCCAATGGTTAAGTCATTTAAACTGGTTGCTGTCGCCACATTGAGTGCCGTCGCTAGAATTTGTTGCTTTGTATGTTTGCCTTTATTCATGCCACCCACTAAAAAGTACGAACGTTCGTTTTCATAATAGCGTTACATACACAAATTACAACCTTTATTGCTCACAGTCGTAGTCAGGTACAAACCCAAAATCGTCGCAGTATAACGAGGCAAGTGAGTTAATATATAAACGTAACGAAGTGATGCAGGTGTCAACGAGAGGAAACGAAATCAAACCTGAACAGGTAAACATTGAAAAACGCCGATAGATTATAACTCTGAGGTAATTGCGCTTAGCTAAATTTCAAGGTTGCAAAAAAGAAAAAGGCTGCAGATGCAGCCTTTTAAACAAATATTAATTAACACTAAGTAGCAGCGTCACCATTCATCTGGCTTTGAATGTAGTTTTGCAAACCAATGAGCTTAATAAGCCCTAAGTGCTGCTCTAACCAATAAATATGATCTGTTTCCGTGTCATCAAGCAAGGTCTCTAAAATCTCGCGTGTGACATAATCTTTTTCCTTCTCGCACTCAGTGATAAGATTCACTAAGCTAGCAGCTACGGTCATTTCCGCTGCTAAATCGTTTTCGAGCATTTGCTGTACATTGTCGCCAACGTGAATGGCTTCACGCGAAGCCGTATCGGGCTGGCCTTCCAAAAACAGGATACGCTCTATAATCGCTTTTGCATGATCAAGCTCTTCATCAAATTCATGAGCTAGTTTTTGGCCCAGCTTTTCAAGGCCCCAATCTTCATAAATTTTCGAATGTGCTAAATACTGATCCATTGAGGTTAACTCTAAGGTCAGCTGCTTATTCAATAGGTCAATAATCTTTTTACTGCCTTGCATACGTTACTCCTCAATTTGTGATTGTAGGTAGTTCTCAATACCTGTATTTTTAATCAAGAACTGTTGTGTCTCTAACCAATCGACATACTCTTCTTCATACTCAAGTAGGTCTTCCAATAAATCTCGGCTAATAAAGTCTTGCTCAGCTTCGCATAGCGCAATGGCATCTTTCAGCGCAGGCACTTGCTCTAACTCAAATGCCATATCACACGCCAGCATTTCTTCAGTATGCTCACCTATACGCAGCTTTTCTAAATGCTGTAGATTCGGCAGACCTTCCAGAAATAAAATTCGTTCAATCAGTTCATCAGCCTGCTTCATGTCTTTAATCGATTTTTTATAGGCCTTTTCATTTAGTTCTTCTAGGCCCCAGTTCTTATACATACGAGCATGAAGAAAATACTGATTAATCGAAGTCAGTTCAAACGTCAGCATTTGGTTTAATACTGAAAGGACTTTCTTGTTACCCTGCATAGGGCCCCCTAGTTAAAAGTTACTTGCCCTCTAACCCTAGTCCAAAATATGCACGAATCAAGATAATTTAAAACTAATAATTTTTTTAATATATCCTTTTAAAATAAACAACTTATAACATTATTGAGACTTATTTTCATTGCTAATACGAGTACTAATACCAATACCTTTTTCGTAATGTTTTATGTCTTCGATAGATCACCACCAAAAATATAAAAAGCCGATATAATTCAGCACGTTATAATTTTTTAGTGATTTCTATACCCAAACGCTTAGCCAACCGAACAAGGTTTGCTCTATCCATTTGCAATGCCCGCGCTGTCGCTGCCCAATTCAGTTGGTGCTTTTTAAGCATTTCAATAATGTGTAACTTTTGAAAATTATCAACTAATTCTTTAAAAGGGACATCATAGTCATTCATCACTTGAGTCGAAGCTTTTGGGGTTATCGTCTCATATTCTTGGTTTAGCTCACTATGTTCCAATTCAATTCTAACAATCTGTTGTTGCCACTGCGCCTGCTTTGCTTTGAGCGCACTGCGGCTGATCACATGCTCTAGTTCTCGAATGTTACCTGGCCAATCGTACCCACATAGCGTCTCTTGTAATTGCGTGCTCAAAGTAAGCTGTGTGATCCCTAACTTTTTCCGTACTTGCTCAATAAAAAAGCCTGCTAAAAGGGGAATATCATGGTGTCTGGCTCTTAACGGAGGCACTATTAGAGGGTACACACTTAGCCTATGATACAAATCAGCACGAAACCGGCCAGCTTCAACCTCAGCTTTTAGATCCCGATTTGTGGCGGCTACAATACGTACGTTTACCTGCTGAGTTCTATCAGCGCCTACCGGTTGAATTTCTCCACTTTGTAGCACCCGTAATAATTTACTTTGAATATGTAATGGCAGCTCTCCTATTTCATCAAGAAACAAAGTGCCTCCATCGGCCAGTAAAAATTTACCATCTCGGTGTTTGTCAGCGCCGGTAAATGATCCCTTACGGTGGCCAAAAAACTCACTTTCAGCCAAGTTTTCCGGTAGCGATGCACAATTAACCTGTACAAATACTTGTTTTGCGCGGCGCGAAGCGCCGTGAATATTGCGCGCAACTAACTCCTTCCCCGTCCCGGTTTCTCCTAATACTAATACGGTAAAATCAGAGCTTGCAACTAGCTCAATATCACTTTTGAGCGAGACCATAAGTGCACTGTCACCAATCATTTCATGGCTTGTTTGACTTAGCTCTGAAACTAAAGCATCGCCATGGCGGGCCTTACGCAGTAACTTTTCACAATTAAGTGCCACAGTTAAATGCTCAGCAAAAATATCGTTAATGGTTTGCAAAAATGGCATGGAGTATTGCTTAAATATACCAGGAGTTAAGCTATCTAACGTTAACACGCCTTGCAGCTCTTGCTGATGATACAGAGGTATTCCCATACAAGCATGCACGGGAATATCGCCTTCTTGTGCTAACAATAAACCGTCATATGGATCCGGCAAAGTGCTATGTTCATCAAAAATAACCGGCGTATTGCTCTCACTTATTGCAAATAAGCGAGGATGATCGTTTATCACAAAACGCCTACCAAAAGCCTCTCGAGTCAACCCTTCTATGGCAACTGGCACCAGAGCCCCATTTTGGTGCAGCAACAGCGCAACGGCATCGGCACTCACGCATGTTTTCAGAGCTTGTACTGCTCCACTGTAAAACTGATTCAAGTTTTGCTCTGTATGCTTTGGCAGCGCTTTAGTTAACAAGGCGCTAAACGTTAAAAGTTGAGAGAGTGCTCTTTGATCCATGTCAAATTGACCTTTATGTTGTTTTATATCACACAAATAGTAGGTCAAAATGACTTTCAATGTAAATAGATAAAACCCAAGCAGCTGATTAAATTGATATTTTTATTTGGCACAGCATCTGCAATAAGAGAATTAACCTACTCATAGCCTGGTGACTATTATGACCTTATCGCATCAACACTTACGTTATTCAAATACTGCACTTGCAACCTTTTTATTCCTTTTTATTGTCAGCGTGCTTATGAGCTATCCACTGGCGCATCACCTGACTTTACCAGCACAAGTCGTCAGCCATATCAGTAGCATTGTACTCGCAGGACTATTCAAGTTGAGTTATGTGCTGCGCTGTGTTTGCCAATATCAGCTCAATATGGAGGTGCGTTAATGAGGCCATTGAACCTAGAAGAGCCGATTTTGACACACTACAAATGGTATCAAATCGCGCAGTGGCCTGTATTTATGATGCCATTCAGACCCTTTTTCTTACTCGCCAGCATCTGGAGTGTCATCGCTATAAGTGTTTGGGTTATGGTCCTAAGCGGCGACTTTCAATGGCAAACAACTCTCCCTGCTACGCTATGGCATGCCCATGAAATGATATTCGCCTTTGCAGGCGCTATCGCTGTCGGCTTTTTACTCACAGCGGCACAAACCTGGACCAATATCCCCACGCTGTCTGGTGCAAAACTAATGGCATTGGTGTTTATTTGGGCTGCAACTCGCCTTATTTTTATTTTGTATCCTCACCTTCTACCCCTTGTCATCCTCGGGCAATTGGCTTTTTGGCTGAGTGCTATCGTGTGCTTAAGCAACATGCTGTTCGGTGCAAAATCAAAGAATAATTACCCATTTATCGCAGTCTTAACCGCTTTGTGTGTTTTTAACGTGCTGTTTTTACTACTTAGTGCTCAAGGCAACTTTGCGAGTGCACGCACCTTTAGCCAACTTGCCGTGCTTGGATTTATGTTATTGATTGGAATGGTTGGTGGTCGAGTTATTCCCTTTTTTACCGCCAGAGGGCTCAAACTAGACCATCAGGTACGCACACCTCGTCTCGATAAAGCGCTACGCGTTGTTAGCGTGTTGGGTATGTGTGGGTTTGCATTGAGTCAATTATTCAGTGTGGCCCTCAATCCAGGCTACCTTATCGTGCTTGGAGCTACAATTCATTTGCTACGCAGTGGACTGTGGTTCAACCCAGATATACGCTATGTCCCCCTGCTCTGGTCTTTACATCTAGGCTACCTACTCGCTGCTATCGGGTTATTGCTCTGCGGGCTCAGCTTTTTCATTGCCATTATACGTTTTACAGATGCGCTTCACCTCATTACGTTAGGCGGAATTGGCTTAACTATTTTAGCCATGATCGCGCGCGTTTCACTGGGTCATACAGGTCGAGCACTGAATGCCGGCCACACTATGTCTGTCGCCTTCATGTTACTTGCTTGTGGTGCAGTGATACGTGCTTTGTTACCGCATTTTATTGGCCCACATCTAGCGTGGTTCAGCAGCGCAGTACTATGGGCTGCTGCCTTTACCCTATTCAGTCTTTCTTATTTTAACGTCTTAACACAAAAACGTGTTGACGGACGTCGTGGTTAACTTATTTCCAATTGGAGAACTCAATGCTATCAAACAACACCATTGCCCTTGTCAAAAGTACAATTCCTTTACTCTCTAACGCAGGCACTGCTGTCACCGCACATTTTTATGACCGCATGTTTACACATAACCCTGAGCTTAAAGATATTTTTAACATGAGTAATCAACAAAGTGGAAAACAGCACTTTGCTTTATTCAACGCTTTGGCAGCCTATGCAACACATATAGACAACTTACCTGTGCTTGCTGCTGCCGTTGAACGGATCAATCATAAACATGCCAGTTTAAACATTCAGCCACACCACTATGACATTGTGGGAACACACCTTATTGAAACTCTGAAAGAGTTAGCACCGACTGAGTTTACTCCTGATATAGAGCAAGCTTGGCGTGACGCTTATGCATTGCTAGCAGATGTATTTATTACACAAGAAGAAGGCATTTATAAAACCACAGAGAGTAAACAAGGTGGCTGGCGTAATACTAGAACATTCGTTATTAATGAGATTGTCCAAGAGTCGGTCAAAGTAAAGAGCTTTTACTTGCGTTCAGCCGACAATAAACCTGTGGTTGGCTTTCAAGCTGGGCAATACATTAGCGTACATGTTAAACCCAAAGGATGCGACAATACCCAAATACGTCAATATTCACTCTCTGGCGTTCAGCAAGATAAGGGCTATCGCATAAGCGTAAAAAAACAAGGCTTGGTCTCTGGGCATATGCACAGCTTAAACGTTGGAGATGTCGTAGAGCTGAGCCCCCCAGCTGGTGATTTTATGCTGCAACAAAGCAACTCACCTAAAGTGCTCATCAGTGCCGGTGTCGGCATTACACCAATGATGGCTATGCTAGAGTCTATTGCAGCGTCAAAACCGGACGTAAAAACGCAGTTTCTCCACGCGTGTATCGATAGTACCGAGCACAGCTTTGCAAACCGCGTTAATGCGCTTACAAACAGCACCCCCAATATTCAAGCAGACATATGGTACGAACAAGGTCCAAGTCAATATCATCAGGGCCGTATTGATTTAACCCCGCTCACACTACCTCTCACTAATGGAGAGTTTTATTTATGCGGCCCAACCCCCTTTATGGCGGCAATGAAAGCGCAGTTACTGTCGCTGGGTGTTGCACCAGCCCGCATTTTATATGAAGTATTTGGGCCACATGAGTCTTTATAAACTATTTAACCTCAGCTCTGGATAAGCGAATTTGCCCAATAAAGCTATTTTTCTCACTCTCGGCGTTGCTTTCATTTGTAATAGCCCGCTATTACTGCATAAAAGCACCTTGATAATGAGCAAAATATCATCATTGGATTATGGTTAAGTTTTTTTCAAAACATTTTCTATTCCAAAACCCTTATCCAAACCTGAGGTTATTGAGTTAATATCACCCGAAAACGACAAAAGCCGCTTCATTAATCTAAAGCGGCTTTCTATTTCTACAAGTTATGCACAATGCTGACTAAAAATAATAGCCAACATTAATATTAAAACGCCGCTCAAAATCATCACTGTTACCAGCTATTGAGCCACCAACAAATGGTTGGTTTTTCGCATGGACTAAATCAATATACGCAAACACCGCGCCCGCAGATACCGAAGCACCCGTTATATTCATCCACGTATTACTGGTCTCATCGACCTTATCGTAAACAATACCAAAATCATTATACAAATTAAGCTCGGTGATCGGCCCAATATTCACTTTAAGATCATATGCAACACCAAAATTTGTAGACGATGCACCAGCAGCAATGGTGTCATACATAGCATTGGCACCAATGGCAATTTGCTGCACATCACCTAATTGATATTCATATTGTGTGTGCTGAAAATGCAAGTGCCATTGCTTAATTTGACTCGATATATGTACCGCCCAAGCCTTATAATTGCCTTCACTGGTTACCCCATTATGCAAACCACCGTGCAGCAGTGAAAATCCGACTTGCGTATTACTCAATTGATGATCAAACTGGTAGGCATAGCGCCCAACAAAGGTATTATATTCCGCTAGTTTTTGGTTTGGCGCATCAAACAATCCCTCATTTTGTGAACGAACGCCGACTATGTCGACTGAATATCTGTCTTCTCTGTCTTGTGCGCCACCATCGATGCCCCCGTGGTCATCATTTTTGAAAAAACCAAGATCAAGACGCCAGTTATCATGCAGTTGTCTATTAAATACCAGCCCTAAATCATAATCCTCTTCAAGACCGACAAAATAATTAGGACTCATAAAATAAGAATGTGAGCCATGTGGCGTGTTACCAAATGGCACAGGTGCTAGCCCAAGTTGAGCTTCCCAGTTTGACGCAAATTCATGATCAATATAGGCATATTTAACAACACGCATATAATCTAAAAAGCGAATTTCAGCATTAATACCAATGTCCGCCACATCACCAGAAAAATTAAAGCGCACCAAATCAAAGTCAATATCCCCTCCTCGATTTTCAGCGTCCTCATCATAAGAAGTCATACTGTAATTAAACCGTATCGCTCCTCCAACCTTTACTCCTTGTGACCTTGCTTCATCTAAGCCCGTTCTACCTTTTTCGATATCAGAAACTTGCTTCTCTAGCTGAGCAATTTGTTGTTTAAGCACATCAAGCTCAGTTGAGGCAGCAAAAGCAGTCGATGAAGTGAGAAAAGACGCGCCAATTAATTTAACTATATAACCTGTACTGCGTGACATTAAATTGAATTTCCAGAGGGTAAAAAACAAAAAGGAGCGCAAGATTAGCTTACAAAGACACTCGGTACAAATGAGTACATTTTGCATATTTTCGATGCTTGTAATAGAACTGTTTATGTAAGTTTCAAGGAGATTAAACTTGTGATTATATTGCAGTTATTCTGTAAGTTAGCGTTCATTACACACGCTATTTTACAGCCATTATTAAGCTATAAAATGATGAGAGATCAGCGGTATAAGCCCCCCCCTGTTAATGTACTGTACAGTAGTCGTTAAATGCGGTGAAAAGTATAAACAAAAAACATAACATTACCGATTTTTTTCTTTTTAAAGTTTAACTGCTCAAAAGCTAAACACCGAGCAGTTAAAATATGAAATATGGGCTGTTTGCCTGTAAACCAAGCGAGAAAAAGCAAACAGCGTTGTCAGCTCATATCGCATAGACATAACTTCTCCGTAGGCGAAGATATGTTTTACATAAAGACCACGCGCTTTATCAAGCCATCAATCACTTCATAAGATGCAATAACGCGTATGCTGCGGTCAACTACCTTAGGATCTTCACTGCACGATTCAGCCAACTCATGATCAACCAATATGTTGTTATTTACGATACGGGTTAGCGACACTGCATGTAAACGTTTTAAACTGGCAAACTTAGGCCCATACGTGGTTATTAATGTCTCTTTACCTTTAAAGCGCAAACCACCAGGGAATTCATGAATTTCAACATCATCATGATAGGTCGCAGCAAATGCTTCAATATCTCGATTATTATAAGCTTCTAGTTGACGGTCAACCACTTTCTGGGTAGCTACTTCTATATCAGACAACTGTATTTCGTTGTTATTACTCATGGTTTACTCTTCATTTTAATAAGTCGCTTAAGTCTACCATCATCCGAACCCATTACAGGCCCAGTTTGCACAAAATATAAGTGACGTTCTAACGTTAACAATTCACGATCTACATTATTCTCCAAGCCACACGAGTTTAGCCTGATCTATTATTACTTTGTACTGCTGCTCAGTGATTTTTCCACTGGCCAAGTCATCTTCAGCAGACCAAGCAATCTTCGTATAATCGTTTTCTATACTTGCTAAAATATAACCTAACTTTCTTTCGGTTATGTTTCCTTCATGAAACTGAGCCATCGCCCTCTTTCTATTCCATGAAAGACCTTCAGGCAATTGAGGGAGAGAAAAGTCCAGCGTTAATAATCGTGGCTCATCGATTGTGAACCCTTTTGCCAAAGCGCTTTTTGCACACTCATAAAGCATGTAATCAATAGAGTCATCTAAGCCATAAAAATGCCAATCAAACCCAGCGACACATTCACCAACAACCACACCATTTTCATCACTAATATTAAGCGTTCTTTGCGCACACCCAGATAGTAAAGCAGATACAACAATAACCTTAATTAACGAAAGCTTCATCCCTTCACCAATAAGCACCATTAATAAAAACAAAAAGATACCACAAAAAAAACATAGTGCAGGAAAGATTTATTGTTAGTTCACGCTAAATCACCCACCAAAGCGTTTAATAAAATAGACTATTCTTACTTCACAAATTCGTGTACTTTTATGCTATCTAGAACTGACGAAATAACCATATGACTGACAAGAACAATCCCTCCAGCATACTTATTGTCTGTATGGGCAATATTTGTCGCTCTCCAACAGGTGAAGCTGTATTAAAAGGCATGGCCCGAGATGCAGGGCTTAGCCTAGATATCGACTCAGCTGGCACCATTGCTTATCATCAAGGCAATCCACCAGATAAAAGAAGTCGCGCCGCGGGAGAGATACGGGGCTATGATTTTAGTCATATGCGCGCTCGCCAAGTTCGGCAGCAAGATTTTACTGATTTTGACTTAATATTAGCGGCAGACAAAGTAAACCTCAGTGACCTCCTTGCACTATGCCCCGCGCAACATAAGCACAAAGTAAAATTATTTCTAAGCTATGGCGAGCAATCAGTCGACGAAATACCAGATCCATATTACGGTGAAGGTGATGGCTTTGAGATCGTACTCGACCTCATTGAAAATGCGGCAAAAAATATCATAAAAGAGCTTGCTCAATAAACGCGTCAATGTGTTGCCAAAATGCACGCATGCCAGAGTGATGGGCGAATTTTATGTATGTATATTAGAGTGCTACATTTGATATCGGTTACGTTGATATATTAATTCAGAAAACACCGTTTGAATTAACAATGTCTCCCCCACTAAAAAGTGCATAAACTCGCATTGATAAATCTAGTGCTTGGATCGCGTCCCAATGTTCAACAATTTTTCCTTCTTCCAGTCTCCATGTGTCGATGATATTCATTCCTTTTTGGTCGTTTCCTCTATCTTCTTTATTTAAAGTAACGTGAGAATGAAAAACCACATAATTTCCGTCAACATACACATGTTTAACGTCATAACCATATTCAGGGTAGTCCTCTACAAACTCTTTCATAAAACTCACTAACCCAGTCACTTTATCAGGCAAGTTTCTATTATGCTGTATGTAATCGCTATTATTATACTGCTTAATGATGTAATCGAAATTATGGTTATTCATAAGGTTTTGAACAAAGTCAGCAATGAGCTTGGCATTCGCAACTTCTTGCTCCGTCCAATTTGGCTTCTCGAATGTGGATAGTTCAACCTCCAACCTTTTTGAGTCCTGGCTATATGCCACACTGCTTGTAAGGACAAAAATAAAAGAGATAAGTAATTTTAACATAGGTAGCTCCAATGGCTGTTTGCCACTTCATAGTATATATTAGTAACTATAGTAATTAATGGTAACTTAAGTTACAAGAAGGCACCAAAAGCTACCCAAGGCAGCCTTTGGTAACCAAGGTGCAAAATGAGAATCAAAATATGAATTCAGGTAAACGTGTTTTTCACAATAATGAGGATTGCCCTGTACGCAATGTGGTAGCGCAAATCGGTGATAAGTGGTCGTTGTTGATTCTATCCGCACTTGTTGATGGCCCCGAGCGATTTAATGCGCTGAAATCTAGAATAGAAGGGATCTCTCAACGTATGTTAACCCAAACCCTACGAGACTTAGAACGAGAGGGTTACATTAGCAGAACCGTTTACCCTGAAGTACCTGTTCGGGTTGAATATGCTTTAACAGAACTGGGAAAAGGTATTGTAAAGCCTTTATATGAGCTGGTTCTTTGGGCTGATAAGCACCAACCCACGATCGAACGTGCTAGAAAAACATATGACAAGCACAAAAAATAGCTTGACGATAATTAACCAGTGAGAGGGGGATTTACACCCATAATACAAGTGCTATTAAACAATGTTTAAAATAATCGCCCAAGAATTAAGATGTTATACCATAATGTTTTTATTGACTTTTTCTATATTTGCATAAGGCTATAGTGATACTTAATAAACAAAGAGGGAAAACACTATGAAAAGGGCTTTATTACTTTCAACGTTATTTTTAGCTGGCACAGTTATAGCTGGTGAGCATAAGGAACATGATGACCATAAGCATGACCATAACGCAAAGTGTGGTCATGCAGCAGAGTGGCACAAAGATCACTTTGACTATAACCACGATAACCATGATCATCATATGCATGCAGGACATACTCACGAAGCACTGGTCAGTGTACATAATAAGCACAAACATGCTCATAGCTTAAAGTGTGATCATAAACAACGTGTTGAAAATGGACGTGTTGAATATAACCATGATGGGCATTGGCATCACCAACATGGCCAGCATTTCCATTAATCACATGGTGAATAGTGTAAACTTTACAGCCTTAACTTTATCTGCTTGATATTATTTGAGTCGGTCCTAAACCCTGCGTTAATTGCCTAAGCGACAACCTTAATCAGCTAAGCCAATTAACTCAGGGCCTAACTTCATTTTTTCGAAAAATGATAACTTTCAAAGCCGATGAAACTATGAAGAAGTGAGATCCTTAATGGCCATCTTCACTATGGAAGTATTCCCGAGTTAAATTCAAAGTCCGCAGAAATACTATATATATCAAGGAAGCGACTAGTGCAAAAAACTTTGGCAATTCCGAATAACGTAAAACTCAGCCGTAAAAAGGTAAACTCAGTATATGGTAAGAAGCTAAAACAATGTACTGCAAGCGTGATACCATTGGTAAAAAATACGTTAGAGTTATCAGCTATAACGTATTTTGACCCTGTAATAAAATCTCAATAATGCTGTACAGCAAATACGGTAATTATTCTGCTACTTTTATCCACTTTAAATAATTATTGTAGATATGACTGACCTTCATCGTTGAATCCCCTTTGCTGATCCCATGACAAGCAAAGCAGTTTTCTGCTTTTACTTGTGGCTGTGGGCCCGTTGTTGAACTGAACGTTTGCGTATAGGTTTCCATGGTCATATTGGCAGCAGCTAACGAGCCTCGGAGTGATTTATTAGCATTACTTCCGACAATATCACCGCTTATCCCTTCAGAAAAATTATAGCCCTGTGTACTAAGCCAAACAGAACCAGCATAGAAGTAGTTGCTCCAAACAGAGTTGGACTGCAATAACTTGTTCTTCACCGCACTATTTAACTGGGCAATGTTATTAAAGTTTTTCTCATCTCGTTGCTGTTGCTCTACGGGAGCGCCCAATTTATTATCAGTGCTATTTGTATAAGGAAAGCCATTGGGAACGCCATACTGATACAAGCGGAATGAGTTGGTATACTTCTCACTGGCTGGGTAACTTAAATGGGCACTTTTAACTTGTGTATCACCACGATAAAGTAAGTAATCATCTTTACTACTCACAATTTTATCTTGTTCTAAATATGCGTTACTTTTTTTAAATTCATCACCCGATACATAATAATCTGGCGCAGTAAGCGCATGTTCAAATGTCGCCCAAATGAACTCGGGGTGGTTTTCCACGATTCCTACAACATGCATCCCAATCATGGCTACATCGGTAGGGTCGCTGTATTTGTTATCCGACTTATAAATTGCTTTGCGAATATAAAACTGCTGAGATAAATCAACACCTTTATATACCTCTTGCAAATCTGTTACATCCATCCATGCAACTTTGAGTTCAACCGAACCAACTGAAAATTCAACATTGGGATCAGCTTTTGGATTTGACATGGCTGATTGCATATAAGTGTCGTTTACATGAATAGAAAAGTGCACAGGTAAACCACTATACTTACTATAAATAATAGGATCGCCAAACCCTGCTTGATTAAAGTCTTCAAGTATCAGATGCTTTGAGGGCATTAAACCGGTAGGGTTTAGTAGGTCATTCCACGGCTCAAAATAAGGCTTTAATGCATTATCTACTTGCCAAAATCCGGGACCAAACATGAATAGCTCACCGGGCGCTTTAGCCGCCTGAGTTAAGTATAAAAACTTATTCCAAGACCACTGATGAAAGTCACAATTGGTTGAATTGTCTTTACCATTAACAAAAGCAAACGGACTGTCAGGGCCTTCTTTGGGGTTAGGTACACTTGGCGCAAACCAAGGTGCTTCAACATCACACTCTGGTGATGAATATGCACTAACTGACGGTGTAAATGACGCAAGCATTGCAGACCCAAACACTACGCCTAATACTTGCATTCTATGCCAAGCGGGTATCGTAAATTTTGACGGTAACATGTTACATTCCTTATTATATGAATCACCTGAACTATAGAGGTTAATACCCGCACTCGTATATTACAGAGCGTTACAGCTATGCTTCTACAACTTCTATAAGTGCACCACATAACACTTCACTATAACGTGAGACAACTTAAACTGGATGGGTTTTCAAAGGGTGTTACGTGACATGAATAATTTCAGCTCTATGGAGAACATATTAAAAAGGCGCTGATTTTAGTCTAAAAACCGCCTTCTAAAACGGATGTTAAAAGCGTAGATTTAACTTTGCCTTGTATTACGAGGCACCGGCACGCTCTATCCAACTAATTGAATAATATAAATTTCTAGTAAATAAAGTCTAACTTTTACGACCTAAGCCTTCAATTAATTAGGACTTACTGTGACGGTAATGGTATCTGAGTAAGTACCTGCATCATTTAGACCGTTTGAATGAGGTGTAATTTTTAGGGATGTTGCTTTTGTTTCACCCGTGCTGCCAGTACTTGCTGCAGTTGCATTGATGTGCTGATATGCACCGCTTTCTAAATCGATATCTGCTGTGTCACCAATGTTTAAAGTGTAAGCGATTTTGCTGTTCTGAGTATTACTGGCTACTAAAAAACCACCATTTGCGGATGTGTATTCAGTTGTCGCGTTTTCACCGGTGTTACACCACACGTTGAGCGTGCCAATTTCTTGTGTTTGTTGCGAAGCGTCTAATTTCAGGCTCGTTACACTGTTGTTAGCGCTGCTTGTTTTACACAAGGGTTCAATTGTACCTTCAAAAATAAACTTAGCTTCAGTGCCTGAAGCGTCTAGTACTAGCGCAGCAGATCCCATTGAAGTTATGGCAACTGCAACTAGCAGTAAACTAAGTACTCTATTCATGGCCTGACCCTTAAACAATCTATGGTGTTACTGGGATCATCGTTATCGACCCACTATCGAATCTTATCCTGAACTATCGTGCTTACCAAACGCCTGTTAGTAACGCCAACAAGTGTACAGTATGCTGTAACCGCTGCGGGCAATAGTCCTAGAATTTATAATTAAACTCTCATACCTGATCCTAGCTTAATTTCATGTTCTTTCATATTGAACTAAAACATACGCTTTAACACATTCTAGCAGTAATAAATTCAATTATCTTGTTTCAAGGCCACAAAGTCATCTACGCAAAAATAGTCTTACTTATGACACATTGGGAACGAGCTTAAAATATAACTGATTCAGCATAGTTGCAGGTTGGATCAAGGCGGATATGTGTAGTCGATGGGGTAATTTTCACTAAGAATGATAAAAGCGAACGTTTAAATAGGGATATTCTTAGCTTCGATAGTTAGTACAAACACACGTATTAAAAAGCCAACTATAATAAAAAGTTGGCTTTTTGATAGTTTAGGCAGTACAGATTAAGCCATAAACTTTGCTGCCTAAATCTTAAATTAGTTAGGGCTTACTGTAACCGTGATTGTATCTGAGTAAGTTCCGGCATCATTTAGACCATTTGACTGTGGTGTAATTTTAAGTGATGTAGCTTGTGTTTCACCTGCACTACCCGTTCCAGCGGCTGTTGCATTAACATGCTTGTATGCACCCGTTTGTAGGTCAATACCCGCAGTGTCACCAATGTTTAACGTGTAAGCAATTTTGCTGCCCTGAGTATTGCTCGCGACTAAAAAGCCACCGTTTTCTGACGTATATTCAGTTGTTGCGTTTTCACCCGTATTACACCACACATCAAGCGTACCAATTTCCTGTGTTTGCTGTGACGAGTCTAGTTTCAGGCTTGTTACACTATTGTTGTTACCGCTACTTGTTTTACACATTGGTTCAATTGTACCTTCAAAAGTAAATTTTGCTTCAGAACCTGATGTATCTAATACTGCCGCCGCAGCACCCATTGAAGTAACGGCAGTGGCAGCAAGTAATGACTTAAGTAATGTATTCATGGCTTTTCCCCTTAAACAAAACACAGAGTTAGTTTTTATTTGGTTTTAATGATTAGGTGTTATCACCTTTCTGGTAATTTAAAAGCAATAGGTGTGCCAAATAATAAAATATTTTATTATTTTTTATTTCCCTACGAGGGAATTAGCAAAAAAAACACATAAATAACAATAACTTAAAGCTAAAGTAAGGAAATAAAATAACTAATCTAGGTCTACTCACGTGAGTTTCCGCCCGTTTTGTGAGGCAAAAAACCTCTATTACGGGTTTTTGACGCAAAAGAGAGCCGATTTAGGGAGACACACCCTGTACTTGTCGATATTTTGACGGATAGGAAAAGAAAATTGGCTTGTGGAGCCTGATGAAACCATCAAGCTCTTTATCTGTTACAGCATAATTAGTAAATAGTTTGACACGTTTGAGCTCGGTACTAAGGAAGTATAAACAGGTCGCTAAGCCAGATGGCTTAAAACTCGCTTATCCAATAAACCGTCACTGAACGCTCATCTATATAGGCACTACTCTATATTCGCTTCCTAGATTGCTACCTAGGGTAAACCGTCAACGATAAGTTATCTTGATAGGTACCAGCGGGCATCAGTTCAACATTACCAAGCTTAAACTCAAACCCATACCATTTGTTTTTTACACCCGGATAGAAGTTATAGCTGCGATAGAGCCGTTCAGATGAGGATATTTGTGAGTTATCAAACTTGATTGAATACTCTATCAACGCTTGGGTATTGGTTTCATGGCGTAACCCATTATATTCAGAGTCAACAACAATATCGTAAGAACTATTGCTCAATATTTTTACGCCCCAATTAAAGCGCATATTATTTTTCAATTCCCCCAAATCGATATGATAGTTACCACTATCACCCGACACTTTACCTTTACTTGAGTTTGACAGAGAAATAGAAACCTGTGGCTCAGAATAGTAAGTCAAGTCTATGTATTGCTGCTCAATGACTTCATTGTTTTTGACGACAGATACAATGACGTGGCCCGTATAAGCCCCAGCAGGGAATAAACTATAATGCCTTAACCTAGCCCACATTTGCGTTGAACGTTCAGTCAGATCAGATCGCCAAATACCATTTCTTACCTTAATTTTTTTAAACTGTGAGTCATATAACTTCGCGTACTTATCTTGAGTCGGACCTGAAAACACCATTGAGTAGTAGTACACATCCTCAACCCATATTTCATCTGCACAGTCTATTAAACTGTCCGACACTTGTACCTTTATCGGAATATACACCGTCACGCGGTTGTTATACTCCTCAATTATGTCAGACGGGTTTGAGGTGGCAAGCATCTTACCATCACAGTCGTTCCACCTCGCCAAGGCATTCGGTGCAGACAACAAAAAGCTTACAAACAGCATGATTAAGACTATAAATTTCATTTGTTGTCACCTCCTTTAGATGGGCCTTTCATCAGCTCGAGCGTTCCAACTCTTATAAAGCGTTGCTCACTATCAGAAACATTAAACTGCCCAGTCATACCATTTATTTCAACCACATAATTGCCTACGCTAATACCTTCTACAACAAAGCGTCCTGTGCGGTTGGTAAATATTGCAATAGCTGATCCAGCTTTGTCATTACTGTTTAGACCGTGTTTTTTAAATACTCGCCCTCTTTTCATTGCAATAGGCATGCCTTTATCGTCTATTAAGCTGCCAATCGCCGTATACGACAGTTCTGAACCAATCTGAATATGATGCCCGGTTGTTGCTCCACCGACCAAAACATACATTCCCGGGCCCCAATCATAACCAAGAGGTGCCTCTGGTACATCAATGTTGAGCTGTGAAGTCGTATAACCTGTGCCTAGCTCCACTAGTGCCCCCATGTGCTGTGTTGTCTTAGTTTGAGCTCTTCCTTGGCGGTCTACGTTAACTAAAACATCCGCGTTTTTTAGTGTTTTATGCTTGGTGATAACTGCAAACGGTGCTGTTGTTGTAGCACCCATGCCAAAATGGCCATCAGCAACCCCCAAACTGGTTGATATATTTATACTAGAGCGACTATCCGCCTGTTGTTGGTCGCGTGTATAATTCGCTGCACTCACATCCGCTCTAATAAATGCACCTGTATAACTTGCGTCAAATTGTTCTTGTCTAAAATCACTGCCTTTTTCAGCTCGTACTTCATAACCGTAGTCGTTAACAAAGTTATTATTCGTTTTCGCATAGCTCGCGCTAGCCACTTTATCTCTACTACTATATTGGGCGTGAGCACGATGATTAGACCGTCGATTGTAATAATTCCAGGTAAAATTCAAAAAGAACTGATTTTCAGACACAACGCGAGTATCAGTACTATCAATATGCGAAAAGCCAGTGCGAACGCGTACGTCTTCGTAGCGTACATTTAGCTCAATAGAAGCATTATCAGTAGTGACATTATCTCTTCCTCTGTCGTGAGAAGCACTGAAGTTAAAATCCACATGTTCGTTGAGAAAGTAACTGTAATCTGCAAATGCTCTTTTACTGCTTGAGATAGTGCTAAATTCTTGCCATGGTGTATTAGTGAAATCTTGCCTCACTTCATACCCTAGTCGCAAATTAGGTGAGCCGAAATTACCATGTCCAAAAATGCTATGCTCTGATTCAATAGAGTAAATATTACCAGACTGCGCATGATTCACTTTACTCTGTGAATAGCGCAACGATAGATTTCCAACATAGCTATTTATCGTCGCAATAGACCCAACAACATGCCCCGTTGGATGTGCTGCGCCGTTTACGCCCAATGTAAATCTATCAGTTAAACCATACTCATAATTACCAGAAACAAAAACATCGTCGTCATACTTATAATCGCCCTGCTCAATAGAAGAAAGACGGCCCAGGGTAAACGCATAATCACTCAATCCTTTCGCAAGCAGCCTTGCATTGTAATGCGTGGTGAAATAGAACTCCTCCGTATCACCATTTGCGTAAGTTGCTATCACTTGAATATTATTAACACCCGACGTTAGCGGGAGATCACTGAGATCATAACGCCCAGCCTTTAGTCTGATCCGAGAAATCAAAAAATCATTAATATAGATCTCAAGGTTTGCAGCTCGAGGTAACACAAACTGTTGACTATTGCTTGGTGATGTCCTCCTTTGAGGCTGTAACCTAGCATATGCTTTTTCAATACTAAACCCGCCAAGTTGAGCACTCGCAAGGTGCCCTGTACTATTTATTTGAGTGTCCCCAAGTGTAAAACGAAGCGGCGCTTCTGGTTTATCATAAAACAAAGCTATATCTCCGCGATATACATCACTGGCTTGGTTGTTACCCTTTTCCCAAAACAGTGAACTTTGCATATTTACACCAGTCCCCCCACCAATATTGGCATTCATCAGCCACTCAAGCTGAGACCGATGATCATGGTGATTATTGCTGCGCTCATGATTTAAATTAAAATTGTTTAACATCGCCCAATTAGATTCACCTTTTGGCCGATCAAAATGCTTTTGATTACCATACGTTAAGCTGTCAGTTGCCATAGCACGTTCCTCAAGCGTCATATCTATGGTGAGATCTTGAGCCTGCATTTTAAGAACAATGCCTTGGTCTGCATATGCCTCCACAGAGATTGGAGCATCCCCTTTAGTGGTCAGCCAGTTATTTACCTTGTCGCTGAGTACGGTTTGCAGATTGTTCTTAAATTCAGAGGCTGAAATAGAAGTAATTTCAATCCCATTACTGGCGGCAGACACTTGCCCAACTTCGGCAGAATTTAGCCGCACAGGAAAGTCCATATTGAACGTTGCCGCAACAGATGAGCAAGCCCAAAATAATAAAAGGCTGAAAATGATACACTGATGGTGCGCAGGCCTATTATAAAAGCCCTGTTTAATCATCGAGTTTCTACTTTTTATTAAACAGGTTAATAAGCGTGGCACTCTTTGTGGGCTTTTCGTCGAGTAATGGTGTGATATTTAGCACTACTTTGTGTCCTGGCATGATAAAACGTCCAGGTGTAACCGATTGAAATTGAGGCCAATTCACAAGAGTTTTCCCCTCGTGGAAATGGTAATCAAAGTGCGATAAGTCTAGTACGCGCTGGCCTTCATTGCTAATCGTCAATGTGCAGTCGTTTAATGTAGCGCAGTCCAATGTATTTTTTTGCTGTGCTTTGACTCCATCTGGACTTACAAAAACCAATGTTGCAAAGTTAAACACCATCTTAACTCCTGACTTTTCATCCTCGTTAGGTAAAGGCAGTTGTTTAAAAACAATGCGATAGGAATTCGTCTCTTTTAACTCACCAGAACCTAAATATTTAGCGCGAAATACTTGGTAACTCTTTGCTGGTACCTCTACCTGCGGTGGAAGCACAATAAAGTCGTCTTCGGCTGATACTAAAACTTCTTTTTGATTTTCGTCAAATGTACGCTTAAATACTTCGATTTCAATCGGTAGTGCACTTTCACTGGGGTTTTGTAGGCGGTAAGTAACCAATGACTTCTTACCATGTGACGCAAGATCTACGATCATAGGTTGAACTTGATAAGCAAAAGCCGGGGTCGACAACCATAAGAGCAATAACAACAGTTTACGCATCAGACATCCAAATTTAAAAACACGCTAAAATTTTTGCTATACGATACCCTGACTACCCGTTAATACAAGCGTAAATTGAAATTGAATGCCCTTACTTTCTTGAACAGCTATTGAGTGTGTATTATTAGCGGAGCCTCGCAGATAGATTACCAACCCCAGCATAGTAAATATCAACCAAAAAAATGCAATCAAATGTTGAATAGCGCATTATATAAATAAAAAGCGGTTCAACTAAGATAAGGTGTTAGTCCTTAAATATGACACAAAACATTGTTGTGGGGTTAAATGAGACACCCAGATCTACATCACTTAAACTAACGCAGTTTATACATCTAAAATGCTTTTAATACTCTGATACAAGGTTACAATTGATTCCCTAAAACAAATCCACAAACCGAACTAAATTTAAGCAAATCTTTGTATCCAAAAAATAAACGCAACTCCTGAGAACACTAAAATGGGCAGTGTCAAAATCTGGGGTTTTGTTAGCGCACGACTTTTTGTTCGCTTCCAAGTCATCAATACACCTGTTACCGACATCGCTGTGAGCATCAAACCAAATAAAAACCAAATGGCTTTGCTCCAAATACTCCCAAAAGACCCAAAGTGTAAAGGGTCTATATATTCATTTATATTGGCATTAATACCAATTAGGTCAGGACTAAGAACCTCTAATATGGTGTTATTCGTCGGATCTAGATATACCCGATACGCACGGTCTCTTAAAAGAGGATTGTTTTTAACACCATTGATTTCTATTGGTTGCTCCATGGTCGCGGGTAAATAGATTGCAGTGATCTCCCAGCCTTTATGAACCCCATGTGCAATGTTAACTATCATCCTAAACTCTTCAAGGGTCATATTAAATTTGTTGTTCTCACTGTTTGTGCGTTCAATAATAGGTCCATTAGGCTCTATACTCGCGTCAAACAGTTGATAGCTAAATTCATACAAGTACCAAATTCCAGTAACACTGATTAATAACGTAAACCACATCCCCCATAAGCCAGATAATTTATGAGCATCACTGACAGCAATTCTTGAACCTTGATTAAGCCTTAAACGCCACAGAGCTGTTCGCCAGTTCTTCGTCGTTTTTATACCGGTATAGAGTGAAATGAGAAGTACAAAAGCGAAGGCACAAACAATAATAATCCCCGGCAAGGCAGGCATAAACAGATATCGGTGAAAGTCCCTAAAAAAACGTTGTACCGTGAGATACCCAACGTTACCTGTTATTTTGTGAGTCCATTGATCTATATTTACAAACTCGTTGCCTAATGCCGTATCTTTTAATGTGGCGCGATATGTTAGGTAATCCTCTCCCATACTATATAAGTCCAGTATTTGACCATTGGGATAGGTATCCTGTAAGGCCGAATATAATGCGACCCACTCACCAGGCGTGTACATTGGCGAAGCATTGAGTGGTTTTTCCGATGCACGTAATTCTTCAAAAATAAGCCAGTCAATTTCATTTGATAGTGTGGCAATTGTGCCTGTCGCTAATATCACAAACATAATGATGGATAACTGAAAACCAACCCATGCATGTAAGTTATAGAGCTTTTTTAACCCTTTCCTTTTCTTCGCTTGTCCCAATATAACAGTCCTTTAGCCAAAAAATCATGCTAGGTAATAAGTGCAATCAGTCAATTTTAATTTACACTGAACTCACTCTGAGCTCAGCACATATCCCCCCTCTTTATACTCTTAATATTGTCGCCTCGTTCAAAGCTCGGCAGCAAACCACTTCGACTAATAAGACTATTATTCATTGAATAATAAAGGCCAAAGTTGTAGCTTCACAATTCTATTTTACATCAGGCTTATGAAAGAAAATTTGGGCTAGCGCAGCTAAAAACTCGTTACAAATCATTACTAATACAAGTGTTGAATAAATATGGCCACGTCAAAAAATGTAGCCATATGCCGATACTCACCTTAGTAAATTATGAGATCCTCTAAACTATTACTCGCAACGTAGGTACACTAAAGGACTACCGTTACGATGATCAAACTCAGGGATCGAGTTAATATATTTAAGTTCAGTGTAATCTCGCTGAGATATTTTTCCTTGTTCAAGTGCATTTAGCCTTTGTACCTCACACAATTCAGCACCAAAAGAGTAAGAACTCATCATCGTATAAGAGCAAGAAGCATGCTCATTATCTAATGTGCCACTTAGTTCAAAGTATGCGCCACTACTCGTGTCATCTTTTTTGAAGAGAAGAGCTTTTCCATCTGGTTCTAATGTATCTGGTATCGCGTCTATTGCGGTTAGATTGGTTGCAACAATATCAACATTGGTTAACTGGCTACTTCCTTGCTTTAAACCATAATTTAGATATAGTTCACCAGGGTTTAAGTTAACTTGATTGAATGTATGACATGAGAGCATTTGTTTTTGAGCAATGCAGTTTGACCAACCAGCTTTCGCCTCATCATCTGCTACCTGTAATAATAAATTTGCAGACATACTTGCGCCGAATCCTTTGTCATCATCAGAGCAATGCGCCACTTTCCACAATTCAATATCTTCCTCATTGTCTTCAACGGAAAGTAAGTTAATAACCCGCTTAGTGACATTGCTATTGTTTATATCGGGTGCACTACAAAACCACTTTTTAAGTCCTGATAGTGAAGAAAAATTGAGTGTTTCGTCATAAATATTCAGGACATTAAGCGCAAGCTGCGCATTACAACTTTCGTAATAATTAGACGTTTGCGCTGCACCTTGTATTTTAACGCGGACTATATCCTTTGCTTCCCCCCCTCTATCATCAATAACAAGCAGCTCAAATTCAAGTATTGTGTCAGCATCCAGTACCGGTGCTGTAAAAGAAGCGTTAGCTTGGTTATTATCTCGTATCGTCACTCCATAACCTGATTTTTGTGACCATTGATAGCTTGCAATCGTACCATCAGGGTCAGTTGCTGAACTGCTCATGTACACTTCAGCACCTGATTCTATTTCGGCAACTGTCGTTATAACGACATTAGGTAATTGATTTTCTACTTCAGCACGTTTTACTAGAACGCTGACTGTATCCTTTGCTTCACCACCTTTGTCATCACTCACAAGCAGCTCAAATTCAAGCCTTGTGTCAGCATCCAGTACCGGTGCTGTAAAAGAAGCGTTAGCTTGGCTATTATCTCGTATCGTCACTCCATAACCTGATTTTTGTGACCATTGATAGCTTGCAATCGTACCATCAGAGTCAGTTGCTGAACTGGTCATGTAAACTTCAGCACCCGACCCTATTTCAGCAACCGTCGTTATAACGACATTAGGCAATTGATTTTCTACTTGAGCACGTTTTATTTTTACGTTGAAGGTATCCTTTGCTGTCGCGCCTTTATCGTCAGTAACAAGCAACTCAAATTCAAGTGTTGTATCGGCATCTAGCACTGGGGCGGTAAAAGAAGCATTTGCTTGGTTCTTATCTCGAATTGTCACCGCATAACCAGATTTTTGTGACCATTGATAACTTGCTACCGTACCATCAGAGTCAGTAGCTGAGCTAGTCATGTACACTTCAGCACCAGACTCTATTTCAGCAACTGTAGATACAACAACATTAGGTTGTTTGTTCTCTACGTTATTAACTATATTATCAGTACCACTGCTGTCACTGCCACCGCAAGCCGATAACAACGGTATTAAAGCAGCGCCAAGCAAAGCTAATTTAAATGAGAGGGGGTTATTTTTATTTACACGTTCCACAGCCGAATCTCCTTTTCGCTTTAAAAGAACTTAAGTATATTTATTGTTTCGTGACACATAATAAACCACAACCCCCTCACACTCAACAAACAATTACATTTAAAACACACCAATTAATATTATATAAAAATCAATAATTGACTATACAAAAAACCTTACAGGCAACGTTCCTGACCAACAAAAAGAAACCATCTATTTTAAATCACTAGCTTACAGGTAACATCTTGGAAAAAATCACAAAGCCACATCATCAAGCCTTACTTAACCACTTTAAATTTTCGCCAGACTTAATGAGTCGATTCAATAGAAAAGCATTGGCATTATTATTTATTTCATATTTAAAAACACAAATCAGCTTACAAAGCATTTTATTTTTAACAGGCACCACCAAGAAAACATTAAAACCAATTTTGATCAACAAGATAAAACCTTAAAAATGTCAAAGCCATGTCTGCACCCGCATTATCAATGACCACCAATAACCTTTAAATAAATAAACCCCATGTTACATCGTTCTAAAAAACGAAAGGCATAAACTAACAAGCGCTTAACTGCAATAGGAAGTTCTCTCTACTTGCAATGAAATTATAAATTTAATCACCAACAAAAACGACATGCGAACATTATAAACATTCACTTTACAATAAAACACAAGTAACTCACTCTGCAATTCCAAAATAAAATAAATGATATATATTATGAAATTACATTTAAAAAAACAAAAATTAAAAACCTTTCTCAAAGCAAAAAAACACTCCCAAAGGAATTAACAGATAAAGTTGCTGGAGCTGCCGGCCAAAATTGGACTCAACTAGTATGGAGGTGTAATAGCTATTTAGGTTGTTTAAGCCAACAAGCTCATTGCTAAAATGGCGTTATCGAGTATATAACATTATATTACAAGATCTATTATGAACTCTGAAAATTGGGTGCTAGTATTAAGTTATTAGCCCCCATTATCGCTTAAGAGCGACAGAGAAATATTTAATTTTAAGATTGTCCTTATTTTTAAAACTAGAGGGGCGTTGTTTCCTAAATAATTGAACTTCTATGATTTAGTGCGATCAGATCGGCGTTGTTTCCTAAATAGTTGAACTTCTTTGGTTTGGTGCGATCAGATCATTAAATGCCTTAACCCATGATGTGAATAAAGAAGAAAATTAGGAATTGGTCACAGTACAACCGTGCTTTAGTTCAACGCGGTAACATCAATATTTGGCTAAGTGAGAGTGCCATATCAAAGTGGCAGAATACCGAAAAACACGGTGGCCGTGGTCGTTCAAATTACTATTTTGATTTAGCAATTGAAACGTGTTTAACCTTAAGGGCCGTATTCCATTTGCCACTTAGGGCCTTAGAAGGGTTTGTAAATTCCTTGCTCACCATGATAGATACCTCGCTGCAATCACCGGGTTATAGCTGTTTATGCAAACGCAGGGCCTTGTTGATCAACAAGGCCCTCCTAAACTTAAAAGTAACTATGCGCTAACCTCCTCAGATTGCAGAGTCGTTATTTTTGCATGTCTTCTTTGCCAAAATGGGGCTTGTTGCCAACGACCTTCTTGCTGATAAAACTGCTGTCTGAGTGTTAGGTAGTGGTCAAATTGGTTATTCAAATCCATTTGAAATTGATTAATAAGTTGTTCTTGATTACTGTCAGTATCTGTTAAATTAGCAGCAATCAAATTGGCAGCATGACAGCCCGAAGATAAAGCAAAGCCAATACCCATAGATGAAATTGGATCAAAAGCACATGCAGCGTCACCAATGGCTAAAAAGTTAGGTAAGCTTTCAAATGCATTGCTCTGGCTGTAAGCCTGTCGTACCCATGGGTGTGGCGTGGTTACTTTTGTCTCTTTTACTAACTTTTTTATATGCTTGGTTTGAGCCAAGAGCGCATTAAAATGACTTTGCTGATTCAATCTGAGATTGGAAACGATATCTGCATCGGAGAAAAAGCAAATACTATATTGATTGTTTGGCAATAGAGCGCCATACCACCAGCCATGCTCGGTACTTTCAATCAAATACTCCTGCTTTTTTTGTTCGTCACTGGTACATTCAAAGAACCGCCCAACAGCCATTAAATCATCCACTTTCTTGCCCGTAAGCCCGAGTTGACGACTGATATTAGCGTTACGTCCACTTGCATCAACAATAAAACGAGCGCGTAAGATAAACGCTCCATGCACTGGATGAGATAGTTTCAACTGCCAACGGCCATCTTCCCATTGATTGATTTGCTGACAATGAGTTCGAGGCATTACCCTGCCACCGCGCTCGGCGATGTTTTCCAGCAACTGTAAATCAAACTGCTCCCTGTTTAATTGAAAGGTAGATTGTTGTGCAGTAAACACTGAATTGCGCATCCCAGGTAAATCCGATCCCCAATAAGAAGTACTATCAAAGGTAGGAATGAAACAGTCAGGACCAAAGTTTTCTGGTTTAATTTTTAAATAATCGATAAAGTCAAAAATACATTCAGTGACATGCTCACCAATACGCTCTCGATTGAGATCGGATTGTTCAATCAGGGTAATATCCAAATTAGTATGATTGAGCAGGCTCAAAGCGGCGCAGGCCCCGGCTGGGCCTGCGCCAAATATGGCCACATCAGTATCAATTATTGATGAAACCATCGTTTACTATCTCCTAACTCGGCGACCAGATCGCGGTGTTTGCGAATGGTTATACGCTACTTGGATTGGTTTAAAGGCTCTAGCCTCTAGGGCCTCGACCATTAATTTAGCGCGTTTTCCCCGAGCTTTAACCGTTGGGCAACACTTTGACTCAATATAGAACACAGGAATACTAGTGCCATCATCTTCCGGGTTACCAGTAATTTGGCCCGTAGATATTTCCTTATACGAAAACAAAGCGTGATTGCGTTCCGTTTCAGTAAAATAAGGGTAATCGGGATCTTGCGCATTTTTATCTCGAATAAACGCTAAAGCTGACCAATGCTCCACCATTTGGACAAAGCTGTTGATCCCCCTTTGATAATTAACCTGCTCACCTGCGGGTAAATGGGATTCAGCCTGCCCAATCTCCGTTGTTTCGCCTGTCAGCACATCCCAAGGACTTTGAGGTGGCCACCAGTACGAATAATAAGTCGGTGGTAAAGGTTGATCACCGATTTTATTTTTTGCTGGATTAGTGAAGTTTATATTTTGAATCGTACACTGAAAAAAATCAGCTTGCCACGGACACGCCATACGTTTGGTTAAATCACCCGGCTCACACCCACCCCCTTCACATTCATCACGAGAAGGTGATAAACCCGTTTTGTTGTAACCATTTTTACCTTTGTAGTCACTGATTATATAAGGTGATGTATAAACCTTCGGGTTTTGAAGACTCCAAGTAACCTCAATACCTGGACACATTGGCAACCCAACACAGTTACCAACACTTCCCTGATCAAGCGGATCAATTGGGTGAGGTTTAAAGTTTTCCGTTGCTTCAAAACAGCCCCTAGCCCATTGACCTAGCAAAAATTGCTGGGTTTGGCTCAGCGCATCAAACTTTTCAATAGTTTGATTACTCACCGAGTTACTGCCAGAGTTCAATGGCATCATTGGGAAATCATTTTTAAATAATACCTGCTGAGGTTGATTACGCGACAGGTTAGACTTATCATCAGGCTCTCTGAAATAAGAAAAATAGTTTTCACGATTAGCCCGATTTTCTTCACTATTATCTGTATAATCAAATGAATCAGCACTAAATGCGGCCATAGACTGAACGTTAGCAACCCATTGATAACGGCTAAAGCGCTTTACGATAGGTAAAATATCTCGCTGGTAGCTAGCAATATAAGTATCGTTATAAACCCCATCAAGACACATATCAGGTATTAGATTAAAATCTCTTACTGCCACATCAAACATACTATCACTCAGGTTTGAAATATTGACAATTTCCGGAGCAAAGTCCGGCGAGCCAACCACAACCCAAGCTTGTAATGAAATTGGTTCGCTACCATCTTCAAATTCAACCGTACAATAAACCGGCCCATCGGCAATGTCATCATGCCAAGTATCGGAACCACCATAACTCACCAAAGGTTTATCACCACCAGCATGGCCATAGCCACCAAGCACAATCAAGCGACCCTCATTGTCCGTTTTTAGATCTCCTAGTGTTAATACAGCAGTACCATATTCGACATCAGAGTTAGGGTAAGATACGGGGTAATCAGCAGGCACTGGCTCTGTACCTTGATCGAAACCTACTGAGCAACTTGCGCCGCTGATCTCGCGCGGACCCGGATCAACAATGAGTTTTTGCCGCGCTTCATTGCATGTTTTATCTGCATTTCGTAATGGTGTTTCACGATTAACGTAGCTATTGTTTTCGCCATATAATAAGTTACCTTCAAGCTCACTATACTGATACCAAGCTGCTTTTTTATTGGCCAGATGTACATTCCAATTGATAGCCTTCACATTAGGCGTGTTAAGTGTTAATTCAGTGCCATCTTTCTGGTACAGCTTAAAAACTTGACCCTGACGTTTAATTTGACCTTTTTCATCTTTAAATTCGACGATAGGCCCAAGCTTATTACCGTTAGCATCTGCTTCATAAGGAAGTTGGCCAATCCTCTCAGGTGAAAGACAAAAAGACTCAGGGCTATTGCCTAAGCGAGATACCCCAACTGAGGGATGTATTGTAAGTTCCATAAAATTAACGCCTTATTTGTGGTTGCAGTCAGATTCATATTTTTGTCATGCACATAACAACCAAGGTGAACAAAATTAACTTCTATTTAGCAATAAATCTAACACTGTGAACTTTTAAATAACATTACAATGCATTACATTGATAACTTCATTTAACTCCCACCTAAATTGCGCCAGCTGAAACTGAACAAGCTTGAAAGGTCGTTGCGTTATATAAATAGCTTTACATCGATAGAAGAAAAATTGAGGAAAGGCAGAGTTCAATCTGCCACAAAATGGTTTCTCAATAACCAACTCTCAGCTCAATAAGTAAACTACTCGGAGTGTTGATAAAGTCCAATTTCCGTTATATACCTTCAACCATTAATCGTGTATCAGGTAAATAAGCCAAATGTACAATAGGTGCATTAGGATCAGCTATTCGACTTACCGCGTTCAGTACAGCAGCAATCGTCCCCTCTTGCCAACCAGGTAACGACGACAATTGATCGCCAACAACAAAGAAACAAGGATCTGTTTTTGAACCATCTGGATAGACAAATTATGGTTATTATAAAATAAGCCGAAAACGGGGGGCTGTTCCAGAACTGTGTCGGAAGCGTGGGATGAGTAGCGCTATTTTTTATCAATGGCGTGCTCAATTTGGTGGTATGACTACCTATTTAATGACTCTGATGAAAGAGTTTGAAGAAGAAAGCCGTCGCCCCAAAAAGGTATATATTGAAGGAAAAGGTCACGACATATTTTTATACTTAAACGAGAACCTGGCTCATGATCAAAACCTATCAACGAAGGCTTTGCAGTAAAAACGGCAGTATTCAGAATACAGTATCAAGAATTACGCCCAATGGTAAAGTCTAATTTTTTGCGCGCTAAAATGAACCTAATAGTACGTCGAATATTTATTGGATAAGTACACAATTGTTCAGCCAACTCAAACATCAATATTTTAATAACTGACTTTTTTAGCCCGAGCGACAATGTAATAAGGCTGAATTTATTACGCTACTATCGCTGCTTCGCATACATCAAATTTACCCATACTGAGTATCGTTACCAACGAATTTACTGTACCTGAACTACGGTGCTCAACCTTTTATTCGAATACGACTCTAGTCTATTAATCACTTAAAATATCCCAGGTAAAATATAGCCCGCGCCCAGTGCCAAGCAAAACATGGAAGCAATTCTAATCAATTTTAATATTTTAGATACGGCATATATATCTTTTCCTTTGAGCAATGAATCTACTATATGATCTTGGCCTACAAGGGAGAAAAAAATTGAAAGACCCAAAAAACCAAGGGATATATAAATATCCTTCCCTAATTCAACCGCATTTAATTGAATTAGGATAACAATGGCACCAATAACGGCAGAAGCAAGCCAAGTGTATTGCTTTAATAACTCAAAGTGCAACTCAGTTGTGAGAGACTCATTCTTAATTTTGTTTTCAGAAACTGGATCGACTCTGGATCCCTTTTCTTTTTTAACCGTCTGCATAACTAAAATGACACTCCTACGTATAGTTTGAAAATTAGTGTTAGAAAGCCTGTTTTCTTATTAGGTGATGATAAAACGAACAACTCACCTTGCCCAGTCCAATAAATTAATATAAATCAAGTTATTATACAAGAAACATAATCATGCGGCACACCCCAACAACACATACACGGCTATCGTATCGCTTCAAACATGACGATATTTTTGGCACCGCGTAACTTATTCATGTCACTTTTTGCTGCGTCCACTTCGCCGTAACTGCGCGAGTCATACGCACCGTCACACCTGTGACTCTGTCACTATTTCTGCACAATGGTCTGATTAAATCGGTAAGGGCTTCATCATCGACAGCTCAGCGCCTACAACGTCGTGGATGGTCACATTAACTGCCAAGCGCAATTTTCGCCAAGTTCGCAGCTTATTTGCACGGTGCTTTCTCGCATGCCATTCACCATTTTGCCTTCCCTCTTTAAATAGTGCACATCAAGTGTTCTGCTGCGTTTGCATAAACAGCTATAACCGGGGATTGTAAAGAGGTGTTCATCATTGTGAGCAAGAAATTTACAACCCCTTCTAAGGCTCTGAGTCGCAAATGAAATACAGCTCTTAAGGTTAAACAGGTTTCACTGCTAAATAAGAATAGTGATTTTAACAACCGCGGCCACCGTGTTTTTCAGTATTTTACCACTTTGAGAAGGCACTATCACTTAGCCAGATATTGATGTTACCACGTTGAACTAAAGCACGATCGTACCGTAACCAATTTCTAATTTTCTTCTTCATTTCAAAACATGGGTTAAAGCATTTTATGATCTGATCGCACCAAACCTAAGAAGCTCAATGATTTGGGCGTGAGCATTACTTTTACAACATAACGAATTTGGATAATTTAATCTGCCGTTAAAAGCTGACCCAAACACTTTCTAAAGTGATAGAGCCCCCCCTCACATATACTCCGACTAAAAACCACATTAAATCATTGTATTATAATATAAATTAAGTAATTTATCGCACTCTACATTAGTACAAATTTTTTGCTTTGGCCGATCACTCCATTCATCTATAGGAAACACTCTGTCGCTTTCTTTAAACAGTGTGTGCCCTGCTGCCACACCTTCGGTAACCACTCTAATATTCCCTTTTCGAGTTGTAAATAACTCAGGTGTAATAGCATAAATAATGGCTGATGAGTCATGCACATAAAACCCATCCAAACCTAAATCAGCATGATAAAACTTGGCGTAAAACTCAGATATGTCATAAATGAACGCGCCATATTTGGATGACTTAGATTTAAGATCATTTATATAAGCGGTACTCATAATTGATTGCTGAGTTACATCTAACCCTACCATAGTGACCGGCCAATTAGCCGATACAACGATATCTGCAGCATGTGGGTCGCCATAAACATTCGCTTCGGCAAAGGGTGTCAAGTTACCAGAATGTCCATTGAAGCCAAATGCTCCCCCCATAATAATCACTTCTTTTACTAATGATGTGATCTCTGGAGCCTTGCTTAATGCTAAAGCTAAATTGGTTAAACGGCCAATTGCAATCAGCGTAATTTCGTGAGGGTGAGCTTTAACAGTATTTATAATGTAATCATGCGCAAGTTGATTTATCACTTGGCTAGTTTGTTCACTAGGAATATTTATATTGCCTAACCCATTATTACCGTGTACCGCCGTCGCGGGAGGGGACGCAGGTAAAACTAATGGAACATCAACTCCTTGCGCTACGGTTGCTTGTAAAGCGAACTTATCTTTTAAATAAAGTGCATTGCGTGTACTGTTTTCAATCGACGCATTGCCAAACGTGGTTGTGATCCCTACTAAATCAATTTCGTTACTTGCGTGAGCGAGTAAAATAGCCATAGCGTCATCAATACCAGGATCTGTATCTATTATAATTTTTTTCATACCACTCACTCCATCACTCATATTTGTTAATTTATTCAACTCAGATAAGCACTATAATACGCAACCGTTGAATGAATTACATCAAAAATTAAAACGTTCCAAAACTCAGTTATGATGATCAAACTTAAGCCAATAGCATTACTGAACGCAATTAGCCCGAGGCCATATATCAATGATATAAGATCAGTTCATGGATTTAACTCACCATAAAAGTATGATTTAGATGATTTATGCATTTTCAAGTCGCCTACAGCGCTGCTATGTGGTAAAAAGCCTGCATAATTTATTGCACAGCCCGAGATCCTTTTGCAATCAACTGATGAGTTATTTGATCATATCGCCCACGACCTACGCGTGTCTGGGTTGAGTATTCAAGCCATTGATAAAAACGCGCCTGCGTTACAGGCGTTAAATCAGCGCTTAGCGTTATTTTCAGACGGTGATTTTGCAACCGCAGGTATTGGAAGGCAAGCTGAACACACCCAAAATAGTGAGATCCGACGAGACAAAATTCACTGGCTAGACAGCAGTCACCCGCTTGAAGGTGCCTTTTTAAGCTATATGGATGGGCTAAAAAACCATTTAAATAGCCGCTTGTTTATGGGCTTGTTCAGCTATGAATGCCATTTTGCGCATTACGAACCCGGTGCATTTTACAAAAAGCACGTAGATGCCTTTAAAGGCAATACCAATCGAGTCCTCTCAACGGTGTTATATTTAAATCAAGATTGGCAAAGCGAATATGGCGGCGAACTTGCGCTGTATGACGCACACGATCATGAGCTACTTACACAAAAGGTAACACCCCACTTTGGTACATTGGTAACCTTTTTAAGTGATGAATTTCCACATGAGGTCCTCCCTGCAACACAGCCTCGTTATTCCATTGCGGGTTGGTTTAGGGTGAACAGCTCTGTGAATGGGCAAGTTGACCCGCCTAGATAAACACAGCCATATAGCTTAGTGATATCACCGCCACTAAGCTGTCTCGTTTGGTATAAATACCGGTATGAATATTTTTACAATCACTCCGCCTTCATCGTGATTATGCAAACTGAGCTGCCCGTTGTGCGCTTCAACAATTTCACGACAAAGCGCAAGCCCCAATCCACTTCCTGTCGACTTGGTAGAATAAAATGGGATCAAGGCATTGGCCATCACGGTTTCACTCATGCCCTTGCCATTATCTTGTACCGTAAAGGTTGCGCCTTGCTCATTTTGCACAATATTTACGTTAACGTCTTCTGATTCACTCCCAGATTCATGGGCATTTTTTAATAAGTTAATAAACAGTTGTTCTAATTGCATTTGATCAGCAAAAAATGGCTGCTCAGGCAGTACAGCAGGCAAATTAAACTGCCATTGCTGCTGTAAACCATCAAGTAAGGATCCCCAATCAATTTGGCTATATTTCGGCTGTGGTAACTTGGCAAACTTGCCATACCCTTGCACAAACTCGCTCAAGTGGTGAATTCGCTCTTCAATAGTAGAATAAACCCGTTCAAGACGATTATCATCAATGTGATTGGTTAACAATTTCGCGCTGTGCAACATCGATGACATCGGGCCTAAGGAGTTATTCAATTCGTGGCTGATGATCCGGATCACTTTTTTCCATACAGCTACTTCTTGACGACTCAACTCTCGTGTCAACTGTTTGAACAAATACAGATTATGATTTTGATTGTTCAACAAAAACTGCCCAGTGGCTAAATGCCATGTTTGGGTTTCATCTTTGTCTATGTTGAGACTAAACAACCCTTCTCGCCCAGCACGCAGCGCTTTAAAAAAGTCCGGTGCAGCATCTTGCATCAGGGCATCAACGCGCATGCCCTCAAGTGACGTATTACTATTGCAAAGCGCTCTGGCACTGTAATTACTGAATACCACAATATCATTGCTATCAACCAAAAGGAGCGCTTGAGGCGAGCTTTGCAAGACTTTATCTAGCATCAACTCGCGTTGGTATATCCATTGTTTTTCTTGGCGTAATTGCTGTGCGGTTTCATTATATAAAGTACATAAGCGGCCCAGTTCATCATCACCTGAATACGCTAAGGTATGCGAAAACTCACCATCTTTAAAATTAAGCAGCCCCACTTCCAGCGCAAAAACAGGCTTCATTAACACCGAAAAAAAACAGCGACAAAGCATGTTAGTAAATAGTAGTGCCGCTATACTCACTGTGACTATCATTTGCCAAGAGGCCAATTGCCACACTAAAAAAGGCACAATTACACACAATACGGCACAACTTGCCGCACCAATAAAGCGCCCTTTTAATGTCATTCCCTTACATCGTGAAATCCAGTGCATCAGTAATCAATCTCAAATTTTTGTAAACGCCGATACAACGCTTGCCGCGTTAGACCAAATTGCCGTGCGACTTTGGCAATAACCCCTTGATGTAGATGCATCGCAGCTTCAATATCTTGCTTGCTCGGCTCAACTTTGTGTGCCATTGTTTGGCTGGCTATTTTAGTCGCTTGCTCAACGAGCCCAAAATCTTGTATTTCTAATACACCAGCAGGCTTTAGCACACTCACACGTTTACAAGCATTTTCGAGCTCCCTGACGTTACCAGGCCAACTATGTGCCGTGAGTGCTTGCTCAGCGACATAACTAAGTTCACGACCAGGTAAAAAATGACGAATAAGCGGAATAATATCATCTTGTCTCGCTTGCAAAGGTGGCAAGTTAAGCTCGATAACATTCAAACGGTAATACAAATCTTCTCTAAAACGTCCTGCTTGAATATCGTGTTGTAAGTTTGCGTTGGTTGCCGATATCACCCGTACCGATACTTTCTGAGTGTGGGTTGAGCCTAAGCGTTCAAACTCCCCCGTTTGCAAAACCCTGAGTAATTTCATTTGCCCCGATAATGGCAAATTACCAATTTCATCTAAAAACAAAGTACCGCCATCAGCCGCTTCAAATCGACCTATGCGCTTTTTATTAGCACCAGTATAAGCGCCTGCTTCGGCACCAAATAATTCAGCCTCAATTAGCTCTTGGGGTAAGGCACCGGCATTAACTTTAATAAACGGCGCATCGCAGACTGCTGAATTAGCTTGAATAATCTCAGCAATACGCTCTTTTCCGCTCCCGTTGGGGCCTGTGATCAACACCGACACATCCGATTTTGACAACTGTAACGACATATCGACAACTCGCTCCATCGCTGTGCTCGCATAAACCAGCCCCACCAAGTTTGCATGTTGCTTAGGCTGCATACGCTCTTGCTGCTGTCTTTGATGGGTTTGATTTTGTGCATTGGCTTTACCAAGAGCCACAAGGTTGGTAATACTGGTCAGCAGTTTGGTGTCATCCCAAGGTTTCGCAATGTAATCTGCGGCACCTAATTTAACGAGTTCTATTGCGGTTTCTAATTCTGTCCATGCGGTCATTAAAATGATCGGCAGTGTTGGGGTTAACGCTCTTAACGCGGTAAAAAGTGCCACCCCTTCTTCGCCTGATGTGGTGTCGGCGGTAAAGTTCATGTCTTGCATAACGAGCGAAACTTTTTGATAACGTACAATTTGCTCCGCATCAAACGGTGACAATGCTGTCACTACCTCATACCCGTGAATTTCAAGTAATAACGATAGCGCATCAAGCACCGCTTGGTTATCGTCCACAATCAGTATTTTATCCATCTTATTCTTCTTATATGTTACACCGCTTACGCAGTGTAACATGTTGTAATGAAACGCTAAACATATAAAATTAAAGGATAATTATATACTTCTGGTCGCGATACTCGGAGATATGTCAGCAGCCCGTTTGGCTGGGCCAACTACTGCAAGTAAACTCATTACAATAACCAATAAGCTCGTTATCACTACGTATGAAGCAGACAACGCAGGCACTGAATATAATGCCATCAGTTTATTGCCCATCCATATCGCACCCAAGCTCCCAACAGCCACACCGACCGAGCATATTAGTGCATTTTCCACTAAAAAGTAGCGTATAATCGCAGATTTTCTGGCTCCAAGCGCTCTACGTGTTCCGATTTGTTTTAATCGTTTGTTGATATTGAACAAGGTCAAACCAAAAATACCGAGCGCCGTGATCATAACCAAAATAACGATAAGTACCATTAACATGCGCACCATCAGGGTGTCTTCCGCAACATACTTTGCTTTTAGTTCGTCTAACCCTCTTACCGAATTAATCACCCTATGAGGATATTCTGCTAACAATACATCTTCGACTTTACGCATGACTGCAGCCCTTTCATTAGGCTCAGTCCTAATTATAAACTTTTGAAAGGTACGTGGTCTAACATGCGGAAATATTAAAGAACGATCTTTACGCTTATCATTTAGCCAAGGCCCTTTCATCAGCTTTATTATTCCTATAATTTTTACAGGGTCATTCTCACGGTAAATTGTTTGTCCAAGTCCATTACCCTCAGGAAAAAACTCATCATGCATGGCTTGTGTGATCAAAGCCACTTTCGCGATTGCAGTGCCCTCATTAGACACAATGACCTCAGATTCTTCAAAATTTCGCCCAGCGACAAGCTCTACTCCTAAGGTATTTAACGCATGGCTATCAGCTAAAAAGTAAGCAGCACTAACCGACTGTGATACTTGATTTTGTGGCAATAACGTGTAGGAGCCACCAGAACCACCGCCTGACAGTGGCACCGCATTTATATGCACCGCATCAATAACACCAGGTATATTCCTCAATAATGATTCATCTCTTTCAATCTGTTTACCTAGGTCAATATCCGCGCCATACATCATCATTTCAGCCTGAAAAAGGTCTTGTTCTGGTAGGCCGGTTTCTTGTTCTAAATATGCAATACGGTCTTTGATAATAAACGCCGCATTACTCACAATCGCAGTTGTAATCGCAATTTGCAGTAAGAGTAAAATGGCACCCGACTTAGCGCGTAATAAAGCATTTAAAATAGGTCTAAATTCAAACATAATAACTCCTTATTGGCTTTTCAGGTAAGTGGCGGGCGTAGTCCTACACACTAACCAAGCAGGATATAACCCCGCTAAAATACACACGCTTACTGCAATAACCGGTGCTGCTAGCAGCATGGTTAAATCCATACCGGCAATCGCTGTGTATGCACTATTACTGGTGCGCATGCCCCACAAACCAACTTGTGCAATTAAAATGCCGAGTACTCCACCAATCACTCCCAATAAGCCAACTTCAACCAAGTGCTGAATAAATACTTGAGTTTTACTTGCGCCGAGCGCTCGCCTCACGCCCACTTCGGGAGCACGTCGTAAAAACTTTGCCAGCAATAACCCTAAAATATTTGCTAAACACACTGCTAAAAACATAAAGCTCAGCATCACTAATATTTTATTGTCCTCATTGACGACTTCGCGATATACCATCATTTCATTCACATCACGTAATGCATACTCCAGCTCTTTACGTGCAAACCGCCCTAATTTTTGCTGTTCAGCCATATACGACATTAAGAAACTCGCATAGGTCTCTTTATCTTGTTGAGTAGGTAACTCAACCCAAAATTGCACCCAAAAAACCTCTGAATTGAGAAAGTCTTGATAGTTTCGATTACTTTCTACCTTCCAGCCGTTACTATTACCCCATGACTCAATCTCATGCTGAGCTACAGAACTAAAAGGAAGGTATACTTGCTCTGGGTCGCGAAAAGCACCGTTGTTTAAATCATAGTATTTTACATAGGTTGGCCAGTCTTTTATAACCCCCACAATCCGCACCGTCATGTCATCTAGATTGATTGTTTTTCCGACAGAGTTTTCGCCTTGAAACAATTTGTCGTTTAAGCTTTGTGCGATAACTACCACCGATGCTGCACTGTCTTCATCATCCGAACTCCACGCACCACCATAGACAAACTCTAAATTAAACATTGCGAATATATCAGCACTGGCTACTCGTGCTTGCTCTATAAATGGCTTTATATCACTGTTATCAAGATGCACAGCAAAACCGGCCTTAATCATGGCTGTGCGTCTATACGGTAAATCCGCATTTAATAAGTTCATCGCATCTTGGTAGGTCACTTGATATGGCATATCATCTTTAGTCCACCAAGTGTGGCCCTCATCCATGGTTTTAAGTTGAACATGATGCAATTGACTGCTTTTACTTGGAATAGGATCTGCTGACATCATGTGATACACCGATAAACTCGTCATTGTCACACCAATGCCAATGGCAATGGCGATGATCATTAAGGTACTTACCATTGGCGTACGCTTTAAACTACGCCAACTTAAATCTATATAATGAAACAACATAATTACACTCCTACAACGGCAGCAGGATTGCCTTGATACAATGAGAAGTCTGCAATTTGTCCATCAACCACTTGAATGTTTCTGGGTGCTCGACGTGCAAGCTCAGAGTCATGAGTCACCATCACAATCGTGGCCCCATCTTGATTAATTTGCTCAAGTAATTCCATAACTTGTCGTGCCATTAAGCTATCTAAATTACCAGTTGGTTCATCTGCTAGTAAAAAGCGTGGTTTACCTGCTAACGCGCGCGCAATGGCAACTCGCTGTTGTTGGCCCCCAGATAGTTGCTGTGGCAAATGCTTCGCTCGACTTGCCAACCCGACTTGCTCTAAACTTTCTTCAATACGTCGTTTACGTTCTGGCGCTTTGATCCCTCTGTAGCGCAGAGGTACTTCAACATTTTCATACAAATTTAGGTCAGGGATTAAATTAAAACCTTGAAAAATATACCCTATTTTTTGATTTCTGATATCAGCACGTTGATTATCATTCAGTTTGCCAATATCCACGCCATCGAGTAAATATTCACCCTGAGTGAACGGCTCTAATACACCCGCTATATTCAAAAAGGTGGTTTTACCTGAACCCGACGGACCTGTTACCGCAATAAACTCCCCCTCATTCACCTGTAAATTAAAATCACGTAGCGCGTGAGTTTGTACCATTTCAGTTTGATATACTTTGCTTATTCCATTCATATTCAACATGTAACTTTCCTCATAATTCTTATTTTTATCGCAATTCAATGCAGGTTATTCCTAATTGAGCCCAAAATGACACCAAATTTTTTTATTAACGCAATAGCACCGTATTGGCTTTTTTAAACTGCTCATAATTCGACACAATTACTTCATCACCGATGCGTAAGCCATTCAATATTTCGACACTGCGAATGCTGGTTGCACCGGTGTTAATGTTAATGCGCGTCGCAATATCACCTTCCACTTTATAAGCAATATGCCCACCAGATTCTAAAAATGCGCCTCGGCGAAGCATTAATACATCGTCTTTATTTTCTAACAGTACACGCGCAGATAAACGCTGATTTTGACGAATGTTTTTAACATCCCCCTGAGAAAAACGAACCCGGGTTGTTACTTCACGGTTATTTACCTCAGGAGAAATAGCAGACAACTTGCCCATCACATTCTGGTCGCCAATTTTTAATGCCACATCCATCCCTAACCCTAACTCATTGGCATAGCTTTCAGGCACCTGCAGTTGCGCTTCAAAGGCACTTAAATCAACTAAGGTCATTAATGCTTGATTCTTTGTCACCGCCGATTTGGGTTGCACCAATAAATTACCCACGATGCCTGCTACACTGGCTTTTACTGCTAGATTATTGACTTTACGCAGTAGCTCATCCACCGCCAATTTCTGCTGGGTAACGGTACTTTTTGCCGACTTTAATTCAAACGCCAGTGTATCTTTTGCTATTTCCGCTTCTTGAACAGCATGCTTATAAGTCAACTCGGCTCTTGCTAAATCATCTTGTGCCTGCTCTAAATCAATTTGGCTAATAAGGCTTTGCTTAATTGACAATTGCGCACGCCGATTTTCACGCTGCGCAGCGGTGAGTTCAACTTTTGCTAAATCTAACGTGTTGTTTAACGCCAGTGTATCTCTTCTCGCTTCAAGCTCTCTGCGAGATAGCTCACCATGTAAACGAGCCAACTCTGATTGTTGTTGTTTTAATACATTTTCTAATTCTGGGCTATCTACTAAAGCAATGGTTTGACCCAAGGCAACAGTGTCGCCCGCTTTTACCTTTAGCGTTACAAAGCCTTGCTCAGGGCTATACGCTTGCGGTGCATTTGCCGCCACAATAAATCCGGTCGCAGCAACGTCTCTTACAAAGTTCCCTGACGTCACCGTTGCAATATTAAGACTACTTTTAGATAAAGAAAATTGTGGGCTACCACTGTTTATTACTGCGTTAGCCGATACTGCAACGCCTAAAAACAACGCCGCGCCCAGCAGGCCAATTTTGATATTAGATCGTTTATTTACTGTAACTTGTTGATCTTGTCCACTTGTATCTCTAATCATTTTGCGCTCCTTAGCAGAGTACTTTTTGCTTCACATAGAACAACCAACACAACCGCAATCATCATAATTGTCGGAGAAATCAGAAACGCGCCAGTTAACAACATAGTGTACTCTTTTAAATTATCTTACTTTCCTTGTACTATTCGATTATCATGCCAATATTTAAAGTGTTGATTAATAACAAATAAAGTAAAAAGTTAACTATTAAAACTGTCCGCGGACACTTAAATATGTCCGCAATGGACACTAAAATTAGAAATTTGCACAAGTACCTTCCGAAAAAGCCAAGAATCAACCGAATTAGATCCTCTCAACCACTCGAAACCAAAAATTCACATTGCATTCATATTGTTTGCATCAAAGCAACTTTGATGACTCGCACAAGAAAAGCACAAGATATAAGCAATTAGTATTAGTTGATTTTAATTAGAGTATTCACCCAAACAAATTCACTCATAAACATTAAAGCAGCAAATTTATTTACTCAAAATCGAAAATATAATTTAAAACATTGAAAAATATTAATTTATTTTCTAGAAGAGAAAAAAAACAAACAAACACAAATACCCAAAACAAAAACGATATTGATATTTATTAAGATTTAAGTTGCTAAAAAATCAACAAACACCCCGCCTAGCGACGCACCGATGTGTATTATTTGTTAAACTTTTACTGTAAGATTTAATTAAAAGTTAATCAATCTACACATTTCTTTCACAATTGTGGGCGATTATGTAAATAAGCAAAACCAAAAGGATTATGTAGCATGGGAACCTCCAACCCTCTTTTCCCAAAAAGAGATCTCTTACAGTGTGAAGCGGATAGCTTAATAGACTTACTCGCATCAGATGCGATTAACAAACCAGAACAAGAAGTTTTTCAGTTCATGGTCGACAAAGACGAGTCGCCAACCAGTTACAGTTATCAAGCTTTAGCAACAGCGGTTAGCCAAGTTGCTCAACAGTTAATAAATATATCGCTGGCCCCTCAGGATTCACAGGATCAAGCACTCATTGTATTGCCGCAAGGTGTCGATTTTGTGACCGCATTTTATGGCTGTATGGCGGCGCGAGTTATTGCAGTGCCATCATTCCCGCCAAAAAATCAATTACAAGTCGAACGTCTTGAATATGCAATGACAGATTTGGGTAACCCGATTGTGATCACCACTAAAGCGATTCAACCACTACTGCAAGAACAACTGGTTGACAAAGAGGTTCGCTGGCTACTAATTGATGATTGCGCCACCATAGAAGCACCACAATTACATGAATTTAAAACAAAAAATTCAGACATTGCGCTACTTCAATATAGTTCAGGGACAACCGGCAAGCCTAAAGGTGTGATCATCACCAACCAAAACACCCTAGAAAACTCAGAGCTGATCAGGCAAAGCTTTGGCCATAAAGAAAACACCACACGCATGATGTTATGGCTGCCACCCCATCACGATATGGGCCTTGTTGGTGGTGTAATGCAAGGCATTTACACTGGTTATCCAACCTTATTAATGCCAACAGACATTTTCTTACGTAGCCAATTTACATGGCTAAAAGCCGTTACTGACTTTAAAGCAACCACCACAGGTGCCCCTAATTTTGCCTTTGACTTAGCGGTGAAAAATATTCGCCCTGCACGATTAGATGAACTCGATTTATCTTCTCTTGAAAACCTATTTTGTGGTGCAGAACCTATTAATGCCCACACGATCACGCAATTTTTTGAGAAGTTCTCTCAGTGTGGGTTAAAAACGAATGCCTTTTTACCGTGTTACGGCATGGCTGAAGCCACACTTATGGTCAGTGGTAAACCGCATGGTCAACAGTATCAACAGTTGTGTATTGACGAACCCCTATTGAAACGCGGCGTTGTCAAACAAGTCTCACCTGAAGCAAAACACAGTCAATGGCTAGTTAGTAGCGGTATTGTACATCACTCACTGAACGCAAAAATAGTTGACCCAGCTACACACACTGAAGTCGCTATGGGTCAAGTCGGTGAAGTTTGGCTGCAAGGCAGCAGCATTAGCCCAGGGTATTGGCAAGATGAACCACGCACCATTGCAAATTTTGGTTTGCAGCTAGGTAATTATGCAGAAACATATCATCGCACTGGCGACCTTGGTTTTTACGACAATGATGAGCTATTTATCACTGGTCGCTTAAAAGAAGTGATCATATTACGAGGCGCTAATTTCTATCCTCAAGATTTAGAATATGAAGCATCTTTGGCTTTCCCTGAATTAAAAAACTGCCGCAGTGCCGCTTTTTCAGTTGTAAGCGAGCAGCGTGAGCAACTTGTGATGGCAATTGAAGTGCCACGTAATGTCAGTAACTTTGAAGCATTAACCATTACCTTAAATGCCCGTCTAATTGAACGATTTGGCATCAAAGCAGATCAGGTCCTCTTTTTACCTCGAAAAACCATCAAAATAACGTCATCAGGTAAGCTGCAACGTGTTGCGATTAAACAGGCTTTTGAGCAAGCGCAACTGCAAACATATTTTCACTTTGATGCACAGCATCAACAGAAAAACGACACCAATGATAATGCCTCAACCCATGTGCTGAACCTGCAAGACACAACCAGTGTTCAACAATGGTTGATATACCAAGTCACCGAATTAACAGGGGTGCCCAGTGCACAAATTTCGGCGCAAGATTCACTGGCAAATGTGGGGCTTGATTCAGTGTTAGCCATGGAGATCCTCTTTAGGTTAGAACAGCAAACTGGCGTTTATCTCGCACCAGATGTGCTTTATAGCTCTAATACTCCGAGCTTACTGGCAGAAAAAATTACCCAAGTAGCAAATAAAAACCCGCAAACGGAGTTAGATTCAACATGCTAAATCTTTCAGTTGACACTGTGTCGGCCAAACTATGCCAATTTATCGCATCGAGTTACCTTGATGATGATGAACAAGTGGCACCAGATACGCCAATAATAAAACTCAATATTCTGGACTCTGCATCTATTTTTGATGTTGTTGATTTTATCCATCGAGAGTTTTCATTGCGATTACCCGTTATCGATATTCACCCAGACAACTTTGCTTCCGTCGAAGTACTAAGCAAGGTTATTGAACATCACAGCAATAAGGAGGCCACACTATGATCCCTAATCAATGGTATGCAATTTCAAGGATCCAAGACGTAAAAAAGAAACCTATCGGCATAAAACGTCTCAACAAGTTACTGGTACTGTACCGCGATACCAAAGGTGAACTTGTTTGTATGGATGATAAATGTCCGCATAAAGGCGTAATGCTAAGCCGTGGGAAACAACACGGTGACATTATAGCTTGCCCTTACCACGGTTTTCAGTTTGACCAAAAAGGTGACTGCGTTCACATGCCTGTACTCGGGAAAAATGGTGATGTGCCTAAAGGCATGTGTGTCAAAACTTATAAAGTAAAAGAAGAGTTTGGGCTCATTTGGTTTTGGTATGGCGATTTAATGCCTGAAAGTGACTACCCTGAAGTGCCGATGTTCAAACAGTTTAAAGAGTATAAAGGTTACTATTCATTTTACGGCTGGGATGCGCCAATTAACTATACTCGCTATGTAGAAAGCGTATGTGAAATTTATCACATTCCATTTGTACATAAAGGCTCTGCCATTAATATTTGGGATCCCAAAGGCGGCAAGGTCGACAACTTCGAATGTAAAGTCGACGGCACTTTAATTACCAGTGATTTTGTATTACGTCCAGATGATGAGCGCACAGCAGAAGAAACCTTAGTTGCTCGTAAACCTTGGACACGCGGCTGGCAATTTGGCATTGATGTTCAAATGCCGAACCTTGTTTTGATCCGAAGCGATGTATTCGATGTGATGTTTATACCGACGCCTATCGACGACAATACATGCTGGGTCTGTGTATGTTACCAAGAACCAAAACGTGATTTATTGTTGCCGTTGATTAAACCATTACCTATTCCATTCTGGCGTCCTGTTCGCCCTTGGTATATGTGCCGTATCGAACGATTTGTACAACAAGATAAAGATATGGCGGTTATTTCATATCAAAATCCGAAAGTGTCTAGTCCGAAAGCCAATCGTTTGATCCCGCTTGATAAAGTAAATGCACATTATATTCGCTTTAGAGAGAAACTCATTCGCGAAGCCAATGAAGAAAAAGCCCTAAAAGCACGACTACAAACTAAGCCACAAGCTGATATCGAGGCACCGTCACTCGAACAAATCATTGGTATTGAAGAAATTAACTAGAGTAAATGGATTTAACTATGACACAAAACACACTGTCAGCGGCTGATGTTCAGCCGCTTGTTTTAGATATCGTAAAAGAACAAACATGCTATTCAGAGTCTGATTTACGTCTGGACCAAGCAATGGAAGAAGGCTTAGGTATTGATTCAATCATATTAGCCAGTATTGTAGATGAACTTCAACAGCTCTTTGCGTTTGACACCAAGCTCAATACGGCTAGCTTCAATACAATACAAGACTTAATTGCACGTTGTGTAAATGTGGCTGTTACTGAAAAAGGTCAACAAAAACTCGCTAGTCTGGGTGTTGAACATACTGTTCAAGCAACACCGCAAGCCCCTTCTGTGGATGACGCAACGGTGCCGTCAACACACCAAACAATGCGTGACTTTGTTGCTGATGGCAGCCCCGACTTATTCAGTAAAGTTAGAAAGTTTAACGATTTTTATGAGTCACAAGAACAAACTGGTAACTTCTGGTACGGCATGCCATTGAGTTCAAAGTGTGAAAATCGCGCCACTATTTTTGATGCATACCAAAATAAAGAACGCGAATTCTTAATGTTTGCCTCTAATAACTACTTAGGTTTGGCCAACGAGCCACGTGTGGTTAATGCGATTAGTGATGCGGTTAAACAATATGGCGCAACAAACACTGGATGTCGATTGATTGGCGGCACCAACCACTTACACCTTGAACTTGAAGAACGCCTAGCACGCTTTAAAGGCCGCGAAGCCTGTATTGTTTTTCCGTCAGGTTATTCTGCCAATTTAGGCACCATATCTGCTTTAATGGGCCCTAAAGATACCATTATCACCGATGTTTACAACCATATGAGTATTCAAGATGGATGTAAGCTCTCTGGTGCCAAAAAGCGTATTTACAAACACAATGACATGGCCTCATTAGAAGAAGTACTCAAAAATTGTAGTGATTCTGATGGCGGCAAGCTCATCGTCGCCGACGGCGTATTCAGTATGCATGGCAACATTGTCAAACTCCCTGAAATGGTGCGTTTAGCCCGTAAATACCAAGCGCGTATTCTCATTGATGATGCGCACTCAACGGGTATTTTAGGTGCAACAGGATCTGGCACCGCGGAACACTTTAACTTAAAGCATGAAGTTGACTTAGAACTTGGCACCATGAGTAAAACGCTTGCAGGAATGGGCGGCTTTGTTTGTGGCGATAAAGAAGTCATCGACTACTTACGTTTTTACGCCAATTCATATGTATTTGCGGCAACAATCCCTGCACACGTAGCAGCAGGCTTGATCCAGTGCATCGATATTATGGAAAAAGAACCAGAGCGATTAGAGAAGCTTTGGAGCAACGTGAATTACCTCCACAGTGCGCTGCGTGAATGTGGCTTTGATACCGGTGACTGTGAAAGTGCCATCATTCCTATTGTGATTGGTGATGAAACGCGCACGATGGAGCTTGGCCATCACGTTCGACAGCTCGGTATGTTTTGTCAAACAGTGGTCTTTCCAGGTGTCGCGGTTGGTGATGCAAGGCTGCGGATCAGTGTGCTATCGCAACATACCAAAGAGGATTTAGACCAAGCAATAGAAATACTACTTAAAGCCGCACAAAAAGTGGGTTTACCCGGTTTTAGTCGCTAAGGAACAGCCATGAATAACACGTTGCCAACAGCGCTACATAAGGCGCTATTTCATTGGGCTCAATCCCAACCAGAGCAGCCATTTTTATTGGCTGAACCAGTGTGTAGTTACCAACAAGCCGCAAACTATGTGAGCGCCTTGGCAACTGTGCTAGCGCCTGCTAACCGAACCGCCATTTGGTTAGACAAAAATAATCATTATGTGCTGAGTATACTCGCCGTATTAAGCGCGGACTCAGCATATATCCCTATTGATGCAAAACAACCCACAAACAGAGTGGAATTAATACTGGCTGACGGACAGGTAGATACCTTATTGGTTGATATCGCGCATCTACAACAAGCACAAGCTGCATTACAGGCATTTCCACACATCAAACTGATAACTTTGGTCGATATCTATGATACGACTTCAGAACTCACGCAGTTTGTATGGCCAGAACATATTAATACCCCCCATTGTGCGCCTATCTCACACAGCAAAAAAGATGATCTCGCCGCCATTTTATTTACCTCAGGATCAACTGGGAGACCCAAAGGGGTGCAATTGTCACTCAATAACCTGCAGCACTTTATAGATTGGACCACTCGGTCGCTATCGCTTGGCAAACAAGACCGGTTTTTAAATATTGCCAGCTTCAACTTTGACATTAGTACCTTTGATTTATTTTCAAGTCTGAGTGTGGGCGGCAGTTTATATGTTGCAGATGATGATGCGGCTAAACAACCACTTAATTTGGCCACGATCCTAAAAGAGCAAAAAATCAGCATTATGTACACGGTGCCGTCATTACTGAGCCTAATGAACCGGATTGGTTTATGGGAGCAAGCTGCACCACTGAGCCTGACGCACGTTATTTTTGCTGGGGAAGTAATGCCAAAACCTTGTCTTCAAGCGCTGGCAAGCAGTATCAAAAACTGTACTTTTTATAATTTTTATGGCCCGACTGAAACTAATGTCTGCTTGGCTTATCAAGTAACCGATAAAGATATTATAAGTGATGCGCCACTCCCGATTGGTTCTGCGATTGGCGATGCTCAGGTTTGGATGTTGGATGAAAATCACCAGCAAGTCACTCTGCTTGAAGGGGCCAGTGGAGAGTTGGTTGTGAAAGGAAGCTGCGTCACTCAAGGGTATTGCCATGATGCGCAGCAACAAACTAGCCACCAGCAGCACATACACCACACGGGCGACATAGTACAATTTTCAAACGGTGTTTATCATTTTCTGGGTCGTCGAGACCGCATGATAAAAGCCGCGGGGTATCGTATCGAGCTCGCAGAGATTGAAGCGAAACTCATTCAGCACCCAGACATTAAAGAAGTTGCCGTTCGCTTTTGTGCTGAGTCAACCAAGATTATAGTGACCTACTCACCTCAAGACAGTGAAAATAAGCCAGGCTCTTTGGCACTCAAAGCATACTGTGCTGAGCATCTTCCGGTGTACATGATCCCACATAAATTTAAAGCGTTGGCACAATTACCTAAAAATGCTAACGGCAAAATCGATTACCCAGAAATTGCAAAGGTAGACAGTTAAATGACATCGTATACCCCCACCGCCATTGCACTGTTAGACTGCGCGCAGCTTGTTGGATCACCAAAAGATGGGTCATTGGCTGTGCTTGAGGACCAAAAACAGTACGCCAAATACGCTATACCGCCGATTTACCGCACGGCGATTAACCGTATGCAGCTACCGCTCTTACAGCTTAGCTACGAGTTAATCGAGTCACACCGCAGTACCATTGAGCAAGACCGTACTGATGTGATCTTATGTACCCATGCAGGCACAGATCGCCAATTGGCAAACCATTATCGCGTCACCGCCAACGCCATGATCAGACAGTTAATGCAACTAAGCGAAACGCAAACAGCACAGAAACTCGCTTCATTACTGCCTACACAGATTGGCAGTAGCCACGATAAAGTCGGAGAAATGGCAACTACCATGGCGACTCGCATCGCACAAAGTTGCAAGTTAACAGGTCGTGCTTTTGCCATTGAATCAGGGAACGATAGCTTTTCAGAGGCAATTGCCTTGGCTTATGATAGCCTCAGAACAAACCAAGCCCAATCAGTATTGATTGCTATAGCAAATGACACATCAGAGCACGCAACACACCAGCGCCTAGCAGCCAGTGTTATTCTATTAAAACGCTGTGATCACCCTATTGCAGATGCAAAAGGCTATTTAAGTCATGTTTCAACATGCGAACGAGAAGCCCTTCCTGCACATGCAAATTCTGCTGGTGTACACAGTATTGTGCTTTGCAACCCAAGCTCTACATCATTAACAGAACAACTAAAAACCACCATCAATACACATAACATTGAGTTAGATCATCGTGCCAATATACTACCCGATACTGGTATTGTCTGTGGCGCACTGGTACTCAATAATTGGCTTAAAAAACCCAACACGCACGCACAAGCATTATTTTCAAATATGCCTGATAGCCAGGCGGCTATGACCTTTACTATTTGTCGTGAATATAAAACGATTGAAAGGCAAGAACATAATACCGTGGTGCTGTGCGACAAGCAGATTTGGTTAGCGGATCGTTTTGGCGAGAAAGCTTACTGGAGCGGGTTAACGGACCAAATTGGTGGCATATCGACACTGCAACATGAGCGTTATTCTGAAGGGGCACTCTTTAAAGCCAACGATGCGCAACACGATAGTTACTATTGTCACACTGCAGCCAAACTCAATACTGACGGACTAGACTTACTCGCACAGCCTCAACCAAAAGAAGTCTTAGCACACACACTTCAACAGTGGCAAACGCTCAACTTGCCAAAAAACGCCAAGTCTATGGTGATCACAGCAACAAATCTAGGGCCATTTATAGAGCGTCGTAAGTTACTGGCGGCCAAGTTACATGCCCTCTACTCACAATGTAATGAGATCTTAGGCACGGGTAATGGCGCAGCACACGTATGCCTGCAAAAATGGCTCACGCAATTCAATAAAGATGCGCTCAGTGAAGATTTCCAAGCCAGTAACCTCAGCCGACAAGTGGCAACACATTTTGAACTAAATGACTGCCAGCACCTTGCAATAGAAGCTGCTTGCGCTGGTTCTATTGCGGCACTTGATTGCGCTAAAAATGCTATTTCAAGTGGCCGAATCGATGTGGCGATCGTCGCCGCGGTCGAACTCCCCGCTAATTTACATGATTTAAGTTTATGTTCTAGCCAGCAAATGTTATCCCGCGATGTTATTGCCACATTTTGTGAGACTGCGGACGGTTTTACCCCAGGTGATGGATGCGCACTGGTGATCCTCACAAAACGTCAGTTGGCTACAAAATACCACTGGTCTGTACTGGCAGAGCTCAACGCCATAGGTTCAAGCACGTTAAGTAAATCTATGATTGCACCTAATAGCGAAGGGCAAATCCACGCAATGGACCACGCTTTTTCACAAACACCAGTGAAACCCGCGCACGTTGAATTTGTTGAAACTCACGGAACGGGCACCGCAGTTGGTGATGCTGTCGAAGTGGCTGCCATTTCGTCAGTTTATGGCCCTAGACAGCAACATACTTTGAAGTTAGGTGCACTGAAAACACAGTTTGGACATACCTTTGCGGTCGCGGGATTAGCCAGTGTCATTAAAGTGATACTGAGCTTTGAACATGGCCAAGTCCCAAGAAACTTAATCAGAGGTGAATTACGCAGTGATTTACAGTTATCACAATTAGGCTACGACCCAATGCATGATGGAAAAGCCTACATAGCCCCTAAGGGCATGCGTCATGCCGCCATTAATGGCTTTGGCACCGGCGGCGTCAATTACCACGTGATCATGAGCGACTTTGCTCAATAAAAGTAAAGCGCAAGGAAATAATTATGAATTTTGATTTTACCGAAAAACAACAACGTATAGCCGATCAAGCAAAGCAGATAGCACAAAAGCTCGACTTAGATGATGTTGTGCAGCGCGACTTAGCTGGCACATTTTCAAAACCTCTATTTAGACAACTTATTAACCAAGGCGTGGGGAAATGGTTGCTACCTAAAAGCATGAAAGGCGATGATCTTAATGCCCTTGAGCTAACGGCGGGCATTGAGTCATTGGCAGAGCACTGTGAAGATTCAGGGCTAATTTTTGCATTATCGGCCCATTTATGTGCTTGCATCCATCCTATTCGCGCCTTTGCCTCCTCAGAACAGCAAGCCCAGTGGTTACCCAAAATTACCAATGAAGCGTGGATTGGTACACATGCCATTACCGAGCCACAAGCAGGGTCAGACATCTATGCCATGACCACTAACGCACAAAAGAGCGAAGACGGATTCGTGCTTAACGGCCATAAAGACTATATCACTAATGCACCGGTTGCAGATTTCATCGTTGTACATCTGAGAACAGAAGACCGAGGTAATTACTTCGATTACTCCACTTTTATTCTGCATTCACATGAATATGGTGTTTCATTAGCGAAAGCACCACACAGCAAATCTGGGCTGCGTACCACAGCCATGGGTGACATTCGTTTTAATGACTGTCAAGTCCCTGAAGACGCGCTAATTGGTCGCCTAGGCGCTGGTGCGCCCATCTTTCAAGTTTCAATGGAATGGGAACGTGTTTGCTTATTTGCGCTGTACCTTGGACAAATGAAACGACAATTACAAAAAACCGCACATTACGTAAGCGAACGCCAGCAATTTGATGCGCCATTATCCAGTTATCAAGCCGTGCAACATCAATTGTGCGACATGTATTTAAACTATGAGACTGGCCGCCTACTTTTATACAAAGCCGCGTGGTCACTTGATAAAGGCGACATGTCTGGGGTTGCCAGTAGCTTAGCCAAAATTTCTATTTCAAACGCTGCAATTAGCAACGGTCAAACCGCCGTGCAATTGCATGGTGCGCAAGGCGTGATCAGCGGTGATATAGAACGCATGCTGCGAGACGCCATGCCCAGCGCCATTTTCTCTGGCACCTCTAATGTGCTTAAAAACAATATCAGTACAGCGCTTATTAAACGCTTAAAAGCTCAGTGGATTTAAGGATATAAGTTATGCAAATTCGAATCGGACAAGAAATATTAAGCCGTGAAGCGTTACTAGACAGCGCCGGGTTACTGGTAGAGTTTTCAAAAGCCAAAGGCGATATGCTGACGTGGCAAAAAGATGAACAGCAACACGATGTTATCGACTTAGTTGGTGGCTTTGGCAGTACGTTGCTTGGCCACAACCACCCTGAACTTGTGCAAACTATGCAGCAACTGCTCAGTGCAGACCGCCCAATGTGGGTGCAAGGCGCACAGCGCCCCATGGCGCAGCAATTGCGTACTGTATTGGCTGATAAGCTTTATTCAGAGACGCAAAAGCAGTATCAAATAGTGTTGTTAAATACTGGAACGGAAGCCGTCGAAGCGGCCTTAAAACATGCACAATACGAATACTATCAACGTATCAATGATGCACAAAAAAGCTGCGCGCAGAACTGGCGAGAGTTTCAGGTACGCTTGGCAACTAATCACATCGAGTTGAGCGATGACTTCTTTTGTGAATGTGAACGTTTACTTGAACAAGAGCCTATCGAAACCCTAGATGAACTAAAGTCTGCCATTGAGTTTCGTAATCAGCATGCTTTTAATCTACCGAGTAAAGTCGCGGCTTTCAAAGGTGCATTTCACGGCAAAACACGGGGCAGTTTAGCCACAACTTATAACCGTGATGCTCGCTTACCTTTCATAGCCAATAACCCTGACGCCACTTTCATTGATGATGCCGATGAATTTACAACCAAAATAGATACTTGGCAAAGCCATTATTGGTATATCGAATTTTCGCCGCTGCGACTGGTTAAAAAGCCCATTAATCAATTAGCCGCAGTGATCTACGAGCCAATTCAAGGGGAAGGTGGCGTCGTTCCGCTTTCAGCTTCACATAATGCATTGCTGCGCCATATTAAAGCACAATACCCAAGCACGGCGATCATTGCCGATGAGATCCAGTGTGGCTTAGGCCGTACGGGTGCATTTTTAGAAAGTGTCGCCAATGACACCCCCAACGACTACATTACGCTCGCTAAATCACTTGGCGGTGGCCTGTGTAAAATATCGGCTCTTGCTGTCGAGAAAGGTCGCTATCACAACGAATTCAGTATGCTACATAGCACAACGTTTTCTGATGATGACTTAAGCAGTGCCGTAGCATTAAAAACCTTAGCGCTACTTGAACGTGACGACATAAAACTCAAAACAATGCAACTTGGCGAACATTTTCTCAGCGCGTTTAATCAGTTAGCTCAAGACTACCCTGATATGATCACCCAAGTACGAGGCAAAGGTTGCATGCTTGGAATTGAGCTTGCGTCATTTGCCGATCACCCCAGTGCCACCATCTCTAATTTAGACTGTGAAAATGTACTTTCTATGGCCATTGCAGGGTATTTACTGCACAAACACCATATTCGCGTGCTGCCTTCTTTAGGTAAACGTAAAGTATTAAGAATGCAGCCCTCAGGGTATTTTGATAGTGCCCAAATAATCAAAGTAGTAGACGCTTTTCGACAGGCCTTTGATTTAATTAGAAGCCACCAAGTAGCCCCCCTGCTTTCACATTTAATTCACAGTGAACTGGCATTGACGCCATTTAGCAAAATAATGAATCATCCTCAACGTGACGAGCCAATAGCAACAGGGGTAGATAAAGTCGCCTTTATTAGTCATCTTATCGACCAAGATAGCCTTAACGAGATAGACCCTGGTTGGGAAGTGTTTGATGAGTATGAGCAAGAAGAGCTTAATCAACATATATTGCCCGTCACACTGCCCAGTATTTTGGCACGCAGACTCGTTACATCAAGTACCGGTAAACAAATTGAATTGGTCTTATTTGGTATTCAGATGGATGCCGAAAGTATTGAAGCCGACAGACGCTTTAATCAGGCGAAAATTATTCGCTCACAAGTGCATGAAGCGTATCGACTGGCCAGAGAAGAAGGCTGTAAATTAGTTGGGTTCGGAGGTTATACCTCTATTGTCACCAATAACTGCTGTGATTTTACGTTTAATACACCTGCTGCAACATCGGGGAATGCGTTAACCGTAGCAGCCAGTATTAACACTATTTTAAGTAGCGCTGAGCGCCATGGTATTGAACTGTCAAAAGCGACAATTGCTGTCTGTGGAGCCGCTGGCAACATAGGTCAAGTTCACAGTGCAGTACTTGCCAAGTACTGCCAGTCATTGTTACTCATTACCCGTGCAGGCAGCACCAGTAACATGAATAAGACTTTGGACATTATTTGTGAGAATTTATATCAAGCGGTTGATCAGCAGCAAACTGGCGGTCAGCTTCTAAAGGTATGCCGTGACTGGCTTGCACCTCGCTTGGGCTCAGAAGAACCGCATGTCCTGATCAGGGAGCTCAAGAGTATTTTACTTGCCCGACAATTGCTCGTGGTTAGTGAACAATTTGAAACCTGTAAAACAGCCGATGTCATTGTCAGTAATACCAGCAGTCCAACAACGGTGTTTACGCCCAACTATATCGCACAACACAAACCAGTGCTGATAAGTGATGTAGCAGTACCAAAGGATGTCCCAGAAGACATTGTTTTAACTCGCCCGAATGTCAAGTTGATCCGCGGTGGCGTGGTGAACTTATCTCATAATCCAAACTTTACCCTACCAGGTATGTTGCTGCCCAGTGGACAGGTTTATGCCTGTTGTGGCGAAACCATGTTACTGGGCTTAGCGGGCACCTTTAGTCATTTTAGTATGGGTGCATTAACCTGCTCTCAAGTTGAGCAAGTACAAGCATTAGCAGCAATTCATGGCTTTGAACTGGATCAGGAGAAACCGCAAAATGACGTCTTGCAAGCCGCTAGCTGATCTGGTTGCTGAGTGTATTGAGTTAGCGAAACTCGTACCGTCATCTCACAACTGTCAACCATGGCAGGTGCAATGGTACGCGCAAAGCGTGCCATTCGATGGGCGTTTACAAATTGGGTTTGACCCAGACAATATTATTAACGCACTGCCAGCATTACAGAATGAAATGTGGATGAGTCTTGCCGGGTTCAGTGCCGTATTGATAAACCTGCTTGAGGCCACGGGGATCACATGCGTGGTATCGAGCCCTATTACGGCAGGCACAAACAATGCAACTTGTGAGCATCCTTATATATTAGAAGCACAACTAACATACCACCCTGAGCGTATAAACCACGCTCGGTTTAATCAAATTAAATCGCTGTTAGAGCAACGTTACACCTATCGAGGTGCGCTCACTGGAAACAAAAAATTGGCGGTTCATGACCGTATTTTGTCTACGGTGCTTTGGCATAGCCCGAACATTGAATGGCAAAGTATAGAAGGTGATAAACACCTAAAAACGGCTGAGTTAGTGGCGCGTTTTGCCAGCCAAGACTTTAAACATGCCAAAGCATGGCGAGAAACCTACGCATTTATTGATTTTTCTAAAACACCCAATAAAGAGGCAGAGCGAGGCTTTAACATCCAACAACTAATGGGGCCTATGTCATTAATTAAGCGCAGAGCACACCAGTTGTTGCTAAACCCTTTATCAATGAGAGTGCTCGCTAAACTGGGTGTTGCAGATAGCATGGCACAGGTATTGAGCCAGCTTACTGCCCAAAGCAGCCAGATAATTTGTCTGTGCCAAAAAAGCACACAAAGCACCTTTGATTGGTTATGTGCAGGCCAAAAAATGATTGAAATGTGGCTTCAAGCCACGGCACAAGACCTTGCGATTCATCCTCTGAGTGTTCTATTGCAACACCCAGAAGCCAAGGCAGCATTACACGAGCAGTTAGGCGAAGAGCATCACCCTCTGTTTATCGCTCGCGTTGGCAAAAGTGATGCAGACCCAGAATTTATCGCCCAATTTAGATATCGCGCAGCATTACCGCGCATATTAAAACAACACTAAAAGGACCATTATGAAACAACTTGCTTTTCTTTTCCTTTGCTTTGCCTCATTTGTTAGTGCAGCAAAGACAGATTTACCACTCGGTAAATGGATAGACAGTGCGGAACGTATTTTACGGGCGCAAACCTCCGCATCGGTCCTAAAAATGAACATAAACAAGGCTGAATACCAAAGAGATTTTACCCTACTGGTACTCACCGATGACCGTGATGAAGCGCAAAAAGTGATGGTACGCATGCTGGGACCAGCTTTATGGCGTGGCAATATGACTTTAAAAGTCGATGAGCGAATTTCATTTTTTGAGCCTCGAAATAAACGCACCACAGTCATGAGCAGTTCAATGCTTGCTTCAAGCTGGATGGGCAGCCATTTCAGTAATGATGATTTAATGCGCGAAACAGATCTTGCGCAACATTATGCCTATAGTGCACAAAAAGCATGGGACAAAGACACTCGTAATTACCACCTTGTAGAGCTTACACCGCTGCCTTCTGCACCGGTCGTGTGGGGCAAAGTCCTATATACGCTTTATATCGAAGAAGGCCGAGTCTACCCAGAGCAAGTCACCTACTTTCGCCGCAAAGACGACCCGAAACCAGAACGTACACTTACTTATTCAGATATTAAAAATATGGATGGGATGAAAGTGCCGACCATGATGGAAATGCGCGTCACTGACAAACCAGATGAATACACACGTATGCATTATCAAAAAATAAAATTTAACACCGACCTTGCAGCCAGCAAGTTCTCTGAACAAGCATTTTTGTAAGGAAATAAAATGGGACTATTTATCAGACTCGCGTGGCGTAATTTGCTCCGAAATAGAAAAAGAAGCACCGTAACAGCGCTTGGTATTACCCTTGGAATTGGCTTTTGTATTACCACGTTGGCCATCATGGATGGGTTAAGCCACGACTTGATCACCGGCACCACGGCTGGGCAAGTGGGTCATATGCAAATCCACCAAAAAGATTACTTGGCCAAACGTCAGTTACAACAAACCATTACCAATAATGCTGAATTATTACAAAGCGTGCGCCAAAACACGCAAATTAGTGCCGCTGCGGCTCGCATATACAGCTTTGGTTATTTGAGTAAAGAAAACAAATCGGTTGGTGTCAGCTTATTTGGCGTAGAACCTGAACATGAAAAAAACGTCACAACATTAGCAGAGCAAATGACCAGTGGCACATTTTTGAGCAACCCAACGCCATGGCCGCTCGGCCAAGCATTGAACGATGAACAAAAACGACTGGATGAGCAACTTACCGCGCAAGCAGTAGCGGAGGCGTTTGCTGAACTGGATGGGCTATTTTTAGACAATACCTCAACACAGCAGCAAACCAATCAACTCATTGATACCCTGGCGCCATTACCAGATGTCCCCCCTAAAGTTATTTTAGGTGTGAAGCTCGCTAAAAACCTCCAGGCTGATGTCGGTGATATCGTAACACTTCTGTATGAAACCTCGTTAGGGGCACAGCAGTCATTACAGCTTGAAGTGGCTGGCACCAGCCGCCAAGGCACCGACTTAATAGACCGAACTCGCATTGTATTTCACCTACAAGATCTGCAAAAGCTATTGCAGCTACCTGATCAAAGTCACGAGATTGCGATTAAAACCCAAGACTTAGCGAATGTCTCGCTGCTCAGAGATGCTGTATCTGACACTATATCAGCGCAAAAGCAAGAACTTAGCGTACAAACTTGGTCTCAATTGCGACCAGACATTCTGGCATTAATACAATCAAACCAAGCATTGATGGGCACCTTAGTATTTATCATTTTCCTTATTGCGGGAGTTGGTGTGATGAACGCAATGCTGGTCAGTGTGATGGAACGTCGCAAAGAGCTTTGTCTTCTTAAAGCACTGGGCTTAAAGGGCAACAATGTGGTCTGGCTGGTCACGGTAGAAACCCTCATGTTGACTTTTGTCGCATCCATTGCAGGCCTGATCATGGGGATCGCATTGGGGAGTTATTTACAACAGTACGGCTGGGATATCAGCCAGTTTGGTGAGTTTAGCCTTGCAGGTGTTGGCATGACCAGCGCACTTAAAGCAAAACTCACACTAGATAATTTACTCACACCAGTTGTCGTGATGTTCATCATTGCATTACTAGCCGCCTTATACCCTGCTCTGTCAGCGGCTCGACTAATCCCAGCACAAGGAATGAGAAGCGCATGATCCACAAGCTCGCATTACGAAATTTGTTAAGAAATAAACGACGTTCATCCCTCACTTCGGTGATCATTGTATTCGCATTTAGCATGATGATTTTGTTTATGGGCCTGTCCGATGGTGGACACAAAGCCATGATTGATATCGGTGTAAGAATGGGTCTAGGTCATATTATTGTGCAACATGACTCTTACAGTGACGACCCTGCTTTACAGCATTTAATCGCAGAACCAGAGCAATTAATTGCGCAAATAAAACAGCAGCATCCCACGCTCACTGCCGTGACACGATTACGGGTAGATGCCTTAATTCAAGCAGGACGACATGGTGTAGCGCTTACTATTTCAGGCGTACAACCAAACAAAGAAAGCCAAGTATCTGCAATCGCAGATCAAAAAGCCATTATTGCAGGGAAAACACTGGCTCAGTTCACCAATGACCAACATATGCAGCGACTCAGCGGTATCGTCATTGGTGAAACATTGGCAAAAAACTTGGAAGTGCGTATTGGTGACACCGTGACCATCACAGCAAAACCGGCCAGTGGTGCCGATCTTGCGCGCTCTGCATTTATGGTTGCTGGCATCTTTAAGACGGGTCTACATGAGCTAGACACCTTTTGGGCTGAAGTGCCCTTAATATCGTTACAAACCCTGTTAGAAGTGCCAAATTATGCCAGTCAAATTGCATTGTACAGTCAAGCAAACCCAGAAACGTTGGCCGTCACAACACAACAGCTAAAAACTACTTTTAGTACCTATGATGTGCAACCTTGGCAAACAGCCGCTCCAGAGCTTTATTCTGCGGTCACCCTTGATGCCGCTGGCATGTACTTGCTGATGTTAATCGTCTATGTGGTAGTTGCTGTTGGGATCCTTAATACCGTATTGATGTCTACTTTCAGACGCCAAAAAGAATTTGGCATGATGATAGCTTTAGGTTCTCGTGCCAGCACGGTCTCTAAGGTCGTGTTATTAGAAGCGGTTTATCTCAGCGCTTTTTCACTCTCTATAGGGCTTGCGCTTGGCCTGTGGGGTCATTATCACTTCGCAACTGAAGGTCTCAATTTTAAAGAGGTCTTTGGCACAGCCATGGAAGCGGGAGGTGTATTGTTACCTGAGAAATTCTACTCCATTCTTGATACCAGCAAGCTGACATTAAGTGTGCTGTTTGTCTTCCTACTGACCATTATTGTTACTCTGATCCCTGCTATTCGTGCAGGTCATCGTTCACCACTTGCCGCAACCCAAGATGCCTAAAGGAATAACCATGATTAAATTAACCAAAATAAATAAAATCTTCGCTGACAAACACCAGTCTTTTCACTGTTTAAAAGACATTGATTTATCCATTGGCCAAGGTGAATTTACCGTGATCGCAGGGCCATCAGGATCAGGTAAATCAACCTTACTGAATATTATGGGTATGTTAGATAAACCCACTTCTGGTAATTTCCTTTTTGATGAAAAAGACGTCGCGCAATTTAGCAGCAATAAACTAGCCGATATTCGTCGAGACAAAATTGGCTTTGTATTTCAAGCCTACAATTTAATGCCCGTTCTCACTGCATTAGAAAACACCGAAATGATCATGGAGTTCTCAGGGGTAAGCAAAAAAGAGCGTAAACAACGTGCCATTGAAACGCTGGAAGCTGTTGGGTTAGGTGAGTTTAAAAATCGCTTCCCAGCACAATTAAGTGGCGGTCAACAACAACGGGTTGCAGTCGCCCGTGCTATTGCCGCAAAGCCCTTGTTGGTGATTGCTGATGAACCAACCGCTAACTTAGATTCTCAATCTACCGAGAGCTTACTCGACCTTATGGTCTCTCTGAACGAAAAACTGGGGATCACCTTTATCTTTAGCTCACATGATCCTCGCGTTATCGAACGCGCGCACCGTGTTATACACCTACAAGATGGGAAGGTTATGCGCGATGAACAACTGGCTGATATGAGCGCAGGGCATCCTCAGGCTGCAATGTCATCGTGATCAAAAATGTACTTATTAGCGCCTGCATTGTAATGCAGGCTTCCAGCTTGGCATTTGAAGATGATCTCGACATGCTACTCGGCGAAGCGCCTGCTGAGCAGCAGACGTGGTCTGGGGTATTTGAAGCGAATTTACTCGTATTAGATGGTCAAACAGACTCCGCGATGGGCACTAACCAGTTCGCTCGGTTAGAGTCGTACACACAGTTATGGCAAGGCCAATGGGTGAATCATGCTCAAATTGATTTTGATTATGTTAATCATGGCTGGGCATTGCCGATGTTTGCGCGCCCAGAGGTTGCCGACCGCGCGGTCGATTTAGAATGGCAAGATACTCAAAGTCACCACCAATGGCATACGCAGCTAGACTGGAGCTATTGGCAACGCAGTTTTTCTAATAGTAGCCTCACTGTGGGCAGACAGCCTGTTACTTTGGGGCTCGGTCGCGTGTTTTCACCAACGGATCCCCTCGGTGCGTTTAATGTCTTTGACTTAGACAGGCTCTATAAAAGTGGGGTGGATGCCATTAAATATGACTATTTCCTCACGGGCTCGGTGCAAACGCAAAGTATTGCCACGGTAAATAACCATGATCATCTGCAGCTACTACAAACAATTAAAGGCAGTTTAGCGCAAGGTGTTTGGTTAGTGACTCTGGCCCATAGAGAAGAGCAAAAGTATATTTCCGTCAGTGCGCAACATTACATTGCAGGGCTTGATGTTGATGGCTATGCCGAATATCTATATGGCAGCCTGTCCGACACCAGTGAAACGGTATTCAAACAAGACTCGCATCAACGTATGTTATTGGGGTTAAGCACCAAAGTGGGTGCCAACGGTATGCTCGCAGTTGAATGGTTGCAACAAACACTCGCGGCCAATACTCAGTCCGATTACGCCTTGTGGCAACAACGTTACGAGCACAGCAATATAACCAATCTAGGCATTGCAAAGCGCTATTTAGCGCTGTCTTACGCCGATGAGTGGAGTGACCTAACGCGCTACGAGCTACTCGCAATGCAAAACCTTATCGATGACCACATTAATGTTTCTGCCGTGATCACCCACTCAGCAAGCGACAATCTGCAAGTGCGGTTTGCGCTGGCTTATACCCCCTCTTCGGGGCCAATTAACAGTGAGTTTGAACAGTTTTCTGATCTTGTTCAACTCGGTATTCGTTATTATTTTTAAGGCTAAATAATGCAATTAACCACTTTAAAAAAACTTATTTTTGACAAGAACATCTTTGCGTTTTTACGCTTAGGAAAACAAGTAGACACCGTATACCGCACCAGTTTTGTCACCGCAGCCAATTCTAGTGGCCTGTTAAATAGCTTAAATCAAGGGGAACAAAGCCTGATCCAGCTACAGCAACAGCTCACTATCGATGATACCAAACGTGATGCACTAGAAGCTTGGTTAGAATGTGGCGTACGCTTGGGTGAATTAGGATTCCGGTCTGGCCGCTATCGGCTTAAAGGTAAACTCAGCCGCCACTTAGCCAAACAAGAAAATCAAATCGCTGCCGCTATGTTTGAAGAAGCCATTCGCTATCATTACGATGCACTACTTAGCGCGCCAGTGCGCATGAAACAAGACAAGGCATACCAGCTATCAGATCAAGACGGTAAGGTAATAGCACAATCATCGCAAATATTAGAGCCGTTTGTCGAAGAAGCCATTGAGTGGAGCCTAAAGCATACTCAGCCTAAAGCGATTTTAGAAGTCGGTTGCGGTGCTGGGAAATACCTCGTGTATTTACGTGATCGGTTAGCAAGTAGTGAAATCACCGCGATTGATTACCAAGCCGATGTCGTTGCACAAGCAAATCAAACCCTACTACAGAATAATATTAAAGACATAGATTTACGTCATCAATCATTCTTCGACATGCAAGGAGAGTCACTCTATGACTTAATTACTTTGCACAATAATATTTATTACTTCACAGAAGAACAGCGTCAAACCGTACTCACCCAAGCTCATAAATTACTCAAGCCCGGTGGCCAGCTATTAATGACCACCAGCTGCCAAGGTGGTAGCAGTGCCATCACGGCATTAAACCTGTGGTTCAGTTTAAGTGATGTGGGCGGTGCCCTGCCAGAGGTGGAGCAACTAAAGCAGTCACTTGGGCAATCAGGGTTTGCTCATGTAAATAGTAAACGATTAATGCCAGGTGAAAGCTATTTTGCATTTTTGGCACAAAAATAAGTCATACTTCGCGTAAGGATATACACATGACAGTTAATTCTCTGGCTATTGAACAACCACTCAATGGTGGGATTGTTCATTTTGATAGCCAACAAGTCGCTTCTGTTGAGCAGGTTGGCGGAAAAGGCGCATCTTTATGCGCGATGCATAGTGCAGGACTCCCTGTCCCTATTGGTTACTGTATCACGGTCAATTTATTTGAAGAGTTTTTACAGCAAACTCAACTTCTGAATCGATTTGACCCAAGTAAAGGGGTTACTGAGTGGCGCGCATTAGCAACCGCCATTACCAGCGTGGCACTGCCTGAGCAAATCGCAGCACAGATAAGCAATGCCAGTGCGTTATTAATAGGCCCTGTCGCCGTGCGTTCTTCTGCAACGGATGAAGACAGCGATAGTCATTCTTTTGCCGGTCAGCATGTGACTAAGCTCGCCGTTGAAGGCACTGACAATATATTAGAAGCAGTGAAAGCATGTTGGGCTTCGGCCTTTAGTGAAGCGGCTTTTCAATACCGTCAAACAACTGGGCAAACGACCGATATTCCTAAAATTGCTGTCGTTGTGCAACAAATGCAGTTTGGTGATGCATCTGGGGTTGCGTTTGGTCAACACCCCACAACCTGTTCAAAAAATGCCTTTATTATCGAAGGCTGTTATGGTCTATGCGAAGGCTTAGTGTCAGGGCAAGTAAGTAGCGATAGCTATGAAATTGATAAGCTCAATGGCGAGCTGCTAGCCCATACAGTTCAGCCAAAACAGCATCAAATTGTACATATCGACGGCTCCATAAAAAAACTCGCAGTGCCCCCAGCTTTACAAAATGAGCAAGTGCTTAACCATATTGCCCAGCAATCTTTATACAGTGTATTGCGTCAAGTAGAGTCTTATTATGGCTGCCCTCAAGATGTAGAGTGGACCCTCAGTGATGGAAAAGTTTGGCTTTTACAAAGCCGCCCTATTACAACAAAAAACACCAAAACTGAGCCTTTCTACTTAGGCAATAAGTCAGAGCATGTGCAAAAAGACATTCTCTGGTCTCGCATGGATATTGGCGAAATATTTACTGGTCGAATGACGCCATTGGGCCAATCATTCGCGCATTATTACCAAACACATGTTCATATTGATTGTGGTAAAAAACTCGGGCTACTTGATTTAGGTGAAGCGAACGAAACCATCGCCTATCATAAGGGTCATGTGTACTTAAATGTATCTTATACCGCTTGGCAACTGGCTCAAACACCAGTTGGCGCAGATCAAACCCCATTTTTAGCGCGCTTTAGCAGTGAAGCCATTGATTTAACCGGCTATGAAAACCCGTATGGTGCCAAACATAGTCACCCTAATATGACGCCAAAACAATGTCTGCGCTATTGGATAAAGCAAAACGTCAAAGAGCTATTTCAGGCAAAGCGCAGAGCAAAATCTATGATCACCTCGCGTTATCAAGAGTTTGATCGAGTGCAAAGCCAAGACATCACAACACTGTCTCATGACGAACTACGCTACGAGCTTGATCATTGCTTAAACTACTTTAAAGCAATGCACGAGGGTTACTTACCCTATTATATCAACGCTTTTGCATGTTACGGCTTACTTGAAGAGCTCAGTGCAAAATGGTTGGGTGACAAAAGTAAACATCTCCAAAATAAAATCAAAGGGGACATGTCTAACCTGAGAACCGTTGCCAGTGCACAAGAACTGTGGCAACTGTGTAAAGTGCTCAATGCATGGCCGCAAGTCAAAGATGTATTTACCAATAAAGACATTGCCGACATTGAAGACTTCCTTAACACCACGCCACTGGGGATCCGATTTACCAACGGGCCTCTTGCTGAGTTTATGCGTGACAATGGTGTACGTGGGCGTGAAGAAATGGAGCTCACTCACCCTCGCTGGTTAGATGACAGAACCTACGTACTGCAAATGATTAAGTTGTATCTGAAACAAGGCTATGAAGTGGATGATGCCTTAGTTGAACAAACACAGAAGCAGCAAAAGATAAGCGATGAGCTACTCAATGAATTGAGTTGGACCCAGCGCTTTACGATTAACCGAGTCATCTCTTTGTATTCTGGTTGCGCTAAACTGCGTGAAGAAACACGCATGAGTATGACCACCTCAATTTGGCTCGTTCGTCGAGTGGTGTATGAAGTCGCTAGACGATTAATTGATCAATCACTTTTGAGCAGCTTTGACGATGTGGCGTATCTCGACTTTGAAAATGTAATTCAATACTTAAATAACACCATTACCGCTGAGCAGCTCACCGATACTCAGCTTATTAGTAAAAATCGCGCTCAATATCAGCAATGGCAAGCGCAAGCTGAACCTCCTCTGACGTTTATTGGCAAGCCTAGTAGCCAACCTGATCTCATTTTTGATCCCAGCCTCACCTCATTAGAAGGTCTGGCGACATCAGAAGGCTTTTGCCGAGCACGTGCTTGCGTGATCACTGATTTAGCTTCACAAGCCGGCGAATTTAAAAAAGGTGATATTTTAATTGCCCCATTCACCGATGCTTCTTGGACGCCCCTGTTTGCATTAGCAAGCGCCGTCGTCACAGATATTGGTTCAATGCTCTCTCATAGCTCAATTGTTGCCAGAGAGTTTGGCATTCCTTGTGTGGTGAACACCCATCATGCAAGTGCCTTAATAAATACTGGCGACATTATCACTGTTGATGCCCATAAAGGTCTAATAATTGTAAATAAGGAAGATTAAATGTCTGTTATTATTGATAAAATAAAACTCAAATCAGAAGAACACCGAGCTAATTTTGAACGTTGGGTAAAAGAAACTGATTATATCGCGTGCCATGATCTGCACACCGTACAGCGCTTTGTGGTCAGTAAAGTAAGCGGTCAAGATTACGACTATGTCGAAGTCGTTGCTGTTAGCTCATTGACTGATTTTGAAGCTGAAACCCAAACACCGTTGTTCCAATCCTTGATTGCACAATTCACGCAAATGGCCGATGTGGTAGAAACCATTCATGCCGATGAAATCTTGCCAGGCTATCAGTGGTAATAGCCTAGCATGCTTTCTCATTTATCAGCTTCAACACACAGTGACGTATATGCTGTGTACTTGCCGCAACTGATGTTGCGGCTAAAGGTCCCTGCGATGCAACAGCAACTTATGTCAAATTTGAGCGCTGATGAGTTAGCAACTTACCATAACTTTATATACAAAAAGCCAGCACTTAGCTGGCTTGGTGCTCGACTGGCGGCAAAGTGGTTACTTAAAAAATACCAATGTCACAATACCACGACCAAACAGCTGTCTTTGGTTAAAAACCCCCAAGGAGCCCCCTTTTGCGCCATATCGGGTCAACCCGTTGGGATTAGCCACACATCAGACTTAGCCATCGCAGCGTTGAGCAAGTCACCTTTTGGCGTAGACACAGAGCACCAAAGTCGCTTTGATACAGCCCCAGAACCCTGGTTTTCAAAAGGTGAACTCTCACAGGATGATGCGCAAGCAATACCCAGCGCCACACAACTATGGTGCTTCAAAGAAGCGCTATACAAAGCCGTTGGCACAGGTCCATTTGTGACCTTCTGCCAAGCCGTTCGTATTAGCGCTTGGTACACTAACCGAGTCATCATTGCGACAAACCCATACACTGAGTTGACGCACTGGCGTCGCCACACATGGCAGCTACACAACCATGATATTTTATTGACAGAACCTATTTATGACTGATCTAAACCACGATTTTTTAAAAACTATTCAGCACCTTGAAACAACGCTTGGCGACCCCACAAATGAACAAAGCGAGATTAATTTCGCCCGCTCTGTGACCTTGGATGAAGCACAAGCTTTTCCTCACGACTATATTCGTTATTTAACGGACATCGGTTACTTCTCACATTTTGTTCCTACTGAAATGGGTGGGCAACTTCATGAGTTTTCAGAGCTACTACTGCTGTGTAGAACCCTATCTCGTCGAGATTTAACCGCAGCCATTGCTACTGGGCAAACCATGCTTGGTGCTTTGCCTGTATGGTTATGTGGCGATCAAACACAAAAAAGCCTGTTAGCAGAGCATATTCTCCAGGGTCATTTAGGCTGCCTAGCGCTTACTGAAAAACGTCATGGTAGTAACCTGCTGGCGAGCGAAGTGAGTGCAACAGAACACGCCGATGACTATCAGCTCAATGGCGAGAAATGGCTGATAAATAACGCAACTCAAGGTCATACTATGACTATTTTGGTGCGTAAATACGATCATAATCAGCGTGAGTCATTAGCGGTATTATTGCTCGATAAAACCTGTATTAAAGACTTCGAAAACATTGAAAAGATCAATACTCATGGGATCCGCTGTGCCGATATAAGTGGGATCCGCTTTAACAATACACAAGTACCCAAATCCGCGATAATTCAGACGAATGAACCGGGTATGTATGGCGTATTAAAAGCACTACAAATTTCGCGTATTCTGTGCGCAGGGTTTTCCTTAGGGGCATTCGATACCTGTCTCAGGTTAACCTATGACTTTGCTAAGTCACGGGCTTTATATCAAAAAACAGTATTAGATATGCCAACCGTTCAACAAGGGCTTGGCCGCAGCTTCGCTAAGTTGCTGGTGGCTGAAATGGTTTCTTTAGCCAGTAGTAAAACCCTAAACTATGCCGGAAAAAGCCTGAGTGTTTACTCTGCAAGTTGTAAGTACTGGGTACCCAAAACCACCGAGCTTGCTATTGACGAGCTTAAGGTCATTTTAGGCGCTCGATATTATTTACGTGATGAGTATCAAGCGGGCATGTTCCAAAAAATGCAAAGAGACAATGCGGTGGTTTCTTTATTTGATGGCAGTAGTCAATTAAATCTCGGGCTAATTTCATCACAAACGAATGCAATTGCGAGCAAGCTACTAGATAACCCATGTGCACACCCTGATATAGCAGCTTGGTTTGACTTAAACACGGCAAAATCACTCAGTACAATAAGCAGTGCAATGTTAAGCGTAAATAACATGGGACAAGATCCAATCTTAGCGTCATTCTTAGCAATAACAGAACAGCGTCAATTTGATAGATTAGATGCAAACCTACAAACCGTATTACACACCTTAAAACAGCAGATTTTAAGTTGGTGCGACACAATACAAACATTGCAGCACAATGAGCAAAATGAACCGGCAAGCGTGGTAAGATTTGCAGCCACGAAGCAATATACACAACTATTTGCTGCCAGCTGTTGTGCACTGTATGTCATTTTTAATCCATCACACCCGCTTCTTGGGCAATCTGATATTGCGCAAGACTTGTTAACGGTAATACTCGATGATAGCGACTTATGGGTACCGAGTAACGCATTACTAGGCACGTTAGACACACAACACCAAAATCAATCTATGTACTCACTACTAGCATTGCCTAAATAATATCAGTACCCACTTTTACTGACGGCTTAGCGGTCACAATACATTACGCACTTTGGCAGGGAGACCTGCCTATTTACATCTTTCATACTGTTTTGCTAAAGTCGAGACAACTTCCCAAACTCAAACACACACATGAAAATTAAGATAATTCTTACATTGCTGGCCATAGTGACTTGGCAATCGGTGGCTCTACCTGAAAAAATTGTGTTATTTCGTCATGCCGAAAAAATGACAGGTAAAAACCCACACTTAACTGATGAAGGAATAAAACGTGCAAAAAGATTAACCATCATGCTAGCTCCATATAAACCGACGTCTTTATTCAGTACCGGCTATAACCGCACACAACAAACCATCACACCGTTAGCCGAACACACAAAGTTAGCCGTTTTACCTTACAACCCACGCGAGTTGCCCGCGTTCGCCGAGACATTGCGCAATCTGTCTGGCACCATTGTGGTTGCAGGTCACAGTAACACAACGCCAGAACTCATCGAGCTTCTCAGCGGCCACGTAACACACATCAGTGAAACAGAATTTGATAAAGTATTTGTATTAACTCCCACGAAAACGCCCAGCACGTTACACTGGCAACTAGACAGGTTGTCATCCAATTAACAGTTATTTACTGCCACCTTGTTAAAAAGCCATTTACTTAAGCTCGCAACGGGTAAATGGCCTCACTCATAGAGTATATCAATGATGATCTGCAACCCTTTAGCAAGCATGTCGGGTGATTGCCCTGCAAAACCTAATCGAATATGCGTGTTTTGAGACGCATCACCGCGCAATGAGCGCGTACTGTGCTCAAAATAGAATTCACTTTGTGTTTGCACATAAACCCCGCTTAACTTTGCCTTCTCTTTTAATTGGTTAACATTTACCCCCATATCAACCCACATCGCCATGCCTCCATCGGGTTTGTCATAACGAATAGGATAACCTTGCGCCTGATATGCTTGCAGTAATCTATCAAGGTGTTGATAGTTGTTCTTATATAATTTTGTCATGCGTTTGGCATGTCGTTCAAAACCACCTTCTTTCATCCACTGTGCAACGCCAAGCTGAGTCAGTACGTCATTTTTATGATTTACCAGCTGTTTGAGTGCTGTTAGTTGCGACATAATCGAGTTACTACATACAATGTAACCAAGGCGAGCGCCCGCAAACATCAGCTTTGAAAATGTCGAAACGTAAACCACAATGCCCGCAGGGTCATCACTGGCCATAGGGGCGATAGGCTGGCAACGATAATGAAATTCATGATCATAGTCATCTTCAATGATGGCCACCCCATGCTCATAACACAGTTGATATATTTGCATACGCCGAGTCATAGAGAGCGTCACGGTGGTTGGATATTGATGTAGCGGCGTTAAATACAGCAACTTAATTGGATGGACCCTTAATTGTTTCGCTAAGTCTTCAACACACAAACCGTATCCATCTTGACGAATATCAACCAAAGACGCCCCGCATGCAATAAATGCTTTACGTGCTGGTGGATAACCCAGTGTCTCGACCGCAATACACTCTCCTTCACCAATAAAAGCTTTGGCAATAAGAAATAAGGCTTCTTGAGAACCATTACAAACCAAGAGTTCGTTGGCTACTAATCCCCGAGCTTTCGCTAAATAGGCGGTGATCTGCGTTTTAAGATCTGGCACACCCGACACCTCTCCATAATGGAGTAAATGCGTGTCTAAGCGTTGACATGCGCTCCCCATCGCACGCTTAAACTCATCAAATGGAAACTCCGCCAGATCAGGTAAGCCGCCAGCAAAATTAAAGCGGTAGTCAGACAGTGATAAAGGGGCCTGTGCTGCATAGACGATTGGCCAGTTAAAACTTCGCGTTTGATAACGTTCAGCCACGGCAACAGTTCGATGCTTTGAAAGCGTCAAATCCGGACGCAGGCTGCTGTCTATGGGTAAACTGTGAGTCACTCTATAACCAGACCTTTCTTGTGACTCTAACCACCCCTCTGCGACCAATATTTGTAATGCATTCATTACTGTATGTCGATTTAACGCATATGCTTGAGCCATAATTCGTGCTGAGCTTAGCTTCGTGCCAGGGCTTAGCTCACCTGTTTTAATCGCACGTCTAATCGCCCTTGCCAATTGTAAATAACGTGCGGGCCCATCGCCACAAAACTCAACTGGAATTGGATTCATTGGTCTATTGGTCTATTGGTTATACCATATTATTTTTAATTTACTATACCAAAAGCAACTGAGAAAACCACTTAATACTCCCAGTCAGCTACCCATCTGGTCTAGCTGGTTTATTAAATCTGGTTGTATTAATTGAGCCAAAATAACGTAATTTGCTCTTATCCCCCCAGATAAGGAATAAATATGTTAACGCCAGTCACCCTATCCAGCAGTAAAGTTACGTTAGAGCCCATCGCTCAAAAACACCTTGCAGAGTTACTCGTCGCAGGACAAGACCCGAGTATTTGGCGTTGGGTACCAACAAATTACTGTTTATCTGAAGCAACCTTGCAAACATGGTTAGAAACCACGGCAAAATTTGATGAAGAGCAACAACTAACATTTGCCATTATTGATAATGAAAGTCATTGTGTTGTCGGTACAACGCGCCTTTTTCTACTTGATAAACACAATCTCAGTGCGGAAGTTGGTCATACGTTTATTGGTGTACCATGGCAAAGAAGTTACGTTAATAGTCATGCTAAACACTTAATTTTGAATTACGCCTTTGAACAGCTAAAACTTGTACGTGTTACTATTTGTACGAACGAAAAAAATGACAAATCACGTAATGCTATCATAAGATTAGGAGCACAATTTGAAGGCATTGCCTACAAAAACCGCCGCTCCCCTGATGGCTTATTTCGTAACAGCGCAATACACAGCATCACAGACACGCTGTGGCCAAGTGTCAAACAACGTTTGGAGCATTTTTTATGAGTTATCCGCCAAAACCCTTTACACATATTCCAGAGGCACAGCTATATGAGCTGATTGCACAATATCCACTGGCGACGATCCTAAGCGGCTCATCTACCGCCGCACTGGACCAAGTGTGCCAAGTACCTATGCTATTTGACCAGGATACCGGCACTTTCATTGGCCATGTCACCGCAAATAACCCCCTTATTCAACAGGAAAATAACACAATAAAGCTGCTATTTAATGGCCCAAATGCATACTTATCCCCTAATCATTGTAACAATGACATTTTACCGAGCTGGCTCTATGCGAGTGTCGAAGTCACGGGAACATTAGAATTAATCAAAGATCATTCTGAGCAAGTAGCGGCAATGACCCAGTTAACTAATCACTTTGAACAGGGTTTTGATACGCCTTGGCAAATGAATAAACTCAATGACAAAATGATCAACGCAATGTTTAAACAAATTCGATTTTTACGTATCACGGCATCGCAGCACAAAGGTAATTTTAAGCTCAGCCAAAACAAACCAATGCGGATCCGTGAGCAAGTTATTGCCAGCTTACATGCTGAAGGAAGAACAAGCATGGCACAGCTAATGCTAAAGTCATTGACCCATAAATAGTCTGGTAAAACAGTGGCTCATGGTCGATGCCAATGTTAATAGTAAAAACGTCAAGCTGGTTATCCCAATGTCGATAGGCCACCTCACCCGAACACTGATCTTGGATCCGTATTGTATGAATAGCCTTAATGCGACAACAGACGTTAATTATTTGACACCCTAAGTTGTGCGCATTGATGCTTCTGACCAAAAAACACCAATGCGTCGCATAATGCAAATATAACGAGCACCAGCACTTGCAGATTGCGTAAAATCATTTGTAAACAATACTCTTTCGCAGAGCCTGCAAACTAGGCTCTGCGATAAAACGCCTTATTAAAAGATATAAATAACTGAATTAACATTATTTGAACAACGCTACTCCCCCGAAGCTCTACTAGCTCTATCTCAACCTTTATTTAATGGCATACCACTTGCTTCTTAGTACTGAATACAAAGTTAACGCTACTGCTTAGTAGCTTTTAGGAGTCTCTTATGACACGAACATTCACTAAGACCTTACTACAGTGTGCTGTAGTATGTGCCATGTCAGTTAGTACCGGCACATTGGCATCAGACGGAAACGGCTGTTTGTCTGGGTTAATTGCCATTGACCGCACAGGCCATAGCGAACAAGGAAGTTTGTATCATTTAGACACAACCAATCTTACGTCTACATTATTATCGGGTACAACCACGGCAGCGAGTAACATTGCCAGCTTTGGTAACACTCTGTATATGATGGAAAAGATAGACAGTAACACCAGAGCGTCAAAACTGTATGCATTTGACTTATCAACAGGCCAACAGCGCACCTTAGCAGATACGACCTCGTATACGATTAAGCGTTCTGCAATGTCCCCTGATGGCAGCTATTTGCTCGCGACCAGTCAAACTTATATGTATCAGTTTGATGCTGCGACAGGTGTAAAAACTGTGATGGGAAAAATGCAAGCTGATGATGCAAGCTATGCCGATTTTAAACACGGCGATATTGCATATTCAAATGATGGCAACATCGTCTACGTATTAAACGCAAAGTCACTGTACATGCTCAATGAAAATGACATGACATTAGATAAAATAGGAGAACATGGGCTTAATTGGGCGTCTGGCTTAGCTGTGGGTAGCGACGGAACACTCTATGTTTCAGCACGTAATGCGAATGAAAACGCCAAAATTTACACCCTTGATGTCAATACGGCACAAGCTGCTTATTTGATGGATGGCCCGAGGCACATGGCCGACTTGACCTATGTCAGTGGCTGCGGAAACAGGTTGATAAGTATTGATAATTTATACCGTGATGGTGTCAATGCCGCACATCAATACTACCTAGATAACGCACTCACTGGTGCAGTCGCCAATGTTGAAGGGTTTAGAGATGGATCGTTCAACTTTAACGCCGCCGGTTTTCCGGTCGAGTCTAAAGACCAAGGTGGTAATCACAACAAAATTACTAAACACCCTAATGCAAATCGTTGTGCGAGGATGTGGAATAACTTCTTAGACCACCAATATACATTGAATCAAAGCGGGGCAGGAGGTAAAAAAGCAGATGGTTCAACGAAGTGGTATTACTCCACAATTGATGGTGACTATAAGGTAGTAAGTGCGCAAAACGGCTTGTGTACTTATAGCCTAAATGATGACGCGTCAATGCGGTTAGTGTACGACTCAACCACTGGCGATGTGTCTGTAACTCAAGACTGAATACACTGGCCACAGTAGCGCGATGCTGTGGCCATTATCTAGATATTTCACTCAACATTTGTGCCCTTCTACTGTATGCTTCTCCCACCATAATTTTAGGGTAATAGCATGAAACTAGACATATTATTGCAATCTTTGAAAGACAATCCTGAGTCAGTCTCTTTCACACAAACTATGAGCGTGATAGACAGCTTATACCAATTTACAGCCACTTCATTTAAAAACAGTGGTGTGCACAATGAAGCAGGTACAAACTCTGGATCTTGTAAGATTTTTTCATTTGCCCAATTGCATAACTTAACAAAACAGCAAACATTACATTGCTTTGGCGACTATTACCGACAAGATGTGCTAGCGCACCCAGATGGAAATGACCATCAAAACATCCGCGCATTTTTGGCCAATCGAAATGGCCTAGAGGAAGTGCATTTTGATGCAGTGCCTCTAGCTGAAAGTGGCAAATAGCATTACGTTCAAGCGTATTACAATCCAAATTGCATCGCGCCACTATACAAACTACCTGGTACTGTGCTTGTTTGCCAAATACAGTACTTGGTATGCCCACTGTGGTCTATTTGGTAAATGGGGCATCCACACTGACTGCAAAATGCATGTTCAAATGCGTCTCCAACCTTTTTTACATATCGATGTATCATTTTATTAGGGTCGATCACCACCCCTACCGCATTAACAAAACGCAAATTGTCGTGCTCGCTTTGCAGTGGTGCATACTCTGAAAACACCTGATATTTCACTTCTTTACAAAAACACTGCTGCTCAATCATACTGACTCCTTGATATTTTGTTGCGTTAAGTAGCCATTATATTTATGCTATAAAGAAAATACAGAGGTAAAAAAGAAAGTATCTTTTTCTTTAACGGAAATAGTAAGGGCTATTATGAGACGAGAATGGGACAAACACCATCTACTGAATGTGTTCTATCAAGTGGTCGAAAAAGGATCCTTTTCTAAAGCAGCTGATCATCTCAATTTACCTAACTCCTCTGTCAGCAAAGCAGTATCACAACTTGAAAATCACTTAGGAAAAACCCTGTTACTGCGTACCACCCGAGCTTTGTCGATGACCGATGAAGGAGAAATTGTCTATAAGCGTGCACAAGGCTTACTTGAGGGGTTTAGAGCCTTAGAAGAAGAACTTGAAGAGCTCGATAGCACGCCAAAAGGCAAGCTACGTATAACCTTTCCGAATACACTAGGGCGGATGCTTTTTAGCCAAATTTGTAATGACTTCCTCAAAGCCTACCCAGATTTTGAACTAGAACTCATTTTTACCGCATCCTTGTTAGATTTAATAGATGAAAATATTGACGTGGCATTTCGCACTTGGTTTACCTTACCTGATAGCCCATTTTACAGTTTAAGCTTACTCAAAGTGAAACTACTGTTTGTTGCGTCACCTGACTATTTAGCACGTTTTGGCACCCCCAAAAGCTTAGAGTGTTTGACCAAGCATAATGTTCTCGTCACCCGTCACTCAACCCTCGAAAATGCGTGGGCACAAGATGACGGCACGCATCATACATTCAGCGGCAATTTAATTGCGAATAACCGGTTTCATATTAGGGAGGCCGTATTGGCAGGTATTGGCATAGGCATGTTACCTTCTTACTTTTGCCAAAAAGACATTAACCGCGGCGCCTTTGTAGAGTTATTACCAGAATTGAATCGGGGTCACAAAACGCTCGGGGCAATTTACCGCATGAAACGGGATAGCTCTAAAAAGCTCGACACCTTTTTAAGCTTTGTTGAACAGCGCCTAGCTGAATCTGAGATCCCTGAATAACATCATTGCGCTTTGGGCCAAATAAAACGATACATACTTGATACACAGATACTTACTGGCCTAAAAGGAACACTAGTTACTAAAAAGCCGACCTATTCATGATGAATATGTCGGCTTTAAAAAGACCACACTGAATGAGGTTCTGTGCTTACTTAGCGGCTTTCTCTGCGCGTGCTTGATGTAGTTTTTTATAACTGTCAATTAAGCGTAAGTGCTTATCAAGCCCTTCAAGTGCCATATTTGTTGGCGTCAAGCCATAAAATTTCACATCACCAGAGACTGAACCGATAGCATTTTCAATGACGTCTTGCCCAAACATTCTGGTAAAGTTGCCTTCAAAGTGCGCTAATTCAAGTTCGTCATCAAGACTCACTTCAAGTACCGCATGAACCGCTTGATAAAACAATCCGCGTGCCACGGTGTTATCGTTATATTGTAAGAACGAATCAACCAGCTCAATTGCCTCTTCTAACTCACCAAGTGCTAAATAAATGAGTATTTTAAGCTCTAATATGGTGACTTGGCCCCAGACCGTATTCTCATCGAACTCAACGCCAATTAAAGTGCGAATATCAATATAATTATCGAGCTGACTTTCCTCTAAACGTTCAACCAAGTCCGCTAGCGCATCGTCATCAAGTGTATGTAAATTTAAAATGTCTTCACGGTATTGCAACGCTTTATTGGTGTTATCCCAAATTAAATCTTCAACTGGGTACACTTCTGAGTAATCAGGTACTAGAATACGACACGCTACGCCTAAGTCTGAAAACTCTGCCACATACGCTTCTTTACCCAGCGTTTTCAAGATGCCAAACAACTGCTCACACTCTTGCTCGTTTGAACCAGAGAAATCCCACTCAACAAACGCATAATCATATTTAGTACTAAAGAAACGCCATGAGATCACACCAGTAGAGTCAATAAAGTGGTCAACAAAGTTTTCCGGCTCTGCGACTGCCATACTGTTAAAGGTTGGCTTTGGTACATCGTTCAGCCCTTCAAAGCTACGCCCTTGTAATAATTCAGTTAAACTGCGCTCAAGCGCAATTTCAAAGCTAGGGTGAGCACCAAATGAAGCAAATACACCACCTGTTTTTGGGTTCATTAGCGTTACACACATGACCGGGAACTGCCCACCTAACGAGGCGTCTTTCACAACAACCGGAAAGCCTTGTGCTTCAAGCCCTTCAATACCTTCTAAAATACCCGGGAATTTTTCAATAACTGAACGTGGTACGTCAGGCAAAACAATTTCTTGCTCAATAATCTGCCTTTTAACCGCGCGCTCAAATATTTCAGATAAACACTGTACTTTGGCTTCTTCAAAATTATTACCCGCACTCATACCATTACTTAAGAACAAGTTCTCAATTAAGTTTGATGGAAAGTATACCGTTTCACCATCTGATTGACGTACGTACGGAATTGAGCAAATACCACGCTCTACATTACCCGAGTTGGTGTCAATTAAGTGAGAGCCACGCAGCTCCCCTTCAGGGTTATAAATGTCTAAACAATGTTCATCAAGTATCTCTGCCGGTAATGCATCGCTTTCGTCCGGTTTAAACCACTTTTCATTCGGGTAATGTACAAACTCACTGTTCGCAATGTCTTGTCCCAAATATTGGTCATTATAGAAAAAGTTACAGTTCAAACGCTCGATAAATTCACCTAACGCTGAGCATAATGCACTTTCTTTTGTTGACCCTTTACCATTGGTAAAACACATCGGAGAAGCTGCATCGCGAATGTGTAACGACCACACATGTGGGACGATGTTGCGCCACGATGAAATCTCAATTTTCATGCCTAGCTCAGCCAAAATACCGGTCATGTCTGCAATAGTTTGCTCAAGGGGTAAGTCTTTACCCGCAATAAACGTGCTAGACCCATTATCAGCTTGCGTCATAAGCATAGCTTGCGCATCTTCATCTAAGTTCTCAACCGTTTCGATTTTAAACTCAGGGCCAGTTTGTACTACTTTTTTAACCGTACAACGCTCAATTGAGCGTAAAATACCTTCACGGTTTTTATCTGAAATACTCTCAGGTAACTCAACTTGAATTTGAAAAATTTGGTTGTAGCGGTCTTCAGGATCAACAATATTGTTTTGCGACAGACGGATACCATCAGTCGGAATATCTCGCGCTACACAATATACTTTAACAAAGTAAGCCGCACACAATGCAGAAGACGCTAAAAAGTAATCAAATGGGCTAGGTGCTGAGCCATCACCTTTATATCGAATTGGTTGATCGGCAACAACTGTAAAGTCATCAAACTTAGCTTCAAGTCTCAGGTTATCGAGAAAATTAACTTTAATTTCCATTGAGGTATTCCACGTTTGGTGTTGCGCGCGACGTAACGTATATCATGTTCAAACATAAACACACATAGCCTGCGAGCAAGCAAATCTAAATTAACGTAATTATCGGCTTTTTCTCGGCAATAGTCTTGGGTTAATTGCCAATCGCGGTAGAAATAAATTACTTTTTGCCTGAGTACGTTGAAATGCGACAAATCTAAGCGCCTTTTCGCACTACTTTTCGCACTATAAAGTACCGCAACTTGAGAGCAGTTAAGCTTACTCACACACCTTCAAGGTTTTATTATAACTACCACCGCTGTCCAAACATCCGTCCATTTGCCAAAAATCACCGTAAAAACTACTTCCGATTAACACACAGCTCACTAGCAATCCAAATAACCCAACCCTTTTCAGTTTAATATTTTTATATACAACCGCGCCCATTAAGACACTTACCGACACCACGAACAACAACACACTACTAATTATAATTGCCATATCAACACCCTTTCTACTTTGGTTTTTTAAAGAAGCCGCATTTTACGCTGATATATTTAATCGACTCTGAACTAGTGAGCATAAAACCAACATCAATAATATGGTGCAAAGTGGCGCGAGAGAAAAGCATACATTTGAAAAGAAAAGTGACCGAGTTCAAGAGTTTGAACATATATATCATCAGCCACAGTATTGGTCACTACTTAGAGTCAGCCAATAAAGCCTTTATAGAGTAAACACAGCTGCTAAGACAACCCCTTTGAAAAACAAAAAGTTAACTTTTTGTATTCATTAAAACCTTAATAAGGTACATTTCACTTTCATTAAATAAAAGAACAACATAAATGAAATTAAAATATACTTATTTGGCTGCAGTTATTGCAGCTTCCTGTAACGCTATGGCGAATGTTGACTACGTATTAAGAGAAGGTGATCCACTAACGAGTCAGCAATGGCATTTGCAAAATACCGGTCAAACAGCATTTTCTGATCGAGGCGGAAAAGCCGGAGAAGATATGAACCTTGACCTTACTCATGCCCTAGGCATATTAGGTGTAGGTGTAACAGCCGCCGTTATTGATGGTGGAGTGCAACTTGATCACCCCGATTTAGTCAACAACGTAAAACCCGGTTCATGGGATTTCTTAACTGATTCTGCTGATTTAAAACCAAGAGATGATAACGATACACACGGTACCGCAGTGGCCGGGATCATTGCAGCCTCAGCATATAACGGCATTGGCGGCCGTGGCGTCGCGCCACAAGCAGGGCTGGTTGGTTTCAACCTTTTACGCAAGTGGACCGAAGCTAATTGGCTACAGTCACATGGTTTGTATTCTGATGGATTCAATCGTTCATCTTTCGACTTTCCTCGTGTTTTTAACCAAAGTTATGGCGGCGCGCGTACCTCACCACAGCGTTACAACTATGAAGTAACGCCTTGGTTAAAACGCAATGATGACGCCCAAGAAGAGATCACGCGATATTCACATGGTGGCAAAGGCGCAATATTTGTAAAGTCTGCTGGTAATAGCTACCAATCTCAATCAATTACATTAAAAACTTATGGCCGTGGCCGTATTTACTTTGACAATGCCAACCAAGGCTTGCCGGTACAAAACTCTAACCTAGAAAGAATGGATGCCACTTATTGGAATTTAGTCGCATCGGCTTACAACGCTGATGGCGTAAAATCGTCTTATTCTGAGGTTGGTTCAAATATTTTTGTATCCGCACCAGGAGGTCAATATGGTACAACCTCGCCAGCCATTATTACCACTGACTTAACTGGCTGTGATAGAGGTCGAAACCCTGCTTATGGACGTAACGACCTACATGGTGGGCATGAACTAGATCCCAACTGCGATTACAATGCACGTATGAATGGGACTTCGTCCGCTGCGCCCAACGTTGCAGGTGCTATTGCATTAGTGATGTCGGCAAACCCTGCGTTAAATTGGCGCGATGTACGTCATATATTGGCATCTACCGCGCGAAAAATTGATGCAGAACACCCTGGCGTATCATTATCATTCACTCATAAAGAGGGTGATGAATTCCGTTACGATGCTATTCCTGCATGGCAAACAAATGCTGCTGGGTATGATTTTCACACCTTCTATGGTTTTGGCGCTGTAAACGTTGATGCAGCCGTGAATATGGCGCGTTTCTACTCAGCAGCTCTACCACCTTTAGAGATCACAGGTTGGCACTCTACCGTTGCCAATACTAAGATCCCTGACGGCACACTGACCGGTGTTGACAGCCACTTTGAACAAACAGAAGAACTCACTATAGAAACAGTTCAAATTCAGCTAAATGCTGAACACTCTAGTACCCGAGATGTTGCCGTAGAACTCATATCTCCATCAGGGACTAGAAGTGTACTTATGACACCACGCACAGGTACTATTTTTGGTCGTTCAGGTTTTACCGAAACTCAAATGCTGTCTCATAACTTCTATGGCGAGTCAGCTAAAGGTGTATGGACGTTACGTCTAATCGATACGCAAGGCCAAGATGAAAAATTCACCTTTAACCCTTCAGCATCAGGCAAGCCTAACGTGCGCTTTACACATAGAAATAACCAAGAAGATGGCACGCTTAATTCTTGGAAAATCCGTTTCATCGGTCATAAATAGGAGATAAATTATGAAAGCATTATTAATCCCAGCATTCGTTTTTATGGCGCAAGCAACAGCAGAGGAAATCTTAATTGCAGAGCCTGTGCAATTATCGGATCATACATTCCTTTCAAACGGTCAATCTTTTGCAAAAGTTGAAGGAGCAGATCTATCACCTACACTTTACGTTGGCGACCAAGTAGCGGAGCTTAATTCTCATGAGACGTATACATTAACCGGTGAAATTGTGGCTAAGCTGCCAACGTATGTAGTCGCTCAAAAAATAGCTGATTCATTAGGACTTTCGTTGATTTACACGCGTGAGCAGCGTGCTATTTTTAAAATAGACGACCAAACAATGGATTTATCGCTTGTGCTTGCTCAAGTTCAGAACCTTGATAGTGTTATATCAGCGCAACTTGGCATGAAGCCAGATGCTATAGAAGCAGAGTAATAAACGCGTGAGAATATGTATTAGCACATAGCGCTGATACATATTCTCTAATTTAACCTTATTCACAAATTCACCTGAATACATCTCAAAAGCACCGCCAACTAAATATTCATGGTGTTCCCAAAAAAAAACCATTTCGCTGACCACTTTCAAAACTTACACCCAGCTCAATAATTAAACACTGGTATTTGAGTATATCTTTATGTGTAACAAGCACTAAGCGCTAAATAGAAATAATATGCTGAAAAGAAAAAAGGCCGCAAAAGCGGCCAAACACATCATGGGTAGTGATGAGGGATAAGTGTGAAAACAAAGCCAGTTTACCTGTTTGATAATAAAATAAAATCATATTATTACAGTTAATAACATCGAAAAATACGAAGTGTTATTATTCAATAAACGCATTTATGTTGTTAACACCCTCACCAACCCATTTACTTGCTGCTCATGACTACAGGCTCTATATCGCTTACAGGTGCTGCTTTTATACATAATTTATACACTGCAGGCACAAAGAAAAAAGACAACACCGTCGTCAATACTGTACCACCAGCTATCGCAACAGCAAAAGGCGGCCAAAAGCCACCTCCAGCCAAGATAAGGGGCATAAATCCACCAACTGTCGTGATTGTGGTAGAGCTAATATGGCGCGTACAGGTCATCACGCTGTGCACCACTTTATTCACATCGCTACCAGCATTATTGGCTTTTAACTCAGATAAAATAACAATCGCCGCGTTAATGGCTAATCCCATTAAGCCTAACAATGCAATGATCACGGTAAAACCAAACGGATAGCCTGCAATATACACACTCAATAAGCCAAGCAGTGCTGACTGTACCGCCGTCACGAGTATGACAAGCGTTGTCGTAAACGAGTTAAACGTTAATACCAGTATAGTAATAAGCAACACCGCTATAACCCCTACTTGCCCCAATAACACGCCGACAGCTTCATCTCGCTGCTGCGATTCTCCACCTATTTCAATACGGTACCCCGCCGGCAGTGTTTGCTGTACCTCTTGCAATTGTTGCTGGATTTCATTTAATACTTTTTGAGGTAAGACACCGGCTTCAAGAAAAGCTTCAACAACATTGACTCGCTCGCCATTGCGACGATGAATCGTACTTTGTTCAGGTTCTAAGTTAACTTGCGCAAATGCGCCTAACAACAATGGTTGAGCACTCATAAACTGAGTCGCGTATAAATCGTCTATTGAGTTACTTTGCGCTTGTGAGGTACGCAACCTAACAGGTACCGTTTCTGTTTTCTCAAGAAGCGATGCCACAACGACCCCTTCTAACTGGGCTTGGAGTACAGTCGCAATATCGGTTAATTTAACACCTGTGTGGCTTAGCAGAGACTCATCTGCATTTAACACCACCTTTGCACTGCCCGACTCCAAAGTCGTTCTTGTGTGTGTTATTTGCTGATGTGCAATGAGTTCTGAGCGCAAACTTTGCCCTATTTCACCTAATACCGATAAATTAGGCCCATAGACTCGTAATTCTATCGGCGCATTAAACGGCGGCCCTTGCTCTAGTTTGCGCACCAGTGTTTGCGCTTGAGGAAACTCTCTATCTAATCCATATTGCAGCTTTTTGATGAGTGTATTGGCTGTTTCAAAGTCCGTTACTTTCACCATCGCTTGTGCATAATTTTTCGCGCCTTTATCACGCTGCATTAAATTGTAATAGAACAAGGGGATATTATTACCAATCATCCAGTTTAATTGCTCTATTCCCTCATGCTCAAGGATAAATTCCGACATCTGCGCCACATTTCTTCGTGTCGCAGCAATACTACTATTAGCCGATAGCCTCACCTCAATATGAAACATATCTCTATCAGCTGATGGAAAAAATTGCTCCGTTAGTTGGGTCGCCCCAAAAAAACCAGCAATAGGGAGTATCATTACCACTAAAATAGTTCTTCTTGGGCGCTCAATAGCGAAATACAGCAATGCTTTAAAGCGCTCAGAAAGACGCGGTAAACAAATACCATTATGTAATATGCCCTGCTGGCTCTTATCAGGCAAAAACCGCCCCGCAAAAACGGCAATCAGTGAGTGAGATATGACATAAGAGCCAACTAAAGCAAAAATAACGCTCAACGCTATTCCGCCAACAAATTCACCTGATTGTCCCGGCATCAGTACTATGGGCGCAAAGGCTAAAATAGTTGTCAAAGTGGAGCTCAGTAGAGGTAGCCAGAAATGATTGACCGCTTTTTTCACCGCCTTTAAAGCCGTCATTCCCTGTTGCCGGAAACGTGCAATTGAGTCAGTAATAACAATCGCGTTATCTACCATGATCCCCAGTGCTACCACTAAGCCAGTCACTGACATTTGATGAATAGGTAACCCATACATATTCATACAACCAAGCGTAAACAATACCGTTAACGGTAATGCCATGCCGACAATAACGGCCGCTTTAAACCCCAAAGTTAATAACAATACGGTGAGGATCAATACGAACCCAACGGCAATATTCTCAATTAATTCACCGAGCCGCGCTTCGGTATAGACTTTTTGATCAAATACATTATGTAAATCAATACTGTTGGGCAATGTCTTGTCAAAACGATGCAACGTATCATCAATCATTTCTGACCAACGATCGACCCTAAAATCGGGCTGCATTCTTATCCCTAAAAATACCCCTTGCTGACCATCAACCAGTGCTATTTCTCTACGAGGTGAACGTAATTCTCGACTAACCGTTGCAACATCAGCCAATACAAATTGTGCAATATCGTCGTTGCTAGACAGTGGGATAGCAGCAATACGTGCCAATGAGTCAAACGTACCATTTAATTCAATTTGCAAGTGCGCTTGACTATTGATCAATGCACCCGCAGCCACTTTTGGATCTGCGCCGCGAATAGCCTCAGCGATGTGTTGCAATGACACACCTGCAAGAGCCGCTTTATCCGTGTCATAAGTAACCCTTATCTCCTCTTCAACCCCACCAAATAAGTGCACAACCTCAACACCTGAGGTATTGGTAAGCTGGTTTTTTAACTCTTTCGCATAGCGGTTCAAGCTCATTAACGACGATTTACTCTCTTCACCTGTTATGGCGACAATTTTGGTATAAGCGTAGCCTCTGTCGTCTTCAAGTACCGATAAACTCGCTTGTTCAGGCAACTGTGATTGTGCATCAGCGAGTAAATCCCGTAACCGAGACCATACTGGGATCACCTCTGTCACTTCATCCTTTAATTCAATGCTGATAACCGATATACCGGCGCGCGACATACCAATCATATTTTTTATTTCGGCTTGAGACTTTAGCTTAAGCTCTAATTTTTCAGTAACTTGCGCTTCAACACGACTCGCTGTAGCGCCGGGTAAATAGGTGGAGATAATGGCAAACCGATTGATGATCCTTGGGTCTTCACTGCGCGGTAAATTATTCAATGCTGAAAACCCAGTCACAATCAGCAGCGCAATGAGTAAAGCTTGTAATCGACCGTTAGCAAATAAAAACTGCATACTACAAACTCCGGCTACTGAGCGTTTGAACGACTTCTACCGTAATATTCGCTGCCACTTTATGTAACCCATTTGCCACAATCAGAGGGTGCTCACTCAACGCACCACTTACATAAGCATATTCTCCATCGGTATAATGCACATTCACCGCAATTGAGTTTATCGTATTATCTTTTACACCATATACTTGCCAAGTACCTCGTACCCCATCTGTTAAAGCGCTCAATGGGATCCAAAAACCTGGCTGTTCAGTAAAAGTGGTTATAACCATACGTGCAAGCTCTCCCGCATAAACGGGCGCGTCATCTGGCAATTCAAACCGCATCATCAAAGTGCGAGATACACTATCAACCTGGGCTCCTCGGCTCAGTAATTTTGCGCGATACTGCGCTTGCGATACTGCAACCATCATGGTGTCATTAATCGCATGCTGTAAAGACATTGGCACACCTAGAACAACTTGAGATTTATTCTGTTCGAGTAACGTCACCATCGCCTGACCGGAGCTGGCAATTTCACCCAAATGTACATGTCTTTGGGCTATCAACCCTGAAAACGGAGCCACCAATTGTGCTTTTTTCAGTCTAACTGCAACAGACTGTAAATTGGCATCCAATAACGCATGTTCCGCTGTAATAACCTCAATTTTTGTCGTCACTTCATCAAGTTGCTGAGCCGCCGAATAATTCTTTTTGCTCAGTTTTTCAAATCGTTTTTGCTCTATTTTCGCTAATTTCAATTGCGCATAAAGCTTTGCTTTCTCAGCTTCCAATTGCAACTTTTCAATTTCAAGCAGCTGGGTGTCTTGGGTGGCGATCACCTGCCCTGTATCAACCCACTCACCTTGATCAAAATGTATCGATTGAACCTTACCTGAAAACTCGAAGCTCAAACTTGCTTCATGTTGCTTAATGACTTTGCCCGTCACGGCACGCACTTGTGTATAACCAGGCTCAAGTTTTAAAGTATATGCCGCAATAGGCAGTGACTTTTTTTCATCAGCCGCAACAACATAGCTGCACCATAAAACATTAAGTAAGAGAACGAGTAACTTCACTGTGGTTCCTTGTTGAATAAAAATAACCGTTTAAAGGCTAAACGCCTGCAACATGCATAAATTTAGCTTAATATAATTAGCTCAGCGGCCTTATTGAGGACTGTCCAGCATCATTTTAGCAATATCGCCAACGCGTAAAAACGGTAATTGTCGCACTTTTAACGCTTTTAAATGTGCTTTATTAGGATAAGAATAATAACTTTCAGTCGCGCAAGTGTACGGCGAAAGTGTATTCAAGTCATCAGATAACAATGCCATTACTTGCGGGTAAAATACAATGAATTGATCGCATACCGTACGATCTAATTGCAGTAAGCAGCTTGGCTCTTGGCATTCTACAGCACATTGTGCAATAAGTGGGCCCGCATCTATTTCTGTGTTGGTCACCCAATGTGCCGACAAGCCATATTTTTGTTCATTATATAAATAACTAAACAAAACAGGGAACAAGCCTCTACAACTTGGCAAAAATGCAGGATGGAAATTCACAACCCCAATGTTCGGGGCCTCTATCATCGCCTCATGTAAAATCTGATCAAAATAAAATATGGATAATAAGTCTATTTGCTGGCGCTTTACCTCAGCCACAGCCTCTTTTGAATTAATATCTTTCACTTTAATACAGGGTATCTGATATTCAGCACACACTTGCTCAATACTGGGTAAAGGCTTTTTACCAAATACCTTCGCTGTAAAACGCATAATAGGCATCGCTGTCATCTTGATACACAAGTAATTGACAAACCCCATACCGCGCAATCGTAAATTACGAGCAAACTGAGTGAAAAAACCACCATTTCTGTGGGAGTATGGATCACTTAATATTACTAACTTTATATCGCGATGGTGACGGCGCAATACCGTTACCATCGCGTTTTGAGTTGCAACATTTTCTATATTAGAAAGTGCAATTCGCATTTTTATACCATCACCAAAAGTTGATTATCATAATATGCGGCCAGTGGCGCTATCATACTGTGCTTAGCAGGCGGGTGAAAATTAAAGGCATGAATCGTCTGCGCTATACTTGAAAAATAGTTATCACCAATATAATTAAGGCCTCCGACTTTTTCCATCACCTGTGCAGTGACTTGCGTTAGCACCTCTTGTAAATGATATCGACAGGCCAACACTTGCGATAATGTATCTTGCGTTTGGTCATGCATATCATACGTGATTGCTTTTAGTGCAAGCGCACCGGTATCAAGCTTGATATAAGCAGCCACGGTGTCTTGATCACATAAGCGCCCACGCTTTTTCGCTTCGTCCACAAGCCCGTACACCATGCCTAGATACGACGCAGTTGTCAGTAACTCAAACCACACAAAGCCACAAATATGCGCATGATAAGCCATATTCTCATCAACATTAACGAGCATACTGTGAGGTACATACACCTCATTTAACTGTACCGCTTCACTTTGACTGGCTTTAAGGAAGTTTGCGCCCCAAAACGGCTCTATATTAACGCCGTCATTCTCTTTATGAATGAGTGCAACCGCAAAATAGGGGTCTGCGTCTTCAGGTTCAACACGCACACTCGCTGTTAATAAATCCATATCATGGGCTAAACTACAGGGTTTTTTAGTGCCAGTTACAATAAACCCTTTTCCACTTGGTTTAGCAATGATCTGGCTTTTAAGGATACTTTTAGATGTATTTCCTTCGCTGAATGCCGATGACACCAACAAATCATTTTTGGCAATTGCCTCTAATAAGAGCGACTCCAGACCCGTACTGGTTTTAGCCATTTCTTGTAACGTTGCAATAGAAAACTGATGCATACCGGCACCAATGGCCAAAGACGGAGACAGTGCCCCTAACCCCAGCTGAACCAAAACGCCTTGCCATGGGGTTAGCTCGACGCCCCCATAACACTTTTTAACCATTAAGCGACAACCACCACTGTCTTTAAACCAACTGATGACGGGGCTATGCTCAGCTTCGTTATCACTAAAATTTTGCGACGCTAATTTCTCTTTCAACCCGGGCAAGAAATTGTCTAAGCTCGCGTAAGCATCTGTTAAAATCATTACGCAGGCTCACCTTCTGTTTCAGTAATAAATAGCTCGGTCAGCATGTTATTTATATTGTTGGTAATCGCCGTTTCTGCAATCGGCTCAAGAATATCTGCGAGAGTGGGGATCCCCATACAAAATGACGCCTCAAAGCAAACTTTTGCACGATTTGAAGACACGGTCTCCACAATCCAACGACCATAGAACTCTTCCGCATCACCTTCAAGCTGATTAAAATCTATCGTAAGTTCTTGGTTATTAAAAATGTCTTTTTCACGCCAACACATTTCACCATCATGAAAATGGACTTTCCACGTTGAGTCACTCTGCGTATCAGATATTTTGTTCACATCAATACTGATCACGGCTGCACAGTGTTTTTCAAACTGTTTAAAATCAGAAATCGTTTTATAAGCTTGCTCTGCAGATACAGGTAATTGTTTTTCAATAGTGACGCGTCTCATGATGTTTGCTCCATAGCAGTTAATGACGAAAAGGCGGCAGCACATGCCGTGGTTAGTTGTTCAATTTGAGAAAGACTCAGCAATGCACTGGGCGTTAGGCGCACGGTCGTGGCATTACTCAGCGAATGACTGGTAATAATGTTATGTTGCAGTAAAGACAAAGTAAGTTGGCCTGCACGAGCTGGGGTTTGTGCATCTAAACCTATCAATAAGCCTTTGCCCCTCACGATGATGCCCGCAGGTTCTGCAAGCGGCGTGAGATTTTCAATAATGGCATCACCGATTGCTTTTGCTTTTGCTGAAATATTATCCCGAGCCAGAATCTCTAGAGTTTTAATTGCTGCTGCTAAAGCAATGGGAGAGCCCCCAAAGGTGCTGCTGTGCAACATGAAATCTTTATTAAGAGGCTCAAATGCGGCCGCAGTCGCAACCACTGCGGCGCAGGGTATAACCCCGCCACTTAGCCCTTTACCTACCAGCATAATATCCGGTGTCACTTGATAGGCCTCTATTGCCCAATCATACCCAGTTCTAGCTAAGCCTGACTGGATCTCATCGGCAATAAACAGCCCGTTATTCTCTTTACATAGCTCACTGACTAAGCGCACAAACTCAACTGACAACGGGTAAACACCGCCTTCGCCTTGTACAGGTTCAAGGATAACTGCATAGGTATCTTGACTATTTTCAAAACAACTAGACAGCGCTGTCATGTCGTCGCGCTCAATAAAAATAACATCATCAAACAAAGGCTCAAATGGCGCTCTAAAAGCCTCGCGATGCGTCACGCTTAGTGCGCCTAACGTTTTGCCGTGATAACTCCCAGTGAGTGCTATTATTTTATTGCAGCCATTCGCTCGCGCCAGTTTCAAAGCTAACTCAGTAGACTCAGCACCAGAGTTTGTAAAAAAAGTATACTCTAATGACGCTGGACTAAAATCAGCCAGTTTTTGACTCGCAATCGCCAGTGTATCGTTGACCAATGTCCTGCTACTCATTGGTAACATATTGAGTTGCTCAGTGACACTGTGTATCACTTCCGGGTGACGGTGGCCTAAAATAAAGACGCCAAACCCACCACAATCTAAATACGTTTTACCTTGGGTATCGACAATTTCACACCCCTGAGCACAATGTTCAATCGGTAAATTCATCATACTCGATAGCCGTGCTTTTGAACGATTGCTATGAGACTTTAATGCCTTTAGCGTTTCCTCTTTCATTACGCTTCCCCGGCCACTAACAGCTCACTGAGAGGATGGACGTCATCAAATGCAGCGATGTTCTTTACTATTACCTCAGGAATATCGAATGGCTCAGGGCCCTGATCATAGGCACCGAGTTTGTCAAGATCGGAACTAAAGCCCTCACTCATATCTAGGTATTTTAAATAAATGGAGGTTTCTTCAAACATACGTTTATATCGACGGGGCAATGCAGGTAAAAATACCGGCTTGATCAGTCGTTCAAATGTGGTCGGATTGATCAATTTAGGCGGCTTAAATTTCACTTGATAGCGCTCAAAGTAATCGGGATTAGTGCCAATTGTTAACATTTGGCCTAAGGTACTGGCGTCATCACCAGCGGTTAACCAAAACTCACCAGAGAGGTTGTTATCAACAACGGTTAAAATACCACTGGCCACTGTATCTCTGGGAATAACATCTACTAAGGTACTGGCATCGCCCGGTACAACAGGAATAACCTCTTTTGTAGCCAATTTAAGCATATTATGCATGCCTTGTTTTTTGGGCATAATACCTTTGATGCTATCGCCAATAATGACGGATGGTCGGATCACGGTCACATCATCATCCAACGATGATTCCGCTAATTTCTTACTGTGTTCATAATTATTAAATGCATGACCATTTCGCCCTTGCACAAATGCAGTGCTGATATAAATTAACTTAGCATTGAGCTTATTTGCCAGTGCTTTAGCATGCTGCAAGCCTGCTATATTAATATCAGCCAATACCTCGGCATCGGCGGTAAAGTCCGTTAACGCCGCACTGTGGATCAATACATCGATTTCGTTTAATTGTGCAAGCTCTTGTGCACCTAAACCAAAATCAGGCTTGGAAATATCACCTTTTATTTGCTGACTAACGCCAGTTGGCAATGTACTAAAGCGTTGTCGGTTAACCAAAATAGACACTTGGTCATCCTCATTCAACTGCTCAAGAATAGATAGTCCAACAACTCCGGTTGCACCAGTAAGAAAAAAACGACGTGACATTACTGCTCCTTCAATCACATACTAAAATACGGTACCACTTACAGTAAGCGATACGCGGTATATTTAATTGTGTATTTAAATTAGGACCGTAATGATAATTGTTTGCAGGTAAAAATAAAATAACTTTATTTACTAAATTTTTACAAATGCAATCATAATGTATTATTTAAGCTTAATTTTTGACACTGAGAAAGGAAAAAATCATTATCTTTTCGCTAATTTAGAGCTGAGCTAAAGGTTTTTCCTAAAGGTAATTTTACTATCACTGCCATCATCCAGTTGTTTGCACTTTACAATCTGGTAATCATGCGCGATCAACATCTGTAACATACGCTTAAAACGGTTCATTGATTTAACCTCAATGGCTTGATAAGCACGCGCTCTTACCTTGTCTTCTTGTCGTAAAAGCAGCCCTTTAGCAATGCCTTGACCTCTAAACTCTGGCAACACGGCACCAAGCCAACTGTAGAATAGCGAGCCACTTTTTGCATAACCAAGCTTATAACCAACCGGTTGCTCATTAACATAAGCCACCAGCAATATATATGAGCGGGCATATATTTTTTCATTGATCTCTGCATATGATTTTGGAGAAGAAAATTCAGGGATGTTATTCTCAATACACATCAACTCGTTAACAGTGCCCTCTTTAATAATATAGTTCATCGTATTACCCAATGACCTTCTCATCCTTAGATTCTACCATTGGCATAACATTTTCAGGACGGTATGTTGGTAGGTCACTCATACGATTAAGTACACTCTTGTGTAGTGATTCATTCGTATAAGGTTTATAGCTTACTTCTCGCATTGTTTCTGTTAACTTATACAGCCATGTCATTGAGTTACGATATTCGTCTAGGTGATACGGTTTATAATAACGTAAAAACGTGTCATTAAACTGCAACCCATATTGCTCGGCCATGTCTTTGATCCAATGTAGGCTGATATTGGCTAAACCATCTTTGCTGTAGCCCCCACCTACGTTACTATGACTGCCCACGAACCACTGTTGTTGTAGAGTTTGTGTTGATCCTTTTGGCAATTGCCAAATAGCAGGCTTAAAAATGCCCCGGCGCTCATCAATGGCAAGCGCTTGAAATGCGTGTTCAATATTATTAGTTAAACTCACATCATGGAATTGGTAGCGACGATTAAAACGCCTAAATCCAAGCGGGATCCCTAAAGCGCCAACCGTGTCCCATACACCAACAAACTTAATTTTTACTTTTTTACTGCTGTGCTGCTGCTGAAAAGCGTTTAATTGTGCGTTTGAAGGTTCTTTACGATATAAGCGATAGGCTTCAGGCATATAAAATGCGTGGTCTTTAGGCAACAGACCGACTTTGTTAATAAGCCCAGCTAAACTGCGCACCGTGTAAGCACCACGGCTAAAACCAAACAGGAAAATTTCATCCCCAGGCTGGTAATTATGAACAATAAACCGATAGGCTTTAAGAATATTCTGCGATAGCCCAATACCAAAACCGCCCCCTAAAATACGATCTAAACCCCACTGCGTCCCAACACCCTCACTGTAATACACTATTTGATGAACTCCATCACTGCAAACAGGTTCAATTGCGCGGGCGACTTTGACAACATTAGTGGGTTTACGCTTGCCTCGATCATACTGGGTGGGCTTGTTCCATGTACCATCCATACAGACGATAATTCTTTTCATTACTGTGGTTCTAAATATGATTAATAGACACAATTTTATAGTTTTTTATAATCAAGTCAAAGCCTTAAATGACCTTGCATTTTATAAAAACACACCTTTAAGCAGTAAAAATTAGTGCTACGCAGCAATTTCTATTCGGTTACGACCATGCTCTTTCGCTAAATAAAGTGCTTTATCGGCACGCTCAATCAAATGAGTTACTAAACACTGCTCAATATGCAAGGCAATACCAAAGCTCGCTGTAATTGAACGAACCGCTTTGCCTGTTTTTTTGCCTTTAACAGACAGCTTTGCAATATCTTTACGAATGCCTTCTGCAAAATTAACCACTTCACTTAAGCTGTCTAATTCTGCAAATATACAAAACTCTTCACCGCCATATCGATATGCTTTTCCAATACCTTCGGTATGTTTGATAATTTTCGCTGAAACAACTTTTAAAACATCGTCACCCTTTTGGTGACCAAAATCATCATTAAACTGCTTAAAATGGTCTATATCAACAAAGATCAAAGCCCGGTGAGTACCTGTTGGTGCCGTCTTACAAAACATAACGATATCTTCATCAAACTTGCCGCGATTCAGCAGCCCAGTTAATGGATCTTGGCTTGCAGCTTCTTGTGTGCTGACCAGCGCAGATTTTAGATCACTGATCTCTGCATAAGCATTTTCCAACTTCTTTTGAAATTGATACGCGGTTTGCTGCATCACCACCGACTCTTCAGTTAATCGATCGACATAGCCCAATACATCGTCAAAAGAATCTAAGCTGTTTCTTTTTAAATCATACAAACCAGAATGACACTGAGATAATACAGCCGAAAAGTCTTGAGAAGATTCCAGTGTTTTATCAATTTCTACTTGTACACCAGAGATTGTTTCTTGAAATGACTCTGACATTTGATGAAATAACGCTAAATCCTTATCTGATAAAAACTCATCAAATAATTGCTTAGCATGCGCTGGAGGACATGTCTCATAGTTATCTAAAACACGCTCTAACTCGGTATTAAGCTGCTCATTAGAACCTAATACATAACAATACCAAATCGCATAATTCACTGGTGTAACAGGTACCTTGTACTTCACCATCAGTGGAATTGCTTTTTTCATACATTGTGCAGAGTGAGAAAGTGACGTATCAAATTCCATGGCTTTATTTACCCTAGTCCTACAACAGACTTCTTATTATTATCAAGGAGCGGTTATGCCTGTTATGAAAGCACAAAACCAAGACTAAAGCATTGCAAATAATTAATCAATTGAAAAGCAAATGAACATGTAAAACAGTGTAATAATTCACATAAATTACTGAGTAGAAAAACTAAAACTCATTATTTATCCCTAATAAATAAAAATAATAAATTTAACAAACAATAAGATAAAAATTATTCTATTCAAAAAACTCATAGAAACCTCACCCACACCCATGTTAAATTATAGATCTTGTAAACACTAAAAAATAACAAATTAGCTATATTCCTTCATGTAGATCACTGCAAATATTGCACTACTGTTGCACCTACAGGTGAAATATCAACCTCACTGTACACCCCGTTAAGTAGTGTCATGTTAGGTGGGGTATGACCTATATCAACGTCAAAAACAATGGGGATATTCAATGAGCCTAACGCCTCTAGCAAAATTTCTTCATTGGCGTTTACCTTGTATTTATTCACTGCGTTACGGCCAAATAAAACACCAGACACATGCTTGAACACGCCTTTGTATTTTAAACCAAGTAATGCGCGGATATAACCATGGTCACTTAGCTCCCCATTTTCAAAGTACAAAATCAGCGGCTGTTCATGATATTGCTGTGAAAACTGCTCGATGTCTGCAAACTCGGTATTTAAAATATGTTGATGAGTGTCTAAACACCCGCCAACTAAGCGCCCCGCAAATGCGGCTTTGTCACTTGCAATACCCTGCTGACTTGGCAGTAGACGCCACTGAGTTATTTCTGTGAGATTAAACACCATGTTTGGATCTGAAATTGGACAAGCATTGGTTGTTTCAAAGTGACTAGACGCTGATTGTACCCATTTATCACCGACTTGCAATGAGAGTACATCTAAAGTCGCGCGGGTGAGCGGATCAGTCTGTAATGACGTCAATTGCATTAAATTTGTTGCGTGAACGGTGACCCAATTTAACCGTATTGTCAGTGCCGTCATAATCGTACTTACATCTGAGAAACCAAGCACCCATTTTGGTGATGTTGCTTGAAGCGCTTGCCAATCTAATAAGGGTAAAATAGCCATTGCTAAATCTCCTCCCCAAGGAGGCAGTACCGCAGATATACTCTCATCCAATAAGAACGTATTTAGCTCATTTGCCCGTGCTTGCGCATCCCACTCCCCAGTATGGCGAACGCTCTGCCCTTCAACCACTTCAAAACCTTGCCCTTGCAAAAACGCCACAGCCTTATCGAGCCTTGCATAGCAAGCTTGCGGTACCGAAGATGAAAAGGCACAAATAGCAATACGACTGCCGGCTTTAAGTGGTTTGGGGTAATTCACTGACAACTTTCTCCTATTACAACGCAAATCTAGAGCACAAATCCCAAATACGTTTCCAAAAAGTGGAAACTAGTTTTAGCATATAAAGTGCCGCCGTCGCCACCTTTAAATATGTACATTTAAGGTACAACCTCATTGACAGCGATTCATAACCATGTAAAGAATTAATTATAATCATAAACTCGATGAGGTGACCTATCAGCAAACAAGCATTCGATAATGCGCAAACCTCTTATTTACTATTTGTCAAAAAGTCCCCTTTAACTAACCAAAGGCGTATTCAGCCCACTATGGCCGTTCAGAATACGCCTAAATCCACACATCATTTTTGGCGGTTAATGCACCTTCTGCATCTCCAGTATTTTTTACGCCTTGTGGTTCAATGATCAATATTTGACATTCTTGATCTGCAAAGGGCTTATGCTGAACGCCTTTAGGCACAACTATCATTTCACCGCTATTGAGCGTGATCACTTCATCCTCAAAAGCGATGTTGAGTTGTCCAGCTACAACGATAAAAGTCTCGTCAGTATGATCGTGTTGGTGCCAAACAAATTCACCTTGTACTTTCACGACTTTAAACTGATAGTCATTCATTTGCGCAACCACTTTGGGTTGCCACTGCTCATCGAACAATAAAAATTTTTGAGCCAAATTAATTTTTTGCATCACATTCATCCTCTTCTTTTATGACTGCCTTCCCCAGATTTTTCCATAAGGTAGTCTACGCACAAAAGTATAGAAAATGACACAGTCAATTCATTGTAAAAAATTAACAACTAAAATTAATACAACTGACTCGGTTTTATGCCATACGCTCGTTTAAAAGCATTAATAAAATGCGCTTGGTCGTAAAAACCAACGCGCATAGCAACATCTGTACTGCGTATACCACTTTGTAATAACTGCAGTGCGGTTTCGAGGCGTATTCTCAGTAACCAAGCGAAAGGGGTTATGCCAGTTAACGCCTTAAACTGCCTAAGTAATTGTATATCAGTTAAGTTACATTCATTTGCAAGCCGTGACACAGTCAATTTTTCAGCAATATGTTCGTGCATAAAGGCATTTAGCTTTGCAAGATTAGAACGCCCTAAGCAATAAACTTTCGGTTCAGTAAAATGACCATATCGTGTCGCAAGTAATGTTAAATTTGATAAAAAGACACTTTCAAGCCACAGCGTATTTGCATACCCAGCAGCCATATGTGTGTGTAACTGACTAAATATCGAATAAAGTGACTGATCTTCAATGCAGTTATCAGAAAAAGTAAGCAATGACGTATTTTTTTGATCCAGAAATTCATGTATCGCACTGACAGAAATAGAGAATATTTTACTAGAAACCTTCAGTTCGTTGCTGCTTCCATCATGCGTTATACCAGGGTCCATAAGTTGTAGCTGCCCAGGGCCATTTATCACGTTTTTACCTTTTGCGTTAAACGACTGAGTTCCCTGTGTTATTAGCCCAATATGATATGTCAAATGAAGATGTTTACTAAAATTAAGCGTACTATGCTGAACATTAATAAGGTTTACACCGGCAAACAACGAGGAGTGATGAGTGATAGCTATAACCGAATTCCTTGTAACAAAACGAAGGTGGCTACAGTGACAAAAAAAACGCGTTACAGCAAGCAATAGTAGTGACGTCGCTGTGAGCGACGCCACGTATTTTTATGGATAACGATTAGAATGCAGCTTGTAGCGCCAATCTAAAGGTAGTGCCTTCACCTATTGTGACATTATTCACACCGCCACCAGCTAAATAGTTCTTATCAAATAAATTTTCGATATTAAATCGCACGTTGACATCAGCATGCGACAGCCCAAGCTTATAGGTTGCCCCCACATCAACGCGCGTATATGCATCTTTGGTAATGGTGTTGTCATAGTCAGCAAAACGTTCACCTTGATAAAATGCCCCAGCATTGACGGCAAAAGCATCACTGAATTCATAACGAGACCATAAAGATGCAGACCATTGAGGTGCATCAACTGGCGACTTACCTTCATAATATTCATCTCGGACATATTCTGCGTCCAAGTTCATGACAGATCCCATCACAAATAAACGATCGTTTACCGCCCCTTGTGCCGAAAACTCAAAACCTGTATGGCGCTGCTTACCCGCTTGAGTCGTGACTGTTGTATAACCACTCCCCGCCTCTGCGTCCGTCGTAATCAACGTACCCGTTTTGCTAATGTCAAACACAGCTGCTGTAATTAACAACCTATCATCAACTAGCTGCCATTTAGTCCCAATTTCATGCTGTTGCGATGTAACCGCATCAAGCTTCATGTCATGGTTTTTATCTTCAGGGTTGTCAAGTTTGCTACTACGCTGCGGTTCAAAGCCCTCTGAGTAGCTAAAATAAACAGTGCCATTCTCACTTGGGTGATATAACACCCCCCCTTTTGGTAAAAACGACTCATTGTCTGCGCCTTCTTTATTTTGCTTGTCATAGCGACCGCCTAAAGACACCTGCCATTGCTCATTGATAGTAACTAAGTCTTGAATATAGACCCCATAATAATCAAATTCACTAGTAAACTCTCTTGGCTTAGGTAAAAGGGGTATCGCAGGTTGTGCATTCCCTTCTATGTATGGTACTGACTTGTCACTACTGTCTCTCTTCATATGGAAATAATAATCTAATGAGTTAGCACCAATAAGCACTTGATGATCAAAACCACCTAGTTCAAACTCACCCGTTACATCAACAAATGCCGTCGTAAACTGCCAATCGTCAAACCGGTCGTAAGGACGCGAGCCGTAACTGTCTCCGACTTGATAATCTGTTGGCTTTCTTGGTGCAGACTCAAATCGTTGACGAGAGAAGTCTTGCTCATTATATCCAACCGTTACTTGGAAGTTCTCTGTGAGTGCATGCGTAAAGTCAATACCCTTATTTTCAACGGTTATGTCAGTAAATGCCCAAGAAAAATCTCTGATTGTTTTATCACTGCCAATTACTTGACCTTTGCTGTCTAACCAAGCACCCGTATCAAGGCCTGCTTTGTCATTGGTTCTATCGTAATGTACGCGAACAAAGCTGCTATCGTTAATATCATAGTCAAGCACCAGTGAACCTAAAAAGCGGTCGCGCGTGCGCTCATTGCCATCGACATACTCGCGGTCAAAGGTGACATCTTGCTTAACGAGTACTGCACGGTAACGTAAGTCTTCTTCAGAGGTAATAGCACCACCAAAATCAGCAGTCGCTCTGGTAGAGCCTAAATGGTCAACATCCATCCCAAAATTCATGATAGTTTTAGCTGTTGGCTTTTTTGTCACCATATTTACTAAACCACCGGGACCAGACTGACCATACAAAATACTCGATGGGCCTTTAATGATCTCAACTTGCTCTAATGTTTCAATAGGCTGCTGATAATGTGACCAGTGCTGGTGTCCATCTCGCAAATACCCGTTTGATGAACTCAAGCCAAAACCACGCAAATTGAATGTTTCTCGGTTACGTTGTTTAGAGCCAGCCGTTAAGCTTGCATCGTTATTTAAGACTTCACCCAGCGTCGTCGCTAATTGTTCATCAATCACGGTGTCTGATATAACAAATACTGATTGTGCAGTCTCTAGTAAAGAAGCATCCGTTCGCATTGCTCCTTTAGCCGTATCAACTTTGTAGTCATTAAAGTAAGTCCCCTTCACTTCAATCACTTCAATTTCAGACGACTTAGCTAACACACTTGATGTGGTTAGTGCTGAACCGATTGCTAAACATAAAACTGAGTAACGCATGTATACACTCCAAACTAGAAATTTACTGCACAGAAGGTGCAAAATCACGAGAAGAGTAATGAGATTTATTCACATTTGCAATTGTATTAATGAAATAATTCATTCTTGGGAACTGTTTGCTTAAAGTGCAGTCAAACTGCACACATATATTAACTACCTCTCTATTTTTAAAGCTTTTATTTATCAAAAACACAACAATTAAGATACTAATTCTCAACTAATAAAGTTGAATTAAAAACCGTTAAATTGATAATTAATCGTGTCGTTTTTCATTATCAAAAGGAGTCATCAAAATTATGGGAAGTAAAAAAAACGTGGCACCGCTTTTAAAGCATGACCATTGTATTTCGAGTATCGGGTGGGTGATGTTTATCTGCTTAATTTTTGCGAATTGCTTGATCAACAGCGTATTTATAGAACACAAGTCGATTAACCTTATTGACTCAATCACATTTCCGCTTCAGAAATGGGGCATTTGGCTCATACTCACCCCATTTGTCTTGCATATGTTGCAATCAAGACGCAAGTTTCCACTGTCACATAGCCTTTTTTATTGTGTCTTAAGTCTATCAACCCTGTCACTGAGCCTCACATTCTCTGTGGCTCTTGAGGTCTCACAGTCAGACATCAGTATTAGTCACAGTCTTTTCTTTATTTGGCCTAAGCATGCCGCAGCACTCCTCATAGTGATCTTGCTATGGCATCTAAAACAGGCTTTATTCAACAAGCCTAACACGCCAATAAAGGCACTAAAGAATAATCAAACAAGATCGCAAACCAATACACTAAGAATTGAAGCCGACGGCTTAACGCACACACTTGCGCATCAAGATATACTTTTTATTCAAGCCGCTGGCAATTATATGGAGGTTATCACACAAGAGCGTATTTATTTGACTCGTGCAACATTAAAGCAACTGCATAACTTACTGCCAAAAGATGACTTTGTTCAATGCCATCGCTCTTACCTAGTTAATCTTGAGTATATTGAACAACTCAAAAACCACCCTGCTGGCCATGCAACGGCCTATCTAAAGAACAGTCAAGTTGTTCCTATTAGCAAAAGTCAACGAGCGACTATTCGCAGGCTTATCAGCAGTCGATAACAGACTAAATGGGATGAATGGAGGAAAGAGAAATACTTATCACATTACTCCTCCATTCGTCCCTAAGCCATGTAACTTGGTGGTTTTCTTCATTTAAGCTTGAGCAATGCTTTAATCAGATACTTACTCGAGAAACTATAATGAATAAAGAAAACTCAACCTTATCTCCTTTAACCATATCACTGCACTGGCTCGTTGGCTTAACCATGATTGGGGTCATTGTCATCGGATACTACATGGTATACTGGGATGTGGGCCCTTTATACCCAATTCATAAAGCACTTGGAGTTTTGGCCCTATTTATCATTTTACCCAGAGTGATTTGGCGCTTGAAAAAAGGCTTTCCAGTACCTGCCAGTGACTATCCAAAACATGAACACCAACTTTCTGTCATCGTGCACTGGTTGTTATTATTGGGTACGCTTGCACTACCAATCTCTGGCATGCTGTATTCTGGGTTTGGTGGATATGGTATTAATATATTTGGTTTTGAATTGGTAACTAGAAATGAGTTAAACGGTGAAGTAATTGCATTCAATGAAACGATTTACTACAGTGCGAAACTGTCACATTCATGGATAGCCTATATTTTAACTGGCGCTTTAGTTTTACACATAATCGGCGCAATCAAGCACCATGTGGTAGATCAAGATAACACATTAAGGCGGATGTTAGGCTACAAAGAGATATAATAGCTAAGTGCAGGTGAGTTAAATTGACTACATAATTTCAGTCAAATTAACCCACCTTAACTTTATTCGCTGGCTATTTTAAAGTTCTGGCATTCAGCCATTTTACAAAATTGAATGTCTTTACTTGCAGCATATGCAATCACCGCTTCTAGATTTTCTGTGGTGATATGCCAAGGGCTTAAATAATTACCAATCGCATGAGTCCCTAAATAGAGTGTTTCACCACCGCGTAGCGTGTCCATTGCTTTAAAGATTTGTTCTAGATTAATCCTATGCGAGTCAATAGAAAATCCAGTCATGATGGCTAAATCACTGCGTTGATTTCGGTATTCTAAACCAGACCAAGCAGCGAAGCGACGAACATGTGTAAAGTGCTTTAACAACGCCTCATCGGTTTGTTTGGTGCGCGCACCAAACGGATAAGCAAATGTAGTTACATTTAAACCAAGCGCTTTCATATACTCTAACTGGCCAAGTATATCTTCTTCTAACCACTTTTCGACACCATGTTCTTTTGAGTAAATTGCAGCATGCCTATGCAGTGCACCATGATGACCAATCTCATGCCCTTGAGCTTCAATTTCCAATACACGTTGTTCATCAATCAAAGCTAAGTGACTGACAAAATAGGTAATAGTTGCATTGTACTTTTCAAACCGCCATAAGTGCTCGTATAGTGAGTCTAAGGCACCACCATCATCAAATGAAATATTTATTTGCTTTGGCCACACGTTATCACGGTTGTAATGAAACGCATTCACTAACTTTTGTAGACCTGGCACCAAAAAGTTTTTTTCAGGTGCATCTAACATCACTTCATCAAATGCCCAAAGGTCAGGTTTACCCGTATCGTCTACAAAACCTTCAACACCTGACTCAATCAATAGCTCTGGAGTTAAATCAGCTTTGTTGACCACATTATACAAACTAACCACTGAGCACACTCTAACGCGTAATTCACTTTCCTCAAGAGAATTCGTTGTATTTTCTAAATAGATAGTCGCTGCAATAACAGACTCTATATCAACACAGGCTAGCTGTGCGTTATCAAAGTCGTCAAAACTGAGTAACTGGGCATCTGGACTACCTTGTGCGCTAACAATTTTTGACATTGACACCTCTGAAGTAGGTGGTGTTACCGGCGGTGGTACAGGTAATGGAGTGGGTGTAGGTAGTTGAACCGATTCAGATGCTGTCGATTCGATCACCTCAGCTACTTCAACCAGTACTTCTTGGCTATTATTTCCATTATTACACCCTGTTAATAAGCCCAAAAAACAGAGAAAAAACACAGGTACTTTTATTGTCCATGTCCCGAATATAATTAAAATGCGGGGCATTCTAATATAGGAACAAAAATACCTAAATAGGGTCCAACAGAAACTTTATCTTCAACCCCGAAAAAGCCAATAAAAAACACAAAAACAAAAACTTAATAACATAACTCCATCTATCTCACATGACAACTAATTAAATAAAAGTACGGTTACTAATAAGCCTGACAAAACTTCTTCAAAGCAATAGCTAAATCTGTATTCCAGGGTAACGCAAAACTGATCCTACAATAGTGCTCAAACTTATCATTTGAGCCAAACATAGCCCCCGGTGCAATCGCAATCCCCTCCTTGATCAACGCCCGCCAAATATCTGAACTCGACTTTTCAGCAGTAAAAAACCAGCAACACGGCCCGCCTTGAACAGGTAAAAACGTTATATAATTTGGTAAATTAGCTTCAAAAATTTTCAGGGTGCAGTGATAGTTCTCTTTCAATTTATTGCGTAACTGGCATAGTAATTTCTCATAGTTTCCCGAACAAATAAGCTCATTGACGACATTTTGCGTGTGTAAATTTGGCTCTTCTGTAAGGGTATGCTTCGCTTGAGCAAACACCTGCCCTGTATTGATACAAATCGCAAAACCTAAACAGATCCGCGTAGACACGGTATCAAAGAAATCTTGAATACTGATCAAAGATAATTTTGGAAAACCCGATGCTAATTGGGCTAAAGACAAGGGTTTATTAGTGCCAAAATACAATTCACTTCTATCATACTCAATAATCGTCACTGCGTTCTGTTCAGCCCATGCTAATAAAGCACACTTATCGCTATAAGATAAGACTCGCCCAGTAGGATCATTGAAACTAGGGTTAACTAAGTACGTTGAAAAACCGTATGCTTTATGTGCTTGATCAAGCAGTTGCAATTCGTTAATGAAACGAGTTTGCATTGGGATCTCAATGATGTTTTTACACAAACGCGTAATGACTGATTGGAAATAAAATGAAGTAGGAGATTCAACCGCAACGGTATTACCGAGTGCCCCAGAAGCCGTCAATGCGCTCACTAACCCTTCTCTACGTCCCGAAATAATATGAATGTTTTCTGGGCTTATGACATGATCTTGTCGCCATAAGAATTGGCTGATCGTTTGCCTTAATTGTGTGCCCCCTTGCACGTCATCTTTTACTCTAAATTGATACATCGACTTATCGAAGGACTTATTATGTAATTTACTCAGCAATACATGGTTATTGAGTACAGAGCTTGGCGCAGTTGCTGACAAAGGGACCAAGTTTTCATCATTTAATGTTAATAGTACCTGTTGCTCGTCTAGCTCATCAACCACAATACGCTGATAGCCCGAGCCATAATCCAGTTCACTGTACTCACATATAAAATAACCTTGTTTCGGGCGCGCCTGAATAAGCCCTAATAGCTCTAGCCCCTCATACGCTTTTTGTACGGTAGACATACTAACATTTTGACTTTTGGCCATTGCTCTAATTGAGGGTAACTTATGTGAAAATACGCCTGCCTTGATATTACGTTCCAGCGTATCTTGTAATGATTTATATTTGTATTCACTCATCAACTGTACTGTATATTTTGCATTGATCTGTATCTGTTTTCACCACAGTTAAGAACTTATCATTTATTACCCAGCAGATAAATGATAAAAAATATGAAAATTAATACTTTACGTACAGTTATTCGAGAATTCGCTCTAGAAGATGCGGCCTCAGTATTGTCACTTAACAGTGATCCAACCGTGACACAATATACCGCTGATAACTCTCCAATATTGACCCTAAACGATGCACAGGCGGTGATTTCAAACATTTGGTTCCGTGAATATGCTTTATATGGATATGGACGCTGGGCTGTATTAGATAACCAAACACATAGAGTTATTGGGTTTTGCGGATTAAAATATATTCCTGAAGTCGGGCTCCCTGATATTGGTTATCGATTCTTACCTCAATATTGGGGAAACGGCTACGCAACTGAGTCGGCGCTAGCTTGCACTGCTTACTGTAAAAGTGAACTCGGGGTCTCGCAATTTTTTGGCGACGTTATTGCAGGTAATAAGGCATCAATCAAAGTTTTACAAAAACTGGGCTTAAAGCTCTCAGGGTATGTCAAAACAGATGGTATAACCTTTCAGCGCTATCTGTTATCTACCCCGACTTTACAAAGCACCACTCAATTTTATAAATAACTACTTTAACCATGACCTTAGCTGAGATCTAAACAACGTCATAAATCAACGACTCAAATAACAGCATTAATTGCTGCTCAGGAATCAAAGGTACCTTGTTGATACAACCGGTGTACTTTTTGAATATTGCTTTCATTTTCAAATAAGGAGATAATTCAGGTACAAACATTAACAATGGACTTGTAATGCACAAATACACTCAATTCTTAGTATCTACTTCACTTACGATTACCCTAGCCGCCTGTGGAGGTAGCAGTGATACATCAAACCAAAATATCGGCTCTTCACAAAATACGGCGTCCAGTACCAAAACAATATCACTCTATACATTAGATAGAAATGAACAACCTTATCAAGCAACTGTTGTGCTGCATGATAGCGAGGGTAAAGTAATATTAACGCAAACATCAGACAACACTGGGCACTTTTCTGCCGAAGTCTCTGATAATGCCAAGCATATCTCGATTATCGGATATAGTTACTCTGATAGAAAAATATATACTGAACTCAATATAGAAGAGGGTGGATCATTAGGTAATTTTTATTTCTACGACCCGAAGAAAACTAGTCCCATTGCTCCCCCTACAAGCTGTACCTGGGTTACGGTCGATATTTCTGAGCTTACACAAGTAACGTATAATAATTATGAGTTAGAGTACTGGCAAGTTCCTCTAGGATATGACGGTTCCCGTAAACCTTTAACTACCTCATCCGAGATCTGCTTTGACCCAGACCAAGAAACAGCAAAGTCAATTTTATTCACACTTACTGCTCCTAATGGCAGTAACAGCACAGCAGCGCTGATAACACTTGATGAATCTGTAACTAGCTTTCAGCTAACAAGTGAAGATTTTGTTCATGAAGGTACCTTAGTACAACCTCAATTAAGTGCTTCGGTGAACCAAGTAATTTCTCGTAGCTATATTGAGCATGACTTCAATCATATAGTGTCTCCGACTAACGATACGTCGATTGATAACCTGAGTCCAATCTTTATATTTCCAAGTATCACCGAGCATAATTTTATTTATCAATATGCCAATGAGTCTATAAATATCAATGGAGCAGACGTACACCTTCAAACACACTCTAGAAGTTACATTAACAGCGATGGTCAAGTAAAGTTAAACGAACTGCCTGAGTCAATTCACTCTCTATCTAATGATGTTATCAATCTAACCCAAGGACAGTCCTTAAGTTACGATTTTAGCCAAACTGATACCCGCTTTTCTCGTGCAAGATGGGATCTGAGTTTTACAATAAATGATGAAAATGCTGACTGGTATATTTATGGACCGACTTCGGCTAATATTCCAAACTTAGAGTTTGGAGATGCTTTCCCAACACCGACAGAGGGAATTCAATTTTGGAGCGTCAGGCTTGGTCTATTTGGATATGTAGATGCGCCTACAGACTACTTACAATTTAGAAGTTTTGTAAATAAACGAAAGCCTAATTGGGCTTTTTTAACCCAACCTGAATATCATCAATCAGTGGGTTCATCGATTCAGATTTATTTTAATCATTAATCAATTAAGATTTACTCTAAGAGTCGCTTATAGAGACTCTTAGAGTATCAACCTAACTTGTCAAAATATTCAACAAAACTCTAGCATTGCGACGAAAAAGATCAACATATCCTCGGCTTATTCAGTAAGAAATACACCGCAGGTAACACCAGTAAAGTGAGTATCACTGCGCTGAACATGCCACCAACCATAGGTGCTGCAATTCGGCTCATCACTTCTGAACCCGTACCACTACCATACAAAATAGGCAGCAAGCCAATGATGATGGTGGCGACCGTCATCATAACAGGCCGTACACGCATACCCGCGCCTTGTAAAATGGCATCCCGTAATACCGATGTGGTAAGTTGTCCATTTTTAGCGAGCAGTGTGTCACGTGCTTGGTTCAGATACACCAACATGATCACCCCTATCTCCACGGCGACTCCCGCTAACGCAATAAAGCCAACCCCAACTGCAACAGAGAAGTTAAACGCTTCAAGATATAGCAGCCACAGCCCACCAATCATGGCCAGCGGTAAGGTACCCATGATGATAAACACCTCTCGAAAACTGCGAAAATTTAAGTACAGCAAAACCACGATAATAGCTAAAGTCAGGGGTAATACATACGCGAGCTTGGCTTTGGCACGCTCCATATATTCATATTGTCCGGCCCACGTAACAGAATACCCAACAGGCAATTCCAGTTGCTGCTCTAATACTTGCTGCGCATGAGATACGTAGCTGCCAATATCACTGTGTTCAATATCAATAAAGGTCCAACCATTGATACGCGCATTTTCACTTTTGATACCAGGTGGGCCAGATTCAATATAAATATCGGCAACATCACCTAATGCAATGCGCTGACCAGCAGGCGTTACCACTGGCAATCGGGCCAATTGCTCAGGTGAATCACGATGATCTTGTGGATAGCGCACATTTATTGGGTAACGCTCTTGTCCTTCAATGGTTTGCGCAACATTCATGCCGCCAATTGCTGTTGTAATGACTTGCTGAATATCCGCAATATTCAAACCATAGCGGGCCGCTTTATGGCGATTAATATCGACTTTGATGTAACGGCCACCAGCTACTCGCTCTGAATACACTGATGCAGTGCCTGCTACATCAGACAAAATGCGCTCTATGTCTTGTCCGATAGCTTGAATAGTGTTTAAGTTGGGCCCAGCGACTTTGAGGCCAACGGGGGTTTTTATGCCCGTCGCCAACATGTCGATACGGGTTTTAATAGGCATCACCCATGCATTTGTCACACCTGGAAACTTCACTAAAGCATCCAACTCTTGCTTAAGAGACTCAGTAGTAACGCCTTCGCGCCATTCACTGCGTGGTTTCAACTTGATAAATGTTTCAATCATGGTCAATGGCGCGGGGTCGGTTGCCGTTTCAGCCCGTCCCACTTTACCAAATACCAGTTCAACTTCTGGCACAGTGCGGATCAACTTATCCGTTTGTTGCAGTAACTCTCTGGCTTTACCAATGGAGATACCGGGGTAAGTGGTGGGCATATACATTAAATCGCCTTCATCCAATGGTGGTATAAACTCACTCCCTATTTTATTCATCGGATAAAAGCCGACCACAGTCACAACAAGCGCCATCACCAACGTTGTTTTTGGCCACGTTAATACCTTTTTTAACACAGGTATGTATGCCGCAATCAATAGTCTATTTACGGGATTCTTACGCTCTGATATTACTTTGCCACGAATAAAATACCCCATCAATACTGGAGTCAAGGTGATCGCTAACCCTGCAGATGCCGCCATCGCGTATGTTTTAGTATAGGCCAGTGGCGCAAACATTCGTCCTTCTTGTGCTTCTAGAATAAACACAGGTAAAAAGCTCACCGTGATGATCAGCAAACTAAAAAATAATGCTGGGCCGACCTCTGATGCCGCTTTCGTCACTATTTCCCAGCGATTGTCATCTGTTAACGGGGTTTTTTCCATATGCTTGTGCATATTTTCAATCATCACAATGGCACCATCCGTCATCGCGCCAATGGCAATAGCAATACCACCTAAAGACATAATATTGGCGTTAATACCTTGACTGTACATCACTGAAAATGCAACCAGTATGCCCATCGGTAAACTGATCACCGCGACAATGGATGACCGAATATGAAATAGAAAGACTACACATACTAGCGCCACAACTGCGAGCTCTTCGATTAACTTAGACCATAGATTATCAACTGCTTGCTCAATCAATAGTGAACGGTCATATACCGTAACAATCTGAACTCCATCAGGTAAACCTTGCGCCAACTGAGCTAGTTTCGCTTTTATCCCCGCAATGGTCTGTTGTGCATTTTCGCCAAAGCGCATAACCACAACCCCCCCAACCACTTCACCTTCACCATTGAGCTCTGCAATGCCCCGACGAGTTTGCGGCCCTAAGTTAACCTCTGCAACATCACCAATGCGCAGTGCTGTACCTTGGCTATTTAACCCTAAAGGAATGGCGGTGATATCTGCAACATTCTTTATATATCCAGTCGCTGTAACCATGTATTCTGCTTCTGCCATTTCGACCACTGAAGCGCCTGTTTCTTGGTTGCCCCGCGCAATAGCCAATTGTACTTGTGCCAGTGATATGCCATAAGCTCGTAACTTATCGGGGTCGACTTGCACTTGATACTGCTTAACCATGCCACCGATGGCGGCAACCTCAGATACACCCGATACCGCCTGCAGTTCATATTTTAAAAACCAATCTTGTAAACTGCGCAGCTGGCTAATATCATGTTGCCCTGTTTCATCAACCAATGCATACATATACACCCAACCCACTCCCGTAGCATCCGGTCCTAACTGAGGTTTCGCGTTATCGGGGAGCGTCGGTGCAACTTGACTTAAATACTCTAATACTCTGCTTCTCGCCCAATATAGATCGGTATCATCATCAAAAATAATGTACACGTAAGAGTCGCCAAAAAATGAAAAACCACGAACGGTCTTCGCGCCCGGCACCGATAACATTGCCGTCGTCAATGGAAACGTGACTTGATCTTGCACCACTTGAGGAGACTGACCAGGGTAACTGGTTTTCACAATCACTTGTACATCTGACAGATCTGGTAACGCATCTACAGGCGTATTTTTTATTGAAAAAACACCGCCAACGGCCAAAATAATGCACAACATAAGTACAAAAAGTCGATTTTTAACTGACCAATGGATCACTGCTTCAATCATGTTGCATGCCTTCCATATTGTGTTGGTCGTGTGTTTGAGGAAGAGATTGCGCGCTAAATTCGACAATAACCAAATCTTCTCGTACTTCAAAAGTAAACATGATCTGTTGTTCTGGCTCCAGTAACGAGATATCTAAATCTAACGCTAACGTAAACTCCATCGTTGCAGGGCCTCGTTGCCACTTTTCAATTGGGCCACGGCTAATATTCAGCACACGTGTTTGTGAGTTAATGCTGTTTACACGTCCTGTTACTGTCGCACTTTGCACATGATTCATACCTGATAGGGCTGAGTAATCCATGACCTGATAAGCATTGTCATGACTTTTTTCAATATCAAACATATAGAATGTATTTTCTTTCAACTGCGTAACATCAACTGACCTATCCACCTTAAAATCCATGACCATTTGTGGCCAATTCCACGCATCGATTGCGCCATGATCAAGAGTTAGTATTCGCTTATCAGCGTCTATTGAAATTACCTCCGCCTGTACAGTAGCCATGTCATTAACGTCATCGTAGTTCATGCGCATAAAGTCAGAATGTTTACTCGACTCAGAATCAATTAAAAAATGTGCAGAGGTAACAACGTCATCTCCCTCGCCAAGCCCCTCTATAATTTGAATAAAGTCATGGCCCACACTCCCAACAGAGACCGCCACTGACTTAAATTGACCGTTACCCAACGCCAACACAACCCTATCTTGTTTTCCGGTACGAATAACCGCCTCTTTCGGGACTTGTAACTGAGCTTGCTGAGGTCGCGTCGCAATACTCACTTGAGCGAACATATTGGGCTTAAGCTGCTGCTGTGGATTATCAAACTTCAAACGCACTCTTAATGTGCGAGTTGTCGCATTTAAGCTTGGATAAATATAATCAACCTGACCCAACCATGTTTTATTCGGTAAATAATCTAGCGTCATACTCACAGGTAAACCGACCTCAATAAGTGCGGTATCACGCTCAAACACTTCCGCCTCTACCCAAACTTGCTCAAGGGTTGCCAAACTCATTAAGGTTGTGCCTGGCTTTACATAAAAGCCTTCTCGTATTTTTAAAACATCAACCACCCCTGATTGCGAGGCATAAAAGGTGATCGACTGACGTATTGTCTGTTGCTTTTTAAGTGTCTCGATGAATTCATCAGATAGCTGTAACGCCCTTAATCGGTCTGCTGCTGCACGCATTAAAGCGCGGTTGCTTCGCTTCAATGCAATTAAGTATTCTTCTTGGGCATTTACCAGCTGCGGGGAATACAATGTGTACAGTGGTTGCCCTTTAGAGACTCTGTCTCCCGCAGATTTAACATAGAGTGTTTCAATCCACCCTTCTACGCGTGGATGAATATGTACCATACTTTCCTGGTCATATTGCACATATCCAACCGTTTCAATATGTTGCTGCCAAGTCGTCAAGTTAACCGTCGCTGTCCGTACCCCTAAGTTATTAATCACTGCTGGATTAATTGTAATTGTGCCAGGGGAATCAGCATGCGTATCATTGTTCGCATATACTGGGACTAAATCCATTCCCATAGGCGAAAGCCCTGGTTTATCACGACGGTAATTATCATCCATTGGCGCAACCCAATATAATAGCTTTGGGGTATCATCATTTAATAGCGTTTCTGAAGGCATGTTAGAGCCAACCCAACACACCATAAAATACGATAATACAGCGCCTAAACTTGCACCAATGACCAGCGCTATTTTGCTATTCATACGATCCCCCTGCAATGTCATTCAGCGAGGTATCAGTCCCTGCTAAATAGTATTTAATTCGTGCTGACGTTTTTAGTTTTTCTATGTATATATTAAGTGTTGCGATGCGTGCATTCAGCTCCGTGATTTTAGCTTGTACAGCGGTATTAAAATCACCATCATCATTGTTATATGCACTCAGGGCAGCCTCTGCTTGCTGATGACTTTGTTCAAGTATGGTGTCTTGGTATAACTCCAGTCGCTTTTGTAGCTGCGTTAACGCCTGCTGCTCTGTTGCAAGCCCTGACCCCAGCTCCTTTAAAGTTAAGAGCTGTGCAGTTTTTAAAGCTTCAGTACGGCTTTGTGCACTAAGCACTTCTTTGTCTTGCTTATTTTCTGTAAATAATGGTAAATCAAAGCTCACTCCCACTGACAGTAAATCATGTCGTTCCAGTCCTGTTGGGCTATCTGCACGATAACCATAGCTGGCATTAACAGCCCATTGAGGCTTATATTTTTGCTCTGAAAGTGTCACCGACTGCTTTGCAGACTCGACCTCTTTACTTTGCGCCAAATACCTAGGGTGGCGCATAAGTAAGGCCATAGTCTCGTCACCAAATGGCGCAAGAGATGCAATAGATGAATGCGCGGAGGAAAATAACGCATCATCTGGCAATGCCTTAGCAATGGTAAATAAGTCGCCATGTGCATTGAATTGCCACGCGCTTAATCCAGTACTTCCTGTTGGAAGCCAATTTAACAATGTGGCTTTTTTGGTCGCCAAACGCTGCTGTTCAACAACCAATCGGTCTTGTAATTGGGCTAATTCAACTTGTGCACGGATCACATCATGTTGGCGTGTTTTACCTAACGCTGAGGCATAATTTGCTTCACTTATCTCAGCGAGTTGTTCGAACAAATGGGCATCTTTGTTAATCAATTCAATGGTCATTTTTGCCGTATAAGCGTCTAACCATAATTCGCTGACCACCATGGCGACTTTAGCGCGGCGATCCGCGCGCAAAATTGGCTGCTGTTGAGCCTCTAACGCCAAAATATTTTGCTTAATTTGCAATGATGCGCCTCGGGGCAAAACTTGTGACATTGACACTTTTAATTGGCTCATATTGTCACGCTTAAACGCGAAATCATTACTTGGCAGGTTATTCATTGCCACTGCAATTTTAGGGTCTTGCCATGTGCCCGCAGCAATCTGCTGGGCAGTCAGTGAAGCCTGTGTTTGGTTACTTTTCACCAGCCATGCATCATGGTTTTTTGCCTGTTCAATTGCCATAGACAGAGTCAATTCGGGTATTTTGCTCGCGAGAGCTTGCTGCGCAGTCCCGAGTAAAATTGCGCATGTCATTGAGCTAAATACTTTCATATTTTTAGCCTCACAGTGATTTGTAGCCTATAACAGCTACAAGAAACCATTGTCAAAATAGGAGTCATAATTTGCCTATTAACACCCTTGCTAAGTAGTATCTAATTCACTAAGAATCACAAAATGCATAGCAAGGTGTATAAAATTACCGACCGTAATACCCATAAATGCATCACGAATACGTCAATGAATCAAAAATCATTCAATATGATAAATTTAGGACAGACTTGTCCTAGGCTAGGCAAATATAGGGGGCTTATATAAGCTTTGTATTGGGGAGTCTATAAAGACTGAAAAAGGAAAACTGGGTTGTGTATAGGTTGCGTCACTCAGTAAAAGTTCACTGCCCATAAGCGCTAATGCGAAGGGTACACACCCACTGGGTGGGCAACTACATTGCGTTTTACAGCAATCTTGCCCATCATTATGAGCCACTACCATGCTCGACATATCACCGTGCATCATATGAGATACATCTGCGGTTTCGTCAGAGCTGTCATGAAGTGAGGCGTGTTGGTGAGCGCCATTGGGCATATGCTGCATCATGATTTTACACGGCAGATCGGCAGCCGCAAAGCTTTGGCCTATTATGGCAAAAAGCAGCGTAACAAAAACCAAACTGTGCAAATATCGTGTCATCAACATTACAAACCAAACTTATTTAACAAAGTAAGGCTAAAGTATACAAAAACGTATTGCAAGTAAGTTCAGCTGTTTGATCACAAAACTCGGTGGTTTTTGAGATCTCCGTTAGAAAAGCACGACCTGCTTTCACACTTTTTGCACAATTCATTTCTATGGTTACTTTATTCAAAGCACTTTCTTTAAGGCAACACCATGATTAACGGCGTTTCACCCTCAGGCTCAAACGATGTTTTTTATAAAAGCGCTCAATTAAGTCAAGAGCAGCAGAGTACCATTGCCGATACGCTCGCTGAATTTGACCCCGAGAACTTGTCCAAAGAAGACGCACAAGCCATTGTCAGTACATTTTCTGAAGCTGGTATTAAACCCGGCAAACAATTAGGACAATTAATGGCCGACGCAGGCTTTGATGCAAAAACGGTGGGAGAGCTGGCCGGTCTAGATAAAGGACAGCGACCACCGCCTCCACCCAACCAAAATACACAGACTTCAATTGATTTGAGTTCAGTCGCTGAACAATTTGCTGAGTTGGTTTCTGACGCCACCGACTCAAGTCAGCAATATGCAAACTTGAGCCAAGATAGCAAAGATGCCATTTATACCCAACTCGTAGAGGAGTTAGGTCTTGAAGCAGGGCAGTCAATTATTGATGTGAAAGTATAAATAAAGCGCACCAATGACAAGACTGTAAACACTTGGCAGCATTTAAGCTTTAGCCCAATGTCAAATAAACGACCCCAATGTTGACCTTATTTGTACGGCGCTACTCGTGACGGCACATTTTATCGTAATACTGACTTTGCGGTTCATTCTGCGCTGTGCACTGTGGTAAAAACTCGCTATAATACGCCTTTACTATCCTATAGACAGGTCAACATGACAACTTTCGCAAAGCTCGGGCTTAACCCGACCCTTCAAGCAAATATTAAACGCCTTGGTTACACTACACCGACTGAAATTCAAGAAAAGTCTATTGGCGCCGTGCTGTCAGGGGCTGATACTTATGCGATCGCACCAACTGGTACTGGTAAAACTGCGGCTTATTTGTTGCCGACTTTACAAGAGTTGAGTCAAGTTGATAATAGCGATAAACAAGTCAGACCTTTACGCGCATTATTTTTAGTGCCCACAAGAGAATTAGCACTGCAAGTAGAAGCGTCTATTGCTGAATTTGATACCGACCTAAAATTAAGAACAATCAGTGTGTTTGGTGGTGTGCGGATCACGTCACAAACCAAGCGCTTTAAACGCGGTACTGATATTTTAGTTGCAACACCAAAGCGCCTAATCGATTTATTAAAAGAAGGTGTTTTTTCACTGTCTGAAGTACAACATTTTGTGATGGATGAAGCTGACCGTCTTGTGAGCATGGGCATCGTTAAAGAACTCAGAACCATCATGGAAGCCTTACCGGCAAAAAGGCAGCTAGTGATTTTTTCTGCAACTGATTCCAACGCACTGGCTAAATATAGCGAAACACATCAGCAGCACACAAAAAAGATCACGGCAAGTAAGACACAGCCAGCCGTGAACAAGATATTGCATACGATGTATAAGTGTCCACGTGATAAAAAATCAGAAAACCTATCAACGTTATTAAAAATGCTAAACTGCGATAAAGCGCTCATTTTTACGCGTACGAAACATGACGTGAACAATTTAGTCGCACAGCTATCTGAGCAAGGTTTTAGCTGTCAGGGTATTCACAATGAGATCCCGCAGAAAAAGCGTCAACAAAGTCTCGCCGAGTTTAAAAATGGTGATTGTAAGCTATTAGTCGCGACTGATATTGCATCACGCGGCATCGATATTGATCAGCTTTATTATGTGATCAACTATGACCTGCCAGTAAATAGCAATGACTATATTCACCGTGCAGGACGCACAGCGAGAACAACACCGATTGTCGACCCAACACAAGAAGCAATTGAAGAAAAGGTAGCAAAACAAAAACTATCTGTAGAGGTCGCTTCTACAGAGATGTTTGGTATTGTTGATGCACCGGATCTGAAGAGCAAACACATCCATGGCCATGTATTTTCATTTGTCAGCCCAGAGCAAGAGCGCTTAGTACCTTTAATCATCAAAGTGGTTGGTAAAGAAATCAAGCTTGATGCAATGCCTTGGTACTAAGCATTTAGCGACCAAGCGCATTATCATAAAAAAGAACAATAACTACAAACCGCTGTGCTTATTGTTCTTTTCAATGTGATATTTAACCCTGTCACTCATCCTCATTAGGTTTTAATCTCGCAAACACATGCTCGTCATAGCAGTCTCCCGCTTTACAAACCGAACGACGTAACACGCCCTCAAGTTGATAGCCCGCTTTTTCAAGTACGCGCATAGAAGTAATATTGGGTGCTGATACCGGATTAAATAACCGGCTAATGCTCGTTTGATTAAAAATATCAGCAGTAAATAACTGCAACGCCTCTGTTGCGATACCTTTTCTCCAGTAAGGTTTTGCAATCCAATAACCGACTTCGGCACTATGTGCATATTCGAACGCTTGAGTATAAGCGCCAATAACACCACAGAAGCTACCTTTGAACTCAATAGCTTTAACGATGGCATTATCTTTTGAGCCAATTCCTATCCACCAAGTTGCATCGGAAAATGTATATGGTGTTGGTATTTTTGATGACAAATACCTATTCACTTCAGCATCATTTAAATACTTAACCAGTAATGAGGCATCGTCATCGCATAAGTCTCTAAGCGTAACCATTGAGGTATAACTCACTATTGTCCTGTTTGGTGACTTCAATCATACACAGTCATTTCAACATGTTAAGCTGCAAATGCACCTGTATTTCATCAGCAAATGATGATTTCATTAAGCGATTAAAATCACACCATACTTTATTCTAAAATATCTAACATTATCAGACAAATGTTTGCTTTTTAACTGACAACCCATATCATCTATGTTTAATCGCGTTGGAGATACTCAGTGTCGAACCTTGGAATATATCTATTATTACCTTTTAGTATTTTAATTGGCTTTTCACTCGCCTCTCAGGCTGGTGTCAATGCACAGCTAAGGGTCGCATTACACAGTCCAATTCAAGCAGCATTTATCTCATTCTTAATTGGCACGATTGTGCTTGGCAGCATTGCATTCGTACAAGGGGGTAGTTGGTTTAAACCCAATGCACTCGCGACAATCCCTTGGTGGGCTTGGCTTGGCGGATTATTTGGCGCATTTAACATTGCAATGTCGGTATTTTTAGCCCCCAAGCTCGGAGCCATGGTGTTAGCCATTTCAATTGTGTGTGGGCAAATCATTGCGTCGCTCGCACTAGACCAAAATGGCTGGTTGGGTTACCCCAAAATTGACATTACCCCCAGCAGAATAATCGGCGCATTATTTGTGATCGCTGGTATGTTGTTAATCGCAAAAAAATGACTGGTACAAACTGTTAAAACGCCCCCTCTTCTGAGCCATTTTATCACATGTTGTAATAACACCCCCTGATAGCGGGCTCAGTCGCAGGGAGGTATTCTAAGTAAGCTATGTCTGCAATTGATAAGTCACTTCGCTTGCGCGTGCAACCTTGCCCGTTAATAACAGTACACATAACCTCAAGCTGCGCTACTGTAAGAGTGCTCCCTCACGTTAAATACAGATTTTGCACCCTTTACTTTTTTTGGCTTGATACATTTTTTGATCTGCTCGATGTATTACACCATCTACATCTAAATCCGTTTGATCTTGCAGCTGAGCAATGCCCACACTCAATGAATAATCAGGAAACTCAGCGGAAAACTTTTCAATTAAACGCTTGCTGATCGCTTGCGCTTCGGGTAACTCACAGCCAATCAACGCTAAACAAAATTCATCGCCACCCTGTCGGCTTGCAATGTCTGTTTCTCTCGCAATCACAGTGAGTATTTTGCCGATACTTTTTAAAACATGATCGCCTTCTTTATGCCCTTTTGTGTCATTGATCTCTTTAAAATCATCGATATCAAAATAAACAATCGAAATCGATGTATGGCTACGTTTTGCCAATAACAACTCGCGGCGCAAAAAATCTCGAAAGCTCCGGCTATTGTAAAGGTCAGTTAATGGGTCTTTACTCGCTAAACGAGAAAGGCCACGTACGCGTTCTTCTAATGATTTAACGTACAAATCGGTTTTGAGTTTGAGCGAGTTCATTTCATTTAACATCGAGCTGATATACGTATCAAATATCCAAGACATATCAAACGCGATTAACTTCTCTAAAATAGCAGATATTTTGTCAAGCACAGCGGCATCATCAATCAAACGTGCCAGCGTCACATCAATGCTTTTGCGTAAATAGCGTTCTGCAGATAAAAAGTATTTGGGCTCTAATCCTATCCTTTTATGTACTAGTCCAATACGCAATCGATTGTTTACATACTCTGCATCATAGAATCCAGAAAATAGGTCTAAAACATATTTATGCAAACCGGATTTAAGCCGCTCAAAAGTTTCACTGTCGCCAATGAGTAGCCCAACATATTCATCTCTCGACAGTAATGTATAAAAATGAGAAACAACCTCGTCTAAATGGCCATCAATGACTAAACGGTACTTGTTTAAAAACTCCAACTCTTCATCGCTCAACTCAAATAAGTTTTTGCGTGTTTGGATCTCAAGTTCTGAAATTTGATATTGCTCAACGAGTGTTTGATGTATGCGCTCTGACATTGTTTCACCTAAGCAAAGTAGATCACTTAAGTGTAGTGTAAAATATGCACGAGTTTATGTTAATACTGAGCGAACATAACTGACTGACATTAAGCACGTCACTAATGTTCGCTGGTTAATTTAACTTACGAACTAATTAGGCTGATTTTGCCATTTAAGCAATAGCTTCAATGTTTCACCGCCGATTAACCCTGCTAGTTGCAAGTCATCTCTATCCATAGCAACGGCTTGATACAAACGCGAAGTTTCAGTCAAATACGCTTTTACTTTAGTTTGACACTGCGCTTTATCGTCAACAAAGTTACATTGTTCGTAGGCACGTGTGACCTTAACAATCACATTGTGAATAAATCCATATAAAATGTCCTGAGAATAACGCGCTAATAAATCATGGTTAATGTATTTAATAGCTAAATACTCGGCTTCACCGTTCCAACATCGATGCAGACTCCCAGTGTATTGCGCGTTTAATGCTGTCATCTGAGCAAGTAAATGCTGCTCCTGCTCTGAAGTTTGGCTAAGCCAAATTGACGTATCGAATGTTTCACATTGTTGAGGTGCAATGATCAGATGTTTTAGTGTGCTCGCAAGTTTACTTTCATAAGCACTCCCTGCTCGATTATATTGCTGAGCCAGATCCCACCATGTTGTATATACTGAAGAACGTTTAAAATTATAAAAGTGATAACTAATACGGGTCCCATTATCGTCTAGCCACTTTAAACGCGCTAACGCTTCATCAAATGCCCCCTCTTCAATAAGGTGCTTTGCACTATCTGCATAAGCAAGTAACTCTAATAAGTTTTGTGGTTTATTATTACCGAGTGCGTGAGCACTCGTGTGGATAAAAGTACTGCATATAATGAACACGACAAATGCGAGGTATTTCATATTCTTTAATTCCTTCTGAAATGAATAGATATGGCAATCTTTTGCCTTCAAAACGCTAACATCATTGGTTAGCCATCCGTTTATAGGACATAAAAAAACCAGCAAAAGCAGTGCCAAAAAGCATGATACAGACAAAAAAACACACACATGACATTATCAAAATACAACTTACGTTTACAAAACTAGCAGTTCGAATATAACAAAATGCAATTAAACACCACTTATGGCATCATGCAACAACACTGCTAAACTTAAAAAACGCGCTCAGCTCAACGATATTGGTAACGCCTTAATTCACAATGAAGTACCTATTTTTTTTATTCTTACTCATTCCCAAGGCATATGCTGAACAGTATCATTTTGCCTCTATTAATTATTTAATTGAACAAGAAGTAGGAAGGATCGTGCTCCCTGAAATTTATAACCGACTCGGGATCAAAGTCACAATCTCTCCGCTACCAGGTAAACGTGCGCAACAGGAAGCTCAATCGGGATTGAAAGACGGTGAGGTAATGCGTATTTATAGTTATGGTACCGAAACGCCTTCAACAATTCGGATCCCTACGCCCTATTATCATTTAGAAACAATGGCCTTCATTAGAGCCGACAGCAATATAAAAATAAATACTATCAAAGATTTAAAACAATACCAGATAGTGAAAGTGCGAGGCGTTAAACATACTAACAATATCACCAAAGGCATGACTAATGTCAAAGATTTAGACACCACCACACAAATGTTAAGGCTTGTTTCAGCAGGGCTCGCTGATGTAGCCCTGACCAATACGGTTGACGGCTTAGTCGCCCTCAAAAAACTCAAAATTACCAATGTTAGACCTATCTCTAAAAGCCTAGATCGTCAAAGCTTATACCATTATGTACATAAATCACTGCAACATTTGGTCCCCAAGGTGGACCGAGAAATAAAAAAAATGAAAGAGACCGGTGACCTTGATGCGCTGATACGAGACGCTGAGCAACAAGTGCTTAAAACTAGCTTGGGTCAAATAACCCACTAATACAATGACTCCTTATACACACTATTAACCCTCTCCCTTCACGTAATGATGTTAAAAGTCACACACAAAAAAACACAAAGAAAAACCAAATTAAAAACATAAAAAATACATATCCATCTATTTAGTTTTTAAAACATACAAAAAGCAGTATACACACCTTAATAAAGCAACCATTTTGTATCAGTTATCACAACTTTAAAACACTGAATATTTAAAAATACTGAATAATTACTAGGTGTTTTTGTACCTAAATATGTTTTAATCCCGCCAAATTTCATTACATCAGTTTAAAATGCTCAAATCATCTGTAATAAGCCGAGTTTCAGCCGGTTATGCAGCAATCATATTATCCATGTTCGCCATTGGTATTTTTGCTCTGGTAAAGCTTTCATTAGTAAATGACAACGTACAAAAGATCACAAAAGTTGCACAACCCACGGAGAAAAGCGTTAGCCAAATAAGCCATTATTTGCAAAAGCTCAACCTCAATATTTACAAGCATTACTACGCACGCACGTCACGCGAACAACAGCAACTCGCAGTCGCAATTCGTAGTAACCAAGATCAGATAGCAAAGCAGCTTAATAAACTCGACACGCTTTTTACTCAGAATCCAAAAAATGACGCGAACCATGCGCTACTTACCCAATTTTCAGCCCTGAGTAATGACATGTTTCAGGAACAAGCTCGTTCAATGAAAGTGGCCGTTCAAGCATTAAATAGTAAATTACAGCTGCAATTACTTGCTGATGATCTAACTCAATTAGAAACGACATTAAAAACAATAGAACAGAATAATAAACCACAATCAAAAACTTATAGCCGACCGCTCTCAGAGGGAGAAAGCCTGCTTCGGTATGGCTTCTCACTGGCTAAACAGATGGTATTAATCGACGATATTGCACAATTTCAGAACTTAGCTGCACAATATAAAACATGGCTAACTGAGTTTGTTACCTATGGTTATGGCAATCAGACATTAAAGACAGCGGATCCAAACTGGGCGACTCTAATCAACCAGCAAGGCAATCTAGCCTCGGACTTAACATGGCTAGTCGACAATAACGAAGGCATAAAAACTTTACAAAAACATTATTTATCAACACACAACACATTGTCGCAAAACTTAAATAAAATCACTGACAAGTTAACAGCACTTCATGAAATTGCTACAAAACTGTCTGCAAATACACATACTTTCAGCATCGAAGTAGAGGGGTATTCAAACAGCTCAGTGACAGCAAGCCAACAGTGGATGATAATTGCTATGGCTGCAACTTTTATACTTGGTACACTCATCGCTACCTACATAATTCAGAGTATTCGAAAGCCGCTTAATAACACCATAGCCACGATTCAAATGCTCGCAACAGGAGACTTAACAACGCAGGTTCATACCGTCAGTAAGGATGAGTTTTCGCACGTTAGTCACTCGTTACAAAAATTAAAAGGCGCATTTGAAAATATCGTTACCGATATTCAGTCACAGTCAGATGTATTGAATGCTTCTATACACACTCTGTCAACGAGTGCACTCGAAACATCTAACATTGCGCATCAGCAAAAAGATCAAACATCACAGGTCGCCAGTGCAATCGTTGAAATGACTGCTACCTCGAGCGAAATTTCAAATACCTCGGCACAAGCAACTGAGCTGATGGCGCAAGCAAACACCCAAGCTTCTCAGTCACAAACACTTGTGACACGCAACCAGTCACTGAGTGGTCAATTACAGCAAGATATTAAAACCGCTGAGGAAGTGGTTGCGTCCCTTGATCATGAATGTCGAAAAATTGAAGATGTGTTGAATGTCATAGTACAAGTAGCAGATCAAACAAACTTATTGGCGCTAAACGCCGCAATTGAAGCTGCCAGAGCCGGTGAGCATGGCCGAGGCTTTGCAGTCGTGGCAGATGAGGTACGTAGCTTGGCAATTAGGACTCAAAGCTCTACAGAGCAGATCCAAGCAAGGTTATCTTCGTTATTATCATCATCAGGGCTTGCGGTTACTGCACTACAAAATTCAGTGAATAAAGCCATTAATTGCACGGACGTTGCCACCAATCTTGAGTCACAAATCCGAGATTTTGCCAACTCGGTCACAGAGGCACATCAGCTAAATGAAGTCATTGCTGAAGCCGCACGTCAACAATATATAGCCGCACAAGAGATCAGCTTTAATGTTGAACAAATTGATGACTTATCACAACAAACTCTGGATCAGATCACATTAAATTCGAGTGTCACAAAAGAACAAAGTGAAACCGCGACCGCATTGGTAACAATGAGTAAAGCATTTAAAGTAAGGTAATGAGCCAGTGAAATATATCATCATATTGATACTTAGTTGCATCGCGTTTTCAGCAACGAGCGCACAACACATCGACCTCTACACATGGCGTGTGCAAGAGGGCGCATTATGGCAAAAAATAAATCAGCAAAAGCTCATCCCCGGTATCCATGTCAATGTCAAAGTGATCAGCTTTGATACGTATCAGCAGCATATGCAGCTAGTACTACAAAATGGTCGACCGGCTTTGTTTCAATGGGCACCGGGGGCCGCGGCATTAGCGCCACTGCTCCAACATACTTTTATCGAGCCCAACGAATATCAACTGAATAATATCAACCCAAGTGCGCTGACGGCAGCAACAGCATCAGATGCAAAAATATATGGGGTGCCGTTTGCGGTTCAACTTGAAGGTCTTTTAGTCAATAAAAAGCTGGTCAATAAACTGGGGATCAACCAGCGCCCCACATCGCTCACCCAGCTTGAGTCATACTTTTCGCAACTTAAGCGTGATCAAATCACCCCATTACATATGGCAAGTGATGACTGGTATTTATCACAAGTTGTCATAGAAGTACTGATGGCGGGTTTATTACCTGCGCAAAAAGCCGCACAACTGATCTCCGGTGAAAGCTGCTTTACCGATCCAGACTTTATTCACGTGCTGGATACCTTGTCACATTGGCATCAAAGTGGCTACCTTAACAAAAATGCAATGACAGAAGGCTATCAAGGTGCAGGAACAAACGTCGCACTTGCTAATTCTGCAAGCGTGTTTGATGGTGGATGGCGCACAAGCCCTAACTCTTTATTTTATGAAATAGACCCAAACTTTGAATTCGAATTTTGGGCCATCCCCGGAAAAAGTAATAAATTCTACGCATTCGCTGACGGTACCTATCAGGTTAATGCGCGCGGCCGTTATAGTGATACCGCTAAGCGCGTTTTAAAATTTACCACCACGCAACAATTTGCCGAGTTATTTGCCAACGAACTGAATGAGCTTCCTGCTTATTCCAAGCACATGAACATCAAGAGTAAAAACTTAACAGCACTTGCTGAACTGGTCTCTTCTCAGGGATATGGTGTGAGTCTATTTAGCGCAGCAAGCTTGAATACGTCCGAGCCGAGCTATCAAACGCTGACAAGAGACGCTATTCGGCTAATTTTCTCAGGAAAAACAGGCAAACAAGCGGCACAGTCTATACAAAAAGGGTTAAACAGTTGGCAGTACGTAGGCCATAAACACTGCGCCTAGCCATCTCATTATCCGAGTCAGGGGCTGTGGTACTGAGATCCACGCCCCATGACTCTTTTATAAGGTGTGACTCACCAATATTCGATCAACGAGTTCCAAAGCGGTGGTTAAGTTGGTGGTGTTTTTGTACAGCATGCCATTCTTTCCTGAGTGATGGCCATGGCCCACCAGCTGCATTTTCATCAATTCACTGGGGTTTGAAAAATCAATTACAGACTCATAAATCACTGAAGGCTGTGCGGAATAACCATCGCCAGAATAGACCTTGTCATCAGGGAAACGGTCGCTACTATAGTACGTGTTGTAATCAAATGAGTGGTTGATCTCGAATCGAATACGGTATTTGCCCGCTAGTTTTTGTGCTATCTGAACATGATAAATAAAATTATTCATCATCGTTGCCCCACTATATCCATCAATTTGCAATGTATTGTCTGTCGGTAAAAAATAGCCACTGCTTGATACTTTGCCTAATTGATGCAAAAAAACCGGTAATGATTCAGGACGCATTCGGCTGTCTTTGGTGCTGGGCTCTTGCTCACCTTGTAAAGCAGTTTGAGCAATGGGGTTGTCGCCCACCATTAGATGGCTATTAAATACCTGTTCAGGGTTAACTTTAGTTACTTTATTGGTAAATTGATTAGTCGCAATAGAGCGCGTCACATACAGCGGCTGTACAAACTCGCCCTCTAATGTTTCAAGCCAAAAGGCATATTGTGGCCACATAAAATAGGGGCCTTTTTTTAGCTCTATGGTAATTGTTTGACCTACCGATGTGGGTGTTTTAGCGCGGTGCTCTGAATAAATAGTCTCCTTGATATGCTGCGCTTTATCTGCTGCTTTTAAAGACTGTCCAAATTGATAAATGCTTACAGCAGGTTTCAGATTAAAATAAGGCGAAATACACACATAAGTGACTAAACTTAATACCAATGCCAACGAAAAAGAATGTTTTCCTTGATACTTTTTAAACGGGTTTAAATAAGTAAAGAGCATCCGCCTATTTTTTACTGCATGCCAAACAATGGCTAAAGCCATCATGCTCCCCACCATGGTATGCATCACCGATATCGCAGCATCATGACGCTGACTGAACAATAAAATAGACGTAACGACCATCACTAAAAATGCACACAACAGCAATGCACCAATGAATACTCTCGACTGAAACAACAACATAGAATTCTCCAATAAAATCAGAGCTGTGTTATCTCAATACGTGGCCACAACTGCCAATAAAGCTTTCTGAAAAAAATTTAAAACTCTGATATGTAAACTTTTATTTATTTTCTAATTGCTCTATCCAAGCTAACTGATTGTGTAAACCACGCTGCTTCGCAATATTTTTAGCCTGTGTAAAAGCCAGTGTTTGTTGGTGAAGATCATTCTGTTTCTTAGCCACAAGCCCTAAATTTATCCAACTAGAAGATTCCCCAACAGGGCATTTCAGGACCCGATGATAACTCATGGTTTCGCGATAAAAGGCAGCCGCAAGGTTCAGGTGGCCTCGCGTAATTGCAATATGTGCCTTTAAATCCGTTAAATACGCCATAAAAAGCCAATCATGATGACGCTTAGCCAATGAAAATACCTCTAATACCAGTAACTCTGCTTGCTCAACTTGATCAAGTTGCAACAACCTCAGCGCTTGAAAATAGGTTAAACGGATCAATTCAAGAGGATCATTTTGCGCTTTCGCAATGGGGAGCGCTTCTTCAAGCTGTTTTTCAAGCGTTTCATAATCTTGCAGGTTAAACAAGGTATCAATAAACAAACGCTGTGCCGTTAAATTTTGATTGTCTTCTAATACCAAAGTCTCTAACAACCCTTTCGCGGCTCGGTAATTATTATTTAACCGAAAATCGATAGCCGCCCCAAGCATTTCTGACTCAAAGTCACGATGATAATAGTTAGATGATGTTTGTGGCGTTGCACCTAATACCGCGTGTACCTCATTCACTAACTTATCTACCAGCACTTGAGTATCACTCGAAAACAACACGCCTTGTGTTTGTGCATTGCGGTGGTAAAACGTATAACTTAGTTGATAATCATGCGGTGAACCAGACAGTCGTGTGCTTATCAACAATTCAGCCCCTGACACGTTGAATATCGTATTTATATGCTGTGTATCAATGTTATCAATAGGCGCTTTAGCCCGGTCGAGCACTTCTAATACATAGTCAGTTTGTAATATTCCAAATTCGCTATGACTTGGCAGCCTTTGAATAACTTGATCCATCATCCCCAAACGCACCCAACTATGATCATGACCTTCTATTAAATTCATCGTGGGTAACACCACGATAGACCCAGCTAATACGTCGCTTTTTTTACCTAACCAACGCTCATTCAGCATAAAATAACCGCCCACAATACTGATAATGAACAGTAATAAAAATAGATAAGGTGTACGCTCAAATACCGTAACATCAAACGGGGCTGTTTGCTTTACAACCTTTGGTAGCCATATATAACCTTGTTTGGGTAGCGTTTTTATAACAGCATGATCACCAAATAGCGCTCTGATCTCTTTAATAGATTGAAAGATCACTTGCTCATCCACAACGCTCGTGTTCCATACCTCTGCTAGTAACTGTTTTTTAGTGACTAATTTGCCCGTGTTCTTAAGTAAAACAAGCAATAGCTGGCATGTTTTCGGGCGGATGTCACACTGTTTCCCATCATGAGATATCACGCTCAACGCTTGCTCATTAATGGTAAATTGCCTTGTTTTATACTGCATTTTCACGCATCTATTCTTATATTTCTCTGATATGAGTACAGTAAATTAACTGGCCACGGTGTCAATCATCATTGAGCTTAATAAAATAAATAAACAGACACGCGCCCAACATCTAGTTTACGACTAAACCGCTAGACCCTAAGCTGCCGCATTCACTAGAATTGCCCATGGGCTTTGTGGGTCGCTCATATTCATGTCCAACGCATCCATTGGAGCACCGCCAAGTAACGCATTTTGAGCTTGCTCTAAACGCGCATCAAAATGCCTGATTGCATCTATGAATTTTGACTTCTCAAATTGCGCTAAACTTACATCATTTTCGATGCCATTTTTAGCCAAAGACAGCATCTCTCGCCGCACACCTAACTCTTTATATTCAAGGAAATCAATACCAAGCGAATTAAACAACAGCGCTTGCTGCATTTCATCACGTTCAACTTCTACCTCTATGGGCATTTTCATAATTTGCGTAATGGTCTCTTTATGAAACGCCTTGCTATAGTCTTTGGCTGATAATTCAGGGTCAACCACAGCCGTCGAATGCGATGTGGCTTTTTCAAAATAGAATGAGGCAAATTTAGAAACGGTACTCTCTGCAACCGAGGGGGTTACCAGCGGGTCTTTATTAGCGCTCATATTTTTCTGTGCTTGGTGATGCTGATTGGCAAATAGCGCCTGCTTTTTTAAACTTACTTTTTTGGGATGCGAAAATTGCTGTAATGACTGAATGTGATGATTAGCCCCTTGAATAGCGGTCATAGGTTACGCCTGTCTCCTTGGTTTTAAGTCCCTATGTACAGCAAGATTTATTCCACCCATTTTATTGTTAAACAGCCGCTTAGCGTATAGTTACCTTGTAAGCTAAGCGGTAATAGCAACAAAGCGGCAATCATTTGCCGCTTTCACTACTCCCCCAGTGCCTGTAATAGAGTGGTCACTTGTTCAATGTCACTCTCAGACGTCTCCCAATTGCTTAATGCAGCTCTAATAATAGGTTTTCCCTGCCACACACCTGGCGTCATAAATACACGACCAGATGCATTAATCGCAGTTAGACACGCCTCTACACTTTCCAACGAGTGCGATGCATTAGGGCAAAATAGCACCACATTGAGTTCACATGGCTTAACCAACTCATAATGCTCACTTTTGGCCAACCACTGGGCAAATACCTGCGCTAATACAACATTATTTTCTATTTGCTTTTTTATCCCTTTTTTACCATAGCCAATTAAGGTCGCCCAAACTGGCAAAGCTCTAAACCGGCGCGAGTTTTCTATGCCCATAGACCTAAAATTGGTATGCTCAGAACGGGTATTTAAATAAGGAGCTGGTACATCACACGTCTGTACTAAATAACTGGGCTGACGGGTTAAGAATACACCGCAATCATACGGAACATTGAGCCATTTATGACAATCAAGGGTAATGCTATCAGCACACTCTATTCCCGCTGTTTTTCCATGGGGGCCATTGAGTAATCGCTCGAAAAGACCAAACGCGGCATCAACATGAAGCCATGCCCCATGAAGTTTGCATAACTGGCTGATGGCTTTGAGGTCGTCATAATCAGTCCCCGTTACGGTCGCAGCACTGGCTATTACAACCTTTCCTTTACAATTGCTGTTAGACAGCATATGCGCTAAAGAATCAACACACAGCGCTTCGCTGTTAGACAAAGTACGAACCTGATGCCAACTCTTTTGACCAAACCCTGCCATGCCTAAACTTTGGATCATGCTTGCATGTGGTGTAGCAGCGTATATCTCAACGGTTACTCCCGCCATACCTTGCTGCGCAACATCAATTCCCTGCAATTTGCCCACATATTGTCTCGCACTTAATGCGCCTAAAATATTGGCCGCAGTTGCCCCTGTTGTAAACACGCCCTTAAAGTCAACGGGTAAAAAGAACAGCTCACATAACCAAGCAAGGGTGTGTAGCTCAAGTTCGGAGGCGATTGAATCTCCTCGTTGCGCAACATTTTGGTTAAACAATGCCACTAACCAATCCGCAAAGGTTGCACAGGGATTAGCGCCCCCGGTAACAAAGCCCCAATAACGACTTCCATTACTGGCCGATAAATTTTCTGCAATATGCTGATTAAAAAGCTGATAAAAATCATCAAGCCCAGCGCCATGCTCTGGCATAGGTAAGGTTGCCAATGTTTGATTCTTAGATGCAACATCCCGCGCGTCTAGTTGATCGCGAAATTGAGTGAACTGCGCTTCTAACAAGCCAATCATACTTTTTTGAATATCTGGAGTGTACTGCATTTTTGTTCCTAATGAGTGACGATACATACACATTAGTTTATGCTGATAAAAATAAGGTAACAGATACAAAAAATGGACTTTTTTAGATAACAGATGAAGCAACAAGCAAAATACAAACAACTCGCTCAGCAACTAATTAGAAAAATAGAGCAGCGAATTTATACCTCTGACAAACCACTTCCTTCATTAAGGTCATTTTGCGATATTCAACAAATTAGCATGACAACGGCATTATCTTGCTACCGATATGTTGAATCACAAGGTTATATCACCGCTCATCCAAAGCGCGGCTACTTTGTCACTACACCGGTAACTAGCCAAATAAAGTATGACTTTCCCAATTTTGTTGCCAAGCCCACACAGTCAAAACAGTCAGACCGTTATAATGAGCTCACGCCACAATCGTTAGCCACCGCAGAACTTGGTACAACATTGGTAGATCATAAAGCGCTCAGTGCATCACTAACTCAAGCATGCCGCCATAGTGATTTGATCTGGGGTTATGCCTGTATACAAGGAGAAGCAACGCTGCGGCTTGCGCTTAGCAAGCATTTTAGTACACAAGGGTTTGCACTGTCCGAACAAGATATTTCAATCACCCATGGCTGCCTCGATGCGGTGCAACTGGCCATTTCGGTAGTCAGCAAAGAGCACGACGTCATTTTGGTCAGCTCCCCCTGTTACAGTGGCTTACTTGATATGTTACACACGCTTAAAAGGCGCGTGATTGAAATTCCAAGTACACATGATGGTATTGATCTAGCACAAATGGAGTACGCTATTCAACAGCACAATGTAGTGGCATGCTTGCTCACTGCTAACCACCAAAACCCAACGGGCCATAGTTTGAGCAACAGTCAAAAACGCCAAATTGCTCAGTTAGCCAACACCTATCAATTACCAATCATAGAAGATGATGTATTTCGCGAAATTAGCCATAATCGCACGCCACCGCTTCCCATCAAGCACTTTGATGAAAATGGTTGGGTTATTTGGTGTGCGAGCTTTTCGAAGTCATTATCCGCAGGCCTTCGATTAGGGTGGTGTGCGCCAGGGCGATACTTTGATGCGTACATTACACAGCAAAAAGTGCGCACGTCAGGGGTTAATAAACCGCTTCAGTTAGCAATTGCACACTATATCAACCGAGGTCATTATCAGCAGCACCTCAAACGTGCAAATAATAAGCTGGCTTCCCATAAAAACTTATATATCACGCTACTCAACAGCATCTTACCCGCTAATAGCAGCATATATATTCCCCATGGTGGTATGGTGCTATGGATAAAAGTGCCTGATCTTGATTCTGATATGCTAGCAGCAGTGTTAGCATCGCAACATATTTTTATAAAACCAGGCACCGTATTTGGCACAACACAACACTATAAAGAGTGTTTCAGGTTGAACTTTGGGCTGGAGTTCACCGACGACATTCAGACTCAACTTAATAAAATAGCTAATGAAATCAATAAACAACTAACATAGCAATTACAATCAAGACATGCGACACTAGCGAGATAAAATAGGGACATCATACTGAATTATTAAGCACACTTTATGCAAGACTTAACACGCGGTTCTATTTATAAACATCTCTTTAATATGTCAATGCCAATTGCCTTTGGCTTATTAGTGCAAACCTTATACTTTATTGTGGATCTTTATTTTGTCGGTCATTTGGGCGATGTTGCACTGGCGGGCGTAAGCACTGCGGGTAATTTGTTCTTTTTCGTGATGGCATTAACGCAAGTATTTAACGTAGGGTGTGCCACTTTAGTCGCTCATGCAATTGGCCGAAAAGACCCCCTTCATGCAAGTGAGGTATATAGTCATGCGTTGTTTTATGGCATAGCTGCCAGCTTAATCATCAGTGTGTTTGGTTACTTATTTGGCCACCACTACTTTTCTGCATTAGCAGCCACCGAAGCCATTGAATCTACTGGGTTAACATATTTATATTGGTTTTTACCTTCATTAGCGATGCAGTTTATTTTAACTGTGGTGTCAGCATCTATGCGCGGCTCTGGGCTGGTTAAACCCTTTATGATCATACAAATGGCTGCGTTGTTATTAAATATTGTACTGTCTCCTATACTGATCACTGGTATGGGTATTTTCAACGGCATGGGCGTCGCGGGAGCTGGGTTTGCCAGCTCTATTGCAGCCTGTTCAGCTGTGGTTATGGGTATCATGTATATCAAACGCACGCCAAATATTCTCAAATTAAACAAACAAAAAGTCACACCCAACGCGCAGATATTTAAATCGATACTAAAAATTGGTGGGCCAGCAGGCAGCGAGTTTATGCTGACCTTTTTATATATGGCGATGATTTACTGGGCACTTAGTCAGTTTGGTACAGACGAGCAAGCAGGATTTGGTTTAGGCTCGCGAATAATGCAAGCACTCTTTTTACCCGTAATGGCCATTGCTTTTGCCGCCCCAGCGATTGCCGCACAAAATTATGCAGCCAGTAAAATGAAGCGTGTGTTCACCACATATAAAGTAACGACCATCGCCACTACCTCATTGATGTTTATATTAGCTTTACCCTGTATTTTCTTTCCTGAGTTTTTTTTCACGCCCTTCAGTAATGATCCGGCAGTTATTGCCGTCGCAGCAACATTTTTAAGTTATGTGGGGTTCAATTTTGTACCTGCTGGCCTCGTATTCTCATACTCTGCCATGTTCCAAGCGTTTGGCAATACATGGCCAGCTTTGTTTAGCACATTGGTAAGGGTAGGCCTATTCTCTATATTGTTGGTATATTTTGTGACACAAACTGACATGGCCATCACCACCGTATGGATACTCTCTGCTGCTACCGTTTTCTTACAAGCAATATTAAGCTTTGTACTTATACAAATGACGCTCAAAAAAAGATTATTGAAACGAGCCCAAATCACCACATAAGCTATTATTTTTCGGTACGAATTGTGCATTAGTTGACCTAATGCACACTCTATCGGCAATAAATAACCATGAAACTTACACTGGAAGAATCTGATTTCATAACACAAATAGTACAACAAGAAAGTACAGCACAATTTGACCTAACACTGTCAAAACCAGAGGCCGCTCAGCTAAAGCAATGGCTATCAACCCTCTCTAAAGCAAGTGACGTACAACTTTTAGCAAAAATCAATTCTCAACTCATGTACTTTCCTGCACACATTGATGCTCAAAGTGATGGAGACCTCACGGTAAGCTGCGAGCTACCCAGTATCGTGGATATCAACAATCATTACCGTCATTGGCGTACAAAAGAATTGGAGCATACTCAGCTACGCTCATCACATCTTCCTTGCCCTTTTAAAGTACTTTCTCTGTCATTATCTGGATTAGTTGTACGCACATTTCCCTACAAAGCACATAGTTTGATCAATCAATTTACAGATGTCACCGTCAATCTCACCCTAGCACAACAGAACAACGTTCGATTTGATGTAACATTGGGCCGCATCATTAATGACACCACCATCGCACTAGAAATAATGAATATTCACGATGGATACGCTCATTTAAAACAGGCGATTTTTGAGTCCTACAATCAACAATAGCGCTAACCATCGCTATTATCATTATCTATCCAACCACAACTCGCAACGCTAAGAGTAAAAAAGCGACACCCAGTACTTTATCAATAACGGTTTGCTTTTTGGTTAAATCAAATTTATCGCGTGCTTTGGCAGATCCAATGGAGACAATGAAATACCACACAGTATCAATCACCAATACAGTCGCACACATGATAAACGCCACCGTCATCGTCATCGCTTCTGGATCTATAAACTGTGAAAAGAGTGCCACGAAAAAGATAGCCAGTTTAGGATTTAAAAAAGCAATGGCAAAGCCATCTTGCGCGGCTTGTTTATAAGAGGTGAGAGCCTGAGTATTTGATACAGTAAGTCCTGATGATTGACTCATCAGTATACGTATGCCCATATAAGCAAGGTATGCGGCTCCACCATACACTAATGCATTATAAACAATTGGAAAATGACTAATTAAGCTTGCAAGACCTGCCAATGATAAACCGGCATATACACCCACACCCACACCATGAGAAACGCTGGCAACAATACCGTGCCTTGCACTGTTATATAACGAATGACGCAGTACAACAGCCAAACTTGGCCCAGGCGACATGGCCCCTATCATACAAATAAATGCCAAACTCAACCACGTTGATAATTCCATTGCTCACCTTACCGCCACATCAAAAAACCGCATAGTACAACAATGCCCTTCGCCCGCAAATTGAATTTCACTCGCAATATGCAAATAAGTCATTGCAAGATGCAACAAATTTACATATGAAAAAATATAAAACTCTATTTTTCATTACATTACAAGTTGGAACATCACATGCTTCTACAGGTATATATTACTTATGCAACTGGCCTTTAATTATGAAACAAACTTACATCGCAACAATGTGTATGCTATTCGCGTCAGGCAGTGCGATAGCCGACCCATTTGAAAACTGTCCAAGTAAAGCCTTTTTAATGCAAGACTCCGTTGCAAAGTTGTACGGTATTGATTTGGTCTCGGCAAAAGCCACAACCATCGCAGCAAGCTTAACCCGAGAAGGCGCGGCTAATACGTCAAGCGTAAACGCGGTGGGATTTAACTATAAAGATCAATACATGTATGGCTATAGCAAACAATCGCCTGGGCGCGTGGTACAAATAGGCAATGATTATGATATGACAGTGCTCGATGTAACCGGGCTACCTGACACCAACTTTTATGTGGGTGACATACAGGTTACTGGGTCTGGCGCAAACCAAGAAGCCTATTATTTTGTTTATACCCCCAACTCCGGACTTTATAAAATTCCACTTAATGGTGATTTAACGCAATCTATCGCTTCAATTCATTACACTGGCAGTGAAAACTGGAACCTCAACATTTTTGACTTTGCATTTCACCCCAACAGTAATTTACTGTACGCGATGGAGTCTAATGGCAACTTACATGAAATCAACGTCGACACCGGTACCACGACGTTTATAACGCAATTAGACACATCAGGGGACAGCGGCGCATTCGGCGCAACTTATTTTGATGTTAATGGCCAATTTTATGCCAGTAATAATAAAAGCGGTAAAATACACAAAGTTGACTTATCGGTCAGCCCAGTTGTTGGATATACTCCAACAGCAGCCGTTTTTACCAGCGGCCCTAAATCAGGGCAAAATGACGGCGCGCGCTGCGCGATTGCTGAAGTAAAAGTCACAGACAATTCCATCGACTTTGGTGATGCACCAAACGGCTATGCCACCACACTTGCAGACAGCGGTCCGCGTCATTTATACGATCCGAATGATGATGGTGAAAACCTTATTTACCTAGGTGCAAGTGTTGACGGTGAAAACATTAATACCGCAGCCGATTTAGCCGCTGAGCCTATTGATAATTCAGATGATGGTGTGGCTTTTGTCACTGATTTTGTTGGCGGGCAAAATACACAAATCATTGTTACTGCATCACAAAATAGTTATTTATATGCTTGGTTTGACTGGAACCAAGATCAGGTTTTTTCTGCTGATGAAGCCATGCTCGATAAAGTCGCCATTAATGCTGGTGACAACAGCCTACTCATTCCTGTTCCTGAAACAACACTTGAAGGTAACACTTGGGCCCGCTTTCGTGTCACCGACGGCTCTGAGGCCTCAAATATCAGTGCAACAGGTGGGGTATCTGGCGGAGAAGTCGAAGACTATGAAATTACCACTTATGCAAGTGATGCCTACCCCAGTGAAAACGATTGGGTAACCCTGTCTTATGAAGACAAATGGCCATTTGCGGGAGATTATGATTTTAATGATTTAGTGACCCACTTCCGTAGTACACGCTATAAAGAAAATGGTGCAGTTGTAGGGTACCGATTAGAAGGTGAGATCATTGGTGTTGGTGCAACTTACCATAATGGTTTTGCAGTTAGATTGTACGATCAGATCAATGCCTCTACCGAACGCAGAGTGAGCCGTAATGAAATTGATGAAGCCAATATTAGCTTTACCATTGATGGCGTTGTACAAGAAACATCGCCATTAGAAGCAGGCCGCAGCGATGCCATTTTAATCGTGATGGAAGATGTATGGGACTATGTGCAAAAGAATGGCGGGTGCCAATACTTTAGAACCGAGGCCAATTGTCAAAGTGGAACAAAAGTGACATTTTCAATGACTATTCCACTGCTTGCGCCCAAAGCGCTCGCAGACTCTCCTGCCAATGTACTCGACCCATTTATTTTTGCCAGTGCTGATCACTTCCATGGTGATTTTATGAATAGTATTGATAAAAGAAGCTGGGAAGTGCATTTGAAAAATAGAGCGCCCACCGAGGCCTTTTCAAATGAACTTTATAGTGTGTCTGGCAGCGATGATGCCTCAAACCCAGCGGCTAATAGCTATTTTCAAACCACATCTGGGCTCCCTTGGGCAATGGAAATTGGTGCCGCGTGGAAGCACCCAATTGAAACCATTGACATCACCAATGCTTACCCCAAATTTGCGGCATTCGCCACCTCAGCAGGTAAAAACAGTATTACTTGGTATAGTGAACCACAACTTAGCAAAGTTATTACATCAGGAGCACAATAATGAATAAATTAACTGTAACTCTATTTAGCCTGTGTTTCTTAAGTGCGTGTGGCGGCGGTGGTGAAGAAGTCAGCGCGGCTCCCGTGACAAGCCCTGTGGTAGAAAACCCAGATCCAGTTACGCCACCAGACACTGTAACCCCCCCCGATACAGGCACAACACCAGAAACGCCAACCCCTGATGAAACATCTATGGCAGATCTCGTCATCGACACTGAGTTTGATTTATCGACTAAGTTTTCACTGCTCATTGATGTAGACCTAAAACTAGAAGATCAACGTGCTTATTTGAACATATGTCAAAAGTTAGCAGGTGAAAGCAAAGCTGATCGTAATAATTGTGTACTGCGAACAGCACTAACCAATGCACCACTCAATACTGTGTTAACCATTAGCCGTAGCGACATGATGCTCGTTGCTGAAGTATGGATGTATGATAGCAGTACAACACCTATGACATATCAATGGCAGTACGATGCCAGCGCGGATCAGCAGCAATTTCAGATCCGTTAATCGCTTACACTAACTTGATGCATGCGGCCGCCCCACCATCTGGTAGGGCGGTCAACGTCAAAGCCCCTTGATGTTGATCTACCACCTTTTTGCACCACACTAAACCAATGCCTTGCCCATCGGCTTTAGTTGTGTAAAAAGGCACAAACAAATTATCGACTTGTGTAATGCCGATGCCATTATCCTCCACCTTCATCAATAAAGATCCTCCCTCCTTTTGCGCACTGACCTTAATATTGGCAACTATGCCGCCAGCGCTACATGACTCCAAGGCATTTTTTAGCAAGTTAATTAACACTTGCTCAATCAAAATAGGATCAAATTGCCACTGCTCTACGTTAATAACTAATTCGATATTTTGCTCAGGGTGCAATTGGCGCACCCTTAAAAACAACGGAGCAATTTCGACCTTTGCTGTTTTGAGCATAATGCTTTGTTCTAAACTCGCGTAATTAGCAACAAACTGCTGTAAATGCTGACTGCGATCGACAATAACAGCCAGCATTTTCTGCTGTTCATTATCATTCGAAAATTGTACTAAAGTCTGTGCAATTGACTTAATTGGCGTCAGTGAGTTTTTAATTTCATGACTCAGTACTTTCACTAATTGCCGCCAAGCCTCACTTTGCGACTCTTTCAGTTCTGCTTGAATATTGCTTATTAACAATAATTGATGCCGCGCACCATTAAGGCTAATTTCACTGCGCCTGAGTTGATGCGACGCTGCAATTGTCTCATCACGAAAACCCCACTTACCTTGATGATCCGTAAAGCCAAGTGCCGTTAGGTGTTCAAACTTTTTTAACCGCCAATCACATTTTAAAAAGCCTGATAACGCGCTATTACCCATCGTTAACTTAAAGTCTTCGTTAACAACTAAAATTGGATTATCCAGTGCCTGTAATAATTCATTGACCAATAACGCATGCCGGTTTTGTTCGGTATGCCATACACTAAAAAGCGTATTAATGTGGAGAAGTTCATTATGAAGCTGCGCAGCAATCCCCTCAGTGTATTCTGGTACTGTTTTTATGCTGGTATCAGAAAAACGAATGGCATCCATCATTGTCTGCATTGCACGATAAGGCGCAAAAAAACGCCCTTTGAGATACACCCCAACCCCGACATATAACGGAGATAGCAACATCCACACAGTAACCATATAAAGTACATTGTGGCTGTTTTGCCATGTCAGCCACATAATTAGACCCATTAACAGGCAGTAATTACCTGCTAGCACAAGCCAAAAAAGCCGTTCCTGTGAACGTACTTTACTCACACAAAGTCCTTCGCAGAAATATCGTACTTTTCTAATCGCCGATAAATAGCACTTTTACTGATCCCCAATAACTCGGCAGCTTCTATTGTTTGTCCAGACGTGCTCTCTAACGCGTGTTTTAATAACATGCGCTCTGCTTGTGCGAACGTCATCAAAGGCAAAGTGCCTTGCTGAAATTGAACCTGTTGCACAGAGTGGTTCAACAAGTTTACAACCTCATCACGCGTTATATGGCTTTTAACGGTCATAAGCACCAAACGTTCAACAATATGACTAAGTTCTCTCAAATTGCCCGGGTATTTAAAGCGCTGTAATTCAGCCAAAGCACATGCAGAAAAACTCAAGCCTTTTTTATGATGTGCCAGTTGATGGCGTTGTAAAAACTGTTCAGCCAGCGCTGGAATATCTGCATGACGTTGCGCTAAAGAAGGCACCTCAATGGTGATGGTATTTACCCGATAAAACAAATCTTGTCGAAAATATTTTTGCTCAATAAGCGATGCCATGTCTGCATTAGTTGCACTGATCATGCGGGGTTTAGCATATTGAGTTTGGCTACTGCCAACCCGCTCAAAGTGCCCACTTTCTAGCACCCGAAGTAACTTAGCTTGTTGAGTTAGGGGTGTTTCTGCTATTTCATCTAGAAACAAGGTCCCATTTTTTGCCAGTTCAAACCGCCCAATTCGCGCTTTATCGGCCCCGGTAAATGCCCCTTTGGTATGACCAAACATTTCGCTTTCAAAAAGTGACTCTGGCACCGCGGCCATATTCACTTCAACAAATTCGCCCGCCATATTTGATGATTGGTGCACATAGTTAGCAAGCGTAGATTTACCCGTGCCATTTTCACCCGTAAATAAGATATTTGCTTTACTGTGTGCAACCTGATCGAGCTGCTGCTTTAGGTGCTGCATCGCCGAAGAATGACAAATCAAATCAATATCGGGCACATTATCGGCAAGAGTTTGCTTTAAGGCGGTATTCTCATGGTCTAAGCCACACAGTTTAAGCGCATTTTCAATCACCTGGACTAATCGCGCGTTATCCCATGGCTTTTCGATAAAGTCGTGAGCGCCATAATGTAACGCCTTGACCACCAGCTCCGTATTTGCCCATGCAGTCATCGCAACTACCGCAGGTTTCATTGGTAAATCGGTTAATTTACGCAAGAAAAACAAGCCTTCTTCACCTGACGTGGTATCAAATGCGAAGTTCATATCAAGCAATACCAAATCAACGTGATTTTCATGCAACTGAGTAAGGCCAGATAAAGGAGAATCAGCCTCTAAAATATCATACCCATAATTTGCCAGTAAGAATCGTGCTGATAGTCTTACATCGGCTTTATCATCAATTATTAATAGTGTTTTTTGCATGGTTTTTTCGCTGTTGCACTGCGGGGCACTGCAACAGCGCGCCCTTATTGATTTCTTAAAGCTGCCACAAGGTCAGATTTAAGTATTTGTTTTACCGGTATTATACAAGCCATGTATGAGAATCCGAGTAACAATATCAATGACATGGTGACTTGTAAAGGATCGGGCGCTGGGATCAAATTACTGTATTGATATGCATAATGATATACGCCTGCCGCAATGAGTAAACTCACCCCAATGCCGATTAACAAAGGGATAAACGCATCGGTGACAACCAGTTTAATGATACGTTTAGGTTTGGCACCCACCGCCATTCTAACGCCTAATTCAAATCGGCGCATTTGCGTACCATATGAGACTACGCCATAAATGCCAGCGCATGCCAAAAATAATGCTAATACACTTAGACATCCACTTAACCATGCAGCCAAACGATATTTAAACACTAAATCTTGGCTGGTTTGCTCTACATCTAAAAATTCTAGTATGGCTAAACTTGCATCGACTCGCTCTACTTCTCTCACAATATCCGTTTGGGTAAAACTCGCTTTATCTGACACCTTAACCATCAGATTTAAACGCATCGGGCTCATAGCAAAATAGGTGACACCTTGATATTTTGACTCGGTAAATGCATTATAATGATCGTCTACCACACCAATAATTTTAAACCCTTGTTCTGGCGAGAAAAACATAGACTCACCCACCGCATTTTCTTTACCAAAGGCTTCAAGTGCAACAGCGCGACTGACTAACATTACCTTGGCTTTATCTTCAATATCGGCCTGCGTAAATGTTCGCCCGTACAATACTGGCTGTTCTAGTACTGAGAAATAATCTAACCCGACCGTATTAAACCCAAATAAGCCTAAGCGCTCACCTTGTGAGTCGGTAAATGGGCTAGAAAAGTCACCTTTACGAATGGGAGATATGGTGCTTTTTATCGCAGCTTCTACCTCAGGTAATGCCAGAAAGTGTTGCTTAAGTTGCTCTATAAGTACTAACTTCGCCTCACGTGACGGGTAATTATCGCCGGCTTCTATTTGTAAACTATATATATTCTCGACATTCAGGCCCAAAGGTTTGGTGGCCATTTTAAGTGTTGATTGCAACACCGTTGATGTGGCAAATAACATCAATCCAGTCAATGCAACTTGAGAAATCACCAACGCTTTACGTAATGTGGCAGAAATTTGCTTTTGCGTCCCCTTTCCGCTGCTCGTCAGTTGTTGTTTTAACTGTTCGTGGTCAATGCTCTTGCTGCCTACCCACGCAAGTATAAACGACAATACAACAGCGATACCCACCGCAAACAATACCGTTATTAAGTTTATCCCTAACTCATCAAGTCGGTTAATTGAGCCTTGCGCTAAGTGCTGTGTTAACACCAATAGCCATGCAGCAAGTAACAACCCAAACGCGGTAGCGCTCAATGTAATTAGCAGGCTTTCCACAAATAAGTGTTTAAAAATATGCTTAGGTTTAGCTCCCACACTGGCACTAATTGCTAGCATACTTTGCTTTTTAATCACATGTGATAAATACAAATTTACAATATTAGCAAACGCAATAAGGAGCAATACAATAGCACCTGCTAACACCATTAAAGAGATAATTGGGTTATCTCCTTTTATAACAGCTGGTAAGGGCTCTAAATGCGCTCGATATTCATAGTCTTTAAAATCAACCGCAAAGTCACTATTAGCCACGGCATTCTTTAAAGCGCTATCTAATAGCCCTGTTAATTCTGAAATATGCTTCAAAGGATCATTTTTTTGAATAGTTACTAAATTACGCGATGCATTACGAAACTCATTTTCGCTAATACCAGCTTGTGCCATAGGTAAATATAAGCGACTTGTACCATAGAAGCTCAATGGCTCTGGGTCGCGAAAATCATCATGGATAACGCCCACAATCTGTAAGCTCACCCCGTTGAACGCTAAACTTTTACCAATCACACGCTCATCTGCTGCAAAATCCGATTGCCACATACCATATGAAATAATGGCTTCGGGCAAAGCGTTGGTGATTTTTTCTGTTGGGGTAAAATTACGGCCCAAAATCAGATTGGCGCCCAGTAATGGAAAGTACTCATGACTTACATACATCGCAACTTCAACCGGCTTGTCAGCACGGCTGGTGATGCGGCCGCGTCGCTGTGTCAACATAGTAGACTCGTACCCCGCGGCTTTAGACGCTTGATACATCGCAATTTGGCCACCCTCTCCTTGCCCCCCAATATTGTCTACGCCATTTTGATGTAAGTTTTGTTTTAATACATAGAGCTGTTGCGCATCTTGGTACGGTAACGGCTTAAGCAATACAACCTGATTAAGGTTAAACGCAGCCAATAGTGCACCTAAAGTAAGCGCCAAGGTGAACACCATAATGAGCGTAAAGCCGGGGGTTTTCTGCAGCCCATGCATTACTTGCTTAAAATGTGATGCTATTTTCATTATATTGCCTCACTCAAGCTGGGTACTGTCACAATTTCCCCGTCCAATAACTGATACTGTTTTGAGGCAAAGTTTGCATATCTTGGATCATGCGTCACCATGCAAATCGTCGTACCTTGACGATTTAAAGTACGCAGTAATCCCATTACAGCATCACCATTATGTGAGTCTAAATTTCCTGTGGGCTCATCAACAAGTAAAATGGTTGGATCGCCAACAAGTGCGCGGGCAATGGCGATTCGTTGCTGTTGGCCACCAGATAACTGGTTAGGTTTATGCTCTGCGCGATGCCCCATTTCAACTTGGGTAAGGGCTTGCTTTACGGCCGCGGTAATATCAGCCTCAGCGAGCTCAGGCTCACGATATCGCAATGGCAGCGCAACATTTTCAAACACACTTAGTTCATCAATCAAATTAAACGACTGAAATACAAAACCGATTTTAAGATTTCTATACTCAGCACGCTGATCTAAATTTAAGCCTTCTACGGCTTCACCTTCAATCAAATATTGACCTTCACTGGGTGAGTCGAGTAGGCCGAGTATCGACAGTAAAGTAGATTTACCACACCCAGATGGGCCTGAGATAGACACAAATTCACCATGGTAAATATCCAACTCTATATTCTGTAGGGCATGCGTTTCAATGTTTTCTGTGACGTAAACTTTGCTTAAATTCTTTAACGAAATACTCACGGTTTTTGCTGTTGAAGTTGTCATACTTACTACCTTATAGTTTTAATTCGATGGTGTGTGCTGCCTGCTTTTCCATTGCAGATAAAATAAGCTCGTCATCTTGGCGAGCACCTGACAGTACTTGGACACGCTGCCCGCTTTGTTTACCTAATGTGATCCATGTTTTTGTGGCTGTTTTACCATTCTTTGCCACCTTATATAGCTGTATTCTGGTGTGTGCTTTTGCGTTCACAGGCATAGGAATGGTCAAAGTGTGTGGTAACGCACCGAGCGTGATCACAGCAGCCACATTAAGCGATGGCCGCGCATTATTTGGTAACGCGCCAACTAAGTCTAATTCCACCTCAACATGACCGTCCGCAACAACCGGATCTATCCGTGTTACAGTGGCTTGAGCTTCGCCTCCTCGTGTATCAATAACCGCTGACATACCAATATCCAGCCCTTGCAATTGACCTTGTGGTACCTTCACCAACGCAACCAATGAATCAGTGCTGCCTACCAAAGCAATGTGTGACCCCATACTGAGACTTTGGCCCATTTCTATCGGTAATGTTTGCAACATACCATCGATACCCGCCACAACGTTTAAGCGCTGTGCTTGCGAAGCTGCGAGCTCTCTTAAACTCTTTTTTTCATTCAGTTTTTGCTGCTCAATACGAATAGCTTGTGCATGCAAGTGCACAATTTTTTGTTGTTTATTTTCTAGGTGCTGTAAACGAATTGTCAGCTTATCAACCTTTGCTTGGCTATCAAGCAAATCAAGCGCTGATACAACCCCTTGCTTTGCCAGCCCCTGCTCAGCATTAAGCCGAGACTTAGCCACTTGCAAGTCCACTTCTAACTCTTGCAATAATTGTTGATCTGCCAGTACTTCTCGTTCTTGTTTTAATGCCAACTGCCCGAGTACCGCTTGCTGAGCATTGTAGGCCATTGTGGCTTGCAATACTGCTTGCGCGACTTCTGGGTTGCTTAGCCTAGCAATCACACTGTCTTTTGTGACGAACGACCCTGGTTTTATAAATATCTGCTCAACAACAGCACTATACGGCGCAGTTAAAAACCGCTGCTGCTTAGACTGTAAGCTGCCGAATCCCTTCACCTGTAACTGTAAATCTTGCGTAACGACAGTTTCACGCCAAAGTTGGCCATTGGGCTTTGCAGCAAAGTAAGCCTCGCTTATCTGGCTCAAAACCAAAACGACGACCACAACCACAATACCGACAGGTACAATGCTAAACCTCTTTTTTGTGTGTGTACGTACTTTATCCATATGTTGGTACCTTTTTCAGTTGATACCTTTTAGTAGCAAGGGTGATACCAAAATTAAACTTGATAAATAACAGAAACTTAAAATAATTAAAATACTAGAAATCGTTAAATTCCCGAAATCGAGAATAGTCAGATTCCCAATTTCGTGATTCATTGGGATATTCGAGAGGGATAACATAACTTAATAGAAAATCATTCAATACATGTTTAGATATACTGGCGGGTAAGTAGCTTCATAATCTGGTAAAAATTACTTACAAGACAAGAAGTGTTCAACCCAAAGGGCACCAAGAGTAATTGCTATTAAATTTTCATTATTTGCTACGTTTAGATGAAGAGAAGCGTAGTCTGCGTTTACAAAACCCGGCAAAGGCACGGTATATAAACCGGTTGGGTGTTTTCAAATTTGGGTGTATTTGCTCGAAGCTCATTAGGAGTACTGAAATAACAGTTAAGCCCGGATATATGTCAGAGCAACGCTTTATTGCAAATGGGTCAAACGTCAAACAGTGGCAGCGACGAAATGAACAAACGAGGTAGTTTATTCTACCCCGCCAGAGTTATTTTGTTTGACACACTGGGAGTGTCCATATATGTCAGTTAAAATTCATTGGCTTCACAAGGTTTAGTGTCATTGAGAGATATTTGGATCAATATTCATTATGGGAGATGAACCGCCCATTGCGGACCCGCATGATGGGTTGTGTGGGGGCTGGAGGTTAGAGACCTCCGGCTACCCGATTATATTAAAAATCCTCTCTGGCTTTAAGCTCTGTAAAGTCACTCATTACCCATTTTATGTAACCGGGGCGTTTACTAAGTTTGTCGTACCACCTGTTTACTAAATCAGGCAATTCTAAAGATAATCCTTGTGAAACTAATCGATAGATAACAGCACCTACTACTATATCGGCTAGACTAATGTTTTTACCTGCCAAATATTCAGATTGTTTCAATTGCTCTTCAATGACCTGTAAGCAATTTATACAAGTATCCAAGTCTCTATTTACCGCTTCCATATCTCGTTTATTTTCTGGTTTTCGGTAATAACCCCAAAATGTTCCCATAAACGCTGGCTGAAAAACTGTCTGCGACCAATCTAACCATCGTTCACTTAAAGAGCGTTCATAAGGACATGCGGGATACCAATTTTCATTGCCATAACACGTAGCTAAATACCTTAAAATAGTGTGCGATTCCCAAACGGATTTATTACCATCAATTAGAACTGGCACTTTTTTCATTGGGTTTAACTTAATAAAGTCTTTATCATCCAAACCGCCAAAACGGCCACCAAGTTCTACATGCTCATAATTTACACTTAATTCTTCTAGTAACCAAAGCACTTTTTGTACATTAAAAGATGTTGTACGACCGAAGAGTTTCACTGGACTTTCCTTTTTTTTGCATTTAAGCAACTTGTTATGTGATTTTATAAATGGCTACCTGCGTAATGGACAATTGCATCACCTAAATAATTAACCATTTCTGGGTGATACGAATTATGAAACTTTTTCATATCGTCATTTTCTTTATAAAATATTCCCATGCCTATATATGCTTCTTTGGATGGGGTATAAAAACGACAAGCTATTTCAAAGTGTTCTTGCATTAATGCTTGAACACTTTCATTATCAACGGCTGTTTCATCAACGTACCCTGCTAATTTTTTATACAGAATATCCCAGTCTTGATGGACAAGTTCTCTATTAACATGCGCCCAATTATCTGTTATTGATAGGCTGTGAGTTTGCTCCATATTAAGAGCATTTTTACATTCAGCTAAATATTCTTTACTCAATTTATTCATTTATAGATATTCCATTAATTATATATTTATTTACGACAAACTATCCGAGTCACATAACGAGCCTGTAGAATTACCCGTTTTAATTTATTTTTATTGATGCCTCAACCATAGCCGAGATCCTATTTTGATTCAATCGTTTAGAAGCTTTTCACTTTGATTTTCATTATGTGCTTTGAGGGGGATTTTATCGCTCTTAACAGCGGCCCTTTGTGGCTTTATTTTGGTTAAAATGGCTCTACTCTTCTTAATGTATCCTGTTTTGTAGCTTTTCTATATTATGTACCAGACAATACAGCTGCCATTGTGCATTCACTTTCGTTTGTCCTCGTAAGGTCAGTTTATTCATCCCTTTATTCACTGTGATATTTCCGAATACGGGTTCGATACATCCAAGAGGAAAGACACAACATAAACAATCTATTTTGGATGGGTGTCAGCTAAAATTATAATCATAACGCCACCAAATACCTTGAGAAATTACAAAAGCGGATGAGTAAAGCCAAAGCATTGTCAGCGCTGGCGCATAAGCTTGGTCGATGTGTTTACTATATGCTTAAAAAAGAGACTGTATTCGATGAAACCCGATTCTTAAAGCGTTAGTCACGGTACTGAGTGAGCTGAACGTCTAACTGGATAAAAGGCTGAGCATCACTCAATTGGGTGAGTGAATAGCCATTAAGCTATAACCTGATCATATGCCTAACGACCAAAGCCATTTGGCTTGATCAGACGCTCAGTACGCGTGCATTAATACAATAAGCAAAGTCGCTTACACCTGACTTGAGCCTGAAACTAACTGGATCACAATGATGAAACCAGCCGCCTTGAATAGCGCCATGATGAGGTTAACCGATGAATGTCTCGGCTCTGGCATTCTGCTTCGCTCTACTGCCTAAATCCTTTTAGGCATAGTGCCCCTGCGAACCCATAAGGAAATGGAAAAAAGTAGGCAGCGATGAGATCGCAATAAGAGAGCCTCACTATGTGTTTGCCGTAAGTAACTTGCTTAACAGCCACATCGACAAACGAAATAAACGAATTTGTTTATTGATTTAGAATTGGCCGTCACTTACAAAAACGGCCAAAAAGAACATTAGTGCCTATTGACAGAGTTAAGGCTCATATGTGTTAAGGTGCGAATATGTTACTAAGTCTGTATATTCGAGCAATATATCTATGTTATTTTTGAGCCTTTCTTCAATATCATCTTTTACCAACAGTAGAAACAGTGACACCCATTCAAAAAACTAAAACCAATAAGCAAGCAATGTTCAACCTAAAATATCGTCTAGTTAATAAAACTGAATTAACTACATGTGCTATAAGCTCCAAAATAGAGAAAAACTGAACCCATGCCCAGTAATAAGGCACGGCTTAGCCGCCAAGTTATGGAGTATCGGTTATATAGAGATTATCTTGATGGTATAAAAGTTAAGCCAGTAACTTTTCACATTGCTTGTAATTAGCTCGCCGTTTTATTTCTAGGCTCGCGCAATAATTATCAAGCTTTTTAGGTCGCCCTACTGCGCCGTGAAATACTTTGGTAAATTGTGTAGTGAGTTTTAGCCAGTTTTCTGGGGCGATGTTTAGTCTTTCTAAAATTGGGGAGTTAACTGGGCTGATGTGGCCTCGCTTATCTGCTCGCATACATCGACCAGTTAATTCTACCAGTTCTAAGTAGGACTTTAATTCAAACGGTAAACCTTTGGGCATGTGCTTTCGGGGGCTACCTGCAAAACGTGCTAAGTGTTTCGGTTGCTTGCCTTCTTTGGCATGTTCACAGCGTGTTTTAACACTGGTGTAGTCTGAGGTTTCGGGTGTGTCAGCCATTTTGGCTCTAACTGGGTTTAAATCAACATACGCCATACAGGCCGCCAGTGCCGCTTCATCAAGTAAAGCTTGTGATTTAAAGCGCCCTTCCCAAAATCTGCCCGTACAGTTATCTTCTTTATTCGCTTTTCGAGCAATACTTTCATTCAGTACCCGCATAAACCAACTGATACTCGCTAAACGTTCTCTAAATTGTTCAATGTCTTTATTCAAAAAATATTGCTGTGCTGAGTCTAGTGGTTCACTTTGAAGGTACTTATGAGACAATATGGTGCCTTTAAACAGCTTATGCCATCTGATAATAATCGCTTTATCACTCAGCCTTTTAGCTTTTATATCATCTACATAAAGCACAATATGAGTATGGTTACTCATCACCGCATACGCACACACATCAATACAAAATACTTTGACAAGTTCAAGTAGTTTATCTTCTATCCAGCCTCTTCTATGCTCATACGATTGACCTGTTACTTTATCTTCACCACATAGATAGGCACGACGAACACACCGTGAAATACAATGGTAGTATTTGGTATCCGTTAAACTCACTTGTCTTTTACGTGCTGTAGCCATGAGAGAATTGCCTATCTTTTGAGCTGAATTTAAAAGATAGGTGATGAATGAAAAACAATCAATTTTGAATGGGTGTCAGTTAAAATTAGCCATCAGTTAAAATTAGCCAGCAATACAAAATTGAGTGTACTTAAGTGAGGTATATTTTTAAGTGTATTGACGTCTGACATATTTATATCCTTATTTTAGCGTAAATATTCAACTGAAAACCAGTCGATGTAGTAATCCATTACTAGCTGTAGTACCAACTTATGTGATTACAGTAGTGCATTTAGTAATAAAAGTAAAAGATATTATTGTGAATTAAAAACTGTTTAGTGAAAGCTGGGAAGTCCACGATTCTTACAGCGTTAGTCACGGTACTGAGTGAGCTGAACGTCTAACTGGATAAAAGGCTGAGCATCAATCAATTAGGTGAGTGAATAGCCATTAAGCCATAACCTGATCATATGCCTAACGACCTAAGCCATTTGGCTTGCTTAGACGCTCAGTACGCGTGCATTAATACAATAAGCAAAGTCGCTTACACCTGACTTGAGCCTGAAACTTACTGGATCACAATGATGAAACCAGCCGCCTTGAATAGTGCCATGATGAGGTTAACCGAAGAATGTCTCGGCTCTGACATCCTGCTTCGCTCTAATGCCTAAATCCTTTTAGGCATAATGCCTCTGCTAAGTCATAAGGAAGTGGACAAAAGCAGGCAGCTATGAGATCGCAATAAGAGAGCCTCACTATGTGTTTGCCGTAAACAACTTGCTTAACTGCCACATCGACAGACGAAATAAACGAGTTTGTTTATTGATTTAGAGTTGGCCGTCACTTATAAAAACGGCCAAAAAGAACATCAGTGCCTATTGACAGAGTTAAGGCTCATATGTGTTAGTTGTCTTTTAAAGCAAGGGCATGTTTTTATTAAAGTTATTCTTAATATAAACAGCACACTCAAAAGCCAAAGCTTTAACTTGACAGATAAAGGCAAATATAAGAAGAGAGTAACTAGCTAGTACTAAGTACATTGGAAAATTTTCATAAGTACCTTGAGTCCACCACTCGGTTACAAAGCTAGGTATTATGTGAAAAATTGGCGAATAAAAGGAAGATAATACGGCTGCAAGCCCTACGAGGTTAAGACAAATAAAACAGCTAAAGAATTTACTTGGCTTGTGCATCAAGGTTGAAAAAATTATTCCAAGCATAAGTAGTAATTGGTGCATAAAATTAACTCCATTTAAATGATATTAATAATATGCGTCCGCTGTTCGAAAAAACAACCCTTTGGCAACAACAAGAGAAACAGTGACAACAAGAGAAACAGTGACACCCATTCAAAAAACTAAAACCAATAAGCAGGCAATGTTCAAACTGAAATATCGCCTAGTTAATAAAACTGAATTAACTACATGCGCTATAAGCTCCCAAATAGAGAAAAACTGAACTCATCCCCAGCAATAAAAAGATACAATGACATATATGGACACTCACAGTGTGTCAAAAAAATAACTCTGGCGGGGTAGAATAAACTACCTCGTTTTTTCATTTCGTCGCTGCCACTGTTTGACGTTTGACCCATTTGCAATAAAGCGTTGCTCTGACATATATCCGGGCTTGACGAGAGCAACAAGCAAGTGACACCCATTCAAAAACTAAAACCAATAAGCAGGCAATGTTCAACCTGAGATATCATCAAGTTAATAAAATTGAGTTAACTACATGTGCTATAAGCTCAAAAATAGAGAAAAGCTGAACTCATCCCCAGCAATAAGCCACGGCTAACCCGCCAAACCATGCTGTATTGGTTATATAGAGATTACCTTGGTGGCCTAAAAGTTAAGCCAGTAACTTTTCACACTGCTTATAATTAGCCCGCCGTTTTATTTCTAGGCTCGCACAATAATTATCAAGCTTTTGAGGCCGACCTACTGCGCCATGGAATACTTTGGTAAATTGGGTCGTGAGTTTTAACCAGTTTTCTGGGCAGATGTTGAGCCTGTCTAGAATTGGGGAGTTAATGGGGTTGATAGCACCGCGTTTATCAGCTCGCATACATCGACCTGTTAACTCTACCAGTTCTAAGTATGACTTTAATTCAAAGGGTAAACCTTTAGGCATATGTTTTCTGGGGCTGCCTGCAAAACGTGCTAAGTGTTTAGGTTGTTTGCCTTCTTTGGCATGTTCACAGCGTGCTTTAACACTGGTGTAGTCTGACGCTTCGGGTGTCTCAGTCATTTTGGCTCTAACTGGGTTTAAATCAACATACGCCATGCAGGCTGCTAGTGCAGCTTCATCAAGTAAAGCTTGTGATTTAAAACGGCCTTCCCAAAACCTGCCTGTACAGTTATCTTCTTTATTCGCTTTTCGGGCAATACTTTCATTCAGCACCCGCATAAACCAACTGATACTCGATAAGCGTTCTCTAAATTGTTCAATGTCTCTGTTTAAAAAGTATTGCTGCGCTGAGTCTAGCCGTTCACCTTGAAGGTACTTATGAGACAGTATGGTACCTTTAAACAGCTTATGCCATCTGATAATAATCGCTTTATCACTCAGTCTTTTAGACTTTATATCATCTACATAAAGCACAATATGAGTATGGTTACTCATCACCGCATACGCACACACATCAATACAAAATACTTTTGCAAGCTCCAGCAGCTTTGCTTCTATCCAACCTCTTCTGTGTTCATACGATTGCCCTGTTACCTTATCCTCACCACACAAATACGCACGACGAACACACCGTGAAATACAATGGTAATATTTGGTGTCGGTTAAACTCACTTGTCTTTTTCGTGCTGTCGCCATGAATGAGCTTCCTACCTTTTAAGCTGAATTAAAAAGATAGGTGATGAATGAAAAACAGTCAATTTTGAATGGGTGTCAGTTAAAATTATCATGATTGCCCTGTTACCTTATCTTCACCACACAAATAGGCACGACGGACACAGCGTGAAATGCAATGGTAGTATTTGGTATCAGTTAAACTCACTTGCCTTTTGCGTGCTGTAGCCATACGGAAATCGCCTATCTTTTAAGCTGAATTTAAAAAATAGGTGATGAATGAAAAAGCGTCAATTTTGGATGGGTGTCAGTTAAAATTATGTCACGACCGAGTTGATTATCATGGGCAGGAAAAAAGATAATGGCTTAAATCAATCAGAGGAGATGAAGCGCAAAAAATAACGAATTGATATAGATATATTAATTTAACTTCTGAACGCAAGAAGTGCATCCACTCGGCTAAAATAAATGAACGCCGCTACAAATAGAAAAATATATTCATCACTATTTACTATAAATAAGCTATAAAACTCACTTCGGGCTTGTTCAACACCCAGATAAGGTGTCGGCTGCGCGACACCTATCCTTATTTGTTATGTGTTTACGCACCCATATCAGTTAATAACTCGACTATTTTATGAAAGTTAGGCGATTTTTGAAGATAATGAGACTTTAACTTTTTTAAGTTATCTAAATTATCAGAGTAACACCCTAGATTATTTATTGAGTCAAGGGTATCAAATATTAACGAGTCTAATTTATCCAAGTTAACCCCTGCAGTTTGATGCATGAGGTTTACCCTTACATCAGCTAACCTAACTAAATAATGCTTATGAGGATCCACTGATGCCATTTTTTGATGGTCACACTCTAAAGTAATTTCATAATCTGCTTTTGAAAAAAATGAAAAAAGCAGCGTTAATAAAAATACGAGATACTTGCTCATGACTCTCCTAAACACATAGACATAATGACTCCCACACGGTGCTAGCCTCCGCATTTTCGTGGGTTAGCTTAAAGCCAGAGCCATACTTAGTTTGTCAAATAACTAAATAGCAGAGGCTAGCATGACTAAACATAACATACTTTTCATTGGCTTAGATACTCATAAAGAGTTTAATGAAGTGGCTTATATTGAAGAGCAACGCGGCGC
>NZ_MIET01000068.1 GCF_003590335.1 Pseudoalteromonas sp. MSK9-3 | reverse complement strand
CCATTCAGAACCACCGGATCACTATGACCTACTTTCGTACCTGCTCGACGTGTCTGTCTCGCAGTTAAGCTGGCTTCTACCATTACACTAACCGTACGATGTCCGACCGTACTTAGCCAACCTTCGTGCTCCTCCGTTACTCTTTGGGAGGAGACCGCCCCAGTCAAACTACCCACCAGGCACTGTCCGCAACCCCGATTAGGGGCCTACGTTAGAACATCAAAACTACAAGGGTGGTATTTCAAGGTTGACTCCACACAATCTAGCGACTGTGCTTCTAAGTCTCCCACCTATCCTACACATGTAGGTTCAATGTTCAGTGCCAAGCTGTAGTAAAGGTTCACGGGGTCTTTCCGTCTAGCCGCGGGTACACAGCATCTTCACTGCGATTTCAATT
>NZ_MIET01000067.1 GCF_003590335.1 Pseudoalteromonas sp. MSK9-3 | reverse complement strand
GTTTTGATAACAGTCATACCCATCGGTCATCGATGGCCTAATCCCCTCTTTTAATAGCGTATTTTGATATACTTCAGAGCAATACTGTAAACCTCTATCTGAGTGATGAATGGCATTACGTTTATATACGCGTTGCTTAATCGTCATTTCCAATGCTTTGACTACATCGGTTGCTTTCATTTCATCACTCAGTTCATAACCCATTATTTTTCGACTATAAGCATCAGTGACTAACGATAGGTAATGTACGCCTTGCGCTGACTTTACGTAGGTAATGTCACTAACGAAGACTTCCTCGGCCGCTGTAGGCGTGTATTCTTTTAGTAAATTGGGATGCTTGCGCATCCAATGGTTACTATTTGTTGTTTTAGTATAATTTTTCTTTGGTTTTACAAGAAAGTCATGCTCTCTCAAATAATCAAAAAAACAATCACGGCCTAGTTTAATACCACGCTCTTGCAGTTCTGGCTTTATCATCAGGTAAAGTTTCTTCCCACCAATACGAGGCATGAATTGCCTCCAATACATCACTAATTCCTTGACTGGCTCCAATGCTTTATTCCGAGCACCTATCCTGCGTATAGCTTGATAGTAACCTTGTCGCGTTATGCCATATGCACGGCATA
>NZ_MIET01000066.1 GCF_003590335.1 Pseudoalteromonas sp. MSK9-3 | reverse complement strand
CGTCAGGAAGACAACAAGGTGGGCGTAATCAAAACCCCACCTCTAAATATAAGACTGCCGTCTCCCTGAATTCATTTCAGGGTCCATTGTCTTTAACTATCCTTCATGCATGGTGACCTAAAACACCCTTCCTAATCCCCATTTTTCTCAAATCCCTTTTCCTAAACCCCAAACGCAAAAAACCCGTCGCATCTCTGCAACGGGTTTCTCTAATTTAATGCCTGGCAATGTTCTACTTTCACATGGCAACTGCCACACTATCATCGACGCTGTTTCGTTTCACTTCTGAGTTCGGCATGGGGTCAGGTGGGTCCAAAACGCTATTGTCACCAAGCAAATCTGGTGTGTTAACTCGCTGTCGCAAGCCAACTAAATCTGGAATTCTGATAAATATTAGTCAATCTATGACCAATTCTGTAAAACGCTACTTTAGTAACACTAACTTCTGTC
>NZ_MIET01000065.1 GCF_003590335.1 Pseudoalteromonas sp. MSK9-3 | reverse complement strand
TGTTATTAATGCTTCTGTCTTGCCATTTTCAGGGCAGACAGCACCAAATAGATACCCATACTCAAATTGTTGCTGCTTTACTGCACGAGGTCTTGAGCCTGTCGCAGCCCACAAACGTGTTGTTTGGTTTTGTTGACCGAAACGAGCTTCATCTTGAAACCAAACATCAATTCGCTCAAGAGGTAGGTGCCCAGGGGTGTGAAGGATCGTTTCCAATAGGAAGTTTTTTAAAAGTTTCCTGGCATTCTCGTGATTGTTTGGGGTGTTTTGAACGGCTCGTTATCCAGCTAAACCCTAGCTTCTTGAGGAGTTTGTATATATGGTCTGAGTGGTAACGAACTGAAAATTGGATAAATATATAGTGCCCAATGTCTTCGCCTGTAAGCCGCCCTCCATCCGAAGAATTGGCTGACTGAATTATATGAGCTGAAAGGAGTTCGAGTTGGCTTGGTGTTAATTTAGCTGGGCGTCCTTGTATCGGCTTACTATCAAGTCCTTCTAAGCCTTTACTTAAGTAGTTTGATACCCACTTATTAACACTGCTTCTCGCAGTATTCAAACGTTTGGCAATATTGGTTCGGTTTTCACCTTCTAAAAATAAGGATACTGCGAGTAATCGAATACGCTTTCTGGCATTTGATTCTCTTCGAGATAGTGCTAAAAGCTTTCTAGATGTATCTAAATCCATATAAGTGAGCATGCTTTAATCCGTGTACATATATTAGATCACAAACTTAAGCAGATTGGTATAAGACTACCGTCTCCCTGAATTCATTTCAGGGTCCATTCTTTTCATTATCCTTCATGCATGGCGACCTGAAATCCCTTCCTAATCCCCATTTTTCTCAAGTCCCTTTCCCTAAACCCCAAATGCAAAAAACCCGTCGCATCTCTGCAACGGGTTTCTCTAATTTAATGCCTGGCAATGTTCTACTTTCACATGGCAACTGCCACACTATCATCGACGCTGTTTCGTTTCACTTCTGAGTTCGGCATGGGGTCAGGTGGGTCCAAAACGCTATTGTCACCAAGCAAATCTGGTGTGTTAACTCGCTACTGCAAGCCAACTAAATCTGGAATTCTGATAAATATTAGTCAATCTATAACTAATTCTTGTAAAACGCTACTTTAGTAAACACTAACTTCTGTCGCTTATAAACCACTTTGGCGTTGTATGGTTAAGCCTCACGGGTAATTAGTACTGGTTAGCTTAACATGTCACCATGCTTCCACACCCAGCCTATCAACGTTGTAGTCTCCAACGGCCCTTCAGAGAGCTTATAGCTCTAGTGAGAACTCATCTCGAGGCCTGCTTCGCGCTTAGAT
>NZ_MIET01000064.1 GCF_003590335.1 Pseudoalteromonas sp. MSK9-3 | reverse complement strand
CTTGACTCATACATTAAATGAGACATCAGTGGCGTACGATAAAACAGCCTGTATTCATACCTTATTTGAGCACCAAGCCCAGCAGCAGCCAGATAAGGTTGCGGTGGTCTTTGCCGATAAAACACTGACGTACAAGCAGTTGAACGAGCAATCAAACCAACTGGCGCATTACCTACGGGAACATCATGCTATTCGGCCAGACAGTTTGGTAGGCTTGTGTGTGGAACGCTCGCTGGAAATGGTGATAGGAATTTTAGGTATTTTGAAGGCCGGCGGCGCATATGTGCCATTAGACCCAAGTTACCCACAGGCGCGTTTGAACTACATGCTAGAGGATGCCGAATTATCCGTGGTATTAACCCAAGGCGATACCGCGCAGCAATTAGGGGACTTTACTGGTGAGCTTGTTGCATTAGATGATAAAGCGCTCTTTGAGCATATATCGGCGGACAATAACATAAACTCCAAGGTGTTATCGCGGAATTTGGCTTACGTAATTTATACATCAGGTTCAACAGGGCAGCCTAAAGGTGTGATGGTAGAGCACCAAGCATTGTTTAATCGGATCCACTGGATGCACAATAAGTATGGGATGACTGCGGATGATAAAGTGCTCCAAAAAACCCCTTACAGCTTTGATGTGTCGGTGTGGGAGTTTGTGTGGACATTGGCATATGGTGGGCAGCTTGTGGTGGCTAAACCCGATGGCCATAAAGACCCAGAGTATTTGTGTGATTTGATCCAATCTCACGGGATCACAAAAATGCACTTTGTGCCTTCGATGTTAGGGGTTATTTTAGAGCATAACGGGTTTAAAAATAGTGGCAGTGTGAAACAAGTTTTTTGT
>NZ_MIET01000063.1 GCF_003590335.1 Pseudoalteromonas sp. MSK9-3 | reverse complement strand
AGTGCCTTCGCGTCTCAAAATGGCGTTGTAATGGGTCAACTTAAAACAGATGCAAAATCCAATGAAATTACAGCAATTCCCGAGTTACTTGATTTACTAGAATTGAAAGGTCACTTAGTAACATTAGATGCTATGGGGTGTCAGACTAAGATAGCCAAAAAGATCATTGAAAAAGAGGCGAACTATCTATTTTCAGTTAAAGGTAATCAGGGGTCGTTGCATCAAGCAATTAAAGAGGCCTTCTATACAGATAGTCAGAATGAACGTGCAGCCGCATACAGCTATCTGGAGCAACAACGTGGCCGCACTGAGTATCGTAAATATGACGTACTTCCAGCTGCACCATTCCATCTTACTGAAAAATGGTCAAAATTAACGACGATAGGGAAAGCAATTTACTACCGCATA
>NZ_MIET01000061.1 GCF_003590335.1 Pseudoalteromonas sp. MSK9-3 | reverse complement strand
GATGATTGCCGAATTAGGCGTGAAGGAGCAGCATCAGTGTTCGCAGGGCTTAGGCATATCGCTTTTAATCACCTAAAAGCTGAAACGAGCTTTAAGAAAGGTATGCCCGCAAAGCAAAAGAAAGCGATGCGCAGTACAGATTACCTTGAAAAGGTCTTGAATTTATAATGTCTTTTCATGCTCTTGCCCTGGCCCAAAATCAACCTCGGTTTCTTCGATAAGTGTAAAATAACCGTCTTTTTCTTCGAGTTGAAGTGCAATTGAAAAATATACAGATTGAGCTTTTTGGGGGTCCTCGTTGAAGCCAACGCCAATTGAGAAAGACACTTTTCCTTGTGCTTCTTGCGATAGTAAATTTTGCGTTTCCTTGAAATTGTTAACTGCAAGTTCTGAAAGCTTAAATGTGTATTCAGTTTTTGCGGGTTCCGATGAAAATAAGCCATTTTGCGCAGCTATGCTATCTCGTTTTTCGAGAGCGAGTGGAAATGTAAAATCCCTAAGTCCCTTTTCATTTTCCAAGCTGAGACTCAGTTTAATTTTTTCCATTTTTAGTGTGAAAGGTTCTGACACCGTTATTTTTGAACGTATTTGAAAAGGGTCTAAGGCAGCAAAGCTCTGTTCATCAAAGTTACGATATTTAAGCATGGTCGAGATGGGAATGCTCGAGCAACCAAATAAAAAAAGAACTGTAAAAACTAAGAAAAACTTCTTCATTATCTCTCCATGATAGACGGCTAACTATTTAGTATTTATGCAGCACGTTGTTTGTGCTGCATAATCGCTTGTTGAACGAAGCCGCTAAGCGGCAGAAAAACATCATTCATACTTAAACTCTGGAACATCGCCATGTTGGTGGTGTCACACTGGAGTTAATACCATGAATGACCTCGAACAAAAACATTTCGACTTCCTTTATCTTCAACATCTTACCAACTTAAAATTACAAGGTAAACGACCCGCTACCATTGATGCA
>NZ_MIET01000059.1 GCF_003590335.1 Pseudoalteromonas sp. MSK9-3 | reverse complement strand
CAACCAGTGGCATAAAGGGCGTCAACAATATCTATTTAACGAATTTGCATTAGCTAAAGTTTGGCGGGCTCAAATGTTAGAGGCAATTAACAGACATACGCGCATTAATTTACCCGCAAAGTACCCTAAGAAGTGGGTGGTTGATTGTCGCAAAGTCGGATTTGGTGATAAAGCCTATCAGTACCTCTCTCGCTATCTATATCGGGGTGTATTGTCTGACAATGACATTGTTCATTACGATGAAAACACCGTCACGTTTAAATATCAAGAGAGTAAAACCAAACAAACAGTAACACGCACTCTGCCTGTGCTTAAGTTTTTATGGCTGATATTACAACATGTCTTACCTAAAGGGCTGCAACGCGTTCGAGACTGTGGCTATTTACGAGGTAATGCCTGTAAGTTACGTCAACGCATTCAAATATTACTTATCAATACCAATAATTGGAAAAAACCTAAGAAAAAAGACAAACCCAAAGCCATCCGTATTTGCCCTTGCTGTCAGCATCCAATGCACTGTGAGGGAGTCATTAACTTCTTCTCACGGCCGAGTTGATTATCATGGGCAGGAAAAAAGATAATGGCTTAAATCAATCAGAGGAGATGAAGCGCAAAAAAATAACGA
>NZ_MIET01000058.1 GCF_003590335.1 Pseudoalteromonas sp. MSK9-3 | reverse complement strand
TGTTATTAATGCTTCTGTCTTGCCATTTTCAGGGCAGACAGCACCAAATAGATACCCATACTCAAATTGTTGCTGCTTTACTGCACGAGGTCTTGAGCCTGTCGCAGCCCACAAACGTGTTGTTTGGTTTTGTTGACCGAAACGAGCTTCATCTTGAAACCAAACATCAATTCGCTCAAGAGGTAGGTGCCCTGGGGTGTGAAGGATCGTTTCCAATAGGAAGTTTTTTAAAAGTTTCCTGGCATTCTCGTGATTGTTTGGGGTGTCTTGAACGGCTCGTTATCCAGCTAAACCCAAGCTTCTTGAGGAGTTTGTATATATGGTCTGAATGGTAACGAACTGAAAATTGGATAAATATATAGTTCCCAATGTCTTCGCCTGTAAGCCGCCCTCCATCCGAAGACTTGGCTGACTGAATTATATGAGCTGAAAGGAGTTCGAGTTGGCTTGGCGTTAATTTAGCAGGGCGTCCTTGTATCTGCTTACTATCAAGTCCTTCTAAGCCTTTATTTAAGTAGTTTGATACCCACTCATTAACACTGCTTCTCGCAGTATTCAAACGTTTGGCAATATTGGTTCGTTTTTCACCTTCTAAAAATAAGGATACTGCGAGTAATCGAATACGCTTTCTGGCATTTGATTTTCTTCGAGATAGTGCTAAAAGCTTTCTAGATGTATCTAAATCCATATAAGTGAGCATGCTTTAATCCGTGTACATATATTAGATCACAAACTTAAGTAGATTGGTATAAGTATGCATGCAATGGATCCTGACCTTCGTCAGGAAGACAAAAGTGTGAGACTCCTCTCCCTGAACTGGCTTCAGGGTCCATGGTTTTCACTGCCTTTTAGGAGCCAGAAATCTGTAAAAGTAACAACGATAAGTATGAGTGTATTGGATCCTGACCTTCGTCAGGAAGACAACAAGGTGGGCGTAATAAAAGCTCCGCTAAATACAAAACTCAGTCTCCCTGAATTCATTTCAGGGTCCATGGTTTTCACTGCCCTTAGGAGCACAAAAGTGTGTAAAAATAACAATGGCAAGTATGAGTGTATTGGACCCTGACCTTC
>NZ_MIET01000057.1 GCF_003590335.1 Pseudoalteromonas sp. MSK9-3 | reverse complement strand
TTTTCCTACGGGTACTTAGATGTTTCAGTTCTCCGCGTTCGCCTCATATGGCTATGTATTCACCATATGATACCTGCAAAGCAGGTGGGTTTCCCCATTCGGAAATCCTAGTCTCAAGCGCCTCTTACTGGCTCAACTAGGCTTATCGCAAGTTAGTACGTCCTTCATCGCCTCCAACTGCCAAGGCATCCACCGTATACGCTTAGTCACTTAACCATACAACCCAAAATGGTTTGTATCGTCAAAGACAGTTTAAACTTCGCCAGAAGTTAATATTGAATACTAAAGTAGATGCTAATTAATCATTGATTAATTGGCATTGTTTTACTTTTGAAAACTCTTTATAGATACGAATATCTATAAGAATTTATTTATCAGCTTTTCCAAATTTTTAAAGAGCAATATTAATTAGCCAATCCCTCAGGATAAAACTAACTAACAATCATCTGTGTGGACACTACGAACAAATAAGTTCTAAATCGTATAAGGAGGTGATCC
>NZ_MIET01000056.1 GCF_003590335.1 Pseudoalteromonas sp. MSK9-3 | reverse complement strand
CGAACGTAGCTACCGGGCAATGCCATTGGCATGACAACCCGAACACCAGCGGTTCGTTCACTCCGGTCCTCTCGTACTAGGAGCAACCCCTCTCAATTCTCAAACGCCCACGGCAGATAGGGACCGAACTGTCTCACGACGTTCTAAACCCAGCTCGCGTACCACTTTAAATGGCGAACAGCCATACCCTTGGGACCGACTTCAGCCCCAGGATGTGATGAGCCGACATCGAGGTGCCAAACACCGCCGTCGATATGAACTCTTGGGCGGTATCAGCCTGTTATCCCCGGAGTACCTTTTATCCGTTGAGCGATGGCCCTTC
>NZ_MIET01000055.1 GCF_003590335.1 Pseudoalteromonas sp. MSK9-3 | reverse complement strand
TTTAACATAATCCGCGTGTCCTGGACAATCTACGTGTGCGTAGTGACGAGTCGGTGTATCGTACTCAACGTGAGACGTTGAAATTGTGATACCACGCTCACGCTCTTCTGGAGCGTTATCGATTGCTGCGAAGTCTTTTGCTTCACCACCGTATACTTTTGCAAGTACGTTAGTGATTGCTGCAGTTAGGGTAGTTTTACCGTGGTCAACGTGGCCGATTGTACCAACGTTTACGTGCGGTTTTACGCGTTCAAACTTTTCTTTTGCCATGACGGAACCTATCGTTTATGTGTCTAGATTACATATAAAAACAACCCACGAAAATGCGGATTAGAATTTTTCAATAAATGAATATTTTAGGACAAATCAAAGGAAGCGTTTGAGAAGATTCAGCAGCCTGGTGCTGATAGGCAGATTTGAACTGCCGACCTCACCCTTACCAAGGGTGCGCTCTACCAACTGAGCTATATCAGCAACACCAGAAAACTGGAGCGGGCAGTGGGAATCGAACCCACATCATCAGCTTGGAAGGCTGAGGTAATAGCCATTATACGATGCCCGCTTTAGCAAACTGTTTTCTTAACTACCTCTAACCGTCAAGAATAAAGTGGTGGAGGGGGCTGGATTCGAACCAGCGAAGGCAGTGCCGTCAGATTTACAGTCTGATCCCTTTGGCCGCTCGGGAACCCCTCCACATAACAATTCTTTGTCTAAAGCTTCTGCATAAGAGTGCAGAAAATGGTGCCGACTATCCGAGTCGAACGGATGACCTACTGATTACAAGTCAGTTGCTCTACCAACTGAGCTAAGTCGGCACTGCTTTAGTACGGGGCAGGATTCTAGAGCAAGGTTGGGGGTGATGCAAGAGTAAAATCAAAAAAAATCAAAGTTTTTTACCTTAATGCTCATTATTACAGCAAAAACCCCTGAAAACAGCAATTAACGTATAAAATCACACCAATTTTTCAGCCCTTTCAATACCAAGTCATCGATAAAGACACTTGGCTTATCATAATGTTGCTGTAATAGTTCACCATAGCCACCAGCAAAAATAACTTGAATATCTGTCGCATCACACTCTAATTGCGCAATAGCGGTATAGACTGCACCCAATGTTGATACTAATGCGCCATTTTTTACCGCATTTGGCGTATTACGACCCAGCCCTTGTTCAAATAAACTGGTGTTATCACTAAATACTTTTTCTGTATTAGCCAAAAGGCTTGCGATCATCATATCTAAACCCGGTAATATCCAGCCACCCAAGTGCTGTCCAACTTGATTGACCACATCCACTTTTGTTGCCGTGCCTGAGTCAACGACAACACAATATTGATTTGGGTATAAGTAATGACCTGCAATCACCGCTAACCAACGATCGATCCCTAAATTTTGATATTGGGTATAACCACAATTCACCTTACCAAGCTTTGGCGTCACGGTTGCTTGTCTTATATTGATATTATAACGCGCTGCATGCTGTATTATCGAAGCGAGTGCATTGGCATGCCCTACCTGCGCGACGACAATATCATCCACATCTAACCACGGAATATCCGTTTCATTGATCTGCGCAATTTTACCATCGCAGTCCAACCCCACCTTAACTGCAGTATTACCTACATCGACCAGTAATCTCACACACTATCCTTGCGCAGTGATATTTCACCGCCATAGTAACTTTTTAACTCACCATCTTGACGCAGTACAATACCACCTTGTGTGTCAATTCCTTCACAAACACCACGCCATGTTCGCATACCCGTTGATAACGTCACCATCTCATTGCCAAATGCATTCACGTTATTCCATTGCTCAACCATGGTCGTTAACCCTGACACTTGGTATACCGCGAGCCGTTGGGCCAAACAATGGGTTAATTGGGCAACCAAGGCATTTTTATTTAAGCTATGGGTATGTGATGCCAAGTCAGTCCAAGGCTGATCAATGTGTTTAGACGCGGTTTCTGGCATTTGCAAATTAATGCCAATGCCAATCACTAAATGGCATGGCCCCTCAACTTGTCCTTCAAGCTCAACCAATACGCCTGCCAGTTTTCGGCCATGTAAATAAATATCATTGGGCCATTTGAGCGCTGCAGATAAGCCATACAAGGCTTCGATGGCATCATATACCGCCAACCCAACCGCAATAGATACCCCCATCGCAGCCTGCAGCCCTTCTTCTAGTTTCCAGTAATAACTGTAATAGAGGTTCGCGCCAAAAGGTGACTGCCACACTCGGCCTCGTCGCCCACGCCCCGCTTGTTGCATTTCAGCAACTAACACCTGACCCGAGACCAAGTCATCGCCCTGCTGAATTCGACGCATTAGTTCTGTGTTTGTAGAATCAATAATAGGCCTGACTTCAACATTATTCTCACAAGCCAACGAGGCAAGATGCTGTTGGATTTCCTCACTGTTTAATAAAGGTAAGCTTTCGTTTAAACAATATCCTTTGCCATTGAGAGTAAAAATATCAATGCCCATTTCTTGTAACGAACGAATATGTTTTGAAATGGCTGCGCGACTAATCCCCAATTGTGTCGCTAGTACCTGCCCAGATACAAAGCCACCTTGGTTGAGTGCATGTAAAATCGCTAATTTATTACCTTGTGGAGCGTTATCCATTACTCTTCTCCTGCACACTCACCTCACCTTCGCGGCCAATCAGCCTTACTTCGTGTTCTAATTGAATTTCAAACTGATGTGCAACTCTTTGTTGCACATGTTGGATCACCTCACATAAGGCACAGCCTGAGCTATGACCTTCATTCACCAATACCAGCGCTTGCTTTTCATATACACGTACCCCCGACACGCGATACCCTTTAAGGCCTGCCTGCTCAATAAGCCAACCTGCTGCCAGCTTGCGTTGTCCAATTCCTGCCGAGTACGCTGGCATATTGGCATACTTAGCAAGTAACGCTTGGTAATGCGCCTCGGAGATCACCGGGTTTTTAAAGAAGCTCCCAGCGTTGGGTAATATCTCTGGATCAGGTAGTTTGCTTTGACGGATCGCCACCACAGCATCACTCACTTGTAGCGCGGTAACCGTCTTTTCATCTAGTGTTTGTAATGGGCCATAATTCAAAGTTGGTTGCCAGCGTTTATTGAGGCGCAAACCTACTTGAGTTATTACAAACTGATTTTTTAAAGCATGCTTAAAAATAGAGTCACGATAACCAAACTGGCATTGCACTCGGTTCAACCGTTCAAAAGACTGAGTGTCAATATTAAAGCCATCTACGTACTCTATAAACTGAGCAAGTTCAACACCGTATGCCCCAACATTCTGTACTGGTGCTGCGCCCACGGTGCCAGGGATCAACACTAAGTTCTCAAGCCCAGGGATCCCTTTTGCGAGTAAACCAGTTACCAACTTATGCCAATTTTCACCCGCAGCCACCTCCACATCCCAAAACGTATCATGTTCTACAATGCCTATGCCTTTATTGTTAATTCGAACCACAGTGCCTATAAAGTCGTCGATAAAAACGGTATTGCTGCCCGCGCCTAATACACAAAATGGCTGCGAAAAATCAACGGCTCGTAACTGCTGAGGATCCTCGATCTGGACAACATCTCGACATGTGTGAGGTAATGCAAAAGTGTGAAGTGACTGTAATGCTTGCACGTACGTGCCTTAAACCTAAATCTCATAATATCGAATAGTTTAACCCATTGCGATGCTTGGCGCATCAGTATGTGACTTTCATGATAAGCATGGTATAAAAGCCTACCACCCGATATTTTATTAATAATAAAGAACAAGGATCCTATGAAACTTTCTGCCTTAACTACCAGTTTAATGCTGGCTGGTTTCTCTCACTTAGCCTTAGCAACACAAGCCGTAGACGAACATACCTACGCTAACCTAAACGACGTAATTAGTACCCACTTACACTTAGATTTAGATGTTGATTTTGCCGATAAGCAACTAGAAGGTTTTGTAGAGCACACCTTAGATTGGCGCACAGCCCAAGCGCGCACATTAGTACTAGATACTCGCGATTTAGAAATCGATAAAGTCATGTATCAAGGGAAAAATGGCCAATGGCATAAAGCAGCATTTACATTGGCAAAACGAGACGATGTAAAAGGTGCCAAATTAACCATTACGTTTAAACAGCAAGCTAAAAAAGCACGCATTTATTACAATAGCTTGCCTCAAGCTTCTGGCTTGCAGTGGTTAACCCCAATTCAAACGGCGAGTAAAACACATCCATTTATGTATAGCCAGTCGCAAGCCATTCATGCGCGCAGCTGGATCCCAGTCCAAGATACGCCAGCAATGCGTGTTACCTATTCAGCTCGAATAAACACACCTGAGGACGTTCGCGCCGTGATGAGTGCTGATAACTCAGGTGCTTTTATTAAAGACGGGGATTATTGGTTTGATATGCCACAAGCTATCCCTCCTTATTTAATCGCTATTGGTGCAGGTAACCTTGAATATAAAGAAATGTCTCACCAAACCGCTATTTTCGCAGAGCCACAAATTTTAGACGCTTCCGTGGCTGAATTTAACGATACACAAGCCATGATCGATAAAACCAACGTGATGTATGGTGAATACGCATGGGGACGCTATGACTTACTCATGCTCCCACCGAGCTTTCCATTTGGTGGCATGGAAAACCCACGCCTGTCATTCATTACTCCCACCGTTGTAGCGGGTGATAAAAGCTTGGTGAACTTAATCGCACATGAGCTGGCACACTCTTGGTCTGGTAATCTAGTCACTAACGCAACATGGGAAGACCTTTGGTTAAACGAAGGATTTACCTCTTATGTTGAAAACCGCATTATGGAAGAAGTATTTGGCCGTGAACGCGCCGTGATGGAGCAAGCACTCGATACTGCGGGCCTTAAAAAGCAACTCAAAAATATTGCCGCGCCAGATACACGCTTAAATTTAAAACTCAATGGCCGCGATCCAGATGATGCCTTTAGCTCAGTCCCTTACACTAAAGGCCAACTGTTCTTGTTGTATCTAGAAGAAAAATTTGGCCGTGCGCGGTTTGATGAATTTGTCAAAGGCTACTTTAGTAAATATTCATTTAAGTCTCTGACCACGGCTGAGTTTACCGTGTACTTAAATACACACTTACTCGAAAAGTACCCAGGCATTGTCAGCCTAGACAAGGCCAATGAATGGATCCACCAACCGGGATTACCTGCGGATGCCCCTAACCCAACATCAGACGCATTTATTAATGTTGATAAAGTCTCTGCGGCATGGTTAAACGGTGACCTTTCAGCAACCGCACTCCCTACTAACAAGTGGACAGTTCACGAATGGCTGCATTTTATCAATAACCTACCTCGAGATCTTAGTTTAGATAAAATGACAGAGCTCGACAGCGCCTTTAATCTCACGACTTCTACTAATGCAGAGCGTGCTTTTGCATGGTATATGCTTGCGGTCGGCAATGGATATCAGGCAATTTACCCCGCTCTGGATGAACATTTATCAGGTATTGGCCGTCGCAAGCTGATTGTACCCTTGTACAAAGCCTTGGTTAAAAATGGTAAACGCGCATGGGGCCAAAAGGTTTACCAAGCAGCGCGTCCGGGCTATCACCCACTCGCACAAGGCACCATTGACGCGATTTTTAATAAGTAACTTATTCAGCTGCTTTTCTATCAAAGGGCTACTCCTAGCCCTTTTTAATTTTTTGTAAAAAAGCAGCGCGCTGCTCTGCACTTGCCTGCTCCCACCAAAACTCTAACATCGTAGCCGCATCTGGGTGCATAACGCCTTGCATAGGCGCTGCCTGACGGTGCTTCACCCGATCTTTTGGTGCGCCTTCAATATCAGCCGTGCTTACTGAATGACGAGAGCTAGGCGCTGCAACTGGCTGCGAGGCATACGCCTGCGGCATAAAACGCGCACGTTTATCAGCAATTTGTCTATTTTTGTCTGGCGACACTATCGTCACTTGGGGATTTTTCGCAAACAATTTAGCTTCTTCGACCTCGTCGGGGCGTTGAAGCGTAATTAAGTACTCCCCCTCCATCATGATGTTTAATTCAACCCAAAAAGCATCTGACTCAACCACTTCATGCTCATCATATTCCAGTTCATATAAATCACTATACTGCAGTTTCACCGCATAGCTACCAGAGGCAAGTTCAAGTTCAGTCACGTTACTGAATAATGAGTGGTCAATCACCTTATCGTTCACCTGTAATGGCAATAACTCTTCGTTAAAACGAACTGTTGCACCGTGGCTGTCTTTCATAACCATACCAAGACATAGTGCGAAACATACGTAGCTTATTATTTTCATCATGGTTGCTCCTTTTATTTACGTATAATTACATTTCGTGGTTTGACACTCAGGCCAAACTTTGTCATTAGTGTACACCTTAACTTTTAATTTCTCTTCCTTTGTATAAGAGAAGCATTTTATTTAGGATTATCAATGAGCCAGAGTACAATTTTCGACAAAATCATTAATAAAGAAATCCCCGCTGATATTGTCTATGAAGACGATAAAGCACTCGCCTTTAAAGACATAAATCCACAAGCCCCTTTTCATGTATTGGTGATCCCCAAAGCAAGAATCGCAACAATCAACGATGTGACTGAACAAAATTCACACCTTGTCGGCCATTTATACGCAGTTGCTGCTAAACTAGCTAAAGAACATGGCTTTGCCGAAGATGGCTATCGTGTTGTTATGAACTGTAATGAGCATGGTGGGCAAACTGTATACCATATTCACCTACACCTACTAGCAGGTAAAACAATGGGGTGGCCACCATATACAAATACGAAAAAAGAACTACTTTAAAATATTCTCTGTTAAGGAATGTAAACAAGTAAGTTATTATTTCGAAAACATGAAAAGCCATCTATATCATAAAGTTATGATATAGGTAATGTAATTCATTTGTATTCATAGCGTTATATGTCGATTACATATAGCAAAACTATCTATCGTTTGATGAAGATTCTAATACAAAAGGCCTGAGTCCCGTGTTAGCATTGAATCATCAGTTGGAATAAGAGTGTTGCCAAAAATGAGCAGTTCTGCCTTTTTGTTATTAGATAAAGAGCCTATTAACACCATAGGAATTAACGTTTTGCAGCCATTGCTGAAAACGCAAGGACTAGATGTAACCACAGGTACCGATATAGCAGATGTACCTGAAGGGACACGCCTATTATTTATAGAAACCGCAACCAATGATGCTTGGAATAAATTAAAAGAACAATTAGTCAGGCTGAAAGTAAGTTGCGATATCATATTATTTAACTTGGATGAAAATCCTGAACTTGCCAATCGTGCATTATTAAGTGGGATCCGAGGTGTATTTTATACAACCGATAACGCTGATGTACTGATGAAGGGCATTCGTCTTCTTATGGAAGATCAGCTTTGGTATCGTCGTGAGATTATGTGTAACGCCTTAAACCGCATGTTGCAATATAACAAGGACGCATTACATAAGTTAACCGAAGGCGATATTGAACCGGTAAAACTTACCAAACGTGAGAAAGCAATTATATCGCTAATGAGTAAAGGGGCAAAAAATAAAGAGATTGCTGAAGATCTCAATATTAGCCCGCATACGGTTAAAACACATTTATATAGCGCATTTAGAAAAACCAAATGCCGTAACCGTATCGAATTATTGTCTTGGGCACAGCAAAATATCCCTGACGAAATTCGCTAAATCGTGTTACCAATAAAAACAGCCGTACTATACGGCTGTTTTTGTTTCTTTACTCCTTCCGCTGTAATCTCTATCCTTAACAACAAACCCTCAAAAAATAACAATAATGTTTGACCCTAAAACACTCTATTTTACCAGTGCTGTCATGATGGCCATGATGACATTGCTAAACTTTTTGACTTGGCGTGCAAACAAACATACGCCCGGCACCTTGCTCTATATTTTTTACCCTATGGTGTTATTTTCTGCTATCGTCGGCTTTTTTGTGCACAGTGATATTGAGTCATGGCAAACTATTGGGATTGCCAATACCCTGCTCTTTGCCGCCTCAATTATTCATTGTCTCGCTATATGTCAGTTTTTAAATTATCGAGGCTGGGAGCTTCGCTTATTTCTCATCATTACGGCGTTTCTACTCGCCGCCCTCGTCTACTTCAGTGTGGTCGATGATGATTTACGCTGTCGTATTTTTGTCTCTGACTTACAACATATTTGTGAAGCAATATTTCTCCTTTACATCTTCTTCCGATTTGCACGACCACTGTACCCTAATGGCACAATTGTTTACGGTATCGTTCTGACACTCGTTATGAGTGCCTTTATAGCCCGTACAGTCCTCATGGGTGAAGTAACCTCCTTTACTTTATTAGAAGACAATTGGTTTATTATCACCTTATTCATTAATGGGGTTCTGGCACCTATTTTTTATGCAACAGGTATGGCACTACTGTGCAATGAGCGACGCGAATACCATCTGAACCAATTAACAGACAAAGCCAAAAAAGACCTTGAGATCAGAGGATTGTTTTTATCTACCATTAGTCATGAAATTCGTACACCACTGAATGGTATTTTAGGAAGTGCACAATTAGTACTTAACCGCACGACAAACCACCGCAATAAAGCCTACTGTGAAGCCATTATTAACTCGGCAGAATCCTTAAACTTACTCATAGATAAAGTACTAGATTATGCCAGCTTAGACCAAAGCGACGAATCTCTTTATGAAGAAGATGTCGAATTAAAAAGCTGGCTCAATAACCTTTGCTTATTGTTAAGCCCACTGGCCGAACAGAAAAAGCTCAGCTTCGAATTAATATACGAATTACCTGAACAAGCATGTTATTACTGTGACCAACAAAAACTGCGACAAATCATCATCAACCTCGTTGGTAATGCAATAAAGTTTACTGACAAGGGGTGTGTGAAGATCCGTGTTGAATTATTAGCTGAGCAGCATATGTCACATGTGGTGCGATTTAGCGTGATTGACTCTGGCCCAGGTATTGATGAAGAAGACATCAGTAAACTCACTGAACCCTATGTGCAAAGTAGCGCAGGTAAAGTGAAAGGCGGTACAGGACTTGGCCTTGCAATAACCAGCCGCTTACTCGACAGACTCGATAGCCACCTTGATATTTTAAGTGAACTAAACAAGGGCAGCTCATTTAGCTTTGATATTCCTTTGGCTATCGGTGAATTGAGCCTTGTTGAGCAACGTAATCATAGCTCTGATTGCATCACTGGCTTGAATATTTTGCTAGTCGAGGATCTCGACCTTAATCAAAAAATTGCCATTGAGTTTATGGCAACCGACGAACACAAAGTGAAGCTGGCCACCAATGGGAGTAGCGCTTTGGAGTTATTGTCAGAGTTTCAATTCGATGTGGTGTTACTTGATATGAACCTGCCGGATTTCACTGGCCAAGAAGTACTGCGCCGCCTGCAAACTATAGAACATAAAAACCAACGCACGCCGTTTCTTGCGTTTACTGCTAGTCTCAGCCCAGATGAAGTCAAAGAATATTTGGCTTTAGGGATCAAAGACATTGTCGGTAAGCCAATTAAACAAGAAAAGCTGCGCCAAGCACTTAACGATTCACAAACAGCACAAAAACCCAATATCAGCGTTGAGTTAACCGACACACTTTATGATGAAACGGCCGTGAGCTTATTAAAGAATAGCTTCAGTGAAGATGAAGTGTCGTCCATTTACAATGAGTTTGTGCTATCAGCACGGAACAAGTTAATTCATATTCAACAAATGCTCACTCAAGACAATGACCAATGCATTAGACAACTGCACCGCCAATCTAGCACAGCAATGCAACTTGGCTTTAATCGATATGGCCTACTGCTGAAAAAAATTGAGCGTCGCTTACTTGATAAAAAGTCCAGTGACAGTGAGTTGACGCAAGCGATGGCATTATGGCAACAAAGCCTGGAAGCCTATTTAGATTATGTGCGTAAAAACACGCTTCGCTAACCCAATTATTGAACCGTTACGCGAGTGTTATTTATATACAGACGCGTAACGGGGTAAATCTCGACTATATTTTAACCAATCGGCTCGCCATTTATCGTGCATAGTCGACATCTTCGTCAAATTTCGTCATTCTCTAAGACTATATGCTCTAATACTCGATATTAGAGCAACCAATAACCATAACATGGAAATCATGATGGCATTTTTCAAAAAACCACTGACAGTAGCAATTAGCCTTGCTGTATTAGGCACAAGTGTGTCAAGTTTGGCTGAAGTCACAAATGCAACCACACCTGCCGCAGAACAAAGAAGTACTGAAGGCTGGGATGTACTTAATACACCAGGTGACAAGCAAACCATTACAATCGACACTAACCAAACTACCTGGAGTAACTTAGATGTTAGTCCAAATGGCAAGCAGGTTGTATTTGATATGCTGGGCGATATTTATATCATGCCTATTACTGGTGGTAAGGCAACTATTGTTACCAATGACATGGGTTGGAACATTCAGCCTAAATTCTCTCCTGACGGCAAAAAGATCGCTTTTATCTCTGACCGCGCCGGTGGTGATAATTTATGGGTGATGGATATTAATGGCGAAAACAAAAAACAAGTATCAAAAGAAAGCCATAATATCGTGCATAACCCAGCTTGGTCTCCTGACGGCCAGTACATTGCGGTTAAACAAGGCCAAGTAACCGGTCGTACCATCCCTGGTGGCTCAATTCGCATGTACCATATTAGTGGCGGTAAAGGGGTTGTAGTAAGAGACCGTCTGCATGGCGCGAAGTCTCAAAAGAACGTCGCTGAGCCAGCATTCTCTATCGATGGCAAAAAAATCTATTACTCAGTAGATGGTACCGCTGGCGTGCGCTGGCAATACAATAAAAATGCCCTTGATACTGTATTTGAAGTCCGTAGTTGGGATCTTGCTACCGGTGAAGAAGAGGTGGTTATTCGCGGTGCGGGTGGCGCGATTCGTCCGACACCAAGTCCTGATGGCAAGTCTATCGCGTTTGTAAAACGTGTTGATGACGGCAAAGCTATGGCCAGTGCGCTGTATATTAAAAACCTTGAGTCGGGCATTGAAACTGAGATTTATGCAGGCTTAGACCGAGATTTACAAGAGGCCAATGGCGCGCACGGTAATACACCGTCATTTGCATACACACCAGATGGTAAATCATTGGTATTTTGGGCTGGCGGCGTATTCCGCACTGTTAATATCGACTCAAAACAGGCACAAGTGATTCCAACGCGCATCATCGCTGAAAAGCAAATTACGCCTGCATTACGGTTTGCTGTTGATGTCGCCCCAGATAGCTTTAAAGTAAAAATGGCGCGTTGGTCACAACTTTCGCCGAATGGCGAAACAGCACTCTTTCAAGCCCTTGGCTACTTATATGTAAAAGATATTGCCTCTGGAAAAGTGCGCCGTTTAACAACACAAACCGATCACTTTGAATTCTACCCAAGCTATTCTCGCGATGGAAAATCTATCGTATATACCGCGTGGGATGACAAAGAACTCGGATCTATTCGTGTTGTCTCAGCCAAAGGCGGAAAAGGAAAAACCATCACCCAACAGCCAGGCCACTACGTGTCACCTAGCTTTTCACCTGACGGCAAGCAAGTCTTGTATAAGAAAGTCACCGGTGGTTATTTATTAAATGGTGATTGGTCTATGTCTCCGGGCATTTATCTAGTTAGCAGCAAAGGTGGCGACGCCAAGCGTCTTGTTAAATCAGGTGATAACCCACACTTTGGCGCAGCATCTGACCGTGTTTTCTTCTCTGTTGCGGGTGAAACAAACCGTGAACTGAAAAGCGTAAACCTAAACGGCCAAGAAGAACGTAGCCACTTTAAAGGTGATTACATCTTTGACTTTAAAGTCTCACCAGACGGCAAATATGTCGCCTTTATTGAGCATTTCAATACGTTTGTTGCCCCGTTTACGAGTACCGGTAAAACCCTGACGATCAATAAAGGGACTAAATCCTTCCCGGTTAAGCAGGTATCAAAATACTCTGGTGATTATCTAAACTGGGTGAGTGATAGTAGCGCGCTTACGTGGGCATTCGGTCCTAATTTATATCAACGTAAATTAACCGATACTTTTGCCTTTTTGACCGAAGGTAAAACCACACCAACCGAGCTTACTGCGCAAGGCATCGACTTAAGCTTTGAAAAACAAGCAGACAAACCAGAAGGTACACTCGCGCTCGTAGGCGGGACTGTTGTGACGATGCGTGATGCTGATAAACAGCAAGAAATCATCTCAAATGGTGTGATCATCATCAAAGAGAACCGCATTGTTGCGGTGGGTAAACAAGGTGAAGTCGCGATCCCTGACGGTGCAAAAACCATGGACATCAGTGGTAAAACGGTTATTCCAGGTTTAATTGATGCGCATGCCCATGGCAGCTATGGTAGCTACGACCTACAGCCAAAACAAAACTGGAACCAATACTCAAACCTCAGCTTTGGTGTAACAACCATTCATGATCCATCAAACAACTCATCTGAAGTGTTTTCGATGGCTGAACTTGCAAAAGCAGGTGAAACGTTAGCGCCACGTATTTATTCTGTTGGCCGTATTCTTTATGCCGGTAACGCACCAGGGTATAAAACGCCTATCAGCAATCTAGATGATGCCGAATTCCATGTAAAACGTCTTAAAGATTCGGGTGCAATTTCTGTTAAGAGTTATAACCACCCTCGCCGTGAAACTCGCCAGCAAGTGCTAGAAGCCGCAAAAAATATGGAGATTATGGTTGTTCCTGAAGGGGGATCTAAATTTCAACATAATATGAATATGATTGTCGACGGCCATACGGGCGTTGAACATGCATTGCCAATTCCACATATTTATTCTGACGTAGAACAAATGTGGGGCCAGAGTAATGTCGGATTTACCCCAACATTTGTAGTCGCCTATGGCGGTATAAAAGGGGAAGACTACTTCTACGAGCACACCAATGTATGGGAAAACGAGCGTTTAATGAGCTTTGTACCTGAATACATTGTTAAGCCGCATGCAATTCGTCCAGGCCAAGCACCAGAAAGACTTTACAACCATATATTGGCTGCTGAAGTTGCTAAGCAATTGCGTGATGAAGGTGTCACCGTTCATATCGGGGCACACGGTCAACGTGAAGGTCTTGCGGCACATTGGGAACTATGGTCGATGGCACAAGGCGGATTCAGTGCATGGGAAGCACTGCGCAGTGGCACAATTGACGGCGCAAAATATCTTGGTATGGATCATGACATCGGCACTATCGAAACAGGTAAATTAGCCGACTTGGCAATTATTGATGGCGATGTATTAACTGATATTCGTCAATCAGAAAAAGTCGCTTACACCGTGATCAATGGCCGTATTTACGATTCAGCAACCATGAATGAAGTAGGTAACTACGACAACAAACGAGCGCCTTTCTTCTTTGAAAATGGCACTAAAACACAAATGCATCCTGCAACGCAGATGTACATGGAAGAAAAAGCGCACAAATACCACTGGAAACACTAATTAATTGTTTTAAAATATAAAAAGGCTGCCTTTGGTGGCCTTTTTCATCTCACTAACGCCTCTATTTTTTCGCAAATTTCGGCACACATTTCCTCCCCTTTTGCTAGACGTAAACGAGAACTGTTCTACACTTTGCTACAACGCTCTTATTTTTGTGAGCACAGTAAACTAGGACAAGGAACATGCCGTGGCCAGTATAAGCGCAATCTATCATTCATTAGACCTGACCAAGAAGCTCGTTGTGGCATTTTTACTTGTTGCACTTGCACCTATCGCCATTGTCATCTCAATGGCGTTGTACCATGCATCTACAGCGCTGCAAGAACAAGCATACTCGCAGCTCGGCGCGGTCGGAGAAATCAAAAAAAGCGCTGTTGAACGTCATTTCAAAGCAGTAAAAAACAAAATGAGTGCACTGGCACACAACCCTTATGCACAAACAGCCGCCAAAGAATTTATGTACGCGTACAGTTCACTTGATGGCAGTACATTTACGCCCGATGGACTGGTGTCATTTTACGATAATGAGTTTACTAAAAAGTTTACCGATGAGAACCCAGGAGTGATGCCACCTGACGACTTACTAAATAGTGTGAATGCTGAAGGCATTTCATTACAACATCGCTACATTTCAGACAACCCCTTTCCATTGGGTGAAAAATCCCAATTGTTAGCTACCAACCATGATGACGAGTACGACGCGACACATCAGCGACATCATGAATATTTTTTGAAAATTGCAGAAATTAACCACTTTTATGATATTTTCATCGTCGACAACGAAACGGGTAATATCGTGTATTCGGTGTATAAAGAGCTCGACTTTGCGACTTCCTTACTAACAGGTCCCTATGCTGATAGCAATCTTGCTAAAGTGTTTCAACAAGCACGCCTTTTAACCTCTCCAGAACAATATGCCTTTGTTGACTATCAACAATACTTACCCTCATACAATGCCCCCGCCAGCTTTATTGCCGCGCCACTGGTCAATAGCGAACAGGCCAAGGCAACATTAATCTTTCAGCTTTCGATTGACGCGTTAAATCAGATCATGACCGAACGTGAAGGGTTAGGTGATAGTGGCGAAACCTACCTTGTCGGTAGCGATGGTTTGATGCGCTCTGATTCTTACTTAGACCCGCAAAACCATTCGGTCATCAACTCTTTTAAATACCCAGATAAAGGAGCCATTAACACCGAGGCTTTTCAGCGTGCAATACAAGGTGAGCAGGGACAAAAGCTCATCATGGACTACAATGGGCAACCTGTCTTATCCGCTTTTATGCCTGTTACAGTAATGGGTGCCGAGTGGGCATTAATTGCTGAAATCGACAAACAAGAAGCCTTCTATGCCGTCACTCGGCTACGGAACTTACTCGCTATTGTCTTACTATTCACTATCACCGCGATTGTTGTCAGTGCCTTTCTTTTCGCACGTACACTCACTCGTCCAGCCCATTCATTAGTAAATACCATGCGTAGAGTTGAACAAGAAGGTGATTTCTCGATTCGAGCTCCCGTCGCGTCACAAGATGAAATTGGGCAATCGGCCCAAGCCTTTAACTCGCTATTAAACGCGCTTCAGCAGTCTATATCAGAAACCAATGTAGTGATGAATGAAATGGCATCAGGACGATTCTCCAAACGTATAAAAGCCCAATGTAAAGGTGAACTTGAAACCCTCAAGCAAGCCACCAATCACTGTGCTGATAGTTTAGATATTGCCATTGGTGAAATAAATCAAGTTGTGAAAGCCATGTCAGTAGGACAGTTTAGCCACCAACTCAACGCCCCAATGTCTGGAGATTTAGACAAGCTTAAGAGTAATATAAACCAATCCTTGCAATCACTTAACGACACCATGAATGCCATTGTTGGGGTGATGGAAAATGTCGAACATGGCGATTTTAAAGGCCAAGTTTCCATTGCAGCCCAGGGTAAGTTAGGCCAGCTTAAAGATAGCGTAAATAACTCTGTTTTCAGTGTCTCTGGGGCCATTGACGAAATAAGCACCGTAATGAGGGCAATTAAACAAGGAGACTTTTCACAACGTGTTAGTATTCCGCTTGAAGGGCAACTCAATGAGCTAAAAGAAAACATCAACTTTAGTGTCGATAACCTAGCCCTGATCATTAAAGACATTAGCACTGTAATGGCCGCGATGAGCAAAGGAAATTTCAAGCAAAGCGTAGAGTGCCCTGCACAAGGTCAATTAGGCGTGTTAAAAGAAGATATCAACACCTCAATCAGAGATCTTGATAAAGCCGTCAGTGAGATTTCGTCAGTGATGATGGCGATTAGCCACGGGCGCTTTGACAGAACGATAACCTCGGTAATGCCAGGGCAGCTCAATACACTAAAAATTGATATTAATAACTCGGTTGAAAATCTGAATCAGGTTATCGAGGAGCTCAGTTCTGTCATGGCTGCTCTGTGTCAGGGCAACTTTAGTTTGAAAATCGAGCTGTCGTTACAAGGTCAATTGCAACAACTTAAAGAAGATGTAAATGGGTCTATTGCTATTATTTCAGGTGCTATCAGTGAAGTCACCCATGTCCTCAGTGCAGTTTCTCAAGGCAAATTAACCGATGCTATCTCTGGTGACTATGAGGGCGTCTTTTTAGTACTCAAACAAGATGTGAATAAAACCATCCGCAAGCTCACCGAAGTTATTGAGGGGATCCAGCTTTCGGCAAATCATGTTTCGCAAAGCGCTGGAGAAATTGCGGCCAGTAATACGGAGATCAGTGCCCGAACTGAGGAGCAAGCAGCCAATTTAGAAGAAGCAAGCGCCAGCACTGGTCATATATTAAGTGAGATAACTGCGGTGGCGAAACAATCAAGTAATGCAGTTGAGTTATCAGACAATGCACAAGATATTGCTCAGGAAGGTGGCACACTATCAAAAGATACCGTGGTTGCCATTGAAGAAGTCAACAATGCCAGTAAGGATATCAACGAAATTGTCTCTGTTATTGACGCTTTAGCCTTTCAAACCAATTTGTTAGCACTCAACGCTGCGGTTGAAGCAGCACGAGCAGGTGAACATGGTCGAGGATTTGCTGTGGTCGCTAATGAAGTCAGAGAACTCGCTGGTAGAAGCGCCGCTTCAGCGAAGCAAATCAAAAACATCATCGCAAACAGCAATGAAAAAGTGGAACAAAGTACCGAAATGGCGAATAGCTCAGGTCACAAATTAGAGCAAATCGTAGACGCGGTTTCTAAAGTAAACGGGACTATCGTCAAAATCAATCAATCTACCATGACACAGCAACAGGCGATCACTGAAGTGGATTTAGTGGTGCAGCGCTTAACTGATTTGATCCAAGAAAACTCCGCCATTACAGAAGAAACGATGGCAGCGGCGAAACAAATGGCGGATCAAGCCAACGAAATGCGCCGCTTACTTGGTTATTTTGCGTTGTCAGAGCCCGACGCGAGCAGCCTCCAACGGCTGACGCATAATACGGCGAGTTAACGCAGCATAAACTCATCGGCATCTAAATGAGCTGGGAAACCGGCTCGAAATTCATCCAAAGTATTTTTGCGCAATTGAACAATTTCAACACAGGCCTGATCATCAGGTGATTGTAATAGCGGCTCACCTTTAAAGTCATAGACCGCGGTGCCACCATTGTGTGCAACTCCTTTTCCATCCGTGCCAATGCGATTACAAGCGAGTACATAACACTGATTTTCCATTGCTCTGGCCATCAACAAGGTATCCCAAACATGTCGTCTGGCAGCTGGCCAATTGGCCACATTAACCATGACATCATAATCATTACGGTTTCGCTGAAAAACAGGAAACCTTAAGTCGTAACACACTTGTGGTAAAAACCTGAACTCACCAAGGGTAAATATCGCTCGGGATTGCCCTGCCTCGACATACTCACCTTCATTGCCAAGTCGAAACAAATGTCTTTTATCATAATATGATATGGTGCCATCTGGGCGTACCCAGTAAAAACGGTTAACTTGTTTTGCACCTTGCTTTACCAATACAGACCCCGCAATAACCGCCTGAAAACGCTGAGCTGTAGTGATGAGCCATTGTAAAATAGGACCTGGCTGAGCTTCAGCAACGGCTAAATCAACCGCAAACCCTGTCGCAAAGGTTTCAGGTAGCAGAATTAAATCAACCGGGTGAGCGTGGTCGCTCAAGCGCTTGGTTAATAACATCTCTAGCTGCGTAAAATTAAGCTCTGGCTGTAACCAAGCAATGTCCTGTTGCACTAATGCCACGCACAATTGCGAGCTACCATTGTGTGTTAGAGTTGACATAACTTCTCCGCAGCAGCGAGTAATGTGTTAGTTTCTTTTGCAAAACATAGTCTGATCACACGGTCTCCCGTCGGCGAGTCATAAAAAACACTCAACGGAATCGCCGCAATGCCAATTTCTTTGACTAAATACTCACAAAATGCCACGTCATCCAATTCAGAGAGTTGACTATAATCAAGTAATAAAAAGTACGTGCCTTCACTAGGCAAAACTTGAAAACGGCTAGACGCTAATGCCGCCACTAAGCAGTCTCGCTTGTGTTGATAAAACTGAGCCAAAGAGTCAACATGGGTTCCCTCTTCCGCCAGCATATCAGCCAAGGCAAACTGAGCGGGAGTAAAGCTAGAAAATGTCACGTATTGGTGTAACTTTCTAAACTCAACAGTTAATTTGCTTGGTGCAATACAATAGCCCATCTTCCAGCCCGTGCAATGGAAGGTTTTGCCAAAGCTCGACACCACAAAGCTACGCTCAAATAATTCGGGATCTCGTAACACACTTAAATGAGGCTGTTCATCGAAAGTAATATGTTCATACACCTCATCACTGATCACATAAAGATCATGCTGAATAACCAGTTTTTTTAAGCTTGTTAGATCGGCCAACTTCAAGGTCTTTGCACTGGGGTTATGTGGCGTATTAATAATAATGGCTCGCGTTTTATCATTAATAAGGCGCTTAACCTCCGCCCAATCAATCATATAACCTGGTGCGCTCAGTGCAACATGGACCGCCTTACCACCAGCAAGCTCAATCGCCGGCTTATATGAATCATAGGCAGGATCAAATACTATTATTTCATCGCCCGAGCGCGTGATCGATTGAATCGCAACAAACAAAGCTTCAGTGGCACCAGATGTCACTGTTACCATATCATCAGCATTGATATTCGCCTGATAACGCCTTTTGACCAATGCACTAATTTGTTGCTGTAAAGGCGCAATACCTGCTGAAGGAGCGTATTGATTAACTCCTTGCTGAACATAGTCTGCCAGTCTGCGTTTTAAAAATTCAGGGGTATCAAACTCAGGAAAGCCCTGCGATAAATTAATTGCCCCATACTGATTTGCCAGCCCCGTCATTTTACTAAAAATACTCATACCAAGATTAGGTAATTTACTACGCACTGCGCTTCTCCAAGAATCTATGATGTATTGCCACCAATGCCAATCTTTAACTTTATAAGCCCACTTTTATGGTTTCGATATTCACAGGTAGTGCTATCTTAAAAGCGATGTTATCATGATCGAAATAGATGTATAGCCGTCTAAATTGAATTGTAATGCATAACGCAAAGGTAACATAAGATGCAAAATCATGCTGCAAAAAGCGCCTTGATTGAGACAGGGCACTGGATAAGCCAACAAGGATGGGTCCCCGCAACAGGCGGCAACTTTTCAATAAGAACTGATTCAGGGTTTGTTGTCACTGCAAGTGGGTATCATAAAGGGTATCTCGAACCCGAGCACTTTTTAGAGTTATGTGCTGATGGACAGATCACCGCTGGTACTGGCGCCCCTTCCGCTGAAACAGCGCTTCACCTTATGTTATATCAACTTAGTCCAAACACGGAATGTGTGCTCCATACCCATTCTGTTGCCGCGACAACATTATCGCGCTTTATTCGCAATGATACTTTGCACATCGAAGGCTATGAGATGCAAAAATCACTCCGTGGCATTGACAGTCATTTAACCCCTTTGCACATTGCTATTTTTGATAATGACCAAGATATCGAAAGACTCGCTTTGCGTGTCGCCAAACATCATGCCACCACACCGGTTGTGCATGGCATATTGATCCGTGGCCATGGCCTATATGCGATGGGTCATAGCGTTGCAGAAACTCGCCGCCATATCGAAGGGTTAGAATTTTTATTTGCTTGCGAACTTGAACGTATAAAACTAGAAGGTACACGATGATTAAAGCCATTATCACAGATATCGAAGGCACTATCACTCGAATATCATTTGTTAAAGATGTCTTATTTCCTTATGCCGCGAAGCATTTGCCCGAATTTGTGGAAAAACATCAACATACTCCTGAAGTCGCCACACAATTAAACGCAGTAAAACAGCTCATTGCCAACCCTATGGCATCCGTACCTGAGATAATTGATGCATTACTTAACTGGATAAAAAATGATGAAAAAGTCACCCCTTTAAAGCAATTGCAAGGGTTAATATGGCAGGCTGGCTATGAAAATGGTGATTTTACGGGTCATATTTATCCTGATGCATTTGAATTTCTCAGTACACAACACCGCGAGGGCACTCCTTTATACGTGTATTCATCAGGCTCCGTCAAAGCACAACAATTGCTGTTTGAATATTCTGATTATGGGGATATGAGGCCATTATTTCAGGCCTATTTTGATACCAAGATTGGCGGGAAAAAAGAGCCAAAATCATATCACTCTATTATTGAACAACTCCCGTATAGCGCAGCGGAAGTGCTATTCCTAAGTGATATTATCGAAGAATTAGACGCCGCTAAAACGGCAGGTTTAGCAACCTTACAACTATGGCGTGATGGTCAAGCGCAATCCCCTGCACATAATGCCATCACTGACTTTAATCAATATATGAGTCGCAACGTATGAGCCAACTTACTATTTACCGTCACGATAATCCCGCTCAACACACCTTTGATAGCCATGATCCAGCGCTAATAGCCCAGCAGCTTAGTCATATTGGTGTGAGGTTTGAACAGTGGCAGGCAAGTCATAACATTACAGATGATATGAATCAAGATGACATCATTGAGGCTTATCAAGCTGACATTACTCGACTAAAAGCAGCCGAGGGCTATCAAACTGTGGATGTTATAAGCCTCGCCAAAGGCAACCCAAATGCAGCACAATTACGCGAGAAGTTCCTTTTTGAACACACCCACAGCGAAGATGAAGTCCGATTTTTTGTCAAAGGACAAGGACTATTTTGCTTGCACGTACATGAACAAGTCTTTCAAGTGTTATGTCAGCAAGGTGATCTCATATCCGTGCCTAAAAATACACCGCATTGGTTCGACATGGGTAGCGACCCGGAGTTTAGTGCAATTCGATTATTTGACAACCAAGAAGGCTGGGTTGCCACGTCAACGGAGTCGGAAATCGCAAAGCGATTTCCACTGATAGATTAAATTTGAAAAAAGAAAGGCAACAGACGTTGCCTTTCATTCTAATTTAGAGTTTTAAATGCTCATCCAGAAATGCTAATACTGTTTTATAATATTCCGTGCGGTGCTTTTCCTGATAAAAACCGTGTCCCTCACTTTCCAGCAGCATGTATTTATATGAGTGTTCTGCCGCTTTTAATGATTTGATCAACGACTCAGCTTGCTCTATTGGTGCACGCTCATCTTCGCCACCATGCACTATAAGTACAGGTGCTTTCAGTTTATCGATATTGTAGCTTGGTGAAAACGCGCTCAACTCTTGCTGATCAGTCCCTAGCACCTGAGATAAATAGTTACGCCCGGATTTATGGTCTGCGACATCCCCTTCTTTAAACATAAGTGGTAAATCATATACACCGACTACCCCAACAGCGCATTTAAAGAGCTCAGGCTCAATAATCGCACTTTGTAAAGCAGAGTAACCACCAAAACTGGCACCCATAATGCACATATTTTTCTCATCAGCATACCCAGATTGGATTACATAACGTGTAGCATCAATAATATCGTGCTGAATTGCATTTCCCCACTGTCGATAGCCCGCCACTTCAAACTTACGCCCATAACCACCCGACCCTCTAAAGTTCACTTTAAGTACCGCTATACCCCTACTTGCTAATAATTGGCTATCAGCATCAAAACGCCAATAGTCTCTTGGCCCATGAGGACCACCGTGAGGCATAACAACTAATGGTAAATTTTTCGCCTCTTTACCTTTGGGTAACGTCAGATAACCGTGAAGAGTGATACCATCGCGTGCTTTGAATTTGATCGGCTTTGTTTCTGACATTTGATCCGCTAAAATCCACCCGCGTTGTGCAAATAAGAAAGTTAGTTTGCCTTTATTCTCATCATATAAATAGTACTGTCCTGGGTTTTTATCGCTCCAGACAAAAGCGATACTCCGTTTATTATCTTTGCTAGTACTTACTAAGTGCACCTGAGAATTTGGAAAAGTCGCCAATAATGACTTCAATTTTTTGCTATTTCTGGACTGACTATCTACAAATGCATAGCTGGGATATCCAGCTTCTAATTCAATAGCAAACACTTCCTTTGTAAAGTCATCAACCCAAACGTTTGTCGGCGATACTTCGTTATCTTGAAATACTTTTTCAGTTGCACCGGTTGCAAGATTTAATTTATAAATACCTTTTGGACCACCAGACTCCGAGGCTGCTATAAAAGCATGCTTTCCCGATTTATCAAAAGACCATGGGGTAACATCCTGTAAAGTCGTGTTTTGCAGTGGCAGTGGTTTCCATTTTTCACCGCGTTTCTCTCTAATATGAATTGACTGATGGATATAGTCATCCGTCGAAATAACAATCCGCACATTCCCCTGATGATCGGTTAAATAACGCCCCATTTTTGACGGTGACCCAGCAACTCTCTTGCGTATCCCACTATGAATATTTACTCGATAGACAACTGTTTTTGGTTCTTTAACTATGCGCCATGGGTAAGTTACTACCAAGATATGGTTACTATCATCGGGTAGACTGTCTAAAATGTATGACGTGCCACGCAATGGGGTTGATTTACGGATTGCAGAGCCTGTTTGCATTTCCCCTAAATAGCCCACTAAATAACGTTGATGAGACCCGTCAGAGTTCATGGCCATTAACTCCCCCCTATATTCAGGGTGTGCAGACCAACCTCTCAAATACTGTTTCTCGACTACTATCCGTTCATTATTAGCCCAAACATAGTCTCCAACCTGCCCATTACCAGTAAAACTGATCCCACTAATAATTTTATAACTCTTTAAATCGAGTATATAGAGGTTTTTCTTCCCCTCCACCTTCGATACAAAAGCAAGAAACTCCCCTCCTGGTGAGATTTTAATCTGGCTATAAGCCAAATCCTTACTGAAATGTTCAACAGGAATAGTATTATTCGCGCCTACCGACACAAAGCTATTCATTAATAAAGCTATAAAACATATTCTCAAAAATAATTGCATGGCACACCCTTGTCTTGTTTAACCGTCAGTTTACATGACTGCAATTCCGTTTTTCAATGCTAAAGGTGACTCATATACGCCACAATCAAGGATCCAGGCTGTTACTAAGAACGCCGGTGTTACATCAAAGGCAGGGTTATAAACTTGACTTGTTGAAGGCGCCCACTCACAGTTACCAAAGCTACCACTGACACCGCGTACCTCCGCATCGTCTCGATTCTCAATTGGGATCGCTTGACCATTCTCACAATTCACATCAAGGGTTGTTCGCGGCGCGACCACATAAAATGGAATGTTATGAAAGTGTGCCAAGACAGCCAAGTTATAAGTTCCTACTTTATTGGCAAAGTCTCCGTTAGCAGCAATACGATCAGCACCGACAAGAACCTTATCCACTTTACCAGCAGCCATTAAGCTAGCTGCCATATTGTCACATAATAAGGTATGGGGTATTTCCCAACTTTCTAATTCATAGGCTGTCAAACGCGCCCCTTGCAGCAAAGGACGTGTTTCATCGACCCAAACATGAATGTCCCCATAGCGTTGATGCGCTTTATAAATGACACCTAATGCAGTCCCAACACCAGCAGTAGCAAGTGCGCCGGTATTGCAGTGAGTTAATAGTTGATCGCCAGCTTCAACTAGGCTGGCTCCCAATTCAGCCATCGCATCACATAGTGCAATATCCTCTAAAAACAATGCTTCAGCGGTATCAACAAGCGCAGATACATAATTAGGCTTACTTAATGCTTGGCGCATTTTATTCATACAATGCATCAGATTCACTGCTGTCGGTCGCGTTGCTTCCAAGTCATCTATCGCTTGCGCTAACGCTTTATGTGTCTCACCTTGTTCAGCTAGGTAAGCAACGAGCAATGTTGCTGCCAAACCAATTAACGGTGCACCACGCACTTTTAATTCAACAATTAACGACTGCATATGCGATACCGTCTCACAGCGATGCCATTTACTCTGGTGAGGTAGCAAGTACTGATCTAGTACCCATACTGCACCATCTTGATATTTCAAACTCCGCGCTTCTAATGTTTGCATTGGCCGTCTCATGTTGAATAAAAGTCATTTGATATTCTACATCAAGATCTAAAGATGTATAGACATCTAAACGCTTAAAAATATAGAATGCTATCCACTTAATTAACTTGAGATAATAACCTATGACTCAATACTCTGTTTTTGATAGTGAAAAGGCGCTCGACTATGTGGCGTCTTTAGCCCCGCTCTTCAACCTACAGGCCCCACTGAATTGCTATGAATTTGGCGATGGCAACTTAAACTTAGTATTTAGAGTCAGTGACAGTACAGGTCGTAGTATTATTCTCAAACAGGCACTGCCGTATGCTCGCTGCGTCGGTGAATCCTGGCCTTTAACACTCGATAGAGCCCGTATTGAAGCCAGTGTTTTAAAGTTGCACGGTGTTATTTGCCCAGAAACGACCGTTAAAGTATTACACCAGAACAATCAATTGGCGCTCACAATCTTAGAAGACCTTGGGCAATTAGCAATTCTTCGTACCGCACTTAATAACAGTGAGACCTTTCCTAAATTAAGCAAAGATATTGCCACTCATTTGGCTACCACTAGCTTTAACTACAGTGATTTCGTACTGACTCCCGCTAAGAAGAAATCCCTCGTCAGTGAGTTTTTAAATCCTGAATTATGTGCCATTACTGAAGAGCTCTTCTTTGATGACCCTTATCATCAGCATGAACGAAATAATTTTCCCATAACGCTTACAGAACGTGTCAACGCATTAAGAAGCAACACACATCTTCGTCTTGAAGTGGCCAAACTAAAAGCTAAATTTCTCTCCTCACCGCAAACACTACTACATGGCGATGTGCATACTGGCAGTATCTTTGTCGACGCAAACACCACCAAAGTCATTGACCCTGAGTTTGGTTTTTTTGGTCCAATTGGCTTTGATTTGGGCTCTTTCGTTGGAAACTTACTATTAAACTACTGTGCACAACAGGCACGTATTGAAAGCTTGCCACAACGTCGTCAAATGCAAACTTATTTAATATCATGTATTGCTGAGTGTTTACTTACTTTCGAACAAAGCTGGAAAGACTTAGCCAATGCGCACAGCCTAGATGTGACATTGCGTGATCCAGTTTATATTGAATACTTTGTTGGCAGTATCATACAAGATGCCGTGGGGTATTGTGGTACCGAGCTCATTCGTCGTACCATTGGGCTCGCACATGTCGCTGATATTGACAATATCGAGGATGAGCAAGCTCGCTTAGCTGTAGCGCAGCACACACTGTTTATTGGCGAACAATTAATCCTGAATTCATCAAGCTGTACCAGCCAAAAACAAACCATGCAATTACTATTGAGCTTGCTTAATTAACATCGCACGGTGCCTAGGTAATAGGCACCGTACTGGTTTTTTTATGCTATTGATTAGCTAACTGTGCTTGAATATAAAGGTCAAGCTGCTCTTCTAACACGAACAAAGGCACCGAACCGTGGCGGAGTATTTGATGATGAAACTCTCGGATATCAAACTTTTCACCCAGTGCGGCTTCCGCTTCGTTACGTAAGCGCTTAATTGTTAACTCGCCTATTTTGTAAGACAGTGCCTGTCCTGGCCAAGAAATATAACGATCTGTTTCAGTTTTTATATTATGCAGTGATAGCGCACTGTTATCCTTCATAAAGTTCATAGCACGCTCTCTACTCCAACCAAACATATGCATGCCTGTGTCAACGACTAGCCTCGCAGCTCGCCACATTTCATACGTTAAGCGACCGAAGTTACTATAAGGGTCTTTATAAAAGCCCGCCTCTAAGCCTAAATATTCCGAGTATAAACCCCATCCCTCTCCAAATGCCGAAATATAAGTATTACGACGATAACCCGGTAAATACTCCAACTCTGCATTCAATGCTATTTGTAAATGGTGTCCAGGTACTGCTTCGTGTAATGTCAGAGCTTCAAGCACATATAGTGGTCGTTTATCTAACGCGTAGGTGTTCACCCAATAAAACCCAGCTTCATCATCCTTTGTAGCACCACTATACCTTCCGGTAGTATATTTTGGTGCGATGCTAGCAGGCACTGGTGCTACCCCATAAGGTCTACGCGGTAAGGTATGAAATAACTTAGGTAATTGCGCATCCATTTTTTTTGCTATGTAAGCAGCTTCTTTCAACAACTGTTCCGGTGATGTGGCATAAAACTGCGGATCAGTTCTCAAGAACTCAACAAACTCTGCAAATGTCCCTTCAAAACCAATACCATCAATAATCTCCTGCATTTCACTGCGGATCCTTGCCACTTCTTGAAGCCCTAATTCATGGATCTCACGTGGCGTCATCGATGTCGTGGTATAGTGACGTGCGCGGTTAATGTAAAACGCTTTACCGTGCTCAGTTGCAGAGATACCTATTTCTTGTCGTGCAGCCGGCTTATATTCATTAACGAAAAAATCAAAATAACCTTGATAAGCCGGGATAACCTGTCGTGTTAATACACGCTGTGCTTGTGTTTGTAATTCAGCAAATTCTATCTCTTCAAGGTTTGCAGAATTAACTAAAAATGGCGTGTAAAATTCAGAAGTTGTGACATCTTGCACGATAAAAACAGCAATCGACTCTTCATAGCCTTTTAACACTGCCTGTGGTTGAGTCAGGCCAACCTTCATGCCTTCTTTCATCCACTCAATATTTTGTGAAAAATAGCGCGGGATTTGCGCCAGTCGACGTAAATACAGCTCAAAGCCCGATTTACTAGAAAAGTCATGCCCACCCACCATTGATGACATACCTGAGTGAAAACCATACTCAGAGGTCAACGGGACATAATGACTATTAAATTCATACTCATCCACGTCATTTTGGATTTGTGCACGCAATATCGTATGGTTGATTTTATTTTCGGCGCTTAAATTTTCCACCGCCAGTGTATCTAGTCGACTAAGTAACTGGCGGTTTTTTTGGTAGGTAAGTGCCAAGCTCTGCGGCGACAAGTCAGGTAATAAAAAAGCATCATCAAGCGCTGTTTTAGCATATGCATTATCTGTGACTCTCATTGCTTCGATTTGATCTGCTATCTCAGTAAACCGTGTATCAATATTAGTTTGAGTGAGCTGGCAAGCAGATAAGCAAACGCTCAATACTGCGATTGCCGTATAATTTGCTAAAGTGTGTTTCACTTGAAGACCTTATTTTCTAAGAATATGCTGGCACTGTATCTAAGCATATCAATTCTCCGCAACTAATTTCGATAGACGCCACAATTGACATTAGTGCAAAAATCAAACAAACGATAACAAGTTGGCTGTAAAATCAGCAAGTAGACCCATTAAACTCAACTTTCTATTTCAAAACTATCGATTTTGCTTTTAAATACGAGCGTGACTCAGTAATGTAGCACCCACTGAAGGGACATTAAGCAACGGCCCAAGGATATCAAGATTGCACACACACTTTTAGCTGACCTATTATTGCGGTAATTGACATGATATTCCATGACCCCATGGCTGTTGCACAAGAGAAAATGACAAAAGTCTGCCTATTTTTAGAGCAACATCACTTACCGCCGACGCCACTAAACTACCAAGTTACCTATACCTATATAAGTAAGTCTGATCCTGATCTAAATGCAGCACTTGATCGCATTTTAAACAGCGGGCAAAAAATCGATAGTATCTATTTAGAACAACTTTACTTTGAGCACATCAATCAGGGTCATCAAGAAGAAGCTGCCATGTTAAAGAATGTAGATGGCATGCTATCTACATTACAAAGCTCTACGCAAAGCTCACAACGTAATATTAGTCAGTTTTCAGAACAGCTGCATCATTGCGTACACAGTTTAGATGAACACAATATTAAACAAAGCAAACGTGCTTTGCAGCTCCTATCAAAGCAAACCGATGCATTGCTACAACACCATGCTCATTTTAAAGAAACACTAAAAAAAGCGCGTATCACCCATCAAAAAACGCAGCAACAGCTACTTAAGCTCAGAAAACAATATATCATTGACCTTCAAACGGGCATGTATAAACGTCATTACTTAAATCAACAAACACAGCAGTGGCTAAAGCAACAAAAGTCTATTTGTGCTATTGCGATACAAGTAGAGAATATCCATGAATTCTCAGACAAATATGGCGATGCGATTGGCGAAATTGTCCTTAACCGTGTAGCCAAGAAGATTCAAAAGTATGTGTTTGAAAGTGGTTTACCTGGACGAACAGGTAAAAATGAATTCACCGTGTTACTGCCGGATATAGAACCTGATACCGCGCTAGTTATCGCTGAAAAAGTGCGTAAAGGCGTAGAAAAACTCAAATTCGTGAGCTCAAAAAGCCCGCTGGAGCTGCCAAGTGTTGAGTTATCTGTTGGGATAGTAAAACAACAGAATGAAGCTGACTTTACAGCGCTTGCGCGAAAAGCCTCTCAAGCCGCACATAAAGCCCTTATTTTAAAACAAGAATACTACATCCCCTCTTAGCTGACTAATCTTACAATAATCAGACAAAATCACATGGTTATGAATTGCACGTCAGTCACGCGATCAAGTACACTAAGCACATCATAGTGTTCACCCCAAAAGAGAAAACAATGAAAGAGTCGCCGCAAGATACTGCTGATTTTGGTTATAAAACTGTTGATCGTGAAGAAAAGGCATCGATGGTCGCCGATGTATTCCATTCAGTGGCTGCAAAATACGACATTATGAATGATTTAATGTCTTTTGGGATCCACCGCCTTTGGAAGCGCCAAGCCATTGCTTGTTCAGGTGTAAGAAAAGGCCATAAAGTACTCGACTTAGCAGGTGGTACCGGGGACTTAACGGCAAAATTCAGCCAGTTAGTAACAGACAGCGGGCAGGTTATTCTTGGCGATATTAATGACTCCATGCTAAAAGTAGGTCGCGAGAAGTTACGTGATTTAGGATTAGTCGGTAATATCGAATACGTTCAGATGAACGCTGAAGCCTTGCCATTTCCAGACAACTCATTCGATGTCATCACAATTGCCTTTGGTCTGCGTAATGTGACTGATAAAAATGCCGCACTGCGTTCTATGTACCGAGTATTAAAACCGGGTGGCAGACTATTGGTGTTAGAGTTTTCTAAAACAGACAATGAAGCACTGTCTAAGCTATATGATTTCTATTCCTTTAATCTACTGCCTTCGATGGGTAAAGTGATCGCAAATGATAGCGAATCATATCGCTACCTTGCTGAGTCGATTCGCATGCACCCAGATCAAGAAACACTTAAGGGTATGATGGATGAAGCTGGTTTTGAACAAACTACCTACCAAAATATGACAGGGGGTATTGTCGCCCTGCATCGTGGTTTTAAATACTAGAGGCTATTATGATTGAGGTCATTGCATGTGCCGCGCTTGAAGCAGCTTTAAATCGTTTGCTCTCATTGGAACCTCAGCTTGATGCTGAACTACACACGAGTAAGCATAAGGTGCTGTGTGTTGAATTACGTGATTGGCAACAGAGTATTGCTCTGACCTACACAGGCAAACAATTTATGCTATTCAATCAGTATACTGACCCAGCAGATTGTAAGATCAGTGCAAACGTAGACACACTGATGCAATTATCCAATCCCAGTATACTCACACACCTGATACGCCAAGATAAACTCGATTTAGACGGTGATCTGCAATTAGCGCAAAGCTACAGCAATGCCTTTTCTAACTTAGACATTAACTGGGCTGAACATCTATCCCGTTATTTAGGTGATGCCCCTGCTCAGCAAATTGCCAATTGTTTTCAAAATGCTAAAGTTCACCGCGTCTCGGTCAGCAAAACATTGCAAAATACACTGAGTCAATTGTGCCAAGACGAACTAAAAGTGACAATTCACCCACTTGAGCTTGAGCAATTTAAAATGCACACCCGCCATGTAAAAAATCACACTGCGCAGTTAGAACAGCGCATTCATTCGTTACTTAATCGCTGAGGAATTCGACGTTGGCTGTTGCGCGTTTATATCAAATCACTCGTACTTTGCTGCATTATGGATTAGACGACCTGATCCCAGATAAAAAACAACCTTGGTATGGCAAACTGGCAAGAAAAAGCCTTTTCTGGCTAAAGAATCAACACAAAGACAAACCTCTTGGTCTGCGGCTAAGACTTGCCTTACAAACTTTGGGCCCAGTGTGGATAAAGTTCGGGCAAATGTTATCAACACGCCGTGATTTATTACCCCACGATATCGCACTAGAGCTCGCACAACTACAAGATAAAGTACAACCATTTTGTGGCAAACAAGCACAACAACTCATAGAGCAGGCCCTACAAATCAATGATATTAGTGAGCTCTTTAGCGAGTTCGATCAAACCCCTTTGGCCTCAGCATCTATTGCACAAGTACATACAGCACGTCTACATACAGAGACTGACAGTAAAGAGGTGGTGATAAAAGTTATACGGCCTAACATCGCCCAACAAATTGAAGCTGACCTTGCGCTGATGGCAAGGTTTGCCAGTATATTGGTAAAAATAGAGAGCCAAAGTAGACGCTTACGCCCTATAGAAGTAGTTAAAGAGTATAAAAAAACATTATTAGATGAACTCGATTTACTACGTGAAGGTGCTAATGCCTTGCAGCTCAGGCGTAATTTTATTGACTCAGATTCCTTGTATATTCCTGAAATATACAGTGACTACTCTCGTAAAAATGTGCTTGTCATGGAGCGTATCTACGGGATCCCAGTGTCAGACACTGATGCACTATTGGCCCAAGGAACCAACATGAAGCTCTTAGCTGAGCGTGGTGTTGAAGTATTTTTCACTCAGGTTTTTCGCGACAGCTTTTTTCATGCTGATATGCATCCAGGTAATATTTTTGTCTCACCTCACACCCCCCATAACCCCAAGTACATCGGCATTGACTGCGGGATCGTGGGTACTTTAAATAAAGAAGATAAGCGTTATTTAGCTGAAAACTTTATTGCCTTTTTTAATCGTGATTACCGACAAGTCGCACAGCTTCATGTTGATTCAGGCTGGGTGCCCGCTGATACATGTGTTGAAGAATTTGAATTTGCGATTCGAACTGTTTGCGAGCCTATTTTTAATAAGCCGCTCGCTGAGATCTCTTTTGGTCATGTATTAGTAAACCTATTTAACACCGCAAGACGCTTTAATATGGAAGTGCAACCTCAGCTGGTTTTACTTCAAAAGACCTTGCTGTATGTAGAAGGGTTAGGTCGGCAGCTCTATCCACAGCTTGATTTATGGCAAACCGCAAAACCCTTTTTAGAGCAATGGGTTAAAGAACAAGTTGGCCCTTGGTCAGTGCTTAAGCAAGTGTATGCAAACTTGCCATTCTGGGCAGAGAAAATGCCAGAGCTACCTGATTTACTTTACCAAACACTGAAGCAAAGTAATCGTAAAGTCACAGCACCAGCCCCTAAGTCAAATACAAAGCAGATGCTCTTAGGCATGTTGGCATGCAGTACAACAATCACCAGTTGTTTGTTGTACTTAGCAAATGATGCAATGGCGGCCAGCTTAACAATGCTGGTATCAACAGGGTTATTTATCGCCGCATGGCGTAAAACAGGATGATATTTTATACACTCAGCGTATAATCATTTTTAACAACTACAGTTCATTATCAACGGAGTAAATATGGGTTTCGGCGGGATAAGTATTTGGCAACTATTAATTGTTTTAGCCATCATAGTTTTGTTATTTGGCACAAAAAAGCTACGCGGTATTGGTGGTGATTTAGGTAATGCTGTAAAAGGGTTTAAAAAAGCAGTCTCTGATGAAGACAACAAAGCACCCGAGCAGTTAAAAGACCAAACCACACAACAACAGCAAGAAGCAGCTGAGAAGCAAAAGGATAAGGTTTAACCGTCATGGGAATGTGGGAATTAGCCGTTGTGTTAATCGTCGGTTTGATTGTACTTGGCCCAGAGCGTTTACCTGTCGCGATCAGAACAGTTAGTCGATGGATTAAAACCATCAAATCCATGGCTAACTCAGTAAAAGCGGAAGTAAATGAAGAGTTGCGTGTTCATGAACTCCACAGCAACTTAAAAAAAGCGGAAGAGCAAAACATGGCAGACTTATCATCAACGGTAAAGCAGTCTGTCGAGGAACTTCAAAAAGCAGCTGAATCTGTACAGCATAGCTATAAGAATAATACTAAGCAGTCAGGTAAAGAGTAACCTCTGTGACCAATTAGAGTAATGAGTACACTATGTCAGATACGCAACAAAGCGGCTTCATCGGTCACTTAATTGAGCTGCGCAATCGTTTGATGAAAGCGATATTAAGCATTTTGGTAATATTTATCGCCTTGGTCTATTTTGCCAATGATATTTATGCATTTGTTGCAGCTCCTTTAGTTGCGAACCTTCCTGCCAATAGCACGATGATAGCCACGGATGTAACCGCACCTTTTTTCGCCCCCTTTAAACTGACGTTGTTCGTCGCCTTATTTTCAGCAGTGCCTATGATTTTACATCAGGTGTGGAGCTTTATCGCACCTGGCCTCTATAAGCATGAAAAGCGTATGCTTATCCCCATCCTGTGTTCTAGTATATTATTATTTTATGCAGGTATTTCATTTTGTTACTTTGTGGTTTTACCTATCATTCTCGGCTTTTTCACAAGCGTAGGGCCTGAAATGATGACCCTCTCCCCTGACATTAGTAGCTACCTCGCATTTGCCCTTAAATTGTTTTTTGCTTTTGGCGTTGCTTTCGAAATCCCTGTCGCTATTATGGTTTTGTGTTGGAGTGGGGCTACAGATATTAAAAGCCTAAAGGAAAAACGTCCTTATATTGTGGTTGGTGCGTTTGTTATTGCTATGTTTTTAACGCCACCCGATGTACTTTCGCAAACCTTGCTAGCATTACCGATGCTGCTCTTATTTGAGTTGGGGTTGGTGCTGGCTATCTTCTATTCAAAGAAAGCAGACACAGTGGAACATGAGCAATGAACAAAGGCATAGCACAAAACACTTTATCTTTAACGCTCGCTGCATATCGCAGTGTGAAGTAAAACGAGCTATCTAATGGCCCACAACTTTATTGACGCTGGGGTTAACTTAACCAATTCACAGTATGATGATAAGCGCAGCGATATTGTTGCTAGAGCAAAAGAAGCTGGCGTTTCAAACATGCTTCTCATTGGCAGCAATGTGAGTGATTCCCAAGCCAGCTTAGCACTTGCCCAAGAGTTTAACGTTGTCAGTACTGCTGGGGTTCATCCACATGATGCTAAAGAAGCAACTGATGACTTTATTCCCCAAATCCAACAGCTCTTAACGCAAAAGGAGGTTATTGCCATTGGAGAGTGTGGGCTTGATTTCAATAGAGATTTTTCGCCTAGAGCTATACAGCAAAGTGTATTTGAACAACATCTCGCACTTGCCAAGATAACCAAAATGCCCGTCTATCTGCATGAACGTGATGCATTCTCAGCCATGAAAGCACACTTAAAAAACACCTCAGTGAAGGGCGTTTTACATTGCTTCACTGGCAATCGAGAAGCACTGGAGTTCTACCTCGATTATGGCTTATATATTGGCATTACCGGATGGGTATGTGATGAACGTCGCGGTGCTGAATTACAATCTTTAGTACCACTTATCCCTGATGATAAGCTGCTCCTAGAAACAGATGCACCCTACTTGTTGCCTCGTAGCTTATCTCCAAAACCTAAGTCTCGTCGTAACGAACCTATGTTTATTCATGAAGTAGCCAACACTGTCGCAAAATTACGCGGTCAAACAATTGAACATATCGCTAACATCAGTGTAGAAAACTTTAACCGCTTATTTCTAGCTGGAAAAGATAGATGATATTGCTACGGCTACTTACTTTATACTTGTGCCTGTTTATCTCACCTCTCATTGCCTTAGAGCTACAAGGTGATTTTAAAAAACAGTCAGAGCTGCCTTTTAAATACGTGGTCAATAACAGTCAAAACGTCGAACAGTTACTCGCGTCATCACCTAACTGGAAGAATAATACCAGTGGGGTTCTTAATTTAGGACCCATTACCGATTACGTTTGGCTGAAAATTTCACTTAATAACCCCAGTCAAATCGAGCTTCCGCTTTTACTTAGTATCGATAACAACTTACTCGATAAGATCAGTGCCTTTATTCAATTACACAACCGCTCATTACTCACGCTTGATTTGGGAGATTCCCTCCCGCTGATGCAGCGTCCTATTAAACATGAAGCACAGCTGGTCCCTGTTGATTTACCAGCACAAAGTAGCGGTGTGATCTATTTGCAAATTCAGCACCATGGCGCATTAAATATACCGTTAAGCCTGTGGCACCCCATTGAGTATCTGAAATATAAAAGTAAGTTTAATCTTATATACGGTATATTAGCGGGCTTTATGCTTGCCATGGCGCTCAGTAACTTTACCGTCTATTCCTTCACCCGGAAGAAGTACTTCCTATCGGCCGGCTTTATCATCACTATTATTTGGTTGCTCAATGTACACCTTTATGGGTTTAGCTATCGGTATATTTATGGTAATTGGCAGTGGCTTCAGCAATATGCACAACCTATTTTAGTACTCTATAGCTGCTTACTCTTCACCTCTTTTATTAGTCAAACTTTACTCAACAGCACGCAGCTAACATCCTATCAAAAGCCATTGAAGTGGCTTTGGAGCATTGCCACATTATTAGCATTATCACTGCTGTTTATGCCAATCGAAGTGGCACTACTTAGTGCTTATATTTTTAGCCTTATATTGGCATTAGGGTATTGGATAGTTGCCCTGATCAGATACCGTCAAGGCGCGACACTGCGTTATGCACATGTGAGCCTCTTCAGTGCCTTAGTGATTGCGATTGCTTATCAACTGTGTTTTGAGCTAGGTCTGCTTTCAGGTGCTTTATTAGATAGACCTATCACGTACTTATGCTATCTGCTCACGAGTATCGTTTTGACCTACTCCCTGATGAGAAAGTACGTCAGCGAACGTGACAGTAAAATTCAAGCTCAACAAGCTAAGCTTGCTCAAAGTAAAGCGGCTGATGCGCTGTTAAAAGAACGCTTACACCTACAAGAACAAGCGCAAGAGGACTTAGAGTCCAGTATTGATGAACGCACATTTGAGTTACAAGTTACATTACGTGAATTAGAAGAAAAGAACCGTGCGCTTGAAAAACTCAATATGGAAGATGCACTAACAAAAGTCAAAAACCGCCGTTACTTTGATAAACGAGTCATGATGGAGGTGAGGCGTTCACGTCGAGAGCAGACGATTTTGAGTGTGGTTATGTTAGATATTGACCACTTTAAAAGAATTAATGACACCTATGGTCACCTCGTTGGCGACCAAGCAATCTGTGCCGTGGCAGAACAAATTCAACAGCACCTAAAGCGCCCCCATGATGAAGTGTTTCGTTATGGCGGTGAAGAGTTCGTGTTACTTTTACCAAATACTAACGCGGAAGGCGCTATTGAACTGGCTCAACTTATTCGTTCTGATTTAGAGAAATTCCAGCTCACCGTCGGCGAACATACCCTGACTATGACAATCAGCGCCGGTATTCATAGCGCCATTGCCAGAAATAGCAAAAACCCGACACTATTTACCGACTTTGCCGATAAAGCACTGTATCAAGCAAAACAGCAAGGGCGTAATCGCGTCGTTGTTTATGAACATTCTTAGGAGACCACCGTGGCTCAATCTGGACTAGACCTTTTCCCATATACTCGCATGCGCCGTATGCGCCGAGATGACTTCTCTCGCCGTCTTATGAGCGAAAATCAACTATCTGTTAATGATCTAATCTATCCTGTCTTTGTACTGGAAGGAAAAAACCGCCGTGAAGCCATAGAGTCTATGCCCGGTATTGAACGCCTGTCTATCGATCTACTGTTAGAAGAAGCCAAAGAGCTTGTCGCACTAGGGATCCCAGCAATAGCTATTTTTCCAGTTACTCCTGCTGAAAAAAAATCATTGCACGCCGAAGAAGCCTACAATACTGAAGGCCTTGCTCAACGCACAACACGGGCACTAAAAGAAGCTTTTCCCGAGCTGGGTGTGATCACCGATGTGGCACTTGACCCCTTCACAACCCATGGTCAAGATGGGATCATTGATGATAATGGCTATGTGGTCAATGATGTCACCACTGAAATTTTAGTACAGCAAGCGCTTTCTCACGCCGAAGCAGGTGCCGACATTGTAGCCCCTTCCGATATGATGGATGGCCGTATCGCTGCCATTCGAGATGGTCTAGAGCAACAAGGGCATGTGCATACCCGTATCATGGCGTATTCAGCCAAATACGCATCAAGCTATTACGGACCATTTAGAGATGCAGTTGGTTCTGCAGGGAATCTTAAGGGGGCTGATAAAAAAACCTATCAAATGGACCCAGCAAATTCAGATGAGGCAATTCGAGAAGTTGCACTCGACCTTCAAGAGGGTGCCGACATGGTCATGGTTAAACCCGGTATGCCATATTTAGATATTGTAAAACGCGTTAAAACTGAATTTGGTGTGCCGACGTTTGCTTATCAGGTCAGTGGAGAATACGCGATGCATCGTGCTGCAATTGACAATGGTTGGTTAGCTGAGCAACCTACCATCATAGAATCTTTGTTGGCATTCAAACGTGCCGGTGCTGATGGGATCCTAACATATTTCGCTAAGCAAGCTGCTCAGTGGCTACAGCAAAAGTAATACCGCTATAAAAACATAAAAAAAGCGCCTTTTGAGGCGCTTTTTTTTATGCTTTATGAAAGGACTTATTGCTCACTAATTATTTTTTTTGTTCTTTGCAGCTCTTCATTCGACATCTTCCAACTATAAAAGCGGGTTTTGGTCTGGTCACTCAATTGTACTTCTAGCACTTTTATGAAGCCAATCTGCAGCAGTTGGATATCAACAATCGCATCACTTGGGATATACTGAGTATTTAAACCTGTTGAGTAACTAACACCCGCTTTATCAAGATGCACGTATCGACGATTGATCACTGCTAAGCTCAATGATACCAATACACCTGCCAATAACAGATAAGATGAAATCGTCAATATATTCGACAACAAAGGGGATGTTTGTGATACACCATAAATAATGATGCATACTAGTAATAGTGTACTGTAGAACATCCAGTTCACAGTTAAATCGATTGTTTTCATAAAAGCCTCCATTCTTACTTAAGTACCCATAACAAAAACAAACATTTTGTCAGGAGTGCAATGATAAGAGTATCATGTTCCTAAATCAAGAAACCTTTAAGCTTTTATTGTGATTTTTTCAAGACAAAAAAAAACCGCTTATATAAAATAAGCGGTTTTTCGTATTTAATAAAAAAGAACTAATTACTTAGCTGCTTTTTTCTCTTTCTCTGCTGCAATTACTGTCTCAGCTACGTTCTGAGGACATGCTGCATAGTGTGAGAATTCCATTGAGAATTGACCACGGCCAGACGTAATAGTACGTAAGTGACCGATGTAACCAAACATCTCAGAAAGTGGAACATCACCCTTGATGCGAACACCAGTAAGGCCAGCTTCTTGGTCTTTGATCATACCACGACGACGGTTAAGGTCACCGATTACGTCACCTACGTTGTCTTCTGGCGTGAACACGTCAACTTTCATGATAGGCTCAAGAAGTTGTGCACCCGCTTTAGGGATAGACTGACGGAAAGCACCTTTTGCTGCGATTTCAAAAGCGATTGCTGATGAATCAACTGCGTGGAATCCACCGTCAAATAACTGAACTTCAACGTCTAATACTGGGAAACCAGCTAGAACACCTTCGTCCATCATTGACTTAAAGCCTTTCTCAACTGCAGGCCAGAATTCTTTAGGTACGTTACCACCAACAACAGATGAAGAGAACGTGAAACCTGAGTTCTGCTCGCCTGGCTTGATGCGGTAATCGATCTTACCGAACTGACCAGAACCACCTGATTGCTTCTTGTGCGTGTAGCTATCTTCAATTTCTTTAGTGATAGTTTCACGGTATGCTACCTGAGGCTGACCAACGATAAGGTCTACACCGTAAGTACGCTTAAGGATATCTACCTTAATGTCTAGGTGTAATTCACCCATACCTTTAAGGATAGTTTCACCTGAATCTTCATCAGTTTCAACTTGGAAAGATGGATCTTCTGCAACCATTTTACCGATAGCAACACCCATTTTCTCGTTACCGCCTTTATCTTTAGGCTGTACCGCAATTGAGATTACTGGTTCAGGGAAAATCATTGGCTCAAGTGTACATTCATGCTTAGGTGCACATAAAGTGTGACCAGTTTGAACGTTCTTCATACCTACAACAGCAATGATGTCACCCGCTTGCGCTGATGTTAATTCATTACGGTCATCTGCTTGCATCTCAACCATACGGCCAACACGCTCAGTTTTACCTGTAGCAGAGTTAAGTACAGTGTCACCCTTGTTAAGCACACCAGAGTAAATACGGATAAAGGTCAAGGCACCGAAACGGTCATCCATGATCTTAAACGCAAGTGCACGTAGTGGCTCGTCAACTGATACAGTTGCAACTTCACCAGTAGGCTCACCAGTGTCTTTGTCTGTAAGTGGTTGCGGGTCTACTTCTGTCGGTGCTGGTAGGTAATCAACAACAGCGTCAAGTACTAGTTGAACACCTTTGTTTTTGAACGCTGAACCACAGTAAGTTGGGAAGAACGCAAGATCACGAGTACCTTTACGGATACACGCTTTGATTTGTTCAATAGAAGGTACTTCACCTTCCATGTACGCTTCTAGTAGATCATCGTCTTGCTCAACAGCAGTTTCGATTAGCATCTCATGGTATTCTTCAACTTTGTCTACCATGTCAGCTGGAACGTCTAATACTTCATAGTTTTCAGGAAGACCAGTGTCATCCCAAACGTATGCTTTCTTAGTAAGTACGTCAACAACACCAACGAACTCGTCTTCGATACCAATTGGTAACGTCATTACAAGTGGGTTAGCTGCTAGTACGTTAGTTACTTGGTCTACTACGCGGTAGAAGTCAGCACCCATACGGTCTAACTTGTTTACGAAGATACAACGAGCAACTTCTGACTCGTTCGCGTAACGCCAGTTTGTTTCTGATTGTGGCTCAACACCACCAGAACCACAGAATACACCGATACCACCGTCAAGTACTTTTAATGAACGGTAAACTTCAACTGTGAAGTCAACGTGTCCAGGAGTATCGATAACGTTAAAACGGTGATCTTTCCAGAAACAGCTTACTGCAGCTGACTGGATAGTAATACCACGCTCAGCTTCCTGTTCCATGAAGTCAGTTGTTGATTCGCCATCGTGAACTTCACCAGTTTTGTGGATTTGACCAGTTAGCTTTAGGATACGCTCAGTGGTAGTAGTTTTACCCGCATCAACGTGCGCGAAAATACCAATGTTTCTGTATTTCGATAAATCTGCCATTATTTTGCTCTATTTAAAGTAGAAAAATTATTCGGCGGGAGTATATCACCTCTTCTAGCGAACATCATCATTGATATCGCTTAAAATGCAATCAATTTAATAAAAAGTTGCTTTTTACCAGAATATGTAATTCAAAAATGCAAATTCATCAGCGAATTAACTTAAATTATTGCTTGTTCCTATGCTGTTTTATTACGCTCGACTTAATATTTTATCAACTTTTCAGCACCTCACTCCCTATTTTCACGTAACCCAACACGCGTCAGATAATACGCCTTTCTCATCCTTTTTAAGCAAATTAAAACCAAATAAATAATGCCAATATTGACCCTAAACCCAGTAATGGCACCACAACAGTCAGTATGGCTAAAGGCCCATAAGCGGCTTGATGTGTTTCTTTACAAATTGCGCGAACGGTTGTCACCACATAGCCATTGTGAGGTAAGGTATCAATCGCCCCAGAACTGATGGCGACCACCCGATGCAACTCGCTATTATCCACGCCAAGGTCCAAATAATGTGGGGCAACTAATGGTAATGCAATCGCTTGTCCACCTGAGGCGGAACCAGTTAACCCTGCAATAACACTTACCGCAATGGCCGCACCAACTAACTCGTTACCCGGGATCTGCGTCATCAAGGCCACCGCCTCTTGAAAAGCAGGTGTTTCTTTCGCAACAGCGCCAAACCCCACAACTGCCGCGGTGTTGCCAATTGCAACCAAAGCTCCGGTGGTCGCTGAGTTTACGGCATCAGACAGATTCATAAAGTACTTAAAATTGATGATAAATAAGCTCAAAACACCGCCTAATAACGCCACCATGAGCGCATTTTGCTGTAAAGTATCATGCAATGAGAAAGATAACCCCAACACGACCAATAAAGGCAAAATGCCGGTGATTGGGTGAGGCAAATCTCGTGTGGTGCGATGATCATCACTGTCTCGTACCTCAAACACTTCTCCCTTCGCTTGTGCTTTTTTTATCATCCATGTCAGTAATGCGTAGCCTAATAGCGCCATAAATATTGCGACAATGATACTTTCTTGCCATGCCGCATAAGGAGAAGTATTTAAGTATTTTATCGGGATCCAATTTTGAATTTCTGGAGAGCCTGCTGATGTCATGGTAAAAGTCACTGAGCCAAAAGCCAAAGTCCCGGGAATAAAACGGCGCGGTAAATTAGCATCTTTAAACAAGCTTAATGCCATTGGGTACACTGAAAATGCCACAATAAATACGCTAACCCCCCCGTAAGTTAACACTGCACACGATAAGACAACCGCTAATACCGCATACTTCATGCCTAAAGTGTTCACAATACACCCTGCAATTGCATCTGCGGCACCCGTATTTTCCATGAATTTACCAAACAAAGAGCCTAATAAAAACATAAAAAACCAAGCTTGCACAAACCCAGAAAAGCCACTCATATAGCCACTGATAAAGCTCACTTCCTGACTCGTTGGAAACACCATAATCCCACTTGTTATGGCAACAACCAAAGCACACAGCGGCGCAGATATAAATAGATTAACACCTCGCAATGTGAGTAAAATTAACGCGCATAAAGCACATGCAAGACCCACTGAACTAAGCATAATGTCACCAGTAAATTTATTGATACCTGCCCTATTTGCTTAAATACGGTATAGCTACATCGCCTTAAACCTAAAAGCCCGTAAAGGATACAAACTTTACCAACAACGTAAATACTCGTTTTATCAACATACCTTTTACGCTGTGCCTAAGGGCTAGATTGTATAGATGGCAAGTCGGGGTTCTTATTATAGTTAAGATTAATTTATGCTAATGGGATGAAAAAGTACACAGATTAGAGTTTGTAATGTTGCTTAAAGGCAGTGGTTTGTGCCCTAGAAAGGGCAATACTCATCTCATTTTCCAATATCACTTCAAGCGTACCTCCTGACTCCTGCTCCAATGAGGCAATGTGATGTACATTAAACAACCAACTACGGTTTGCTCTAAAAAAGGGCTCCTCAGGCAAACGTTCAGCAATATTAGCCAAAGTACGATATACGCTAACAGCCCGATCTTTAGTATGCAAACGCGTATAATTGCCCATTGCTTCAAATGCTTGAACGTCCTCTAAGGCTATAAAAAAACAACGTTGGCCATCTTTAATAAAAAAACGACTGTCCACTTCAAGAGGTGTCTGTAACTTCTTATATTTTTCTATTGCGATAGCCAAACGAGCTTGTGTTACAGGCTTTAACAAATAATCTAATGCATTCACTTCAAAAGATTTAACAGCAAAATCATCGTGTGCGGTAACAAAAATCACATGAGGCACATAACTCAGTTGCGCCAGCAAATCAAAACCGCTGCCACTAGGCATGTTAATGTCAAGGAGCAATAAATCTGGCTGTAACTGTTCAATCACCGCTTTCGCCTCAATAATATCAGGCGCCTCAGCAACCACTTCTAGATCACCCATTTCGTCAAGTTGGGCTTTAAGTTCAAGTCGCGCCAAATGACTGTCATCAACAATAACAACTTTGTTCATACTGTCTCCTTAGGTATTTCGATGACTGTCGCCACGATCTCACCCCGTACCATACGAGTAATCGACCCTTCACCACGATATAATAGGCCTAATCGCTCTTCTATATTTTTAGTTGCTAGCCCTAAGCCATCCGATGGCTGAGCACTCACGACCAAGGGATTGACAACCTCAATGTGCAATTTTTCTTCACACCATACCTTTACTGCGACAACTCCGCCAACTCGGTTTTTTGCAATACCATGTTTAATGGCGTTTTCTAAGCACAGTTGAAGAATCATTTTAGGCACTAATAAACGCTCGGTGTCTGAAGCCACGTTAACTTCAATTTGTAAACGCTCCGCTAAACTTATTTTACAAAGACTGAGATAGTGCTGAGCATTCTCAAGCTCCTGACTTAAAATTACTTTATCATCTTGATTAGCTTGTAGAGAGTAACGCAGCATGTCTGCCAGCTCTGCAAGGCTTGCTCGTGCCTGCGTCGGTTGAGCCAATATCAGCGCACGAATATCATTAATCGCATTAAACAAAAAGTGAGGATTAAGCTGACTATTGAGTGCTTGCAACTGACTCACAGTTAACAATGCATGCGCTGTACTCAAACACTTTATTTTACTCAAAGCCAAATACCCAAATGACCAAAGTAAGGTGAGGCCTAGCATGTTTAACCCATTACTCAGCCCCACAGTTTCAATAATAAACCCCAGTTGTGATGATGGAATAGGATGCGACATCCCAATATGTGCTAAAAAGAATACGCCACACAACAAAACGGTTGTTGCTATTAAAGTTGCGAAACACGACCCAAATACTAAAAAGCTAAACTGCAATACATTACTCTTATTATGTAGTTGCTTTTTATAAACACACCGTACGAAGTAAGTGACCACAGCCCCCGAAAAAAGAAACATTGCACCGTAAATCGCTTCATTCCAGCTTGCATAAGGGTTTTGCATCACGATGATTGTCAGAAACAAGTATGCAAATAACCAACTAATTGAGTGACATATAATAAAGATATAACGCTGACTAAATAAATACTGGAGTTGTAAATGTTTCATTTTTCTTTTTCTTCTAACTGACTGAATAAAGACATCGCAATGTTATTTGTATTACGCTCACCGCCAACCAGTACAATCACTCCCAACTGCTGGATCGGATCAAATACCACCATCGCACTAAAACCAGCGGTTTTCCCATCATGAAAATACCGACCGTTTTGGCCTTTGCTAAAACCATATACCATATCATCGCTTAAGCTTGTTAAACTAGCTTTTAGTATAGATTTAGTTTTAATATCAACATCTTCCTTCTTCCAATACGCAGAGATCCAATTAGCCATATCGGCAGCAGACGCCAAGACTCCACCGGCTCCAACCAAGCTATCAAAATGCCAATTGGACACTGGATCACCAAAGTGATCATGGCCCTGTAATTTATGTACAACTTCGCCTGTCAAAGACAATGTAGCATGCGCCATTCTCAACTTATTAAACACATGCTTTTGCATCATTGCTAATTGCGTCACCCCTAACTCCTTTGCCATCTGCCAGCCTAATACCCCATAACCAAAATTTGAATATACGTAGTTCCCTTTGTGCCCAATAGGCATCATAAGAGCTTGCGTCATAGCCTTAGTGTCAAAAGAAGCGTAAGGATCGTCTATACTTTGAGGAAACAAGTTTTTAGGCAATCTCGGCAAACCAGAACGATGTGTGAGCAATTGTTTCAATGAGTAATTATGGTGCTCAAAGTCTTTCCCTAATACTTCTGAAAGTGGTGCCTCTAAGGACCAAATTTCATCCATCACTAATTGGCTGGCTAATAAAGCAAATAGTGGCTTAGAAACAGAGCCTATTTCAAACAAGCTATTTCCATGCACGCCATCGCCATGAAAATAAGAAGCCCGGCTGTCTTTATCCAATATCACGATAGCAGCCGGCAGCTCACCAAATACTGGCGCTAGCTGTTGAGCTAACTTGCTCAATTCTAGCGCTGGCATATCAGAGGGTATTAAAGACGTTTTTTTTTCAATGTTAGTGGCATTTCAAAACCTTGCACGAACTTACCTTGATAGCCCTCTTTACCGAGTTGACCTTCAAATTGCGCACCGATCATGTTAGAGCTAAAAGTCATGCGTTTATTGTCAATTGTAAATTCATTCAGCGGAATACCAAAACTCTGCTGAGCAGGGCTGTCAAGTGAGGTATAAAATCCATTTGCTACCACAGCGACCTGAACAACAACAGGCAAAGGCTTACCATTCAAATCTAAATCACCAAGGTATGAACCTTCAAACTCTAAAGACATCAGATCTTTCTCAGACAACTTATGCAACGTGAGTGGCATCACTCTACCTTGTGTAAAAGATCCAACTAATTTATCTCCCTCAATGGCCCCTGTGAATTCAGCTTGGATCCGCGTATCTTTGAATGATATTTTTGTCTCAGACACAGTAAACTCGGTTGGCGTTTTACCAAACGAGCCTTGATTAGGGCTGTCTAATGTCATCTCATTTTTTGTTATATCAACATTAACCCCAATGGTAAGAAATATATTCGGCTGAATTTCTAACAGCCCTCGCCATTTATCTGCGGCATTGACTGATCCACACATCAATACGCTAACCAAAATCGTAAACCACTTCATTTTCTTCTCCTTAACGTGACCATAAATTAATAACCATCACAGAGTTCACTGTGTTACCTCTATTAGGTTGATCTCAGTGTACATAAACAAATTAAAGATGGGTTGCTTATGTGTTTGAGCGGTGCAAAAACGATGTAAACAGTCCAAAAGAATAAATGTAAGTGATTAAATGAGAACTATTTACAAATGGGTGTTGACAGTCAAGTAAATCTAACTGATAATCAATCTCAACAAGGCAAGTTTGACGGTTTGTTTTGTTATTTTACTCTAATTGTTTCTCGACCCTGAAACACGTGTGACACACGTTAACTGTCTAGGATGATAGCGATGTAATAACGCCCCTTATTACATCATATGTCACCCGCTCACTATTTTACTTGCTACATTGCTCATATCTGTGACGGTAGATATGACATTAGAAAAGCCCTAATAGGGCTTTTTTTATGTCCATAATTTACACCCCCTCCCTAATTGAAATATTTAACAATCGCACTTTCTAACTCTTGATTTAGTGCAGTCGATATAAAACATCAGACATAGTGGACTCAATAAATTGAACCAACCGTGTTCACACCTTTGCACCGCTTAAATTAAGCAAGGCCTTATACTTCTCACCTCGCTTTCATACTCGCACTTAATCTGAGCCCCAAAAATTAAATGATAATTATTTGCATTTGATGTTGACAACACCTCAGATCTAACTGATAATCAATATCAACAAGAGTGATGCATACTTAGTCTTGTTATTTGTTTCTGACCCGAAACACGTGTTGCACACGTTAATTGCTCGGTGAAGGTGAACTAAACAACGCCCCTTGTGCTGTTCACCTTAGCCAATCCACTATTTTACTTGCTACATTGCTCATATCTGTGACGGTAGATATGAAACGGAAAAGCCCTAACAGGGCTTTTTTTATGCCTAAAATATACTCGCTTGAGCTTGATAACGTTAAAAGATTAAATAAGAATTATTTGTAATAAAACTGTTGACACTCAGTCAAATCTAACTGATAATCAATCTCAACAAGACAAGTTTGACGGTTTGTTTTGTTTCTTTACTCTGATATGTTTCTCGACCCTGAAACACGTGTGACACACGTTAACTGTCTAGGTTGATAGTGATGTAATAACGCCCCTTATTACATCATATGTCACCCGCTCACTATTTTACTTGCTACATTGCTCATATCTGTGACGGTAGATATGACATTAGAAAAGCCCTAACAGGGCTTTTTTTATGTCTGTTATTTATACCGCATACCAAAGCCAAATTGATTCAAAGCATTAAGCCGTCTTCAAACTAAATAAACAAAGATCACTCACTAAAGCGAGCTGGCCTTTTTAGCCGCCCTTTTGCTATCACAGTCAAACGTTTAATCTCACTCCCAATAAATTAAATGATAATTATTTGCATTTGATGTTGACAACACCTCAGATCTAACTGATAATCAATATCAACAAGAGTGATGCATACTTAGTCTTGTTATTTGTTTCTGACCCGAAACACGTGTTGCACACGTTAATTGCTCGGTGAAGGTGAACTAAACAACGCCCCTTGTGCTGTTCACCTTAGCCAATCCACTATTTTACTTGCTACATTGCTCATATCTGTGACGGTAGATATGAAACGGAAAAGCCCTAACAGGGCTTTTTTTATGCCTAAAACTCACCCAGCGCTGTAATTTACCACCACGACATACAAGCAAGCCTGCAGTATTTATAAAATAAAAAAGCCCTAAAAGGGCTTTTGTCATAATGCTTAATTGCTATCGCTCAGTTAGCGTCTATTCTTTCTCGCTCGCGCTCTTCGTTGCTTCTTTTCTTCTTCTTTGGCCGCTTTTTTAGCCTCTGCTTGTGCTCTTAGCTCTGCTACCACCACTTCTTCACGCTCTCGCATTTCTGGCGTTTCCATGGTGATACGACCAATCACTGCATCACGTAATTCGTTGATCAGTATTTCAGACATTTTATGGGTATCCACCTGATTTCCGCCGCGTATACAGCCACGCTTTTTGCCTGCCATTTCCATAAACTCCCAGTCTTGCTCTGGCAGTTCTTCAATTTTATAGCGGGTTTGTAATAATTTAGGGTAAGCTTCTAATAAGTATTCTGCGGTATAACTGGCCACCTCTTCATAATCAATCGCCGTATCTCGGATCGCACCGGTTGCTGCCAAACGGTAGCCTGAGTTTTCGTTCTCAACCTTTGGCCACAACATCCCTGGCGTATCATATAGCATAATACCGTCTTCAAGCTTAATACGTTGCTGCGCTTTAGTAACCGCAGGCTCATTGCCTGTTTTAGCGACAATTCGCCCCGCAAGGGTATTGATTAATGTCGACTTACCAACATTTGGGATCCCCATGATCATGGCTTTAAGTTGCTTATCAACCCCCACTTTATGCGGCGCCAATTTTTTACATAACTCGTTTATTTTATGCACTTCAGCCGCTTTATCGTGACCAAATGCCACCGCTTTAACACCGCTCTCTTGCTCTAAATATTGCATCCAACGATCGGTCATGACCGGATCGGCCAAATCCGCTTTATTTAAAATCTTGATAACCGGCTTATCTTCGCGCAGCGCAGACACCATGGGGTTTTCACTACTATAGGGAATACGTGCATCAAGCACTTCAATAATTACGTCCATTTGCGGCATAATTTCTTTGATCTCATTACGCGCTTTGTTCATGTGCCCTGGAAACCACTGAATTGCCATACGCTATTCTCCTGTGTGAAATATTGATTAACGCGCCATTTTACCTAGTTCAACGCACAATTGCTTTAAAAGCAGAAAAAATTTATCAATCAAAGTATAAGCAGCGCACTCTCAACCAGATCTCTTGTATACTGCATGCCACTGAATATTATGAAACCAAAAACCATGGCGCTTAAATCAACTATAATCAAAACTCACCTATCTATTAGCGACATGGATAGGCATGTATACCAAGACTTATCACTCACGTTAGCACAGCACCCATCAGAGACTGAACAACGCTTGATGGTTAGAATTTTAGCTTACGTATTACAGTTTCAAGAACGGTTAGAATTTACTAAAGGCCTGTGTGCCGATGATGAACCCGAAGTCTGGGTGAAAAATTACAGTGATGAAATAGAACTATGGGTTGAACTCGGCTTACCAGAAGAGAAGCGTTTGAAAAAAGCCTGCAACCGCGCTAAGAACGTCGTGTTGTATACTTACGGTGAAAATAACCAGCCAATATGGTGGCAAAAGAACCAACAAAAATTGGCAAATTATCAAAACTTAACGGTGATCAGTTTGCCTTATGAAGCCACCGCACAGTTGGCCAATATGGTCAGTCGTGCCATTACGCTCACCATCACAATTCAGGACGGTGAAATCTGGCTCAGTGATGAACAAAACAGTGTGCATATTATACCGCAACAACTAAAGTAAGAGGCCCATATGACAATTCGGCGCATCGTAGTATTACATGGTTTGTATATGTCAGGCTTTGTTATGCGCCCATTGTGTGCCAAGCTTAAAAAGCGCGGCTTTGAAATCTTAAACTTCAGTTATAACACCCTAGAGCCTGATAAGTCGGTCATCTTTAATGAACTTGATGCGTTTATTGGCACTCAGGCAACAGCGCTGGTATGCCACTCTATGGGAGGCCTTATCGCACGGGCATATTTAGAACATAACTCCGCGCCTAGCCAATATGTTGAAAAAGTCATCACGTTAGGCACGCCACATAAAGGCAGTGCCATTGCCAAGCATATGCATGATAAAGGCCTCAACATGCTATTAAAAAACAGCATTGAGTTTTTAATGTCAGACAATCAAAATTGGCCCTTTTCCGCAAAGTTATATAGCATAGCTGGCGACTTGCCCCTGGGATTCATGCCCCTATTACAAAAAGGCAGCCGCTCAGATGGTACTGTCCTCTTAGAGGAAACTCAGTTGCCGGGGATGGCTGAACATAAGGTATTTCATGTCAGTCACACCAGTATGATTTACTCCCGCCAAGTCACTCAGTATATAAACTCGCTGCTTTAGAATGACCCTCAGTGATCACCGTGTTCAGCTATTTTATAAGCGACCACGGCAATTAATCCAACAATAAGCGGGACTGGCGCTGCAATATAGCCAAAAGAGTCTGAATTGGCGATACTTGCTCCGGCTAAATGGCCGACTAAACCCACCACAAAAGCCAGTAGAGCAATAACAACCACCAGCAGTTCTGATTTATGTTGAGATCGTGTTTTAGCTTGCATAACATTACTCCTAAATTCCATCTTAAACCTACTCAGCATTAATAATTGCTGAAACGCATAGTCATTATGCGTGTTACACATGCCTACTTTTTGACCTAAATCAAATTGCAAACCACCCGCCGTGCTCTCTTCTTAGCACTTTGCGTCAGATCAAGTGTCATGATGTTAGCCTGCGGCTCACTCCCAAACTGGCAAGCTTTATTCCCAACCAAAAAAAGATAAGAAAATAAGATTTCAATTGATTTTATAGATTGTATATATTGATTTATCTTGTTAGCCAATCCTTCAATGCTCATCCATACTTAACCCATCGAAATAAGGAGCCAACCATGACACACATTAATTCTATCGGTTTAGACAACCAAAAAAGCCAAGCACTTGTAACTGCTTTAAATACACTCTTGAGCAGCTATCAAATTCAATACATGAATGCGCGCGGCTTTCATTGGAATATTAAAGGGCGTAACTTCTTTGAACTACATTTAAAGTTTGAAGAGATCTATAACCTTTTGTTGGAAAAAGTAGATGAAATAGCAGAACGTATACTCACCATTGAAGGTCAGCCATTACACGCTTTCTCTGACTATCTTGAGCAAAGCAAAATAGCCGAAGCGAAAGGGATCAGTGAGGGGACTGCAGCACTGGAAAACCTACTCGCAGGTTTCACCACTTTAATCGGTATGCAGCGCGAAGTGTTAGCGCAAGCTGGTGATGCACAAGATGAAGGAACTGCGGCATTGATGAGTGACTATATAAAAGAGCAAGAAAAGCTAGTGTGGATGCTCAAAGCGTATTTGAACTAGTGTTAATAACGCATTGTGGTGCTGTGGTTGGCTCACCAATAAGTCAGCCGCATCATCAAAAAAATAGATCTGCGTTTTTGCATCTCGCCAAAGCTGTTCAAGGACTTGTCGTGCTAACGCATTCGCCCCAATATAATCAACACGTACATAGCCACGCGACTTCACACCTTCAAAGTAATCGCGAATTACATCAAAGCTATCAGCCGTACTCATCTCAAACATAGAAAGATCGATGACGGCACTTTGCAAATTCCCTTGAGGATATTGCATCGCTTGAGCCAGCAAATCATGCTGTAAGTCAATAATGCCTTCTCGATTAAACGCACCTTGCAGGCCAATATAAATCACCGGCGCTTCAACATACACTCGCCACAGACCATGCGCTACAAACATTCGGTATCCTCTGTCAAAAGCATAACCATCAACAAGCCTATGGTTATGCTTTGCATCGTTATTTATGAATCGAGTAAACCAATAAAAAATGCCATTTCTAATGCTTTCTCATGTAGGCTCTTAAAACGACCTGACGCCCCACCATGGCCAGCATCCATATCTGTTTTAAACAACAATAGATTATTGTCTGTTTTATATTCTCGAAGCTTTACCACCCACTTCATAGGCTCCCAATATTGCACCTGAGAGTCATGTAAGCCTGTAGTCACCAAGATATTAGGGTACGCTTTTGCTTCAATATTATCGTACGGTGAATACGCTAAAATGGTTTTATAATCCGCTTCATTATTTGGATTACCCCATTCATCATACTCATTGGTTGTCAGGGGGATCGTTTCGTCCAACATAGTGGTCAAGACATCTAAAAATGGCACATGGCACCCAACACCTAAGTACAGTTCTGGAGCCTGATTAACCACAGCCCCCATTAACAAGCCACCAGCACTACCACCTGAAGCGAATATCTTATCTGATGCGCCATAGCCCTCTTTAACTAATGATTTTGTTACATCAACAAAATCATTAAAGCTGTTTTCTTTAAACGACTTTTTCCCATGCTCATACCAAGCACGTCCGAGCATTTCAGAGCCACGAATATGTGCAATTGCATACACAAAACCACGGTCAAGTAAGCTCAGCGTTGTACTTGAGAAAGTAGGATCAATGGTAATACCGTACGCGCCATACCCGTACTGTAGTAAAGGGTTAGAGCCATCTTTTTTGAATGTCGATTTTTTATATACCAATGAAACAGGAATATCTACGCCATCGCGGGAAGTCACGAAAATACGCTCAGACGCATAAGCATCACTATTAAATTCACCCAAGACTTCTTGTTGTTTACGTAACACCTTCTGACCCGTTGCCAAATCACAATCGAATACTGAGCTCGGTGTTGTCAGGCTTGAATAGTAAATACGGACCGTCGTAGCACTGGCCTCTGGGTTTTGTCCGACTCCCGCAAAATAACATTCATCATTAAACGTTAGCTGATAGCTATCGCCTTGGTATGTATGCACCACAAAACGAATTTGGCCCATTTCACGCTCGGTCACAACAAAGTGGCTATCGAATAACTCCAGCCCTTCCAGTAACACGTGTTCTCGATGTGCGACGACTTCTTCCCAGTGTGCTATTTCCGCAATAGTTTCTGCTGACGCGCGCATTAAGCGAAAGTTGATTGCATCATGATTCGATAAAATATAAAAAGAGTCGCCCAGTTTATCTAAACCATATTCATGACCTATTGTGCGCGGTAATAACCGTTCAAAAGCACCTGTAGGTGTGTTCGCATCTAATACCAATAAGTCGCTGGTTTCTGTTGCCGATAAATAGATATAAATCTGGCTATCATCGCGACTTTTACCCAGCCCCATATAAAACTGATGATCTTGCTCTTCATAAACTAAAACATCATCGCTTTGTGGTGTGCCCAATACATGTCTGTATACCTGAGTGCCCAACAGCGTTTGCGCATCTTTTTTTACATAGAAAACGGTTTTATTGTCATTGGCCCAAACAAGTTCACCCTCAGTGTTAGATAACACATCTTCTAAATAGGTATCACTGGCAATATCTTTAAATCGGAAGGTATAAATACGCCTTCCATCTAAGTCTTCGCTATAAGCTAACAGTTTATCATCTGGGCTAACAGCCAAATCCCCAATATCATAGTATTCATGACTTTGCGCCAAGGCATTAACGTCTAACAAGAGTGATTTATCACTCAGCGCTTCATCGCTTGCTCGATAGTGTGACGCATATTCGTTATCTCCAGTCACATCTGAGACATACCAATACGCACCATCTTTTACAGGTACAGAGCTATCATCTTTCACGATCCGTGATTTCATTTCGGTAAATAACGAATCTTGCAATACTTTATGAGGCGCCATTTGCGCGGCAACATGCTCGTTTTCAATACGCAAATGTTGTAATACTTCGTCATTACTGCGTTTATCATCTCGCATCCAATAATAATTATCGGTACGTTGGTGTCCATGATGAGTCATACTATGGGGGATTTTTTTTGCTGTTAAAGCAGACGTGTTTTCAGCCACAGATTGTTCCTAACTTATGATATTTTTCCCAGTCTATCATAGTCATAGTTGCAAGCCAGTGCTGTTTTAAAATGAGCGTAATGTTATTACATAACCTCCCAAGCAACTTGCCATAATGCGCCACTGTCTGGTTCAAATTGCGGTGAGCTATTGCGACAATATTCAGTAAATGGCCAAGGTTTACATCGATAGCATCGTTTTGACGGTGCATGCCACACCCGAGTACCTTGTCGATAACTGTGCTGAGCTTGTGGAAAGACATGATCATACTCAGGCCGCCTATCGACCGATTTTTTGGGCTGCATTTTACATTTAAGTTCAAGCTTCAGATGCGTGATCCCACTATGAATATGTGCCATCACGGGTTGAGCTCCTGAGCCAAATACCCAACCTTTAGCCGAATAACTCCCTACTTTGACTAAAGGCACATGCACATTGATTGCATTCGCGAGTTCTGCTCGCCACGCATGTGAATCCTTTTGAGAGTGGTAGATGATTTCCGTCTTTACTTGAAGCGCACTTACCTCCCCAGTCTCGGTAAAAAAGCGCGCAGAGACCACATCTCCAATATGTAGTTGTCGCATCTGTGCCAGCATGCCTATTTGTTTCCACAGCGCAAGTTCCTGCTTGTCAGACACCAATAAAGCTCATCAATAATTAGAATATTCGCAAGTATAATGATGAAAAAACCAAATACAACTTTTTGACTATCAATGACCAATATAGCAACACTTTAAAATTAAAAAAGCCAGTGAGGTACTGGCTTTTTGGAACGTTCATAGTTGCTTATATCTTTGCTGAACGTGGCTTTATGGTATGAAAGACTTTACTAGTAAAACCAAATGCCTTACTAAAGGCTCCTTGTATATCCGTTAAGATAATGTACAAACATGGCACCAGTAACAGTGTGATTAATGTTGCAAACACAACAGCAAAGCCAAGTGAGACAGCCATTGGGATCACAAACATCGCCTGTAAACTGGTCTCAAACATAATAGGTAAAACCCCCATAAACGTCGTGATAGACGTTAAAGTAATGGCACGAAAACGGGCACAACCTGCCTCTATAACTGCCTCTTTTAACGCCATACCTTGACGGCGTACCTGATTAACAAAGTCAGTCATCACCAACGAGTCATTAATAACAACCCCTGCCGCCGCAATAATGCCATACGCAGACATCAAGCTCAGGTCTAAGCCAAATGCTAAATGCCCCCACAATGCACCCACTAGACTAAATGGGATAACAGACATGACGATCAAAGGCTGTGCATAACTTTTTAACGGAATAGCCAGCAAAATATAAACCAACAGCATGCCTATCACGAAAAAGACAATCTGTTCATTTGCTTGTGCTTGTTGCTCTTCTACAGCACCACTTAATTTGGTTTTAACCGTAGGAAAGCTCTTGAGCAGTTCAGGTAAAATAACCTCATCAATGCGTTTGGTTACCGCAGTTGGTTCAATGGCTTCTTCATCAATGTTGCCATAGACATACACCGTTCTGTAGCCTTCTTCACGTCGAATATAGCTGATCCCTGGTTTTTCTATCAAATCGACTACATCTCCTAACACCACTTCTTTGCCCTGTGGTGTCGTGATCACCGTATGTTTTAGTGATGAATATGCTTCACGGGTTAACTTAGGGTAACGCACCATCACACGTACTTCTTCCCCATTACGAATAACACGCTGTGCCTCACCGCCATAAAAACTTGCGCCCACTTGCGAGCCAATATCACGCAATGTAAGCCCTAAATCATAAGCGACTGGCTTTAAAGATAATTGAATTTCTTTACTTGCAGGGTCAATCGTCGAGCTAATATCAAATAAGCCGCTTTCTTGCTGCAATAAGGTAATAAGCTGGCGTCCGGCAGCATTGAGTGTTTCAATGTCAGAGCCATACAGTAAATAACCAAAATCTCCCTCACCGCCGAGGTTAATCACTTCGTCTTCAACAAGTATAGATTTCACCCCTGCAATCTCTGGCATGTTTTCCCGCCAGCGACGACTCAGTTCAAAGGTGTCAAAGGGGCGTAGCTCTTCATCAACTAGCGGCGCCATCACTTGCGCACTGGTTCTATCCATATTGAAAACCATGACGTTTTTCACCATTTTCACGCCATACTCTTGCTCAACCTGCTTATCGATATCAATAACCAATTGCTCTAGCTGCTTAGCCGCAGCAATGGTCTGCTCATCTGACACATTATTGTTCATGGTCAATTTAATCGCAGGAAAATCATGAGGAATTTTAGGCAAGAATAGCGTTCTAATATGGCCGCTCGTCATTAAGCTTACACTGATTATAAAAATACTGACAAACGAAAATAATACCGTCCATCGCCATTCTACACAGCGTGTTACAAAACGTTTATAAGGCCCATTTACAAAGCCAAAAAAGCGTCGATTAAACCCATTTCGCCAGCTTTTTTCTGCAAGGGGTTTAAACTTTATTTGCGCAATATGCGCAGGGAGAATGAGCTTAGATTCAATTAAACTAAAAAATAAACACAGTAACACAACGCCCGCAATTGAAATGAAGTTTGAACTTTCAGGTCCAGTTGAGAACATCAGCGGTGCAAATACCGCCATGGTTGTTAACACCCCAAATGTCGCAGGTGTCGCAACACGTTTAGCACCTCGGATCACATTTTCTACACCAGGACCTTTTTTCTCTACCTCAGTATACGCGCTTTCACCTATCACAATGGCATCATCAACCACGATCCCAAGCACCATAATGAAAGCAAATAATGAGGTCACATTTAGTGTTATCCCCAATGCAGGCATTAACATGATCGCCCCCAAGAAGCAGACCGGGATCCCGATGGTTACCCACATCGCCAACTTAAAGCGCAAAAATACAAACAGCATCAATGCCACGAGAAACATCCCTTGTAATAGGTTTGTTTTCATCATACTCAAGCGACCATTCAAGTAGTATGTCATATCCACTAAAGACTCAATCGTCACACCGGCTGGCAACTGCTCATTCTTTTGCTTAATATATGCATTAACAGAGTTTGCCACCGGCACCATATTTTGCTCTGTCGTCGCTTTGACCTGAATAAAAACCGCATTTTGGCCATTTAATTTAAAATATCGCTCACCTTCAGTAAATTCATCTTTGATGATTGCAACATCTTTAAGTAAGACCTGTGCACCATTCGCGCCCACTTTGACAGGCAGCTGACGAAATTCATCACCACTGTATGACTGGTTTTCAACGCGCACTGAAATAATACCCGCTTCAGTTCTGAGCTCACCTGCTGAAATATTTGCCGAATAATTACGTATAGAATTCGTTATATCTGCAATGGTTAAGTTATATTGACGCAACACATCTGGCTTTATTTCTATCGCGATTTCATCCAATGGGACGTCAACAGATACGAGAGACACATTCCCTAAATGTAGCAACTCATCTTCTATTTCTTTCGCAATTGGTTTTAGCTGAGTCAATGGCAAGTCAGCAGATACAGTCATGCCAACCACATCTTGTCGAAACTCAACTTGGTTTACCGTCAAAGGCTCCATTGCGGCTGGAAAAGTAGCGATGCTATCGACTCTCAGCTTCACCTTATCTAACACATCTGTCAGCTCAACATCAGGGTCTATTTTCAGCTGCGCGCTACCACTGCCATGAGAAGCGCGGTAGACGGCTTCTTCCACATCAGTAACATCTTGTAATGACTCTTCAATCTTAATTAAAATACTTTCTTCTATCTCTTGTGGCGATGCCCCAGGATAGTTTGCAGATACGGTAATATAATTAATCTCTACATTCGGGAACATCTGCCTCTGAATGGTAGAATAGGTAAAAATACCAATGATGATGATAAACCACATTAGCAAGTTTGCGGCAACCGGGTTATTAGCAAAAAAAGCAATTAAGCCGGTTTGTTTTTGCTGTTCATGCGTACTCACGATATACACCCACCCTTATAATTTTTCAGTTGTAGCTAACTGAGATGAATCTTCACCAGCTACTTTCACTGTCATGCCTTTTTGTGGGTATTCAGGTACCGTCGTCACAATTTTTTCATTGTCATTCAAACCTGCACTCACATAAAAATAGGTCCCTTCTTCACGAATAACCGTCACCTCTCTGGGCTCTAATTGATTTTCAGCGTTAAGCAACCAAATCGTGCTATTGTTAACTAAATCTTGTGGCAAGCGATAAATTTTATTTAATGTTTTTCCACCAAACGTGATTTGTACATACGAGCCAAACTTCACTTGCGGTTGACGGGTTTTTAACCCGTATGGGTCTTGAATACGCACAACCAAATTTACCATACGCGTATCGCTGTCAACGATCCCGAGATCGCGATGCACAACCGCTTGTCGTGTAAAGCCATTTAGCCCAGTTTGTTTTATTGTGGCTGTTAAACCTGTGATCCGCTCTGGTAAAAAGGCACTATCAAAGCCAGCAATTGGGATCACAACCTCAGCATATTCAATACCGTTGAGTGTCGCAACCGATGAACCCGTACTAACAAATTGGCCTAATCCCACATCACGCGAAATAACTAATGCATCATAAGGTGCTCTTACTTCACAATTTGCCAAATCCCTTTGCGCCCTTTTGAGTGCTGCGCGTGCAGATTTTACGCCTGCTTGTGCACTTAATACTTGGGGTTTACGTAAAAACAGGTCGGTATGTTTACGGCTAGGGAAACGCTTGGCTTCATCTTCGGCAACGTCGGCCTGTGCTTGCTCTTCTATCAATGTTGCTTGAGCGCGCGATAAGTCAGCCTCAGCTTGTAATACAGCCGCTTCGTAATTGTCTTTTTCAATTTCCATTAACACGTCACCACGTGCAACAATCCCCCCACTGACAAAATTAGGGTGCCATGCAGTCACTTCACCCGAGACTTGAACTGAAAGCTGTGTTGACTCAAAGGGCTTAACTTCACCATAGCTGTTAATCACAACTTGATGATCAAGGGCAAAAGCTGTTTCTACTTCAACCACTGGGCGGGTATCAATTAGTTCTTTCTCATCTGGCTCTGTCGCAAGCGCATTGATAGCCACTGATCCCACCCCCCCTGCTGCCAGCATGACTAGTGGCAAGATTATTTTTAATATTTTTGTTTGCATGTCCAATATCACCTGAAAATTATTTCCTCATGCAATACTAGCAAGATTCACAAAGCAATAAACGTGACATTTGTAAGATTCTGTTGCTAATTATAAAAATCAGTAAAAAGGACTTTATGATGCGATAAATTCACCAAAAAACTCTAATAATAGACATGAGGTAATCGAGGGGAGATGACCTACCCCTTATCTCCACGTAACTGACATCCGATTGCGTGCTTCAATTGCTGCTGTAACGGTTGGTAAACCCAAAAAGCCGCATTTATCAACACCACACTAACAGCAATACAAAAGCTTGCAGCCCACACATCTATCGCAGTTGTAAAATAATTTACGAGTAATATACTGCCAACAGCAGCAATGAGCGTGGCGATGGTTGCAACTCGTCCAAATTGAAGTAGCATTTCCGCCACCAATTGCGAATTTTTTGCCCCTATCGCTCGTTTCATGGCGATGGTTTGCCTCTGAGCTGATTGACGGATGCTCATGACACCAAATAACCCTACTGCGGCCAAAACGAGCGTCACAATTGTGATACACATACTTACCCATAGCAGTAGCTTATTGGCGAGTAATAACGCATCTCGCTGACTTTCAAGGCTCTGAACCCTAAATACTTTCATACCTGGCTGGTGTTGTTCAAAAAGCTGCTCCATGTTCGCTTTTGATAATGAGTGACCTGGTAATAAATGCACTAACAAATAATGCCTGCCTTGTGTTGCACGATACACAAAACGCGGGGTTATTGAACCATTCACACTCGCTTGATCAGCCACCACCCCAATTATCTGCATTGCCGCATCGGGGTCATCAATATTAAAACTCAGCCGAGTTGATAATGCTTGCTCAATGCCACCCAATTGATTAGCTAATGACTCACTGATCATTAAAACATCGGCATTATTTTGTACATCTGTGACATCAAAAAACCGTCCTGCTAATAATGTCTGTGAAAAAAATGCTGCATAGCGATGATCTACCACTTTTCCTAATGGCGTCACCTTTTGCAGCGTATCAACCAAAGTCAAATCCCAGGTAATGAGTTGCTCTCCTAACGGTGAGTTACTACGACTAACTTGTTCAACCATAGGGAGCACTTCAAGTACATTAGCCGCGTGTGTATAGGCTGCTTGTTGCGCTGCCTCCCCATCTTTTGTGGTATCCGAAAGTTGTACCATAAACTTATCTTTTAAGGGCAGCGTATGTGCAAGTTCAATTTGCTGCCATTGCTGCCATGCAACAGTCAATAAACAACTAACAATCATCATGGCAATGGCGAGCTGGCTGACCACAGATATATTAATTTGCTGCGCACTGACTTGCACTCCAACTCCTTTTGTCGCACCCGCCATAGCTTGCGCCAAACCTTGATACGGAAATCGCGACAGTCCAACTGAAACCAACACACTGTTTAGCAGTAACACGCTGGCTAGTATCATTGCCACAACAGGCCAAGATAGTGTCAGCAAACTTACATGAGGAAACAAAGTCGCTAACCAAGGTGCGCCATAAAACAAGCTTAAGTGGGCAATTATCATCGCTAATACCGTCGCCGTAAACATGATAAGTAATCCTTCACACCACAGCTGCGCATACAATTGTTTCTTTTTTGCACCCAACGCGACACGAAGTACCAACTGATGTCTTCGAGTCGCTAACATGGCGATATACAAGTTACAGACATTAAACAAAACCATGAGCAATAACCCTATCGCGCCAGCCAATACACCTAAAACGAGCGAACGGCTCGACCCCAATAAGACTGCTTTCAAAGGGGTTAACCATATTTTTATGTGCCAACCATCAAAATAGGTTTCACCCTTGACGTTCGTTTGCCACACACTATTCATTTCTTGTGATAAATTCAGACTCACAGTCTCAATCGTTTCAGACTGAGGCAACCGGGCGACCATTAAATTATTTGCATATCGGTTCCACCAAAAGCTTCTGGCTCCTTGTGTGGTTAAATTATGATCCCACGCTAACCATACTCCGGTTTTTTGATTAAATTGTGCTAAATTCGCCTCGATAAAATGTGCGGCCGTCACGCCTATAACTTGAAAACTCGCCTTTCCAAAAGAAATCGTTTTACCGACAATGTGAGGGTCTTGCTCAAAGTACTTTTGCCAATGCTCAAAGCTCAGTACCGCAACAGGGAGGGTATTATCACTTTGATGTGTAAAGCCTCGCCCCAAATGCATGGGTATATCAAACATTGAAAACCATTCATGTGTTACAAATGCCGTATTCACTTTGGGGCTATCCACATGGGACAATAAAAGTTGCTCTGCATAGTGCACTAATGCAACCTCTTCTAAGTGACGCCTTTGCTGGTACAAAGCCATGAGGCTCGGATAATTAAATGCCTCAACATTAAACTGATCATTCGCATCATACTGAGCAAATTCAACTTTAACGAGGCGATCCGAATTCGGGTAAGGTAACGAACTAAACAAAAGAGAATAGGTGAATGTCACAGCAATAAATAACGTCGTTAATGCTATTACCATACTCATCATCACACTGAACGTGTACCGCGGGGTAGTTAAAACCTGTGAAAATGCATGCATGATCATCATGTCTCCAAAGTAGCATGCGCTGCCACTGTGCTTATATCACCCAGTATTTCACCATCAAGTAGTTTAATTTTTTTGGGGGCCATATCTGCATATTTTGGGTCATGTGTCACCATACAAATCGTGCGACCTTGTCTGTGTAGCTCGCCAATCAAACGCATCACTGAATCACCACTTTTTGAATCCAAATTACCTGTCGGCTCATCAATGAGTAAAATTGCGGGCTCAGCAATAAGCGCTCTGGCAATGGCAACACGTTGCTGTTGGCCGCCTGATAACTGATTCGGTTTATGACCAGCTCTATGCGATAAGCCCACTTGCTCAAGGCAGGCTAACGCTCGTTGTTTTATACTCGCTTTGTCCGGCTTCGCACTGCTATAACGTAGAGGCAGTGAGACGTTCTCCAATACCGACAACTCATTTGCCAAATTAAAGGACTGAAATATGAACCCTATTGCTTTATTTCTAATTTCGGCAGCATCATCTGGTGTCAGTTTTGACACATCAGTTCCATTGATGTAGTACTCACCACTACTGGGCGACTCCAATAACCCCATAATCGATAATAATGTAGACTTACCACAGCCTGAAGGCCCAGATATAGAAACAAACTCCCCCTCTCTGATGATTAACTGAATATTCCTTAAAGCGTGCGTTTGCAATAGTTCTGTTTCAAATACCTTATTCACAGCTTGCATTGAAATTACAACATCCATCATGTACTCCCAAAAATATGATTTGATTAATACAATTCCACCTGCGCACCTTGCTGCGCCAGCGTTGTTAAGTCTGAAATAATGAACTGTTCACCAGCGCTTGCACCGTCAGCGATGACGGCAAGTTTTCCTGAACTAGTGTCAAAACTGACCCTAGTCGCTTTTGTCTGACCTCCAGCTAATATTTTATATAAAACCACCGGCTTAAATGCACTGTAGTGAGCTGGTCGCAACATATACAATGCATCATGCAAATGTGCCACAATAATCTCAGCATCAATATTCAACAAAGGCCTCGCACTCAAAGGCAGCTCCCCTTGAAGACTCACTTCCACCTCAACGCTGTTATTTTCTACTTGAGAGCTTATTCTCTGCACAACCCCAGCCACACTATGCTCGCGGATCCGTACTTCACATCTTTGGCCAATAGCCACTTTGGCTATGACACTTTGCGGCACTTTCAACCGTGCAGTTAAGTTTTTCGGGCTACCCAATAATGCCAACTCAGCCCCTTTTTCACACTTTGCCCCACAGTTAAAGGCATACGCTGTAACACGCCAAGCTGAGGTGCTTTTACGGTTAAATTTGCCTCCCGAGTACGCAACCGCGTCAGCTCCCAAGACTGCATATCTATACGTTGCTTCGCAAGTTGCAGCATGCTGGCTTGTAATTTTTCAAGTTGTAAAAAGCGCGTTTTTATACTGCTTAATTGACGTGTGAGATTCTCTTTTTTGGATTTCACTTGTAAAAACGTCAACATCGAGACAATACCTTTACGCAATAAAGCTTGTTGTGCCGTGAATTCAAGTTCAGCCGTTTTTAAATCCCCGATGAGGGTATCAATTTCAGCTTGCTCTAACAGCAGCTCCCGCTGATGGGTAAGCTGTAGCTGCGCTCGCATTATTATTGCTTGCTGTAATAACTGCTCATGCTGCTTTACTTGCAACTGCAAATCGGGATTAGACAAACGTGCAATGACCTGACCTTTTTGTAAAATACTACCCGCTTGATGAAGTACCGCTTCGACTATTGCATCACTCTCACTGGTAATAATATAACGCTCAGCACTGTGTAATTTACCAAAACTACTGACCTTGATAGATACTGGCCCTTGTTTGACCGTATCAACCAAAATATCCGTACGCTTTATCACTGTTACCTTGTTTGAGTCATATAAAAGCCAGCTAACTCCAAATATGAGTAAACTAATACACAACAATACAATGATATATTGGTATGATCGGTCTGGTTTTGGTTTCACACAGTCCACAATTTACGCTTTTTTAAATTCATAGTATCTGGCACATAGCGAGAAGCATGCCAATGCTTTAAATCTATTTATTTCATAACCTTAAGTTTGAAAGTCCAAAAATCATGAACAGTTCTCTCCAAAATCGGAATACTATTCCGGTTTTGATATAACGATTTATCATAGCAAGTAGCACACAATCACTCATAACTATGCACGCGCTATCGATTTCAAAATCATAACTTCTTTTAAAACCGAACACCTCACTGTTCGATATCGCACACTTCAATTAATTACCGAGCAAGGAAAACAAGTAAACTACTGATTTTAAATAGCTTTATTTTTTGGCATCAAAATTTCATATATTCACTATATCGCCAGCAGTGGAGCTTAATAAATGAACATTGATATCAACCCAGTCAAAAAGTCCAACAAGAAGAAAATAATCACGAGCCTAATCGCACTAGGCTGTATGGCATCTATGGCTTACTTAGCGCTGCGCCCTGCAATGCCGACATTATCCAATGACTCGTTGCACACAGTCATTGTGCAACAAGGTGATATTGACATCATGACACCTGTGTTTGGCCAATTCGCATCTCGCTTTGAACGATTGGTCAGCGCACCTGCAGATGGGCAGGTGAGTGAAATTTACTTGCGCGCCGGTACAGATGTCACCAAAGACACCATTATTGCCATGCTCTCTAACCCCGATTTAGAGCAACAACACTTTGAAGCCGAGTCAAAGTTAGAGCGTATGCAATCTGAATTCGCGTCATTTCAGTTTCAAAAACAAAATGAACAGCTGACATTTCAAGGAGAATTAGCGGACATCGATAGCCAAATTCAAGCCGCCAAATTAGATGTCGATGTAAATCAACGTTTAGCCAAACAGGGGATCGCCGCCAAAATAGAATTAGAGCGGGCCACATTAAAATATAACCAATTGAAAAAGCGCTATGAATTCGCTGACTACCGTTTCAGTAAACAAAAAGAAATGCACAAACTTGAACTGCAACAGCAGCATATTTTATTGAAGCAACAAGAAAAGCAGGTGTCATTAATTGCCAATAAAGTAGCCGACCTAACCATAAAAGCAGGTATCTCTGGCACTTTGCAACGCTTAGACATTGAGCTTGGCCAACGTGTTAACCAAGGGCAAGCCATGGCGCGAGTGGGCTCCAAGTCAGAGTTAATGGCAAAACTCAACATTCCACAGCGTATTGCTGAACGCATCAACATAGGCGCAGCGGTCATACTTGATCATAAGCAAGGCCCATTACAAGGCACAGTGAAGCAACTGGGTTCCGTTGTTGAAAATGGCTATATTATTGCTGAAATACACGTACAGTCATCACTGCCAGATAATGTACGACCTGCACAACCCATCAATGCCAAAGTGTTTGTTGAGCATGTACATAATGCCTTATATGTAGAGCAACGCGCAGGTCTAAAGCCACTCAGCACCCAGCCACTTTACAAAAAAGTCACCGAACAAGCACTGCTTGAACAAATACATATCACCTTTGGAGAGCTATCAGGTCGTCACTTATTGATCACCTCAGGAGCCCTTGCTGGTGACAAAATTATCACAAACAATTTAAGTCAATGGCATACTTACAGCCAATTGGCCCTAGATAACGCACAACTTTAAGGAAACGCCCTCATGACTGCACTCGTAACTATTAACAATATCAATAAAGTGTACAGCAAAGGCCAAGTGAAAACCCATGCTCTCCATGAGATCTCTCTGAGCATTAATAAAGGGGAGTTTATCTCTATCTCTGGGCCTTCAGGTTGTGGAAAGTCGACACTGCTCAGTATTTTAGGTTTACTCGATACGCCTACGAATGGCAGTTATCAACTTGCCAATATCGATACACACCAACTTAAAATTGATCAGCGTTCACAGGTAAGAAATAAGCACATTGGTTATGTTTTTCAATCATTTAATTTAATCGATAGCCTGACTGTATTTGAAAATGTCGCGCTACCATTAGAGCATAGAGGTATGCCTAGTGCCGATATTAAAGCCGCTGTCGAAAAACAATTGAGTGCGGTGAATATGGATGGCCGACTAGCACACAAACCCAGTCAGCTATCCGGTGGTCAACAACAGCGTGTTGCCATTGCCAGAGCACTGGTTGGCAACCCTGATTTGCTGCTTGTTGATGAACCAACCGGCAACCTTGATAGCCAAAATGGCGACGCGGTGATGCAACTACTTAAAACACTCAACGAAAACGGTGCCACGGTTATCATGGTGACCCATGACGAACGCTACAGCCAAATGGCCCGTCGTCAAATTCGCTTATTTGATGGCAAAATATTAGTAGAGCATAAGGAGGCAGTAGCATGAGTTTTTATTTTCGCGCATTACGCCATGGGGTGCAGCGTTTATTCACCCTGCCACGCCTATCGTTACCCGTTATATTGACGTTAAGTTTAACATTGGCTGCCGTCTTGGCTGTCGTCGCGATAAGCAGTAACCTCATTTTTAAGCCGCTACCAGATGTAAAAGATGAGCAAGCGTTATATCAAATCGACCGCCGAGTGACCGTATCGGGTGAACTCACCACCTCTATTTTTACCAAAAAGCGAGTTGCTTTGTTAGCCCAGCAGTATCAGGACTATGGTGACTTTACATCCTTCTCAGTGGATGATGATAAAGTCACCGTCAACGGCACTCACTACCCTGTTTCTGCGTTTTCTGCCAGTGATAACATATTAGATACACTCGGTGGAGAACTGCTTCTAGGCGAAATGCCGTCGCTAATGAACACGCAAGATGCCATTTGGCTTTCTCAAAGCCTATGGCACAGCGCATATCGTTCTGACCCTGCCGTTATAGGTAAAACGCTGCACCTTGGTGAAGCTGAAATGCAAATCAAAGGCATTGTTACAGATTTCCAGTCATTTACACCAGGCAATGATGAAAAATATAGCCAACAAGTATGGCGCTACTACAACTTAGCTGAACAAATCAAAACACCTACGCTGATGACTATCAGTGGAGATGTACGTGCTCTATTTAGAGAAACAAGCCGCCCCATTACCGAAAGTGATGTTGAACAGTTCTGGCATAATTACTATCGTGACCATGCCAGTGAGCTTGGGCCTATGAATTCGATTATTGAGTCACTGGGACCAGTGACCACAGTGAAGCAATACCGTGATGCCTTAATGCTTGAGCAAAATACCATGATCTGGTTTTTACTTGCTACTGTCATCATTTTATTACTGATGGCGAGCTTAAATCTACTCAATCTATTTATTGCCCATTACCAACAGCGTGAACAAGAGTTTGCAACTCAGCTGTGCCTAGGTGCAAATCGTAGAAAGCTGATCATCATGAGTTTCCTAGAGAATATCCCTACATTTGCATTGTCGGCACTACTGGGCCTACTTGGTGCGGCCTGGATCATCCGAGTGTTGCCGATTGTTAGTGGTGGTAACCTTGAATTGATCGAACTGGTTCAACTCGACATGGTCACCATTAGCATCGCACTCATCACCACGCTTATTATTAACCTATTCTTTGCAGTGTTATCAACCACACAATTTAACCAACAACAGTTAGTGAGCAATCTAAATAGTGGTAACAAAGGTCTCAACGCGGGTAAAGTAACCGTGTTAAGTAAAGTGCTATTTATCGCCCAAATCAGCTCAGCCGCAGTAATTTTGACCGGTACAGCCATGCTGGCCCAATCGGCCTTTAGCACGCTCAATGTCACTTTAGGGTTTACCCCAGGCAATACCTATGTTGCAGAAATCATACGCCATGGTGAGCTGCCAGAACTCCCTGACGAAGAGGATGTCAATGAACCTGAACGTCACAAACGTTTCAACGCAATGATAGCGGTAAAAAACAGCGTAACAACTGCACTACATCAACTACACCATGATATTACTGTACTACAAAGTGCCGATGAGCCTTTTGGGTTTGCATCAACGATTAATATGACGCAAAACTCAGAAACCAACGAACGACTCACTTTTTTAGCCAAATATATTGCACCTGACTATATTAATGCCTTCAATATCCCCCTACTCGCGGGCCGTAATGTCACAGAGGATGAGTACACAAGCCAAGCGCGAGTCGCACTCATAAATGAAGCATTCGCAAGAAAATTGACCACTGATGGCACCCTGGAGTCAGTACTCGGGATAAAAGTCGCTTCTTTGCAAGTCGTGGGCATTATCGCCAACAATTATACCCTTATGAGCAAAGGTGATGGCTATCCAACGTTATTTAATGCTCGCCATGCACTTGATAATTTAAATATGCAACTGGTCATGCAATTGCCCAATGAGCATGGGTTAAGTTCAGAGCAAATAACCCAAGCAATCACCCATGCACACCCTGAAATTAAGTATGTGGAAGTGAAGAGCTTAAATGAGCGCTGGGCAACAGAGATGCTAGATGAGCGTGTACAATTTTACTTTGTGGCTGGGCTATCAATCTTGACACTATTACTCGCTGCAGTAGGGAGTAATGGCATGGCGATAAGCTTTACTGAGCTGAAGCGCTTTGAACTGGCTATTCGCATGGCCACAGGTGCTACGCGATTTACCTTGCTTAGCCATACCTTGGCTACGTTCAAACACTTACTTTTTAGCGCGTTAGGTATCGCCATTACCAGTGCATGTGGTCTTTATTTTATGTTGCAAAAACAGGTTGCCATGCTCCCTTCATTTTCTTGGCCCTCACTGTTTTTTTTCACTAGCTTGCTAATAACTATCGTGTTTTTCGCTATTATTTTGGTAGTATGGCGTATCATTAATGCGGACCCAATGAAGGCACTTAGAGAACAATGAGTCGCCTGATAACACATTAACAGAATACTACTTACAATAATAAGGATGAGGCAGCACGAGCTGCCTCGGTTAATTGCTATGACACAACAGTCTATACTGATAGTCGACGATAACGATGATATTCGATTTGCCCTATCACTTTTGCTTTCACAAGCAGGTTACAGAGTCATAGAAGCAGACAGTCCCGCACAATGTCTGCAATTATTATCACGGTTAACACCCTCTTTGATCCTACTTGATATGAATTTCAGTCGAGATACCACCTCAGGTAATGAAGGACTAGAGTTACTTGGCGACATCACCCCAAAGCATATCCCAGTTATGCTCATGACCGCTTGGGCAAACATAGAGTTAGCCGTTAAAGGACTGCAATTGGGCGCAAAAGATTTTATTGAAAAGCCGTGGCGTAAAGAGAAACTATTAAGCCAAGTATCGACGCATATTGCCGCAGCCAATCAGGCCGAAACCACTCAATGTCCGGCACAAGGTGAGTCTGCGAACACGATGCAATGGGTCGCAACCTCTCCCGTAATGCAGCAATTAGAACAACTTTTACAGCAACTCGCCCCCACTGATGCCAATCTCCTCATTTTAGGCGAAAACGGGACTGGTAAATCACAACTCGCCAACCGTATTCACCAATTGAGCTTACGGCATGCGCAGTCACTCATCTCTCTCAATATGGGTGCATTAACTGAAACACTTTTTGAAAGTGAGCTATTCGGTCATCATAAAGGCGCGTTTACTGACGCGAAACAAGATCGTACCGGCGCCTTTAGTCGAGCACATAACAGTACTTTATTTATGGATGAAATTGGTACTTTACCCCTGCATTTACAACCTAAACTGCTGCAAGTATTAGAAACAGGCGAATTTATGCCACTAGGGGCAAATAAAAGTGAGCAAGCAAATGTCCGCTTAATAGCAGCAACCAATCAGGACCTAAATGCCGCCATCTCCGCAGGGCAATTTAGGCAAGACCTATATTACCGCTTAAATACCTTTGTTATTACCTTACCGGCTTTGCGCGAGCGCAGTGACGATATCATTCCTCTGGCCAATCACTTTATTACGCACTTTGCCACTAAATATAACAAAACACCGCCCAAACTAAGTCAATCGGCCAGTCGTTTGCTGCTTGAGCATAACTGGCCCGGCAACGTACGTGAATTAGGCCATGTGATTGAGCGAGCTGTGTTAATTTGCGCGCATGAACAAATCGACATCGCGCATATTTTAATAGATAACCCGGCCTCAACTAACACACAAGCGCAACATCCCGTTCCTGATCTCACCCTCGCGGCCCTTGAAAAACAACGCATCATTGACGTACTAACAGAACACAATGAACATATCAGTGCTTCAGCTAAAGCACTTGGCATATCTCGTAATGCGCTCTATCGTAGACTCGAGAAGTATCAACTCGAACGTTATATTGATGATAATGAATGACGCGATGAAACTGAACAAGGTGAGTCATAAGCATAAATTTATTACGACACTCAGCGCCGTTATTCTATGTATATTGTCGCTCAGTACAATATTGATCCAGCAAAGTTTTAACGATCCATTACTGACTTTAACGCTCAATATAATCATAAGTTACCTGTCAATATACGCTGCCTATCACATCTATCGGAGCTGGCATGAACCCATTGCACAACTTCAAGCTTTTGTACACGCAAAACAGCATGGGCAGTCAAATGTCAGCTTAGAGTTTCAGGATGCGAGTAACCCGCTCGCTCAGCTAAGTCGTCAAATCGAACAGGCTTTTCAGCATAACGCAAGATCTGCACATACCACTTTTTCACACATTCCCACTGTACTTGATAGCCTATTTCAACACTGGCCACAACCTGTGGCTTTATTTGATAAAAATAATCGCCTCACCTTTTTTAATCACCCAATGCACCAACACCTTAGTGTGCCTTTACTGCGAGATATGACATTAGCTGAATGCGGCTTTAACATCACCAACATACATTGCCAACACCTCGAATTTAAAAAAGACTGGCAACTAAATTGTTATCAATTGGGAGAAAGTGAACACACGTTGATCATTGCTAACTTTATTGGTGCGCAACTTCAAGACGCAAAAAGAGCGTCGCAGGCGGATATTATTCGCGTACTATCTCATGAGCTGAACAACTCTTTAACACCTATGGCCTCTATGGCGGATACTCTACTCAGCTTTGAGGCTCTGCCTGAACAACAAACTAAACAGGCACTTTCACGTATAAAATCTCGCAGTGAATCACTGCTTAGCTTTATTAACGCATACGGATCACTGAGCCGCTTACCAACACCCGCTCCTCGTCATTTTGATATGCATAAATTAATCATGGCTAATGCCAATGAACAAGGTGTTATCATCCGTTATGGTGGTGAAAAAAGTTGTTATGCGGATCCGCTCTTATTTGAGCAGCTCATAATTAACTTATTGAAAAACGCCCGAGAAGCGAGCAACGAACAAACACTCGTCATGCTGCAAAGTCAGTGTAGTGGGAAGAGCCATGTTATCGAGTTTATCGATAATGGCCCCGGTTTTGCTAATTTGGAGAACGCGTTAAACCCCTTATACACCACCAAAGCCAATGGTCATGGATTAGGCCTCGCGTTGTGCAACGATATAGTCCAGTTACATGGCGGAAAAATCACCTTATATAACGTAGAAGCAGGTGCATGCATCAAAATTACCATTCCCCTGAGCCGCGACAACTAAAGGCCGCACTTATGCCACAGCAGGGCGGCGACGATAATATGAAATGCATCCCATTTGAGCTGCATTAGTCAATAAAATCATCACAAAAGTCATCAAATGTGCCACACTGACCTGCGCCATATTCAGCTCTGCTGATAAACCGACCACCCCAGCTAAAAACTGCAAACTAAAGTAACCGACACTGAGGTTTGCGACATCTTTGCTTTTTATGGTTTTATAAGTCTGAGGCATCACCCGAAGTGAACTCATGATCAAACCAACAAATGTCAACCACGTAAATAACTCTGCAGCAGCCACCAACGGACTTAATAACAAAAAAAACGGTAACACGGATAAGCCTAGCATCATCGCTAACTGTCGGCGCTGCTGTGAGCAAGCGTTATAACGAACAAAATAATACAATATCAGTGAACTTAACATGCCGGTCACCAAAAATGGCAACATCATAAATAACCTATCAAAAAACACGTTATAAGCGATAAAATAGCTGCTTTGTGCCACCCCAAAACTCATCATCAACAAGGATAACCCCGACACACTGCGATTTTTGCGGATTTTTTTGACCAGCGGCAAAAAGCTAAACATTAATATCAACGATGAAAGAATAGGCAAATAGATGGCCAATGCAACACACTCCAGTTACTTTTTTGTAAATAGGTAAACGCGACGTAATTTAAAAACAAAACTTGTAAAACAAACAGTTGTGAAAATAAATTGAAGATGTGCATTTTAATCACACAGTGGCACATTGCAATAAAAGCAATAAAAAACAATTAATGAGACGCAAAGAAACCATTACACTTGCCGAGATCTATAGAACGCGATAAATTGATAAGCACATGTGTGATGGGAATAATAAAATGAAACAGATACTATTTATCATGGGGTTAGCTTTTCTTTCTGGCTGTACAACGACAAAGAAAATCCCCACAGTCCCTATAGATCCAGTCTCGCTATTTAATCATACTTTGTTTAATTCTCAGCCCACTCCACAAGTCAAAGACATCTTTAATCTTCCTGTGACCGAGCAAAATAAGTTTTTTGCTTATCACCAAAACGCCCTTAAACAAGGGGTGCGACAAGATCGTGTCATATCTGCGTACTTAGAAAGTAAGCTCAATAGCTTTTCATATGATGGCGCGACCTTATCAGCAACACAAACCCTTAACCAAGATCAAGGTAACTGTATTAGCCTCGCTATATTAACGCAGGCTTACGCCAACTTAATTGGCATAGAAACAAGCTTTAGAGAAGTCGCCTCCATACCAGTCTATAAAATGTCGGGTCAAACTTTACTTATTTCGAACCATTTCAACACCAAGCTACTGGCTCCTACTGAAAAGGAAGAAGGTTGGATCAGTGCTATCCGTCCCGGCACAGTGATTGATTATTTTCCAGCGCAAGATATTTACTTCGTAGATACCGCAACAGTTAATGATCTCACAGCAAAATTTTACGCTAACCATGCTGCTGACGCACTCTTAAACAAACGTTTCAATGAGAGCTATTCATATATAATTCAAGCATTTAAAAATATAAAAGATGATCCTGAACTAATTAATATAGCCGCTATCTTACACCGTAGAGCAGGCGACTCAGAGACAGCAAAACAACTCTTTGAGTTTGCTTTAACACATAATTTAGTAAGTACTAATTTACTGACTAGCTACGCTGCTTTAGCACAAGAAAATAGTAACTATACGCTGGTAACTAAGCTGGAAAATATGACTAATCAGATAGCTAAAACCCCGTTTGATATTATTTCTATTGCACAAAAAGCGATTCATAAAAAGCAGTACACCAAGGCAGAAAAGCTGCTCAGTGAGCTCTCTAACGAATACTCTTATTTACCAGAGCCTTACTTTGAGTTAGCAAAACTTTATTACCTTAAAAACGAATTAGTACAATCAAAAGCATATTTATCTAAAGCGCTCAGTAAAGCCGAAGACCAAAAGAAATTAGGTATTTACCAAGCTAAACTGTCAACTTTAGAGCAAATAACACACAAAAAGTAACCGCAAAGTAAACAAAAGCACTTTACAGTTAACATTTTAATAACTATGTTGGTTGTGTTCGAATTTTCGACAAACGACAACTACATGTAAAGGAAATTAAAATGAAAGTGCGTTACTTACTCCCCTTAATAGGCTCAGTATCACTAACTGCAATGGCACAGGCGCCGCTCACTGAAGCGCAAATGCTTAAATATACCAACAAAACAAGCGAAGCCATTATTGGTGCGAAAGCCGAAACCAATATTGTGCTTACAACAAAGGCAGGGTCATTTAAGCAAACCATCTCTCACCCTGATGCAAGTTACATCAAACTGCATTTCAAAGATCTCGATCTTAAAGGCGGTGGTAAACTCATCGTGAGAAACCTCGACAGTAGCGAACGCTATGAATACACGCTCGCGGATATGAATAAAGCCACACTAGATACCGAAGCGGGCGATAATGGCGTGAGTTCATTCTCCGCCATGTCTATTTCTAGTGATACTGTGGTCGTTGAATATACAGCAGGTACGAGTAAGCAAGCGCCGACCATAGATCATTACTACTATGGTACAGAGAATGAGGTCAGTATATTAGGCGGGCCGGATACAGGCACTCAATCAACATGCGGTGTTAATGAACGTAAAGATGTACAATGTTGGGCAAACTCTCACCCTGTAGAATTTGAACGTAGTCGCCCCGTTGCTCGCCTCGTGATTGGCGGTCGTAGCCTATGTACCGGGTGGCGTGTTGGTGCAGATAATAATATGTTTACCAATAATCACTGTGTCGAGTCGGCTGCGGAGCTTGCCTCGACTGAAGTTTGGTTTAACTATCAAAATACCAGCTGTAATGGCTCAACCAAAGAAACCGTCGTTAAAGTGACCGGTAAAGACTTTTTCAAAACTGACTACACATTAGATTACACCTTATTTTCAATTAACGATTTCGCAAAAGCGGCACCATTTGGTTACTTCGGATTAGATACGCGCGACGCCACACAAGGTGAACGTATTTATATTCCACAGCATGGTTCGGGTAACCCTAAAGAGCTGTCAATTGAATCAGATCAAGATAGCAATAGTCTATGCCAAGTCAATGAACCAAATGCCAACGGCCGTGGCACAGGTACTGATTTAGGATACTACTGTGACACCATTGGTGGTTCATCAGGTTCTCCAGTATTAGCAGCCGCGACAAATAATGTAATCGCATTACATCATTTAGGTGGATGTACCAATAAAGGTGCAAAGATCAGTCGAATTTGGCCACAAGTAGCCAGCCATTTCAACAACCAAGTGCCCGTTGGTGATAATGGACCAGGCGACAGGTTGCCAACAGCAAGCTTCTCCTTTAACTGCTCAGCGCTCAATTGCACATTTGATGGTGCGGCATCAAGCACACCGAATGGTTCAATTAGCCAATATGAATGGCAGTTTGGTGATAGTAGTAACAATGGCTTTGGTGTTAACTCAACACATGCCTATCAAGCTATTGGCGACTACACTGTCTCTTTGACTGTGACAGACTCAGCAGGCAATCAGGCAACCACCAGCAAATCTATATCTGTAAATGATGGTACAGACCCCGCTCAGCTACAAAAAGGGGTTGCAAAAACAAGTTTACAGGGCAGTTATCGTTCAGAAACCTTTTACTATATCGACGTCCCTGCTGGCGCCTCGAACATCAACTTTGTGATCTCTGGCGGAACGGGTGATGCTGATCTGTATGTAAGAAAAGATCAAAAACCAACCACATCTAATTATGCATGTCGTCCGTATAGAAATGGCAATAGTGAAACATGTACGGTCAACCAAGGTGCTGGTCGATATCATGTGATGTTAAGAGCTTATAGAACATTTAGTGGTGTGTCTTTAAAAGCCGACTATACTAATTAATTAACCTATTTCTACCTCCAAGTTAAATGAAGACTTAGGGCGGCCTCACTCGAAGGCTGCCCTTTTATCAGGGCTACCGTAAGTCATACCAAATACCTAACCACGCACTATTTTCATCATTAAGCGATGTGCCAGATAGTCGGCTTAACCCCATATCAACACGTAAATTGCTCACGCCAGCAGGGGCAAACTTACCAAGCCAACTGCCTTTTTCTATCTTCGTTGATAAGCGTAATCCATAACTATGGCCAATAAGTTGTCTGTCTAAATGATATTGATGATAATAAAGCCACGGCCTATTCGCGCGCCAAGTAACCCCACCACCAAACTGTTGGTAATGTGATCCGCGAAGACCCGCCATACTAAGCTCAGGGATAAACAGCGTATTCACATGGCTATTATTGTCTGCGATAGGTGACTCCAATCCCCCTAACGCCATAAACACATTGTGTCTTTGCTGATATTTACCTGAAATATACCAAGGGAAAGTATCCACACGGCCAAATAGCCGTGCTGAGAGGTCATAGCCTTGCCATGATTGCTCGCCGCTTTTACCCTGTAACCAATGCCATGACATGTGACTGCCAAATGCCACGCTCTGTCGGTCTTCAAACCACCGGTGTGACAGAGCAAACCGTGACCAACGCAGATCATCTCGCTCAACGTCAGTACGCTCATCACCCAATTGGCCAGCAAAATGGGTATCTAGTCGCCAATGTTCTGCCTGATAACTCGTGCCAGCTTGCAAAAAAATGCCACGCCGTCTCTGACTGTGTTTACCATGATGCTGCGATCGGTTCGGTGCAGAAAAACGTGTATCAAATACTTTAGCGTGCCAATTGGCATATTGGCCAACATAACGTAAGTCAGAAAATCGACCCGATAATGCATCACCCGCAAGGTCTTGCGTCACACCAACCTGCCAACTCAGTAAATCTAATAAATCAGACCCGGTAATACCCACATGCAACAATGAACGCCCTATACTGTGATATTGCCCACCTACTGCCAGTGATGTTGACTGTCGCCATATATCATAAGGCTGGCTCGGCAATGGCGTATGATGGCGCTCAGCTTTAGGTAATAGTACGCCAGTGGATGAGGCTCGCGGCATAGGTGTAAAGCGGCTAATCGCATTCACCTCAGGTGTATTGCCAATATTAAAAACGCGTAGTTGTGTGCCTTGAGCCGTTTTTGCTAAAAACAGTAAGCGCTCTTTGCTTAGATAAAGTGGATATGTAAATACATACTGCCCATCGGTCAGTTTATATAATGTGTGTAACTCAAAATCATAACGGTAAATATCAAGCAACCCCGCCCGCCCCGCAACAAAAGTGATGGAGCGACCAGCCATATCCCACTGAGGTTGTGCTAAATACTGATACCCTTGTGGCATAGGGATCAACGTCTCTAAACCATCGACCAAATCACGCACAACCAGCTGCCAATTACTGTTTGCCTTCACCCGTAAATAAGCTAGCTTGTCATCAGAGCGGTTGAGTACAGGGTGATCGTAAACTGTACCTAACTCTCTGTGTGTAATGGCCTTAACATGATTCGTTCCGAGGGTGATCTCAACTAACTGAGAGTAACCAAACTGTACTTGTTCAGCATAAATTTTCTGGGCTCTTTGGCTTAAGGTAAAGCGCCTAATTCGGGCATTTTCAGTTAGCTGAGTGATTTTACCCGTTGATAAAGACCAGCTAAATAACGCTCCCGAAAAGATCATCGCGTGCGCTGTATCTCGCACTGAAGAAACAAATAAAAGCGTATCATTTCCCTGCCAATGCGGGTAACGGACCCCTCTTTGACCACGCGCTGGAAGACTAAAAAGCCGCTCTTTAGGGAAAACTTCAGGTACAGTGTCAGCAATATCATTTGGGTCTATTTCAAGCAGCTGTTTTTGTTGTGCGACAAACTTTTTTTTTTGCCTCGGCATTGTCGCTCGTCGAGTACACATTCAAATGCGAGCGGCCTTGCGCATCGCGCTCAATGACTGCTAATAACCGTTTATCTGGCGACAATGCTGGACTGTGTACACTAAATTTGGTCGTCGTCCACAGAGTATCATTCAATGGAGCTCGTTTCGCAGCAACCTGCATAGTTTGATAAGTGTATTCCGCCGTAAAGCGCTGATACAAAACAGCCGCAGAAAGGTTAAATATGCCTTGGAAAGCGTCTTCAAAATCACGCTTTTTAACTGCTTGCATTCGGGTCCACACCGCATCTAACTTTTGCTCAGAATACGTTGATTCTAACCATGCTAAAAATCGTGCACCGAGTAAATATGCCATTGAGTCAGATAGGTAGCGGTTATCTCCTCCGTTCAACTGAGCATACGTTGGCAGTGCACCTTGACGAGCAAACTCCCTAATAATGGCTTCACTATAATTATCAAAGAGCCGGCCACGGCCTGTTATTTTCGATTCTAATAAGGTTGCGTACCCCTCAGCAACCCAACGCGGCATCATCGCAGAGGTTAAATCATAGATATCTGATATATCTCGTATTAATTGCCGAAACCGATGACGTGTTGGCTGGGATAGGTGCACCAAATGGACATATTCATGCAGTATCAGTAACTGTAACCAGCTGTGGTGATTGGAAATAACCGTATCAGATTGAGGAGGAGTGGTAAAAAGCGCCATCAGCGGGTTGTCTGTACTGGGTAAAGCAAACCCATTGGCACCATGATATGGGTCAAATACCACGACATCTGCAACGCTGGGTAAACTACGATTCTGCTGTACTAAAACAATATCACGAACAATTTCTAACTCTTGCGCTGCGGCCTGCGCCCACGCTTGATGTCCTTTGGTGTAATGCACATTGAAGTGTTCGGTCTGTATGGTTTCCCAATGCGGTGCTCCCCAACACAACCATGAACAACAACACACATATAGTCCAGCTAGCAATCGCAACATAACTCATCCGCAAAAGGCATCTTATGTTTAGTATTGCAAACTTTGCCTACTTTTCTCGGTGTATCATGAACATTAATATAGATTAGGTATTAACTTGGATTAGCAACAGGATTCGCTAACGACACAAACAAACTCAATATGCCTGCAGAAATAATTAACACACACATAGCAAGTAAGGCGCTCAGGCCTGCATAATACATAGCGGATGCCAATAAGGATGCGGCACACCACACACCAACACGATGTAACCAACGGCTGAATGTGTTACTTGCCTTCACATTGATAAGAACAGCTACCACTAATAATAACGCTAACAAACACAGTATCACTAACATATTAACCTCCTTTTCAACTTCATTATATGCTAATGAGAATTATTATCAACTGGTATGGGTAATATAATCGTTACTCGCGCACCTTGTACGGTGTTTTCTAATAAGAGTTCACCGTTATGTTGTTCAATAATATTTCGGCTCAGTGTTAGGCCAATTCCTTGCCCCGTATGTTTTGTAGTATAAAATGGCGTAAAAACATTATCTAAGTTCGCAAATCCAGCCCCATAGTCACGGATTGAAATAACCACTTTTTCTTGAGAGTAAGCACTTGATAATACTATATCAGTGTGTGGCTGCTGTTGAGATTCAATGGCATTTTTACACACATTAATCAAAACTTGCTGCAATAGTTGTTGATCTGCCATACACCGAGGTGCCCGACAGTCTAGTTTAAAGCGTTGCTCTGGGAAAAGCTGCATAACATGGTCAAAAACAGGCTGTAGTGCTATCACACTTGGCGACACCTCCAAGTGTTCACTTGCCTTAGCATATCGTCCGACAAACGACTGTAAATGCTCGCAACGCTGCTTTATAACATGTAATGCTTGGCTGTCTCTATGTACCGTCATTTTACCACTTAAGCTTTGGGCCAATGAGCTAACAGGTGTCAGAGAATTATTAATTTCATGACTTATAACTCTGATCAACTGCTGCCATGCCTGCAATTCATTCTCTCTTAACCGTTGCCGTATATTCGATGCAATTAATAGTACATATTGCCCTTCACGCTCTTTAAATTCACTACTATGTAACTGCCAATGCCGCGCTAAATTACGATTAGTAAATTGCCAGAGGTCATTTTTACAAGTTAATTGTAACGTGTCGAGTGACGCTCCTTTCATCGTTTGCCAAGGTTGGTGGTACAAATGCTCAAACGCATTATTTGAATAGCTTAACGAGTGGTCCTGATCAAAAACCATTACGGGCATATCGAGTTTGTCTATCAACTGATAGATAATAAAAATTTGACTGTTATAGCGGCTTTTATGACGGTGTAAATGCTCACTGAGTGCTACTAACTGCTGTTCAAAAAGCGCCACCTCGCCGCTTTCATACTGGGCCTTAATTTGTTGATTAAAGTCTTCTGCAAAAATCGCTTCTAGTTGCCAGTTGGCTCGTGCCAATACCTGCATCAGCTGTATTTTTTGACGTCGGTACCCAAGCAACAATACGATAGCGAATAATAAACAACTCACCACCAGCCAAACTGGTGATAAACCAAGTTGCCATAAACTGATCATCAATAAAATGAGTATGCCAAGGCTAAGTAAGCCAATATAACGGGCTTGTCGTTGCTCAAAATTAGCCATGATCTTTAAGACCATACTTTTCAATACGCCGATATAATGACGACTTAGTGAGCCCTAACCGTTGTGCCGCATCACCAATATGACCATCACACTGATTTAAGATGAACACGATATGGCTTTTTTCAATATCTGCTAACGTCTTCGCCTCGTTTACAGTGTGCTCTAGTTGAGGGTCGACTAATCGCAGTTGGCAATCTGTGGCTTTAATTGCGGGTTGTTCACTTAATAACAAAGCGCGTTCCATAACATGACTCACTTCACGCACATTGCCAGGCCAAGTGTAATGCCGTAATTTGGTTTTCGCACACTCAGCCAATAATTTCACGGGCAGCCCGTAGCGCTGCGCATGGACAGCTAACATATACTGTGCAAATGGGAGGATATCATCTCGTCGATCATAAAAACGAGGCACCGAGAAATTAAACGTATTAATACGGTAAAATAAGTCAGTCCTAAATGCTGCTTGCGCCATTGCTCGGTCAAAATCAATATTACTGGCACAAATAAGTCGAATATCCGTTTGCTCGGTCACACTGCTGCCCACTTGCTCATACTCTCCAGATTCAAGTACTCTCAGCAACTTAGCTTGCAACGATATGTCCAACGTACCAATTTCATCTAAGAACAACGTCCCTTGTCGCGCCATGGCAAAGCGACCTTCACGCGCTGATTTAGCGTCAGTAAACGCCCCCTTCACGTGGCCAAACATTTCACTTTCAAACAGGCTGCTACTTAATGAGCCCATATTTACGCTCACCCAAGGCCCTGTCCGACGTGCTGACAATTGATGTACCGACTGCGCTATATGGCTTTTTCCAACCCCACTTGGGCCCGTAAGCAAGATAGTCGCATTGGTAGATGCTACTTTTTGTAATTGCTGTTCTAGGGCTTTCATACATTGACTTTGCCATTGATACGGCGCATCAGTATGTGGCTCACTCTCCGGCTTAGACGCATTGTCTTTTTGTTTTGACATCAGTTTGAACTGATCAACAATCGACGCCAATAAGCTTTCATTTTGCCAAGGCTTTTCTATGAAATCGCACGCTCCCAATTGCATCGCTTCAACAGCAAGGTTTACACTCGACCAGCCAGTCAAACATATCACTGCTCTATCAGGGTAATGTATACTCAGCCAACGTAAAAATGCTAACCCTTCCTCACCTGAAGTGGTATCTCGGCTAAAATTCATATCTAACAGAATTAACTGAATGGATTTTACTGATAACAGTTGTTTTGCACACTCGGGGGTGTCGGCTTCAAGCACCGAATAGCCGTGATCTTCCAATAAATAGACCGCACTTAAACGTACTTCAGGGTTGTCATCAATAATGAGCACAGACATATCGTATCCTTGCAGTAAATGATTCTCTACAAGAATACGATAATCAAAATGAAATGGGTATTAGATCCAACGCAGACGCGTGGTCAAAGTGTGACTTTCTCCGGGCTGCACCGTAATGGCATCATCCATCACATTGGCCGCCTCTAAACATAGCATCGACAAGTACTCATCATCTTTAAAGTTACTTAAACGCTGCGACTTTTCTATCCACGGATTCCATAGTACGCATGACTGTGAATTTTCTCGCGCAACTTCTATGCGGCCTTTTGGTGTGTTTATCACTTGTATTGCGGGGGCTTGGGTGTACACCATGTCAGTTTCTCGGGCAAAATGCACCACGTCGTTTTGTGCAAAAGGCCCTTCGCCAAATTCAATATACTGCGACCCTTGCAACCCTTCTACAGATGTTTCACTGATGTCTGAGGTTGGAAAATAAGTATGTAAAGCCTGAGTGAGCGTAAAGGCTTGTTGCCCTAAATTGGTGTTGGTTAAGCGTACTTCAATACTTTCTCCAAACACAAAAGTCACTTCTAATTTTGACTGGTGTGGCCAATACGTCTCATCAACCAACGTCATCGGAAGCGATAAACGCACTTCAATATGTGTGTCATGTTCAATCACTTCCTCTGCACGCCAAACCAACTTTCTAGCAACACCATGGATAGGCCAATCAGCGTCGCTATGCACACCAAACCAAGGCCAGCAAATAGGGATCCCACCGCGCACGGCTTTTCCTTCTACGTAATCTTCATCAGCTGACACCCAGATCAAATTATCTTGGCCTTTAGGCGTAAACTCCGTTAGCTGCGCCCCTTGTAAAAAAACCTTACCATGACACAACGCGCTATCGACTTGTATATACTCAAGGCCGCTCTCGGTACGCTGGATAGACACTGATGCTGAAAGATCCATACTTCACCTTATTTAAGTGTTGAAATTCATGAGCTAGGTTACCTAATTTACGCGTACTGAGTAAATAAATAACCGCGAATATGAAGCATCTTCATATACCTGACTGTAAACATACTCTCCCGAACGAGTGTATGATCACTCTATAACCACTTTTCACGGGTACCTTTGATATAGCGCATACAATGTGTCTTCTTTCACTAAACTACCCGCTTTATATGACATCTAAATAACGCCCTATGTGATCTTAAACGCTAACAACGAGACCCCTCCAAATAACTTAAGCCACAACAAAAAATTACTTGAGAATCAAATATTACAAATATGTTATTAGAATCCATATACGAAATGGTCTACCCTAATAGCACTACCATTGACAACTTCATTGAATAATAACCATGTTAAAATGCACTGCGCTCGCCCTAGCTACAGGACTACTCTCACTGCCAACTTTGGCGAATAATGACGAATTAGCCCAATTAAAACAACAACTAGCAAAACTACAGCAGCAAATACAAAGAATTGAAGAAGAAGCAATAAAAGCGAAACAACCCCAACCAAGCGCCACGTCAGGCGTTAAAGTAGGTGGCGCGGTTAGAACCAACTACAGTCATACATCTTATAATGACGGCAATAAAAATCGCGGTGGTGATTTTGATTTTGATCTGCTCCGTATCAACTTTTCTGGTGATATCGGCGACGTTGCACTAAACGCTGAAATACGCTTCTTTGATTACATGACCGCGGTAAAATATGCTTACGCTGCCTATAACTTTGCAGAGGACTGGCAAGTGCAAGCGGGGATCACCAAAGTCCCTTTTGGTAATTGGCCGTACAATTCTCATAACTACTTTTTTAGTACCAATTATTATATTGGCTTAGAAGACGATCATGACTTAGGCGTATTATTTCAACGTAAATTAACTGACAATTGGCAGTTAGACCTCGGCTTCTTTAAAAATGATGAACTAGGTGGTGTTGACGGCTACGTTGATGACCGGGCAGATCGCTATTCATATGACGTTGTTGGCTATCGCCAAGGCTCTGAAGGTATTTACGATACCCCAACTAAATCAATTGGTGAATACAATACTTTTGCTGCGCGCTATGGATATCATATCCAACATGCTGGCGGCTCTACAGAAGTTGGATTTTCTGGGCAAATTGGTGGATTACATGACGGCACTGAGCGTGTCGGGGACAGTCTCGCGTGGGCACTACATTTAAACAGCAATATTGGACCTTGGAACCTGCAACTACAGCACGGTGAATACGATCATGATATTGACGGTGCAGATCGTATGGCCGTTGGAGCATATGCGTTTTACGACAGTATTGCAGCGCAAGCCACCACCTCGAGTGCCAACATTGCTTACAGTCTCCCCGTAAAATGGGGCGCAATAACCGGACTGCAATTTTACAATGACTTTGGCATTATTTATGACAAATCAGACGCCAGTGAAGACACTTGGATGAATGTGACCGGCGTGTCTGTTGCTGCCGGAGGGTTGTTTACTTACTTTGATTTAGTACATGCCAAAAACCAACCTTTCGTTGGTGGTTCTATCGCTGGAGATAGCACCGACACTGAGCGACGTTTTAACATCAATATTGGCTACTATTTTTAGTAATACACATTAGTTAGCGCCAGATATTACGGTCGCACAAGGGTTTCTGTGCGACCGACTCTCAATTAAAAAAATTTCATCAACTGCTAGTCTATTTATGCACTCAATATAGCCAAACCTTATTTGAATAATCATTCAAATAACGCTAGTGTGGTATATAAGTTAACCAATAAAAGGTATTTCCACATGACTCAATTTACCCTTCACACTTTAGAAAGTGCACCTGAACCAAGTAAACCTTTGTTACAAGACTCAATCAATACGTTTGGTATGCTGCCAAATTTACACGCTGTTATGGCCGAGTCTGCCCCTCACTTGCAGGCCTATCAAACCTTACACAGTTTATTTCTTAATAGCGCTTTTAACGACGAAGAAAAAACCGTGGTATGGCAAACTATTAATATTGAGCATAACTGTCATTACTGTGTCCCCGCACATAGCGCCATTGCGAAATCGATGGGCATTGACGATGCCTTAACGCACTCGCTGCGCAATCACACGGCGCTGCCAACCGAAAAGCTAGAAACCTTACGTACCATTACTTTGTTATTAGTGCGAAATAGAGGACAGATCAGTGAACAAGATCAGCAGCAGTTTTTTGCTGTTGGATATACGCAACAACATTTGCTCGATATCATTCTAGGTTTGGCACAAAAAGTTATGAGTAACTATGTGAATCACTTAGCCCAAACCCCAGTTGACCAACCGTTTAAAGCGTTTATCTAAATAACCTCAGGTTTGGATAAGGGTTTTGGAATAGAAAATGTTTTTAAAACAAACTTAACTACAATCTAATGATGATATTTTGCTCAATATCAAGGCGCTTTTATGCAGTCATAGCGGGCTATTACAAATGAAAGCAACGCCGAGAGTGAGAAAATTAGCTTTATTGGGTAAATTCACTTATCAAGAGCTGAGGTTAAATACAAAAACTCGCATTTAATTGACCCTGTGATAAGCTTAAAAAGGGCGGTATTACAGGGTCATAGGTATGAAGAATAGTTTCAGTCGTATTTTCAACCGATGTTTTTGGCTACATTTGATTGGCATTATTTTCGTTGCGCTGGGCTTTATTGGCATCGTGCTCCCTGTTATGCCCACAACCATTTTTTTTATTCTGGCATTAGCCTGTTTTACCCGTTCATCACCTCGCTTTGCCAACTGGCTATTGACCCATCCCCGTTTTGGACCAAGTTTGCAAATGTGGCAACAACACCAAGTCGTGCCCCCCAAAGGCAAATGGGGCGCAGGTATTGGCATGTCGCTGGGCTTTATTATTTTATGCTACAGCCAACCAGCAATCTGGGTACTCGCACTCGTGGCAACTATCGAAGTTATAGTGCTGGCGTATATACTTCGCAAACCATCATACCCGCCATCATCTGACGTCGCTTAAGTAATATTCATACAACATTAGCACTGAGTCATGCACAGCTACACTGCAATAAATAATCATTACAAACACCTCAAACAAACGAGCCATCATTTTGGGGCAAGATGGTGGTGCACTTGTCTCATCACCATATGACTTACCTGTACTCTCCCCATTATCCTCACGTTTAACAAAACGTTATGCTCACCAACTAAAAAAGCCTTACTAAAAGATGATTCTAGTAAGGCTCAGTAATACTGACTTCTTCATATAGCACATTGATTACGCAGGCTTAATATAAAGAAGCGATAGCTTAATGCTTAAGTCACAAAGCGATCAAAGTTTGCATGTAAATCAACGACTCGTTGGGCTATGTTTTGGTTTGCATTGGAGGTTTCACTCGCCCCTTCAGCGGTTTCACTGGCAAGATCATTGATGTTGGTCACACTCTTATCAATATCGACCGCGACCACTGATTGCTCTTCAGTTGCTGTCGCAATTTGTGTGTTTAAATCATTAATTAGGTCTATCGATTGAGCCGCTTCATCTAATGTGCTGCGGGTCTCTCGGCTTTTCCCTAAACAAGCACTGGCACTTTCTGTGCCTTTTGCCATGCTCACAACCACTTTATTGGCCTCTGTTTTTAAGCGTGCCAATAAGTCTTGAATATCCGCCGTTGAACCTTGTGTGCGGCTTGCAAGCGTTCTTACCTCATCAGCTACAACCGCAAACCCTCGCCCTGTTTCTCCCGCTCGAGCCGCCTCAATGGCGGCATTAAGTGCCAGTAAGTTTGTTTGCTCAGAAATACTCTGAATCGACTCAAGTACCGTGCTTATGTTGTTGGTTTCTTCCACTAACGACGTAATATCACTCGATGCTTCGTTCATTTCTTCCACAAGATTTTCAATGATATTATTTGTTTCAGAAGCAATTGCTTTGCTTGATGCCACCTTGTTTCGTACATTTTGCGTTGCTTCTGCTGCGTTCGCCGTACTTTTAGACACATCTTGTGTGGTTGTTGTCATTTGATAAATAGCCGAAGCCACCATCTCCGTTTGATCTTTTTGTGCAAGCACGTTTTGCTGGGTTTGGCCAACGACCTGTGTGGCTAATTCTGATGACTCTCCGAGGCTCTTCACAATGTTATTCGTACTGGCAATGATATGGCGCAAATTACCAATAAATTTATTAAACTCGCGGGCCATAGTACCGGTTTCATCTCTGGCCGACTCATCTAGCTTAACCGTTAAGTCCCCGTCTCCATTAGCCACGGCTTTCAATCTAACAATAAGTTCATTTATCGGCGTAGTTATCGAACGACCAATCACAAATGATATAAACAAAGCAAACCCAACCGCCACAGCAGAAGTTACCGCAATCCATACAATTGCTGCTTGCTCATCATGCTCAGCTTGCAATGATGCTTCTTGGGTATAAGACTGAATGTCATCCAGCAAAGCAATCAGTTCATTTTTCAAGCCATCTTCTTCTTGCTCCACCTTCACCACTTCGTCCATCAGCGGTACAAGCTGGCTAGAAGACAGCTTATTTAGCACACTCATCATATGCGAATTCGCGCTGGCGTAATGCCCATCTATGACCCGTAATTGTTTCGTTACTTTGGTAAACTCTTGCCTAGCAGAATCTGAATGTGCTTTTGTGATTGCCTCTGCAGCAAAAGACGTAGCAAATGAGAGCTCTTTTGTGATTTTTTCACTGAGCACCGATATTTCACCCAAAACAGTAGTGAGCTTAGGCGCAAACTTTTGATTGCCCTGATCGGTAAGTGACTTATAGAGCAACGCACGCTCAAATAAAATTGCTTGCTCTAATTGATGTTCGGTGAGTTGTGTTAAGTATCGCGTGAGTGGAATATCTTCTTCAGCAATATCTATTAGCTCCTTACCAATCTTTGCCATTTGCACCAAAGACAACCCACTCACAATGAGTAATAAACATAACTGCGCTATACCCATCGCATAAATTCGGTTGCCAATACTTAATCTTTTCATAAACTACACGACCAATTATTACTGTTGTGTAAACAGTGTAGTAACACAAACCAAAAATCGCGATTTTTCTACCCAACTTCTTGCCGCAATACACACAGCTATTTATTTATCTACTATTGAGTGGTAACAGCTAAAGAACGCATCGCTATCATTTCGCTTAATTTCGGCGCAAAAGTGGTGACAAGGTGCCTTCTTAAACACCGTAATTGTTCGTATAAAGTGTGCTATAAAAGCAAACATATCATGCCTTTTTCACGACGCATTCTAAGCGATGTTCTGTAAACGAATTCTCCAACACAGCTTAGGCATTCATTTTTAGCATCAAGTTATTTATATTTATTGCAACACGCTTGAGCATCAAACAACGATTGCCTACAATGGCACATATTTTACTCACAAGAAGTTATGTTATGAACGACACTACATCACAACCAGCACTACCAGATCGCCTTTCAATCAATCCACGCAGCCGTTTTCACGATGAAGAAGTGTTTAAGCACGATATTGGCATTAAAATTAATGGTAAAGAGCGCTTTGATGTTGAAGAGTACTGCATCAGTGAGGGCTGGATCAAAGTGGCTTCTCCTAAAGCGCTAGATCGTCGTGGCCAACCTCTACTCTTAACGGTTAAAGGCTCGGTTGAAGCGTTCTATCGTTAAGATTTATCGACTATTCTGTATTTCACGGCTTGCGGGTTGGACCTTAAAACACTGCAAGCTTTTTATTATCTTTCCCCATATAATTAACCAATAACTTCATTCAGCACATATGTTGTCACCTCGTTTTAATCTCATTATTAATAAATTACCGCGTTATAAATCAACTTTTTAATTAATTTTTTTCACGTTGACAGGCTAATTTCCACCAACACCCACTGTATTAAATTTAATCAACCACTTCCTTGTTACCTTTTATTGACACAAAAGACATATTCCCATACATTTTTTCTGGGTGGTATTTATACACACTCAACAATAAAATATAAAAGGATATAAATATGAATAAGAAAATCGTAATGGCGGTTATGGGCGTCGCTATGGGGATGGGTATTTCTGTAACAGCCTCTGCAGGTAGCTGGTATACCCATGGCTGTAACTGGCAAGACTTTGGTTCATTGTCAAACTACTGTGGTTATCAATCATATGTTTGCCAAATGGGTGGATTGGGTGCAGGCCGCAATTGCTCAACAATTAAAAATCAATGTATGCAAGAATGTAAGTAATATTCTTCCAATAAGCGATATTACAATATCGCTTATATTAGCGAACATAAATAAGGTAGATTAATGAATATAATAAAATATATTCTGATTTTCATCGTAACTGCAACCCTAGGTGTATTCATTGGAAAATATGGTATTGCCGCTGTACAGTCTATCAGCGCGGCATATCAAATTGAAAAAGGGGATTACTCTGAGTTCGGTGTTAGTGCCAACAGCCCTGTCAAAATATACATCACCGATTGGTGCCCATTTTGTAAAAAAACAACCTCGCTTTTAGATAAGCTTGAAATTAATTATATACAAGTCGATATTGAGAAAGACCCAATTGCACTAAAAGAATTTGAAGCACTAAAAGGCAAAGGATTACCCGTCATTTTGATTTCCGACGGTTTAATTAGAGGGTTTAATCAAGCTGCCATTGAAAAGCAATTAGAAAAAATTCAGCTTTTATAACCTGCCTCCCCTTATACGCTTTAACATAACCTGATGGCTGAGCAGGATGTAATAAAAAGGCCAAAGTACCTTCTTATTACATTATACCTGCTCGGTGAAATAGCCCGCTAAACAATACTTATGTATTCATTTTTAGCCTTCTATTATTTAAGCTATAAACACACGATCGCGCTAAAGTTACCTTTATTACTCGATGAATAATTAAAATTCACCTGCTGAGACAGCTGTGCTTCGTTTTTGTTAGCAAATACATCATGCCATACATGGAAGTTAATTAAGTACGTGCCAGACTCATTCGCCAACTTTAATCTAGTACGATACTGGAGCACCATTAATTGGCAAAATGCAACAACCGGATCGGTCCCTGCGGGCATCAAATTATGAAAGTGTCGGAACTTAGGGGTATTTAAAACATACTCCATATCAGCTTGGCTGCGACCACTCGATGCATCTCTAAACCAAATGCAGCTATCGCTGTCGCTTCTATTCACTTCATCGTTTTTGTAGCTAATGACATCACATGACTCAATATAACTTTTCAGTGCATCAAAGCCCGGATAGGTTTGCTCACTCCACTTTCTAATAATTGCGTTACCCATCTTTCATCCTCCTTTTGAACCGTTAAATAAATAAAAACTCAAAACAGTGTAACGCTTAAAACACCAAATTAAAAACATAAAATTAACTTAAATTTAACTTTTAATTATAAAAAAACAGCAATATGATCGCGCGAAATATGCCGTGGCAAAATACGCAGTTTGCTTAGAGTACACGCTGAGTTTTTAGGTATACGTTTACTTTACGGAGCGTTTAGTGAAGACGTGTGCGATTACAAGTACGGGTCACAAAAGGTGAGATTAGGTGACGTTATGTCAACTGGGGGCGATGCCCCCATAATACATTGTTTGTCTTAATTACGGCTCTTAAGAGCAAGCCTTAAGAACGTGTTTTCCATCCTGTCCAAACTTCATCATCTGGGTCAATTTGCTTCTTACGTTTTTTCTTACCCGTGCCTTCAGGCTTAGCCATCGGCTTTTCTGCTGCCGGTTCAGGATTAACATCATCCGCCTCAAAGCCCGCGACTTGTTCACGTTCAAGACGAATTTTGTTTTTCTTTTCAATGATTTTAAAGTGATGATAATCATCATGATCAATCAAAGATAAGGCTAATCCCACTTCTCCAGCTCGACCACTTCGACCAATGCGGTGCATATAATCGGCTGGGCTTCTGGGTAAATTAAAGTTAATAACCACAGGCAGTTTGGCAATATCAATGCCTCGCGCCGCAATATCGGTGGCGATCAATACATCGATTTTTCCTGATTTAAATGCGTCCATGGTGCGTGTTCGTGCCGCTTGGCCTTTGTCACCATGAAAGACTTGGGCGCTAATGCCGCGTTTTTCAAGCTTCTGCGCCAAATGCTCACAGTGGTTTTTAGCATTAACAAAAATCAGCGCCTGTCGCCATTGATGTTGCTCAATTAAATGCGCTAACAATGCCGTTTTTTGCCCAGGGTTGACGGTAAATACGCGCTGTATCACCGTACTGGCATCACGGCTTTGTACTTGTATTTCAACCGGGTTGTTCAATAACTTATCGGTTAAAGCGGTTACTTGTTCAGGAAATGTCGCCGAAAACAACAATGTTTGCTTGGTACTTGGCATCAACGCCAATAATTGAGACAGCTCTTCAGCAAACCCCAGGCCTAACATGCGATCAGCTTCATCCAATACAAGGGTGCGCACATGATCAAGCTTTATGGCATTACTGGCGATTAAATCCAACAAGCGCCCTGGTGTTGCCACCACAATATCACTGCCACCACGCAAGTTTTGCATTTGCTTATTAACCGACACGCCACCAAATACCACGGTGGTTTTAATTGCGCCATTCAAGTGTGCCGCATACGATTTGATACTGTCTGCAACTTGTGTCGCCAGCTCACGCGTAGGCACTAACACCAACCCAGCCACAAAGTTGCCTTTATCACGGTGCGCAGAGCCCTGCTCTGATAACTGCTGTAACATTGGCAATGCAAATGCCGCTGTTTTACCTGAGCCCGTGTTCGCCCCCGCAATAAGATCTCGCCCAGCCAGTATCTTGCCAATCGCCTGTGCTTGAATAGGCGTTGGACTGGCATAATCCAACTCAGCTAGTCGTGCTAATAAAGGAGAAATAAGGCCAAGATCGGTAAAATTACTAGGCGAAGCGGCTAAAGTCATAAAGGGGTCGGCTCAATGCTAAAAAAGTAGCCGGCGAGTTTAGCGCATTTTTGTGCAATTTGGTTAGTATTATCTCTGAAATGTTCATGGTCGTTTATTTGGTTAAATAGTGAATAAATACCGTAAATATGGGCTAAAAGCGTTGAAAGTATAGATAAAACAGGCTTATTATACCCCCTAAACAGACCTAGCACCTCTTTTATTTCTGCGCTAAATTGCGGCGCTGTTCACACCCTTTATTCAACCGCTCTGAGACTTTTTTTAGCTCTAATAGCAATTCATTTGGCTGATGTACCACAAAATCAAAGGGCCAGAATGCCAACTGTCTAGCAAACCAAGGCAGATCACTACACTGGTGATTTAGCATTATGCCTTCGTCAACTTGCGCCAATACGCCTATGGTTGGGTCTATGTATAACAATGCGGTGTCCAATGTGGTTTGCAATAACACTTTCACTGTAAACTCACGGGGTAAAGTGGCAATGGTGTGTTGTAAATGGCTGAGCACATCAAAATCGGCCGGTCGCTCAAACGAGATATTCACACTATTTACCTCGGATATTCGGTCTACTCTAAAGGTTCTGATCTCTTGCCTTAAATAACAAAAACCAGCCATATACCAAGCGCCTAAATAATATGCCACGCCATAAACCGCCACATCACGGGTACTACTATGTTGGTTAGCGGCCACATACCTTATTAATACTCGCTGTTGCTGTGACACTGCCATACTGAGTGTCAGCAATACCTCATTTTTTACCTCCCAGTTATCTTGGGAAGTAGGCAGAGCGAGGTGCGCAGAATCAGAGAGCGCACGCACTTTATGCTTTAAACCGTGTGGCATGACACGTTCTAGTTTGGCTTGCGCTGATGCACTAGCGCAGGCGGTGGGGATCAGCCCTGTTTGTTTTGTTGCCAATAAACCAACAGCCAAAGCCATGGCTTCACTTTCGTCAAACATCAAAGGCTGTAATTTAAACCCAGGTATAAGCGTGTAACCACCATATCGGCCACGCTCCGTCATAATAGGAATACCCAACTCTTCCAAAGCCATAATGTAACGGCGCACTGTGCGCCGCTCTAACCCCAATTTTGCTGATATCTCAGCGCCACTTAAGCGGCCATAATTTTGTAGTAATTCGAGTACCGCTAAAATACGCGTAGTTGGTTGCGCCATATCGACTGTCCATTTTTTTCAAACATGCTTTTTATATAGGACGTATTTCGCCCTATATGGCTTTTATAGTATCACCCAGCGCTGTTTCACAGAACTGTACAGCCAAATAGCAACAACATTTAAACTAACAATACTCGTGGAATACTCATGCTCACCAACTATGAATGCAACACCCCAAAAGACTTTGACTTTATTATTGGAGACTGGAGCGTAAAGCACCGTCGACTCACCTGCTTTTTAACCGAATGTGATGAATGGATTGAATTTACAGGCACATCTTCTGTACAAAAAACGCTGGGAGGATTCGGTAATATTGAAGATGTTCAACTCCAATTACCTACATCTCCCTACCGCGCTATCGCCCTGCGAAGTTATGATTCAATGTCGCAGAATTGGTCTATATGGTGGTTAGATGGCCGATCTCCAAACACCCTAGATGTGCCAGTGGTGGGTCAATTTAAGCAAGGTATTGGCGAATTTTTTGCCGATGAAGTGATCAAGGGTGTACCTGTTAAAGTCCGCTTTACCTGGTTCTCAACCAACCCCAATACGCCAAGGTGGGAGCAAGCTTTTTCCAAAGATAACGGCGCAACTTGGCAAACCAATTGGATAATGACTTTTGCAAAACGGATGTAACGCCAAATACTCGCCAATTTATAACGTGAAAAAACTGCCGATTACACACATTTTACATGTCCTCATTGATACATAGACTCAGAACCAGACTAAATGAGAAGCGACGAATAATCGTAGCGATTATTTAGTCTGCCTCACGGCCAGTTATTCTTGGCGCAGATGCTCTTTCATTTCAAGTACCGCTTTAACATCAACACAGTATTCGGTGGTCGGCCTTGCCAGTAGTCGTGGGATCCCGATTGGCTCACCCGACTCTTCACAATAGCCATAAGTATCTAGGCGAATACGCTCTAACGATTGCTGAATTTTTGGTAATAATCTTTGCTCACGTTCCACAATGCGAATTAACAAACTACACTGCTCTTCCCACGTTGCTTTATCACTCGGATCCGTCACATCTGGCTTATTCAACATTTGTGCTTTTGCCTCACGAATATGCGCCCTTGTCTCATCGTGTAAGTCTATAAGCCGTTGCTTAAAGAATGCTAATTGCTCCGCATTCATATAGTCGTCCTCTGGTGCGTTGAGAATTTTTTGCTCTAGCGCCAATTCAGGCAATGATTTACTTGCTTCCATATTACTCACCCACATTACTTAAAAACAACCCAAAACCATATTGTTATAACATAACATTTAATCGGTATTATAGCCTTTTATTTGTTATGTGATCATAAAAGTACTTTGTATTCACGAACAGAATGACAGTAAAAAGTAGCGCGACAATCGCTTTGCTATTTTAAATAAAGCAAAGTCTGGGAAGTCCAGTGAACTAAACGAAAAGACTAGCATGTGCCAAAAAACAGCAGAAACACCTTATTAATAGGCATTAGAGCCTCAATTCAGAGGCCCTAATTGTTACTCAACGATCTGCTGTGTAGCTTGTTTAATAAGGCATGTATTCAGGTGCCAATGGAAACGCAAAGCGCCCTTCTACAGGATAGTGATCAGATAAATCCCAGCTTTGCCAATGCTGACTATCGATACTGCGCGGCGTCAGCATGTTATTTTCTGAGGTGTAAGGCGCAAGATGATCATTACTATATAAAACATAATCTAAGTATTCATTAAACGCTTCATCAGCATAAATATTAACTGGGCCAGCATATGAATACGGATAAGTCCCTGTGGCCTCAGGCTCTGTGGCATTCAACAATGCCAAAAAGGCCAAATGCTCTTGCGGGTAGTTAATTTTATCTACGTTAAAGTCACCCGCCATAATCACTGGCTCTTCGTACGGGATCTGCTTGTTTTCAACAAAACGCTTTAACTGCGCCAATTGCGCAAAACGCACTGCGACATCTTGTTCACTGGTGTAGGCATGTGTGTGAGTCCCAAAAATATGATACGCATTACTGCCTTTTCGTATTTTTGCATAATTCATTCCCTTACCAGCCAAACACCCGTCTGCTCGACACGCGTCATACACGACGGCGTCTTGAGCTTCGATAGGCCAGCGGCTCGCAATAAATGACCCCCCGGTCAATATTTTACCCACTTGCCATGGGATTTGTGTCATATACGGGTAAGTCTGAGCAACCTTTGCTCTGAATTTCGCTGTTAAAATGGGGTCGAACACTTCTTGAAAGACCACCACATCATAATGGGTCACATACTCAGCGATAGTATCTAATCGATCACCGGTATTTTTAGAGGCAAGCGGTGGCAATAATGCCCACGTATTGTAAGTCAGTACATTTAACTCGTTAGAATATTGAGACTTTTCTGATTTATTAAATGTATCGTGGATCACATAGTGAATATCATCACCTGAGGCTCTGGCTGAAGAAGATTTAAATGCCAAAATTTGTTGCTGGTTGTCTAAAGGCACACGATGGATGTCGCGATCATAGTGCCATGGTTCATCCTGACCACTGAGCCACATCTTGCTAAATGTCATAGTGCCGAGTAATCTTTGCTTTAAATAAACCGGCTGTGACGCACCATTAACCGACGTTGTAAAAATATACTCTTTTCCCCACTTAATGCCTTGATCGCGATTAAAACGCAAAAACTTAACCGTACTTAATGGTGGCACTTCAGCAGCCAATTGTTGCCACTGATCGCCATGACGAATATTGTCGTGCCCAGTTTGCTGCGTATTCAGCGTCAAGGTTTCCATGGTATTATTGGTTAAATACACGTAGCTTTCAGCCAATGCTTGACCTGACAATAAGCCAGATAAAACACCGACAATGACTAAACCGATCGCTCGGCATTGCTTAAGTGTGATCATACGCTGATCCCTTTCTTTTAATTGTTAGATTTAAGTTGAATGTTCTCCTGTATCTCACTCCATACCGCTGGTCGGCATGTTATTTCCCATAGAGCCATGATCAGGCTCAGCAAGTGAGTAGACAGTCACACAATTAAAGCTAAATCATGCGCATTACGTGGGTATGACACTTTGTATAATTTATACCATTAACAAAATAGGCGTGATCAAAAAAATAAGGTCGTGTTAACCTAGCAAGTGTGATTAGAAGAAGAAAAAGACTGTAAAGAACACATTATCAACTTTGCGATCGTCAAAACAACGCAGCAAAGACCAGTATATACACGAGTAAACAGCTAGGATCCCTCACACATTTACCCGTATATTAACTGCGTCAGTTGCATGCCATAGAGGCATGCTTTTCTTTACACTGTATAAACTTTTATTGTTACGACACACAAACAAACTTAGTCTGGTAACTCTACCACATACGCAGCACCTGACTGCGCTCCGCGCTCATCACGATGCGGCACCGCGACAATGGCAGCATGATCTGTCAGCGCAATATTCCACCCAAAGCGGTCTTCTGCTGTGCCATCGTGAGCCACAATTTTTGAGCTATAACGCCATAACCCCTGTTGTTTTTTAAACACGTAAAGCGCACCTGCATTATTACCCTTGGCGTCATGGTGCATCGCACTAATTACAGCCGTATCTTTGTTAAGGGCTACACCACGAGCAAACCTGTCATCTGCTTTACCATCTGGGGCAACTAACTTTTGCACTTGAGCCCAGCGACCTTGTGCTCTTTCAAATATATAAGCAGATCCTGCATCAACACCCACACCGGCTATATCGTCTCTTCTGGCAGAAATAAGCGCAGTATCACCAACAAGCGATACTCTCACCCCAAAAATATCGGTTTGAGCACCATCTTTAGCCATCAGCTTCGCTTGGTGTTGCCACTTTTTGCCATCAAATACATACGCATAGACAGCCCCCGCTTCTTTTGCAATTTCATCATGCAAATCAGCGCCAACCAAAATAGTATTGCCGTCAATCGCCACACTGATGCCAAACAAATCATCTTCAGCACCATCTTTTGCTGTCAATTTGCTGTGAAAGCGCCATGCTTTTTTATCTCGAATATAAACATAAGCAGAACCTGAATCTTTATATGGCGCGTCACTGTGAGGGGCACCAATCACCAAAAAGCGCTCTGTTAGCGCAATACTCTGGCCAAATGCATCGCCCGCTTTGCCATCGTTCGCTGTGAGGATTTGTTTTTGTGACCAAGCATTGGCTCCTCTTTCAAAAGCAAATACCGCACCGGCGTCTTCGCCTTTATCATCTCGTTTGATCACCCCTAACATAGCCATGTCGTTTTTCAGCGCCACATTGCCACCTAACGTATCATGAGCGTAAGCAGGCGTGGCGACCAACTTTGCCTGCTGTTGCCACCCCGCAGCGCTAAGACCATAAATATAAGCAGCCCCCGAGTCTTCCTTATTTTTAGCATCGGCTTTGTGTGAGCCAACTAACGCCGTAGTCCCATCAATTGCCACACTAAAAGCAAAATTATCACCCGCTTTGCCATCATGCGGTAATAATTTGTGTTGTTGAGCAAAGCTTTGACAGCTGACTATCAAGGCAACACACGATAAGCATTTAAAAACAAACCCAGTTTTCATTATAAATTTCCCTTTATTCGGTATATCTATAAAACAAATTTATTCCACACATTATCGTTTTTCAAGAGGGGATATGAATTAATGCTCTTAACCACAGCATCAACGAGATCTGCATTTTTACCATTGAAATCAAAAAAAACTCGTCTTCCTGAACTTGGTTCAGGGTCCACAAATCAGCCACGACTGCGTGGACAATCCATCCTTGAAGCTGGATTACATCGGTTATTTCCGTCTCCCTGAACTTGATTCAGGGTCCACAAAACAGTCACGACTGCATGAACAATCTATCCTTGAAGCTGGGTCACATCGGTCGTTGCTTAACTATTTTCGTCTCCCTGAACTTGATTCAGGGTCCACAAAACACCACAACTGCGTGAATAATCCATCCTTGAAGCTGGGTCACATCGGTCGTTGCTTAACTATTTTCGTCTCCCTGAACTTGATTCAGGGTCCACAAATCAGCCACGACTGCGTGAACAATCCATCCTAGGAGCTGGGTTACATCAAATGTTACCTGCACAGATTAAGCTCAACAGTGTAGGCCAACACTTTAAAACACTGGATTCTGACCTTCGTCAGAAAGACGAATTATGCGGAACTTCACGCGTTGGCGAGGCTTAATGCCGCGAATATAGCAAATTTTACACCTTCGTCTCCCTGAACTTGATTCAGGGTCCACAAAACAATCACGACTGCGTGAACAATCTATCCTAGGAGCTGGGTTACATCAAATGTTTCCACCATGAATTA
>NZ_MIET01000054.1 GCF_003590335.1 Pseudoalteromonas sp. MSK9-3 | reverse complement strand
TTTCCCATCGACTACGCTCTTCAGCCTCGCCTTAGGGGTCGACTTACCCTACCCTGATTAACATGGGATAGGAACCCTTGGTCTTCCGGCGTGCGGGTTTTTCACCCGCATTATCGTTACTCATGTCAGCATTCGCACTTCTGATACGTCCAGCATACCTCCCGGTACACCTTCAACCGCTTACAGAACGCTCCCCTACCACTTGTCCTAAGACAAATCCGCAGCTTCGGTGATATGTTTAGCCCCGTTACATCTTCCGCGCAGGCCGACTCGACTAGTGAGCTATTACGCTTTCTTTAAAGGGTGGCTGCTTCTAAGCCAACCTCCTAGCTGTTTTAGCCTTCCCACATCGTTTCCCACTTAACATATACTTTGGGACCTTAGCTGGCGGTCTGGGTTGTTTCCCT
>NZ_MIET01000053.1 GCF_003590335.1 Pseudoalteromonas sp. MSK9-3 | reverse complement strand
TCTTCACGATGGACGTTAGCACCCACCGTGTGTCTCCCGGATAGTACTTTACGGTATTCGGAGTTTGCAAAGGGTTGGTAAGTCGGGATGACCCCCTAGCCTTAACAGTGCTCTACCCCCGTAAGTATTCGTCCGAGGCTCTACCTAAATAGATTTCGGGGAGAACCAGCTATCTCCCGGTTTGATTAGCCTTTCACTCCTAGCCACAGGTCATCCCCTAACTTTTCAACGTTAGTGGGTTCGGTCCTCCAGTTGATGTTACTCAACCTTCAACCTGCCCATGGCTAGATCACCGGGTTTCGGGTCTATACCCTGCAACTAAGCGCCCAGTTAAGACTCGCTTTCGCTACGGCTACCCTAATCGGTTAACCTCGCTACAGAATATAAGTCGCTGACCCATTATACAAAAGGTACGCAGTCACATAACAAGTATGCTCCTACTGCTTGTACGTATACGGTTTCAGGTTCTATTTCACTCCCCTCACAGGGGTTCTTTTCGCCTTTCCCTCACGGTACTGGTTCACTATCGGTCAGTTGGGAGTATTTAGCCTTAGATGATGGTCCACCTATATTCAGTCAAAGTTTCACGTGCTCCGACCTACTCGATTTCACT
>NZ_MIET01000052.1 GCF_003590335.1 Pseudoalteromonas sp. MSK9-3 | reverse complement strand
TTCTCTAAAACCTACATCTAAGCGCCAGTGTAATCCATTTTCAATTTGCCAATGTTGACGCGCTGATACCGCCAGTTCTTCTGCTGTTAAATGTGCTGAACTTATGTAATAGCGATAACTTAACTCATTGCTTATTTTACCTTTTTCTTTTCTATAAGATACAATTACACCAATCGTTTTTGCGCTTTTCCAATGAACCGTTTCTGATAATTGTTTTAAATCATGGCTCACTGCACAACACCGGAATTCTTCTCTATTTCTTTGGTAGTCGGCTTCATTAAACAGCACACCACCTTTTGCTTGTTCGGCTAGCTTTGGTAATAGAGCACTTTCAATTTGCTTAAGTAACGCTTTTTGATTTGCCTTAACTGCAAGTAGATAATCGGCCTCTTTATCAATGATTTCTTGCGCTATCGACTTTTGACACCCCATTGCATCAATCGTAACTAAACAACCTTTTATTTCTAAAAGTCTCAAAAGCTCTGGTAACGCATTTATTTCATTAGACTTTTTATCAACTGGGGCTTGTCCCAAAACGACGCCGTTTTCACACGCAAAAGCACTCACCATAAACAGTGCATCACGCCTATCAGCTTGAGTAAATGAGCCTTTTAATCGCTTCCCATCTAAGGCAATTACTTCGCCATGAGTAAGCTTACAACACGTTTTCATCCAAGATGAAAATGAATCTTGAAATTGTGTTATGTCTATACGGCTAATAACTCTAGCAATCGTATCGTGGCGAGGAATGCCATTTTTAAACGGTACAAACTTTCTAAGCCAATTGAGTCGATCATGTCCAAAGTCTTCGATATCTTCCCAACCTTGGCA
>NZ_MIET01000051.1 GCF_003590335.1 Pseudoalteromonas sp. MSK9-3 | reverse complement strand
TCCTGAAATAACAGCACTCACAGTTAAGAATATGATATCAAAGAGCTTGTGAACGACCTTACCTTGTTGGCGAGGGTCATCAATTGATTCAAAATATTCTAGAAAAAGAGGATCAGACATAAAAGTAGCAACCTAAAAAGACGTATAAGATCATACTTTTAAGTCAAGGTAAAGTTCGTGATCTTGCCCTGGGGTATAAACCACTTAAATGTACCAGTCAAAGTATAAAAGCAGAATAATAAGCGATAAATATGACCAATATTTTTACGATTATAGCAATAGACTATTGATTATTTACTCGCCAGTAATCACAGAGCAAAATGTTTGCTACGCAGTCTTAGAACAGCGATGTGACTCATAACAAAATTCTTTTCATCAATAACGTAAAATGTTAAATTGATACAATATCACATAACAAAACAAATTTATGAACAGTCACCTTCAAGCTCAAAATCACCACCCACTTCCTACACAATATGTTATCGATGATACAGCCAATGTCCTCGGCGAAATTTATAAAGATGACACATCTCTCGTTTGTTATTGCCAACGCGCACCTTGGGCGCTTTCTCGAGCTGCACATAGCTTTGCAAAAAACCAAGACGGTGAAGTATTAAAATATCAAGGTAAAATAGACCTTGAACTCACCACAATACTTAGAGATATATTTTGCCACAGTGCACATGGCAACCTCATTGTTAATCATATAGAGCTGATGCTAACTATGTTCGATGCTCTTTTTGAACCAAAGGAAATTGGCTTACGAGTTATTTCCTGTCAAGAAGCCCACAGCCCTGCATTTCATGAAAACAAGATGGTTGCTAGAATGACGTCAAGCTTAGGCGGAAGCGGAGAACGCTGGATCGAACGTAAATATGCACAATATTACCCGCTAGAAAAAGGGCAAATTTCTGCACAACTCAAAGCACCTCACACAAATTATATTAACAGCTTATGTGATGGGGATATCGCTATTTATAAAGGTACGAATTGGCTAGATCATGAACACAGCGCGCTCATAAGTGCATCTCCTGAGTTTATTGAAGGAGATGCCAAATTGTGTACATATATTGATTTTCTTGACTAAATTATCATCCTCTCAGGCTGTGGTCTAATTTACACGATATTTATCCCAGCCAAAGTACCACCATCAAGCGGCAATGCGACGCCAGTTATGTAGCTGGCCTGCTCTGATGACAGCCATAATACTGAAGATACAATCTCTTCGCAGCGTGCAACACGACCAATCGGCTGTAACTTAGCTAAATGCGCTTTCATATCATCAGGCATCGTTGCGAGCATTGGCGTGTCTACGCTCGCAGGACAAATACAATTAACCCGTACACCGTACTCAGCACTTTCTAGCGCTGCCATTTTGGTTAATCCCACAACACCATGCTTTGCCGCGCAGTATGGCGCATCAGCGCCCTTTGCAGCGCTAAGCCCAAGTACCGATGCATTGTTTATTATGTTACCAAAGCCCTGCGCGTGCATTAACTTTAATTGTTCACGTAAGCACAGCCACGTCCCTTTAAGATTAATATTCTGCACTTGATCCCACTGCTCTGCAGTGCAGTCTGTGACAGATGCCATCACGCCAAAACCCACATTGTTAAATGCAATGTCTATGCATCGCCACTGGGCCTGTATTGTCTCAAAAACAGATAGAATAAAGGCTTCATCTGCAATATCACCCGCAAAGCTCAGCACCTCACAGTCCAGAGACTCTTCCAGTGACACGAGCGCATATTCGTTAATATCTAGCAGTGCCAACTTTGCCCCTTGCTGAGCATAAGCAAGGGCAGTTGCTTTTCCTATACCCGAGGCTGCGCCACTGATAAATACCACTTTATCTTGAAATGGAGCTCGTGGGTGATTTGACATACGCTATCGCTATATTAAAGGTATTGAAAGTGTTTCTATTTCAACATCTATCAAGGTAGATTTATAGGGTACTTTAGTGATCATAAGTATTAATTCGGTAATCATAAGCATTGATAAGCTATTAATTATATAAAGAAAATAAGAATATTCCTGATTGGACAAGTACTGTACATTACCCTTATGTAACGATCCGTCAGACTCTAACGTATCTTGTCATTTTCCTCCGCCAGCATTGCTTTATAGCACGCTCAAAAGTTGTTTCGCATCACCGTGTTCTTTCAGTAAATTAACTAAAGGCAAGAACAGGGGTTTTGGCAGTGCATCCATGTCAAACCATTGCCATTTCAGACACTTTGTTGGCTCCATAATATGTGCTTGACCCTGCTCACTTTCACCCAACATAAATAATGTTACATAATGCTTGTTTTCCAACTCAAAGATATCGTTGGTAAAACCTATCTTTTTCACCGTATCCAATGTTAAACCGGTTTCTTCATACACTTCACGCGCTGCACACTGCTCAGGGGTTTCAGTAAAATCTAAATGCCCTCCAGGCGTTGCCCAAGTTTGGGCCCCATGGGCACCAATACGCTTACCGAGCAGTATTTTTCCTTCACGTACAATGATCACTCCAACACCGACCCGCACTTCCTCTTTATTACCCATATTTACTCTTCGCCATTATTTTCTCCCAATTTTAACAAGCTTTTGTTTCACATTACTATTACTCTACTAACTTGCTGGAAAAAATGTAGGTTTTGGTTGTTTTTTATCAGTGAGTAGTTCAAGAGTTACGCGCATCATTGGGATAGGCTGACCGCTCACGGGGTTTACCATCAAAACACCGTATAATCAATTTTCAAGCATGCCTTGTTCCCCCAACTACATCCGCACCCCATATCTATCCGTTTAATGTAAACGCATATTGGTTATTTAGCTTGCCGTACAATTCGAGTGACTCTATTCGTTCAAACCCCAACTTAACAAGTAACTTATTGGAGTTGATATTGGTCGGTGAGACTACTGCCAACACCTTTTCTAAACCATGCTTCGATAACTCATATATCAATACTGCTTTAGCCGCTTCATATGCATAACCCTTGCCCCAGAATTGTGGTAATAATGCGTAACCCAAATCGGCATAAGGCAATTCGTCGCGTTTAAGGAGCCCACACATACCAATTGGTGTGCCACACTCTTTTAAAGTAACTAAGGTGAGCCCAAAGCCAAAAGTAGCATAACTTGCCATTGGCCCTGAGCGCAGGTACTGCTGTGCATCTGCAATCGTGTGCACATTTTTATCCGTAATGTTCTTAATAAATGACTCTTCATTCAATAGCTGAATTATAAAATCAGCATCAGCGAATGAAAAAGGCTTCATCAGTAACCGCGCACTTTCAATCGGCCTTGTTGATCAAATAGCTAACTCCTAATCAACTTCTCAGTTTTAACTCTGTTGCTGATATTTGGGCATACCTAGCCCAGTCATTTTATTTATTGCCTTCACTTTAATCATCGTTTCTGTATGCTGACTATTGAATTGACGACTTTTTAGCTTATCACCCATTAATTGTTTAAAACGATACATCGCTGTC
>NZ_MIET01000050.1 GCF_003590335.1 Pseudoalteromonas sp. MSK9-3 | reverse complement strand
CTCAACCTATCCATCACGGCCGAATTCCTTCTTCTAAAGTCGCTATTAAAAAGCTTATCAGGCAATTTGAATCTAAATACCCTAATGCAACTCTGCATTTCGTTTATGAGGCTGGCCCTTGTGGTTACTGGATTTACCGTTTAATTACTTCTCTTGGACATTGCTGTTACGTGGTTGCCCCCTCTTTGATACCTAAAAAGCCTGGTGAACGCATTAAAACTGACAAACGTGATGCACTAAAACTCGCAAAGCTTCTTAAATCTGAAGACTTAACCCCTATCTATGTCCCCGAGCCTGAAGATGAAGCTATTCGTGATTTATCTCGTGCTCGAGAAGTCGCCATGAAGGATTTAAAAGATGCAAAATATCAACTAAAAGCGCTGTTACTTCGTAATAATATTAACTATGCAGGCACAGCAAACTGGTCTCTCAAACACTTACGTTGGCTCACCGAACTGGTATTGCCACACCCTGCACAACAAATCGTTTTACAAGAGTTTATTCAAACTATAAACGAGCGAACTGCACGATTGGGCCGACTCGACAACGAACTATCTCAT
>NZ_MIET01000049.1 GCF_003590335.1 Pseudoalteromonas sp. MSK9-3 | reverse complement strand
TCTCTTTCCACTGCGATAACCCTATTTGGTGCATCATAAATACAGCATTGTTTCTGGGGTGTCCTTCTTCCCAGTATTGGGCATTGTCTCTTGGCGGTACCCGCATAATCGCACCTTTTGCTGCGACCTCCTCATAGCAACTGCGTGTGTCATATGCTCCATCACCTGTGACTCTGTCTATATTCCTACGCAATGGCCTGATTAAATCGGCAAGGGCTTCTCCGTCTGACACATTGACCATCGACAGCTCAGCACCCACAATATCGTGACTTGTCGCATCTACGGCCAAGTGCAGTTTTCGCCAAGTTCGGCGCTTAGACGCTCGATGTTTTCTCGTATGCCATTCACCATTTCCATACACTTTAAGGCCTGTGCTATCGACTAC
>NZ_MIET01000048.1 GCF_003590335.1 Pseudoalteromonas sp. MSK9-3 | reverse complement strand
GAACCACCGGATCACTATGACCTACTTTCGTACCTGCTCGACGTGTCTGTCTCGCAGTTAAGCTGGCTTCTACCATTACACTAACCGTACGATGTCCGACCGTACTTAGCCAACCTTCGTGCTCCTCCGTTACTCTTTGGGAGGAGACCGCCCCAGTCAAACTACCCACCAGGCACTGTCCGCAATCCCGATTAGGGACCTACGTTAGAACATCAAAACTACAAGGGTGGTATTTCAAGGTTGACTCCACACAATCTAGCGACTGTGCTTCTAAGTCTCCCACCTATCCTACACATGTAGGTTCAATGTTCAGTGCCAAGCTGTAGTAAAGGTTCACGGGGTCTTTCCGTCTAGCCGCGGGTACACAGCATCTTCACTGCGATTT
>NZ_MIET01000047.1 GCF_003590335.1 Pseudoalteromonas sp. MSK9-3 | reverse complement strand
ATCTTCACTCCCACACCATCGTCTCCCTGACGCAGGTCAGGGTCCATGCCAATCAGCCCCTAATGCCAAGAAACAACACAAAACCTAGACCCTGAAATAAATTCAGGGAGACGAAAAGCGGCAACATCAAACTCTTTAGCGGCCTCATCACGTCACCTCCAAATCGTCTCCCTGACGCAGGTCAGGGCCCATGCCAATTAACCCCAATCTTCACTCCCACACCACAGTCTCCCTGACGCAGGTCAGGGTCCATGCCAATTAACCACTAACGCCAAGACGCAACACAAAACCAGACCCCGAAATAAATTCAGGGAGACGAAAAGCGGCAACATCAAACTCTTTAGCGGCCTCATCACGTCACCTCCAAATCGTCTCCCTGACGAAGGTCAGGGTCCATGCCAATTAACCCCAATCTTCACTCCACTCCACCG
>NZ_MIET01000046.1 GCF_003590335.1 Pseudoalteromonas sp. MSK9-3 | reverse complement strand
ATCCTGAAATAACAGCACTCACAGTTAAGAATATGATATCAAAGAGCTTGTGAACGACCTTACCTTGTTGGCGAGGGTCATCAATTGATTCAAAATATTCTAGAAAAAGAGGATCAGACATAAAAGTAGCAACCTAAAAAGACGTATAAGATCATACTTTTAAGTCAAGGTAAAGTTCGTGATCTTGCCCTGCGTACATATTGAAAATGTCACAAAATTTATTGAAGAAAGTGGGCTTGATTCATCTGATAAAATCGAGCTACTAGAAGAAAACTTAGAAAAGCTAAACGAAAGAATTGTTTCTAGGGTATCTTTTTATAAGTGGGTTCTTGGTGCTGCATGGGCGATCTATGTCGTGACATTTAATTTAAAGATAAAATTGTTACCAAAAGCTGAAGATATCAATTTTCTTAAAATATTAACGGAAAGTGTTACTTCCTTTTGGCTTTCAATGTTTTCTGCTGTGGTAATATTAATTTTGATTACTGGCTATAAACGAGCATCAGAGATGTTAATTAAGAGTATTGAGTTTGCTTGTATTCAATCAAAATACCGTATTTTAAAAATGCCTAACAGATATGAGCCTTAACTCTGTCAATAGGCACTAATGTTCTTTTTGGCCGTTTTTATACAGTGACGGCCAACTCTAAATCAATAAACAAATTCGTTGAAACGAGTAATTCTAGGAACATTTTAGAAGACACCCAACGTAAATTGATTGTGACCCGATGACCAGCATTAACTTTTGAATAAATGTCACTTATTGATAAAAAGAAAAAGTCTGAAACAGCGTCATCTTCTCCACATTGGCCTTGTTAAGTATGCAAAATCGGGGTCTTACGATTTAGCGAAAGGGTTAATTCAAGTGAAGAGACCATGAAATTAGCACAAACGAGTTAGCAGCAGAGCTTGCTGAATTAAATCAACGCGTTAACCGGTTTAAGTGTTCGGGCTATGAAAAAGCGTGCGCGGTGAAAATATCATTGATAAATCGGCGAAAATTAGCTCTAATGGCAGGATAAAACGTACTGAGTAATGCAGGGATGGCTTAATCACGAAAGACAAGCCGATAAAATAGGCTCGAGACAAGTTACGCCACTAAAAGCAAATTCCCATAGCATAAATAACACCAACTCTGACACACCGAGCAGGTAGCGGCTCAGTCCAACAAGCGATTATGCAGCACAAACAACGTGCCGCATAAATACTAAATCGTTAGGTAACTATGACACCATCAACTCTTCGATTTTTTTCAGGGCTGGCATTGTTTTGCTTTTTGTCAGTTGTAATAATAAATATTTGCAGCCACTTTGGCATTGTGATTTTCAAGTCAATCACATTTTTTTTTCAAGCCGTTGTCATATTAATGGCAATCCCATTGGCAAATATGTGTAATAAAACAATGCCTAATGGTAGTAATGGTAATCTGGTTCATATTTTTTCAGCTACAAATGGTAAGTATTTATTTGTATTGGCATTAATAACTATCTATGGATTTATAAACTTTTTTTACTTTATTCATAAAACGAAGCCATTTCCGAGAGGGGAAGCTCCTACAGATATAGTTAGCGGTATTTTTTCTTCACTCCAGATGGTTTTTGCGTTCTTAGAATATATTATTGCATCAGCTTTACTAAAAATCACTTATAAACATAAAGTTACCTGATAAGTGCCTAAACAAAAAGGGACACAAAACAGCAGGCTGAGCTCCTTCGTCGCTAATTTTAGCCTGCTATTTTGCGCCGGTTAGGCAAGCGTTATTTAATAAATACTCTAACTCGTTCTTGTCCAAAAATGAGTTAGAGCGACAGTCTGTTTTTCGCTTATAACTGCCTGTCAGGTGAAATATGAACCTATTCATCAAGACTGTAAGATCAGATTTTAGCTACTACCATTCAGCCTCTTTTCACGCCTGCCCCCTTAACGCTGATAGACAATTTCACCATCAAGTAGCGTCATGTCGACTTGGGTCTTTTTGATTTCCAACACACTACGTTCAAACAAATTACCATCGATTACCACCAGATCAGCAAGCTTTCCAACCTCAATACTGCCGACTTGTTGATCTTGGCGCATTGCATAGGCACTATTAAGGGTATACGCTTTTATTGCCTGTGCTAATGAAATATTTTGTGGCGCGCGTGATATTGCATTACTCAAGCCGACAAATGGATTAAATGTACTTACATTCCAATCACTACTTAGTGTTAACCTTGCTCCTGACCTCTGCAAGCTTTTGATCGGCACTAAATCTTGAGCGCGTTCACTGCCTATTAAAGGTATTGTTTCTCCCCAATGGCTTGGTTTAGTGAATTCACCTGCCACTTGCGCATCTGCAATCACATTTAGTTTTCCAAAGCGATTATAATCTGCCGGATCCACCACTTCTAAATGGGTGATACGGTGGCGTGCAGTACCATTTGAAGCATTCTCAATAGCATTGAGTGCCTCGTGAATACCACGATCACCAATACCGTGAATATTAAAATCAAACCCCGTTGGCTCTAACGCCTTGATGTACTTTTCTAATCGACTTTGTGTAAAATAGTTCAACCCTTTATTTTGATACAAGTCGAGCCAATTCGTGTGATATGGTTCATGCATCGCAGCGGTCGTATTCACTAAAATACCATCCATGTAAAACTTCACTTGATTTATCTTTAGTAAACTATCTGAACGACTTTGATATAATGACTTTATAATGGAGATTTGACGTTCATCATTCATATCAGGGTAAGCCCATAACCCCAAACTGACACGCAATGTTAAATTATCTTCTTTGGCAACACGCTGCCACGTTTCTAAATGACCTCGCTGCCAATAGGTACGCGCATCGCTAATTGAGGTGATCCCCACTTTGTTCAACTCTGGCATAGTGTATTCAATCAAACCATCATAATCTTGCTGCTTGGCATTTTTCAGCGACTGCATCGCTAATTCCATCACTTGGTTGCCAGCATTATCATACAAAATACCGTCGAGATTACCCGCCTCATCTTTGCCAAAAACCCCACCAACTGGGTCTTGGCTATTGTGGTTAATGCCAGCGAGTTGTAACGCTTTACCATTTACCCACATAGAATGCGATGTTTGCTCCATAATGATCACAGGCCGGTTTTTCACAGCTTCATTAATTACCGCTAACGGTGCGTTGTCCATCTCTAATAAAGTGCTTATCTCATGACCATAGCCAATCAACCATGGTGCATCCGGATTTTGTATCGAGGCTGCATAAATCGCATCAATATATTCTGCTTCACTCGCATAAGACGGGACAGTAAATTGTGTTGCCTGTGACGCAGACTCCAAAGGGTGCATGTGCACATCATGAAACCCAGGCATCATCATTTTACCCTCAAGGTCAATAATGTCCGTTTTTTCCCCTACGTACGCTTTAATGCCTTCGCTACTGCCAACGAAAATGATTTTATTGCCTTGCAATGCCACCGCTTGTGCCCAAGGCTTATCTGGATTTACCGTGTATACTTCACCATTAACAAATACTTTTGTGGCAATAACTTGGTTAGAAGCTTCACCGTCGTTTTTTACTGTTGGTGCCGTGTTTAATTTTGCATCGCTACCACAACCAGAAATGGCACATGAAATAGCTAATAGGGCTGAACTCAATATCATAGTGGGATTACTCATTGTTGACTCCTAAGGTATAGCAATACACTATCAAGACCGAGGTAACCATAAGGTAACAGTATAGGCTAACTATGATAGTATTATTGGTAGAAGACGATGCGCTTCTGGCAGCACAAACCATCGATTTTTTAAATGCTGAAGGCATTGAAGTAGACTATGCAAGCTCATTGGCTCAAGCACGCGGGATCTCGCTCGATGTAAACTACGACGCCATGATATTAGACATAAACTTACCAGATGGCACAGGGTTAGAGCTGGCGACAACATTACAACAATCCAATAATGCACCAATACTCTTTTTAACGGCCCGCACTGAACTAGAAGATAAACTCCACGCTTTCTCTCTTGGCGCCTTAGATTATATAACTAAGCCATTTGCGTTAGAGGAACTGGCAGTAAGAATCAAATTACTGGCACAAAAACAGCCCTCTACATCCAATCATATTTTCAAACTTGACTCATTGTCAGTAGACATCACCGCCAAAATTGCGAAACGTGATAACCGTATACTCATTTTATCACCACAACAATGGTGCTTATTGACACTGTTGATTCAACATAGCCCCAACCCCGTAACGAAAGATACGATTATTGCTACTGTGTGGCCAGAGCAAGACGTTAATAACAATATGTACAAATCACTTATCACCCGCCTACGCAGTAATATCAGCCACAATAATGATAGTGAGTTATTACATACATTAAAAAAACATGGTCTTGCACTGAAAGAACAGCCTTATGAATAACAAGCAATCACTCTTTAAATACCTAAGTGTGAGGCTCGGGTTTTGCGCATGTTTGGTCATGTTATTGTGGGGCGGTATCGCAAAAATTGGCTACGATTTTGCGCTTGATGGAACAGCCGCGCATTACCTATTTTATGATGCCGAGCAAGCATCAGCGTCGTTCGTATCACTTCCATATGCTGATAACTTTAAGCTCATAACAACTTCAGTGAATGAGTTACCGAGCTGGACAAAATCGTTATGGGAAACAGATCAGCTACCCATTAATACCGTGTATTTTGGTCATCACGCAACTGACGCAGTTTATGTGCTACCTTATCAAGCTGAGAGTTCAAAAGATGTTATTTTCGTCATGCATTATTTCTCTGAAGAGGAATCCCCGTCTATTTTACCTTTAGTGATCTTGATGATGGCGACCTTAACAGTATTATTTTTCTATATAACAGGAAAAGCCGCTTATCAGATCCGACAACAAACGCAGCAGCTAAACCAGCTAATCACAAAGAATAAACCACATATAACGTTTAAGTTTATTGAACTACAAAATGTGGCTGAAGCACTCATCCTCGCTCGAGAATCTGAACGACATACCCAACACAAAGAGCGTATTTTTTCAGCCTACCTCAGTCATGAGGTCCGAACTCCCTTGACCCAAATGAGCCATAGTTTATCACGGCTACAACAACTCGATGACTTACCCCTTGAGTCATTAGACATTATTTCACAACTTGCGCACGGCCAATCGACCCTAAATGAAATTAGTACCGCAATCTTGGCACTATGGCAGATCAATACACAAGACTTTAAACCGCTGTGTTTAGAAAAGGCCTTAGGTAACCTCACACCCTTTTACCAAAAGCTCGGACTAATAGTAGAAACACATATCACAGACAAAGCCACCATAGAGACACATTTGCCTTTGGCTAACTTGCTGTTTTCACAACTGTATAGAAATGCGATGCAACATGGCAGCGGAGCACTGTGTATTACGTTATTGCATGACCAAGTAATATTCAAAAATAGTGTGTCAACACACAATAAACACACACAGGGGACAGGTCTAGGGCTACTGCTTCTCCAGCAAGTGTGTGAACAACTACACTGGCACTATAAAATAGCGCATCAGCGCCATTCATACACAGTGCACATAATGTTTAGCCCTAAGTAAACTGACGCCATCCGGCTTTAAGCCGAGTAAATAGGGCTAACTTCCACCTTAGTCAGAACTGAGTTAGCGATAAAGCATAATTCGTGTGCGTGATGATGTAATGCGCTGATCTGCGCTTCACAAACGACAACGTTTTTCCCCCAAATCACCAAAGGCTTTAACAACACATGCGTCATCGCTTTTTTCCCGTTCGCATCTATTGCCAACGTACCGATAGCATTATCCACATAAGATTCAACGACCCATTTTTTCCGAGCGGCTAAATCAAGAAAAAATAGCATATGACAACTTGATAAAGCCGCCACAAAAGCTTCTTCAGGGTCAATATTATTGGCATCGGAATAGGGGAGTGGCACAATGCTCGGCGCTGACGATGCCGCAATGCATGTGCCTGTTGAAAACTGCCATTGATGGACTCGACTATATTTTAGGTCAACGAAATGTTCTGATGGCTTTTTATACCATTGAATTGATGCTTTATATTGAGACACGTTTTACTCCTTAGATAAAGTACCGTCTATCTTGCATCAGCGGCATACTAATAAAAAGCGATAATACGTCACCCCAAAGTGAGTTAAACTCACAAAATAATCATACTCACGCTCTGAAAAACAATAATACCCTTGCATTACTGAAGCTTAAGAACATAAGCTAGAAAGTATATGATAAAAACTCACACAACTATAAAATGAGCAATCAATTTTCTTACTCGGCTATCCATACATTTACAGTCGTCACGCAAACATTGAGTTTTAGCCGTGCCGCGGCCACATTGCACATCACACCTAGCGCCGTGAGTCATCAAATGAAATTACTCGAAGCACATATCGGTGTGCCTTTGTTCAAAAGGCAAGCAAAAGGGGTAGGGCTTACCGACGCTGGACACGCCTTAATGCACAGTGCAAACAAGGGGATTTCCCTTATTCAAATAGGCGTAGCAAATAGCATTGCAGCTGCTTCACAACGATCATTACACATTGCGGCGATCCCCTCATTAGCACAAAACTGGCTGATCCCCAGACTCTCACATTTTTATAAAGTCCACCCAGATATCAACGTCATAGTGCATGCCCAAGATCAATTAGTCGATTTTTCCACTGCGCCTATCGATGCCCATCTGCATTTTGGCGACGGATATGCACAACAAGCATATGCACAATTTTTAGCAGATGAATATATTTACCCAGTGTGTCACCCTCAACTTCTCTTGCAAAAAAGCAATGCTGATATTCAACACCTGATTGCGTCACACGCACTATTACAGTATGACGCAGCTGTCGAAGATGCACCCAGTAATGTCTCTTGGCAAATGTGGTTAAAAAAGCTAAATATAACTACCAGCCAACCTATGCAGCACCGTCACTTTAGTCATGTGACTTTGGCATTAGAAGCCGCAAAACACCAACAAGGCCTGGCACTCGCGTGGCATCATATCGTTGATAATGACATCAAACGTGAAACACTTGTACGGTGTCATACACAATCCTTAAAGCTTGATTACGGCTACTACTTAGTAAGCCCTGAACAACCCGAGCCTCATTCTGATCTAGCTGTTTTTACAACTTGGGTGCGCGAACAATTTCAACATATGAAAGCTAACGAGGAGGCAAGCACTTAACAGTGCTGAGCATGCCTCACAAACTCAGAATAAATAGAATCTTTTATCAGCCTGTCTGGCGTAAAGGCATAATAATGTTGATATACATTGTCTATGGCGCCAATAGATCTCACATCGTAATGCCTTTCAATCTCATCTTTTACTAACAAAGGCGCTGCGAACAACCCAAAGCCTTGCTGGCCTAACGCTTTCATTAATGCGCTATCATCTACATGCCCAGCAATAGAGATCTCAATGCCTTGCTCTTCTAACCAGTATTTTATTGCACTCGTCATAGGGCTCGATTTAGCCGGCAATATAACAGGCACATCTGCCAATGATTGCGGATAACTTTCTTTCAATGTATCCAATGACGCTTTATTACCAAAAAAACCCAGCTGACTTTTACCAATTTCGTGGCAAAAAGCCTTAAATGGCAGCGAACTATCTAATGGCTTATCTGCCAATACCAAATCTAATTTATGCGTTGCCATCTGTGCCAAAAGCTCCGCTTGCTGCCCATCTACACAATGTAAATTGGTGATCCGGTCATTCTCAATAAACGGAGAGAGCCACTTTGATACCAATGATTTGGGCAATGCATCTGAAATACCGACTCTTAAGGTTCTAGATATATGTTCTAAGTCACCTTGGGTCGTCTCTAGCCACTCTTCGGCAATTGCAAACATATCATCAGCGTATTGCTGCGTGATTTGTCCAAACTCAGTCAACCTCAGACCACGCCCTTCTCTTAAAAAAAGCGCTTTACCTAAACGTTGCTCCAAGCTGGTTATTTGGGCACTGACTGTTTGTGGTGTTAAATGCAGCACTTTACTGGCATTAGCAATGCTGCCATGTTTACTCACCTGCCAAAAGTAATACAGGTGGTTATAATTTATGTTTGTTATCATTCGCTTTTACCGATGATTAAATAAGAAATAATCAGCTTTTATCTTTTTATATACCTTAGTAGATTAAACACATGCCTGCAATAGAGGCGCGACTAAATACACTTAATTTATATTTGGATATAGCAATGAAGCTAAAATTGACAGTGAAGAACAAAGTAATGAATGCCGCTACAAGAGTTAAGCTGTCCAAGTTAGTCTCGACGCAGCTCACTAAATACGAAACCAATATTCGCAAGATTGATGTGCAAGTCAGCGATATCACTCATGCTCAACATGCCGGTTTAAAGCTATGTCATATAAATTTGAGTTTGCCAGGTTTACCCGACATATCGGTAAAAGCCAAAGGAAAAGACTTGCTCCAAGCATTAAAACGCGCACTAAATAATAGTCAGCTTGTACTCGCGCAAAAATACAACCTGTCTTAATCACAAGAGTTGTCATCAATTGAGTCATGCTGATAACGCGCACTGATCACCTAAGTTCATGAAACAGTAGTGTTGTACAAAAACATTTATTCCCAAGCACTTGCAGCGGCACGGATGCCGCTTATTTCACACCATTTTATCTTAAAGTAACACTGGTTTCGGCCGATATATCATATGTGTAATCATATATGGAAATTACGGATGAAAATTCATCAACCTACAACACCTTTGCTAACCCAGCCACCTTTGCCTGCACAAACTCAAGCATCTTCGACTGAAAAAAGTGACGCGAGTGAAAATAGTATTGCTGAAACGCAGGTTAGTAAAAAAAAAGGAGCTGCATACCAACTATCAGCGCGTGACCAAAAGCGCCTAAATGATAATGGCGAAGAAGAGGAAGTTGAGTCTAAAAAAGATAGTCTGCCACAGCACATTCAAAAAATGCTCGAACAAATAGAAAGAATTAAAGAACAAATTGAGCAAGAGCAACAACGCCTAGTTGAATTAAAAGCGCGCTCAGATCTCAATGATCAAGTAAAACAAGATATGCTGTTACAACAAGCAAATTATGTAGCTCAATTACAAACTCAATTATTTAGCATGGCAGAAAATGTAAGAGAAGCCATGAAAGATGCTGGCATTACGGACCCTGGAGTATTGATCAGTGCAATGGCCTAAATATCGGGCTTTAAAAACCGACCAATAAAACTTTCCCCAGTGCCATACCTTCACGTTGGCAACTAAAATCAATGCGGCTGTCTGCTTGAGTTTGATAAAGTAACTCAAGCTTTCGAAAAGGAGAGGCAACAAACTTAACCGTTTTGATCCGTAAGCTCATTTTGGTTTTTTTATCCAAAAACGCAAAAGCTGTCGCACTTAACGCTTCTTTACTCGCATCAAGTATCTCACTGGTTACTAAATTTTGATGGATTGCTTGCTGCGCTTCCTCTGTAGAAATAACCCGAACCCCGCTGGCCATGACACAGGCGGCATAGACATCAAGTATACCAACCGCTCTTATCTTTTGGCTTTTTCTATCTTCATAAACAGCCATTAAACAGGGTACTTTAGTTTCATCAAATTCTTGCGCATGTATCGGCTTAATGCACAGTGAGTCGTCTACTTGTTTATGTATCAACCTTTCGAGCTGACTGAGCTTTGGTAATGCTAATTCACCGTTAACTTCTATATCATCGAGTATGATTTCATTTTCTTCAGCGCCTTGCACAAGTGGCAGTAACTGTTCATGAAGCTCATCATCCGTAAATGGCTTTGACAATACAAACGAAGCACCCGCTGCGAGGGCTTGATCTATTTGTGCCTGCTCATCCACGGTGGTGATCATCGCCACCGTAATATTAAGCTGACGTTGTTTGATTGCTTGTAATAGCACTAACCCTGACATATCAGGCATATGCCAGTCTGTTAGTACAATGTCAGGCTTCCAACTGCCTATATACTGCAGCGCAGATTTAGCACTATTCGCTTTTTGAATTAATAACTTACGATAGCCGAACTTCTCTAGCGCGCGCTTTACGATTTCTAAGGTTGCTTGACTATCATCAACAATTAAGATTTTCACTCGGCACAACTTTTATAAAAACTTGTTTTTTATTATAGGCATATTTTTCATCCATCACTAAACTGAATAGATATGATTGACAAAATTAACAATAAACCATCATTATGCCAAGCTTACAATTACCGATTACTGTATATCAATACTTAGCCATTAATTTTGGCCTGCTAATTCTCGCAATTTGGTTTTATATCTTATTGCTAATTTTGCGCGAATTCAGAAAGTTTGCTTCATCGGTTAGTGCTGGCACTCACACTTCTTCATCAGCACAAAACGATGAAACGCTGGCCATGTGCCGAGAGTCCGTTGACAATGCACTTGGCTATATCAATGAACATAGTAATACCATTGCTGAACTGGCCAAAATACAAATTGCGCTAGAGCAACAATTAACCGACATTCGTAACTCGACGCAAGATCACATCACTGAACAAGAAGATCAATCAATTAAAGATCTCAATAAAAAGCTATCAAAATCTCACGCACTCATTCGAAAGTTAAAAGGGGATTTAGATAAAAGTATGGATAAACTCAAAGTCACGCGGAAAAAATTATATGACCAATACGACACCGTAGAGTCGCTTCAAAAAGAAAAAGAACAACTAGAAGAAAAGTGCTTAGCGCTTGAAAACGAAAATGGCCAAGCTAATTCATCTCCACAACAGATGCAAAAAATGGTACTTACGTTTGAACGTGAAAAAGCCGACATGATGGATACACTTAACAACTATAAACGTCAAATATCTGAGCAAAGCCAAGCGTTAGAACAACTTTCATTACAAGCAAGTAACACGGAAGATGGGCCTGAACTATCTGAGTTACAAGGAGAGTTAGAGCAAACCAAGTCTGCCTTAAAGCACCTAACAAAGGAAAAAAAATTCATAGAAAGTCGATATTTGGAAATTGTTAAAACCCAGCAAGATAAATCCTCTTAACCCAGCGATAATTTCAAATTACACAACACCAAAAACACACAAATAAAACAAACCATTAACTTTGGTGACTTTTTATATAATAAGGTGTATTTTGTTCCCATGACTTTTAAATTGAATAATAACTAACGAGTCTTGTACCTATTTTGAATAAGCTAGTAAAAACATAGAAAGGATTCAGGTAAACAACGTATGAGCTATATCGCAGATACCAGTGCGCAAGATACACAAATAGAAAAGCCTCGCTCACTGAATAAAATTATCATTTTTTCATTTTCAATCATTTTGGCAGTCATTGTCAGTTACTTTTTTATATTGCCCTCAGTGGTAAATTGGACCAAAGGGACCAGTGCTGTTCACAAGGATAAACTTAACATTGCAGCTGTAAAACAAGGGCTATTTATCAGAGATCTCTCTGTACAAGGCAAGGTGATCGCAGCACGTCGACCTATATTATACAGCCCAGCGCAGGGGACGGTGACATATTTAGTCGAAGCGGGTGATAGCGTGGTAACACAACAAACCATTGCCATAATAGATAGCCCCGAATTAAAAAGTGAATATAACCAACAAATTGCAAACTTAACTCGATTAAAAAATCAGTTAGAACGTGAAAAAATCCAAGTCAAAAAATCAAACTTAGAACAAGAAAATCAAATTGGACAGGCACAGGTGGCACTCAATGCAGCTAAAAGAGAAATGAGGCGCTCAGACGAAGCCATAAAAAATAAAATTATTAGTGACATTGATTATCAAAAAGCCAAAGATGAGCTGCAAAATGCCAAACGAGAATACGAACACGCCGTTAAAGAAGTTTCATTAATAAAAGAAAGTCAAAAGTTTGAAATTAAAACCCGAGAATTTGAATTTCACTCTCAGCAAGTCAAAGTAACCGAACTAAAGCGTCAAGTTGATGGTTTGAAAATTACATCACCAGTCACAGGCTTAGTAGGCAACTTAAGCACACAACAAAAAAACTCGGTTGCAAAAAATCAAGCACTTCTAAGTATTGTGGATTTGTCTGAATATGAGCTTGAAGTCCAGATTCCAGAAAGTTATGCAGACGACTTAGCCTTGGGAATGGAAGCAGAAATTACACTCAATCAAAGCCTTTACCAAGGCGAGCTAGTCGCGATCTCTCCTGAAATAGTCCAAGGACGAGTTCAAGGGAAAATACGCTTTACTGATAAAAGCTTAACGGGACTAAGACAAAACCAACGCCTCACAACCCGAGTGATTTTAGAACGTAAAAATAACATTCAGTATTTGCCTCGAGGCCAGTTTTTGAAAACCTATAATGGCCAATTTGCTTATGTCGTCAGCGATAATTCCGCAGTGAAAACCCCGATAAAAATAGGCTCGCGCAGCCTAGGTAAAGTAGAAGTGATATCTGGTTTAAAAACCGGTGATACCGTGGTGATATCTGACTCAGATATTTTTAAAGATGCACCAAGTGTCCGTATCCTACAATAAGAGATAATAATAATGTTAAAAATGAAAAATTTATCAAAAGCATTTCTTACGGATGCAATTAAAACGCAAGCACTTCACCCTTTTGATCTAACCATTGAGCAAGGCGAGTTCGTCAGTGTTATCGGGCCTTCTGGTTCTGGAAAAACCACGTTTTTAAATATTGCGGGGTTACTCGAAGAGCACTCAGATGGGTTATATGAGTTAGACGGGCAAGATGTTGCGCAGTTTAGTGATAAAAAGAAGTCAGCCTATAGGAATGAGAAAATAGGATTTGTATTTCAGAGCTTTAACCTCATTCCAGAACTTAACCTCTATGACAACATCGATATGCCGCTGCGCTATAGAAAATTTAACCGTGATGAACGACACCAACGTATCATACAAGCGCTTGAACAAGTCGGGCTGGCAGGACGTAAAGATCATTACCCGACCCAGCTTTCCGGTGGTCAACAGCAACGCGTTGCTATCGCCCGAGCCATTGCGGGCACCCCTTCCGTAATTTTAGCGGATGAACCAACGGGTAACCTCGACTCAAAAATGGCAGAAGGCATTATGTCATTACTCAAAGATATTAATGCCGCTGGCACCAGCATTATTATGGTAACTCATGATAACGAGCAAGCCGCCCAAGCTCAGAGAATTGTACAAATAAAAGATGGGCACTTATCTGACAGCCCAAATATCCAAAAAGAAATCGCGTAAAGGCCTAAAATGTATCCATACTATTTCAAATTGGCACTGCTAAGCTTGCGTAAGACGCCTCTGTTAAGTCTATTAATGGTGACGATGATCGCAATTGGTATAGGCGCAACCATGACAACTTACACCATAAGCTACATGATGTCTAAAGACCCAGTTCCCAGCAAAAGTGCGCAGTTGTTCCAAGTTCAGTTAGATAGTATGGATGAAATTTATGGTGACGGGAAAATCCTTCCTTATACAATAACATATCAGGATACACAGGTATTACTCGAGTCTGACATACCTAAATACCAGGTTGCGCTAAGTGCTATTCAACAAAAAATTGGTCATATAAATAACGCGCATGTCACCGCTAAAAGTTTAAAAGTTCGCACGACCACAAGTGACTTTTTCAGCATGTTTGAAAGCCCTTTTTTATATGGTTCTGGCTGGAGTAAACAAGATGGCAAGGATGCCGCACAGGTTGCGGTATTGTCTAAAGAAACTAATAACTGGCTGTTCGATGGCGAAAATTCCGTTGGTAAATCATTCAAGTTTGGCGCAGAGACTTACCAAGTAATAGGAGTGTTAGACTCGTGGAACCCTTTGCCAAAATTTTATGGCCTCCCCCATATGGCATATACACAACCACATGACTTATTTATTCCTTTCAATACACAGATAAAAAATGAGCTATTCACGGAAAAATTAGTTAGTAATGCCTGCTGGCACGAGTCTACAGATGATTCATTTTCTGCTTTTTTAGCATCAGAATGTATGTGGATTATTTTTTGGGTAGAACTTCCCGACAATCAATCCCATGATCAATACCAAACATTTATTGATAATCATGCCAAAGAGCAACAATCTTTAGGCCGTTTTAAGAATCGTATTTACAATAAGTTAGTGCCTCTAAAACAATATTTAATCGATGAAGAGGTTGTCAGTGATGATAGTAAAATGGCAGTTTGGTTGGCTGTACTTTTTCTTATCGTATGCTTACTCAATTGTATGGGTTTAATGATAGCTAAATTTCACGCTAAAGCAGGCGAAGTCGGGCTACGTCGGGCGGTCGGTGCGAGTAAGCAAGATATCGTCACACAATTCGCTATTGAGTTATCGGTGATCGGTGTTGTAGGTGGTTTATTAGGACTATTATTTGCACAGCTTGGTCTTCTCGCTGCTGAAAAAACATACAGCTATTTGCATTCAGGCTTAATGCAAATGAATCTCCAATTACTTATTGGCACGGTCTTATTAGCTTTAATATCTAGTTTAGTGTTTGGCCTATACCCAATAATTAGAGCTAGTCAAATGCAGCCATCAAGCCAGCTAAAAAGTTTATAGGACGAAAAGACATGCGCGATCTTATACCCATACTGAAAACATTAAAAAAACAAAAAGTAGCCCCCGCATTGCTTGCATTTCAAATTGCGGTAACATTTATGGTACTTATCAATGCCATTCACATGATCTCTGAACGTAGTGACTTAATTGCTCGCCCTGTAGGCGCAAATATGGAAAATACACTGATAGTGATTGCCAACTTACCGAATGAACAAGGTGATTTAACAATACAGCTAGAGAATGATTTAACCATATTAAAAAGTATCCATGGTGTTGTGAATGCCGCTCCTATCACCGGGCTGCCACTAGAAGGATGGGGACTTCATATGGGCTTCAAATTAGATCCAAATGAAGAAGATGTTGCATATGGTGGCTACTTTGGTTCAAATGAAAACTTAATAGAAGCTTTTGATGTAACCCTTCTTGCGGGGGAAAACTTTTTACCGTCTGATATTCAGAAAGTTGAAAATGACGGTAGATTTAAATCGTCAAAGATCATCATAACCAAAGCGTTGGCTGAAAAAATATACCCCGATAATTGGCGTGATATGCTTGGAAAGAGCTTGTATTACTATAAAGAGCCCCATGAAGTTATTGGTATTGTAGACAGACTACAAAATGCATGGAACTTCTGGAGCGCACTAGAATACACGGTTATTTCCGCAGTACAAGAAGCCAATGATACACAGCGCTATGTTATTCAGGTAGAGTCCGGTCAAATGGCCAGCGTCATAAAAGCAATACCTGAAAAGCTCTTAACACATCCATACAAGCAAATAGACAGTATTGAAGCGCTTAGCGAAGTAAAAAGGCGAAGTTATCAAGAAGATATAGCCACGAATAAGTTACTTACAGTCGTGTGTATCTGTCTAACCATTATCACAATCTTCGGTATACTGGGCCAAGCAAAATTCAATATAAGTCGTCGTACAAAACAAATTGGGACACGTAGAGCACTGGGCGCAAGCAAACTCCAAGTCATCCGTTACTTTATGCTCGAAAATGCCATCATATCAACCATAGGCGTTTGTATAGGAATACTGGCAGCCATCATACTTAACAACCAATTTGTCGAATTGCTATCACTGTCGCCTGTACCAATACATTTCCTATTTTTAGGCGCGATTGCGATTATTTTACTCGGGCAAATTGCCGTTGCGTATCCTGTTAGCCAAGCAGCAAAGATCTCTCCGGCCATTACCACTCGCGGAGCCTGAGTAATCGAACCCAGCGCCCGCATTTGGGCGCTGGGCTAACGCCATTCAAAGTGAATGTGGTAAACTACCCACTCTATATACTTTGAGAAAATAAATTTTGCTAAAAATATCAAATGCCGTTGAACTCGCCGCATGGGAAATTGAAATGACCGCTATTCGAGCACAAGGTGCCGGCGGGCAAAATGTAAACAAAGTATCCAGCGCCATCCACTTAAAGTTTGATATTAAGCGCTCGTCTCTCCCTGAGTTCTATAAAGCCAGACTATTAGCTTTAAAGGACAGCCGTCTTACTAAAGACGGTGTAATCGTTATTAAGGCGCAAAGCCATAGAACCCAAGAGATGAACAAAGAAGAAGCATTAACACGGTTAAAGGCGCTCATTTTAGATGCTACTAAAATGGAAAAAACTCGCAGAGCTACTAAGCCAACGAGAAACTCACAAAGAAAAAGAGTTGATAGTAAAGTAAAGCATGGCCAAACAAAAAACTTACGTAAAAAGCTAAAATACTAAGCTAGATTAACTTTAACTGTAGTAGCTCAGACCTGATCTAACAGCTTAACTCTCTCGCTAATGGGGAGATACATCACAAACCGAGCACCACCCAATGCAGATGTACTCACTTCACATCGCCCATTATGCCAATTCAATATTTTTTGAACGATTGCTAACCCGAGACCAAAGCCACCTAAAGCTTTATTTCGACTATGGTCAACACGCACAAAAGGCGAAAACACCTTGTCCCTATCTTCAGGTTTAATACCAGCGCCATCATCTTCAACTTGCAGTTCAATCTCTCCGTGACTTACCAGTAGCGTAACATGCACTTTTGATTTGCCATATTTACAAGCATTCTGTAATAAGTTTTGCACAACTCGCGCAATATAATGCTGGTCCGCATAAATAGTAACATTGGGACAGAGAGTTACATTTAACTCTTTAGTATTGGTTCTTTGTAGCTTCTCAATTTGACCGTGAACCAACGCAGAAAAATCAAAAGCGTGATATTCTAAAGATTCAGCAGCTATTTCAAGACGCGCATAACCCAGCATTTCATCTATCAATAACTCCATTTCTTGTACATCTTGAGACATCGCTTGCACTTCTTTGGGATCTTTCGCTGCTAACATTGCCAACGCAAATTTCAACCTCGCCAACGGGGTTCTCAATTCATGGGATACCGCATTAACGAGCTGCTTCTGATCGCTCATTAAATTTGCAACTTTGGTCGCCATAGCATGAAACTGGCTGGTTAAATTCGAAATCGCAGAAAATTTAGAAGGCTGAATCGATATATCGAGCTGACCTTGTGCCAGCTGTGCTGTAACCCGCTTAAATTGCATCAGGTCGAGCCACAAAGGTCTGAGCCAAAAAACGAGCAATAACCCCAGTACAGCAAATGAAAGTAGTTTAAATAGGTATTTTTGTGCAAGCGCATTACTTGCGGGTAAAAATGGGCCCAACTGTGCAAGTGACTCTTCGCCTTTGATCTGAAATGTGAGTAATGCATCGCCTTGCTCCGTGAAGGTCGTGATCACGTCACCTTGTTGTAAAGCCGCAATTTGTTCGGGTAGCCAAGCAACATCATCGGACGATAACGTCGTAACCTGAGGGGGAAGTTGGCGAATATCAGACACACTCTCTTGTAATACTTTAGCCACCAACTGAGCGTGACGCAATTCATCTGGTGCTTGATGAACCCAACTGTTCCAGATCAGCTCACTGCTTTGATTGATCAATACAATACTAACAAACACTACCAAATATAAGCTGATCAATAATCGGATCATAAATTCAAGTTATTCCCACGCTGACTTTGAACACAAATACCCTTTACCCCACACCGTGATCAACCTAAATGGCTGTTCAGGGTTATCACCCAGCTTTTTACGTAAGCGAGAAATTCGCACATCTACGCTTCGGTCTAGTCCATCATATTCCCGACCAACAACGTGTTTGTAAATATATTCGCGACTTTGTGTTTCACCCGCATTGCTTGCCAGTGCCCATAAAAGGTCAAACTCATAACTGGTGAGTTCAACTTCCTCACCCGCTAAATGTGCAGTTCTATCAGCCTTATCAATTTTCAGCTGACCCAACTCTAAATTATTACTGCTTTGCGCAGTAGCGAAGTTACGGCGTAATAGTGCATTAACTCTTGCCAGCAAAACATAAGGTTCAACTGGCTTTATCACATAGTCATCAGCACCAATCTCTAACCCTTTAACCTGATCAAAGTCGCTGTCTTTCGCAGTTAAAAACAATACCGGACCAGTGTAATGGGGGCGCACCGCCCGACAAATACTAAACCCATCTTGATTAGGTAACATAATATCTAACACAACAATATCGGGCTGCTTGCTAATGATAGCTTCAACAGCATCAGCACCATCATTAACAATTGTGACTGTAAATTCGTTACTTTGTAGAAACTGAGCGGTCAAGGCTGCAAGACGCTCATCATCTTCTACCAACATAATATGGGCCATTAAAAGAAACTCCAATCGGTTTTTAATTTTCTTCGATAACGCTTACTCACAGCGGCATTTACCTTAACTGTTTGTGTTGCAAGTAAGGTGCCTTGCAAATCTAATAAGCTAAAACGCATACTTTGTGCGAGCGTAATCTGTAACTGCTCTGCCACTTTATCTGTTTGCTGCCAACACCGCAGCTTATTTTTTTCTTGATATAGACAGGCATCTATGTGATTTTTATTTTGCCATTGAATATTCACCGTCATTTGACATGGCTCCCCCAATTGGCGTACAACGCACGTTAATGGCTTAATCTGTAAAGCCGCTTGTTGGGATTTATTTGATTGGGCAAATAAACTGTGCGGTAATAAAATACTTAAGCTAAAGAGGTAGATGGGATTAAAACGCATATATCCCTCCAACAAAAAAATACGTCACATGGCTTTTTTCAATCAAGGGACTGTTTGTTATGCCAGAGCCCAAAAATTGACGTTTTGCACTCAATTTTACGACCCAATCATCAGAGAGCTTATAGTTAATTGTTGCGCCAACAACTGGGGTTAAAACACTTTTACCTGAATAGAATAGAGATTCATCCACCCCATCCCGTTCGTGTAAACCATAGTAATAATCAACTAAGCTGCTCTCTTTCCAGTGCAAACCCGCCATAAGGTGAAACTTGATGGGCACACTTGCTAACGGCTTCATTTCATGATGAAAAGCAGCCTTGATATGACTGCCCTGATACGTACCAGAAATATCATGTAGCCACTGTAAAGACAGTTTACTGTTTTCGTTTAAGTACCAATGTCCTAATAAGCCCGAGTCTAATGCCCACCCTCTTTTAGCAATATCGTCAATAGATACAGCGCGCTCTGGAGATACTGGAACATTACCATCGCTTTCGCCAACAATCGTACCATCTGCCACGCCATAGGCTCCTGGTGCAATTAAGTTGCGGATATGGAGCCGCTCAAAAAAAGCTTGTTCAGTGTTAGGCTCTGCAATAAAGCTTAAATCAAAGTCTGCAGACTCAGCAAATGTATAACCAACCGTAGTATTTTCTAAAAAAAACTTATCGTGGTAATAACGCACATAAGGCACCACCAATAATGGTAAGTTTTTTCCGCCAGATAGTGGATTCGTCAATACCCCAGCACCAACGGCCACTGACACTTGCCACTGACCGACACCAATACAATTGTCATCACTATGTTGACATAAAGATTCTTCAGCAACGCTAAATAGGGAGACGAGCAATGCTGTCATTGCAAAAAGATATTTCAATTTACAGCTCCTTATAATACAGCTGCTAATTTAACATTGTGTGTAGGATTTACCAGAAAGAGTTACATTAAATAACAATTCGTACGGTAAAGGTAACAGTTATTTTGAGCGCATTTTGTAAAGTATATTTCCAGCTCTTCATTCAAGGAACCGTATTATGTATCGTACACATCTACTCGGAATTGCAGCACTCACTATATTAAGCGGGTGTGGTGGAAATAATGAACAAGCAAATACATCTGACACACCGCAAGCGGTAACATTACCCAACTTTACAGGGATCAGCGTTTCAACAGCGCCGTTAGAGAAAGTAACAGCTCGCCAATTTTCTACCCATTTAAAAAATGGCATTTTTATGCGCCACCATCAGCCTATTCATGCTGGGTTAGAGAATAACAATAGCCACAGTGATCCTGTCAGTACATCGACGTCGTTTTCAAAGACCAACCAACAAGAGATAGACGTCAACGAAGCAGACAGAGTCAAGTACAACGGCAACTACTTATACATCGCCGCCAATCGAAATAATGACCTAGTTCCACAAACAGACAACCCTCAGCCACATTATATTCGTATACTCAAGCGAACAGATAATGGCATGCTAGAGTCCGTAAAAGATTTATCGACGTCACACACAGAGTTCTCTGAACAAAAATTGTATATTGAGCAAAACACATTAGTTTCAATTAACGCTCAGTCTGGCTGGTTTTCCATTGGTGGTGGGCTAACTATAGAGCCATTAACCACACAAACGACATCAAGTGCAGCGTTCGTCGCGCAAGATACACCTCAGTTTGAAATAAGTTTTGCTGACATAACTACCCCAGAACAAGCCACTATTTCGCAGCAATATACAATTGATGGTGTATTGATTGATAGCCGTGTAATCGATGGCACGCTTTATATCGTCAGTAACTTTAGGCCAACTTATTCAAACTTTGATCTGAGTAATTCAGATGCTCAAACACAGCTTAAAAACTACCAAGCGTTAAGCGAAACAGATATTGGTCATTTTATCCCCTCGATGACACGAACAGATACCAACCAAACACAGGCCCTATTTGATGCCAATGAGTGCTACATCTCACAAAGTGCATCGCAGGTGACTGGTTATGATGCAATTATGTCTATTACACGCATTTCATTAACCAACCCAACCCAACACAACACGGTCTGTGTGAATACCGAGATAGAAGGTATTTATGCTTCAAAAAATGCGCTCTATACATACAGCACACATTACGAAGAAAAAAACATCAATTCTGTCATTCATAAATTCAAATTAGATACGCAAACATTCAACTATGTCGCCAGCGGAACAATTTCGGGGCATTTTGGGCAAAACCTGAAAAACCTCAGGTTTAGTGAATATAATGATCATTTGCGTGTTGTTACATCTAATGGCGACTTCCTTGAAGGATTCGAACATAAACTTCATGTCCTTGCTCAAGAAGACGCTGAACTGACCAGTATTGCTGAGCTACCGAACCAAACCAATACCACGCCAATTGGTAAAATAAACACGGTATCTGGGGTTGTTGATGAGGATATTTATGCTGTCCGGTTTTTCAATGATCTCGCCTACGTCGTCACATTTCAACAAACCGATCCGCTTTATGTCATTAACCTAACAACCCCCACATCACCATACATAGCAGGAGCACTGGAAGTACCAGGTTACTCCGCTTACCTGCACCCAATCAGTGAAAGCTTATTGCTAGGCATTGGCCAAGAAGTTGCAAATATTAACAACACAGAACCTGCAAACGTAACGCAAGGTGCCAAGGTTAGTTTATTTGATGTCAGCGATATCACTTCGCCTACTCAGCTCAGTAGTAAAATATTTCCTGATGCCTACACACCTGCTGAATATAACTATCGCGCTCTGAGCTTTTTACAAACACAACCGCAACTACACAGGTTTAGTATGCCCCTTGAAAAATGGGAGCAGACGGGCACTGACCCGAAAAACTACCAGTGGACTAAGCACAACCAACTCGCTTTGTTTGAAATAAATACAGAGACAAAAACACTCAACCATACTGGCGATAGTGGTATTAAATATGATGCACCCAATATCTATAATTTACCACTGATATCAGGCAACGATGACCGCGCGGTGTTACAAGAAGAACACATTTACTATATTCATGGTAATTATGCATGGTATAGCCTTTGGCAAACACCGTCACAAAACACAGGGCCGCTTTAATTCACAACGGGCAGTGAATATTACCGCGCTAAGGTAATATTCACTGTCACTCCGCCCAACGGACTATGAGACGCTTCTATCATTCCACCATGTCGATTGATCAGATCTTCACTAATTGCTAGACCAAGACCTGTCCCCCCTTTAAATAACGATTTGTTTCGCTCACTTTGATATAAACGTGAAAATATCAAGGCTAACTCTTCTTCAGAAACACCAGGAGCACTATCACTCAAAGAAATCACATAGTGCGTTTCACAATAGGTGACTTTGCATTCAATCAAAATCGGTGGGGCGCTATAACGTAAACTGTTAGACAAAACATTATTGAGCACCTGAGTTAATCGTTCCTTATCGGCATCAACCATCAAGCTCACAGGTAAATCAAGCATATAATCGAAACGACCCTCTGCGGTTTGATTCACACGATTTTGGGCATCTAATGCCCAATTTTTTAACCATGTTACAGCATCCATCTGCTTAATATTTAAACTCAGCTCTGACAGTTCAGTCATCGCAAGCTGATCAATATCAGAAATCATATGGTTGATGTCACTTATTCGACGGTGCAACAATTCATAGGTTTTTTCAGTATCTTCAATTAAGTTATATTCCAACCCTTCAATTTGCATTTTTAATACACTCAATGGGGTTCGGATCTCATGAGATACTTCCGCAAGAAGTTGCTTCTTTCGCTGTAACAATGCTTCGGAAAATTCGGCACGATCACGAATTCGTTGTTGTTTTTGTAAAAACTCAAACCGCCACTTTAAAGCACCATAAATGACGCCAATAAGCAGCAACAACGCCAAAGTATATGCCCACCATGTTTGCCACCAAGGGGGCAAGATAATAAAAGAGAAAGAGGTATATTCATCCGCCCCGTAAGGTGCAGTTGCACGCACCTGAAATTCATACTCACCAGCAGCTAATTGCGTATACGTAATTTCATTTTGGCTAGATGGTTCGCTCCAGTAATCACTGACACCGACTAAACGAGTTTGGTACATTACTCGTTCAGGATTCTTCCATTCTTGCGCGCTATACTGAAAACGCAGCTGAAAAGTTGTTGCGGGGAGTTCCGTCATTTGTTTATACAGCGAAACGAAACGAGGGCGGGGTGTATTACCTTGACTTACACTGACATTTAGCAAGTTTACAGCGGTGTCACTAGGCGCCACGAAGTCATCCGCATTAAAATATGCGACACCATAGCTCGACCCCCAATAAATGGTGTTGTTTATCTTTTCTGCAGTATTTAAAGTACTATCAATGGCAATATATCCGTTGTCATGGGTATATTTTACAGGCGTTATAGGGCCTGATGAGGAAAATAGCGCAGTGAGTGCAACAGAGTTTAACCCACGTTCAGTGCCTATCCAAAGTAGCTCATCATCTACTAATAACGACAAAACAATATTATTGCTAAGTCCATCTTTGACATTGAAATGTATGGTCTGCCACGTATTATGCTCTTTTTTCATCGCAAATACGCCTTGGCGAGTGCCTACTAACACAACATTCCCCGGTGCTTCTGCAATGCTATATGCCCAATTACTGGGTAACCCCTCATTTTCAGAAATATTAAATAACACGCCACCTTCGATATAATAAAGCCCTTGGCCATTTGTCACAAACCAAAGCCGCCCAGCATCGTCTTCAAAAACACTGATCACATACGTATCGTGAGCCAATACCAGTTTTTCAAACCGCCCCTCGCAGGCACGCATCACCCCGGTTTGCGTCGCTAAATACATACACGCGTCTTTGCCTATTGCAAATTGATGTACAATACTCGCATCAAATCCCTGCTTTTGATGTAAGTGCCTACTTTCATCATAACCTATTATAATTAAACCAGAGCGAGTTCCAACCCAAATACGGCCTTGCGCATCGCGCTCTAATGCATGAATATATTGGTTTACTAATTTGGTCTTGGGTGTATACCACTGGCCATTGATTAATACTTGGATCCCTTCGCCATATTGACCTAACCATAGTTGGTCATCAAACCTTGCAACCGCACTTACTCGCTCATTCAAAAGTCCATTTTGTTTAGTGATCAACTCAAAGCCATGCTGTTTAATACGGTTCACACCCCCGCCATAGGTCGCAACCCACACGGTACCGCCTTTGCTTAAAGTAATATCTCTAATATGATGGTCGCTAAGCCCATTGCTTTTATCTAGTACATAAGCCGCACCACCTGAAATACTAATAACTCCTTTGCTGTCATCTCCAACCCACAGTACATCACTATTTTGCTGATAGGCGAGTGTCTGAATATTAGGCATGGCAATACCCGATAGCGAAGTTACATTGTAACTATCTAAGTCAAGCTGGCATACACCACGGCCTGTGATCCCCAACCACAAACTCTCACTGGTTGGGGCCAATGCTGCAACAGGGCCCTGACACGCAGGCCCGACCAAATCAATACGATGTAAAATTGAATTTTCGAGCGTATATAGGCCAGAGTCCGTGGCCAACCAAATACTTGCTCCCTCTTTTTGTGCCAGTCGATTTACTTTAAGTGTTACATCGCTTTCTAATTTTGATAAAACGCCATTAGAGATCACATATAGGCCATTATCCGTAGCGATAAAAACGCGGTCTTTAACCAGTAATATATCGTTCACTTTAGTATCAAACACGGTATCACCTCGATACACTTGATACATTGATTGACCTTTAAGAACACTGACACCTTGATCTGTCGCGAACCAAAAGTCGCCACTGGCGCTGCGAGCAATGTCCCATACTCTATTATTGTTTAAGCCATGCAAGCTCGTAAAACAACGTAAATAGAGGCCTGAATATTGGCATGCACCTTCTCCGTTCGTGCCCAACCAAACCATACTATCTGCATCTTCAAATACACTGTATACCGCGCCTGTTGGTAAGCCTTGACGAATTGAAAAGTGCCTTACATCGGATTGAACATTCAGCTCATACTGCGCCGGTTTAACAGCCTCCCAAGGGGTATTAGCAATCGTCCCTGAGACAACTAGCTCAGTGTTAGATGACCGCCAAACAGTGGGCCTAACTATAACTTGAGCATGACCATTAGGTGTAAAGTCTAGCGATTGAGAATAACCCAAATTTGCGGCTGTTGATTTTTTAAGGGTCGCAGTGCCACTCGGTAGTGTGGTATTTAACAATGGTTGCCAAAGCGCTTTGCCTAAATCAACAGCTGAAGCCGTATTAAATGTCGAGGGAAGTGTGTGTTGGGAAAAACAGCTAAAAGATGCAAGCAAACAACAATACAACAAAGTCAGACAGCGGTACAAATACGTTCCCATAAAAATGTTTAGTCTCATTGAGGTGTTATAGCTTAATGTTTCTCGTACTTCAAATAATTACGTAAAGGTATGTTGATGAGTTCACTCTTTTTGTTTGGTCAGCTCAGTTAAGATTGCTTCATAATGTCGCATTTTCTCCTCATTAAAACCCGAGAATTGCGCTACTTTCTTGCCTTGCGCATCATAAATAATACTGCTCGGCATACCTTTTAACTGATTGGACTTACCAATACTCATAGAAGGATTATAAACAATCGGAAAGTCTGCTGGGTTAGTTTGCAAAAAAGCCAATGCATCGACTTTATCCGCATCCATGTTCACTGCTATTACTTGCACTTTACCCGCAAATTTTTTATCGAGTGTGTTCATCCATATAAACGCATGCTGACAAGGCGTACACCACGATGCCCAGAAATCGACATAAACAACTTGGCCTCGGTGCTGTTGAATTAACGAGTGCAATTCTACCTCTGGTAACTTAGCCTTTACTGAAGCGCATAAACTCATCAAGAACAAGGCCCCACACCCTATAATATTTCGCATCCATCCCTCACTTTCGTACCCAACACTTTAGCATCAATCATACAGACTGTTGCCCAAGGTGTATTATTTTAACGTGCCAATATATCGCCTCGTAATACTATGCTCTTCTTCTGGCAAGTACTTTAAGTGCGCCTCAATGAACGATTCTTGTTTATACAACGTCACCATTATGTCATTCACTTTAGTTATAAACGCGCGGCTCACTTTTGTATCATTACACATCACATGTCCTAAAATATACTCTGGTGAATTGGCCATTCGATAAGACTGATACGTCGCTTTATCTATTTTTACATGTCGATATATTTCGGCTGGGTAGGCCAATAGAAAGTCTACCCGTCTTAAATTAAACATACGGTACACTGTATCATAATGATTACTGCCTTCTCTGATCACCTTATTTTCACTACTAACTTGCGTTAATTGCTCATCTAAAAATGGCCCATATGAAAAGTCACTGGCGATAACAATGAGTTTGTTTTTATGAGCATCAAAAAGTAAAGGCAGTGACTTAACGTTGCCTTGCTTATCAAGCAAGGTTTCCTCTAAGGGGTCCGCATGGCTGTGAATATATAAGCGGCGGCTCAAATATAAATTGATTGGTAAGCTAAACAAGAAATTAGCTTCACGAATAGGCGTTTTTACTTTATTAAACAAACAGGTAGGATGAGGCTGCTGAGACATGATCCGTAAGGCACGTTTATAACTCGATGGGACGAATTCAATCGGATACTCGCCAATCGCATCCAACAACATATTATTTGTTGCCCCAGCAATATTGATGGGTTCGACTTTACCGGTAAACACGAGCAAGTCTTTTTCATCGTCAATGTAAATACGAAGCGACTCAGCTATGCTTATATTACAAAATAAGCTAAGTAATAATATAACTGCGCGAAAACGGATTCGTTTAATCATTGACTGCACAACGCTCCAAAAACATTCGTAATGGGCCCATCTTACCCCTCTTAAAAGGTGCTTTACTCCCTTTATTGTATACTACTGCGCGCAATAAAGTGATTCAAGCGCACTTCACGTGCTCTAAAGCCACCTGTTTAAAACGAAAAAACCTGCTTATTAAAGCAGGCTTTTTATTACTAAACACATTGTCTATTTTTCTGCGTGCTTATCAAACCACCATTGAATATAAGCCACTTTATTCATCAAATTTGAAGGTCTAGCAGTAATGCCATGTGAAGCATCTGGAATACGCACCATCGCAGTATCTACCCCCTGCAACTTCAAAGCTTGGTAATACTGCTCAGTTTCTGAGATGGGCGTACGATAATCTGCATCCCCAGTTAACAACATAGTCGGCGTTGTGACGTTACCAACATAGCTGATTGGAGAACGCTTCATATAATGCGCCATATGCTCCCACGGTTTACCAGGGAACCAATAATCAGCAAAAAATGGATAGTAGTCAGCAGTAAGCACAAAGCTATACCAATTAATAACAGGCTTTGCGACAACCGCGGCGGCAAAACGGTTTGTATGACCAACAATCCACGCAGTCAATACACCACCACCTGAACCACCTGTGACATATAAGCGCTTCTCATCAATAAAGCCTTTTTCTAGCAAAGCGTCAACACCAGTCATTAAGTCATCAAAGTCATTGCTTGGATAATTATGATGGATTGTTTGCGCAAACGCCTTGCCGTATGAATCACTTCCACGTGGGTTCATATATAAAACCACGTTACCTTTTGCCGCAAAAAGCTGAGCTTCAGCGCTGAAGTGCGGTCCATAGTTGGCGACTGGCCCCCCATGAATTTCTAACACAAGCGGGTACTTCTTAGACTTATCAAATCCTGGAGGGTAAACAATCCAGCCTTGAATATCTAACTGATCATGCTTTGATTTAACCCAAATTTCTTCAACTTTACCCAATGTTTTGTTGCTTAAAGCATCGTTATTTAAGTCCGTGAGTTTAATCGGTTTACCGCGTTTTACGAGCGCAATGTCCGCAGGTTTTTGAGGATCTGCGAGCGTAAAAGCAACTTCTCCTCGGGGGCTAATATCATAACTGCCACCGGAATAAGGTCGGCCGAAAGCGACGCTGCCTACTGCATCGGTCAATACTTTACTTTTTCCTTTCAAAGGTTGATGCGCGACGGTGGTTTTTCCATGTGAATCGTAGCTAAAATATACACCTCGGCTTTTATTGTCCCACTGGATCTCCTCGACACTGCGATCTAGCGCATCCGTGATCACTTTTGTCTCACCACTTTCAAGGTTACGAATATAAATATCCGCATTCTCATAGTTCATACGTTTATCATCAAAGCCAATGTAAGCTAGCATGCGGCCGTTCGGAGATACCCTAGGAGACCAATCAGGACCCTCTCTATCCGTAACTGCACTAATACTCTGGTTTTTCATATCTAAGGAATATATTTCACTATTACTCGGCTTTAACGCATGATTTTTATGTCTATTTGCACTGAAATAAAGTACTTTTCCTTCTGTATCAAAACTCACTTTACCACGGTGATCAAAATCCCCTGTCGTAAGCTGCTGTGCGTTCCCACCATTAGCATCAATTTTAAATAAATGATAAAAACCAGGGTTTAAATAACCAGCACCATCAGAACGATAATACACATCATCTATAAATATCGGAGACTTTGCCCACTCAGCGCCTTTTGGCTTTCCTGGTAGGTTCACCGGTGCCTTTGGTTTGGCGGGTACAAATTGAGAAAAAACAAGCTGCTTTCCATCAGGTGTCCATGTGAGACCAGATGGCGACTGGGTTAGATTACTAATCTTTGCAACAGCGCCAGATGTCAGCCACTTCATATATATTTGACTGCTGCCATCACGCGTTGAGATAAAGGCTAATCGCTTACCATCAGGTGATATCACGGGGGCATAATCCATATGCAGACCAGAAGTAATTGGCTCCAACGCATTTGAATCCACGTTAACAGACCAAATATTTCCAACTTTTCGATCTGTTTTTATGTCCATTCTATTTCTAACAAAGTAAATAACTTTACCGTCTTCACTAAACTCGACTTGATTAGCGTACTCTAAGTCAAATACATCAATAAGTGCTAATGAGGAGGGCGCTGAAAAGGCCGAACTCGCAAACAAGCTAAGACCTAATGCAACCAGAGATAACTTCATAAAAATTCCTTTAATATCAAAAAAACGTAAAACATAAGAGCCTATATAAGCCTTCGGGTCAACTGTTTGCGTTTAGTTAGTCATTGCATTGCTATCTCTAATATCGCGTGCAAATTTGAACGATGTAAAGCGTACTAGCGGCCATGCACTCAATCACAATACGAATGTAATGGGGGTTTACATTCGTACTGGATAGTCAGTTGGCTTATTTAACTATTGGCCCTGTTGCTTAAACTTCAAACGAAACTCATGTAACAACGGCTCGGTATAACCATTTGGCTGTTCAGCACCTTCAAATACTAATGCAAGTGCAGCTTGAAAAGCCAAATTCGTTTGTAACTCGGCTTTACTTGTAACCATTGGCTTATAATTGGGATCATCTTGATTTTGCCCATCCACCACCTCAGCCATTTTTAAGAATGTGCTATGCACTTGCTCTGGAGAACAAACCCCATGTACTAACCAATTGGTAATATGCTGGCTAGATATTCTCAGTGTCGCTCTGTCTTCCATCAGCCCCACATGGTTAATATCAGGTACCTTTGAACAACCCACTCCTTGGTCTATCCAACGTACCACATAACCTAATATGCCTTGGGCGTTATTGTCCAGCTCAGCTTGAATATCTTCTTTACTCAACTGAACATCATGCAATAACGGTGGCGTCAATAGCTCACCCAAAGCCGCTTCTTCGCGTTTGACAATTTGTTGCTGTACGTCAAATACATTGACTTTGTGGTAGTGCATAGCATGCAGCGTCGCGGCTGTAGGGGAGGGTACCCAAGCCGTATTTGCACCAGAGTTTGGGTGTGCTAACTTTTGCTCCATCATCAGCGCCATATTATCTGGCATTGGCCACATACCCTTGCCTATTTGCGCTTTACCTGAAAAGCCGCAATTCAGACCAATATCAACATTACGATCCTCATAAGCCGATATCCATGGTTGTGACTTAATACGTGACTTAGGCAGCACTGGACCCGCAAGCATGGAAGTATGAATTTCATCTCCAGTACGATCTAAAAATCCAGTATTGATAAACACCACTCTGGATTTAGCTTGCTCAATACATGCAGCGAGATTAACAGAGGTGCGACGCTCTTCGTCCATGATCCCCATTTTTATTGTATTGCAAGGTAACGACAATAGCGCTTCTACGCTCGAAAATAACTGTGCTGTAAACGCTACTTCTTCGGGGCCATGCATTTTAGGTTTTACAATATTAATACTTTTAGCAGCCGAATTATTATACCGACCCAACCCTTTGAGATCATGCAAAGCACAGAGTGACGTGATCACCGCATCCAAGATCCCCTCAAAGATAGCCTGTCCATGACGGTCAACTATTGCAGGGGTTGTCATTAAATGGCCAACATTTCGCACAAACATCATGCTTCGACCTTTTAACGTAACTTGCTCCCCAGACACTGCAATAAAGCGCTTATCATCGTTTAATTGACGGGTAAAAAGTCGTCCGTGCTTAGAAACTTCTTCTGTAAGCGTGCCCTTCATTAAACCAAGCCAATTACTATATACCGTCACTTTATCCTGTGCATCCACGGCAGCGACCGAGTCTTCGCAGTCCATAATAGTCGTCAGAGCTGACTCTAACACAACATCTTTGATACCTGCTTTATCTGATTGACCAACAGGATCATGGCAGTCTATTTGCACTTCAATGTGTAAATCATGGTGTTTAAACAACAGTGACGACGGGTTTTGCGCTTGACCTTGATAGCCAATGAACTGCTCGGATGCTTGTAACGTCACATGTTGGCTATCGTTTAACGTGACCATTAGCTGACCATTTAGCACTGCATAGTTTGTACTTTCTATGTGTGAACCATTACTTAAAGGCAAAGCACTATCAAGAAACTGACGCGCAAACGCCATCACTTTAAAGCCTCGTACAGGATTATATTCTGGGGTTTTCTCCGCTCCTTCGTCTTGCGAAAGCACATCAGTGCCATACAAAGCATCATATAGCGATCCCCAACGGGCATTTGCTGCGTTCAAAGCAAACCGTGCATTATTAACCGGCACCACCAATTGCGGACCAGCCATCAATGCGATTTCTGGATCAACATTTTCTGTATCAATGCTAAACTTTTTAGGCGGGGTGACTAGGTAACCAATATCTTGTAAAAATATCCGATACTTATGGCTGTCCCATACAGGGTTTTCTCGGTGATATTCATCAATTTCTTTTTGTAGATCAGCCCGCTTACTTAACAGCTCTCTATTTGTGGGTGACAAAGAATCAATCAGATCCGCGAATCCATCCCAAAATGGTAATTGTTGAATACCAGTACCAGGAAGCACTTGTTGATTTACAAATTCGAAGAGCGCCTTATCTACCGACAAGCCTGAGTGTTGGACCATTATACTCATATCTAAATCCTAGTTAATTTGAACGGGTTTAAGTAACCATAACGTAAAGACTACCCACTCGAACAGCAAATATACATTCATAGAAATGATAACGGCAATAACAACTATAAATTTAAAAAATCACTAAAACAGGCCTAATGTTTAATTAACCACCGGGGTCAGACCACTTGGTGCACTCTCATATGAAAAACAGAATAAATTAACCGTTCGAAGGATAACTCGTTATGAAAAACTACCAAGCTAAAGTAGATCACTATACAACCCTTTGTCAGGGCAACAAGTCAACATGGCAGTCTATAAACCCAGAGTTTGCTAGTCGAATGAGCCTTCAAAACAGGTTCAAGACAGGCCTTGATATTGCGAAATACACAGCAAATATCATGCGCCAAGATATGGCAGCGTATGATGCAGATAAGAGTCAATACACACAATCACTAGGCTGCTGGCATGGTTTTACTGCACAACAAATGATGATGGCTGTGAAAAAGCATCAAAAAACAACCAAGCGCTCATACGTGTACTTAAGTGGCTGGATGGTTGCAGCACTGCGGTCAGAATTTGGCCCGCTGCCAGATCAAAGTATGCATGAAAAGACGTCTGTCGCGTCATTAATTGAAGAGATCTATACCTTTTTAAAACAAGCAGATGCACGCGAATTAGACCACTTATACCGGGAGTTAGATGATGCAATATCCCAAGGTAAACAGACCCAAGAAATCATTTCGCGAATTGATAATTTTGAAACACATGTTGTACCAATCATAGCCGATATTGATGCTGGTTTTGGTAATGAAGAGGCAACTTACTTATTGGCTAAAAAAATGATTGAAGCGGGCGCCTGTGCCATTCAAATAGAAAATCAGGTATCAGACGCTAAGCAATGCGGCCACCAAGCAGGAAAAGTCACGGTGCCACATGAAGATTTTCTCGCAAAAATTAATGCTGTACGCTATGCATTTTTAGAACTGGGTGTGGAAGAGGGAATAATTGTCGCCAGAACAGACTCTTTGGGCGCAAGTCTAACGCAAAAGATCCCGGTATCAAAAACGCCTGGAGATATCGCAAGCCAATATACCGCATTTTTAGAAACAACCGTGGTCGATAATATAGATGAACTAAATGACGGCGAAATGGCGATAAAACTCGATGGGCAACTCTGCAAACCAACGCGCCTTGATAATGGTCTATATCAATTTAAAGAAGGATCAGAAAAAGCACGTGTCATATTAGATTGCGTTACGAGCTTACAATCAGGTGCCGACTTACTGTGGATTGAAACTGAAAAGCCCAATGTTAGTCAAATCGCCGAACTGGTCAATAGCATTAAAGAGCAGGTGCCCGACGCCAAACTGGTTTATAACAACTCACCTTCATTTAACTGGACACTGAAATTCCGAGAGCAAGTCTATGCACAGTGGCAAGCACAGCAAAAAGACTTAAGTCACTATCCAGATCCAAGCCATGATCCGAAAGCCTTGATGAGTCCAGAATTAGATAATACAGAACTTGCTCGTGAAGCAGATTTGCTGGTACAGAATTTTCAAAAAGACGGGGCGCGAGAAGCAGGAATTTTCCATCACTTGATCACATTACCAACCTACCATACCACGGCACTGAGCACTGATATTCTGTCAGAAGGCTACTTTGGTGAGCTCGGAATGCTCGCATATGTCAGAGATGTGCAACGTCAAGAGATCCGCAGGGAGCAGGCCTCAGTGAAACACCAAGACCTTGCAGGGTCTAACATTGGAGATACCCATAAAGAGTATTTTTCAGGAGAAAATGCACTAAAAGCTGGCGGGTCGGCTAATACCATGAATCAATTCTAAAAATGATGCCAATAAAGAGCCTAACAGGCTCTTTATTGCTCTACACACACACCGGATCATATTTTTACTATCTTTTGGCAAATTCAACGTAGCATTCAAGAATTACCGCTAAAACATATTTCCAGCCAATTATTTCACCAATAAATAGAGCTTAATCGCTCACAGAGCACATTTTTACTAACTTTGGCACAGTTATAAATCAAATTTTTACTAACGCCAGCATTGATAAAACACAATTTTACTAACCCTCTCCCTTAATGCCGACAAATAATTGCGCAAAATGCAATATGTAAAGGCCCTTTACAGGCTTCATAATTCAACCACATTAATCATCAAGAATGTGCGCGGTTTTCAATACAAATAAGCATTATGAAACACTATTTAGCTCAGGTTTTTTTCTTCTTTAATATCACTTTTACTGGCATTGTATTGGCACAACCATCATTCAATGATGTGGATGTGCTGATAAATCAAGGGCAATTAACACAAGCACATACTTTGCTAAAAACTCTCGAACGCAGTGGCAAGTTCGATGAGAATAAAACAAAGCTCAAACTCGCAAAAGTTTTACGTAAACAAAATAGGTATGATGACGCCATCATGCAACTTAATACCATCTCTTTAATTAACCTACCTTCTAAAGCTCTTCTTTATGATGTAACCAAAGAGCTTGGGATCAACTACCGACGCAGCCATCAACTAAAAATAGCCAAAAAGCATTATTTAAAAGCACTGAAAATAGCTAAATCTCTCAATAATAAATCACTCATAGGCCAGTCTTATAATAATCTCGGGTCATTGTATGATGCAAAAAACAACGTGGCTCTGTCTATGAAGTACCATTTAAAGGCCCAAAAATTTCTTGAAACATCTAAAGATTGGGAAATGAAGGCTTCCAACTTTTATAACTTAGGTGACCTATCAGTACGCATTCATAATTTTGAACAAGCAGAACACTTTTTTAATGAAGCACTCATCAATGATAAAAAGTCAGAGGAAGTAAAAAACATTGCAGACACAGGAATAAGGCTTGCAGAGATAAAACTGAAAAATAACAAATACAACGAAGCGTTAGATCAATTTATAGAAGTCATTAGCATACTAAAGCCACTGGAGGCCAATGCAAATCTAGCACGTGCATATAACTCATTGCACCGCATCTACTTGAAGCTAGATAACCCTCATATGGCGCTCAGTTCAGTACAACAAAGTTTAAATCATGCTTTAAAAACGCAATCTCCAATAAGAAAAGCAAATGCCTATTTACATCTAATAGAACTACATATTCAGTTAAAAAACACCGACCTTCTTGAACTATACCTCCCAAAAGCCCAAGAGATCCTCAAAGGCATAAATGATAAAAAACTAGATGCCCAGCTTCAATATGCTAAAGCACAATACCGTATGCTTAAAAATCAACATGAAGAAGCGTATCACGCTTTACTGAGCGCATTTGCTATTCATAAACTAGCAGATCAAGAAATAACTCAAGGTGCCACCGAGCAATATAAACGGCAAGTTAACGCCCTGGTTCAATATCAAAAACTAGCCCAAACAGAAAAAAAGTCAGCAGTAATGAAAGTTGAACTCGAGAAACAAATTTTGCAAAAGCGCACATGGCTGCTGGCATGTATCATAATTTTACTATTCAGTGTCGTCACCGTGTACTTATATGTCATAAAACATCGCAATGCCCAATATAAGGCAAGTCTATATCAAGCGAATTTGAAACAAAAAGACCAAATGTTGGCTGATATTTCTCATGAACTCAGAACACCATTAAGTGTATTACAACTACATATTGAAGCTTTGGAGCATAACTTGCTCGATGACAAGGTACTCGCTTACACTAAAATATATAATAAAATGTCGCAGCTAAATAACCTCATCTCTGACGTATATCAATTATCTCAAGTGCAAAATCAGTCAATTCATTTGATATGGCAGGAGTGTCACTTAAGTACACTTACTTCACATTACATAGCGGATATGAAAACACTCGCAGAACAATCTAATTTACGATTTATAGCTGACATCGATATTCCTGAAGCAACGATATTCACGACCGATAAACAAAAACTGGATCAAATTATTACTAACTTAGCTAAAAATGCGTGTTTATACACTGATAGCCCAGGACACATTCGATTAAAAGTCAGAGTAAATACAAAACATATATTCATTCAGATTGACGATAGCACCCCAGGTGTTTCTGAAGCCGAGCTTAATAAACTATTTGAGCGACTGTATCGCATAGATAAGTCTCGTAGTAGGGCATTAGGAGGATCAGGTCTAGGGCTCTCTATATGCGAAGGCTTAACGCACGCCTTACAAGGTGACATTAAACTACATCACGGCAAGTCTGGGGGCTTATGTGTTCGTTTAACTTTACCTATAATACCAACAAAAGCATAAGTTAACGATTTTACTCATCCAACCAGTTTCGGGCTATAAAGCCCTATATTAAGCGGTTCACTTCATTTTTCTTCCACATTGTATTGCTGTAATACGCATATAGAATCTTGGAGGGTAATTATGACACAGCGAACAATCAAACACGGTGATTGGGTAAAAATTGTAGAATCACGCACGGAGCAAAAAAAGCAATCATTACGTAAAAGCTCACGTAAGAATGCGCCAAAAAATAATAAAATGAACGTACCGTTCATTTCAATGCTATTAGGTGGCTTTATTATTCTTGCCAGTGCATGGATGTATTTTTCCGGTGGGACTAAGGCACAAGGTGCAATGTTAGATGTGACTGCCCAAAATAAAATATCTCGTTATTTCTCAAAACAATTTATGATGGGTAGCTGGCAGTTTAAAAGAGCTAAATTCGATGATGGCGAGGTCAATATTTTTATCAGCATTCCACAAAAGCTCTCTATGAATGAAAAGGAGCTCGAAGGCTATATTAAACATTCTTTATGTCCGCCAGCCAGCAGCAGAGTGTGGTTAGATATCAATAAAAGTGAGTTGTATATTAACTTATATGTCGACTCTCCTAGAAAAGGCAATTTTGCGCAGTGTCAAAACCCAAATAGTCACGCCTAACTCGTTGTTTTTATCCTCTTCTATATTTTTCTATATTTAATCACCCCCTTGTAAAGGGGGTTGACGATTTAAAAGCCTCACTCATATTACTCAAGTTCTAACTTAGACTTTTCTACCAGTTCTTTTGGCATTTCTTTATTCACAGACACACCTAACTCTTTAAATTCTGATGCTTGTTTTATCAAATTAGCTTTCCCATGATACAACTGCGAGAAGGCTGTGTCGTAGCTTTCTTTGGCTTTATCTAACTGACGCCCAACACCTTCCATACTGTGCAAAAAACTATTGAGTTTGTTGTAAAATTTCTCAGCTTTTAATGCGAGCTCTCTACTATGTTTGCTCTGCTCTTCAAAACGCCATAACTGCTTAACAATATTCATACTCGTTAATAAGGTTGTTGGTGTGGCCACCAATACATTTTGCTCTAATGCATGTTGATACATATTAGGCATATGCTTGATTGCCTCAACAAAAGCTGACTCTATCGGAATAAACATAATAACGACGTCTGGTGAGTTTAGTCCTGGTAATCTTTCATAAGATTTACTACCCAGTTCTTTGATCCGAGCAATTACCGCTTGAGAGTGAGCAACGAGCGCATCACTTGCTTCTAGCTCAGAGTCTGCATTAACATATCGTGTGTAGGCATTAAGTGATGTTTTCGCATCGATCACTAGGTGACGCTCTTGAGGCAAATATACCACTACATCAGGCCGATACTTTCCTTCATCCGTGGTAAACGACACCTCTCGCTTATAATCATAGCCCGCACGAAGGCCTGCACTATCGAGCACATTCTCAAGCATCAGCTCACCCCAATTCCCCTGCGTTTTTTTCTGTCCTTGCAGCGCACTGGTGAGTTGGTGTGCTTGCTCGGTGATGTTTCTATTGTTTTCTTGTAAATGCAGCAGCTCAGTTTTAAGTGCAGCGCGTTGCTTTAACTCTTCGCTGTGAATAGCTTCCATTTTATCTCTAAACCCTTTCAGTTCACCTTGAACAGGCTTGAGTAATTGATTTAATTTCTCTTGGCTTTGGTGATTAAAACGCGTGGTCTTTTCTTCAAAAATTTGATTTGCTATATTCTCAAATTCTTGTTTTAAAAGGTTTTTAGAGTTCTCCAACTGTGAAATTTGTGCATCAAAACTGAGTTGTTTTTGCTCTAACGTCACTTTCAGATCGTTTAACTCAAGTTCTAACTGGTGAGTATTTGAACGGTTTTCTGACAGGCTTTGTTCACTGCGCTGCCATAACTCCTGATATTGAACAACTTGAGATTGTTTCTCAGACAACCTAGCTTGGTATTGCTGACAATGACCATGTAATTGAACTTTTTCTGCCTGTAACTGCTGTAACTCTGTTTGCAATGACTGTTGCTGAAGCGCCAGCTGTTCATTGGAGTTTAAACTGTGAAGATGTTGCTGCTCTAGCACCGAAAACTGTGTCTTGAGTTTTTGACGACTGAGAAAATAAAAAGGTAAAGGGCAGATAATAGCCGAAAAAAACACGGCGACATGCGACCAATAAAGGTGAGGAAAAAGCGCGTCTAACATAATGTTCTCAGGTAATATTTTTAATTAATAATACCTGAGAGCATCACGGTTATCACTTAATTACTGTTATTGATTTGCTGCTCATCATAGCGATAGCCGGCACCGTAAACCGACCCAACCAATTTTGGAGAAATATTCAAAGATTTTATTTTTTTACGAATATTTTTGATGTGACTATCAATGACTCGATCTGAAATGTCAAAGTTGTCTGGTTGAATATAATCTAGGATCTGCTGACGCGAAAAGACTCGGCTTGGCGCGTTATACAGTAATGCAAACACATCAAACTCCACCTTCGTTAATGCTAATAATTGCCCTTTTAATGTTACCGTCAACTGCGCCTCATCGACATTCACCAACTTTTCTGACTCAGCATCTGCTAAAGGAGCACAGCGACGCAAAATGGCTTTCATACGCATTACTAATTCAGCGGCGCTAAAGGGTTTACACACATAATCGTCAGCACCAAACTCAAGCCCTTTTAACCTATCTGATTCAGCCACTTTGGCCGTCATCATAATAATTGGCACCATAGAAAAAGCTCGGATCTGCTTCATGCATTCCACACCATCTTGGTTCGGCAGCATAATGTCCATCAAAATCGCATCTGGGCTATTTTCTTCAACCCAAGGCACAACCTCAGCACCGTCAGCAATATGTGACGTTTTAAATCCAGATGCTTTAAAAAACAACATGACTTGCTCTGCTATATCAAAGTCATCTTCAACTATAAGGATGTGCTGCATAATTTCTCTTCGATTGGTAATTACTTTAATTGATTTGCTTTTAATTGATTCTTTACGTCGTTTTTCAACGAGTCAGACAATGTCTCATCAAATAATAGCATAGTTAGAATGCTATTTAGATCATCGCTGGTCGCAACCTCTGCAAGTAGATCATAATCACATTGCGAAAGTGGTTCAATAAAGTTCAGATGCGATGGTGCTTCTTCATAACACAACATTTGTATTCGCCTTCTAGATCTAATTAAGTGACACCAGACCAACTAACTTGGTGCGTCGTTGTAATATGTTTATTAAAGCGAAACAATGTGGACAGAATGTGGAATTATTTCTAAATGAAGAAATTGCAACTGCAAAAACAAAAAAGCCAGCAAATTCTGCTGGCTCCATTACAAATAAGTAATCAAGGGGGAAATCAATGTTAAACTCATTGCTACCAACAAGTACAATAATAGACCCTGTGATTTTGAGTTAGTTCAAATAATTTTTAATTATTTTTACGACTGCAGCATGGCTAACATTTGCTGTTCATCAAACTTACCTAAATTCAAGCTCTTATCAGCAAATAAAACATCAACAAGTGCCTGCTTTTGTTGTTGCATACTAAATACTTTCTGTTCGATAGAGTTAGCCATTATCAACTTATATACAAACACAGGTTTATCTTGACCTATCCGGTACGCTCGATCTGTTGCTTGATTTTCGACCGCGGGGTTCCACCAGGGATCAAAATGGATCACCGTATCTGCTTGCGTGAGGTTAAGGCCTGTGCCGCCTGCTTTTAAACTTATCAAAAACACATCACAATGCCCGTCAGTAAAATCGCTAATGGCACGCTCTCTATTTCGGGTTTGCCCAGTCAATGTCGTAAACACAATCTCATTGGCTGTAAGTTGCTGTGAGATCAATTCAAGCACCGACGTAAATTGACTAAAAATAATCACCTTGCGACCCTGTGACAGCATATTAGGTAAATGCTCGGCTAACCATACAAACTTTGCACTTTCGCTGCCCATACCTTTATCTACCAGCTTAGGATGACAGCATATCTGCCTTAACTTTAATAACGCATCTAAGAAGGCAAGCTTACTTTTTTGAGCACCTTGCTCTTTAAACAAAGAAACTAATTTGTCTTCTATTTGCAGCTGAACACTGCGATACAAAGTTGCCTGCTCTGGGCTAAATTCAAGCTCTTTGACTAACTCCGTTTTATCGGGTAATTCTTTTACGACTTCAACTTTCGTACGGCGCAGAATAAATGGTGCGATAAGCGTTTTAAGCTCTAAAGCGCGCGCTGTATCTTGCTCTTTTTCTATCGGTATTTGGAAATGGTGCTTAAACTGTTGTTTCGTGCCAAGAACATCTGGCATCACAAAATCTAGTAATGACTTTAATTCCAATAAGTTATTTTCAACCGGCGTACCACTTAAACACAACTTAAACTGTGCATTTAATTGCTTTACACACTTAGAAACCTGCGCAGTTTCATTTTTTATGTACTGCGCTTCATCAAGCACAATAGAGTCAAACTCTAATTCTTTGTAATAGGCGAGATCACGTTTTAATAAGGGATAAGTCGTCAAGATAAAACGTGCTGAATGCACGTGTTCTAATGTTTTTTCTCTATCCGAACCATGAACCGTTGTTAAGGTTAAATGCGGTGCAAATCGCTTAAACTCGTTTTGCCAGTTTCCTACCAAACTGGTTGGGCAAACAATTAAACAGGGCTTCGTAACCAATGTATTATGTTGGCCAACAAAATAGGCTATTACCTGTAATGTTTTCCCAAGGCCCATATCATCCGCTAAAATTCCGCCGAGCTGATGACGGTTTAAAAACTTTAGCCAACTCACACCTTGCTCTTGATAATCTCTTAGTACAAAGTTTTGTTGATCGCTGTGCGTTGCACAAGCACTAGACTCAATCGGTAACTCTAGCTCTTTCAAATAGTCTAGCAGCCTTACATCGTTACTTACGGACTCTATGGAGCTTAACTCAAATACTTTTTTTGCATAAGACAGCGGAAACTTAAACTGTTGACCAGACGTATAATAGCTAAACCGTTGCTTGAGAGTGAGCAACTCATTAAATGTTGGAGTAGGTACCGCATAGTATTGCTCAGCAATTTTTACATACTGATGATGATCAGCCAAATTATTAATATCTAGCGGTGTTGTGGTGTCCCAATCAAGTAAAATAGGCTTACTATTAAACATCACTTTACCTAAGATATGGTGTTGCTTGTCACGTTTTAATGACAGCGTTATATGTGGCAAGTTCACAGGATGCTTATGTGTAAGCTCTTCTACTTCCCAGCCTTGCTTTAATAAATTGGGTTTAACCTCATTATTAAACCAATGCACGCCATTCGCATCGTTTACGGGTAATTTAAATAGTCCATCACTCGCATTCAGCCCTAAACCCAGCAGTACTTGCTCGCTGCGCTTAACGTGTTTTGCCTGTTCAGCTTTGGAAAGCCCAACGGTGTTTTCGATGGTCAGTGCTAATGTCTGCTCAAGGCTGTTATTCACTCCTTTCAGCTTGGCATAAACGTGAGTTGGTTTTACAGCGCTTTTATAGCCTGCAGGAGGCAGGATCACATCATTCGCGAACAGATCATTAAAGCGCGTCATGACTTGATTTAGCTGATCAAGTGCAACCGGTGGCATAGTCTGTAAGTGCGCTATTTCCTGAGCGTTTAATTCAGAGTTGATCCGGCCTATGATCAGATCATCTGTATTAAGGTACATAGGCGGATCGGTTCTTAACAGTAGCCAGTTATCAACTTGAGACAACAATCCGCACAGTTGCGCATTTTTGTCATTGATCTGCCACTCAAAGCGCAGCCGCTTTTGGTGGCCTAATACAAGTGGCTGCCTCTTATTTTGATAATAGAATCGGTTGGTTTTAATCAATTGCTCAACAGCTGTAAAGCCCCAATTACCAAATATCTCAAAATGGCCCGGGGTATTTTGAGAACGAACCCAATTGAATAACCTAAAGTCTGTTTCTAACACACCTTTTGGCGCTAAATGGCTATTAAGTTGTTGCTCAGAAAGAGATCTGCCTAATGGATAAACGCCATCGGGTTTAAAAGGCGACAGTTTTGGACTCAACAATAGCTCTTTGCCATGCGGTTCAAGTACAAACAGCAAGACATTATTGGTACTTTGGAAATTACTTTGTTGTAGTTGCGTTAGCTCATTGAACCAATCATTTACGAGATAAGCTTCGCCAAAGCCGCCTGAGTGATCAATTTTTAACTTCAAAAGAACGGCTGCAATGTGTCGACATTTTGCGTTATTTGAACAAGTGCATTGTGCCTCTACACGCTTTGAATTATTAACTGTCGTAATTTTGATATGCTGAGAAAACGTATTTCCAAAGTTGCCCAAAACTTGAGAATCAATGCGTGAAAAATCTTTACTGTGATCCAAGTAACTAATTTGAGAATTATTCAGATACTCTTTCGCTTTGACAAGGAGCGCACTATTAAAGTACTGCTTCAAAAATCGTTCGGAAAGGGGAAATTGCGTTGCTTGTTCTTGTTTTATTTCTTCAAACAAAGCAAACAATTGCTCTTTAGATAACTGCGTTGACATCAGCTCAGCATGACAAATGAAATATTTCGCCAGTATATGAAATTATAGGAACGAGCTAAAGGGTAAAGTCATAATAAAGTTGCGAACAGTAACTGGTTGGAGTTCACCTTTATAGACCAAAGTATGAATATCAACCAGTTACGTGAAACATTTAAGGTGTTAATTATAGCCAGCTAACAATTTTTGTAGCTGTTCAAGGCGCTTATCAGTTAACACTTTATTGTCGATTTTAATTGTTACATCACCACTTTTTATATTACGTTGTAATTTAATGAACTTGTTTTCTAACAAAGCTTCTGTGCGATTAGCTTTATCACCAAATGTTGTTAAAAACTGAGTTGTAAGCATTGCCCGTTTTTCATCGCTTTGTTCATCGCTAATGAATGATTGTTGACTAAAATGACAAACTTGTTGTTCAAATGCAGACTTATTATCTTTAATCGCGTTAATGAGCTTTTTAGCTGCTTCTCTGCCTAAGTGATTTGGCGTTGGATATAAGCTAAGAACACTTTTAGGAATAACCTCGAAAGCTTTTATAGCATCAGCAACCGCGGTGTGAGAAATGCCTTCAATAGCGGCAATTTCACGGTAAGAGCCTTTCAAACCTTGATTAACTAAGTTGTGTTTAGTCGTGCTATATGCTTTTCCTAGTTCCCATAAGCTTGGTGCAATATATTGATCTGAAGAGATGGCAAGAGCTTTTGCATCATCATCATTAAAATCAGCGGACGACAATACAACATAGTCAGCCTGAGCGAGCATACAAGCCTTTCTTCTCCTTGAACCTGATAACACCCATTGCTGAGCACCTTTTTGCCAGCACAGAGCCGGGTGGAGGTTTCTCTTATCGTGTTTTATGGCTGGTAAGATATCTGCAACAGACTTTTCGTTCAATAAACTTTGTTCCCGTCTATTTTGACCATAAACTTGAGTAGTCGTTTCTATATCGGCTGATTTTATTACTTGGCATGTTAATGTGATTGTACGTAATGGATCACTAGGTGCTGGCATGGTGATCACATCACCTATTTTCGCTTGATCTAAAAGATCATCTAAACTGCTCCCTTCAACTGCAGTTGCAAATGGATCTAACCGGGTATCGTTCTTACGTTTTTTAGCCATTTTTATACGACCCTATTTAAGATTGTGCTAATGAAGATTGTGTGGATAACCAATTTGACCTGATCAACATTTCTAGTTCGTCTACAACATCTTTAATATTTTCTTGTGATTTAACAAGTGACTCTCTGCTTGCCAAACTATCAGATGTTTTTTGATCAAAAATAGTGTTGAACGATGATGAACTGGCTGTGATTGCAGAGCTATGATTTATTGGGTAACTCATAACTTGTCGTCCAAAAGCACTTCTTACATCTTTCACTATGTCTCTTTGAGAATGGTTACCTTTAACATAGTTTGTCACTAAAAATTGCATGAAATCCCAACCATCATGGCCAAGTGCGGCGACTGTATGATAAATCTCACCAAGTCTTTTTAGATATTTGTTATTAGCGTCAAAATCAACAGCCTCAGGATGGACTGGTATGAGCATTGCTGTAGAGGCCATGAGCGCATTGTAAAACATAAAATTCAATGAGGGCGCTGTATCTATTAGAATTAGATCAAATTGTGACTCAACAGGTGCAATAACTTTTTCTAATAGTTTGTGATAATGTCGGGTCTGTTCATATCCTGAGCTTTCTTTAAGTTCAGTGGCTGTTTCATGTTCGAAATAAAAATCGTCCATCCCTGATGGTAAAACGCGTATATTTGGGATATGCGTTTCTTGAAATGCATTTGATACAACCTGAGCCCATGTTTCGTTTTCATCTAACTCGATACAGTCTCTCATTAGATCTCCCACTGTTATCGGCTCAGGATCGTTAGCCGGAAAAAAGCTAGATGATGATCCCTGTGGGTCTAGATCAATAATACCAATTCTGTATCGCTTAATATTTGTGGTGGCTAAAGCAGCTGCAATATTCACCAAAGACGTGGTTTTGCCACAGCCGCCTTTTAGTGAATTGATAACGATCACTTGGAGTTTATCGCCTGTTTTTCTTTGATCAGCCTCTACACCTAAGATTTCGGCCATTGCGAAGATATTTGACAATGTGTATGCGTAATGCCCGTTTGCACCTTTTTGGATACTAAGGTGATCAAAATCACCTTGGTCATGACGTCGTTTTAATGTTCTATTATTACATCCAAGCAAATCAGCTGCGGCTTTTTGTGTATAGGTTCTTAGCTCTTTCTCATCTGTCTTTAAATGGGCCCTATAATGCTGTATACGACCTTCTAGTGATTGTTCAGCAACTTCTGCTGTTGCTTTTAATAAACGATATGTTGAAAGTGCTTTGTTATTAATTGACATACGCGATATCCTTGACTTGATACCTATCATTATAATGTCCATTACTTTAGTAGTAAACACAAAAAATATAAGACATCATATAAAATTACTTAACTAAGTATAAATAAGAAGATTAAATATGGTTAAGTATATAGGTATTAAAGGATAGGGTTTGCTAAAAAGAACATAACCATATGATATATATGAATAATGTTAAAAATAGCAGATCTAATTTGTACGAAGTAAAGATCTGATCTTTATGTACTCATGGATCCTCTTTTTACTAACTCCTATATTTAAAGTAAAGGAGTGAACAGGTTACCCACACACTTATACACATTTCCGACCCGTTAGATCACATTTTTACTAAGTAAATTCAAATGGTTATAAACATTTCGATTTTGATTCTTATGATCAAGTAAATAAAGATCGGATCTATCCTAAGTACAGATCTGATCTATACCAACATTGTGTGCAGTTATCCACAATCGATACAATAACACCGTATTTCAACCAGAATTAAACAGTGTTTTGTGCACAAAAAGCTTAATAACCAACCTTAGTTAGTAAAAAGATGATCTTTATTTTTGTCTAGTTAGTAAAAAAGCGATCTCAAAAAAAAAACTTGGATAGATCAGTTTTATACTAACTTAAATCATTAACTTTTGTTCATGAATATGTTGTTATTAGCTGTCATAAATTTTGGAAGTAAAATAATGAGCCGAAAGGTGAACATCTCTGTTGATAATCTGCCCGATTCACTAAGGGGTCAGATACATGGTGTGGAAAGCGCTATTGATAACGAAAGTTTGGCGCTGTTTACGGATAATAAAGATGTTCGTATATCATTAGAAAATGCTGCGTATGGGTTGCGAGCTTATTCTAATACATTCAATCACTATGATCTTTGGGGTCGATTTGTCCGTTCGGGTCATAAAAAACTTCCTTTAGAAGAAGCGCCTAAAAAAACGATCATCACACGGCGAATCTCAGAAAAAGTTGACGGTATTTTGTATGAAGGTGAGATAAAAATAACCCCGGCTGTTGTAAGTAGTAAGAAAGATGGAGAAGACCTAGAGTATCTGGTTTGGCCATCTGATAGAGAAGAAAAAGTAGAACGTGCGCTTATTCGTCTCGCGTCAAAAGGAAAAATTGTAAAAATAAATTTTAAGTCCGGTATTCAATATGCTGTAATATTTTCAATGAACGAATTAGCTCAAGAACTCAAAGCCGTGGGTCAGTCAATGCCTTACCCACAAATTAAAGAGTCTTTAGAAGCGTTACAAGGTTCTAAACTTTCGTTCAAATACTCAGCAACGGATACAAAAAATACCGATATTGATGACTCATTCTATGAATCAAATATGAACTTTTTATCTTCACTGCACTTTAGCGGTAAAAAGGGGCAAGGTGGCAACATTAAATGTGTCGCGTGTTTGAATGCGTTTGTTCATAATATGATCGATAATTTAGAGTATAAAGGATATTATTTTAATAGTGCACAAGAATTAAAGCGCGGTTTGTCACGTTGGATGATGTTACGTTTATATCATTTATGGCGCTATGCAGCACCAGGAAAAACGTATCATTTTCGTCTTTTGTCAATCATGGAAAAGTATGGGTCAATTTATTCCACCGATGAAATTGTTGAGAATAAATTGAAGGCTTTACGTCGCGATATGACAACAACAATGAAAGATTTGATTGAAAAAGGCGCGATTTCTGATTACAGCATAAGCAATGTAAAGGATGACAATACAGGCAAGATCATCGATTACGTTTATGAAATGCATCCATCATCACAGTTTTGCGATGAAATACTGACTTTAAATAAACATAATAAGCGTATTGAAATCCAAGGTGGAAAGCGTATTGTTGAAGATGTTGAAGTGATTGATGAAGAAATCTTAGAACAAATAGTGAAAAAGTAAGCTATTCGCTTACTTTTTCTAGATATATCCTGTCTACGAGAAAGTTATATTCTTTCTTTCTTGGATGATTTTCAACTTTTTCATAGTGTTTTAGGCTACCGATTTTTGTATCTTTACTCGGATTAAAAAGAATAAATGGTAACGCTGCGCTAACATGATATCTATTTTCTGCAGTAAATCGAACATTTATTTCAGGCGATACTCGTGTTGGCCTTCTAATTCTTAATTTACTTTTTTCAGCTAAATTGGCTACACGCGCTTTTTCTTTTTGTACGAGAGATAACCAAGATTCTTGATCAATCATTCGTGGGTTATTGTAATTTGAAGATTTATTGAGCATTTCTAATGCGGCATCTTTAGTTAAAGTACGGGTAGCGTGTTTTGTCATCCATGTAAACCTTACAGAATATGGTTCTGCTAACTCGCTGTGTATTTTTCTATAAGCAGCTAAAGTCATTAAGTTAGGGATTGCACTATGTACTGCTTCAAAACGAGCGTCGTTATTTTCGATTTGTAAAATTGCATTTTTAAAATCTTCTTTTGCTTTATTTACTTCTTTCAGCCTTGCTTGAAGAGTATGGGTTTCGTCGTTAATACGTATAATACCTGGGTGGCGTTGCAGCACTTTTCCACTGACTTTTTCATCTAAAAATAAATCTTTATAAGCAAAAACAATCTTATCAATAGCTTTATTGCCTGTTATTTTTTGAACTTGTATTTGTTCAGGTGCTTTTTCTTCTGATTCTTTTGTGACGTTCGGGAGTTGATAATAATCAGCAGAGATAATATCCGATTTTTCTAATTCGACACAAAATAATGAAGTAAGCTCCATTAAATGGTCAAAATGTGCTCTAAGCTTAAACTGATTGGTGCTTGATGACATATTAAATTATAAATAGTTGTAATGTTCATAGGTGTATTATAACATTTAAAGTATGATGTGTTCTACATTTGTGAGCATTAAACGTATCGAGATGTTTCTTTATCTACGAGCTTACTTATGATGTGTTCTCTTCCTTATTATATCAAGTTTGTTACTCTTGAGTCTAAATTTTGTTTCTGACAACTGGCTGAGGTTTACATCGATATATAAAAACTAATTAACGTTTAGTATGATGTGTTCTTATTCTGTATTTTATCATTTATTGTTATCTTAGGTCGAATTTATTCTACTAAGACAGCATTGATTTTTATTGAAAGCTTATTTTTAAATATGTACCTTGGTCAATGAACCGATAGCTACATGTTAGAAGTACAAGGAAATAGCAGAGAGTAATTAAACATATTGATGAATGTTCTTTTAGCTCAGGTAGGTATTGAGATAAGTTATCTCTTTTACTATTATAGTTCTTGAGTGTTAACGAGCGATATGAAAAAAGGCACTACCTAAATTTGACTAGGTTGTAGCGACACCAGGACATAAACCACTTTACAATTAGCAGTGTGGAATATCACCTTTGTTGATTGACGCTTTTTGGGTTATAAAAACTTATTTTAAGTTACAAACCTCAGCTTTCTCACCTTTTCGTGTTAAATATAGAATGAGCTAAGTTTTTACTATGAAAGCGGATTACTTCCTTCACTTGTGTTTAAAAGATACGGTCTTTCATAATTGAAAGGTTAACTTAATGATAGTATTTTCTGCTTTGTATCACGGTTACTACTTCCTCAGTTTTGGATTGTCGTTGGTAAATGGCCTCAATGACAAACTTTAAGAAAAATACTTATCTATATTTTTATTCAGTCATTAACTGAAAATAGGAATATAAAATACCTTATCTCTTGTGACGACACTGATACGTTTTTAACGTTTGCTGAAGGGGTAGCTAGTTAGCGGAGCATTGAGTAGTTATTCGTAATTTTTCATATCATGAAAATTATGCGAATGCAGGTTCGTTAGCAATTTTTAATAAATAGCTCGTCAGTTTTAATAATTACTCTCTTTGAATGTTGATATGGTTTATTTTTAAGCTGTTAATCTGAAATTGTATAGTAATTTTACAAAAGCGACTATCACAATAAGGTAAGATTGGTGGCCTTTATTGGAGTTAAGTTTTTCCAGGGTGGCTGGATAATACTGTCACTATATTGTAATTGAACTCTTTGAAGTACTCGCTTCATGACTATGGTGCTTTCGATAATTTTCTTTTTTTGAAATGCATTTTTATACGAAAATTCATCAAATTTTTGAAAAGCTTTAATAAACTTAACAAAGTGAGTTATGAAAAGAACCAAAAATTTCAAAGATATTAATCTTGGTAGGACAGTTGAATTTTGTGTAAGTTGTATAATTTAACATAATTGAAAATAAGTAACGAAATAGTATGATGTGTTCTTTCACTGATGATACCAGAACAATCTCTTTTTTGCTATTGTGATAATAGTCATCAATGGAGAGTGAACTTAACTCTATTTATACTTATAGCCGGGAGAGGGCGGTAAAGTATAACTTTACCGAAAACAACATCGATAATTGTATTGATATAAACTCACTTATTAGAAAGTAAAAGTTTGATCTATTACATTGTATTAAATCTAACAGTCGAGATAGTATTGCTGTGTAATTTAGACAAGCCGATCGCTAACAAAATGAAAATTAATTGCTCCATACTCATATCCTTTTTATGACAATTTAAGTCCATTATTATGAGACCAATAATCACATAGACTAGGTATATTTTCCGCAACCAACTTCTTAGACTAACAACTTCAAATTCTAACCTAACTTAGGCACTGCTGATCAGATAGGTAACTTTCAATCAATATTTCAGTGTTAACTATGTTGCTGGTATTTTGTCATACCTAGCCCATTCATTATATTTACTGCTTTTGTATTCACAATAATAACCGGTTGATTGCAATATGATATTCACCATAGTGGGTAAAGAATTCCAAAACCCTTCCAAGAGTGTTTGTGGAAAATGGAATACAGTCTTAAGGTTAAACAGGTTTCAATTGCTAAATTAGAATAGTGACTTGAACGGACCATGGCCACCATGCTTTCGGTTTTTTGCCATTTTGAGATGGCATTGAGATTAGCCGAATATTGATGATTCTGCGTTGAGCTACAGGATGGTTGTACTATGACCAACTCCAAATTTTTTACATTTAAAGGCATAGTTTGAGGTATTTAATCGTTTGAACACACCAAATAAAAGTAGTTAATCATTTAGTAAGCAACACCATACGATACTTGAGTTTCGTAAAGGCTTATTACTGGTTATTGATGTTTTTTAAATAGCGGTGCTGAGAGTGTATATTTATTCGAATAAAGTATGATGTGTTCCTTGTGTTAAAAAACATATTCAAAATAATCGTTTTGACATTAATCAATGGCAAAACCAATAATATTGTAACGGTTCATAACTTATTGATAAAAAGACTGCATAATAACTGGCATGCCAATCAAGGCTCCAATGAACTTACACCAGATGAAGTTTACTTCGGTAAACAAGAGACAGTTTTATGATTGGAGCCACAATATAAAAAGAGAGTCTATGTTTCGAACTAAAGCGGTCCAGTTCTAGGGTCGTTCATTTATAAACATTTAGCATACATTTGGATTATTTTTCCTCAATGGTTACACGTCCAAAATTATTAGCAGTTTTAAAAACAACCATTAAGCAGCCAAACCTTCAATTCAAGTTACTGCTAATCATCTATTTCGCAAATGAGTGTACTTAACTCTCATCATATCAATAGCTAAATATGTTTTGGTCTGATTAAAAGGATTAGATTAAATAAATTAAGATGTTCAGATGATACATTAATGCGCTAAATTTAGTATGATGTGTTCTTAACTGAAATAAATACTAAATTTACCTTGAAGCCGGTACGTCTATACGATACTTTCGTGGTGAGGTAACACTACATTGGAATGAGGAAAATTAATGAAACCTTGGAACCCAGATAGTTGGAGAGAACATCCAATTGTCCAACAACCAGAATACCCTGATAAAGCAGCATTAGTAGACATCGAAGCGCAACTAAACAAAGCGCCTCCTTTAGTTTTTGCTGAGGAAACACGTAGCCTTTATAAAAATCTAGCGGATGTCTGTGAAGGTAAAGCGTTCTTGTTACAAGGCGGAGATTGCGCAGAGTCATTCTCTGATTTTAATGCTGCAAATATTCGCGATACATTCAAAACACTTCTACAAATGGCTGTCGTTTTAACATATGGTGGAAAATGTCCCGTTGTAAAAATTGGCAGAATGGCAGGGCAATACGCTAAACCCCGTTCTTCGAATTTTGAAACAATCGATGGCGTTTCTTTACCGTCTTACCGTGGCGACATCATTAATAACTTTGAGTTTACTGAAGAATCGCGAGTGCCAGACCCTAACCGGTTAATGACAGCTTACCATCACAGTGCAGCCACCTTAAACTTGTTAAGAGCATTTGCACAAGGTGGCCTGGCGGATCTGCACCAAGTAAACCGTTGGAATATGAGCTTTGTTGCTGCGAATCCTCTCAAAGAAAAGTATCAGCAAATGGCTGATAAGATTCAAGACGCACTCGAGTTTATGGAAGTGTGTGGAATTGACTCAAGCGTAGCTCCAAGTCTAAAAGAAACGTCGCTCTATACATCTCATGAAGCACTTTTACTAGGCTATGAGCAAGCACTTACTCGCAGGGATCATCTTACTGGTGACTGGTATGATTGCTCAGCCCACTTTGTTTGGATTGGAGAACGCACAAGACAACTTGACCATGCCCACATAGAGTTTTTCCGCGGCATTAAAAACCCAATAGGTGTAAAAGTCGGACCGGGTATGACACCTGACGAGTTAATCGCGTTAATTGATGCACTTAACCCAGACAATATCCCTGGACGATTAACACTGATCACCAGAATGGGAGCAGACGTACTACCAGAAAAATTACCAGCCCTTGTTCGCAGAGTACAAGACGAAGGGCGCAAGGTTGTTTGGACCTCAGATCCAATGCATGGTAATACTGAAAAAGCGAGTACAGGCTATAAAACACGCAGCTTTAATAATATACTACGTGAAATAAGTCAATTCTTCGCTGTTCATAAAGCGGAAGGGTCTTACCCGGGTGGTGTACACTTGGAGATGACAGGTCAGCATGTAACCGAATGTGTTGGTGGTGCTTATGGCTTATCTGATGAAGACCTAGCACAACGTTATCGTACGCAATGTGATCCACGTCTTAATGCTGACCAAGTATTAGAGCTCGGATTTTTAGTAGCTGATTTGCTTAAAGACGCACGTAGCAAAGTTTAAAAAGTTCAATTATAAGGGCTGCATTTGCAGCCTTTTATTAATACTTCCTTCTTGTTAGCCCTGTTTCAGAAATAATTTTAGCTGATATCTCTTCAACGGAATGACTAGTAGAATTTAGATATGGCGTTCGATGCTTTTTAAACAGCATCTCGACTTCTCTGACTTCTATTCGGCACTGACGAATAGACGCATATTTTGAGTTAGCCATTCTACCTTCACGGATCGCTGATAATCGTTCTGGGTTAATTGTTAAACCAAACAGTTTATTCTTATGTGCTAGCAAGCATTTGGGGAAGTTACCTTTTTCCAAATCATCTTCTGTGATCGGATAATTAGCGGCTTTGATACCATACTGTAATGCGAGATATAAACTCGTTGGAGTTTTGCCTGAGCGACTCACACCAACTAAAATGATATCAGCTTGTTCATAATCTTTTATATTTGCCCCATCATCATTGGCCAACGCGTAATTCACAGCATCAATTCTAAAATCATAACTTGCTTCATGAATTGAATGAGTGCGATGCACTTTTGGAACGGGTTCAACATTTAATTCTTTTTTAACGACCTTACTAGCCAATGCTAAAAAGTCATAACATACACCTTGAGATGAAAGAATTATGTCAGATAGTTCGGGATTCACAAATGTAAAAAACACCAGTGGCCGTTCACCGGTATTCTTTGCATTTAAGTCAATCAGTTCTTTGATTTCTTCAGCTTTTCTCACCGTTTCAACAAAAGGGATTGTTTGATGATTAAATTCCACTGGAAACATAGAGAGTGTCGCATGCCCAAACACCTCTGATGTTATCGCTGTTCCGTCTGATATATAAAATGCTGTTCTCATTTTAACCTTGTTCTTACAAATTAGCTGAATTTTGGCTTCCGCGGTTTACGTAAGCGTACTTGCCAGTGTAGAATGCCCTTGACCTGTACTAAAGGTCAAACAATCTCTCACATTAAATACAATTTGTTTTGGAGACAGTTCCGTGCAAGACTACGTTCTCTGGTATCAAGAGTTAGGTATGCAAGATGTACCTCGAGTTGGTGGTAAAAACGCTTCACTTGGGGAAATGATATCGAACCTTTCTAACGCTGGTGTACAAGTACCTGGTGGATTCGCTACAACCGCCGATGCTTTTAATGAGTTTTTAGAGCAATCTGGACTCAACGAAAAAATCCACACTATTTTAGACACTCTAGACGTCGATGACGTTAACACACTAGCCAAGGTTGGCGCAGAAATACGACAATGGATAATCGATACTCCATTCCAACCAGAACTAAATAAAGCAATTCACGACGCTTATAATACCCTTCACGGTGATAAAAATTCTGATGTTTCTTTCGCGGTGCGCTCTTCAGCAACAGCAGAAGATATGCCAGACGCATCATTTGCCGGTCAGCAAGAAACATTTCTTAACGTACGTGGCATTGACGCCGTAATGGTCGCAATTAAACACGTATTTGCTTCACTATTTAACGACCGTGCAATCTCTTATCGTGTTCACCAAGGTTATGACCATCGTGGTGTAGCGTTATCAGCGGGTATCCAACGTATGGTTCGCTCAGACAAAGCATCATCCGGTGTTATGTTTAGTATCGATACTGAATCCGGCTTTGAAGACGTCGTTTTTATTACGTCTAGTTATGGACTAGGGGAAATGGTTGTTCAAGGCGCTGTTAACCCAGATGAATTTTATGTTCATAAGCCAACGCTTGCTAAAGGCCTGCCTTCTGTTGTTAGACGCAACATCGGTTCTAAAGCAATTCAAATGGTTTATTCATCTGATGAATCACATGGCAAGCAAGTTGAAATTATAGACATTGCTGCTGAACAGTCAGCAAAATTCTCTATAACAGATGACGAAGTCCAAGAACTTGCTAAGCAAGCTGTTATCATTGAAAAGCACTATGGACGTCCAATGGACATCGAGTGGGCAAAAGATGGTAACGACGGCAAACTATATATCGTCCAAGCACGTCCGGAAACCGTTCGTTCGAACGAAGATTCAAACGTAATGGAACGATTTCAGCTTAAATCACAATCCACAGTGATTGCGGAAGGTCGGGCAATAGGTCATAAAATTGGTAAAGGCGTCGTTCGCGTACTTAATTCTATTGATGAAATGGATAAAGTCCAAGTTGGTGATGTACTTGTTACGGACATGACAGACCCAGATTGGGAACCAATCATGAAGCGTGCAGCTGCCATCGTCACAAATCGTGGTGGGCGTACTTGTCATGCGGCGATCATCGCGCGTGAACTGGGTATTCCTGCCGTCGTTGGCTGTGGTAATGCAACTGATTTAATTAAAAATAATCAGGAAGTTACGGTTTCTTGTGCGGAAGGTGATACTGGCTTTATTTACGAAGGTCAGCTTGATTTTGACATTATTTCATCTCGCGTAGACACAATGCCAGACTTACCGATGAAAATAATGATGAATGTGGGCAACCCAGACCGTGCATTCGATTTTGCTAAACTACCTCATGCGGGAATTGGCCTAGCACGTGTTGAATTCATTATTAATAGAATGATTGGTGTTCACCCTAAAGCCCTCATTAATTTTGATGATCAACCCGCAGAACTTCAAGCTGAAATTAAAGAAATCATTGCAGGCTATGAATCGCCAGTAGAGTTCTATATATCTAAGCTTGTTGAAGGTATTTCAACGTTAGGCTGTGCATTTGCACCAGAGCGCGTTATTGTTCGTATGTCTGATTTTAAATCAAACGAATATGCAAACTTAGTGGGTGGGCAACAGTACGAACCAGAAGAAGAAAACCCTATGATTGGTTTTCGAGGTGCAGCGCGTTATATCTCTGAAGATTTCAGAGAGTGTTTTGCATTAGAGTGTGAAGCTATCAAACGTGTTCGTAACTCCATGGGCTTAACTAATGTCGAAGTCATGATCCCATTTGTTAGGACATTAGAAGAAGCAGCTCGCGTTATTGAATTACTTGAAGAGCATGGCCTAAAACGTGGTGAAAATGGTCTAAAAGTAATTATGATGTGCGAACTCCCTTCAAATGCACTTTTAGCTGAAGAGTTTTTAGAATATTTTGACGGATTCTCTATCGGTTCAAATGACTTAACTCAGCTAACACTTGGCTTAGATAGGGACTCGGGATTAATAGCACACTTATTTGATGAACGTAATCCAGCAATTAAAAAATTGCTATCTATGGCAATTCAAACAGCTAAAGCAAAAGGCAAATACGTAGGTATTTGTGGTCAAGGTCCTTCGGATCATGAAGATTTTGCAGCATGGTTAGTAGAGCAGGGTATTGACTCTGTTTCACTTAACCCTGATACCGTATTAGAAACATGGTTATACTTGGCTGACAAGCTAAAAAACTAGTCTCTATAGCGATTAAAAAAGCCGGCTTATACGCCGGCTTTTTTACTTTATGCCATCGAGTTTATGACACGCTTTAGTAAATATCGTTTGTAACTTTTTTAAGTATTTTCTTGCAGTTGGATAATATATTGAGAAACAGACGAGTGCCGCCATCGCAAATATTATTGAAGGTCCGGGCACCACAAAAAATATCACCGCAAGTAATACAAACAAAACACCTAACCCAAGTATCATTACTTTCTTCATGCTTTATCTATCCATCAAAATGACTATGATTAAAGTATACAAATTAAAGTATGTTTAAGTTTGCATAATATGTAACAAAGATTAAAATTCTCAACTTTTTGTCTATCACTCCGTGGTACAATTAGATCAAAGCAATAAATTATTACCGTCATGATTGCCAATATAAATCAACAAGATTCAGCAAGTGCCTTATTAAATGATTACCTTAACCTTATAAAAAATAACGGTTTTTTAGGTGAAACTGACAGCAGCTATGCAACAAGGCTCGTCACGGCTACTGATAACAGTATCTATCAGAATATCCCTCAAGCTGTTATATATCCAAAAAACAACAAAGATATTCAAACAGCATTACATTGTGCGCAACAAGATCCATTTCTATCATTAACATTTGGGCCACGGGGCGGTGGTACAGGTACTAATGGTCAATCACTCACGCCAGGTATTGTGATAGATTTATCGCGTCACATGCGAGAAATCATAGAAATAAATGTTGAAGAAAAGTGGGTAAAAGTACAAGCGGGTGTAATAAAAGATCAATTAAATGATTACCTTAAGCCGTATGGTTTTTTCTTCGCCCCAGATCTTTCAACAAGCAACCGCGCTACAGTGGGGGGAATGATCAACACGGATGCATCTGGACAAGGTTCACTCGTGTACGGAAAGACTAGTGATCATGTTTTAGGTTTAAAAACTTTTTTGGTCGACGGCACCGAACTCAACACGCGACGAATATCAACTGAAAAAGCACACGTCATTGCAAGCCAAGAAGGCAGGGCGTCACAAATCTATCAACAAGTCATTGATAGCTGTCATTCAAATAGGTCATTAATCTTAGAAAAATTCCCTAGGCTAAACCGATTTCTCACAGGGTATGACCTAGAAAACGTATTTGATAATACGCTAGAAAATTTCGATTTATCTAGGATCATTACTGGGTCTGAAGGGTCGTTAGGTGTTGTTACTGAAGCAAAGTTAAATATTACACCTATCGCACCATTTAAAACTTTGATTAATATTAAATATGACAGCTTCGATTCAGCGCTTCGAAACTCACCTTTTCTTGTTTCAGCAAAGGCAACATCAGTAGAAACTGTAGACAGTAAAGTATTAAACTTGGCAAGAGAAGATATTATTTGGCATTCAGTATCGGACTTAATAACCAATATTCCAGGCATTGAGATGCAAGGACTCAATATGGTTGAGTTTAATGGTGAAACAGAAAATGAAATGGATGACAAAATTTCATCACTGTGTAAGAAATTAGATGACTTGATAACAAATAAGCAAGCAGGGGTGATCGGTTATCAACTTATAAACGATAAAGCCGATATATTAAAAATATATGCAATGCGTAAAAAAGCAGTTGGACTTTTGGGTAACACAAAAGGAAAACAAAAACCGCTCGCATTTGCTGAAGACACCGCCGTACCACCTGAAAACTTAGCAGATTTCATTGTTGAGTTTAGAGCTTTGCTCGACTCGCACGATTTAAACTACGGAATGTTTGGCCATGTTGATGCTGGTGTTTTACATGTTCGCCCAGCATTAGATATGAGTGATCCACTACAAGAAAAATTATTGCGAAAAATTTCGGATCAAGTAGTGGCTTTAACAGCTAAATATAGAGGGTTAATGTGGGGCGAACATGGAAAAGGTTACCGCAGCGAATATGGTCCCGATTTTTTTGGTGAGACACTGTTTACTGAATTACGAAAAATAAAATCAGTATTTGATAAAAACAACAGATTAAACCCAGGAAAAATTTGTACCCCACTAGAAAGTACAGATGAGTTAGTAAGTGTTGACTCTCAAAAGAGAGCTTGGTTCGATAAGACAATTGACATCGAAGTTCGTGACAGTTTTGAAAATGCCATGAACTGTAACGGTAACGGACTTTGTTTTAACTACGATGAATCTTCGCCAATGTGCCCGTCTTATAAAGTGACGAAAGATCGCCGCCACTCTCCAAAAGGCCGAGCAAGTTTAATTCGTGAGTGGCTAAGACTACAAGAAAAAGCAGACGTAAATATTCTTGATGTTGAAAAGCAATTGATCAATAAAGAGAATGACATTACATGGTGGGAAAGGTTTTTAAATACTCGAGCAAAAAATAAAGGAGAGTATGACTTTTCACATGAAGTTAAAGAGTCAATGGATGAATGTTTAGCGTGTAAAGCATGTACTACCGCTTGCCCAATAAAAGTAGACGTGCCTACATTTCGTTCACGCTTTTTAAATCTTTATCATAGTAGATACAATAGACCTCTTAAAGATTACTTAGTTGGAAGTATTGAACTGACTGCACCATATCTATCTAAATGTGCCGCATTCATTAATCCAGTCGTAAACACTAAACCAATAGCCTTTCTAATTAAAAAGATATTTGGTTATGTCGATACACCAACATTGAGCATACCCTCAGTTAATAACAGAGTTCACCATAAATATTTATTTGACGGTGACGAATTATCTTCGTTAACTGAGACTGAAAGAAAGAACTGTGTTTTCATTGTTCAAGACCCTTTTACAACTTTTTATGAAGCAGAGTTAGTTTCTTCATGTATAGATCTTGTTGTCGCTCTTGGCAAAACACCAATTTTATTACCATTCAAACCAAATGGTAAAGCACAACACGTAAAAGGTTTTTTAAAAGAGTTCAAGACAGCTGCAAAAAATGCCAGTCAGTTTTTAAACTCACTTTCTCAATATGATATTCCAATGATTGGACTCGATGCATCGCTCGTTATGGTCTACAAAGATGAATATAAAACAATATTGGGCGAGCAATGTGGTGACTTTAAAGTCAGTTTAGCGCATGAATGGTTTTCACAACAAGATTGGCAGGGGATTTCTGTATCTGAAGAAAAATCAGCCTCGAAATTCACATTACTTTCTCATTGTACAGAAACAACGGCAATGCCAAATGCCAGTAAGGTTTGGAAAGACATTTTTTCAAAGCTAGGGTTATCTTTGTCAACACCGAGTACTGGATGTTGCGGTATGGCTGGTACTTATGGCCATGAAATTCAAAACCAAGAAAACTCAAGAGCGTTATATGATATGTCTTGGAAAATTGAGATAGATAAATCAAGAGATTCAATTTTACTGTCTACTGGATTTTCATGTCGTAGCCAGGTAAAACGCTATGAAGGCCAAAAGCCTAAACACCCAATTGAGTACATTGCACAAAATATAACGCATTGATAACTTGGTCGTATACGTTTCCAAACGTATACGACCTTAACCTACTTAGTGTATTATTCTTAATTTAAGCTAATCAGGAAATGGTAAAAAAGAAGGGTATCACTTTATTAGAACTTGAAAAGTCACAATTTAACATAACAAAAAAGTATAAATAACATGCAAATTTAGCCGATTAATCCTTCAATTTCCAAATTCACCTTAAAAAACACAGGGTTTAACGTAAGCCGATTGGAATTGGTTACTTTTAACTCAGCACTAGGCCAATATCGGCCTTAAAGTTCAAAGTTCAAAGTTCAATGTTCAATGTTCAATGTTCAATGTTCAATGTTCAATGTTCAATGTTCAATGTTCAATGTTCAATGTTCAATGTTCAATGTTCAATGTTCAATGTTCAATGTTCAATGTTCAATGTTCAATGTTCAATGAGCTAATCAATCTTAAAAATCATTTAAATTTATTGCCAAATTCCACCACTAAAAACAATACTAAAAATAGCACTAAAATAAAGAAAAACAATTTATAGTAAATTTTATAAATAAACTTAACGTATAAAATCAACCTTTAAACAACCAAAAAAAATCCTACTATTTAAATTTATATAATATAAAATACATTATATGAATAAAAAGTCACTCAAGTTTTTATTTATAACTTTCTTTTTGAACCAGATTTCGCACGTTCTTTAATATTAGTTTGAATATAAATTTGGTCTGTCGTTGCAATTTTAGCATGCCCTAGATCTTCAGATAAATGCTTTAACGGTCGATGTTGTGCGTCATGGGTCGCTCCTGTATGTCTGAGCCAGTGTGCCGTTGCAGCTTTTAATTGCTCTGACTCATCAGAAAAACCGTCGACTGCTAAAGAGTCAACAGCTAAATCGAAGCTTTGCTGAACAATACGTCTGATCTGACGAACATTCATACCCCCTTGACCACGTAATTTGTGAATTATAGGGTAGGGCTCATCAACACGTGGCAATGCGGGTAGGGCGCGATATTGCCGATAACGCCGTAAATATAAAATGAAATCTTCACTCAGTGTGACATCTCGTAATTTATTCCCTTTTCCCATGATCCTTAAATACCAAAAGCCATCTGGATCTTGCCAAAAGTGCGACATAACCGGCGACCATTGTGGTCGTTCCGATAACTCTGATATACGTAAATACAGTCCTTTTAAACACGCTAAAGTAAATAGATTACGCTCCAAACTTGGATCTTGTTCACATTTATCTCGTGTAACACCAAACACATATTCCCACTGTAAATTACTTAATGTATCTGGCAATTTAATTTGAGATTGTACGATTAAATAAGGGCTATTTTTTTTAACCACAGGTATAAAGTTAGTAAATGTTTTTTCTTCAAGAATAGCGAATTTATAAAATACATTTAGAGCTGTAAACATAGCTGAAAAAGTTTGCTGACTGACACCATTTTCTTTATGTGCAAATGGGCGCCACAGCTTATTGACCATACGTAAACCTTCATGATCTTTAAAACGCCATTGGACGGAGTCAGAGACCCATCGATTGTCAGGTTCTACGACAAACTCTACATATGCTTCGATGTCTTCTCGCTTGAGTTCAAATACTGATAGTGCGCGCCATTCCCAAGCCCATAAATAAAACCGCTCTAGTTCATTTCTAAAACGATTAAACGTCGCCTCTGATTTTCTCCCATACACATATAAAAACTGATACAAAAACTCGATATCATCCCGTGCATTAGTTACTGAACGTACAGTATGAGATAAAAATGATTCAAGCTCAGGGTATTCGTTGGTCAAAGTGCCATCTTCAATGTGGGCAATTTGGTAACGAAGTTGCTTAAGTGTATCAACTAAGGGGGAAAGCATATATTTATGTCCGATACTGTCTAGTATTGGACATTATATATAAGCCACAGCTAAATAGACAGCGCGTAACAATATAAAATCACCTCCTATAATTTACGTTATGTTAAATGAATTAAATTACAACGTATTGATTGTAAGGGTCGCTCATTTCTAAATTTAATGATGAAGTGATATTTTAGATTTGACTGCTCTGAAGCCCCTATTAACTAAGGACTTCACTTAGCCTAACTCTAAAATAACCATAAATCAAATTACGTTTATTTTTAGACAAAACCCACTCATTTTGACTCATTCTACGATCATTCCTGCTCATTATACGTTTAGAATTAGATCACAATCGTTCACTTTAAAACGGGTTTAAATCGTGTTTAAAGTGTAAGGGTTACACGTTAATAAAGCCAACAATGCAACAGAAGCGTTCGATAACGAAGGTGCGTATTGGGATGCAAATGTGCCTGAGGCCGCAGCATTAGAGCTTGATGGCTTTTTGGCAAAACTACGGGGCTCCGTCGGTGCGTTCTTGCTGCATGATGCACTGTTTGAGCAAGCCAACTTAGACACCGTTGCTTATGTGTCGGGCTCAAATCAAGATGGTAATACACTGGCGATGGCTAACCTGCCCTCAGGCCAAGTTTATACCCGTGCAGGTTCTAACATTCAGGTTGGTTCGGGTGGCTGTGTGAGCTAAAATTACTCACAGATAATCTGGTGCCAAACCGTACCGGTGCGACGATGGTGCACTTTGAGCCCCCGCTACGCCGAATTCCGGCCCCTAACACCACTGTTAATTATTCAAAACCCGTTGGTGTATTTCGGCTTGCTAATAACAAGCAAGGTGTGTGGCAAACATTGTTGGCACCTGGGGTTCTATTACAAAACTTAAAATCAATCGCATAAAACTCTATTAAACCAGCCCCTTCTGGGGCTAACTTATTAGATGTAAATCATACGTTTGACGGCAGCAATTGTGGCTTATCGACTTTAATGGCCCATAAAATCAGTTCGTTCGTCTTTGCACTCATATGACCCCATCTCAAACTCCCGACAAATCCAAGGACGATTATCGTAGATTGTACACATAAACGTCTCTCTATCGAGCGCAGAGCACCAACCATCAGCCAAGCGTTTCATCGTTTCTCCGCCCCACTTGTCTACACTTAAATGCTGGGCTGGTACACCAGTATCGGTGATCACCATCACTTCTAAACGACAACAACATGCTTTACAAGTTGCACACGTGACTTCTGGTTCCGAGATATTTTTAATTGATATAGACATGGTTATCTGAATAGGCTTAGAAGTGGGTATTGTACGTTAGTTTAAGTGCTAAATACATTTAACACAGGCTTAATTATTGTACTTTGTGCAAATATATCTTAAAGCTTTGACCTAAGAGTCAACCAAAAGTAAGCTTAAGAATAACACCGTTATAACGCGAGCCTTCTTGCTCTATTATCGACCTACTCTTTGTACCATAGGGTGGTCGTCATTTAGCTGTAGTAAATCCCATAAATTACCATATAAATCTTCAAATACAGCAACAGTGCCATACTCCTGCACAGCAGGTGCTCGGATAAACTTAATACCTATAGACACCATTCGGTTATAGTCTCGCCAAAAGTCGTCCGTATTTAAGAATAAAAACACCCTGCCACCAGCTTGATCGCCAACAAAGCTTTTTTGCCTTGGTTTTGATGCTTTAGCCAATAACAGCGCTGTTCCGGTTGAATTTGGTGGGGCAACCACCACCCAGCGTTTATCTTGCTCTGCTTGATAACTATCTTCGACAAGATCAAACTTTAACTTGTTTACATAAAAATCGATTGCTTCATCGTAGTCATCGACCACGAGTGCAACATGCATAATATTTTGTTTCACAACACACCTTATTTATCTCATTTAATTAATTGCCAGCGTAAACCCATCATTAGCAAAGCCCACAAATAATTAATGTGTTTCAACAAGTTAATGTATTTCAACATGAACAACACCTATCTAAGTATAGGTAGGTCCTTTATTAAATACTCGATTAAACTTAACATTAAACACATTAGAATGAGCGGTTTATAAGCATGCAAATTCGCACTCTAGCGTTAAAACATATGCTGTTTGGTCACGCTAAATGTTTTCTCTAAACTGCTTACTTATCTGCCAAGTACTCTTTTTGAGTAACAAACCAATCAAGCCAAATACCCATTTTTACACTAAACAGTGGACTTTGTCGCTCGTTATGAGCCTGTCTCATTATGTAACTTGCCCACCCCAACTCACCTGGTTAGCGGCTGTTAATAATTTACCCGTTGTGTAACGTGAGCATGGCAGCTTATTTGTCATCCGAGTTATTCTCTATGGTCAGAGATAGCAGCTAAAGTGCATATTGTTTTGTTTAGCTGGTTAAACCTATACCGTTGGAACAGCGATACACCAAGTCTGGCTGCCGCAACATAGTTATTTTTACCACCCTCAAGTAGATTGCGTTACAGCAAAAAAATAGGGAGCCTAGCGCTGTATGTTAAATTTAATTGTTGATAAAATTTATATATTTATCACGAGCAGCAATGTAATAGCTTGTTAATACGCAATACTTTACTAGAGTTTATATGTTTCAGTTAAGTGTTGGTACTGTATGCGCACAAGTGTTCCTTTTAACAAGTATTTCTACTATATCGCCTTTGCTTGCTTTACATTTTACGCTGTTTTTCACTCGTTTAGAGGGAATAACTTTATTGCCTCAATATCAATAGTAAACATCGTTATGATTAGTTGTATTCTTATACAGCATACTAGAGATATGTTAAGGCCGGCACACAATAATATAATGATCTTGCTACTTTCTCTTACGGTCGTCATCGCATGCTATGAATTAGGGACTCGGGGAATCATTTATATTTTTCCACTTGTAGCCGGTTACATTTACTATTACAAAGCAAAAACAGCGATAGTATCGAGTACCTTGCTGTGTGTCATTGCGCTAATTTGCTCATTGAAACACTTAGATTATGAAACCATGATCAGAACAATTGTGCCGATTGTAATAACGGTCGTTATCAGCTTTTTGTACGCCAAAAAAGTTGAGTTTCATCAAACCCAACTACGTCACATTGCTAAAAGCGATTATCTAACTGGCCTTTTCAATCGAAGGAAGCTAATTTCTTGGCTTGAAGACAGACAAAATCAGGTTGACAAGGGCAATCACTTACTTGTGTTATGCTTGGGCGTAGATAATTTTAAGTACATTAATGATCACTACGGGCACTCTTTTGGCGACGTATTATTACAAAAAATTGCCGATAGCCTCACCCAGCAGCTTAACAATATCCAACATACTTACCCTGATAGTGTTTTATCACGTGTCGCAGGTGACGAATTTATTATCTGCGTTTATGGTCATTTTCCTTTTTCATTCGTTAAGACAATCGGTGCGAGGCTTTTAGAAGGAGTAAATGGTATAAACAAAATTAATAACGTTTCTATAAGCGTAGATGCGTGTATTGGTGTCACCTCACGTTCTATGACTTTTGAGTATGAACACGTCATAAAAGAAGCACATATCGCAATGTACGAAGCTAAAAAAATATCTAAAAATAAAACCTACTTTTATTCATCAGCACTCGCACACAAAGTTAAAGAAAAGCTTAAGCTTGTCGAATTGTTACAAAAAACACTATTAAACGACGATTTCTATTTGGTGTTTATGCCAGTCTATGGGCCATCAGGTAGAAAAATAACCGGTGCTGAAGCCTTGATCCGAACCCACAACGATGTACTTTCGCATTATACACCTGACGTATACATTCCTGTCGCAGAAGAGTATGGATTAATACAGCAAATAGATGAATTGGTGATTAAAAAGGCCTTTAGCACACTCAAGCAAAGTTCCTTAAATCAAAATAGCGGCTTTGTACTCGCGATTAATATTTCATCGCAACAGTTACAAAATAAGCAATTTGCAAACATGGTATACAATATGGCCTTGGAGGAAGGCGTACAACCGAATCAAATAGAATTCGAATTAACTGAAACGGCACTTGTAGATTTTGATCAAACTTCCATAGATATTATCAAACAAACTAAGGAGTATGGATTCAGTGTCGCACTTGATGATTTTGGTACTGGTTATACCGCATTTAGTCAGTTACGTAACTTTCCGGTCGATACATTAAAAATTGATCGCTCATTTACATCCAACATTGATGACTCAGGAGTTGACCAAGGAAAAATGGTTGATGTCATTTTAACGCTAGCGCACTTATACAATTTGAATGTTGTTGCTGAAGGCGTAGAAAATCATGAGCAACTTGACTATTTAAAACACCGTCATTGCGATTCATATCAAGGCTATTATTTGTCAAAACCTGTACAATGGGACGAAATGCTGGCGCTCATTCACAATGAAACGACGTAAATACACGTTATTTGAGTAAATAATGAATATTAAGTTTTTATCGGATCTATCCGTGTGTTGTAAAAAGCAGCCTATTTTAATTAATCGATACCCCAAGTATGCAGCATTCGTATTTTTCACAACCGCACTACTGATCAGTTACTTCCCATTTAAATATGCCTTTGCATCACAATGGGGGTTATCTATCTCAGTGTTACTGATAATCGTCGTTTTAGTGCTAAATGCGTTAAAGCTCATGACTTCGCCGTTAACAATACTCAATGGGATTCTTATTGCGGTGATCATTGGCGGTATGTTAACTTTTCTTTCTTTTAGTGCGCCTTTAGCCGCTGGGATCTGGACACCTGCATTTCTTGTCTCACTCTATTTACTATTTCCATTTAAGGTCGCCTGGTTAGTCGCCCTGTTTTTTTGGTTAATACTCTCCTACTCAACGGTTGCACAGCTTACATTTGACATTGCCCTTCGCCTATCGCTGTCATCATGTATTGTACTTATGCTGACTACCATCATTGTTAAAATCTATAATGATGCGATCAGTACAGCTGAAGGCCTCGCAACCACCGACGTATTAACCGGAGCATTAAATAGGCGAACTATGCTCGAAGTACTCCATAAAGAGCATGAACGTGTAACCCGCTATAAACAACAATGCTGTCTTGTCATGATTGACCTTGATAACTTTAAAACACTGAACGATACTTACGGGCATGCTTCAGGTGATGAATTACTGATCCAATTTGTTAAGCTAGTTCATGAGTCTATTCGGCAAAACGACACGCTTTTTCGACTCGGTGGGGACGAATTCATGCTGGTACTACCCTGTTTAAATATTGCAGACGCTTATGCCTTTGTCGCACGACTACAAAAACTGGTGCCTCAAGTGATCAATTATAAATCTGTCGAACTTGGTATGAGTTTTGGTGTGTGTGAAATGCAAGAAGGGGAAACACTCAATGAACTCATTCACAATGCTGATACCGCACTTTATCAAAACAAACTCGCCCGTAAAGCAAACACTCTACTATAATATTTTATGCATGAATTATTTGGTCTATGACCGTCAAGTTTAGTCAATAGGAATACCGTGTTTGGGCTATCTCACAGTAATATACTTTTTAACGGCTCTTTTTTGGTAGCCTTAAAACCAATTATTATCATTAGCTTGCTCATATCTTTGACCGTCAATGCAAGCAATGAAGATATCGAACGCGTGTTAGACGAAGCAGAAGATTACCTAATTGTTAAGCCTTCTCACTCTCTCACATTACTCAATAATATATCTGACTTATCATCACACTCTGACACAATGATAATTAGGTGGCATATTTTAACGCTGCGGGCATCCGTATCTATGAATCAGTTAAGTAATATGGATGATTCAATCGCAAAATTGATCACCTATGAGCAATCAAGTTATTTCAAAAGCAACCTTGTTACCATTTTTAGTGCCATCGGAATATGGTTAAGACGCTCAGGATACCCTCACTATGCAAATACCAGCCTGCACTGCGCACTTACATTCGCTAAGAGCCCAAAGCATCGATTAGCACTATTAAATAGTAAGGCACTGGTTGCACGTGATTTAAAGCAATACCAACATGCGCAATCACTGTATAACCAAGCAACACTCATAGCCAGTAAGCATAACAATCAAATTAAGCTTGCAACAATTGACAATAATTTAGGCGCTATTGCACTAGACAACCAACAATATGACTTAGCAGAAAAGTATTTCAAACACGCGCTAACAGGGCATCAAAATGAAGATAATAGGTCAGGTCATATTACCGCGGGACTAAATTTACTATTTTTATATGCGCTACAAGATCAAACGTTCAACTATCAACGCCTATACGACCCAATTTCATCTCTAACTTATGCGTTCCCGAGCAAAGCAAAGCGTGCGCTGCTGTTTTGGATCCACACAACATATAGTGCCAATGGAGGCCCAGTTACAGATAATCGCCTCAAAAAGCGTTTAATCAGCGAGTTTGAACTATTGGAAAGTCGCCGAGTAAAACAACTTGTTAAAGTCTATTTAGCCGACAAGCTAAACGTTGAGGTGCGTATAGCGAAGAAACCACAACCAAGGAAAATTAACCTAAGTATAATTACCAGCATGCCTTTTTGTAACTGGAAAAGCGCAAAGCCACAATAAGCCTTGCGTCAAATTCATCAGTACCATGAGCCTGTTCTTAGGTGCACTTTAATCACTCACGTTGAGTAATTAAATCTGATAACACAATATTATTATTGTTATCTCGGCTACCTCTTATTATCTCATCGTTGTTAAACGTCACACCCGATTTAAGCAAACGGTCATACAATACGACATTCACGGTTGCTGCTAAGTTCATACAGCCTTGAGTTGGCACATAGATCACGTCCTGACACATTTTCAGTGATTCTTTCGTCAATGAACCATCTTCAGGACCAAACATATAAAAAGCACTTTTAGGATGCGTGTATTCAGTCAGTGGCCTAGCACCCTCTATCAATTCAATTGCGACAGGGGTTGCGCCTAATGGGATCATAGACTCCAACGTGTCGGCACCAATCAGTGGGATATTCTGGTAGACCTTTTTAGTGTCGGTTGCAAACTTACGCGCATTGTCAAAACGCTTACCGGTGTAAAATACTGAGTTAACCCCATAGCATCCAGCAGCTCTCATTACCGCCCCAACATTACTTGGACTTTTTGGGTTAGTTAACCCAATACATGCAAACCCATTATCGAACATAAATGCCTCTATCTACTTCGGTTTCTATACCAATTCTAAATCGACTCAATGCAAATGTTTCACCCGCATTAAAATATGCGCAAATTTACACTAATTTTCTTAATAGATCGATAAGTATAGGCTTATCAATGACGCCGCTGTCTATGCTATGATCTTCATATGATAGATAAAGAATGTACAGATAAAGATGAATTTAGACCTGTTTTGGCAAACCATCACCATTGATGTTGAGACTGATGAAAAGAATATCCACCTAAAATCACAATTAGAAACCCTATCTAACGACGATATTAAAGCCTTTGATACACACTATAACGCACAACTTAGGCGCTTATGGCACTGGGATATTTGGGGCGCGGCTTATGTAACATGTGGCTGTAATACAGAGTATGACTTTTTAGACTTTTGTAACTGGATCTTAACTCAAGGCCCCGATGTGGTAGAGAATATTATCACTAACCCTGATTCACTTAGTTCATTAGCAAAAATGCCCTTAAAAGACGCATTACCCTATCCATACAGTGATGAGTTAGATTTAGTGGCGGGCTTATTATACGAAGAAAAAACTAACGAAGAGCTGCCTTACCACAACGTAGTTAACTTTGCGCCGCAAGGTAAAAAGTTTAAAAGCAAACCTAAATTATTAAAACAAACGTACCCTCAGCTTTTTGATAAATATTGGAAAAATAAATAATTACTTCAAACGGCTCGCGCAACTTGCATACAACATAGCTCGCGCGAGCGATGAAGCCATCAAAATACTATGCGCTACTCATCAAACACATGAATATAGCCGTCTAAATCAGGGACCAATACTTGCCCGTTAACAATACTCGGACTCGCATATACTCCACCATGTACAAACCCCTCAACTCTTTTAGGTTTATATTGCCAAAGTAAAGACCCTGAAGCAGCATCTACTGAATAAAACCCAGATTCAGTATTATACCAACCAGGTTCATCGTGACCAACTGCGCCGATATACACCTTGCCATTTTTAACCAGAGGCTTGCCCCATGACCAACCTTTTGTTTCAAAAGTCCATATGACGTCACCATTCGTGGCGTCAATTTTTAATAAAATATTTGCATCTGAGCTACCCAGATAAAACGCATGGCCGTTTTCTGAAGGAGTCGCTGATGATTCAACCCAAGACCCGCCTGGCATTTCATACTGCCAGAGACCCTTGCCTGAATTCACATCTAATGCATAAACATGGGTATCCCGTGAACCAACAATGACCTTACTATCTATTACAGCCGGGCTTGATACTATGGGCCCGCCTGTTTCAAACTTCCAACTCAAATCACCCGTTGTACTATTTAATGAATAGACACTACCATCCCAAGACCCAAATATAACCTGCTTCTGATAGACTGTAGGCGTACTTCGGATCATGCCATTCGCCTTAAATGACCATTCAATTTTGCCAGAATCAATATCAACGGCGTATAAATTATTGTCACCGCTGCCAACATACACAATTTCATTTGAAACAGTAGGAGATGACTTTGTATAATCAAAATCCCAAGGTGCATGATTAGCAGGAAAATTACGAACCACCTCATCATCGTTTAATGATACACGCCAAAGTTCAGTTCCACTCCAACGATTAAGTGCGTACAAATAGCCGTCATCACTTGTAAAAAATAACTTATGGTTATGAATCGCAGCCTTAGAGCGTACTATCCCTTGTGTTTCAAATTGCCATGCCACCCTATTGCGATCTAGATTTAGCGCATAAAAGTTGCCATTATCAGACCCGAAATAAGCCGAAGCCCCTTTTACACTCATACTTCCCCAATTCTGTGACCCTATTTGGTAGCTTCGTAAGTAATCGCCACTTTTAGCATTGACGTGCCCCACTGAGCTTAAAAGCGCGATGGAGAAATAGCATAGTGGTTTTAATTTGCTTCGATTAAAAATTGTCATGTTTGTTCCTGTTATTGATTTTCAAGTGAAACATTACACATGACAAATACGATACGTCCTGAATCAAATCTAATTTGTTCTAAATAGTTCTTATATCACTGTTTTATAGACTTAAGTTTAGAGTTTTCAATAGTGAAATGAAATCTGGTTCATTATGAATCGCGGTAAATTTGGGATCGGTTGCTACCCACATCACCGAAGGTTGTCGTTGAGCAACTGCTTGCAGTAAATACGATATCGCCAATTTTGAGTCTCCAGCTGACACCGCATATCTGGCTAACGACATAGGAGGTGAATACTGTCCGATACTTAGTCGTTTCTGATCTACTCTGAGTAACCAAGTATACGCCCCTTTCAACCCTGTTTTAGTAAAGTTAGTCGATATTTCAGCAATATCTTCATCCGTATATCCACCTCTTTTCATCAACCAAATAAGCTCATTAAACGACTTTATTTCATCGCCCATCACTTCATACAAGGCTTGCAGGCAAACATGGTAATAATACGAGCCCTTCGAGTACTGTTTAAGCTTTTCTAGTTCTTTAAATGCCCGAGCAAAGTTGCCACTCATTAAGTACACCCATGCGACACTCTCACTTGAATACCCTGAAGGATCTAGTAACTGATACTGATTTATATGCTGCAAAGCCAATTTGAATTGTCTATGAGCAAGTAAAAATTGCCCATAGTGACTATGGCTATTAGCGGTTTTCAATGAGTGTTGAAAATGCTTGTCAGCTAACATGTGTTCACGCTCAAACAAAAAAAGACTTCTCGCTTTATACAAATGAGCTACTTTATTATCTGGGTGAAGGTTTAGTAGTTTTTTTAATGTATGATCAAATGCAATTCTATGCTCAGCTCTAATTGAGTCTCCCTGAATCGATTTTATAAAAAGCACACTCACTAACGACTCTAAAATAGACGCATTGTTAGGTTCTAATGCATCAGCGCTTTTAAGCAAAGACAATGCTTCGGTTTCTGAACCTGGATGGTTAGCGAGTAAATAACGGGCTTTAATTAGATCTTGTTTTACCTGATATGGCAGTTCGTGGCTTTTTTCACTAGCATAAAGCCCGGTTACCTTTACATAGTAAGCTGCACAGGCAACCACAACCATCATGCAAAAAAAACCAAGCTCCCTCACTTTATAACCCAACACACGCTGCCGTTTACCTATTGCAGGTTTTAGCCATAAATACCCTTTGCCAGAGATGGTCTTAATATACTCTGGGTTTCGCGCGTTGTCCTTTAGTATATTCCGCAAGCTATTTATCAAAACATATATAGCATCTTCGCTCACAACAGTATCAGGCCATACCGTATCTAATATGTCACTTTTCTTTACTACATTACCCGCATTGTCACTCAATAATGTCAATGCCACCACCTGCTTTTGTTCAAGCTCCAGTGTCTCGGTGCGGCTAATTAATCTACAAGTGGTTTTATCTAGCATCCACTTTTTACAAAGCTGAAGTTTCAAAAAGGTATCAATCCATTAAAGTTAGACTTAATTATAACATTCACGAATAACGCACATTTACTATGGTCCTAATTCAACATCGAAGTGCGCCACACTTTTAGCCTTACCGTCATGCACTATATTTTCCATTGCTACAAAAAAATGAATTTATAAGCCTGGCAGCAGGCTTTTCAATCCATCTGAATGATAAATAAGCAACACAGACACTTGAACTCAGGAATAAAATTAACTTAAACGCAATTGGCATTTCAAATGTATTAATAAACTGAATTATTGGCATATGCAGCAAGTATAACGAATATGAAATTTTTCCAAGGAAGTCTCCCGCTCGATTAGATAATAAACGATTATTATCAGGAACAAAGCAAACAACGCTAACAAATACTGCCGCCATGACGAACAAGACTTCATAGCTTAACCACATTCTCACCTTAGCATCTGACGACACTGGACTGAAATGAGGGTACATTAGTGGAATAAGTATCAGTGAAAAAACAAATATATTTTTGCGCAAGTATAAGGGGATATTCGCCGACTTGTAATGCATCCCTATCAATACACCCACTAGGAAATATGGCAGGCTTCTCATAAGGTGAAAAAAGTTATACGGAACGCCGTCAAAATCGCCATAAAAACGTGGAAAATTTGAGAAGAAAAGTATTATAAGCACTAAAGTAACAATTACATAAATATAACCACGCCGCCAGCACGCAACTTTCCATAGACCAATGAAAATTACATAAAACTGTATTTCGGGTGCAATAGTCCACAAAACACTTTCACCATATACAAACAGCAAATGGGCGATTAAGCTTTGCACCTCTGTTATTTCATACAGCCCTGTATATCCAAAATAGTGCATCGAATATGAACAGATAACCACCAGCACATACAACGGGACAACTCTGGCGATTCTTGAAATGACATAACGCTTTATATTCTCTTTGTCTGCCTTTCTATCGAAATAAAGGTGAGACATCAAGAAACCACTCAGTAAAAAAAACAACATCACGCCATATTGCCCAGCTCGCCCCCCTAGTGCGCCATCAAGCCAGCCTGTTACATCGCTAAAATGTGTTATGAGTACAATACTTGCGGCTAATCCGCGTAACGCATTAAGCTTGCGTATTTCCATAAAAATAACTCAATGAACTCCAATTGTATTCGAAATAAGTTCGCATCTTTATTCGCAGTATCGATATGTGCTGCATACCAAATTAAGATGTATAACCGTCACTGGAAAGTAACCCAAAACATTTTAAATCATGGTAACTTTCCTTCCAATAGCCACTTTGTCGCCTGATCCCCTCCAATTTAAAGCCAACATTCGCTAATACAGAACAAGAAGCTGTATTACCCTCAACAACATCAGCCTGAATTCTATGTATTGTAGAGCACGGTAATTCACCAGAAAATGCTATATGGACTATACTTTTTAATGCCTCAGTCATATAACCTTGATTCCAATAGTCTGGCATCAAATCATAACCAATCACAGCACTTCGCATAGCAACATTCCAAGAATTAAAACCACAGGTACCAATCAATCTATCTGAGTTTTTTAATCTAATGGCCCAACGAATCCCCAGCTTCTCCTCGAAACGTGCATTAAATAATCGGATAATTTTGGATGCTTGATCTAACCCAGTGAGTGTCTCTAGATCATAATACTCAGTGACGAGTGGATTAGAAAATAGTTCTAATATTTGCTCTGTATCTTTATCTGACATTGCAGTTAGGCTCAACCGCTCAGTAGAAAACTCAGGAAAACCCATAATATAACTTCAATCTGTTGATGTTTTCATAAGCCAACATTAACATAAACAACTAGGGAAATAACAATACGCCATAAAGTATTTAAAGCCAAATAAATATATAGTTACGGTCACTTGACTTAAACGTTATAACACACTCATCCATATAACGTTTAACCTATAACCAACACCACCTTTCCAGCTCTATTTAGCGGTACTCACATCTAGAAAAGAATAAAAAACGTGACTACAAAAAATAATGAATCGGAGAAAATTAAATTATCTTTATTTTTTAGAACGTACCTAGTACCAGCTATACACTTATTAGTCTATGTAACTAAAGCAACCTTTAGAAATAAACGCTAAAGTTCAAAAGCCAAGTTCAGTCATAGCTGCTAATACTAGTGGGCTATATTTTTTACTTAAAACTCCCTCAGTACTGATCACAGTACTGAACAAGAGGGCACCTTATTAAAAAACATTAAAACTATATTTAAATAATCAGAGAATTTCCGCATTAAAAATACAGGGCTAGGATATTAAAAATAAAAAGTATGTTTTACATCCACAACTCATCAAGTTATGAAGTAATCGTTGCCAAATTATTGCTGCATGAAGATATATAAGGGAAGAAGCAACTTCCCTTACTAAAGGGGGTTTTACCCGGTGATAATACGTAGCATTCTACGCAATGGCTCAGCCGCGCCCCATAACAATTGGTCACCAACGGTAAATGCACTGATATACTTAGGGCCCATAGTAAGTTTACGAATTCGTCCTATAGGAACATTTAATGTTCCCGTTATATTTACAGGTGTAAGCTCTTGTGAAGTGGTATCTCGGTCATTTTTAATAACACTAACCCACTCATTGTGTTCATCTAAGATCTGTTCGATTTTTTCGATGCTGATATCTTCTCGAAGCTTGATTGTTAAAGCTTGCGAATGACAGCGCATTGCGCCAACACGAACACATAGGCCATCAATAGGAATAGGAGACTTAGAAGACCCAAGAATTTTATTTGCCTCGACTTGTGCTTTCCATTCTTCTTTCGATTGACCACTTGGCATGGGTACGTCAATCCAAGGGATCAAACTACCAGCTAGGGGCACCCCAAACTGATCTTTAGGTAAATCATCCGCTTTAATCTTATTGGCAACAATCTTATCTATCTCTAAAATAGCCGAAGATGGATTAGCCAACTGTTGTGCAACCGAGCTATGAATTTCACCCATTTGGGTGATCAATTCACGCATATTTCGCGCTCCAGCGCCAGATGCAGCTTGATAAGTCATCGGGCTAACCCATTCAATAAGGTCTTGCTCGAACAGTCCACCGAGCGCGATCAACATGAGCGATACTGTGCAGTTACCACCCACGAACGTCTTAACACCTTGCTCAAGGCCTTGCTCAATGACATCTTTATTGACTGGATCTAAGACAATAATACTGTCGTCAGTCATTCTGAGCGCAGATGCTGCGTCTATCCAATACCCTTGCCAGCCGGTCTCACGCAATGTTGGATAAACCGATTTGGTATAATCTCCACCTTGGCATGAGATAATAATGTCCATCTGTGATAAAGCACTGACATCAGTCGCATCTAGCAAGGGTTTTGGTTCGCCAGCAAAGTCCGGGCCCAACTGACCAGTTTGAGAGGTCGTAAAAAACCGTGCATCTATATTATTAAAATCACCCTCAGCTTGCATTCTGTCCATTAATACAGAACCAACCATGCCACGCCAACCAACGAGTCCCACTTTATTCATATTATTTACCTTTGTGTAATTTATTTAGAGTCATTGCGTGAGTCTAGACGTCTAAAAGTATCAAATTACGTGGAGGACTACTAGCGTTTCTTTAATGCATAAAAGTTATTTCATATAAGAACCGACGTAACGTAATAATGAAACTGTTTGACTAATTAGGAGGCAAAGGTAAAAAAGTGTAATGACAATGCTTACTTATTGAATTTATTAGTTATAAATATAGGAAAATAAAGTACAAACTGCATCAAATAAAAAACCCCGCAAAGCGGGGTTTGGATACAACATGTAAAGGTTGTCCCAATCAAGCGCCAGTAGCGCTAAAAAAGAACTCGGGTCTCATTACTTGGTAGAAGTTATTATTATATCCAAGCGATTTGTACATCTTAAGTTAACAAGATGACAATGACATTAAGCATATGAACTTAATGTTTATTTTTGATGTGACGTACTATACAAAAGAAGGTTGTACTAGTCCATTTAAAATATGAATTTTATTTAAAAATATAGGGATTTTTGATTAGGGTCAAAAAAGCCGAGTATGAGACTCGGCTTTTTAACTTTTCTACCGTTAAGATCTAAAACTCGTAACTGTAGCTCACACTCAAGGCTGTACCAGACTCTTTATTTCGCACAGCATAACCAGATTGTGTTACTTCTTGATTTTCACCTAGTAAGTTCTTAACTTTAAACTTCACTTTAGAGTTAAAATCAGGGTACCAAGTATAAACCATATCTAGAGAGTGGAACGGTTCTTCAAACGCATCTTCGCGACCACCAATACCTGACGCCAAAATTCGCTCACCAAACACATTGTAAACTAGAGAACCACTGTGTTGGCCATCGGCCGAGTCATAGTTCAATTGCAAATTAACAACATATTTTGAATGACCCGTCATTCGTTTGGTTGGGTTGGTTAGGTTACCTGCAAACGCAGGGTCAATAGAGACTTCCGAGTCACTTAATGTAATGTTACCTGCAGTAAATAAGCCACTGGTGACATACGATAAATCATGCATCCATTCAGCTTCAATACCGTAGACTTCACCCTCATCACCATTAACAAACGTTGCAGTGTAATCTTCATCACCCACTTTTAATATTGTTTCAATAGGCGCTGTAATATCTTTGTAGAATGCTGCAACAGAGAAATTATCCCCGTTATCCATATAATACTCAAAGCGCGCATCATAGTTCTTCAAATCACTGCTTTTTAAGCCAGCAACACCGAACGTTTTAATATCTGTTAGCGGGTCAAAATATGCAACAGCAACTAATTCCCTCAAATCTGGACGAACTACGGTTTCCCCATAACCAAATCGAATTTGATAGTTATCATCGGCCAAATACGTTAACGATAGCGCGCTGAAGAAGTCGTCGTCGTTAACTGTGCCCGCTTCTATTTTATCAGCGTCGTAGAATATACCTTGAGTTATTCGGTCAAAAATCAAACTTGAGGTACCGATAGACACTTGTTTAAAGTCTTCATAACGAATACCGCCACTCACACGCCAGGTATTGTCAAAGAACACATCAAATTCAATATAGCCAGCATCTATTTTTTGTGCCGCAATGTAATCATCAGCACTTGGTGCTGTTGGTTCGTTAAAGCTCAATAAAAAGTCATTGTTACCAACAAATTCGTCGTTAAGGTAATCTGTTAAGCCAAGCACTCCATCATCAGAGTTTATCGGAATTGATATACCAGTTTCATTATTCACGACAAAACTAGATGTGTTGTAAACTCGCGCTCTATCTGTAAAGTCATATCCTGCTTTTAACGTAACTTCTGTTTTACTAAACGTCAGTGGTAGCGTTACATTACCACTGTAAGACTTAACATAGTCTTCCATATCAGTAAAGTTATAGGTAACCCGATTATCATCTCCGGTTACAATCGAGCCTTCATATTGACCCGCTTCGTTATAGCTATCAATAAACTTATAATCGATGTTGGTCGGAATATCCGTCTCTGCCGTAGACTCAGTGTACTGCCAGTCAAAGCCAATGCCACCAAGATCTAAAAATGTATGTTGGCCAATCACTTGATCAATATCGAGTGTTCGCTCTTCATAATTAAACTTATGTTGCCTTTGTGCCTCGCCTGTACCAAAAACCGTTCTAACAGTACTGCCGTTAGGGCTTTCAAGCACTGCAAGCTCAAGTTCATCTTCATTATCTTCGAGGTAAATCTTCGAATAGGTAATGCTGTGCTGATCTAATTTATAGCCGATGTTAAACACACCATTAATGCGCTCATTTTCTGTCGTCACTTGTGAGTTTTTAACGGTAACATAACAAGAGTTAGACGCATCATCAGCACTATTTAATGACGAACTACAGCCATCTTGTAAAGAGTCATCCACTACCGCAGTTCTGCGGTCACTGTAGTTCCAATCCTTATCATAGGACGCGGCCAACATCGCGCCGATTGTGCCACCAAAATACGGTTCTTCAAAACTGTCACCAATATTTACTTTTATGTCATAGTTGGGCGACAAGGACTCTTCTTTTACTGTAATGTCTCGTGGTAACGACAGTAACAAGGCTTTGTTTACTTGAGTAGCTTGTTCAGCACGCGTTTGCGTATCTGTTCCAGTTAACATATCTTTATCTACGATCGCGCCTAAGCTAAAATCGCCGCGATACCGAACAACACCTTGTTGTAATGATTCAGGAATACCGCCCTCACCCCTGTCATAGGTAAAGCCGTCGGTTGCATTGGAGTTTTGACCAACTCCAATTTCAATACCCGCTGTAAATTCAGTAGGAACAGATTTGGTTCTAATATCTATGTTACCGCCACCGAACGCTGCTGGCATAGACGGAGAATATGCCTTTTGTACAGCCAAACTTTCGATGATACTGGAAGGGAAAATATCGAGTGGGACAACATTACGGGTCAAATCAGGGCTCGGAACCGACGCACCATTAAGTCTTGCACTTGAGTATCGTTCACCCAAACCACGTACATACACGAACTTGCCGTCAACGAGCGTCAAACCTGTTACACGACGAAGTGCCGATGCAACATCGCTGTCGCCAGTTCGAGATAACTGCTCTGCCCCCATGATATCGGCAACGAACGCTTGATTTTTACGCTCTTCAATTACCGCAGCCGCACTGCCTTGCAGGCGATTACCAACAGCGACAACCTCTTCAATAGTTTGATCTTCTACTGCGAAAGTTGGCACTGACACACCGACCATAAGCGTAGTACTTACAGCAAGCGCTATTTTTTTTAGTTTAATGTGTTTATTCATTTTCATTCCTGCCAAAAATCATAAAAAAGGCGCAACCACTGCGCCTACTTTTTTGATAACAACCTAACCTTTACAATTAGTCGTTGTTAGCAGCCGTTACTGCTTTTTGAACCCACTTATACCAATCGCTTGATGTATCAGCGCTCGATACTGCACCGATATAGTTAACAGGCGTAAAGAAGCTATCATTTAACGCACTCAAGTCGTTCGCTTGAACTGTAATCGCAGTAGATGCAGCGTTTGTAGAAAACCCATCTGCTGCTAACACATCTTGTGCACCGTCAAGTACTAAGCTAGACCCTGCGTTTTTGAACCACTCTTCCTTCACTTCACCATTTGGTAATGGGTCAGAACCAGACTTAAAGTTACTTACACAAGCCATAACCGAGTTATGAAAGTTCAAAGTGTCAGCTTCGGCGTTAGCAGCTGCATCTGAATCTTTAAACTCTATACAATCAGTACCATTAGTGCCTTCTGCTTTAACAAACAAAGCATTGTAATATTGGCTCTTAATCGCATCATCAAATTTAGCAGCTTGAGAAGCGCCATTGTCTCGGATTGACTTGCCGTCTGTGGTTACAACCGTAACATTAGCAATATTTGGGTTAGAAGCTGGTACTTCACTGTAATCATCGCCGCCATTCTTCTCACCATCAGTTTCAAAACCATTGTTACCCATAAAGCCTTCCGTACCTGCAGGGATTAGCGCTGGATTACCGTCTTCATCTTGGTACGTTACGTCTTTCTTAGTTTTAATTGTGCCGTGCTGAACGTAAATGAACTGTGCTTTACCTTGCCAACCTGCATCAATATCAATCGCATCATCTTGTGTGTCAGTAACAACAATATTTTTGATTGTTGACGCGCCACCAAAAAACTCTATACCATCATCAAAACCCTGATGAACGTGAATATATTCGAAGCTTGAGCCAGAACCAACAGCATTAAGTGTTAATGAGTTTAAGTCATCTCCCGGACCACCATCACGCGGGCCTGAACCTGCATACCAAATGTTAGCGTATTTAATATGGCCACTGCCATCAGCGTTATCAGAACCGCCGAAATGGCTAGAGATACCTTCAGCGTCAGCGTTACACGTATTTTCAGCGCGCTGTGCATTGGTACATTGGTTTGTTAAGCCTTTACCATTAATGATAATACCGCCCCAATCCGCAAACTGTGGTCCAATGTTCGCCAAATCAAACGCTTCAATGGTATTTGCTGACGTAAATGAGATAGGCTTTTCCATTGTACCAATCGCATCAATCTTCGCACCACGTGCAATACGAATAATCGCTTCACCTGATGTGAACGCAAGAGTAGCACCTGCTTCAACTTTTAATGTAGGACCAGTATCTGGAACCGTACAGCCTGTTGTTGTGTTACAGTTTTTGCCAATTTGTAATGCGCCTTTAAATACGTGCGCGCCGTCATTTTCAAGATCTGTAAAAGTAATATCAGATTCAATCTCTAAGTTTTTTCCGGCAAAGTCTGTTCCATATACACAATGCGGTGCTTGGAAAGTACCTTGCACTTCAGTGCCCGATACAGTGCGAGCTGTACACGGATTAGCTGGTGCAACTGGGTCAGTAGGATCTGGAGTTGTTGGAGTATCGCCTGTGTTCGTGTTGTTTGTTGTATTGTTTGAGTTATTAACACTTGTGTCATTCACTGTCGGTGTTACTTCAATATCACCACCACAACCTGTAAGTGCCATTGCTGCCACAATTGCTGATACTTTAAAAACGTTTTGTAATTCCATTGCTAACTCCAATATTAGAAATATAAATTTATTATTTATGTGTTTAAATCTGATGAAGCTAAGGTAGATTAAATAAATGACAATCAGGTTACAAAAATAAAGTGTCATTAAAAGTTAATAAACATCAATTTAAAGTTATATATCAAATAAATAGTAAAAACGAAAAAAGCCACCCGAAGGTGGCTTTGGTGTTGCGATTATAAATTCACAGTAAAGCTTGCTTTAATGTTTCAGCATGCAGTTTTTCTTTTTTGACGTACTTGATCCATTGTTTTGCGAGCCTAGATGATTTTTTATGTTTTTCTGCTTGTTCGAAAGCCAGTATAGATGCATCAAAATTTGTCAAATTATACTGGGCCATTCCTAACGCAACATAAGCGTTGGCTTCAAATGTCAACTCACCTTTGTCTAACGCGCTTCGAGCAGCATCTGCAGCTTCATCGAAAAGCTCCAAATTAATATATATTTCGGCTAATCGCTGATCAAAATTACCGTGCTCTGACTGCTCACTCGCGCGCTCAAAAAACACAATAGCCCGTTCATCTTCTTTTGACTGGACAAGGGCTTCAGCAATAAATGCGTTATTCTTTGCATTATTTTCGACCACTTTTGACTCTTGCCCACGCTGTAAGACAAGGGCTGCTTTGTATGATAAGCCATTAAACATATACACTTGAGCCAGTTGCATATGCTCTGAACGTGACTTAACAAACCCTTGTTGATCCGCAGCCTCAAATATCGCTAACTGCTTTTTCTCTTCCCCAACTTCTCCATACATGCCAGCTAATTGCACCCAATAATTTGGCTTATTATATAAGTCAACCATTTTTTCAAGAACCGCAACAACATCTTTGGGTTGGTTAAGCGAATAATATAATGCACGTTGTAATACTAACCAATTTTCTTTTGGTACATCGCCTTTTGACTCAGACAATGATATTACGGAGTTAACATAACCGAGTGCTTTCTTATATTCTTTTAATTGATAATGAACCTGCCCCCTCAAAGTATAATAAGATTCAGGTATCGGTCTGTTATTTATTTTATCCCAGTCATCTAAATACTGACTCACTTTACGATAATTAGAATTTGCCATTGCTAACTGAGCTAGACTAAATGTGGTCGACAACCTAAGTGACTCAGGTATGCCCTCTTCAGCAACAACTAACTCAAATGAGTTTATCGCGTCATCTAACTTATTTTCGTTATAATAAATAAATCCATAAAAGTTATGCATCATAGCAATTTCATATGAATTCATACTCGACGATCTGTCTTTAATACTATCAAGCGCTTCTAAGCCAGCTTGTACATCCCCGTCGTCAGCTAGTTTTTGTGCTCGAGCAAGTTGGCTATATACCTTCTCACGTAGCGCGGGCACTCGCTTGGTTTTAGTTTCAGCATACACTATACCAATATCACTAATTGGCGTAAGTGATAACAAAGTTGGGCCGGCAATACCTGACACAAACAAGGCACTAAACAGTGCTAATTTTTTAAAAGTTTTCATAATCGCATCCTCACTTCAAAACACATTACCCACTGATTTGGAATGATATTTTATTCTGTACACCTGCTACTTCCACCGCTTCACCATTTACGACTCGTGGTTTGTACTTAAACTTCAAAGCAGCGTCTAGGGCAGCACGATCAAAAATTGACTCCGGCTCTGCATTAATGACTTTAGGCGCTCGAACTGTACCGTTTTTAGTCACGATAAACTCCACAATCACATACCCTTCAATACCCCGAGATAAAGCGCGACGAGGGTAAACAGGTGCTACTTTAACAATCGGTAAATATTCACCATCACTTGACTCAAGTGCTAAGCCGCCAGCTAAATTAACATCAGCCTCAACGTTAGCGCTAAAGTCAAAATCGGCACCAGCGGCATCCAAATTGTTACTTTGCATCTGCGGTGCATCCATCGGAGGTGGCGGCTCTTTAGGTGTTGGCGGTTTTTGGGGTTTTCGCTCTTTCTTTTGCACCGTTTCTTCTTTTTTCAAACGTACAAAATCGAGCACATTCCCTTTCACAGGCTCTGTCATTGCCCCTTCTCCGCCTTGGATAAGCGCTTGCATACCCAAGAACAAAAAGAAAGTAACAACACCCGCTATTACAAGTGCTATCAAATAACGCATACGTTAAGATTCCTGTGCTGCAATTGACACATCAAACGCACCCGCTGCACGTGATGCATCCATAACTTTTATCAGCATTTCAGTTGTCGCTTTTTTATCAGCCTGTATTACGACACTACCCTGCGGGTTTTCTGCTTTTAAACGTTCAATGTTTGCTTGAACAGCACGCACATCAACCTGGCGTTTGTTTATCCATATTTCGCCTTTGTCTGAAATCGCCACTAAAATATTGGCGCGCTGCTTTTTAACAGCCGTTGCCGCCTCTGGACGATTTACATCAATTCCCGCTTCTTTAACGAATGATGCAGTCACGATGAAGAAAATAAGCATGATGAATACAACGTCCAACATTGGCGTCATGTTTATTTCTTCTGCTTCTTCTTCTTGAAATACTTTTGCTAATGGGGCTCTCATAAGTTTCTCCTTTACTCAACCAATTAATGGTCAAGCAACATTTTATCTTCTAATAACTCAACTTCGCGTTTTGCTTTTCTTTGTAGGTATGTTGATGCGAATACACCTGATAGTGCTCCCACCATACCCGCCATGGTTGGGATAGTTGCCTTTGATACACCTGATGCCATTGAGCGCGCACTGCCACTTCCCGTAATCGCCATCACATCAAAGACTTCTATCATTCCTGTGACCGTACCCAATAATCCGAGTAAGGGGCACAGCGCGACCATCACATTGATATAAGGTAAATTTGCATTGAGTTTGATACCTACACGTGAAATTTGAGCCTGTCTGATCTGCTCTGCGTTCCAGCTATTACGCTCTTGTCGGTTTACCCACCCTGCTAAAATCTCTTTCTTAAAGGTGCGATACCGGCCAAACAAAAACATAAATCGCTCTAAAATCAACAACCACATAGCAAAGATAATTAGACCGATGATCAGGAGAACCTGACCACCTGTATCTAAAAACTCTCTTAGCGTATTGATTGCTTCAATCAATAGCACCACGGTTACGCTCCTTTTTCACTTCGCTCTGCGATGATCCCAGCGCTTTGCTCTTGCAGTATCAATAGCAAATTACGTGAACGTGTATTAAGCAATGTGTATAAGAACACGGTTGGGATTGCTACCACCAAACCTAATACCGTTGTTACTAACGCTTGAGAGATACCACCAGCCATCAATTTAGGGTCACCGGTACCAAATAATGTGATTGCTTGGAAAGTATTTATCATGCCCGTTACAGTCCCTAATAGGCCTAGTAATGGCGCAACAACCGAAATAATTTTAATTAAAGTCAAGTTACGTGTTATTTTTGGCATTTCACGTAGAATAGCTTCGCTTAATTTAAGCTCTAACGTATCGTAAGCTACTGAAGGATATTGTTCTTTCACCTTCATAACACGACCTAACGGGTTGTCTTCGCGGGCAACATCGTCTTTTAATTGACGGCGGATCTTAGCGCCCATTATCATAAGTGAAAAGAATCGCTCTAACGCAATAAGTAACGCTAAAATACCCACACCCAGAATAACATAACCGACCGCACCACCTTGATGCACCTGCTCTTCAGTGTTTGGTGCTTGCACAAGTAGCCCTAAAATTGAACCACCCGTTGGATCAAGTGCAAATGCAGCTGTACCCGTCGTTGTGGTTTGTAATTGCGCTGCGGTTTCAGTGAATCGCGATGATGGCTGACGCGTTAACTCAGATGTGGTGTTCGTAACGGGGTTATACGTTAAATATTTACCGTCTGAGATTAAGTTAAAGGCACCAACTCTCACCACCTCTTTGGTTACTTTGCTGCCACCAGCTACGATCACTTCGCTGTTATAACGTGACACTTTACCTTGCTCTGTCATTTCACGTTGTAATTCGTACCACACCTTTTCGATGTCTTCGATTGATGCTAGGCGAGATGACGACCCCATCTTTTTCGCCATTTCATCCATAAATGCGCTTCTGCCTGGGATTTGAGCCGATACTACCGATGTTTGAAATTTATTACTTGAGTCGCCCGCCACTTGTTGAAGTACGCCGAATAGCTCTTTTAATGACCCCATGCGTTTAGATAACGTATCAGTTAAGTTTTGTAACTTAATTTCATTTTCTTCAAAAGAGGTTTCTAAACGCTCTGAACGGTTTAACTCTCCATCTCGTTTATTGGTTAACGCATTGAGCATAGCGACTTGTTGATCCTGCTTACTACGAAAGTCAGCTTCTCGCGCTTTATTTTGCTCAGTTTGTACTGCTTGACCTTGCTCGAGTGTTTTTAATAAGGCGTCAAGGTTAAGCGCTTCTTCTGCAAATGCAGTCGTTGATAGTGTTAAGGTAGCTGCCAAGATTGCTTTTTGGCTAAATTGCTTTAAAAATTTCATCTTGAACCTCTTATTTAGACGCGTGAACAGGGAGAGTGAGCATATCTGGGGCAAGTTGTTTACGTGCAATTCTTAACCCTTTCTTGATCTGGCTGACTGCCGTGTCATCAACTGCAACAAACTTTTGTGCTTCTTGGTTCCAACTGCCAGCATGACTGCCATCTTTTGTGACATAAAGTAGCTCTAACCGACCAATTCGTAAAAAGTCTACTTCACGCTCTTGCCCATCAACATCTAATAAGCTGGTGTAAGCTTCAATGGTACGACCGTAATCCACTTCTACTTGATACGCCTCAACAACACGGCGGAATTTTTCACTTGATGTCACGTCTGCACGTTCCATCATATTCTTAAGAGTCTCAACTCGCGTTGCGCGTTCTTGAGATAAAAATGGCACATCTAATGCCACAAATTGCTCTAGGCCGGTGATCATACGTAACATCAGAGGTGTAATTTGACGTTCAATAACCGATACCTGATCCATCGAGGCATTGATTGCGCTCATTTCATCCAATTGGTTCTTAATTTGTTTATCTAGTTGTGCGTTGTAAACCGCTAAGCCATCAATTTCTTTGTTTAACGTCTTGAACGTTTGTAGACGTGATTGCATTGAGTCTGAAATTGAATTAATTTTTGTTTGAGTCTTTTGAGCTGATTCGTTAATCGCATTGCTCTTATCTATGACTTGGTTTAAGTCGTTCGCTTGGACGCTTGCTGTCGTTGCAAGTACACTTGCAAGTAGCAGAGGTTTAACGCACTTCATCGCATACACCTTAGGTTTATCTTTATTAAGTTGCGAGCAGTCTAAAGTTCTTTAATGACAAACGTGTTGCGATAAAAATACAAAAACATGACAGTTGTCATATTAGGGAAATTAATCATTTTAGGAACGGGTTTATTAAATAATTTTGCACAATGTACCGTTGGTTTAGGTATAAAAAAGCCAGCTAATATTGGCTGGCTTTTTTCGCATTATATTTTCACTAGGCTAAATTCATACTTTAAACTTGAGCACCATTTTTTCTAATTCATCAAACTGAGCCTGTAATTGGCGACATTCAGACAGTGTTCCATTTAAGTTTTCTGCACCTTGAACACTTAAATCGCTTATATGATGAATATCACTATCTAAAGACTGTATCACTGAGTTCTGCTCTGCAGTGGCACTTGCAACTGCGTGGTTTACACCATCAATTGACTCAATGGCACTACTCACTTCAGTCATTTTGTGACCTGCTTCAGTAGCTTGACTCGCACTTTTAGCAGAATCCTCTAGACTTAAATTCATCACAGCAACCGCTGATGCTGAGCCCTGCTGCAGCTCTCCAATGGTATTCTCAATTTCTTGGGTCGACTCTTGCGTACGCTGTGCTAACTGTCTCACTTCATCGGCTACAACCGCAAAGCCTCTACCTGCTTCACCTGCTCGTGCCGCCTCAATTGCCGCATTTAATGCCAACAAGTTAGTTTGCTCACTGACACTTTTTATCACTTCAAGCACCTGACCAATGCTTGCCGAGTGTTTGTCTAAGCTATCAACCGTGGACTGGGCTTTAGACATCTTGTCACTTAATGACGCAATTTCTGTAATATTCGCGTTCAACGCCGTTTGGCTATCAGCACTCAACTGATTTGCTTCACTTGCCAGTTCTGACGCATGTGTCGCATTATTTGAAATCTCAACAGCGCTTGACGAAAGCTCGTTGATTGCTGTTGCCACATTATCGGTGCGTTTTGACTGATCGCCATACATATCGAGCGTAGACTGTGTCTGCTTCACTAAATGCTCTACTGAATGCTCAAGCGCAACGGTCGTATCGCGCACTTGAACGATTGAATCATGGATTTTCGCAATAAACAGATTAAAGTAACTGGACAGTTCACCAAACTCATCGTCATTCTCAACATTTAAACGACGCGTTAAGTCACCTTCACCTTGTGCGATATCTTTTATAGCATCGTTTAAGTTAACGACCGGTCGCATAAGATATTTAAGCAATATTTGCAGCATTACTACAATCACTACCACACCCAAAATCATGTAGATAGCTGCCATATTTCTAAACGAAGAGACAGATGAATAAGCAATCTCTTTATTAATCACAACCCCTAAATACCAATCAACATTTTTAATCCCATTTATTTCTATAAATGAGACCAACTTTTCTTGGCCATCAATTTCTAGTTCTACAAACTCATCATTTAGTGCAATTTTACGGCCAAACAAATCCGCCATCGGTTTATCATTATAATTTTGTGCTGGGTGAGACAATATACGCCCTTCTTTATCGAGTAAAAAAGCATATCCAAACCCTAAGAAATCGATTTCACTGATGATCCCAGTAATGGTTTTCATGTCTATATCACCACCGGCTACCCCTGAGAATGCCCCACCATCAAACATAGGTACCACTGCTGAGATAGTCAGTTCATTGGTCGTTACATCAATATATGGATTAGTAAAAGCAGTACTGCGTTTTGACTGTGCCAGTTTATACCAAGGACGAGTGGTGGCATCATAGTCTGATGGTAGCTGAATACTGGGATCATCCAGCACAAACTTACCGCTTGGCATACCCACGTATACATTTTTGAAATCCCCTGCAACATCCGCAGTTTTCAAACGTCGTAATATTTGCTGCTCTGAATCTGATTTACGATGACCTGACGCCACGGACTCAACCACCTGTAAGCGGTCATTCAACCAGTTAGCAATGTTTTGAGACACCGATTGAGAGATTTCTTGAAGTACAGCGGTGAGTTGTATTTGTGTCTGGTTGCGCATAGAAATAAAGTTATTTATGGTAAATAACCCTAATACCATGACTAACACCAAAGACGCGGCAATTGTTACTTTACTGGTAAATTTAAACGTTTTGAACATCCTGAGCCTATTCTTATATATTTATTGCAGAGGCTAACTACCATGTTGTCAAAATGATAATTCGCTTTATCCATACTTAACAAAATTACGAGGGTATGTCTCTTATATATCGGACGATCTGTTAGATAGTTTAATAAATTACTAATTTAGTATTGCATAAAATACTTAAATTCAATCAATAAAAAAGGTGAGCAAGCTCACCTTTGGTACAACAACACAACATCTTTGCTTACAAGGGGTAAGCAGCCATCATAGGCTATAAAGACTTTTGGTATTTTCGCCAAGACTCAGTGAGCGAAATACCCGACTCTTTGGCGAACAGTGTCCAGCTCCACTTGATATCATCATGTGGATCTAATTGTGCATTGAGCTCAACCAATAAATTGGGTTTAAGCGTTTGCTCTAGCCAATGTAAGTAAAAAGCCGTCGTTTTATAACCACTGTCATAGGCTCCACCCACTTTTCGATGAGAAAAATCAACATAACCGGCTTTCATTCTGACGACATCAGCGATCCCCTCAATCACAGGGCCAATCTCTTTATAGTTATGGTCATCAAGCTGATAAGCATGGGCTATTTCATGATAAAGTACACCAATAAGCTCATCATATGCACTCTGATCGTCATGTGCCATGGCGAACTTCTCAAAGTACTGTGCACTAAGGTGAATAGTCGCGCCATTAAAGTCACCTTCTTTGTACGCAACCCCTTTCATATCTTCAAAAATAATTTTGAGCGTAGGTAGCTGCGGGGCTTTACCGACATCGCGATACAACAGGCGTGCAACGTTATAACTTATTTGCTGAATCAACGCATTATCGAGGGTATTCCAATGTTTGTTCACCACTGACGATGTCCGAGATAACGTTACTTTAGGAAGCCTGAAACCCTGCCAGCCAATATCTCCCATATAGCTCACCGGCTTTAAAGAGAGATCTAGCTTTGCAGGCTGCGCTGCAAATACATGTGTACTTGCTAACGCTACACAGCCAATAACGAGGTTATTTAACCCGTATTTCATTACTTATACTCCGATAATGCAGGCGGACGAGCATCAATACGCTGTCCCCACACTTTATTTGCTCTGCTACCCATAACATAGCGTAGCTCTCCACCAGCAACAATGTCATCATGCGTTAAGTAATTTCTATTAAATGCTTTACCGTTTAACGTTACTGATTGAATGTATTTATTTTCAGCATTTAAACCTTTTGCATAAGTGGTAAAGGTTTTATTTCCCGCCAACTTCAACGTTACCTTTTCCACTTGCGGCGCACCAATTGCGTAACTTAAATCACCAGGCGCAACAGGGTAAAAGCCCATAGCAGAGAAAATATACCAAGCTGACATTTGCCCAACATCATCGTTACCCGCTAAACCGTCAGGTTTATCTGAGCTCAGCGTATCCATGATTTGGCGAATACGTTCTTGTGTACGCCAAGGCTTGCCTGCATAGTTATATAAATAAGCAATATGGTGACTTGGTTCATTACCATGGGCATAGTTACCTATTAACCCAGCAATGTCTTCATGCTCTTTGATCATGTCATCAGACAGGTGTGTATCAAACAATGCATCTAAACGTTGCTCAAACTTGTCATCTCCGCCCATTAAGTCAATAAGACCCGCGACATCTTGTGGGACGTAAAAGCTATACTGCTTTGAATTCCCCTCAGTAAACGGCCCCATATACTTTGCTTCAAATGGATTAAAGTCAGGATCCCACTTGCCGTTGCTATCGCGACCACGCATGTAACCTGTTTCTTTGTTAAATACATTCTTATAGCTCATAGCTCTCGCATAGTACTCTTTCGATAGGTTAGTTTTCCCCATCGATTCAAACAAACGCGCAATAGCATAATCGTTATAGGCATACTCAAGCGTGATAGACACAGATTCAGGCAACACATCCATTGGGACATAGCCAAACTTTTTGTACTCAGGAATGGCATCATATACTGGGTTATTTGCCGTACTAAGGATTGCTTCAACCGCTAAATCAGTATCAAAGTCTCTGATCCCTTTTAAATACGCATCAGCAATTACCGATACAGCATGGTAGCCTATCATTGTCCAAGTTTCATGGGCATGAAATGACCAAATTGGTAACATCTTTTCATAACTTTGCTGATAGTGAACCAACATTGATTGGATCATCCCAGATACACGCTCGGGTGCTATATACGTCAATAGTGGGTGTAGTGCTCGGTATGTGTCCCACAAAGAGAATAGCGTGTAATGCTCAAAGCCTTTACCTTCATGAATTTCACCGTCAACACCACGATACTGCCCATTCACATCTTGATAGATACTCGGTGCTTGTAAAGTATGATAAAGCGCCGTGTAAAATTGCCGCTTTTGTGCCACAGTGCCTGTCACATCGACTTTATCTAGGTGCTTAGCCCACTGAGCTTTTGCTGCTTGACGCGTTTTATCAAAGTCCCAATCTGGCACTTCTGCATTGAGGTTTTCTAACGCGTTAGAGCGACTAACAGCGGATAACCCTACTTTAATGTAAAGAGGCGCTCCTTTAACATCATCAAAAGATGCTACAAATTTTACCGCTTTACCCGCAGCTTGCTTCACTGCTTTGTTCTCAATCGTGGAGTGTTTTTCTTTACCTAAACATCCCATACAACGATAACGGTTGTCGTCTTCATTAATAAATTGATAATCGCTTATCGGTTTCGAAAACTTAATCGCAAAATACATTTGACGGTTACGAGCCCATCCGTTTGTAGCACGGTAAGCGACTAATGTGTGATCATCAACCTTACGTAAATCACTCCAAATAACTTTATTTTTAAAATTATAAATTGCAGCGGTGAGGTCGAACATCACATGACCTTTGTCGGCACTATTAAATGTATATTTGTGCATGCCAACCCGCGTGGTTGCCGTCACTTCCGCAGTAATGTCGTAATCTTGCAATTCAACACCGTAATATCCGGGCTCTGACCATTCTTTATCATGACTAAAACGAGAACGGTAACCTTGCTCTGGGTTGTCTGCTGTCCCAGCTGACGTTTTGATATCTCCGGTCATCGGCATGACTAACAGGTCGCCTAAATCCGAATGACCCGTACCCGAAAAGTGTGTATGGGAGAAACCCGTAATTGTATGGTCATCATAATGATAGCCAGCGCAACGCTTGTAAATTTCAGCTTGCTTTGATTCGCCACGCATTGGATTGTCAGTATCAGGGCTGAGTTGCACCATACCAAAAGGCACCACAGCGCCCGGAAATGTATGACCGTCGCCTCCGGTACCAATAAATGTGTCTACCCATTGAGTATTACTGGTCTCTTTTGAGTTTGCTAGCGCACTTGTTGCAGTAACTGCCAAAGCGAAAGCCCATAATGAGCGTTGCATCTGCCTCTCCTATTTATTATTAAACTTGTTTGGATCGTTCCAAGGTATTCAATACTACACCTATAATGAATACGTATTCAACACTATTGCGACAGAATTTTGTTAACAGATATAAAAAAGGCAAGCTTCAGCTTGCCTTTTGTCACGATATAATGTGATCAGTTGATTTTGCGCGTCCAACGTGCTGCAAGTTTATCAACATTAATAGCGTACCATGCAATATAAACATAACAAATTGCCGGAACAATAAAGCTTAATTGAATGTTTATAGAGTCTGCAAACACACCCTGTAGTAATGGTACTATCGCACCACCCACAATGGCTAAACATAACCAACCTGAGCCTTTACTCGTTAAAGATCCCAGCCCTTCAATCGCCATTGAGAAAATCGTCGGGAACATAATTGAATTAAATAACCCAATAGCAAGAACGGACCACATTGCCACCGTGCCCTCTGTTAGTATGGTTACCGCTAATAATACGACAATACATAGTGTATTGAACAACACAGCTTTAGAGGGAGCAATTTTTTGCAATACGGCAGAGCCAATAAAACGACCGATCATGGCTCCTCCCCAATAGTAGCTAATATATTTTGCCGCTTCATGTTCAGCAAGCCCAGCTATATGGCCCTCTGCAAAGTAATTAACTAAAAAGCTACCAATAGCCACTTCCGCACCCACATAACAAAATATAGCCACGACTCCCATCACTAGGTGTGGTGCTTCAAGCAAGTTGTGGCCTTTTGCCTTACAGTCTTGCTCTTCTGTATGTGCTTTAATTTCAGGTAATTTTAAAAACGCAAACACGACAGCAATTGTTATTAATGCTGCAGCAAGGATCAAATACGGTATTTTAACCGCATCCGCGCCTGCTTCTGCCGCAAGAGCACCAGCTCCACCAAACAACAAAAAACCGCCCACAGCCGGGCCAATGGTTGTTCCAAGTGAATTAAGTGCTTGCGCCAGATTCAATCTACTTGATGCGGTTTTCTCAGGACCAAGTGCTGCAACATACGGGTTAGCAGATACTTGTAATACCGTGATCCCAGCCGCTAGTACAAATAATGCGGTTAAAAATAACCAATACTCATGCACAACAACTGCTGGGTAAAACAATAAACAACCAATTGAAGCAACAATAAGGCCACTCAATACGCCATTTTTATAACCAAATCGCTTTACCAACATGCCTGCGGGCAAAGACACAATAAAATATGCGCTGAAAAAACAGAATTGAATCATCATGGCTTCGGTATAACTGAGATCAAATACATCCTTTAAACGTGGGATCAACACATCATTTAAAACAGTAATAAATCCCCATAGAAAAAACAGGGTGGTCATCGCAGTTAACGGCAATGCATAGTTTTGCTTATTAGTGCTGCCATTTGCTACAAAGCTTTGGTTGGTATTAATTTCACTCACAAGAGATACTCCATTAAAAGGGATAGCCAGATTCTACACATTGTTACAAGAAAATCACAAATGTTTTATTGGATCGTTCCATATTTTTTTAAATGATGCTAAAGTCAGTTATCAAAATTATTATGGAGCGTCGGATGCCACAAGACTTTAGAAGTGCCGATTTTTTACGTGAGCACATTAATACTACAATGAATTTTTACCATCCTAATTGTATTGATCCACAAGGTGGCTTTTATCAGTTTTTTAAAGATAGCGGTGATATTTACGACAAACACACACGGCATTTGGTGTCTAGCACTCGATTTGTATTTAACTACGCAATGGCTTATTTAGCTGAGCCAAACAAGTCACACTTAGAACTTGTAGTTCATGGTTTAGATTACTTAGAAAACGTCCATAAACAAAGTAATGGCGGTTATGCATGGCTTATTGAAAATGGAATTGCATCAGATACGACAAATCACTGCTACGGACTCGCCTTTGTATTGCTGGCGAATGCAGTTGCTTTAAAAGCAGGTGTTAAAAACGCTGAAAACACGATAGAAAACGTTTGGCAGTTACTTGAAGATAAATATTATTTAGCCGAGCACAAATTATACCTCGATGAATATGATAGCCAATTCCAAGCTGCTGATGCTTATCGAGGGCAAAACGCTAACATGCATATGTGTGAAGCACTGCTAATGTGCTTTGAAGCCACTAATAATGATAAGTTTTTAGCACGCGCTTATGACTTAGCTCACACTATGACTGTCAACAAAGCAGCGTTAGCAAACGGGCTCGTATGGGAGCATTATAACGCCGATTGGCAGATTGATTGGGAGTATAATAAAGAGGATCCTAAGCACCTATTTAGACCATGGGGCTTCCAACCAGGTCATCAAACTGAATGGACTAAGCTTTTACTGATCTTGAACCGTCATAAAAGTGAGCCTTGGATGATAAACACGGCTAAAGCACTATTTGATTCTGCGCTAGAGCATGCGTGGGATGAACAACATGGTGGGATCTGCTATGGTTTTGCCCCAGATTATAGTATTTGTGATGGCGACAAGTATTTTTGGGTTCAAGCTGAAAGCTTTTCAGCAGCGGCTTTACTGGCGATAGCAACGGGTGATGCTAAATACTGGCAATGGTACGACAGAATTTGGCAATACAGTTGGACGCATATGATCGATCATAAACATGGTGCATGGTATCGTATTCTCACGCAAGATAACCGCGCATATAGTGATGAAAAAAGTCCAGCAGGAAAAACGGACTATCATACTATGGGGGCCTGTTATGAGGTCTTACGTGCCTATGAATTAGAAGAGCAAAAATAATGAGTGTTGTATGTTTTGGCGAAGCCCTGATAGATTTTTTATCGGACGGAAAAACCCCTGAATCGTTCACTAAATTTGCAGGTGGCGCGCCTGCAAATGTAGCTGTTGCTGTTGCAAAACACGGTGTTAATGCAAGTTTTTGCGGTATGCTAGGTAAGGATATGTTTGGTGAGTTTTTACATCAAGAGTTACAAGCGCACAACGTTAATACCAAACACTGCCTTTTTACAGATAAATCCAAAACCGCTTTAGCCTTTGTATCATTAGACCAATCAGGCGAACGCAGTTTCAGTTTTTATCGCCCACCAGCGGCTGATCTATTGTTTCGAGTTGATGACTTCGATACCGAAATGTTTCACACCCATACGGTTATCCATGTTTGCAGCAACAGCCTAACAGAATCGAATATATATAAATCAACGATTCATGCTCTCATTCAAGCCAAAAAACATGGGTTAACCACAAGCTTTGACATGAATTTAAGGCTCAACCTCTGGTCGTCTTTAAATCATACGATAGAACGGCTTTGGCATGTTATTTCATTAAGTGATGTTATTAAACTGGCGAGCGAAGAGTTAGCCTTTCTTAATAAGCATAGTCACCCAGAACAAAATGAAGATGTCACTATTGCAGCGATACTCGGTGCAAATGTGAAATGTCTCATTATTACAGATGGCGCGAATGACATACGTTACTTTACCAATAGTAGCAGGGGTCATATATCTCCTCCAATCGTAAAAGCTGTTGATACAACTGCAGCAGGTGATGCGTTTATTGGTGGTTTGATCGCGCAGCTTGTACGCAATAATAATAAGTCAAAGCTCTCAGATAATACATTCATAAAAGATGCGATACTCTATGCGAGTAAATGCGGTGCTTTCGCTGTTCAAAAAAAGGGGGCTTTCTCGTCACTGCCAGCATCCTCTGACATAGCAACTATTGAGTAATACACAACTTTCAAGATAATGAACTAACTGACAAACAGGTTAGTTCCTCCTACTAAGCACTGATATTAAGCAAAGGGCAGTATATTTCCTCGCTAGCAGTTACAATATGATATATCCTTTACATTCAATGATGTCATAACGAGTTGTAGATTTGGCAAGAATCGTATTCTGTTTTTTGTTTTGGATAAATGCTAGTTTAGCCGCCGGGCAGAGTCCGTTACACAGCCAACTGGCACGCGCTCAGTCACTGCACAATAACCTTGAACGAATTAGTCTAATTCGGTCACTTGAAACGCAAATAAATCAGTCGGACGATTTAGACCTTCAGGTCGACTTTGTGATCCTACTGGCGAATTCGTTAGACAATACTGGTAAGGCAGATGAAGCTCAACGCATACTTGAAGAAATACTACCAAAGACAAACAATTCCCCCCTACTTCGCACTAAAATTAAACACCGGCTAGGCAAAGTCCTTTACAATAATCACCATTACGATGCCAGTGAAGTGTATCTGAGTAATGCATTAGACACATTTAAAAAGTTGGGTCACTTTGAATTGCATACTAGAGCGCTCTCAGATCTAGCCAATCTCTATCATAATACTGGCCGATATTATGAAGGTATAAACCTTATCACCCATCACTTTGATGAATATGAGTCGCAGCTTACCCCCCTGTTACTCGCTAGCCTGTATCACAGTATTGCGAGACTGCTAGAACAAGTCGATCAGATTAAGCTTGCGCTAATGTACAAGATAAAAAAGTTTGAGATTGAAGCTAAATTAGAGGTAAGTGAAAGTAAAAAGGCAGGTACATTATACGCGATAGCTGTATCTTACTCAGATATAGGCAACTATGAAAAGTCGGTCCAATATTTCAAGTTAGCCTATGAAATAGATAAGAGATCTGCTGATTTATCCTATATCGGACACAGTCTTGCTCAGTTAAGTTATAATACTTATAAATTAGGTCAGCTAGACACAGCTAAAAGCTATGCACTGCAAGCAATTGACGCATTTACCGCGACAAAAAGTCAACGCAACGTCGCTTGGGCACAGCACAATTTATCACTGATTTTAACTGCACAAAAGAAGTTTGAAGAAGCACTGATATTGCAAGAGCAAGTCGTCAATGTTGCAAATAAAGCGAAAGGTGACTTCCATTTAAAGAACAAGAGTTTATTACACCTTAGCCGAATACACTTCCTACTTGGACATTTCCAGCAAGCCAAGCGACTGGCAAATAAAACGTTTAAACAAGCTAAAATACATGACTTTAGACTAACCCAAATAGCAGCTGCTAAAATATTGGCGGACGTATACAAACAAGAACATAATTATGCTGATGCGTATCTATGGCAAAAACAACTAACTGAGCTAGAAAAACACTATGCACAAACTAACTTAGACAAAGAATTGGCTTTCGTACAAAACTCTTTAGAATCATTAAACAAGGATATCCTGATAAAAAAGAGTCAATTAGAGCACTCCAATACACAAGCTGAATTAGCAAAGTCACAAAACCATGCTTTAGTAATACTCCTGTTATTTATGCTCATCAGTGTTATTTTTATCGTGTTCTACTTACGGAGCCTAAGTAACAAGAAGTTACTCAGTCAAAAAAATGCGTATTTAGACCAAATCATCCTTCAGCGAAATACCCTTTTTTCCCAAATTGCCCATGATATAAGCACACCTGTCACCGCAGCAAAGCTGCAATTAGAAGCAATGCAATTCAATATTTCGCCTAGGGATGATAATCACTTACAGCGCCTCGACAATAAACTGGGTGATATCCACCGTTTAATTAATGACTTATCTGGTATTGCGTTACTTGAAGAAGCACAGTTCAAAATATCACTCAAACCTCAAAACATTTTTGAGTTCTCCGCTCAATTAGAAACTGATTTGCCGCTACTCATCACAGCACATAAATACCAATACGCATTCCACAACGAGACCTCTATAACGAGCATCGATCTTGACCCTGTCAGGATCCGTCAAGTTATATCGAACTTGATCAACAACTCAATAAAATATACTCATAACCCAGGTCATATCTCGCTGTCTATCCGTGTCACGCAACATGCCTTAATTTTTGTTATTGAAGACTCAGCTCCCACTGTCAGTGATCAACATTTGCCCCATATATTTGACCATCTATACAGAGTGCCAAATTTAGCAACTACCAATACAGCAGGCCACGGTATTGGCTTAGCAATAGTAAAACAAGTCGTAACCCTTCATAACGGCGATATTGAAGCGCAGCAAAGCGCGATGGGCGGGATCAAGGTTACGCTATCTTTACCCTTAACAAGAACTTGAAGTTAGCTGAACCGTTTAGAAGGTTGAATTTATAGTCTCGATATTTATAATCTCCATATTAGTCGTCTCGAGATCAACAACTCGGTCCAATATTGCTATGAGCAATTGATGTATAAATAAAAAGCGAGCGTTTAATCTTACTGTAGTAAGCCCATAATATCGGTAAACTTTGGCCGTTCACTCACCCTCTCTGCTGTACATGCGTCAATCACTGTCTCTAAGCGAAATTTTAATGCTAGCTGCGTCTCGCTCGTGAAAGCACTTACCGTCAGTAGATCTTCAACAAAATAACCAAATGCTCTAACTTCAATAGCTTGCATGGCATCTCGTTGATAATCATCCAAATGGTGTAGTTGACTCGCCGCGCCAAAATCACCAAAAAGTAGATGACTGTGCGCGTCTATCAGTGAATTATGTGCATAAATATCACCATGACTGACGTGATGTGCGTGTAAATGGGTAAGTACCGATGCCATTTGAACAGCAATGTGATGAACCTGCAAGGCACTATAGTATGTATCGTTTTGGAAGGTATCACGTGTACATGTAATTAAACTCGGAGGTAAGCCCAAGTTATGGTAGCTTGGTGGAATTAACTCCATGACAATACCCAGCGATGATGCATCATTTATTTGTGCAATGGTCTTTACTAAATTGGTATGGGTGCCCGCATTTAAACAACAATCAAGCTCATCCTGCGGATATCCATCACTGGTGATTGCACCTTTAAAACGTTTAACCGCGACAAAAGCCTGATCATCGTGCGGTTTATTTGCTAAAAATATCTCACCTGATGCACCCTCTCCTAATTTATCACCTAATACATATTCTGACAGTTTTACTTTCGCAAATTCTTTCAGTGCATTGCTTCTGGCACCACACACTGGGTTGCCTGAAAACGCGAGCCATGCAAGCTTAGGTAAATTAAAAAGCCATTTAGGTAAGGTATTAAGGTTATTGGCAGAGAGTCTGATCAGTTCAAGCTCGGTGCAATTCGCCATACTATCTGGCAATTTTTTTAATCTGTTGCCGGCCAATGCTAACTTTTTTAACTGTGTAAGCGCGCCCATTCGGTCGGGTAGCTCTTCAATTTGATTATCTGTCAGTATTAGCCAACGCGTACTCAACGGTAAACTCTGCGAGCGCACGGCTGTAATTTGGTTACTCTTAAAACCAATCATTTCGAGACTTTTACAACGACCTAACACGTGAGGCAGTTCAGTAAAGCAATTTTGTGACAAAAAGAGTATCTTTAACTTTGCTAATTGGTCAAAATCATCCGGTAACGAAGATAACTTATTATTTGACAAATCAAGAACTTCTAACGAGTCCTTCAATGCAAGTATCTCTTGTGGAAACTCTGTCAACTGCTCGACCATTTGCAGCCGCTTAACAGGCCCAACTTCATTATTTTGTAACTGTTGTAACGTGTATCTATGTGGATGCATAACGCTATTATCTGTATTTAAATTGTTTATTATTTACGATGAAATGCAACTAAGCTGTTTTATCTACTGGTCAATCACAGTCATACGTTGGCCATTGAGCCACGTAGTGCTCAAAATCTTCCTCTATATCTACTGTGTTGTCTTTGGTGATCCGGCCCTTGGCACTGATCCCCATGTCATGCATTTTTGTTTTATCGCCATCATTTAATAATGGGTGCCAGCTTGCTAAACCCCGACCTTCATACAAGCGACGGTAGCTACAGCTTTGTGGCATAAAAAAGATATCTTTCAAATTTTCTTTGGTAAGTTTTACACACGAAGGTACCAATTCTTGTCTTTGCTCATAACGCGTACAGCCACAAGTCTCCTCATCTATATACTGACAAACTAGGCTGGTATAGATAAGCTCTTCACCCTCTCGCAAGAAGTCGGTACTTTCAAACTCATCTTCTTCTTCGTCACTGTCTATAAATGAATGAAGACAACATTTCCCGCATCCGTCACAAATGGATTCCCATTGCTGCTGCGTCATATTCTCTAGGCTAGTGGAAAGCCAAAATGGTTTACTCGTCACGATTTCTGTACTACTTAAAAAATGCCCCAGCGGGCAATTTTACGCAACATCACCACTTTAAGCAAAGCCCAGTGTTACGTCTGGGCTTTTTTTTATTAAATAACTGAAAGATTAGGCCTGACTGGCTACCCAAGCTTTGATTTTACGCTCTAAAATTGCCATCGGCACCGCGCCGTCGGTTAAAATTTGGCGATGAAACGCTTTAACATCAAACCGTTCGCCAAGCGCTTTTTGCGCGTAGTCCTTTAACTCCTGAATTTTGAACTGCCCTATTTTGTAAGAGACAGCCTGACCCGGCCACGCAATATAACGTTCTACTTCTGCGACAACATCACTTTCAGCCATAGATGAGTTATTGATCATAAACGTGATCGCTTGTTCTCTACTCCAGTTTTTAGCGTGGAGGCCAGTATCAACCACCAGCCTCATTGCTCTTAACTGCTCGTCGACCAAACGTCCGTACCACATTAACGGATCTGTGAATAACCCCAGCTCTTTTCCTAAACTTTCAGCATATAAAGCCCAACCTTCAGAAAATACCGTGTACCCTCCAAATTTTCTAAACATAGGGACACCTTTTATTTCTTGCTGTAAAGCTATTTGAAAGTGATGTCCAGGCGCAGCTTCATGTATTGATAACGTCTCAACCAAAAATTTTGGCTGCGCCTTCAAGTTGTGGGTATTGATGTAGAAGATCCCAGGTCTTGATCCATCTGGTGCTGGCGCTGAGTATGAGGCACCAGCAGCTGACTCAGCTCTAAATGACTCAACGGCTTTTACCACATAATCTGCTTTTGGCTTAATATCAAAAAGTATCGGCACTCGTTTGTCTATTTTACGCTTCACTTTTTCATAAGCTAAAATGAGTTCTTCGGGAGAATTGAAATAGAATTCGTCGCTTTCTCTAAGATGAACAAAAAATGCTTGAAGATCACCTTCAAATTGTAGTTGTTCTTTAACCCAGTTCATTTCGTTTCGAATTCGTTTAACTTCAGATAGCCCGGTTTGATGAATGTCTTCCGCCGTTAATTTCATTGTGGTATGTTTTTCAATATTATACTCATACCATGCTTTTCCATTAGGCAGCGAGCCTAACCCTACCGAACTGCGGCTATTTGGTAAATATTCTGTCTCCAGAAATTTTGCCATTTTCTTATACGCAGGTACCAGCGTACCTTCTATCATGTTTCGATAAGCAGAGGTAATATGTTGTTTTTGTTCCTGTGTCAAATCATTAGGTAAATTAGTTATAGGTTGCCAAAAAACAGACTGTTCTGCATCATCAACTATGTGTGCGGTAAATTGTGGTAACAGTTTTGCACTTAGCACTTTCGGCAAAACAACACCTTGCTTTATGCCTTCGCGCATATTTTGCTCTACACCGTCTAACCATATAACGTACTGTTTGGCTCTTGCGATAAAATTATCGTAATCTTCGGCTGAACTAAAAGGTTGAGCACTTGCGCCACTGCCTAAACTCGCAAAGGTATTATGTGCACCAAACATTTGATTAATAGGGATCAGATAACTTGGAAACTGTGTGCCGGCCAAAGAAAATGCAAGGTCTCTTGCTAATATGTTATAGCTAATTAGGCTTTGTCCGGTTAACGTCGTTTTATCTATTGCGCGTAACTTACTTTGATAACCCTGAACCAATGTCACATATTTAGATCTACTGGCTGGAGTACTTGGCGCTTGAAACTCATCATTATATTGTGCATACCCGACGAATGTGCCGTTCACGGGGCTTAAAGAAATCATGTCATCAAAATAACTCTGTGCTATCTCCTTCATTTGCTCATTGGCTGACAGCTGCACGCTGGTATTATTTTCTTGGGACAATTCAAGTCGAGTATCAGATGTTTGACACCCCGAGAGAATTACCAATAGGGTCGCTGCCGTTATCGTTTTTATAATCATAGTTATCCAATTTAATTTAATATCACTTGCTTGTTTATCAAAGCATGATTGAATCATATTTCGAAGAATTTATCGCGCTTGTGTCCTATCTATTTAACCCAAATAGCATAAATGACCACATATATTGAAAATGGTGTATTTATAATTTACATCATTATTTGCTCTCGTCTCAAACTTCTCTTACGCTTATTGTATCTCTACGATGTAGCTGGGCTCTATAAACTCAAGGCCGCCGATGAAAGCGATTGCACTGGTAATTATATGTGGGCTTGCTCTTTTAGCCTCCATAAAAGCAAATGCAGCGTTACAAGCTGCCAAAGCGGCACCGCGCGTAAATTTAAATTCAGCGATTTACTATACACAAAGTAACTCGAGTTCATTCAATGGAATGATTGCATTACCAAACGAGCGATGGACACAAAACATCCAAGAAAGTTTCAACTTAGGCTACTCTGAGAAAACATATTGGTTAAAGGTCACACTCGACTCCATAAACGACACTGAACGTTATCTCGTAGAGGTCAAAAACCCCGTTATCGACAATTTAACGATATTTATCGTTCAAAATGACAAGGTTGCAGCACAATACTTTTTAGGCGACAAACAGCCCTTTAATATGCGTCCGATAACCCATCCACACTTTGTATTTCCCCTGCCTGACCTTTCACAACCAACCACCATTTATGTTCATGTAGAGACGTCGAGCAGTATGCAAGTTCCGCTTTTTATGTGGTCTGAGGTGGCATTCTATAGAGCCGACCAAACACGGCAATTAATCATAGGCATTTACTTTGGGCTAATGGGTATAATGGCGGTGTACAATTTGCTTCTGTATGCTTCGATTAAAGACAACACCTTGTTGTTTTATGTGGCCTACGTGTCCTCCATGACCCTTTTTTACTTGAGCTTAAGTGGCGTTGGTTTTCAATATTTTTGGCCTAATAGCCTTTGGTGGAACGATCAATCTATTGTCATATTTCTCCTGTGCTCAATTTTGTTTGGAGTGCTGTTCATTATTCAATTGCTTGATTTAAAAACCACCCGGAAATACCTTTTCTATGGCTGTAAAGCTATCTTCTGTTGTGCTCTATTAGTGTTGTTCTTATCTGCTTTTTTAAACTATTCAAGTGTTATTCAGATCACCATCTATTTGGCCGTTTTTGCTTGTGTTTGGGGAGTGAGCTGTGGCGCAACCAGACTCGTTGATGGATCACCGCTTGCGATTTACTACACCATTGCATGGGGTGCTGCGCTTGGTGGTGGTGTCATTCTAGCAGCAAATAAATTTACATTAATAGACCGAACTTGGTTTAGTGAGCATGCACTATTAATAGGCACTTCGATAGAAGTTGCTTGCTTGTCATTTGCCATTGCTGAAAGGATCCGCTTTGAAAAACGTAAAAGGTACGACGTCCAAAACCGACTAGTCGCTACACAAAAGATTCAAAATGAACAACTAGAGCTTCAAGTAAAAAACCGAACCCATGAATTACAAAAAGTGGTATCACAGCTTGAACTTGCCAATAATACTGACCATCTCACACAAATAGCTAACCGACGTAAATTCAATCAGTCACTCACGGAAGAGTGCGCGCGCGCCATACGCTTCAAACATCCTCTTAGTCTATTACTTATAGATATTGATTTCTTTAAATTAATAAACGACGAACATGGTCATCAAGTAGGAGACAATTGTCTTGTGCATATTGCCACTTTACTCACGCAGTGCTGTGACTTCGCAGGAGATATGGTTGCGCGATATGGGGGCGAGGAATTTTGTATTTTGCTGCCAGAGCTAACCTCTACAGATGCATTTGAAATGGCTCAAAATGTGAGGAGCGCTATACAAAATACGCCCTATCATACACCACAAGTAACTATCCCAATGACGGTAAGTATTGGGGTTTACACCTCAATCGACACGCATGCCTACCCAGACAAACTTATTCAATATGCAGACGCCGCACTATATGACGCTAAAAAGTTAGGCCGAAACAGGGTTAACAGATACGGTGATAGCATTAGGCAGCAGTAGCCAGCGAATTAGGTAACTTCAACTCAATACATAACCCCCCTAACAGGCTATTATGTGAACTAATCTTACCGCGATGGGCTTCTATAATCTTTTTACACATGGCAAGTCCCATCCCCTTGCCACCTAACATAGCACTGCGCGATGCCTCTTGCCGATACAAAGGTTGGAATAATTGCTGGTGTGCTTCATAAGTGAGCGGGGTACCAGAGTCTTCAATCCTGATTATTACACCATCAGCATCTTGCAAAAAGCTGAGTTGTACTTCAACGTCCTTACCACCAAAGCGCAACGCGTTCTTTACTACCTCTAAAATAACTTTCTTTAACGCGTCAGGATCAAACTGAATACACTGAAGCTCTGTTATTTGCGAGTTAAGGTTTAAGCTTTGGCGACGCATATCCACCAAATGCTGACACTCTTGATGTACTTCATTAATAAATGGCTTTAATGTCACGCTTTGAAGTTTCAACAACTTATGCATATCACCAGTGCTTGTGACTAACATGAGGGAATTGATGAATTGATTGAGTTCATCAATTTTATCCATCAATTTAACATAAGAGTCATGGACGTTATCGACAATATTATGTTGCAGTGACTCTACCTGTATTTTCATGACGGTCAAAGGGGTTCGCAGTTCATGAGATAAATCAGTAAACAGCTGCGCTTCGTGCTTCTTAATATCATGCTTTTGCTGCTCAGAGGTGAGCTTTTCGAACGCCACCGTCTGATTCAGTGAGTTGACTTGATTTTGTAGTTGAAAGACCAATTGTTTTTGTACTGATTTATGTTGGATTGCCATTGCGATTGTGAATAAACATACTTCGACTAAGTAACCAATTTTGATATAACTGGCAATTTCGAATACATCAAAAGCATTCCCATAACTCGCCCCCATAATCGTAAGTACATTTAGAAACAAAATATGGTTAAACAAACTCAATGCAAAAATTCGAATTCCTGGCGCTGACTGCTTTAATGACCACCAGCAGGTATAAGCAAACAACGGAATAATCAGTGTACTCGTGATGAGGTTGTAATACACAGTCTCAAGATAAAGCGCGATAGGTAATAACAAGCAGTAAAGAAGTGTAGATCCGATGTATAGCTTATCCAAAAACACATTGTGATATTTCAATTGTAAAAAGCCGCGGACAAATAACAGATGAAATATAGGCACTACGGCCATCAAACCAATTGAAAATAGACCAGCGAACGCGCCATGACTTGGCCAAATATACTGATAGGTAAACCCAGCCATATCAACAACGATAATAAAAAACAGAAACGTCCAAATAGCATAAAATACATTGGTTAGATTCATGTTAAACCACAAATTTACCACGACTATCAGCAGTATTGCCGCGATAACACCCGCTAAAGCGGCATTCGTCACTAAACTGGTTTGTGACGTTTTCATATAATGTGCCGGACTATGAATTCGAATATTGGCAGGTGCATTTGCGAATGTTTGATATTTAACAAAGAGAGTTTTAATTTCGCCAGCTGCAATGCTTATAGGAATGTACGTCTGAGGGTCTTGCACTGCCCTATCGTCAAATACGCTATGTTCCGTTAGTTGATAAATGGGCGCTTCATCTGGGGTATTTTGCCAATAAACAGCCAACTTAGGTAACCGAGCAAACCCGAAAGAAAGATACCACTGTGTTGTTTGTGATTCATTTACTAGTGTTACCCTAAGCCACCGGTCATATTGCTGGCTATGTGGTTTTTTTTGTTCTTCGTTAAATGGAGAAAGTAATTGTGGCTGATCAATGAACTGCTGTTTTGTGGAGATTGCACCGGAGAAATCATTGTAGTGAAATGCACTCGGCTTAATAGAATACACGTCTTGCGTACTTTTAAGCGACAAACTCGCTTCTTGCGCAAAAACACTAGAACATAATAGCAACAGTAAAAAATTTACTAGCTTCATTTTCTTCACAATTCTCTTGTTGATTAACAACAGCTTAATATCAAAAAATGTAGAAAATATGGAGAAGCATTCTCATTTAGCTCTCAATACTAAAAGAGGCCATTACATTGTAAACCAATGTAAAACCAAACCATCAACTACTTATGTGAGATTTTTAATTATCTTTATCTAAAGCAATAAGTTACCAAGATGCACAGGAAATAGATAGTCCGTTTTTTGCAAAAATACTCATGTCTGCGTGCTGCTTGTGCCTTTTATGAATGTATTGAAATATTTCTGTAATATTTAGATGTTCTAATCCTCCCTGAAATAAAAACGTCATATTAGCTAACCAAAAGCTAGACACACACTTGAGAACACACAATGAGTGAATCAAACCAGAATTCGTTATTTTCAAAAGTTATAAATTGGGCAGCAATTGCATTTTTAGTTTATTTAGTGCTAGTTGCTGTTGGTACCGTAAGCGGTGGTTTTAAACTCGCATCTGGCGGCAGTGCCGGTGCAAAAGAAATCTTCGAATTTGCTACTAACCCATTTGTCGCATTACTCTTAGGTGCGCTTGCCACAGCGCTTGTGCAATCGTCGTCGACTGTTACATCGGTCATCGTCGGGCTAGTTGCCGGCGGCTTACCAATTAGCATCGCAATTCCAATGGTCATGGGTGCAAATATTGGTACTACTATTACTAACACGCTCGTTTCAATTGGTCACATACGCTCTAAAGAAGAGTTTCAACGAGCATTTGCCGCTTCTACGGTTCACGATTTCTTTAATTTACTTGCCGTTACGATATTTTTACCACTTGAAATTATGTTTGGTGTGTTACAAAAGTTAGCTGAAAGCCTGTCTCATTTATTTGTTGGTGATGCTGATTTATCACTTAAAAGCTATAACTTTATCAAACCACTCGTCAAGCCAGCAGTTGGCTTAGTAAAAGATGCTGTTAGCTTTTTGGATGGCAAAGCTGTAGGCGTTGCTATGGTTGTTGTTGGTATAGCACTGATCCTGTTTGCAGTAACGACGTTAGGTAAACTATTGAAAAAAGCGCTGGTAGGCAAAGCAAAAGACTTGCTTCACAGTGCCATTGGCCGTGGCCCAGTTGCTGGTATCACCTCAGGTGCTGCCGTCACAATTATGGTTCAGTCTTCTTCAACGACCACAAGCCTTATGATCCCACTTGCTGGTAGCGGTGTGTTTAATACAAGACAAATTTACCCTTTCACATTAGGGGCCAACATTGGCACAACTATTACAGCGCTACTTGCGGCAACATCAATTTCAGGTCCAGCAGCAGAAGTGGCATTAACTATCGCTTTAGTACACGTCATGTTCAACGTCTTTGCTGTTGCGCTTATCTATGGTATTCCAACACTGCGAGAGCTACCCCTTATCATGGCAGAAAAGCTTGCAAAAATAGGTGCTAACAATAAACCGGCAGCGCTTGGTTATGTATTAGGCTCGTTCTTTGTTGTACCGGGTATCATCATGATGGCTGTTCGATAAATTAATATTAAATAAAAGTAATAAGCTCAGCTTTCGCTGACTTATTACTTTTAAACTGCTTTGCAATTTGCTAACCATAATCCCCCCCAACCTCGGTACGCCTCTAAGCTATTGAAAGATAGTTACTCATAACGTTGTGTAATATGGCATGCGACATGCTATACCTATTGATATTACTTCAGGTAGGATCTTGATATGTCACAACTCAGCGTTAAATTTAATCTAATCGAGGGCATAAATGTTAACTCATCAACGCCGTTGTACGATGTTGAACATGACTGTAATAACGACAAACACGCAATTGTGCAAATGAAGAATGACTGGGGCCACCTCGTTATTTGGGGTGATGTAGCGCAAAAACATCAAGATGCGAACATTTGGCACAACGTGCAAGACAATCAATCCCCTTCCGTCGCTGGGAGAAGCTGGATATTTATCAACAAGCTAACAAGAACCGTTTTTGCCGGCAGTGACAGCTTTGGGTTATTCCCTGTATTTCTTTATCAATGTGATGACACCATTATTATTGCATCCAGTCGCCAGGCCCTCGTGAAACAATTGGGAAAACCATTATCTCTTGATACAGATGCAATGCGCTGTATGCTCACTTTTGGCCAGTTATTTAATGAATCCAGTATCTTAAAAGATACTCAACACATTGGCGCGAGTTCAACATTTTCTTTATCACTCACGTCTGAGCGACTTTTTGAATTAACCACAAACCCACTCATTTGCTTTCCTCGAGAAAGTACAACACGCTTTAAAGATGCCCTTGAGGCCGTTGTTGAGTCTGTAAGGAGTAGCGTCACCAATTGCGAAAACCCAATGCTATCTCTGTCAGGTGGACTTGACTCGCGGCTCATTCTTGCCTGCTGTGAAGCACTTAATGTCAAATTACCCGCCTTATGTTACGGCAACAAGCTCAGCGCGGATGCGAGAATAGCGAATGAGTTAGCAGCAGCTTGCAATATATCTTTGATCACCAGCACCGACTTAAACGGTCATATCACAGAAGCCAACAGCCGCCGGATTGCGTTTGCAGGTCAAGGTGAAGTACCCGTTCACCATGCACATGCACTCATTGATGAATCATTGATTGAAGCAACCAAACATCACACGCTGTTAACAGGGACCGGCGCTGAAACCTACCGTGCATTTTATTATGATAGGGGAATGCCTGGGTTCTCAGCTTTTGGTTTGAAATGTTTAAACAAACTTACAATGCCACGGGTTCAGCGATACATAACCGAAGAATATGGCAAAACAGCCAGTGCTGCTTATACCCTCTTTCCTCAGCATGCTGAACAACTACAGTCTCAAGTAACAGAGCTACTCTTGGCATTAAATGACAATGCATTTAGCGCGGCTCAATACGCCGATAATTTCTATCTAAGAGTACGGGCTGCCCGCATGGTTGTTGCTGGTCAGCAGTTACTCGATGAAGACTATAATCGCACCCACCCTTTTCTATCTCCAGAAGTCGTCAGTTCAATTGGTTCACTCCCAGCACGCTATAAATTAAGTAGTGCATTTCACCGTAAAGCAATTTGCAAGCTATCGCCAAAACTGGGTGACATAGAGTGGGATAAAACCTCCAAACCCCTAAACCAAGGTTTGACGCTTTTCCAACGTTACCCTGGGCTTGCGTCTCGCTTAGGCCTGAATAATTTTTTCGGAAAAAGTGCAGCGCCTATGTTCCAGTACAAATATAGTGACCATACTTCTCATAGTTTATGTGCCGTACTCAAGTATGTTGGTATCGACAATGCGAAAAGCATGCGAGATTGCTATGAAGAAATGGAGAAGGCAGGTACATTGGCACATGCACTGGGTTTAGCAGCGGTTTGGCAGCACCTTCTAAAATGACCACTAAACCAGTTACTTGGTTTTATCTTTTTATAAAAAAGAAAGTTAAAGGTTTCAAACCATGAAACATAACACTGACACATTTTGTACTGAAAATAAGCACCGATGATGGTGCTTATCTAAATTCAAAGTGTCGTCGCCACTTTTAAGTAATGACTAGCAGCGTTTAGAGTAATCTGGTTGGCACATCAAAGCATGTGGCAGCGTTGCGCAAGCAAAACCTGAAGTACAGTTTCTTTCTGGCATTGTAGTTGTTGCTGGCGAAGGCCAAGATCCCGTGCCACCTTGCACATTTGGTGTCTGTCCCATAGGTAGCTTAGACATATCTTCTGATAAATTTTTAAGCTTCTTTTTGCTGATTTTGAGTTTCACTGTTAAAGATCCTTTTAGTTCATTTATTGAGCACAAAATACTAAAACATCAATATAATTTCGACAATTGATAATTTTTCACTTTGTTAAAACACTAAACTCGTAGTTACTTTCATCTATCATTGATAGCCAACATATGCCTCATAGTGGGCACGAAAAAACACCTGTTACTACTTAGTACGAGCATTAAACAGAGAAAGATATATCTTTATTGAAATTACTTCATACAAAGCTTGATCGAAATCAAGCATCGCTATATATTAAACTTTCAATAATTACTGAAAGTTTAATAACTATGAATTTATCACCAAAAATAGAAAACTTTGTGCTGCATTGCGGTGAAATGGGCAGTCGCTGGGGTTTCAATCGCACCATAGGACAAATGGTCGGTTTACTTGTGATTAATGAAAAGCCACTTACTGCCAATGAAATTGCCGATGCACTAAAAATTAGCCGTGGTAACGTGAGTATGGGGATCAAGGAGTTACAATCTTGGCAGCTCGCCAAAGTACACCATATCCCAGGGGATAGAAAGGAGTACTACTCACCGAACGGGTCAATTTGGGACCTAGCTAATAAAGTATTTGAAGAACGCCGAAAACGCGAAATTGACCCAACACTAACCTTGCTTCGCGATCAGATTTTAGATAACGCGAACTCAGCCGAGGAAAAATACGCACAAGAACAAATGCAATCCATCCATGATCTTTTAGAAACCGTTACTAAATGGTCAGCAGAGCTGCAACGTTTGTCTCCTGAGCAGTTACAAACACTGATGAAGCTAGGGTCTTCTGTTGGTAAAGTCATTGACCTAAAAGATAAGCTTCTTAGAAAATAATATAAAGCAGAGGTGATCATGCTTGATACATTATTATTGTCACGAATACAGTTTGCTACCAATATCAGTTTTCACATTTTGTTTCCTACCATAACCATTGCGCTTGGGTGGTTTCTCGTTTTTTTTAAAGTACGATACGATATTACAAACCACCCTGTTTGGTTAAGGGCCTATCGATTTTGGGTTAAAATTTTTGCATTAACGTTTGCTTTGGGCGTTGTCAGTGGCATTACCATGTCATTTCAGTTTGGGACAAACTGGCCTGGTTTTATGGAAAAGGTGGGGAATATCGCAGGGCCACTATTGGGCTATGAAGTACTGACAGCCTTTTTTATGGAGGCGACATTTCTTGGTGTCATGCTGTTTGGGATGAATCGTGTATCACCCAGAGTTCATACTTTATCCACTATTGTTGTTGCCGTCGGCACTACTATTTCTGCATTTTGGATCCTCTCTTTAAACTCTTGGATGCAGACACCTGCTGGCTTTGAACTGCGTAATGGTATTGTTTATCCAACAGATTGGTTAGCTGTCATTTTTAACCCTTCATTTCCTTATCGATTTTTTCATATGTTACTCGCAAGCGGGTTAACTGCTGCATTTCTAATTGCAGGGGTCAGTAGTTATCGGTTACTCAAAAAAGACAATAAGCATGCGCCAAACATGACATTAAAAGTTTCTTTGACTGTTGCCTGTTTATTAGCGCCATTACAAATTTTTGTAGGTGACTTACACGGGCTAAATACGTTACAACATCAACCGCAAAAGGTTGCAGCAATGGAAGGGGCTTGGGAGACACAAAAGGGGTTGCCGTTAGTATTATTTGCTATTCCAAATGAGGACACCCGAACAAACGACTTTGCAATAGAGATCCCCAAAGCCGCAAGTTTAATATTAACTCATGACCTTAATGGCGAGATTAAAGGGCTAAATGAGTTCGAAGGAGCCCATCCACCTGTGAAACCTGTATTTTTTGGTTTTAGAATCATGGTAGGCATGGGAATGCTCATGATAGCCGTTGCCTTCATAACACGCTTATCATTATGGCGAAATAAACGACTCAGCCACTGGCAGCTCAAAATACTCGTTGCAATGAGCTTTTCAGGTTGGGTTGCGACCCTTGCTGGCTGGTATGTTACAGAAATTGGCCGTCAGCCTTATTTAGTTTCTGGGGTACTTACGGTAGAAGAGGCAGTAACCACCGTTGCTTCAAGTAACGTCGCTATATCGCTGGCCGCTTATCTCTTAGTTTATATCGTGTTATTGGTTCTATACATCAGAACACTTTTCTATACCGCAGATAAAGCAGTGCAAGTTGAAGAGTATGATTACTCAATCGTTGAAGAGGTGCGCCATGCTTAACCCTGAAATGTTATCTTATATTTACGGCGGACTCATGGCACTGGCTATTCTTGTTTACGCGATTTTAGATGGTTACGATCTAGGTGTGGGTATATTACTACCGACCAATAATGATACTGATGCAGACACCATGATCGCGTCAATTGGTCCATTTTGGGATGCCAATGAAACATGGCTTGTACTTGCTGTTGGTCTTGCGTTAATTGCCTTCCCCATGGCACATAGCATCATTTTACAAGCGCTTTACTTACCAATCACCGTTATGCTCATTGGCTTGATCATCAGAGGTGTTGCATTCGATTTTAGAGCGAAAGCAAAAGTAAAACACAAAAAACTTTGGGATACTATGTTTAAGCTAGGCTCAATACTCGCCGCATTTATGCAAGGGTTTATGCTTGGGCTTTATGTCATGTCATTTGAAACATCAATGCTGTCACTGTTATTCGCACTGCTTAGCGGCGCTGGCGTGGTTGGTGCTTACACTCTGATTGGAGCAGCTTGGTTAGTGTTAAAAACCGAAGGCGAACTCCAGTCCAAGGCAATACACTGGTGCCAGTTTGCCGGAAGGGTTACCTTTATCGGTGTCATTGCCGTATCAATAGTGAACCCTCTTATAAATAGCGACGTATATAAAGCATGGTTTGAATCCCCAACACTGGCTGTATTACTAACCTTGCCTGTTTTGTGTTTAGCACTGTTTGTTGTTCAAGACCGTATTCTACAAACACTGAAGCTTAACACTAAAAAAGGAGGCTGGTTGCCCTTTGCATTGTCGGCAGTGATATTTATATTGTGCTTTTTTGGGCTCACATATAGTTTTTATCCCTATGTTGTGCCTGGGCAGCTTACAATTTTTGATGCCGTCGCAGCCCCTGAGTCGTTAAACTTTTTACTCTATGGTGTGATTGTTGTTGTACCGACAATCATCATATATACGATATTTTCATATCGCGTTTTTTGGGGAAAAGTACAACCGCTCTCTTACTATTAAGCGGTTACCGAGACATATCACACTTGAAGGCGCTAGCAGTAACTGAAGTAGCCTAAACAAAAAGGCAGCCTGTTGGAAGGCTGCCTTTTTTATACACAGGTATTATCTATATAATCTAATCAGATTTTTGGGTAAGCAATTCTGTCAGACAAATAGCCAACACTCGTCGCAAAGTAATATGAGCGGTTCCAATGCATCAAGGCTTTATAGTTGTCATACGCCAAGTACATTCTGCCATTGATATCGTCTGGCATTACAAGCGCAGCTGTAATATTAACGTTAGGCAAATTGGATCCATCCGCTTTTCGTAGTCCAAGCTGTTGCCATTTAGCAAGTGAACGCTCTGAATCTTTCCAATACCCAAGCCACTGCTTGCGCGTTTTTGTGCCTCGTTTAAGCACGTAACTTTGGTCTAAACCTTGCGGCAGTTTAACCTGACGACCCCATGTTAAGTCGTCATTCCATCCCGCCTGCTTTAAGTAATTTGCGATAGACGCGAATGCGTCTATTTCTGTCGTCCAGATATCTTTACGTCCATCTTTATTGTAATCGACGGCATAAGCATTAAAAGAGGTTGGCATAAACTGTGTTTGGCCCATTGCCCCAGCCCACGAGCCTTTAAATTTATCTAACGATATATGGCCACTTTTCAAAATATCTAACGCGGCCCATAGTTGTCGCTTATAAAGCGCTTCACGGCGACCATCAAAAGCGAGCGTAACTAATGCACTAATAACGGAATAACCACCTTGAATACGGCCAAAATTACTCTCAAGGCCCCATAACGCAACAATGAACCTTGCTTGCACACCATATTCTTGTGCAATTTTTTCTAATTCAACTTGATGTTTTTTGTATAATTTACGAGCGCGATCTATCTTCCATTGAGGCACACGTTTTGGTAAATACGTTTCTAGTGTTTCAACGACTTCAGGCTGATTTTTATCAGCTTTAATCACTTTCTTCTTAAACTTTGCAGTCGCAAATGCAGTATCAATTAACGACTGTTCGTAACCTTTATCTTGGGCTTCTTGCTTCAATTGAGCCACGTAAGAATCAAATTTTTCTTGCGTATTTGCGTAACTCGCCGTTGATAACACAACCGATGCAAGTAATAAGGAAGCTCTTTTAATCACGGTCTACTCCATTATGGGCCTTAAATTGATCCAATAAATTCTCTTCTGGCGGCGGAATCTGTAAGTAAAAACCATCTTCGCTTAACTTTTCCTTAACCAACACTATATCAGCAATTCCCAACTTTTCACGTTTTGATAAATCAAACATCATCACATACTTAGGTAACCCGAACATATCCATCAAAGGCTGCGGTATCTTGCTAAAATCATCACGTTTTTCGATATAAAGATAGGTATCGGCTTTTTTTGAACTTTTATACACGGCGGTAAGCATTATACACCCATAATTTCTTGCTTATGTCTAACTGGCACTATACCATGACAGACATTATATTTGGAAAGTTTTGCGACGCTCAGACGTATTAAATACAGGGCCAAACAATAATATTAATACAAAGTGATGTAAGGTGAACGGTGTTATTTAACCTGAAAAGTTCCCCCCTACTCCCTTTGAGCTTTCTTGAGTTTGTATAGTTATTAGAGCGCTTATGTCAGATCAAATATTTGAGTTAAAAGGAAACTTATTCACCCTTTCTGTTTTGCACTTATTCTCCGTCGACATCGCACGGCTTAGAAGTGAATTAGATGAGAAGATTTCCCAAGCACCTAAATTCTTTTACGGTGCATCGATTGTCGTTAACTTGGCAGAAATACAAGAAGTCGATATTGACTTTGTATTATTAAAACAAACTCTGTCGGATCTGCAGCTCAACCCCGTAGGTGTTTGCAATGGAACCGAACAGCAGCATATTCAAGCTAAAGCAGCTAAACTTTCGGTATTAAACTATAGTAAAGATACAAAACCAGCTGTTTCAGCTCAATCAACGACTGAAATCGTAGAAAAGCCTGTGTACTTACCCGCTCAAATTGTTCAAGCGACGGTAAGATCTGGTCAGCAGATATATGCTAAAGACAGAGACCTAATTGTTATGGGGTCAGTGAGTCACGGTGCAGAAGTCATCTCTGATGGCAACATACATATATACGGAACACTACGTGGTAGAGCCATCGCTGGCGCACAAGGCTACGAAGAGGCAAGTATTTATTGCCAGCGACTTGAAGCTGAACTGGTCTCTATCAACGGCAGTTATTGGATCAGTGATTCACTACAAGGTGAACACTGGGGCAATCCTGCCCAAGTAAAACAACTTAATGATTCATTAGAAATTACCGCTTTGGTCAAAGGATAATTCAGATGGCAAAAATTATTGTCGTAACATCAGGTAAAGGTGGTGTTGGAAAAACAACTTCTAGCGCTGCAATTGGTACAGGCCTTGCCCTAAAAGGGTACAAAACTGCCATAATCGACTTTGATATTGGTTTACGTAATTTAGATTTGATCATGGGTTGTGAACGCAGAGTAGTCTATGATTTCGTTAATGTGATCAATGGTGAAGCGAACTTAAATCAGGCCCTCATAAAAGACAAACGTGTAGAGAAACTGTTTATTCTCCCAGCGTCTCAAACCCGAGATAAAGATGCGCTAACCAGAGAAGGTGTAGAAAAAGTTTTAGCTGAAATGAAAGAAAGCTTTGACTATATTATTTGCGATTCACCCGCAGGTATTGAAGCGGGTGCGATGATGGCCTTGTATTTTGCCGATGAAGCCATTGTCACAACAAACCCAGAGGTATCTTCAGTACGAGATTCGGATCGTATTTTGGGCATCCTACAGAGTAAATCACAACGTGCAGAGCAAGGTTTAGCGCCAGTTAAAGAGCACTTACTACTCACTCGTTACAACCCAGAGCGCGTTGAAAATGGTGAAATGCTGTCTGTTGAAGATGTACAAGATATTCTCGCCATTGATTTACTTGGTGTTATCCCTGAATCAACCGCGGTACTGAATGCGTCTAACTCAGGCCAACCGGTCGTGCTAGACAGCGAGTCTGACGCTGGGCAAGCATATAGCGATGCTATTAACCGATTGTTGGGCGAAGTAATTGACTTTAGATTCCTAGCAGTTGAAAAGAAAGGCTTACTAAAACGGATATTTGGAGGTTAATGTGTCGCTACTTGATTATTTCCGTTCAGAGAAAAAAAGCAGTGCGTCGCTTGCTAAAGAGCGCTTGCAAATAATCGTTGCACATGAACGTTCAAAACGTGGAACACCTGATTATTTGCCACAGCTGAAACAAGACATACTCAACGTTATTCGTAAGTATGTGAAAGTTGACTCAGATGCCGTCAATGTTCAGTTTGAACAAAACGAAGATGACTTAGCAGTGTTAGAACTCAATGTGACTCTTCCTGATGATGTAAAAGAAGAAAAGTAATTCACATAAGAGGCGCTAACTTAATAGCGCCTTTGACTTTATATAAGCGTTAACTCTAATTACACATCCCACTGAGATAGTGCTTTTTTAACATAATCATAGCGCCAGTCTTGCAAAAGATCAGGCTTAAGAGATACCGCCCTTTCCTCTGCTGTTTTCTTCCAGCTCCAACTCAACAATTGATTGATTTGTTTTTTAGAGGCAAAAACGTCTGCAGGAATACATGCGGATCCTGCAACATTCTTAATGGTATTTGATATATCTTTCGCCGCTTTTTTATAATCTGGATAATCAATAAGCCTCAAGAGCTTTTCGGGGCAGTTTGATTCATGTATCGCTTTGCCACGTTCAACACATTGAATAATTTCTTTTCCTGAACGATTAACCTCAGAAAGCTCAATACCCGGAATGTTACGTAAGCTATTTAATGAACTTGGTCTACGCTTTGCGACTTCGACCATATTGTGCTCTTTAAGAATAAAACTTAAAGCTAAATTCTTCTTCTGTGCTTTGCTTCTACGCCATGCCGCTAACTCTTTAAGTACGGCTAAATCTCTTGGTTTCAATTGCCATGCATTTTTAATATCTAGATAAACATATTCATCCGGTGTTTCAAATGCACGTTTGACGGCAATTAACTGCGACTCTTGAATCACAATTTCAGTTAGTTTCTTCTCAGAAATTTGTGCAATGATTTTTTCAAAGCAAGGTAACAAGTAATATACATCACTGGCTGCATAATCGAGCTGCTTCTCAGTCAATGGCCTTTGTAGCCAATTTGTCCGAGATTCACTTTTATCTATTTCAACATCAAGTAATGTCTTAACCATACTTGCAAAGCCAACACAATTCCCTTCACCAAGCAGTTGCAATGCAAATTGAGTATCAAACATTGGATGTGGTACAAACCCTGCGAACTTTTGAAAAACCTCAATATCTTCTGAAGGTGAATGTAGTACTTTTAATATTTTATCGTTGTTTAATAACTGCCAAAATGGCTCAAAATCAATTTCACAAAGAGGATCAATTAACGCTAGGTGTGTCCCGTCAAAAACTTGGATCAGGGCGACTTCTGGATACAAGGTACGACGGCGCATAAACTCAGTATCTATTGCTAAAATTTTCGCTGTAGATATTGATGATACAAACTGGTTCAACTGCGATTGTGTGGTGATTAACTGATACTGCACGTTCACTCCTAGTGACATTTGTACATAAAAAAGCCGGCTAGTGCCGGCTCCTTAGTTACTCCTTTAAGGCCCTACGAAGTATCTTTCCGACATTCGTTTTTGGGAGTTCTTCACGAAACTCTACCAATTTGGGAACCTTATAATTCGTAAGATTATCTCGACAATGGCTAATTATATCCTTTTCTGTCAACGATGGATCTTTTTTCACAACAAATACTTTAACTTGCTCCCCACTTACGTCATGAGGTATACCAATCGCAGCAACTTCAAGTACGCCATCATGCATGGCAACCACTTCTTCTATTTCATTTGGGAAGACATTAAATCCTGATACAATGATCATGTCTTTTTTTCTATCTACTATATAGAAAAACCCTTCATCATCATAAGTTGCAATGTCACCCGTTGCGAACCAGCCATCTTTTAAACATTCGGCTGTTGCATCGGGTCTGTTATAATACCCGGCCATGACTTGAGGGCCTTTTACAAGTAACTCTCCAGACTCGCCCTTTCCTGCTTCTTGCCCATTTTCTAATACTATTTTCAGTTCAGTGCTGGGCGCAGGTAAACCTATAGAGCCGTTATATCCATCTAAGTCCCACGGGCAAATAGTAACAAGCGGTGCGCACTCAGTTAAGCCATACCCTTCCATTAACTTACTGCTTGTCACCTTCTGCCACTTTTCAGCTACAGGGCGCTGAACAGCCATACCGCCGCCGAGTGACATCTTAAGATTAGAAAAGTCTAACTCTGAAAACCCTGGCGTGTTCAACAAGCCGTTGAACAAAGTATTTACTCCGGTGATCGCTGTAAAGTTATGCTTTGCAAGCTCTTTCACAAAGCCAGGCATATCACGCGGATTCGTGATCAAAATGTTGTGACCACCATACTTCATAAACGTTAAGCAATTCGCTGTTAGCGCAAATATATGATAAAGCGGAAGCGCTGTAATAACAACTTCTTTGCCATTGTCTAGCACCTTATCTAAACAACCCGATACCTGCTCAAGATTTCCAACCATATTGCCGTGCGTCAACATTGCACCTTTCGATACACCCGTAGTCCCGCCAGTGTATTGTAAAAATGCAAGATCGGTTAATGCGATATTTGGCACTTTATATAAATCTGGGTTTGCAGCCATAACGTCTTTAAAAGGTACCGTCTTTGGTAAACTAAATTCAGGTACCATTTTCTTAACGCGCTTCACTACAAAATTTACTAGGTGTTTTTTAAAGCCCCCCATCATATCGCCAATTTCAGTCAATACAATGTGCTTAACCGACGTTTTGGGTAACGCTTTTTGCAGTGTCTGAGCAAAGTTAGCAAGAATAAAGATAGCTTTAGTCTCTGAGTCATTTAGCTGATGCTCTAACTCCCTAACCGTATAAAGTGGGTTTACATTTACCACTGTGCACCCTGCACGCAATATACCCAAGATTGAAATCGGGGTTTGTAACAAATTAGGCATCATTACGGCAACCTTGTCGCCTTTGCCTAATTTCAAATCATTTTGAATATAACTCGCAACAGATTTAGTTGCTTCATCTACTTGTTGATAGGTTAACGTCTTACCCATGTTGGTATAAGCGGGTAACGACGCAAACTCTGTAAAACTTTTATCAAACATTTCAAGCAACGAGTTGTAGTGCTCTGGGTCGATAGTTTCAGGCATCCCTTCCGGATAGCGCTTTAGCCAGATTTTTTCCACTCTTAGCTCCTGTGTTCTCTTTATTTTTTTAATACTTTACCTTAATAGAAATAAGGCGCATAAACAATTGAGCAAATACTCTAACCGAGAGATATTCCCATATTTCGTATAAATATACAATCACGTTCCATTAATTGTGTTCAGGTGTGTTTCAATATGCGTAATACACTTAACTGGATTTTGCATATGGCAATGATGTCCTCCCTCAACAATTTCAACCTGCAGATCCCAAAAGCCGGCTTTAAATACCTCTAAATTTGCCTTAGCAAAGTCATACCCTTGATCCCCTAAAATAAGCAAGCTTGGTATACTAATGCCTTTAAAAAGGTGCATACTCTGATCTAAGCTAAATCTAAACGCTGAATGAGTCTTTAACCTAGGGTCTGTCGTTAAACAGATTTTACCTTCTCGTTCCTCACTATTTCTGCTCATAAGTAACTTAGCTTCTTCTTCACCAAAATCAGACGCTGTCACTCTTGCCTGTACCAGTGTTTTAAAGGTTGGAAAGTACTTTACCTCCTTAGCGCTAATATGCTGTCTTTGTTTGAATGACTGCACTACTTGCATCTTGATATCAGCTTCGTCCGAGTACATTAAGCCTATTCCTTCAATCATAGACAAGCTCTTAACTCGTTGCGGATACAGTGTAGTAAACATACCGCATACCAGCGCCCCTAATGAGTGCCCAATTAAATGACATTTTTCTATATTTAACTTATCTAAGACGACCAGTAAGTCATAAACATAATCAATAAAGTAATAATGCGCATCTTTGCCTCGCCACTGTGATTGCCCATGACCGGGTAAGTCAATCATGAGCCACCTATAACCCGGCTTCTGTAAATTAGCCATCGGCACAAAACTATTAGAATTATCTAGCCAACCATGCAAACAAATCACCCATTGAGGCCCATTTCCATAGATCTGAGCAGCCACTCCACAATCAGCTAGACGCTTTATCGTATTTTTTTCATCAATGTTCATTATTTCCGTATTCTTTGTGGAAGTTATAATTTAATATCTTGCCTGACATAGCTGTCTTATAACAAGTTAAATGTCACAACTTGTGATTAGACTGCGCTATGTATAACCACGGGAATCTTAAGGAAGTAATCATGAGAAATACATTGCGCCTCATAACGGCAGGCGTTGCGCTTGCATGCAGCTCACCTGCGCTGGCCGGACCAAAAAATATCATCTATATGATTGGCGATGGCATGGGCCCCGCTTACACAACAGCTTATCGCTATTATATGGACAACCCCAATACCAAACATGTCGATCCGACCATATTCGATAAGATCCTGGTAGGGATGGCTCATACATACCCAGAAGACGACACCGTAGTCACCGATAGTGCGGCTAGCGCTACAGCGCTTAGTACAGCAAAAAAGAGCTATAATGGCGCTATCGCAGTTGATACACACAAAGCACCGTTGAAAACCATGCTAGAAATTGCAAAAGAAAAAGGCATGACGACCGCCTTGGTAGCGACGTCGCAAATTAATCATGCGACGCCAGCAAGTTTCGCGGCACATAACGAATCAAGACGTAATTATAATGAGATAGCAGATGACTATCTTGACAACAAAATAGCCGGTAAATTGCCTGTAGACCTTCTTTTAGGGGGAGGAACGCAATATTTCCTGCGCGAAGACCGTAATTTAGTCAAAGAGTTTCAAGAAGCGGGATATCAATACTCAGACTCTTTTTCAACACTGTCAGACATTGATAAACTGCCAGCACTAGGGTTATTTGCTGACAAGGGGTTACCTTATGCCATTGACGAAAACCCTGAGCGGTTAGAAATTATGACCAAGAAAGCCCTGTCTTTACTTGATAAAAGTAAAGACGAAGGTTTTTTCGTTATGATAGAAGGGAGTCAAATAGACTGGTGTGGCCATGCGAATGATATCGCTTGTGCTATGCATGAAATGCACGATTTTGCGCAATCTATTAAATTAGCCAAAGCCTATGTTGACAACAACCCTGATACACTGCTGGTGATAACAGCAGATCACTCTACAGGTGGATTAACACTCGGTGCTGACGGAAAGTACTTGTGGCTGCGTGACGTAGTTCAAGGCGTTTCTAAATCTGCCAGAGAGCTTGCCAAATCGTTACACAATGCTAAAGATTTAAAAACCACATGGGTAACGCATACTAAGCTCCCATACAATAAATCGACAGCAATAAAGCTCAAGCAAGCTAAAGCGGAGGGCCTAGATGCGCTTAACAGCGTGGTCAAATCTATAATCAATAAAGCAAGTTATACAGGTTGGACGACAGGTGGGCATACGGCCATTGATGTTCAAGTCTTTGCTCATGGCAATGGCTATCAAGACTTTATTGGTTCCCAAAACAATACTGACATTGCAGAAAAATTAATAAACTATCTTAGATAGTTTATTAATTCTCGATTTTAGTGCCATAGATGTCAATAGCCTGTTCTATTGGCATCGCTTTGTAATATAGAAAACCTTGTACACAGCCAATATTTGCTGCTTTGACGACACTTTCATCTTCTTTTGTTTCAACCCCTTCAGCAACCGTGTTAAACCCTAACTGTGCACAAAGGTCGGCAAGATTTTTATACAGCACCGCCGCTTTTTCATTATCTTGATCTGGCAACAAACTTTTATCAAATTTGATGGTGTCTATGTTTAATTTAGACAGTACGGATAAACAAGAGTATCCGGTACCAAAATCATCCATTGCGCAGTGAATTTTATTACTTTTAAGTGTATTAACTATCGACATCGTTTTACTAAAGTCTTCAATATAACTTGACTCCAAGAGTTCAACTTCGACTTGATCTGCGAATCGAGAGAACGCTTTAACCACACGTTTATAACCACCCGAAAGTAAATTATCCGGTGATATGTTAAAACTCACTCTTGGATATTGTCCATGTTGAGCAAAAGTATCTAAATCTACTTCCAATTGGTCAATAACAAAATTATCTATAACATGCAGCAAGTTATGCTCACCTAACGTTTCCAAAAACCATGGTCCTGATACACTTTTGTCTGGGTTAACCAACCGTAATAGCGCCTCGAAACCCACAATTTCTTTGCTCACTGGATTAATTTTAGGTTGATAGTGCAGCGTCAATGCGCCGTTATTAAGGGCATCGGTTACTTCTGTTAAGCTATGCCCTGAAATTTGTTGCTTAGCATGGTGCGTCGCGAAGCTGCTTTCAGCTTGGTCTTCAATCATTCGACCGGCTGAGTAACGTTTCACTAGCATATCGAGTGCTTTGCCAGACATATTATTTTTCTGATGTGCAACCAAAAATGGATAATATATGGCCACATTGGCTGCAATCAGGAATACTTGCAATAGCACTACCCACAAACTTTCTGTCAGTATCCAAGCATTTACAAATACGGGCGTAAACCAAGGTATAGATTCTTGGGTCACAATAGGAATAAACCCATTCACCAACAATTGGTATGAAACAATGGCATTAAACGCAGGAGCTATTAAAAACGGAATTAAAATATAGGGGTTAAATACAATAGGGAGTGCATAAAGCATCACTTCACTGATATTGAACACGGCCAGTGGTGCCGATAGCTTGGCAATATGCTTTTCGTGGTTACCTTTTTTAAGTAATAAACACGCAATTATTAACCCCCAAACACACCCTGTACCGCCTAAAATTACGAATGTACTGAAAAAATGGTAATTGATCAGCTCAGACGTAACCATAAAACCTGAAAGGTCACTCGAAACCAAAATATGATAAGTATTGTCACCGTGAACCCCCAAAAACCATAATAGGTGCGCACCAAGTAACTGTAATGTGACTTTATCTTCTGCACTAAACTCGAGTTGATCTAAAGCTAAATAAGACAAAACATAGTCTACAGCCAGATCGACAAATGGATACAGAAGCAACGTAATTGTGGTAACCAACATATACGGAAAAATGAGGTTAACGTGTTTTTTAAGAAATAAGCTAATTGTACTCACTTCGACAATTTTAAATGCGCGCGTTCGCTCGAAATATGCGAGTAAGTAGCAACAAAAGATGGGCATAAATAAGGTATATAGCACACCAACACGATGATCAATGCGTAGACTTTGCTCGTCGACAAAAATATACCCGGTAGTTGCAACAAAACAACTTGTAACCAGTATCGGGGCAGCAATGGTGTGTATTTTTATATTTTTTGCTAAATGATAGCTAAATGAAATCAGCGTAAATAAAGGAAAAAGACCCCAAACCAATTGGTTAAATTGATTTAAGTAGTCATGATCAAAGCCTTTTGCTGCAATATCCAACCATTGATTTATCAGTGTAATGAGAGACGCAACAATAAAAAAAGGAATTAATGCAATATATCCTTCCCTTAACGACAACACGAGCGTGTTAGACGACACCTTAACAGCTGCTTGATTAAATCGATTGAATGACGATCTGAACAAAACATTCCCTAGCTTTTTCTTTTAACCATACCTAACTTAGAGAATAAAACAATCATCGAGGAATATTTTTAAGTGAAATAATTTCAAACACCTAGGCGTAGATATTTACGCCAATCAGGGCTTCTACATCTGCTCTGCGTTCCTGATTATTTATCTCTTTATAGGTGTTAATCGCCACATTTGTTTTGAAGTCGGGCTGATCATAAATCGTGGAGCGTGAGTGTTCTTGAAAAGCTTGGGCAAGTTTAATGCCCGATAGCGAGTTGTTAACTCGGGAGCTAGGCTGCGCAGCACTACTCACCGCTTGCTCTGTAGATTTCCCCCGAGCAATAGGTTTTAATTGATATGTAAATTGGTTATTACTAACCGTTACCATTTGCATAAAATGACGCTGCGCCAATCAAACTGTATAACTAAAAATACCGAATTATTCCTTTCCTGGCAACTTTTTCCACGTTACCGTGTCTCTAACATAGTTAGGTTGTGCATCACAGGCATCGACTGTTTCACCATTTGCAAAAGCACGATCCGCAATTTTTAACATATAAAATGCATCTGGCAGTACCGAACCTTCTAATACTTTTAAATTATTTTCTGAGGCGGCTTTTGGATACGTGACCCACGCAGTACCTACCGCACTATCTACGTTGATATTAGCTAGACTGTCTGGTGCACAGACCATTTCTTCGTGCGTACTATCAGCTAATCCATCATCACCGGCAACATAAGCACCGACATAGACTTCTCCCATTCTCGCGTCTATTCCGGCCAACACGCCTGTAACACCATGTTCGTCAATGGCTTGTTGCGCCATCGTTTGCAGCGTTGAGACCCCTACTAATTTCAATCCTTGCGAATATGCCAACCCTTGTGCAATCGCCACTCCGATCCTTACACCTGTAAAGCTACCAGGGCCTTTACCAAACGCGATGCCATCTAAGTCCTGCAATTTGCAGTTGGCATCATTAAGCATGGCTTCTATTTGCGGAAGTATTTTTTGGCTATGCTGTTGAGGGCACTCCTCAAAAAAGCGAAATGTTTTACCGTTATAATTAAGTGCGATACTAAGCGCTTCAGTGGAAGCATCAATGGCCAAAAGGTTATACGTCATATTATTCTATATTCTCTAAGAATTGAGTTGCCGCTTGTAAATTGCGTGTTCGTCGCATATTTGGCAAGCTTTTTAAAAATGTTTCACCGTATTTTCGCGTAACTAAACGATTATCGCAAATAACAAGCACACCTTTGTCGCTTTTATCTCTAATTAATCGTCCAACGCCTTGTTTAAGGCTGATCACGGCTTGAGGTAATTGCACCGCATCAAAAGGTTCCTTGCCTAACATTTCGGCATCTTTCATTCTTGCTTGTAACAAAGGGTCATCCGGTGAGGCAAATGGTAACTTATCAATCAACACACAACTTAGCGTATCGCCCCTTACATCCACCCCTTCCCAAAATGACGCAGTCCCCATCAGCACTGCGTTACCATTACGTACGAACTGCTCTAATATGATCCGTTTTGATGATTGACCTTGCATAAAAATAGGATAGTCTGTTGCCGTATTCAGACCCTCATACACTAAATGCATCACTCGATAACTGGTAAACAATAAAAAGGTTCTACCTTTGGCCGCATTAATTAACTGCTTTGCAATTTTTACCAACATGTGAGGCATCGCATCATCTCTGCTCTCGGGCAGATAACGCGGCATACATAATAAGGCTTGGTTTTGATAATCAAATGGGCTATCCACAATGCTTTCATGCGTTGGCTTTAACCCTAAACTCGCGGTAAAGTGCTCTAATGAGTGATCAACTGACAATGTTGCCGATGTAAACACAAAACTTGCATCAGTTTTGGTTACGATTTCCTTAAATTTATTCGACACGTCAAGTGGGGTTATGTGGATGGTGACAAAGCGCCGTGTTGTTTCATACCAGTAACTGTATCCGGTTTGAGATACATCGAATGCTCGTTCTAATTGATTTTTAAACTTAATAACTCGTTCAAACGGGTGTTCAATCTTATCTGTTCTGTCTAAACACAACTTCAACACTTGATACAAAAAGTCCAAGTCGCTAATAACGCGATGCAATGCATCACACATTATTTTATCTGAGAGCGCTTCTCGCCAGTCACCGCGACTACCGTCATTACCAAATGCAATTCGTAGATCGGCAACTGTCGTCTCTAATTTATTTAGGGTTTTTCCCAACTGGAGCATGTCAGGAATGTCTGATCGGTAAATTAAACGAATATCGTTGATAAGCCCGACTAGCTGCTTTGTGCTAACAGACTCACCAAAGTAGTCACTCGCTATTTCAGGTAATTGGTGCGCTTCATCAAATATATAACAGTCGCTATTAGGCATTAACTCAGCAAAGCCTTGCTCTTTAACCGCCATATCAGCAAAGAACAAATGATGGTTTATCACCACTAAGTCTGATTCTGTTGCATCAATGCGCGCTTTTCTAATATAACATTCTTGAAAATCTGGACATTCTTTGCCTAAACAATTATCCGCAGTAGAGTTAACATATGGTAAAACCTTGGCATCCTCTTCAATTCCCACACAGTCTGCTAAGTCCCCGGTATGCGTTTGTGCCGCGAACTTTGCAACCATAGCCAATTGGTGCATGACATCAGGATCGTCTGTGGGGACATTAGTGACATGTTCGTTCAGCCTATAACTGCACAGATAGTTCGCTCTCCCCTTTAATAACGCAACTTTTTTCCCCGCCTTAAGCGCTTTTTGTAATACCGGTAAATCGCGGTGAAATAATTGTTCTTGTAGCGCCTTTGATCCAGTTGAAATTATGCACTTGTGTTTACTCAATAAAGCAGGTGCCAAATATGCAAAGGTTTTACCGGTACCAGTGCCCGCTTCAACAACACATTGCCCACGCGAGTCAATTGTCTCAGAAATCGACTGGGCCATATCAATTTGTGCTTTACGGGGTTTATATCCTGTAAGCGCTATAGCAAGTGGACCTTGCTCTGAAAATACTTGTTGAATAGACAAATTAACTGTACTGCTAAAAAATTTGCGACGATTGTACGAAGAGTTCACGCATAGAGCAAGTAAGCTCTATGCGCAGATTCCATGGCGCAACCTAAACGGCAAACTTACTGAGTGTGGTTTCGAGGTGTTCAACATTCTCCGATAGTGCGCTTGCAGCACTTTGCGCAGCCTCAGAATTAGCAACTGCTTCGGTCGCAATTTCATTAATATCTGTAATGTCTTGACTAATCTCTTTGGTGACTGCTGCTTGCTCTTCTGCCGACGCAGCAACTGAGTCAATCATTCTATTAACCGTTTGGGCCTGGCTGACAATATCTTCTAGCGCTGCTAAAGCCTCTTCGCTTAACGATACCCCTTTATCAACAACCTCTGTACTTTGTGCCATTCTAGACACCGCAATATCGGTCTCTTGCTGAATTGCACTGATTGACTCTGCGACTTCTTGTGTCGCTGTTGCTGTTCGACTAGCGAGCCCCCTAACTTCATCAGCAACTACCGCGAAACCACGCCCTTGTTCACCAGCTCTTGCAGCCTCAATCGCCGCGTTAAGTGCCAATAAATTAGTTTGCTCGGCAATCTCATTGATCACCTTTATGATCTCTCCAATTTGCTTACCACGTTGCCCCAAATTACCAACCGAATCCGATAAGTCTTCAATGGTGGACGACACATCACGAATACTCATCACCATTTCATTAACTATCTTTCCGCCATGACTTGCGCTGCTGCCTGCTTGGTTTGCAATATCCGCCGCGTCGACACTCTGGTGAGCCACTTCAGCAATGGAGCTACTCATTTGTGCTGCTGCTGTGGAAATTTGATCCGCTTTTAGCTGCTGCTTATTGATCCCTTGGGCAACTTGCTCATTAACTTTGCCAAGTGTGGCACTGCTATCGCCAACTTCACCCGTGACTGACTTTATTTGTCCAACAAGTGTCGTTAATGAAGTTTGCATATCATTGATAGACGATGATAGCGCGCTGATCTCATCTCCATGACTTGTTTCAAGTGGTTGAATATCCAATCGCCCTTGAGCAATATTCCCCGCTTGTACTGCCACCAAGTGTAACCTCTGTGAGATTGACAGACCTAAACGCCACGCAATCAATACCGAGATAACTATCGCCACTAGCGTAATGACGATTAATATTGTATTTAGAAAATCAAGTTGCTTCTGAATTTCAGTCATCGCGAGTGCCGTATCATCACGTTCTTCATTAGCACCTGCCTCTAACATATCCTCTAACTTCGAAATATACCGTTTTTCCAACTCGACTAACGTTATGAGCTTTTCATTAAATGGTAATGACGCGCTAATTATTTTTGTCTCTGCAACTTGTATTAAATCGTCAATTAAACGTTTTATTTGAGCCATAACCCGCCGGTCTTCGGCCTTTTTAGATTCCAATTTATATAATTGTTCGTAGTAATCTAATAGCTCATTTTTATCATCATAGTAGCTTTGCGTCGCCCCTTCTATATCATTAACAATTGCATATAAAGCAGTATTAACGTCTCCTAGTTCATCAATCAGTTGCATATAGACAAATGCTCCGGGTACATCGTCACTGGCTACTTCTTGGGTAACGTGAGAAATCTCAATTTCTTTATAAATTACAAAGACTGAGGTGCACGAAAGTAAAATTAACACAGCAAAAAATGCAGCGTATAACTTTTGGACAATGGTAAAGTTCATATATACAACCCTGAATAGACTACATTTCCACCGTGTAAATATCATACAGGCAGACTAATGAAAAACGTAATTAAATTAATGAATTGGGAAGGATTATATATTGAACAAACGAAAAAATACAACTTTTATATTAGTACAAAAGCACTAAGCCCATATATCAAGGTGTTTATCACTTTCACCCGGCTTATTGTTGCCTTTTTGTTTATTTTCTGATGCTTTTGATTGTTTCTTTTTTTCAATATCCTCACGCTTTGCTCGCTCAAGTTTTATTCTATCAACCGCACTTTCTTGCACGCCTGCAATATAAAATAATGGCTTGTGATGAACCTCAAGTCTGACAATATTAAACTGTGGTTTTAACGCATCCATATGCATACCTCCTCAAAAACATGTTCTCATACGTTATTATCGGCCGTTATAAGATATTCTAAAGTTGATATAAAAAAAGCTTGCGCTACGTTCTGGTAATATGTTTATCTATATGCGTAATCAAATACTAACGAAGAGTTAACCATGTTCAATACTATGACAGCTTTACATCACCATCATCATTCATCGGGATAACCTGTCAGGTATTTCGCTGGTGGGTTATTCCTAAAAGGAACCTCCGGCGAGCAAAATTCATAGCTTATTTTCGCCCTGAGGTTCCCTCGGGGTTTTTAGTTTTTATACTTATGGAAAATAAATTATGAGCAACACAAATAGACTACGTATCGCAATTCAAAAATCTGGCCGCTTATCAAAAGATTGCCAAGACCTATTAAAACAAATCGGTGTAAAATTAAATTTACGTGAGCAACGTCTCATTGCACACTCAACCAATATGCCAATTGATGTACTTCGTGTTCGCGATGACGATATTCCGGGGCTAGTTATGGACGGCGTCTGTGATTTAGGCATTGTTGGTGAGAATGTTCTGGTGGAGTCTCAAGCCGAAAGACAAAATCAACAACAAAATGCAGATGTGATCACATTGTCTAAATTAGACTTTGGTTTTTGCCGATTAGCACTCGCCTGGCCGCAAGAACTTGGTGAGCAGTCAAAGGACTGGTTTGAAGGCAAGAGGATTGCAACAACGTACCCAGAGATTTTAAAACAGTACTTAAAGCGCGAAAATATCAGCGCCAGTGCAGTCATGCTCACAGGCTCGGTAGAAGTTGCGCCTAGAGCTGGTTTAGCTGACGCAATTTGCGATCTAGTATCAACTGGTGCCACCTTAGAAGCCAATGGATTAATGCAAGGAGAAACAATCCTTGAATCTAACGCTTGCCTTATTCAAAACCCAGCCCTGCAAGACCCTGAAAAGCTCGCCCTAATTGAAAAGCTTATGCCTCGTTTAAAAGGGGTCAAACAAGCAAAAGAAAGCAAATATATCATGCTGCATGCACCAAAGAGCAAGTTAGATGAAGTATGTGCGCTTCTGCCGGGCACAGGCCAACCAACACTACTCGCATTGGCTGGCAGTGATGAATACGTTGCACTTCACATGGTAAGCAGTGAAACGCTTTTCTGGGAAACAATGGAAGAACTAAAAGCACTCGGTGCGAACTCAATCCTAGTTATGCCAATCGAAAAAATGATGGAGTAATAACGTGATCCGTTGGAACGAATTGACGTTACAGCAGCAGCAAGGCGCACTAATGCGCCCTGCTCTTTCAGCAAGCAAAAATGTTGAAGCCGCTGTAAACGATATTATCGAGCAAGTAGCATTAAATGGTGATAGCGCACTCATCACATTCGCTGAAAAATTTGATAAGCGCAGCAATGTAAGGCTTCAGGTCCCTCAAGAAGAGATCGACAATAGTGTTAAAGTGCTAAACACAGAATTAAAAGTGGCAATTGAGACAGCATATAACAATATTAAGATGTTTCACCAAGCGCAGTTGCCAAACAGTACCACTTTAGAAACAACGCCTGGGGTGCTTTGCGAACTGCGCTACCAAGCGATAGATGCTGTTGGATTGTATGTGCCTGGTGGCAGTGCGCCTCTACCTTCGTCGGTTTTGATGCAAGGTGTGTGTGCACAACTTAGCGGAGCAAAGACGATTGTACTTGCCACGCCAGTCAATGGTGACAAAAAAATTGACCCAGCAATACTTTATGCCGCTAAGCTATGTGGGATCACGACAGTGATTGAAAGTGGTGGCGCAGGTGCCATCGCAGCGATGGCGTTTGGCACAGAAACAGTGCCAAAAGTAAGCAAAGTTTTTGGCCCTGGTAATAGCTATGTCACAATGGCGAAACAAATATTGAGCCAAAGCGAACCAGGCTTTGCCATTGATATGCCAGCAGGACCATCTGAAGTATTGGTTATTGCAGACGAACGTGCAAACCCTGAGTTTATTGCAGCAGATTTATTATCACAAGCAGAGCATGGTCGTGACTCTCAGGTCATTTTGTTATGCAACAACACACTCGTCATTGAAAAAACACAGCAGGCCATCGAAACGCAATTAGCGTTACTCCCGCGTGCAGATATCGCGCGAGCAGCTATGCAAAATAGTAGTCTCATTTTGGTAGAGTCAATTGAGCAAGCCTTTGCCGTTTCGGCTGAATATGGACCAGAGCATTTAATACTGCAACTTGGAGAACCGGAGCAGTATTTGCCGTTAGTCAATAACGCAGGATCTGTATTTGTTGGTGACTATACACCAGAATCGGCTGGCGATTATGCCTCAGGTACCAACCATGTATTGCCTACTTATGGTTACAGCAAAGTATATTCTAGTTTGAATCTATTAGATTTTTTTAGAACATACACGGTTCAAACAATATCAAAACAAGGGCTTAAAGCATTAAGCTCAGCCATATTGCCACTAGCAGAGGCTGAAGGGTTAGACGCCCATGCCTACGCAGTTAAAGTAAGACTGGAGCAATTAAACAATGACTGATAAACCAGCACAAGACACGTTGTTGCCTGGCAATATAGAAGCACTGACGGCTTATAGTTCTGCAAAAAGTGAAAAAGTATCAGGTAATATATGGCTCAATGCCAATGAAAGCCCTTATGTGAAAGACGTAAATATCATACTGAGTGGCCTAAATAGGTATCCTGATCCACAACCTGCCCCCGTTATAGATGCATATGCAGATTATGCGGGCGTAAGTTCAGAACAAGTTATTATGACCCGAGGTGCAGACGAAGGTATCGACCTATTGGTGCGAACCTATTGTGAGCCTGCAACAGACAATATTGCGCTATTTTTGCCAACTTATGGCATGTATAAAGTAACCGCTGACACACATAATGTTGCTGTTAATGGCCTATCCCAAGATTTATTGCTAAGTGGCACTGTTGAAGACATCATTAAAGCAGTATCAGGCAGTAAACTGGTATTCATTTGCAACCCAAACAACCCGACAGGTAGTATCACGCCAGTAGAAAAAATTGCCCAAGTCACTAAAGCATTGGCTGGTAAGGCTATCGTTGTAGTTGATGAAGCCTACATAGAGTTTTCAGAATCTAATTCATGCGCTCTACTGCTCAAGGACTTCGACAACCTTGTAATTTTACGAACGCTATCAAAGGCATTTGCACTGGCAGGCTTGCGCACTGGATTCATGTTGGGTGATAAATCAATCCTCGCGCCTATTCGCAAAGTTATAGCGCCTTACCCTGTATCAACCGTGGTTGCACAAATCGCTGAAAAAGCCTTGAACAGTGATGCAATCACTCAGATGCGTCGCCAAGTAACCATTTTAAACAAAGCCAAACTAACGCTTTTAAGTTGGTTGGAACAGTCTCCCGCTGTCAACGACATACTCAGTGGTGACGGCAACTTTGTGACATTACAACTTAAAGACAAAAGCTGTTTATCTTTCGCGGCACAAATGGGGTTAGTAATGAGACCTTTTAATTTATATGGCCAAGATAACTGGCTGCGTATATCAATTGGTAATGAACAAGACTTAAAGTCCGTTAAAGATTGGCTAGACGTCATCTCGGCGCAAGTGTAAGGAATTAATAATGAGCAGTCCATATTTATTCATAGACAGAGATGGCACGCTAATAGACGAGCCAAAGACAGATAAACAAGTCGATAGCCTTGAAAAGCTCGTCCTGTTGCCTAATGTGATCACCGCCCTACTCCAATTACAAAATGCAGGTTACAAGCTTGTCATGGTATCTAATCAAGATGGGCTGGGTACCGATAGTTTTCCAACCGCTGACTTCGACATAGCACAAAATAAAATGATGGAGATATTTGAAAGTCAGGGAATATTTTTCGAAGAAGTGTTGATCTGCCCACACTTTGATGAAGACAACTGTAACTGTAGAAAGCCAAAAACAGGGTTACTCACACAAATTATGCGCTCTGGTAAAGTTGACCTTGCTAAATCATATGTGATTGGAGACCGACAAACCGATATAGGACTCGCAGAAAACCTGTGTATCGAAGGTATTTTATATGAAGGAAGTTGGTCCCACATTGTAACCCAATTGACCACATTAAACAGAAAAGCAACTGTAAGTCGCAATACCAAAGAAACACAGATCAGCGTTTCAGCTAATCTTGATCAAACTAAAAATGGCGAAATTTCAACAGGGTTAGGCTTTTTCGACCATATGCTCGACCAAATTAGGACGCACGCAAATATTGGCTTAAATATTATCGCTAAAGGCGACCTTCACATCGATGAACACCACCTTGTAGAAGATGTTGGCATTGCATTAGGGCAAGTCATAAAACAAGCTCTAGGCACAAAATCACAAATAGCTCGATATGGTTTCTCTTTACCAATGGATGAGTGCAAAGCAGAATGTCAACTTGACTTATCAGGGCGTGCATCATTTGTGCTCAATGCCGAGTTTAGCCGGCAAAGTACGGGTGACTTGGATGTACAAATGGTGGAGCATTTCTTTAAATCACTCGCAGATAATGCACAGATCAGCTTAATTTTATCAGTCTCTGATGGTAACTGTCATCACCAAGTTGAGGGGTTATTCAAAGCTTTTTCGCGCGCTCTAAGAATGGCTATTGCACAAGATACTACGCAACAAACAGCCAGTTCTAAGGGGTGTTTATGATAGCCATTATTAATACCGGTTGTGCCAACATCAACTCTGTGAGATTCGCATTTGAACGCCTTGGCGTTACGCCAGAGGTGATAACAGATCCTGCTAAATTGGCGCATTTTGACCGCGCCATTCTTCCGGGTGTCGGACATGCTAAAGTCGCTATGGAACGCCTAACAACCTTAGGCTGGGATACCGCAATTAACGACTATCAAAAGCCACTGATGGGGATCTGTTTAGGTATGCAGCTTCTATGTAACAGCACTGAAGAAGGAAATATAACCTGTCTTGGCAAAATACCGGGGGATGTTTCTGCATTAGACGTAAAAGGGTTAACCGCCCCCCATATGGGTTGGAATAACTTAACACACTGTGCAGAGCACCCATTGACTGCCAATATCAGTCGCAATGATCAAGTTTACTTTGTGCACAGTTTTGCGCACTCGGTAAACGACTGTACCTTGGCGCAAGGCGAATATGGACAGTGCTTTTCAGCTATTGTTGCTAAAGACAATTATGCGGGAATGCAGTTTCACCCTGAGCGAAGTGCCAAAGTTGGCGCAACCTTGCTACAAAACTTTGTTAATTGGACACTGTAAAGGACCTTATTATGATCATACCTGCATTAGATGTACTCCAAAATCAGATTGTTAGGCTGTATCAAGGCAAATACGATACCGCTCAGTTTTACCCGTTCCAACTCGATGAACGGCTACTGTCTTATCAGACTAGTGGCGCAACTAAGCTTCACTTAGTTGACTTGGAAGGTGCTCGGGATCCTGCTAAAAAGCAATGGCAACAAATTCAAGCCGCCACCAGCCAATTATCGGTTCCTTATCAAGTTGGCGGTGGGATCCGAAGCTACGAAGATGTTAAACAATGGCTTGACGCGGGTGCTTCACAAGTTGTGATCGGCTCAATGGCGGTCGACCAACAAAGTCAGGTGTCGAGTTGGATTAAAGAATTTGGCGCTGAACGTTTCGTAATAGCCCTAGATGTAAACAAAACCGACACAGGGTGGGCACCAGCGACACATGGTTGGTTGTCTGACGCAAAAGTTGAATTGTTTGAGCTCGTCGACTTTTATGCTGAACTTGGCATAACTGACTTTTTATGCACGGACATCAGTAAGGATGGTACCATGACAGGCCCTTCTTTTGCGTTATACGAACAACTTTGTGCACACAATAAGAACATACAAGTACAAGCATCTGGCGGAGTGAGTTCGTTAGCAGATATAAATCGACTCGTTGAGATAGGGGTAGGCGGCATTATTCTTGGAAAATCACTGCTAGATGGTGCATTTACAGTTGAGGAGGCACTCGCATGTTATCAAAGCGAATAATACCTTGCTTAGACGTTAAAAATGGACAAGTCGTAAAAGGCGTTAAGTTTAAAGGCCATGAAGTTGTTGGCGACATTTTAGAGTTGGCAAAGCTCTACAGTGATGCAGGTGCTGATGAGTTAGTATTTTATGAGATAAGTGCCAGCGTAGAGAAGCGTTTATTAGATGTTAATTGGGTGCAAACGATCGCTCGCCATATTGATATTCCTTTTTGTGTTGCCGGCGGCATAAAATCGGTAGCCGACGCAGCAAAGGTACTTGAACAAGGTGCTGATAAGATCAGTATCAATAGCCCAGCAATAGCACGACCTGCACTGATAAAAGAATTGCACGATGAATTCGGCAAGCAATGTGTTGTTGTAGGCATAGATAGTTTTTACGATGAAAAGACAGACCAATACTTAGTGTATCAACTTACTGGCGACCCTAATGCTTCGAGTCAAACGCGCTATAAAACCCAAGATTGGGTTAGAACAGTACAAGAGTTAGGCGCAGGTGAAATCGTTTTAAACTGTATGAATCAAGACGGTGTAAGAAAAGGCTACGATAATAAGCAATTAAGTGAGATCAGAGCCATTTGTGATGTGCCACTGATTGCTTCCGGTGGTGCAGGTACAATGCAAGACTTCGCTGATGTATTTACACATAGCCAGGTCGATGGCGCATTAGCCGCCAGCGTATTTCATAAAAACATTATAAATATTAACGAGCTTAAGCAGTTTTTAGCATCTCAAAATATAGCGAGTAGACTATGCAATTAACCCCCGCAAACCTAACACAATTAGACTTTGATAAAGCAGAGTTACTGCCAGCCATTGTGCAACATGCCACATCAGGCGTGATCCTCATGCAAGGGTTTATGAACAGTGATGCAATCAAAATGACATTAGAAAAGAAACTGGTGACTTTTTATTCTCGCTCAAAACAGCGCCTGTGGACCAAAGGAGAAGCGTCTAAAAATGTACTCAATTTAGTCAGCGCTCATACCGATTGCGATCAAGATTCAATCTTATTGTTTGCATTACCTGAGGGGCCCACCTGCCACTTGGGTACCCAAAGTTGCTTTGGAGACGCCAAACCCGCAATCGGATTTTTAGCAGAGCTAGAAGAAGTCATTGTATCTCGTAAAAATGATAACCCTGAGTCGAGTTACACGGCATCTTTGTTTGCCAAAGACATTAGTCGTAGCTGTCAAAAAGTGGGAGAAGAAGGCGTTGAAGTTGCCCTTGCTGCGATGAAAGCCGACATAAACGAATTAGAAAATGAGTCTGCTGATTTGCTCTATCATTTATTGGTCTTGTTACAGCGCAGTGAAACTAATTTATCAAGCGTTATAAACTGCTTGCAAAACAGACATAAATAACACGAGTCTGGTCTTTCCGTTTTACCATGGTATGCTTGCTAAAAATAGTTAAGGATCTCACCATGGTAAAACCTCTTCTTAGCGCCTTTTCCCTTATTATTGGCTTAACGGGCTGCAATACATTATCACCTTCAAAGCAAGCTCAAGTCGATACCATGAATATATGTCAAAAGGTAGAAGCACTTATTAATAGTGCCCCATCGGGGTTTGAACCGTTAAAAGGTGCTAAAGTTTCAACCCCATTTTTAACATCATGGCAAGCAAAAGCACATTTAGTCGGTGAGCAATGTCAGATAAGTAACTACAGTACAGGATCTACTGGCTATCATTGTGAACAGAATTTTTCTAGCGATAACACTGCCTCACAAGTATTTGATACCTCAAAACGCCTGATTGAATCATGTTTAAGTACTGAGTGGAAAGCAGTCCAAAAGAAAAACACGCTACAATTTTCAAAAGCGGCGCAATCACCCACCCTCAGCCTATCCAAACACGAAACTTTTGATAAAAAACAACCTTGGCAAATTAAATTAGAGATATCACAGTAATGCGCGATAACGTTCCTGCCATATTTTTGATCAACTTAGATCAAAGCACACAACGTTTAAAAGCGTGTACCGATAGGTTAAATAGCCAAAATATTCGGTTTGAACGACTATCTGGCGTGTATGGAAAGTCTTTAACTCAAGAGGAGCTTGCCCGTCATTACAGTCACACCTTGAATCTAAAAAAGTATCATCGTGCACTTAGTCAAGGCGAAATCGGTTGCTACTTAAGCCACAGAAAAGCATGGCAAGCCATTGTTGATCGCCAACTTGATTATGCCATTATCATTGAGGACGATTTTAAAATTGTTGGCCCTTTACAAGATGTATTCGACTCAATAGCTGATCTTAACTTTGATTGGCAACTCATTAAACTTGCCGCTTATGAAAATAGAGAAAAACCAATTTTGTATAAGTCTAAGTTAAATAGCCACTTCGACCTAGTGATCCATAAAAAGGCGATGACAGGCTGCTGTGCTCAAGCTATTAGTTTAGAGGGCGCTAGGCAGCTCCTAAAGGCGACCGACAAGTTTGCACGGCCGGTTGACACTGATATACAGCATATTTGGGAAACCAACGTCCCCGTTTATTCAATGATGCCCTATTACATTGAACAAGCGGGTGAGTTTGAGAGCGACATTGCCAAAGCATCCAGTGGTGCGCCAGTTAAAAAGCATTTTTGGAAAAGAAAATGGCATCAGTTTCAAGAAAAGCGACTTAACCACACGGCAACGTGCAAAGCCATCGAGGCGCTCAAAGCTAAGCTCAATAACTAATACACACCGCTCTACGTTCACTCCAGCTACTATGACATAATAACTGGAGTGAATATGTTCAGCTGAGATAGCTCGTTATTTAATAGGGTGAGATGGGTGTTCGACCCCCATCCAAGCTTTATACAGCTTAGCTTGTCTAATTGATGGTTTTAGTATCGCCCTTACTAACTTAGGCTTACTATAACCACGTGACAGGATTAATGTTGTACTCATCAATTTGTCGCGCCTGATAAAATCAACCGTGACTTTATCACCAGCAGAAAAACCTTGTAATGTTGCATTAAGTGACTTTCGAACATGATGCTTGTTCACCGCGACAATCTTATCACCAGGAGTAAGGCCTGCGGCCCAAGCGGCTCCCTCTCTTGCTACATGATTAAGTATTAATACTTCGCCACTATTTTTTGCTATGGCATCCATTGACGCAATGGGTTTTACAGATGAAGGACGTGCATGCTCTAAACCGACCTGCGCCAATAATGCATCAAAGTCTAGATTTAATGGCCCATCAACATGTTTCGCCCACCACTGAGTGTAATCTCTTCCACTTAATTGCTTTAAAATTGCTTTTACATCAGCACTGGTAAATGAATTTGGTAGTTTATGCTGTTTATACAGCTCGCGGTGTACGTCCTTATAGCTGACTTTTCCATCACTTTTGACCAATAAATCAATATCAAGCGCCATAGAAACAAGCGCGCCTTCAGAGTAAATGTTGGTACTATAATTTTTGCCGTGATCGCCCCCTTGGTTGATCCATTTATCGAAACTTGTTTGGGCAGCAGACTGAATTTCTCGACCTGGAGTGTTTAAATGGCGATTAATGGTACGAGTGAGTCCTTTAAAGTACTCTTGGTTGGTGGTGATACCTGCACTAAGTAATAAATAATCTTCCAAATAACTTGTTGACCCTTCAGCCAACCACAGTAAATCGCTATAGTTAATACCCGTATAGTCGTAAGGCACTAAGCCCGCTGGCCGATAGTTTTTCACATTCCATGTATGAATAAACTCGTGAGCAGCCGTGGAGATAAACGCAACGTAGTCATCTCTTTTAGCAAACGAATCTCTATGGCGTTGAATTATTGTCGAGTTTAAGTGTTCGGTAGCACCGCGTGCGCCACTCGTTGCATGTACCATAAAGACGTAACGCTGATATGGGTAATCATCCCAAATTAAGGTACCCGTTTTAACCAGCTTTTTTAAATCTCTCAGCATCAACGCAACATCGTAATTGCCTTCTCCCCATATCACTAATTCGTACTGTCGGCCGTCAACTTCAAACTTATGTAATTCATTAATACCGGTTTCTATTGGTGAATCTAGCAAAACATCATAATTCTTGGCGACAAAACTGTGTTTATTATCCCCAAACGCCATACCCGATACAGATCGCCAAGTGTCAGGAACATTTAATTCAACACTCACCGGCTCTTGTCGAAAAGAATCACTGAACATAAAAAAGCCCGATGCATCAATGAATGCATGACTGTCATCAATATGCCTTGCTCTGAGCCCTAGCTCATTTGCGTAAACCTGATAATCAATATTTACTTCTGTGGGCTCATCAAAATGAACACGCCAAGTATTTTTATCTACTTTTTTCCACTCTAACGCTTTGCCATTTTGATCTTCTGCATTAAATAGTCGAACACCATTCGCTAAATTCAATATTTCATAACGACCCGTACGCCAATCTGGTAGTTGTATATCTAAGTGGGATTGCGCAGATTTAGGGAACGTAATTGAAACATCACCTAAATGATGGGTGCCTTGGTCTATTTTGAGTTGGTATGCGACTTCTGCAAACGAGAGGAACGGCATACACGCCAAGGCAATAAGGGTTGGTTTATTTATCATAACTTTCTAAATAACAATGTTTTCTTCGACCCTATCAAATCTATTATCTTTTTATTTATAAAACGCGGTGAATCCACATTTTTGTTTGAAGAAATGCCAGCAAAACACAAAATCATCTACATTAATCAGATATTTGTTGTAAACTTGTGAGTGAGAACCTCTACAATGGAAATGGTCTATATTTGTGACTGATAATACTGAGCATTTAGAAAAAAAACTCGGGCAGGCAATAAAAGTTCGCAAAGCCCTAGAAACAGCACGAAAGCATCAGGTTGACGTGCTATCGCAATTTGCGGCCAAATTATCTCTTAGCTGTAAAGGTCAAGACGTCGCCCTAGACAACCAACTTGCTAAATTCAGAAGTGCGTTAAACAAAGGCATGGACTTTGAAGAGTTCTCTCCCTTGATTGACAATATGACCACCATGTTGAAGCAGCAGGAAGCGGTCAATTCAGCTAACCATCGACAGTTACTTCAATCCATTACTGACTCAGGAAAACAGCTACAGCGCGTAAAAGGTTTGCCTGAAGATGGACGAAGAATGCTTCGCCATCTGTTAGATCATGAACTTGACGTACAATCGACCAATGAGTTTATTCCCATACTCGACAAACTTGTTACGATTTACCATAAAGCACTACAAAGCAAGGCAACGGTATTAACTGATACACCAAGCTCAGGGCCAGACAAAAACCCTGAAGTTGCCGCTGAGTTGCTCGCTTTGGCTAACGAGTTAATTTTCGACGAAGATGTCGCAAATGAAGTTAAGGCAATCAAAAATAATATAAGCCTCAATGACAATGTTGATGTATTGCTAGAATCAGCACTAGGTATTGTCAGGATAATTGCAAAAAGTATTGCAAGAGAGCGTCAATCTGCTCAAGGTTTTTTGGTTTCGTTAAATCAAACGTTAGAAGAACTACATTCCTCTATTATTGATACAACTAAAAACTCTCGCTCAATGAGTGACGAACTCAATGGCTTGAATAAACAAATAGAAACAAAAATAAAAAGCCTGAACGAGCAGACGCAAAAAGCAACCTCGATGACAGAGCTAAAAGCACTAGTAGATGGCGAGCTTAAAATTTTAAGCAGTGATTTAGTTAAACGAGAAAAACTCGAACGAGCCGATAAAGAGGCGCTTTTTGCTAGCTTTGAAAAGATTAACGAGAGGATCAATGTTCTTGAATCCAAAGTAACAAATTATAAAAAGCGGCTCTCAGAGCAACGCTTTAAAAGCCTACTCGACGGGTTAACCAAGCTGCCAAACCGAGCCGCATTTGACGACCGATTTAATCAAGAGTTTCACCTTTTCGATTTACAAAAGACAGATGTTACATTAGTGGTCATTGATGTTGACCATTTTAAGTCTATTAACGACCAGTATGGTCATAGTGCTGGCGATAAAACGTTACAAGTTATTGCCCGAGCTTTAAAAAAATCAATCAGAAAAACCGATTTCATTGCCCGCTATGGCGGTGAAGAGTTTGTGTTGCTAATGCCAGGAATGCCGCTTGGCCAAGCAAAGCAACCTCTAGAGAAAGTACGTACTACAATAAAATCAATACCGTTTAAGTTCAAAGAGAAGCAAGTACAAATCACCATATCTTTAGGCGCAACACAGTTTAAAGAAGGTGATACACCGTTATCAGCTTTTGATAGAGCCGATGACGCACTTTACGAGGCAAAAAACAGCGGAAGAGACCGTATTTGTCTTCGTGAATAACAAGGAGAATGCCTATGCAAATACAGTTAAACCCAACGGGTGTGCTAAATCTGTTATCTCAACTTGAAGTAGACTTATTACAACAATCTTCACATAGCGAGCGCTATCGCCTTTTTAGGAACTGCGCGCTCGCAGTACTCAACGTCGGTAGCCATACCGACTCCAGCTCTGAAATATACAACAAGTACCAAGACTTTGCGATAAGGCTTATCGCAAGAGAGCGAGGTATTAAAATAGAGCTTGATAACCCACCTGACACAGCCTTCGTAGACGGAGAAATAATTACAGGTATTCACGAGCATATTTTCTCAGTAATAAGAGACATTTTATTTATTTGCCAAAAGCATCAAGAGCAAATACACGTCCCTAGAGAAATCACCCATATGGTGTTTGATATGCTGCGCAACGCAGATGCCTTACAAGTGAATACTGATCCTAACCTCATTGTTTGTTGGGGCGGACATTCTATTAATGAAACCGAGTATAAGTATACTAAAGAAGTTGGCTATCAGCTTGGTTTGCGCGGCATGAATATATGTACGGGCTGTGGTCCAGGGGCTATGAAAGGCCCAATGAAAGGTGCAACAATTGGGCATGCTAAACAGCGTATCACCAGCAATCGTTATTTGGGACTTACAGAGCCAAGTATCATTGCAGCAGAGCCCCCTAATCCTATCGTGAATGAACTGGTTATTTTACCCGATATTGAAAAACGTTTGGAAGCATTTGTTAGGATGTCGCATGGGATCATCATATTCCCTGGTGGGGCAGGTACGGCTGAAGAACTGCTTTATCTACTTGGAATTTTGTTACACCCCGATAATGCAAAGCAATGTTTACCCGTCATTTTAACAGGCCCAAAAGAGTCAGAAAGTTACTTTACTGAAATATGCACGTTTGTAGAAAGCATTCTAGGAAAAGAAGCGCTCAGTAAATTCGAAGTAATTGTAGACGACCCAACACTCGTCGCGACCAAACTCAAACAGAGTATGACGGATGTCAGACAATACAGAAAAGAGCAAGGTGACGCATATTATTTCAATTGGACATTAAAAATTGATAATGAATTTCAAATGCCATTTGCGCCGACTCATGAAAACATGTCTGGACTTAACTTACATTTAGAACAACCAACGCAATTATTGGCAGCTAATTTACGTCGTGCGTTTTCAGGAATTGTTGCTGGTAATGTCAAAGATGAGGGGATCAGAGCCATCAAGCACAGTGGACCATACACGCTCAGTGGTGACACCTCTTTAATGAAGGACATGGATAAACTTCTGCAAGCTTTTGTAGAACAAGGTAGAATGAAGCTTCCAGGCAGTAAATATATCCCGTGTTATAAAATAAAAGCATGAATAAAAACTTAGTACTTATCGATGCGCTGAACTTAATTCGGCGCATTTTTGCTGTTGATATGCAGCATTCACACCACAGCGACCAACAGATGATCGCATCTTGTAAAGCAAGGGTGAAGCACGCAACCCAAAAGATTATCCAGTTAACCAAACCAACGCATATGATTGCGGTTTTTGACGGCGATAAAAGCTGGCGTTATCACTACTTTGAACAGTATAAGCATTCAAGAAAACCGATGCCTTCTTTGCTTTTTGACAACTTAACAACTATCTGTGAAGCATTTTCTGAATTAGGTGTCACAGCATATCGCCCAGAACAAGATGAAGCTGATGACATTATAGCGACACTGGCCTGTAAAGCACAGACTGGCGGTATCCCCTCAACAATTATCTCTACAGACAAAGGGTTTTACCCTTTTATGAGTGACTATATCGGTATCTTTGATTATTTTAAAAAAGCATGGGTCACCGATGAAGAGGTAGAATCTCGATTTGGTGTTGCTAAAGCATCACTTATTGAGCTTTGGGCATTAGCCGGCGATAAAACCAACGATATCCCGGGTGTTGCAGGGGTTGGAAACAAATCTGCCGTAGCGCTAATTAAAGAATATGGTAATGTTGACACGGCTATGGCACACGAACAATTTAAACCCGCCTTGCGTAATAAAATCGCGGAGGGTATGGATAACTACATTATTAGCAAAAATCTCGTTTCGTTACGTACAGATATTCATTTAGGCTTCAACCTAAATCAAATAAGATTAACTGCTTTAGATGCAATGGTTTAAATATGCAACGCTTTGCTATACTCAAGATAATCGGTTTATGAGCATTATATGATAAAAAAAGTACTACAATACATTGTGTTAGGATTAGCAGTATATGCTGTCATTGTTATGTTAGTCATTAACTTTTATAAAGACGATCCACAGGCAATGATTTGGCAAGACCGAGAAGCGTTTAACAATCGCTTTATTTCTAAATTAGAGATTGGACACGACAAAACCATTGATGATGTGCTCGAGACTCTAGGGAGTCCAGATTTAACTTTTGCTAAAAAAGACGATGATAACGTTGTACAAATTATTTACTATAGAACCCAGTTAGTTAAGTCCGATGGCATTACCACTCGTGACGAATGCACGGGTCTATTATTTGAGAACGGCAAACTGACTCTTTGGGGTCCTAGTGCCTCTGTAGCATATGATAAGGCGTTTAATTAGTGTATGAATTTGAGGCCAGTCCAAAGCAACTAAAGCGATTGTTTGACCACACTCATCAAGCCCTTCGTTTATATTATAATAAAGAAAAATGGCCTGCGATTTACCCCACATTAACTCAATTAGCAGAACGCTTTGTTTTAATGTACAACCATACACCCAATGCACTACATGCTCATTTACAATTTTACGTTGCGGATCATGGATACACCACCAACCTCGTCGTAAACCAATGTATTGTGATATGTGCTCTGTGCCACGCAAATGGGTATTCGTCACAATTTACAGAAGAACTCGTCTTAGCTTGCCTATCAGACCACATTTGCAGCACGAATGAAACCAATCGCTTAGCTAGCGCGAAACCGCTTACTGCCCAAGAACAAAAACTATTAAAACTACGTCACCAAATCGCAATCAAGATGCTAAAAAGTGCGAAAGTGCCAAGCGGCCAGTTACAACGAGTTTTAGCTCGCCTTGATAAATACACCGCTGCGATCACAGGCGTCAAGCACATCCCCCTTTATGACAATACGACCGTGCTAGTGTGCCTAGCAAAGCGAATTTCAAAAGCGATAACCCCGCGCCCTAAAGTCAGAACTTTTAATATTACCCAAACGATTAAGTCTTTATATGTAAATACCCACAATCAGTTTGCACAATCGAGCCTGATAGCACTTGCACAGCAATTTGCACACTACCCGACCGGTGTTATGGTTAATTATAAGAGCAATCATGCAATGGTGCTTGCAAAGGCCGACAAATCTATAACTCTGGGAATATTAAAGGACAATAAAGTTGCCGGAATGGTCAAAACATCTAAACAACTCACTCCTTTTTATAAACCAATCATTACAACAGACAAAACACTTTTATATAGTATTTGGTTTAATGATCAAGTCATTGAGTTGCCGCAACGCGAGCACAATAATAAAGATATGATTTTAGAGGCCGTTGGTAAACTGGGCCAAGAACAATATATAGAGTTTAAGGCAATTGAGAAAACCATAGCCCCTTTTACTCAATTAGAACAAGCATTACGTCACGCCGCTCGCCAATATAATAGGCAGGGCCAAAAAGCCACGACACTTAGACATTGTTTAACGATGGTTGGGCTGGATACTGCCGGGTTCCTTTGTCAACGTGTATTGTTAGAAACCTTATTAGCTGAACAACCCCATCCATTCTCTGCCGATATTTGGTGCAAATACACCCTAATAAGTAAGATAATTTTTGTTTTACTCAGCAAAAGTAAACCTGAATCGTTTGAAGCACTTTTGGGACCATTTACTGCGGTCATCTATTTTATTGTGCTGAACCATGACTCACAAATCATGAGACTAGTTACTCCGCCATCAGATGATTTTTCTCAAACCCCTGTTTCACTCGCCTGTATTTTTGGGTTTGAACAACTCGATGGTCCATTATTAAATGAGTTTGTGCAAGACAACTTTAGGTTTTCAAAAATGCATAATGCTTTTACCGAAACAGAGCTAACAGAAAAACAAAGCTTATCCGTCGATGCCAAGCTATTTTCTGCAATTAAACTCATTACTGTCATTATCCTAACCGGTGAGTCCCAACTAACCGCTTGGCAAAGCCAAGTGTTAGACTCAATATTGGACGAATTTAACTGGCAAAGTCGCACGCAACTTTTGACAGCCATGTTAGAGCAATCGCCTCTGTGTACAATTGAGTAACCTTATTTGTCTAAAAAGAAACCAAGGTGCAGTAAATATGACCCATTATTTACCCTATAAATACCATGCATAGCAAACATAATTAAGATTGATACCTTTTCCACATTCCTTACTGGAATATCTCAGTATAAATTGATATAAATCGCCCTTAAAATTCAAGCGAACAGACACTCCCCTCGACTTTGTTTACTACACTAAACGATGTCAGCTCAAATATTGGGCTAGTGTTTATACACATATTTGATAAAGGAAACTTACAATGGCTAAGCAAACCATTACCGTAATTAAAGGCGACGGCATCGGCCCAAGCATCATTGACTCAGCAATTGAGATCCTAAATGCAGCAGGCTGTGACTTTGACTATGAATTCGTAGATGCAGGCCTTGCAGCTCTTGAAAAAACAGGTGAATTGCTGCCTAAAGAAACGCTTGAAGTCATTGAGAAAAATAAAATCACCTTAAAAGGCCCACTCACCACGCCTGTTGGCGAAGGTTTTACGTCGATCAATGTAACACTACGTAAACAGTTTGGTCTATATGCAAATGTGCGCCCGGTAAAATCTTTTGAAGGCACTAAAGCACGTTATGATGACATCGATATCATCACAGTACGTGAAAACACACAAGGTATGTATTCAGGGCTTGGTCAAGTAGTCTCTGAAGATGGTAACGAAGCAGAAGCAATGTCAAAAATCACGCGAGAAGGTGCAGAAAAAATTGTAACTTTCGCTTATGAGCTAGCACAAAGAGAAGGCCGTAAAAAAGTAACCGCTGTACACAAAGCCAATATCTTAAAATCAACTTCTGGCCTTTTCCTAAAAGTTGCACGTGAAGTTGGCGAGCGTTACCCTGACATTGAGTCAGCAGAAATGATTGTTGATGCAACCTGTATGAAACTCGTCATGACGCCTGAAGAATTTGACGTTATTGTTACGACAAACCTTTTTGGTGATATCTTATCAGATTTATGTGCTGGTTTAGTCGGTGGACTTGGCATGGCGCCAGGTGCAAACATTGGCGAAAATGCTGCAATCTTTGAAGCTGTTCACGGAAGTGCACCAGACATTGCGGGTAAAAATTTAGCAAACCCAACATCTGTTATTTTAGCTTCAATTCAGATGCTAGAATATTTACAAATGGGTGACACAGCGGAGCGAATTCGTAGCGCCGTTGCTGAAGTAATTAAAACCGGTGATCGTACTACGCGTGACCTTGGTGGTAACCATGGTACAACTGACTTCACACAAGCAGTTATCGACCGTCTATAATTACCCACTTATTAAAAGCCCGCAATATGCGGGTTTTTTTACACTCATACTTTACGTACTAAACCTTATTTACCTCTCTCCTAGCCCGACTACTGCAATAGATGACTATCTGACACAACTATTCTCGCTTTATGACGATTAAGAAGTCCCGTGAATTTAAATATAGTGAATTAATAATGCCATAAAGAACTAAAAATCACACCAAATACACATAAAACTTCAAAAATAAATATATAACGCGTTATTTATGCAAAAAGCAAGGAGTGCGGTTGACAGATCAGTCAAAAACATTTTTAATAACTTATGTTAATAAATATTTGGATCGTCGCCAAAATGAAACGTATTTCACACTTAAATGTCCTCGTCCTGGTCTTATACTTAAGTCCAGCGGGGTCGTGTTGAGTAAATTTACGCTTTAACCCCGCAACTGCGGGGTTTTTTTTGGTTCAAATTTAGTGTTCGGGCAATAACTGAGGAATGAGGATGAATAAAGAGCAATTTAATGGCTCCGAGTTGGTAGTAAAAGCGCTGAAAGAGCTTGATGTTGAATATATATTTGGTTATCCAGGCGGATCAGTGCTTGATCTGTATGATGCGCTTTTCCAGCAAGATGATGTGAAACATATTTTAGTTCGCCATGAACAAGCTGCGACACACATGGCGGATGGCTATGCAAGGGCGACAGGTCAAGTTGGAGTGGTGCTCGCTACATCTGGACCAGGTGCGACAAATTGTATTACCGGTATCGCAACAGCATATATGGATTCGATCCCCATGGTGGTTCTTTCTGGTCAAGTCCCCTCCTCTTTGATTGGGGATGATGCATTTCAAGAAACTGACATTGTAGGATGTTCACGGCCGATTGTGAAACATAGCTTCAATTGCCGTGATCCCCAAGAGATTCCAAATATACTGGCCAAAGCATTTTTTCTCGCTGCCAGCGGACGCCCTGGGCCTGTTGTGGTTGAACTGCCAAAAGACATTCTCAACCCCCAAACAAAGTTTGATTATAAGTTTGGAACATGCACACAAATGCGTACTTATCAGCCAAATGTAAAAGGACATCCTAAGCAAATCAAAAAAGCAGTCAATGCAATTTTAGATGCCCAACGGTTAGTTATCTACTCTGGTGGCGGGATCATTCTTTCAGATACCTCAAAGCAGCTTACAGAGCTGGTTGAAACACTAAATGCACCAATTACTAATACCTTAATGGGCCTAGGTGGGATCAGCGGTACTCACCCTAACTTCATTGGTATGTTGGGTATGCATGGAAGCTTAGAAGCAAATAAAGCGATGGCAAATGCCGATGTAATTCTCGCTTTGGGTGCAAGATTCGACGATAGAGTTACTAACAATGTTAAAAAGTTTTGCCCGAATGCGACCATCATTCATGTGGATGTCGATCCTACCTCGATTTCTAAAACGATACCTGCACACATCCCTGTTGTTGGCTGTTTAGCTACCGTTTTAGGTCAACTACAAACTGCACTCGATACCAATGAGAAGCGAATCGACCGCAGTGCCCAAGAAGATTGGTGGCAACAGATAACACAATGGCGAGCTGCTAAGTGCTTACAATACGATACAGAAAAAGATTGTATCAAACCGCAAACAGTGATTGAAAAAGTTTACCAGGTTACACAAGGTGAAGCATATGTCAGTTCTGATGTAGGACAACATCAAATGTTTGCAGCCCAGTATTATCCATTTAAATATCCGCGTCAGTGGATCAATTCTGGTGGTCTTGGAACAATGGGGTTCGGCCTACCCGCAGCAATGGGGGTTAAACTTGCTTTTCCTGACAAGCATGTTGTGTGTGTGACTGGAGACGGTTCAATTCAAATGAACATACAAGAGCTATCTACCTGCCTTCAATATGGGCTTGCAGTAAAAGTTGTCTCATTGAATAACCGCTCTTTAGGCATGGTAAGGCAGTGGCAGGATATGATGTATGATGGTCGCCATTCAAGCTCCTACATGGACTCTTTACCTGACTTTGTAAAGCTAACAGAAAGCTATGGACATGTTGGTATTCGGGTTGACCACCCTGATGAACTAGATGCTGCGCTAGAGAAAGCATTTTCGATAACAGACAAATTAGTATTTTTAGATATCCGAGTTGATGAAAAAGAACATGTATACCCCATGCAGATTAAACTCGGTGCAATTGATGATATGTGGCTTAAAAAGGGAGTAAAAGGATAATGCGTAGAATTCTGAGTATTTTGTTAGAGAATGAACCAGGCTCTTTATCTCGTATTGTCGGGTTGTTCTCTCAACGCGCTTACAATATTGATAGCTTAACTGTAGGCACTACCGATGATAATACCCTATCTCGCATCACTATCACGACACAAGGCGATGACCGTATCGTTGAACAGATCACCAAGCAAGTAAATAAGTTGGTCGATGTGTTAAAAGTGATAGATTTAACCGACATGCCAAACATTGAGAGAGAGTTATTACTTGTTAAGGTATACGCTAAAGATGAAGTAACACGTGCATCAGTAACGCGTATTGCAGATGTTTACAGTGGTGCAATCATCGATATGGGTAAACAAAGTTACACCCTTCAGCTGATCAGTAATGCTGAAAAAATAGAATCCTTTTTGGATATGTTACGCCATGAAACAGACATCATTGAATTAGTTCGTTCTGGCGCGGTTGGCATTGGCCGAGGCGATAAAGCACTTAAAGGTTAGAATGACCTACAGCAACATAAAAGGGGCTATATAGCCCCTTTTCTTTAAATATAAATCAAGCTTTATGGGTTAACTTGATCTTTTAGACCTTTACCCGCTTTGAAGCTTGGGATATTTGCAGCTGCAATTTGTATTTCGTCACCAGTCTGTGGATTACGACCTGTACGTGCAGCACGCTCTTTAACAGAGAAAGTACCAAAACCAACCAGTGCAACCGAATCACCATCTTTTAAAGACGTAGTTACAGCACCTGTGAACGCTTCAAGAGCACGAGCTGCTGCTGCTTTAGAAATTTCAGCATCTGCCGCCATTTTTTCTACTAGTTGAGCTTTATTCATTATAAGATTCCTATTCATTTATATTTTGCCTGAGCAAAAGCTATGTTTATGCATTTTAACTAGATGTGCAACCATTTCTTGAGATTTTTCAGAAAAAACCTACGAAACTCAGTAATGGCGCGCGTTCATTGCACATTTTGCGTTAAATCTAGCCAGCAAATACAAATTACCAAGGCGTTGACAATTAAGCAATACTTTATGTTACTGTTGTTGGAATTTTATCACTGCAGCCTGGTAAATATATCTTGCAAGCGCTGCATAAGTAGCCCACATGACCCCAAATAAGACCCAATAATGTATCATCGACTCAGAAATAGTGAGCGCACCAAAACGTGCCCCTGCCATGTAGCTTAATGGACCGAAAACAGCAAAAGCTAAAGCGACCTTCCACCACTGTAAACTTAGCATAAACCTAAAGGAATCATTGAACGTTAATAACAATGCCACCCATAGGCCAACCAACCACGTCGGCACAAATGTCGCTTCATAGCTGACAACGCCCGTAGATATCGCGATGAACTCGAACAAAAGAGAAAGCGGTAATAAACATGCCACAATAAACAAACTAATTGGCCGACTTTGCACTAATAGACCCATTAAAAAAATAGCAACCGCTATTATAATTAGCGCTCCCTCTTGGAGAAAGAGCGCACTAAACCAGCTAGTTTGAAACAGAATAAAATTAATAATTAAGCGTAGCTTTACATTCATTTGATACATACCTCGGCTTCCTAGCAACTAAATGCACCGTACTCGTGGCTCTTTGTTTGAAGGCCCCTTCACAATAACATAAATAAAATAACCATAGACGCTTGAAGCGCTCATCAAATTTACTCTGATCCAACGTTGGCCATGCATCAATAAACTTCTTACGCCAATCATATAACGTCCTTGCATAGTGCAGCCCGATATCAGATATTTCATGCACAACCATATCTGTGCCACCCTTGATCTGCTTATTCATCTGTTCAATCGAAGGTAGGCAGCCGCCAGGAAAAATATGTTGTTGAATGAAATCGGAATTTTTTAAGTAATGTTCATATCGCTGACACGCGATGGTTATAGCTTGAATAAGCATGGCACCAGAAGGCTTGAGTAGTGCGTTACATTTTTCAAAAAAGCTTGGCAAGTAGTTATGCCCCACAGCCTCTATCATTTCAATAGACACCAACTTGTCATACTTACCTGACAAATCTCTGTAATCATGCTTTAGCAGCGTTATTTTATCTTGTAGACCTTGCTGTTCAATAAGATCTGCAACGTACGCGTGTTGTTCTTCAGAAATAGTTGTCGTAGTGACATGACATCCATACGTCTTCGCGGCATAAACAGCAAATGCCCCCCACCCAGTGCCAATTTCGATAACAGTGTCAGACGCTTCTAAATCTAATTTTTCACAAATTACAGCGAGCTTATTTTCCTGCGCTTGCTCTAGTGTGGCGTCAGTACTCGGATATACTGCGCTTGAGTACATCATTTCACGGCTTAAAAATGCGGAGTATAAATCGTTACCAAGATCATAATGCGCAGCAATATTTTTTCTCGACCCAGATTTTGAATTACGATTTTTTAAATGTCCGAGCTTATTAACGAGCCCACTTACTATGGAAAACTTTCTTTCAAAACTGTCTAGTTGCTTTTGATTAACGGCAAATATTTCAATTAATGCGGTTAAATCATCACATTTCCAAAAACCATCTACGTACGCTTCACCAGCGCCAACACTGCCACCTAGCGCAAACGCTTTATACATTTGCTCATCAACGACGGTAACGGAACACGTAAGGTCGCTAGACCAATGACCGAACTCATGTGTCTGTGACCCCTCTTTTAAGGTGATATGTCCAGTTTCTATCGTATTGAAAGCCGCAAAAACCAGCCTTTTATATACCCCTGTTAACCACGATGTCGCATTGCGAACTTTCAAATCTGATGTATTTTCCATGTTCTTATCCTGGGTGCCCTATAAACGGCACTTTTTTCAAAAATAGTTTTAATGCCTGCCAGTAGATACCTTTACAAATTGAAACTGTCATAGCTGGAAAGCGTCTAATTACTTTACTGACATTCGCTGATGTTAATGCATGTCGTTTAAGTCGTAGTGTTGCGTCAAAAATTAACATATCGTCTTTTTTATTTTCAATATGTATCAATGTATTCTTATCTGGATTACGAACAGTCCAATGATAATTCATGTCCAAATCCATAAAAGGAGATACGTGAAAGACTTTTTTAAAGTTCACTTTTTTATTCAAATAGACGAGATAACAATGGCACTCATTCCAAGGCGTATTGCTAACCTCTGCAACCATATGTGTATAGTTGCCGTGTGTATCGCTAAAAAAGTAAAAGTTAACTGGACTGAAATAGATACCAAAACACCTAACTTGACAAAGCATCATCACACGATCAGAACAAGCAGGTTGTCCTAGCATCTCGCTAACATTCAGTGCCCTCTCTTTTAAACTGCCTTTATGGCTTTTTAAGTAATCAGTTTGATTAAATTTGAGAGCCTTAAACCCTTTAGTGCCAAGCCATGGATGAATAGAATCAAGCTTGTCTGTCTCATCTAAGTCTATCCAAGCCATATACATAGGGTACTTGAAAGTATGTTCCTTTGGGTGCGAACGGCGATGCCTGATATCCCCTAAATAGAGCGCACTATTGAGGGCCATGTCAAAAATCGATCCCGAATTGCTTTGCAACGTCTACGGCACTTTTCACGCCATCTTCGTGGAACCCATTAAACCAATATGCTCCGCAAAAATAACTGTGTTGTTTACCATCAATCAATGGTTTTTGCTTTTGTGCCTCGATACTTATTTGATTAAATACTGGGTGGTGATATTTAAATTTACGAAGCACCTTACTCTCATCTATCCCTTTTTCGTAGTTAAGCGTGACACAAAATGGGGTTTTGCTCTCAATCCCTTGTAAAATATTCATTTGATAAGTTACAACCGCGGCGTTATCAATGGCTCCATCAAGATAATAGTTCCAGCTTGCCCATGCAGCATGTCTCTTTGGCAACATCGCTTGGTCAGTATGTAAAATGACTGAATTCTCAGTATATGGAATACTGCCTAATACTTTACACTCATCAGTAGAAGGGTTCTCTAATAGAGCAAGCGCTTGGTCCGAGTGGCATGCAAATACCACTTTGTCGAATACATGCTCAGTCCCATCAGCCATTATGATCACAACGCCGTCTTCATTACGCCGCACGGTTTTTATGTCTGCATTTAACTGAATGTTATCTTTGAACGTATCTACTAGTGGCTTAATATAAGAGCGAGAACCACCTGGAATTACATACCACTGCGGTCTATTTGTGATGTCTAATAATCCGTGATTAAAGAAAAATTTAACAAAGAATTCTATTTCAAAATCCTCCATTTCCTTAATACTTGTTGACCATATAGCAGCGCCCATGGGCAATATATAGTGCGTTTTGAAGAAGTCATTAAAACCATGATGATTTAAAAGCTCGCCCAAAGTAGATAGGTCACCATATTGCTTATGCGCAAAAAGTGTCTTACACACCTTATTAAAGCGCACGATATCATACAATAAGCGCCAAAACTTAGGTCGCACTATATTTCGCTTTTGTGCGAAAAGTGATGCGAGAGTATGGCCGTTATACTCAAACTTAGTCTGTGTATTTTGAACACTAAAGCTCATTTGCGTTGGTTGCCTAGAGACACCAATTTCACTCAGTAGTTTTTCGAATTTAGGGTAAGTACGGTCATTAAATACAATAAACCCAGTATCAACCGCATACTCCTTACCTTCTACTTCAACGTCGACTGTCGCAGTATGTCCACCAATATAATCATTTTTCTCAAATACAGTGACTTTATTTTCCTTGCTTAAAAGGTAGGCAGCTGTCATACCCGATATGCCAGAACCAATTATTGCTATATTATTCATCGTGATAATCCTTTAGCTATTACTTTCCACATACCAAATGGTAACAATTGGAATAACTTCATTATTATTGTAAATCGTTTAGGGAAGTGTATGTCTCTTTTGCGCTTTTCAACGCCTTTTTTTATATATATGGCTGCTTCATCAACTGTGACAGCCATCGGCATGGGGAAATCGTTCTTGTCTGTTAAAGGGGTTTTGACAAAACCAGGATGTACAACGCTGACATCTATATCCTTTAAGTCGACCGCCAACGTTTGTGCCAAATACGTCGCTGCGGCTTTTGATGCACCATAAGCCTGCGCGCGCGGCAGAGCTAAAAACGCTGCACTGGAACTTACTATAACTAGCTGCCCTCCTGGTTTAACCTTTCTCAGCAATACATCTAAGCAGTAACCAATAGATAAAAGGTTGACACGAACAACTCGCTCAAATAGCACACTATCGAAATTACGGGCATCATCAATATATTCACAATTTCCTGCATTTAAAACTAAGATGTCTATGCTGTCTATTGATGCTGTTTTCAGTTTTATATCGTCTATATCAGTTACATCAAATTGCAGCGGCGTTATATTATCATGCGCATTATAACGACTCAGTACTTCGGCATTTCTCCCACACGCATAAACATGCGCATGCTCTTGGTAAATCTCTACCAGTCCCTTTCCTATACCAGAGGTCGCGCCGGTTATTAGTATTTTTTTCATGCGTCTGCAGCCCTTCTATCAACTAACTTAACCAAATAGCCAAGGATAGGGATCTGCCGATACAGAAGCGAACCAACGTCAAAGTAATCTCTATGATGTGCAACTTTTCCACCCAAAAAAGTAAGTTTACTATGTCCGTCTACTACGATTTCGTTACCTGAATTCAGTTTTGGGTGGCAATAACGCATTTGCCAATAAACAAACCCGTTATTATCTTTTATATAACGGTCTGTTATATCAAATTCTATAGATTGAACATTGACATAAAGATGTTGAAAATACTCTGTTAGCTCATCGAGCCCTTCGACAACATGAAGCGGGTCGATAAATACAATATCTGGATGATATACATCAGCAAGAACAGATAAATTATCGGCCCTTAAAACATCATACATACCAATAAACTTCTCTAAAATAGGCTCCATACTAAACCTTAAATGCGTCCAATGCGCGTTGCCTTGCCTCTTTATGCTCAACAATCGCTGGTAAATAATTAATAGATGATGCCAAGGTTATAAACTCGTGAGGAAAATGAATAAATTTACTTGGCACATCAGCGAGTTCTGGCACATAGGTACGAATGAAATCACCGTCAGGATCAAACTTTTTGCTTTGAGTAATAGGATTAAAAATCCTGAAATATGGCTGAGCGTCGCATCCTGTGCTTGCTGCCCATTGCCAACCTCCATTATTACTCGCCAAGTCTCCATCTATGAGCTTTTCCATGAAGTAGCGTTCGCCTTTTCGCCAATCAACCAACAAATGCTTTGTTAAAAAACTTGCGACGATCATACGTAATCGATTGTGCATCCACCCAGTTTGATTAAGCTGCCGCATTGCTGCATCTACAATCGGGTAGCCTGTCTCACCTCGGCACCAGGCGTGAAATAATTCTTCATCTTCATTCCACATTACTGCATCATACTTTTTATTAAAGTTTTTGTATTTGCATAGGCTCGGGTACGCAACAATCAAGTGACGATAAAACTCACGCCAAATTAACTCGTTTATCCAGGTAAACTCTTCCCTACTGGGTGTTTGCAAAATATCAGGATAATGACACTGCACTTCAGCTAACAACTGCTTCACAGATATAGCGCCAATAGCCAAGTATGGGCTTAACCCCGATGTCCCTTTTATACTAGGAATATCTCGCTGAGCGTGATAACTAACACACTTAGTAGCAACAAAGTGACTCGCAACACCAGCTAAACTTTCATCGTCTACTGGCCATTTAATAGAGCTGCTATCGCCAATTAAGCATTCTGGGATAGACCACCTTAATGCAGTAATCATTTTATCTTCTAAAGGCCAGCGAGGGATAATAAATTGCTGGCGTTCAAATAACTTTAGCCATGCTTTTTTAAAAGGCGTAAAAACCTTAAACATTTCATCATTTTTAGTCAGCACAGATCCAGGTTTAGCTATTACATCTCCATCAAATAACGTCAGGGTGATACCAATCGACATACACTCGCTGTCACGAGCGCGTTCATTCACTTCATATTCTTTATTCGCATAGACCTCTTCTATTTGATATGACGCGCAAACTGCTTGTAATCGTGCTGGTATGTCGCTAAATGAATCGACCACCTCTATGTGCATCTTGATCCCAAATTGTGCGAGCTTATTCCCCAAATAAGCAACTCGTCTTTTAATCAAATCTAATTGTATTGGCGCCATCCTATGCTTGTCTCGCCATTGCTGTTCACACATAAAAAACAGCGCCACTTGGGCGCCGTTTTCAACTGCTTCAATAAAGGCTTCATTTCCGAAATAACGTAAATCTCGTCGAAACCAAAATGCTATTTTCATTAAATACCAAACCTCAACTTTAATTCATTCGGATAAGGGTTAAAATACACCTGTTTCGCCAAGTACTCATTACTGTGTACAGTCAAGTGGTGCTTGATCAGTGTCAGCGGTACATATAAAGGGACTATGCCTGCTCGGTAATGTTCAATCGCCTCACACATCTCATGCTTTTCAACCTTAGACAGAGAGTTTTTAAAATAGCCCTGCAAATGACTTAGCGTGTTTGCCTGGTTTTTCCGAGACGCAGGCCGAGCCAACCCCTTCATCAACCCGCCGATATACTCTTCTTTAACTTCATCAAGATCTCGTCCTGCTGCATGACCTAACAGCTTACCAAGCGATTTGTATGATTCATAATTGTGACTCATCAACAAATACTTGTGCTGCGCATGGAACTGAGTGAGCTCATGAACACCAACACGATCGAGGTTTAATTCTTGCCAATGCTTGTACACGTAGACGCGAGTGACAAAGTTCTCCCTCAGATGTGGATCACTCAACCTACCGTTTTCTTCACACGGCAGGTTCGGATTGTGCTTCATCACTTGAGCTGCAAAAAAGCCAACGCCCTCTGAGGAGTTACCTGTTCCAGCTTCGTTGTAGACCTTTACTCTCTCCATACCGCAACTAGGACTTTTGGCGCAAAATACAAAGCCAGATAATTCCTTTGCTTGCTCGTGAGCAACTCTCTTACCATATTCAGTCAACTTTTCGCCTACTTCCCCAGACCCGTCTGGTCGGCATACTTTGATTGTATCCCCAACCCTAACCTGTCGAATTGTAGCGCGCGGTATTGACATTCCAACCGCAACCTCTGGACAGAACTTTTTATATTCTACATAGTTACCAAGCTCATCCATACAGAAGTTAGAGCGCTTGTGACCTGTATCGAAGCGCACCTTATCTCCAGCTAAACATGCGCTAATACCAATTTGTATTGGTGATTCGAAAGTCCGCATATTCACTCTCCTAGTAGATTAAATTACCAATTGGGTTCAACAACTTGCTCAAGCCCTTGTTAAAATGTAGTGCACTATTAACCAGTGTAAAGCACAAGCAGCCATCCTGAGTCTTAGGAGTATGTGTGTGTCGGCCGTCTAACCAAATGAAATCGCCAGCAACATAGCTACCAGATTCATCTTCAAAACTGCCATCCAACAATAACGTTAATTCAAACCCAGTATGTGTATGATTGGGTATCTCACCGCCTGGCGCTATCTGTAATAAACTAGCCCTAACATCGCCATCACCTAAATCAAGCCGAGATCTCGCTAATTTACCTACGTGTGAAAACCCTGAACGAGATAGGCTTGCTATGGCTCTTGGAACAACGGCCCTAGACCCCTGATACTCTATAAGCTCATGTTCGTACTGTTTTACAAGATCAACTGTCTTGTCTTCAGTTATATCAGAGATCATTTGTGAAAAGTCGAAGTCTAAGTCCAACCCATCTGTATCTGAAAACATCTCTTGACTACATGACGCTTCATTTTTCGCTACCTGCTTTGCGCAACACGGACACATTTCAACATGGGCAGAAATAGCAATACTCAACGATTCAGGTAGTGTGCCTTGTGAAAACTGCATTAACATCTCTGCTGTTGGGTGATGTTTAATCATGGCTATCTCCCATTTCTGCTCTTAATTTTTGTAGCGCTAAACGTAAACGCGATTTGACGGTACCGACTGGAATGTTCAATTGTTCAGCCAATTGCTCTTGTGACATCTCTTGAAAATAAACGCCCTTAACAACTTCCTGCTGCGCGGCTGGCAGACAACTTATATACTTCTGTATCTGCTTATCCTGCAAATGATCTCTAAAGCCATCATCATATGATTGACTCTCTTGCAGAGTAGGCCAAATTTCTTCACTAATGTGGTCTTCCTTTTTACTCTTAATCTTGCGAAGAGCGTCAAACGAAGCATTTCTCATCACAGTGTAAACCCACGTCGTTGCTGCGCCCTTGTCCTTGTTATACAAGTGAGCCTTCCGCCAAACCGATGTCATAGTATCCTGCACGAGTTCCATTGCCATTGCTTCTGAACCATATTGTTTTACACCAAACCGCTTTATTTTTGGTGCAAAGTACTTAAATAGCGTAGCGAACGCTACTTTATCACGCTGGTCAGCCACTTCTACAAGTGCCTCCGATAACGCTTGTGTAGGTGTATCGTCCATATTTTTGTTTTGCCCAGACTTTAGCGATACAGCTGTAGTCGGTGATTGGCTAACCATAACTTATGCCCCGTTTAACCTCTAATTGACATACATTACGTACAACCAAATCAAACCGATCACTCTGCTTCAATTAAAATAGTATGAAGGAAGTTAGTAACTTGGTCAAAGCTCTGTGCTGACTTAAGTTTTTCTTTCTGACTTGTCTCCATAGGCAAGAGTTCTAGCCATCTGGAAGCAACCCAAACAGGTCTGGTGAATGATTTTTCTTGATACAAAGAATCTAAGTGTGGGTGCCGTTTAAAAATACTTTCCAACATAGAAGACAACGTCGCATCAAACTCGGATACTTCATCTTCTTTATAGAGCCATAACGGATCATCTATCACTCTAATGTCACCATGCCTAAGGCCAGTCTCGTCCTGGTGAACATTTTTAATTTTAACTCTATTACGTGCATACACGTCTATTAAAAGCTGCCCCGCATCATCTTGTGAAAAATCTACAATTTCTACGTAAACACCTTCATTTAATAATGTATCATCAGTAAATCCAGCCACGGTGCACAGCACAAACCCCGTATTCTGAAGCAACGCGTTTTTTACCATTTTCATATACCTGTCTTCAAATATCCGCAAACGCGTGTACCCTTGCGGTAAAAGAAAAACAGGTAATGGGAAGATTGCTCGGTTCATAAACATGCTGTAGTTAAAAAAATATGTAATTCAATACGTCTTGGTTACTAAACCCGATCAGTCCATGGTTTGCTAAGAGTCAGCCCCACTGGTAAATTCGCATGTTAATTTTGTCTTTGATAAAAACTATCCCTTCAAGTTCCAAATGTTCTTTCTGCTCAACGTACTTTTTCGAGCCATAAGGAAATGAAATCTTGCCTTGGCTATTTACTACTCGATACCAAGGAAGTGCACTACCTCTGGGTAACTCTTTTAGTAAACGACCAACCGCGCGGGCTTGGCGCGGCAATCCCGCTAAATTTGCCAACTGTCCATATGCGGCAACTTTACCTTTTGGGATCGCACCAATTAGGGTAAACAAGCGCTGTTTATGTTCATCCTGCATATGCCTCTCCTAATAGTTTAAACTCTGACCATATTGACCTAGCTACTGGCCCATGATGTTTACTATGTTGCCTAAACACATGTATGCCTGCTGTAAAAGAGTCTTGCCTGTCCAAAACGTGTATTTGCTCCAAAACGCCCGTATCAATTTCATTTTGGCAATGGCTTAAACTGATCATTGCAAAGCCCAATCCAGACAATAAAAACGACTTTATAGATGCAATATCATCCAGTTTCATAATATTGCTCCCTCGTGCATAAGCTAATCGTTCACTATCAAAGTCAAAGCCGCTTTCAAACATAGCTAAGCAAGGATAATGTGCTAACTCATCATAGGTTAACGACGTGGGAAGTAGGCCTTTTTTAGCCACCAAGCCCAATTTAAACTCGCCGATGGCGATAGACTCTAAATCCCCCGTGGCATGAAATAAATCAAACCATGGGCCAATTCCTAAGTCAGCTACCCCCGAATTCACTTGCTCCAATGCAGCAAAACGTTTTCCACTCGTGATTGCAATTTCAGTTTGAGTAAAGCGTTTAAAAATTGATGCTATCACTCGATTATAACCATTTTGGTGACATAAAGGTTCATAGCATATAGTGAGATTTGCCTCATTACCCGACGAAAATTCATCTGCCATAATTTGCAGGTCGTCTCTCACACCCAGTAATTTTATCGACTCAGAATAAAATCGCCTCCCCTGCTCGGTCAGTGTTATCCGATAGTTTTGCCTATCAAATAACTTAAACCCTAATTGGCTTTCTAACCTCTTCATTGCCTGTGTAATAGCAGGCTGTGTCTTAAACAACTTACAGGCAGCCTCATTCAAGCTATTTGAATGAGCAACAACATGTAGCATTTCTATGTCTGATATCTTCATAAATTAAATTTATATAGATTAAAATATTATATAATTTTTATTTTATCGTCCTTTTCTATATTGTGCACCACAATGTTTGATACTTCTAAATAAAGATGGAGTTTTACCCATGCTAAAACTTACCGCCGTTGCGTCTATTTTACTCTTTTTAACCGGCTGTCAAGATGCACCTGAGCAAAGTAACATAGCTGATATTATTCGCCCTGTGAAACTGGTTTCAGTGATAGACTCACAGCACAGTACGGTGAGAAGTTTTCCTGCAGAAGTTGTTGCTAACCAGGGCTCTTACCTTGCATTTAGAGTCAATGGTGAACTACTTGAGTTTCCAGTACTTGCAGGACAAGAAGTGCAAAAAGGCCAGTTATTGGCAAAACTCGATCCGGAAGATTTACAACTTCAGTATGAACAACGTAGCGCACAGTATGACCTCGCTGTATCACAACTCGACCGAGTTAAGTCTTTATATGATAGGTCAATAACATCCAAGTCAGAATATGACCAAGCGCTCGCGAATAAACAAGTCGCAGAGTCCGCATTTAAAATTGCTAAAACTAATTTAGAAAACTCAGAATTAAAAGCACCGTTTAGTGGAACCGTTGCAAAAGTTTTCGTCAAGAATTTTGAAAATGTTGTCGCAAAACAAAACATTCTACGTCTAGAAACCCGTGACATGATGGATGTTATTATTCAGGTGCCTGAAAAATTAGTGGCGAGGGTTAACAAAGAGTTAGATTATCATCCTAATGTTGTCTTTGACGGGTTCCCATCTAAGTCATACCGTTTAACAATAAAAGAATGGGACACACAAGCGGATCCATCAACGTTAAGCTACAAAGTCGTATTTACGCTACCGATCCCAACTGATTTTAACTTACTGGCGGGCATGACCGGACATGTATACATAGACCATAGTAAAATCACTAAATTACCTGCGAGGAAATTGTTTGTTCCTGTAGAAGCGGTATTTTCAGAGCAAACACAACCAAAAGATAATAATTCTTTTGTCTGGTTATTCGATGAACACACGAGCACTATAAGCAAACAGCCTGTTGTGGTGGGTGATATGTATGACCAAGGTATTGAAATATTGTCAGGCTTATCAACCACCGATATTGTCGTGGGTGCCGGTGTGCATCACCTAACACAGGGATTGAAGGTTCGCCCTTGGGCTAAAGAGCGAGGGTTATAACGATGAGCCTAGCAAAATGGTCTATCGAAAATAGCGTGATTAGTTGGATGTTTGCTCTATTGCTCCTTTTAGCAGGTACGGTTTCATACTTCGGACTTGGTCAACTAGAAGACCCTGAATTCACGCTAAAAAAAGCCATGGTGGTCACATTGTACCCTGGCGCATCACCACAACAAGTTGAAGAAGAAGTCACCTTTCCTATAGAAAATGCGATTCAACAGTTGCCATACGTGGATTATGTTACCTCTATATCCTCTGCAGGAAAGTCTCAGATTTCTGTAGAGATGAAGAGCACGTATAGAAAAGATGACCTTAAACAAATATGGGATGAGTTGCGTAGAAAAGTCAACGATTTACAAAACAATTTACCCCCAGGTGTATATTCACCAAAAGTGATAGATGATTTTGCCGATGTATATGGCGTTATGTATGCTGTCACTGGTGATGGGTATTCATACGATGAGTTAAAAGATTATGTTGACTATCTAAAACGAGAACTCGTATTAGTAAACGGCGTGAGTAAAGTCACTGTGGCTGGAGAGCAACAAGCTCAAGTTATCGTTGAGATTGCTACTCAAAAACTCTCACAATTAGGTATTGCACCTTCAAGAATATTCTCTTTATTACAATCACAAAACAGTGTATCTAATGCAGGAAAAATACGTGTCGGTGATGAGTCTATAAGGCTTCATCCTACTGGTGAATTCCAAGACGTGAAAGAACTGGAACACCTTTTAATCTCAAAGCCTGGGTCTAAAGAGTTAATCTATTTAGGTGATGTGGCAACAGTCAGCCGAGAATATGCTGAAGTACCTAAACACATAACTCGGTTTAATGAACAACGCGCTCTGCTTGTTGGTGTGTCGTTTAGCTCTGGAGTTAATGTTGTTGATATTGGCCGCGCAATGGAACGCCATCTAACCGACTTAGAATATCAACGGCCACATGGTATGGAGATTAACACCGTATATCATCAACCAAACGAAGTACAACAATCTGTCGATGGCTTTATTGTCAGCCTGATAGAAGCCATTGCAATTGTAATATTCGTTTTATTGATTTTTATGGGCGTAAAAAGCGGACTGCTTATCGGTGCAGTGTTATTACTCACTGTACTGGGCACCTTTATTTTTATGAAACTGTTTGCTATTGACCTGCAGCGGATCTCTCTGGGTGCATTGATCATAGCCCTTGGTATGCTTGTTGATAACGCGATAGTAGTCACAGAAGGTATCTTGATAAATTTAAAACGTGGGCAAACTAAGATGCGTGCAGCTGTTAACATCGTGCAGCAAACAAAGTGGCCATTGCTCGGCGCAACGATTATCGGTATTACTGCATTTGCTCCAATAGGACTCAGTAGCGACGCCAGCGGTGAGTTTGCAGGATCTCTATTTTGGGTACTTCTTATATCTTTGCTACTAAGTTGGGTTACAGCGATTACGTTAACACCTTTTTTTGCCAACTTGCTCTTTAAAGAGACTCCTACAAATCAAGCTAATAGCAATGATGACCCCTATCAAGGTATAATTTTTAATTTTTATAAAGTCCTTCTTTCAACTGCATTGAAATTTAGACTATTAACATTAGCTCTAATGATTTTACTGTTAGCGGCATCAGTTGTAGGGTTCAAATCAGTCAAACAGTCATTTTTCCCCGCATCTAATACACCGATGTTTTATGTTGATTACTGGCATTACCAAGGTGCTGATATTCGAAGCACCTCTGACAACTTGGCAGACATTGAGTCTTTTTTACAAAGCGATGACCTCGTTCTTGAAGTAACATCGACAATAGGACAAGGTGCGCCAAGGTTTATGCTTACCTATTCTCCTGAAAAACAATATGATGCGTATGGTCAATTGATTGTTCGAGTAAAAGACCGTGACGCAGTTGCCGAAATGATTGCAAAACTCCGAGTATTTGAACAACAGCATCCTCTTTCCGGTACACTTAAAATCAAACGAATGGAAATTGGTCCATCTACGAATGCAAAAATAGAAGCGCGTTTTTCCGGTCCTGATCCGGTTGTACTCAGACAATTATCAGCAAAGGCACAAGCTATATTTTCGAATGATGCCAATGCATTTAATATTCGCGATGATTGGCGGCAACGCACTAAAGTAATACGTCCTGAGTTTAATGAACAAAAAGCTCGTCGTTTAGGTATTAGTAAATCAGATCTTGATCAGCTGCTGCTTACCAGTATTTCAGGTAATAAAGTCGGATTATATCGAGATGGTACACAACTGTTGCCCATTGTTGCTCGTTCGACAGAAGAAGAACGTAAAAATGTCGAGAACCTAAGTGATCTGCAAATTTTTAGCCCAGTACTCAACGTCTATGTGCCCGTCACACAGGTTGTAGATGAATTTAGAGTATTATGGGAAGACCCGCTGATAATGCGTCGTGATCGTAAACGTACTATCACGGTAATGGCTGATCATGACGTAATTGGTGATGAAACACCCGCTAAGCTATTTGCACGAGTAAGGGGGGATATAGAGAATATTCCACTCCCCAACGGATATGAAATGAATTGGGGTGGTGAATTCGAGTCTTCTTCAAAAGCAAAAACCGCTATTTTTGGCTCACTCCCACTGGGTTACCTTGCGATGTTCATGATCACTGTCATGTTATTCAACTCACTAAAACAGCCTCTGGTGATTTGGTCTACCGTTCCTCTTGCTATCATTGGCGTAACCGCGGGCTTAGTATCACTAAACGCACCGTTTAGTTTTATGGCATTGCTCGGCTTACTTAGCTTATCAGGCATGTTAATCAAAAACGGGATTGTATTAGTTGACCAAATCAACCTTGAAATAAAAGAAGGTAAGGCGCCCTATGCCGCGGTATTTGATTCCGGCGTAAGTCGTGTTAGACCTGTTTCAATGGCAGCGATAACCACTATTTTGGGGATGATCCCCTTATTGTTTGACGTGTTCTTCAAATCAATGGCAGTGACGATTATGTTTGGCTTAGGGTTCGCGACCATACTTACCCTAATCGTTATTCCCGTTATGTACTGTTTGTTATTTGGGATCAAACAAACATCGATCAAGGTTTAAATTTAGAACACTCTGTTTTCTAGAGTCGCATTCTAATTATTACATGCTAAATCAATAATTAGGGTGCGAACATTAACTGTCACTTCGATGAAAAAGCTGACTAGAGATCACGATAAATGAATGGTTAATTTACTAGGTAAATAACTAATATATGGAGAGCTTTTGCAACTTCCCCTAACTAACCTCAGGTTTGGATAAGTGTTTTGGAATAGAAAATGTTTTGAAAACAGACTTAACTACAATCCAATGATGATATTTTGCTCAATATCAAGGCGCTTTTATGCAGTAATAGCGGGCTATTACAAATGAAAGCAACGCCGAGAGTGAGAAAAATAGCTTTATTGGGCAAATTCGCTTATCCAGAGCTGAGGTTAACTAGGCAATAAGTCACATAGACTGTTAACAGACCTAACCATAGCAACATGCCATAAAAGTGAGGCCAATTTAACAGTCAGAAGAGTCGACCCTTCTGACTGACTGTGTAGTTTATTTTTTGCCAAATAACTTATTACTTCTTCAAAGATAACGTGCCACCTTTTCGGCGTGCAGGCTTACTATTCGCTGATGGCTTACTATTTCTGTGACTCTTTTGAACTGGTTTATCTGTTTTAAAACGCTCTTTTGACCTATCACTATTTTTCTGTGGTTTATGCTTTTTGGTGAATTCAGATTTATCTCGCTGCTTCGGTTTTTCCGCAGAGCTCTGTAATTCTGCTTTTAGGCTTCTTTCTGGCCTCTTATTAGGATCGAGCGAACCTTCTTCTGTTTTTGCCGACGACGCAATTGAGCTGTTAATTTCATGCATTTCCCTTTCGCTTAAATGGCGCCATTGGCCTGACCGCAACCCGTCTAATTTAACGTTCATGATGCGAACACGCTTTAGAGTCACCACCTCGTAACCTAAGTACTCGCACATTCGACGGATCTGGCGATTTAAACCTTGCGTTAAGACAATAGTAAACTCTCTATCACCTATTTTTTTAACGTGACATTTTTTCGTAACCGTATCAAGGATCGGGATGCCACCCGCCATACGCTCAATGAAACGGCTGTTGATAGGTCTATCAACCGATACAACATACTCTTTTTCATGATTATTACCGGCTCGCAAAATTTTGTTAACGATGTCACCTTCATTGGTTAAAAATATTAAGCCTTCTGAAGGTCGGTCTAATCGGCCAATTGGAAAAATTCTTTCGGGGTAATTGATAGCATTTACAATATTACTTCTGATTTTACGCTCAGTCGTACATGTTATGCCTACCGGCTTATTATATGCAATATATACGCGCTTTGGCTTTTCTTTCAAAGACTTGCCATCTACTGTGATGACATCTAAATCACTGACTTTTTGTCCCATTTCAGGTTGAGCGTTATTAACCCTAACTCTGCCTGACTCTATGAGTTTGTCGGCTTCTCTACGAGAGCAAAATCCCGTTTCGCTTATATATTTATTTAGGCGGGTTAATTGTGTCACTTTTTACTCTTAACGACAGAAAAAAACGTATTTTAAACTAACCGATACTAAATTTCCTATTTTTCTGCACTTCGCTGTAACTGTGATAAATTAAATCCATAGTCAACTTTATCTGTACCAATTAGACTCATTGCTTTGTAGTCAATAAGAGACCAATCAGGGGAATATACTATCCAGCGGTAATCATCCAAATTTTGTCGACTTATGACGCCAAGCCTAAAAGTTAAAGATGAATTTTCAACCCAAAATGGGTGTTTGTGAAAGTGGTCGCTAAGGGTGACAAGCGCCCATCCTCCCATCATAAAGTGGCCGCCAATTGTCGCGCTCATCCCACCATTACCAACAAGATCTATCGCATCCCCTAGCCAATCAAATCCACCAATTGCCACTGAATGCTCCAATTTAGACGCTTTCACTCCTGTTAAAGCGCCCATTGCCATTAAATCAGATGCCGTCCATATTAAATTGGTATTTGGATAACGAGATAACAGCTTTTTTGTTTTGTCATACGCTTGCTCTTTTGACCAGCTGGCATGTACTTGTTGATGTACTGTAATTTTTTGCTTAGCAAAAAAATCATTTGCCCCTTCGCTTCTCACATCAGACTCAGACCCATAGTGACCGTTTATTATCAATGCCGCTATATCACCTTTTGCTAAGCCTGTGTCATTGACCAACGCTTCAGCCAAACGCCAACCGGCATCGTAATTATCATGATAAACTTCACCAAGCCACGTCTTATAGCGCCCTTTCGGCATACCTATAGAGCTTCTTTCTGGCCCAGTAATTGTTTGTTCTAACGTTATAAAATTAATTCCATATTTGTTCAACAGATCAAGGGTTGCTTCAGCCCCCCCTGGGTAGTTCATTAAAATAACGTAATCAGGTGTCGCACGATAGCTTAAATATTTCTTTAACTCAGCCAACTGAATATGCCTATTTCCTTCTCCATATATTGTGTCAATTTTTATATTTAGCTGGGAAGCCGTTTGCTCCGTAATGGTTTGTACTTTTTGCCAAAAGGGTTCACCAGACACAGATGGGTTAACAAACAACACAGAAAAATCACTTTTTGCTTTTGCACCCATCGCCACGGTTACTAACAAAAAAATCAATAAAACTCGTCCAATTATCTTAAACATACTGCCTCTCTTGCTTCATAGCACATAGTTTTCGAAGCATATACTCAAGCGGGCCCTGACTAAAAAATCGTAAATATATCGGTGCCAATAGGAGCTGGATCAAAGTCAACAACACCGCAACGGCAAAGTACTCTACTCGTGTGTATTGCTCATAGGCACTTGGTGCTAACCAGTAAAAAAAGCTAACGGCTAATAATGATTGAGAAATATAGCAAGTCAAAGCTAGCCTGCCTACACCTTGCAGCCACCTGAAAGTAAACCCTTTCAGTCTCAACCTAACCACCCCATGTATCATTAATAAGGCACAAACAAATGCATTCAACCAAATGACACTATCTAGTAATACAGATAATGCGTATATATTAATGACTTTGAGATACATAGTTACAATCGATAATAGCACGACAATTAACCAGGCCAGAGGCACTAGCCTTTTTGGCAAACCAACGTCAAATACCCCGGTTTTAAAACAGTATATTCCAGCGAGCATTATACCAAGGCTGTACCAAAGCGTTATCAAAGGCGTAACTAACAACATTATTGAATAGAACACGCCATTATGAATAAAATGGCCAAGTGCATCTCGGGGTAAATCATCAATCACCTTATAATATGCCTCACTTCCTCTAATCACAGGCTCAGCAATATCAATTGAACCGAGTAACAGCATCATGGTAACACCACCCACCCCATACGCTACACCATGTAACATCAATTTACGGTCACTTACCTCAAGATACTTCACGGCCAAATAACCTGCTAGCCCATACGTCACTAATATATCTCCGGGCCAAAGTAAGTAGCCATGTAGCAGGCCGAATACCACGATCCAAAACAAGCGCGTTTTTATTTTTTCTATATCTTTGTATTTTTCAATTTGAATGTATAAAGCAGCACCAAACAATAAACAAAATAAACTTCTAAAACGTCCATCAAACAACAGCGCATTCATCCAATCGATTACAGTGTCTGATAAGGGAACGATGGCTAAGTTTATATATCCGGTCTCAAAAATTGCAAAATAGTATATATTGAGAAATAAGAGCCCTAATACAGCAATACCTCGTATAACATCTAAATTTGTATTTCTTTGCATTAACCAACTCTATCTTTATACATATCTGCCCAACTTATTGCTGAGGCATGGAATTCTGGTAAACAATCGTCCTCCATGTTGATCAATGTACATGCTTCTTGTAGTTGCCACCAACTACCAGACTCGTACGCTCTTACAACATTCAATATATAATACAGTGAATTAGGCTCACCAATCAAAGCCTCTTTTAGCGGTTCAGGAAAAGGTAATCGCGTTACGACTTGGTTCATTGGCTTATCTAAAATAGCGTCTAATAAAGAAAAGAGCCCCGTTAAAAAGCTCATTCCTGCTATATTCGGGCTGAGCTTTTTAGCAATTAACTCACAAAATCTTGACCGAACAATACTGAGCCTTGTCAATTCTGTAGGCTTACCTTCTGCAATATGGGCTGTCATAATTAACCCAACGAACTTTTTTGTTCGCTCGTTACCCAAATAAACCAAGGCCTGCTTTAACGACTCTATTTTGTTTTTTATTGGAAAAACGCCAGAGTTTAGTAACCGTAACAGCTTATAAGCAAGCGCCGTATCTTGTGCAAACAACTCAGCCACCCTTGACATATTCATATGCGGCTTAAGCACCTCCGCATAAATTAACATAGCGACCGCATAGTTAATTTCAATGTCATTTTGTTCAATCACTCTAGGCTTTGCGAAAAAATACCCCTGAAAAAAATGAAACCCCATACTTTTTGCTTGTAAAAACTCTTCTTCGGTTTCTACTTTTTCCGCTAATAATTTCATATTTTTTCGTTGCTTAAAATTATCAACTAGATCTTCTATAGACGCCAATGGGTTTTGCATAATATCGAATTTGACTAATCGAACGAGCTTAAGAAATGGTTCCCACTCTTTGGTATACTCAAAATCGTCTAGTGCGAGTCTATAGTTGTTATGGAACAACTCTCTGACATATTCATAGTTTTCAATTGTCGGTTCTATGGTTTCTAATAGCTCTAAAATAACGTCATGAGCGGGCAAGAATTGAGCTAATTCCTTTGTTAAAGAATCAGGTCCTATATTAATAAGTGCCTTTTTCCCAGACGTCAGATAACGCGTGCCAAGGTTTAATTGATTGTCCATGATAAGTTTTGCGGTTGCAGCATCGTCGCTTACATTAGGAAAACTGTTACTTGTTCCATCACGAAATAACAACTCGTATGCCACGACCTGTTTCTTTCTATTAAAAATAGCTTGCCTAGCTACAAATACCTTCAAATGGTGGCTCCTTGCTGCACACTACCCAGGAGATAGCACTTTGGTCTGTAATATTAATATTATTTTAACCATAAATGATTAAAATTCATATAGAACAAAGAGATTACTCAACAAAATTGCACCATGAAGTAAATATAGCAGTACAAATGCAAAAAGCAGGCGAATCGCCTGCTTTTTAAAAAATTACTAAAGCTCGAGTGCTTAATGTGTATATAAGCTATTGATGTAACTCAATGCCACATTATCCCATTCAAATCTTTTTGCTTGTGCACCGTCACGTATTTGGTCATATCGATTAATATCATTATCGTATAACTCTAATGCTTGAGTGAACATGTTCAGCAGCTGCGCTTTCTGCTGATGCAAATCTTCTCCCGAAAACACAAAGCCACTTTCGAGGTGTGCAACGGTATCGCTGAGGCCACCAACCTGATGCACTAAACAAGGCTGCCCAGAGCGCATGGCCAGCATCTGACTTATACCGCATGGCTCAAAAGAGCTTGGCATCAAAAATAAGTCTCCAATATCATACAACATATCGCCCAGAGACTGTCCATAGCCATTTAAAAACAGCAAATTTTCGTTACGCGCCATAGCTTGAGTAAACACATATTCTAAGTGCGCATCGCCCGAACCAAGCACAATCAAACGCCCAGAACTTCGCGCTGTAATTTTCGCTAATTCATCGAGAACAATCCCGGCCTCTGTTGCTTGGCGCAACAGCAACGCTTTTTGATCGGTCAACCGCCCAACACTTGTGATAAGCGGTCCTGAAGAAGGTGTCGTTAACCACGATTTAACCCGTTGATGCGCGATATAATGACTGGATGTTAATTGCTGTGTTCTTGCCATCCAAACAAATAGTGTCCGTTCACTCGCATTCAAAAATTCAGTTACGTTAGGCTTGAAAATACTCCTCTCTTGCGGATATTCACACCCATTTAAAATACCAATGAGCTTGCCGTACCGATTGGCTATCTGCATATCATGTTCTAACCCTTCTCCCCCAAAAAAACCTCTGTCGGGTTCACTGCTACGCAGTACTTCTTCAGAATAATTTGGAGATACAACATGTACTTTATCGCATAGCGTGATAGCACTGCGCATTGGGTTAAAACAATGTGGATATTGATGGTCGCATAACACTTGACCGTCGTAGCTTAACGTAGGAAACCAGGCCTCTAAACTTGAGTCATCATGATTAAAAGGTCTGATCCCTTGCAGAGCTAAGTTATGCACTGTGTAGACCGTCTTCAACATTTTAAGTTTAACAAAGCGCGGGCTAAACTCTTTTAGTACAGCAACACATGCGGCATGCCAATCATGCAAATGTAATACATCTAAGTGGCCAAATAGCCCATGCTCAATCGCTTCGCTCACCGCTGCACTGAAAAATGCGAACTTCGTCGCGTCAGTTGCAAATGGCCTCTGCCCATCATCATTACAGTAAACAGCCCCACCATGTTCACTAAACAAAGAATGCGAAATCACAAACTGGATAACACCATCAGCTTGTTCCACTTCCCATAATGTCGCAGTTTCTAGATGCTGTCGAAATGGTACAGCAATGTCACCGACAAAATTACGATTCAATTCAGGCTGACCATAGTCGGGAACTACCACAAGTGTCTCAACTTGATGCTTTGCCAAAGCATATGGGATGTCACGAATAACATCCGCAACGCCCCCAACTTTACAATTTGGCAGACGGTCATTTTCCGCTGCCACCATTAATACCCGCATAATTTGCCTTACTACGCTGTTTTAAGCTTATCAGCTTCTTGTTCTTTGCGCTGATTATACGCCACGAGCATTTCACGCGTCACCAATACAATCCCTTTATTCGATACTCTGAAGCCATTTTTACGATCTTCCTCTGCATCAAATCCAATGACCAGCCCTTCAGGTAAATGACACCCGCGATCAACTATTGCATTACGAATCTTACAATGCCTTTCTACAATAGCCCCAGGTAGTAACACCGCTCCTTCGATTTCACAAAAAGAGTGAACATGAACATTCGAAAACAAAAGCGAGCGACGTACCACTGACCCTGATATAATGCACCCTCCAGAAACGGTTGAATCCACAGCCATCCCTCGGCGTTCTTCATCGTCAAAAATGAATTTAGCAGGAGGGAGCTGCTCTTGATATGTCCATATCGGCCAGGTAGGGTCATACAAATCTAATTGGGGTTCTGGAGATACTAGCTCCATGTTCGCTTCCCAAAATGAATCAATTGTACCAACGTCACGCCAGTATGGTTGCCCTTCATGACTAGGATCTCTAAACGGAAAAGCGAAAACATTATGTTCTTCAATGATCGCAGGAATAATATCATGACCAAAATCACGGCCTGACCCTTCACGTTCAGCATCTTGTTTTAACTGCTCAAACAAAAACTCAGTATTGAAAACGTAATTACCCATCGACGCTAAACAAATGCCATCTTTGCCGGGAATAGAAGACGGTTCAGCAGGCTTTTCATCAAAGCGTCTAACACGTTTATCTTTATCCACGGTCATGACGCCAAAGGTATTTGCAGCTTCTTCACATTCCACTTCAATACAACACACAGTCATATCAGCGCCCGTTTCAACATGTTTAGCGAGCAAAGCACCATAGTCCATTCGATAAACATGATCTCCTGACAAAATCATCACATATTTCGGTAACTCATGACGAATTATATCCATATTTTGAAATACAGCATCTGCAGTACCACAGTACCATTCATCACCGTATCGTTGAGATGCCGGTAAGATTTCGACTGATTCACCAAGCTCTTTTTTGAAGTGTCCCCATGCTCTATTCACATGGCGGATCAAAGAGTGCGATTTATACTGAGTTGCAATGCCAACACGACGGATCCCTGAATTGATACAATTCGACAACGGAAAGTCTATTATTCGGTGTTTACCGCCAAAGTAAACCGCCGGTTTCGCACGCCAGTTAGTTAATTCGTGCAACCGTGAACCTCGGCCACCAGCCAAAATAAGGGCGTATGTTTCTCTTGTTAAGCTACTTATGTAGCGATTTGCGTAACTAGGCATTCATCTTCTCCATATATCCTTGTTTTGCTGGGCTATTGCATTGGCTCAAGTCGCCAAATTTCATTACTATATTGCGAAATAGTACGATCACTGGAAAAAGTTCCACTGGCCGCAGTGTTTAATATGCTGATGCGAGTCCATGTTTTTTCATCTTGGTAAGTTTGCGATGCGAGACTTTGAGCATCGATATAGCTGGCAAAGTCATAAGCAACCAACCATGGATCGGTAGGACATTTAATCGCATTAATAACATCGTCAAAAATATGAGGTTCAAATAGATTGAAATGCCCACTTTCCAGCAGTGTCATGACACGCTGTAATCGTTCATCTTTTGTGATAATAGAGACTGGGTCATATGTGCTGCGGATTTGATCTGTTTGCTCTGCTTGTGCACCGAACAAGAAAAAGTTATCTGCACCTACTTGTTCTCTAATTTCAATATTAGCGCCATCTAACGTACCAATAGTTATTGCGCCATTCATCATAAACTTCATGTTACCTGTCCCTGACGCTTCTTTACCAGCAGTCGATATTTGCTCTGATAAATCAGTCGCGGCACAAATGGTTTCCATTGCTGTGACGTTATAATTAGGTAAAAAGGCAACTCTTAGTAATGACGCTGCGCGTTTATCCTGATTGATGACATCAGCCACATTATTTATAAGCTTAATGACTTTTTTTGCCATGTAATAACCTGGTGCAGCCTTTCCTCCAATCAAGACACATCGGGGAGTCATACCTTGTGTATCTCCAGCACATATTCGGTCATAGAGGTGAATTACATGCAATATATTAAGGAGTTGGCGCTTATACTCATGAATACGCTTTACTTGTACGTCAAACATCATCGTCGGGTCAAACTCCACCCCACATCTGGACTTGACCAAGTTGGTTAGTTGTACTTTATTTTCTAATTTAACTTTTCGCCATTTCTTATGAAACGAAGTGTCATCATAATAACGTCTAATTTTTTCTATTTGAGCAAAGTCTGCCACCCATTCATTACCTATCTTTTCAGATATTAATGCACTTAATTTAGGATTACAGTGTGCTAACCAACGTCGAGGCGTCACGCCATTTGTTTTATTATTAAACTTTTCAGGCCATAATTGGTTAAAAGTTTTAAACAAACCCGCTTTGAGTAATTGGGTATGAAGGGCTGCGACCCCATTGACGGAATAGCTACCAACAATAGCTAAGTAAGCCATTCTCACCTGAGGGACATCCCCCTCTTCAATTAGAGATAACTCTCTCTGTTTATCAACATCCCCTGGCCATTGCAATGCGACTTCCGCTAAGAAGCGAGCATTTATCTCATAAATAATCTCTAATAATCTAGGCAATAACTTACTAAATAGCGGCACAGACCAACGTTCTAACGCTTCTGGTAGCAAAGTATGGTTGGTATACGCCATAGTACTGGTCGTTATCCCCCAGGCTCTGTCCCACTCCACCTCATATTCGTCAACTAACAATCTCATCAATTCAGCAACGGCAATACTAGGATGCGTGTCATTGAGTTGAAAGACATGGTAATCAGCAAAGTCTGAAAAATCAGCGCCGTATTGGTTCACCCACTTATTCAACACATCTTGTAAACTAGCACTCGATAAAAAGTACTGCTGACGTAACCTGAGTTCTTTACCATTTTCACTGCTGTCGTTTGGATACAGCACCATAGTGATTTGTTCAGCCATGTTCTTTCGTGCCACAGCTTCTGAGTAACTACCTGCATTGAATTCATTCAAGTCAAATTCATCGGTTGCTTCCGACTTCCAAAGCCTTAACGTATTGACCACACCATTTTTATAGCCTGGAATTGGTACGTCATACGGCACAGCCAAAACATCTTGAGAATCAACCCAGCATCTTATATCTTTACCTTGCTTGTCTTTATAACTCTCTACACGTCCGAAAAACTTAATTCTACAAGCTTGGTCTGGTGCACTTAACTCCCACGGATGACCTTCTCGTAACCAGTTATCTGGCTGCTCAATTTGATGCCCTTTTTCAATACTCTGATTAAACATGCCATATTCATATCTGATCCCATAGCCAACCACGGGTAACGCAAGGCTCGCACAACTATCTAAGAAACAGGCGGCTAACCGACCTAACCCGCCATTACCAAGCCCCGCATCATGTTCAGCCTCAGCAACAACTTCTAACTCGCTACAATACTGCTTTAACGCTTCTGCGGTTGAGTCTTGCAAATCAAGATTAAGTACCGCATTGCCTAATGCTCTACCCATTAAAAACTCGAGTGATAAATAGGCCGCTTTTCTAGTTTTTTTCGACGTCAAATGTAAATTGGTTGCCCTGCACCGTGCAACCATTCTGTCTTTAATCGTCAGAGCCAACGCATGATATAAATACAATTGAGATTCACCAACACGGTCACGCCCCAATGTGTAATAAAAATGACGTGTTAAGTCATCATTTAGCGTACTCTCATCAAGCTTTGGCGCATCTTCCCAATGTTTTACGACGCATACATTTGTGCTTTTGTTAGCCATGTATGTTTCCCTCTTTTAGCGATGTAAATACCCAACTAGATTGGGCTGAGATTGTGCATATAGGATCTGCACTGTCATATTTGGCGCAATCACAACTACTTAATGCAAGTTGCCAATGTTCTGAAAATGGAGCGCAAGGTAATGTGGCTTCTAAGCTCATATCGTGCGCATTAAAAATAATCAATAGTGCTTGTTCAAGTTGCCGGTCTTGAATCGAATACAAGAGCCATTTACGACCCTCACTGTGCCAATCAGACTCGCCCATAAGTTGACCGTTTTCGTCGAGCCAACAAACTGAAAAACGGCTGTCATCTGAGTGAACATAAAACCCATGCTGAAATACACTGAATGTCTTACGTAGTGACAACAACTCTTGAATAAAATAGGAAAGGGGGTGATCCTGCTGCGAAGGCTTCCAAGCTAACCAATTTGTCCGATTATCTTGACAATACGCATTATTGTTACCACCTTGAGAATGACTAAACTCAGTGCCCGCTGCAATCATTGGCACTCCTTTTGACAACAACAAGGTTACTAGCGCGTTCTTTTGCATCTTCAAACGCAAATTTACTATGTCTATATCCGTCGAGAACCCTTCCTTGCCACAATTGAACGAGTAATTCTCACCATGACCGTCTCGGTTAACTTCACCGTTTGCTAAGTTATGCTTATTCTCATAACTTACCCAGTCAGCTAATGTGTAGCCGTCGTGACTGGTAATAAAGTTAATGGAGTTCAACGGCCCTCGTTGGTTATGTTCAAAAATATCGTTTGACCCATGCACACGCTTTGCAAGTTCAGGCAGTACCCCTTCATCTTGTCGCCAAAAACGTCGGACTGTATCTCGGTATTTATCATTCCATTCACGCCATGGTGATAAAAATGCACCTAATTGATAACCACCAGGCCCAATATCCCATGGCTCTGCAATAAGCTTGGCCTTATTTAACACTGGATCTTGTAGTATCGCGTTAATAAAAGCGTGATGTGCATTAAAGCCATAACTTGTGCGCGCTAAAATTGTCGCTAAGTCAAACCTAAAACCGTCGACCCCCATCACTTCGACCCAATAGCGTAAACTATCTAAAACCAGCTGTAATGTCTTTGGATCGTCAATATTCAGCGTGTTACCACAGCCCGTATCATTAATATAAACACTAGGTTCTTCCGGTAAGTGTCTATAGTAACCGCTGTTATTTAACCCTTTAAGTGATAACGTTGGGCCATCAATGCCAGCTTCAGCCGTATGGTTAAATACCACATCTAATATAACTTCAATTCCCACCTCATGAAGCGTGGCCATCATACGCTGAAATTCACTTACATCATTGTCAACTAGGTATGGTTTATGCGGGGTGAAAAAGTTTAGCGTATTGTATCCCCAATAGTTTCTCAAACCTTTGGTGGTAAGAAACTGCTCACTGACAAACGCGTGAACAGGCAATAATTCAAGCGTCGTAATACCCAGTTTTTTAATATGTGAAATAAAAGCGGGATCAGCAAGACCTAAAAACTTACCTCTAAACTCTGGATTAACATCTGGGTGCTTATACGTCGCGCCTTTGACATGGCATTCATAGATGACCGTTTTTGACCAAGGGTGGTTCGGTCTTTTCTCTGTGTATTTAGCTAACCCCGTCACCTTGGATTTAGGCATGTCAATTGCGTTGTCTAACTTACTGATAGTACCAACAGGCATATGACAAAAGTGACGCTCACTCCACGTAAACTCTCCAAAGAAATCTTTGCCATATGGATCCATCAATAGCTTATTGATATTAAATAGCCGACCAGACTGAGGGTCATAATCTCCTTCAACACGATACCCGTAGAGTGCCCCCTCTTTTAAAGGCTCAACTAATACACTCCAAGTCCCACCTTCATGTAAAAACATATCGATCATTGCAATCTGAGAGTGACCACTCGCATCAAAAAGACACAAATACACTTGAGTTGCATTCGGTGCAAAAACCGCAAAATTGACACCGGTATCTTTTTTAGTACTACCTAATTGCGTATGGCACCCACGACATGAATTTAGCATGTTAATTAACCCGTGATCCGTTTCAAATACAGCGTTGTTAATGGGGGAATAGTCAAAACAATGCTATTTTCAAACCCATGAGATGGTATTGCTGCAGACTCTATCAACTGCTGCTTACCCGCTACCGCCGTAACACCAGAGCCATATAATTCTTTATCATCCGTATTAAGAACTACCTCATAAACACCACTTTGCGGCACACCAACCCTATATTGATGAAACACTTGTGCAGTAAAGTGGCTTATGACAATCAGTAAATCTTTTTTTGACTTACCATAGCGAGCAAAACTAAATATACTTTGCTCGGCATTATCGCCATCTATCCACTGAAATCCTGCTGGTGAATTATCACATTCATATAATGCACCTTCACGCTGATAAACCCCGTTAAGCTGCTTTACTGTGCGTTGAATACCAAGGTGCGCTGGGGAGTCTAACAACTGCCAGTCTAGCCCTTCATTGTGATCCCACTCAGAACGAGGTGCTAATTCACTCCCCATAAATAAGAGCTTTTTACCTGGATGGGCATACATAAAGCCATAGTAGGCACGTAGTGTCGCAAATTGTTGCCAGTCATCTCCTGGCATTTTACTCAATAATGCACCTTTACCATGGACCACTTCATCGTGACTTAATGGTAAAATATAGTTTTCCGAGTACGCATATGCCATTGAAAAGGTCATCTCGTGATGATGATAGCGCCTATGGATCGGATCCCGACTTATGTAGCTTAAACTGTCGTTCATCCAACCCATATTCCACTTAAAGCCAAAGCCCAAACCTTGATGCTCTACGCTTTGCGTAACACCAGGCCACGCCGTCGACTCTTCGGCTACCATCATGATGTTATTATCTTGACCATAACAACGTCGATTGACGTCTTGTAAACAGGCGATAGCACCTAAATTTTCTCTTCCACCATATTGGTTGGCTACCCACTCTCCGTCATTGCGGCTGTAGTCTAAATAAAGCATAGATGCAACAGCATCAACTCGTAATCCATCTAGCTGAAATTCATTAAGCCAATACATGGCGTTTGCTAACAAGAAGCTCTTTACTTCTGGGCGATCATAATTATAAATATACGTATTCCAATCAGGATGAAAGCCTTGCCTCATGTCTGCGTGTTCAAACAAATGGGTACCGTCAAATTTATGGAGTCCATGCGGGTCCGAAGGAAAGTGCCCAGGAACCCAATCAATTAACAGCCCGAGATTAGCGTCCTCACACTTTTCAACAAAATAGACAAAGTCTTCATAGCTGCCAAATCGACTCGTTGGCGAGAATAAACCAACAGGTTGATAGCCCCATGAGCCATCAAATGGGTATTCACTAATTGGCATCAGCTGTAAATGTGTAAAGCCTAATCCTTTTACGTACTGCACTAAGTCATCAGCCAACTCGCGATACGTTAAAAACCTATTTTCTTCATCTGCTCTACGCTTCCAAGAACCGAGTTGCACTTCATAAATACAGATAGGCGCATCTATTTTATTTCGTCTACTTCGGCTTTTTAACTGTTTGGATGTTGGTTTTTTACGAGATACTAGTGGCTGTAACACGGACGCAGTACCTGGGGCCTGCTGCATCTTAAATGCAAATGGATCTGCTTTATCGGTAACATTGCCATAGTTATCTACTAACGAATATTTATATGTTTGTTGTGCTTTTAGGCCAGGAATAAATACCTCCCATACGCCACTCGCTGGGTGCTTTCTCATAAAGTGTTCACTTCGCTGCCAACAGTTAAACTCGCCGATAACTGAAACGCTTTTCGCATTAGGTGCCCATACTGCAAAGCACACACCTTGCACTCCTTCATGTTCAATAAAGTGAGCGCCTAAATGTTGATAAGCGCGCTCTAACGTTCCTTCATTAAACAAATACAACGTATCTTCACAAATACATTGCGCAAATTGATATACATCATGTTGAATACGCGTATGTTCGGGGTAAGTGATTTCTAACCTTTTCACTTCTGACAATTCTTTTTCAGTCACTTGCAGTAAAAACAAATCACTTTTTAAATATTGTTTAAAAAGCGACCCTTTTGTTTTACTCGCCAATGACACAGATAAAGCACCAGGTAGATAAACGCGTACTTCATAGATCTCTTCATCAACTTTATGCAACCCTAGAAAAGAAAATGGGTCGCCAAACGTCCCTAATTGAAGCGCACTAAGCTGCTCTGAATAGTCATGTATCTTATTTGTTGGTGTTAAAATGCTATTCATGACTTGTCCTAAGTTGAGTTAAGTTTTTTATAAAATCTGTATGATTAGAAAACATTTCTGGCACAGTATGATCTAAACGCCTACGCCAGTTTGGATACTCTTTGTCTGTTCCAGGAATATTTACGGGTAATATCTGTTGATCGAGATCATCTAATTGAAGACACAGCAAATGTGCTGGTGACAATGCTAATACGGCTAAGAGCGCTTGATAGATAGCGTTTGAATCACTGTGTACATCAAAACCAAACTGCTGATGTTCATTCAACCACTCAATCAACAATTGCTTCTGTATATGCCTATCGGCGCTTTCTTTTTCAAAATCAGTCTTGGAAAGTAAGTTATACGTCTGTTTTAGTTGTAAATCATTTGCCCCCCACCATCCTTTAAAAGGAGGCACATCATGATTTGCAATCATTAATATCGTGTCTTTTCTGAGTTTTTGGCTATTTACAAAACGCCCATGTTCATCTTTTTCAAAATAGAAAAGAATATTACCGAGTAAAGATGATTCTTTCATTGCGCTCACAACCTCAGGGGGCACAACCCCTAAGTCTTCGCCAATAACAATACTCTTTGACAAGTTTGATTCTATTTTTAGCACTGCCAATAAATGCTCGAACGGATAGTAGACATAACAACCGCTCATCCCACTCTCAAGCTGCAAACACCACCACAGTCTTCTAAGCGCCATTACGTGATCAATTCGTAAGCCGCCAACACGATTGAGATTACTCTTGACTAAAGACTTGAAAAACTCAAATTTATCATGCCTGATCTTAATCGGATCTAACGCGGGTAAGCCCCAGTCTTGGCCATTTTGAGCCCAAGGATCTGGCGGTGCCCCAACTTGTGCATCGGTTGCATACAACGCACTATTGCGAGTGTATTCGAGACCATCTTTGGCACACCCTACGGCTAAGTCATTTATTAGGCCAATAGCCATGTTGCTGTCTTTCGCAGCTCGTTGGCAAGACTCAAGTTGCACAGCAGCTAGCCACTGGCAAAACAGTGAAAAATCATCATTAGCTAGCACTTTGAGTAACGCTTTGTTCTTCAGTTTAAAATCGCTAAAAGCCAGCTTGTCTGTGTCATTAGCTTCAGCTAGAAATACACGGTATGATAAAGACAATAGTGCATATTTTGTCTCGCTAACCACCGCATAATCAATGTAGGGCTGGCGTTTATGTGCTTCTAATGCCGTAAAAGCTTGCTGTAAAGCGATAGTGAATTCTGTATTATTTTCAACCCACCGACAGTTATCCACCGCAATATAGAGCGGATTGATCAATCCTCGATGATTCGGGCTATAGGGACTAGCCCTGTCAGGCTCATCATTAAATAGCAAATGCAGCGGGTTCAATAAAACAAAATCACACCCCGCTTTTGCTGAGCAAACAATTAATTCTTCAAGATCACGAAAATCACCGATACCTAAATTACGTGCACTTTTTATCGTGTATAACTGTGTAGACACCCCAACTTGTTTGTGTGATTGCGCGCGATAACATTGCTTTGGCGTTGTCCAAATCTGGGTCTTAAATTTGCCGAGTGGTAAAGTAATTTCAGCGTCATGGTAGCCAATTGGCATAGATGGCAGCGGTACTTGGATCTCTAGATAATTAGTGCCCTTATACCGATACTCACCGCTCACCTTACACTGGGATGTATCAAAGCGATAATCGATATCTAAACTTGGAATAGACAATAACCCGGTAAAAATACGACTGTGTTCTGGTACTTTTATTGCGAGTGAGCCAGATAGCTCATCAACCAAGCTGACCGGCTCAACAACTGACTGCCACTGTGCAATATCCAGCTGGTATATTTTTTCTTCGATTCGCCTTTCATCGTGTATATCTATACCGCATGCCCGCAATGCTTGCTCTCGGGTTTGGTGATCAAACACAACATGTTCACCGGTATATTTTACGTAATCATAACCAACGCCATGTAAATAAAGTAACTGTTGTAATCCTTCCATTGACCGTTACATCGCTATTTTTTGCGTATTTACCACACTATTTTGCGTACCGAAGCTATTGGTCACATAGGCGTCTGCTTTGTGATCGTTATCCCACTGCTCCCCATCAATGAGGTACCTAAAGTGAAATTGCTTGTCTGTTGGCAAACGATGTTTACTCTTGAAAGCCCGTTCTTTTTTGTTGAATTTCATCGTAACGGGTTCCCAGTCAGTAAACTCCGCCACTAACTCAACTTTTTTTGCTTGAGGGTGAGAAAATTCGAACGTGACTTCGGCTTCGTCTTTTGTTTTAAAAAAACGTTTTGTTAACATAGCAGGCTCCAAATAAATAAGTTTGGGTAATTACATCCTTGCCACTGTGCCGTGCCTTCAACTGCTCAACAATCGGAAACGGTGGGCGTTATTACACATTACAACAAAACAATATTTATGCTTTATGACAGTGCAAAATTTCGACATTTGCACCAATTAAGTGCTACAGCATGCCGTCTTAGTCTAAATTTGAGTGATGCATACTTAAGTAGCAAAACATAGACCAAATTGTGAGAGTTATTAAAAATTAGGTGAGAATACTTCTCATGTAAAGTGAATTTATCTAAAGATTGACTACAATCATAGAATTGATTATTCCACCAACAATAATGCACTTAGAGGAGAAACATAATTGATATAAAGAAAAAAAGGGTGTAAAAGATTATAATTCTTATGGCTTAGAGATGTATAATGTATTGTGCATTCAAAGTGTGCGTTAATTTAAGATTCCGGATTTAGCCAGCTATGAGCAAAACATTAAAAATATTAAGCTTTTTTACCATAAGCACGTTATTATTTGGCTATGTTGTAAACATACTTTTCTCAAAAACTTGTGTTGATGCTCATCATGGGTTCAACAATATTTCAGTTATCGAAATAAATACAGGTGCAAGTGAAAAAATTGCAACACCTTGGTATCAATCTTTTATATTTGGACAAAGGTTTTTTCAACATCAAAATAAAACTTATGTACTTTTGCACAAGCATGGGGACAATTTAGTCCTAGCTAAAAACTCTGATCTGATCGCGACCACATTCTTATCACCTACCGCATTAATTACATTAACGACATTATTACTGGCGATGGTGTTCGTATTTAGAGTAGAAAAAAAGAAACATAAAAATAGTAAGGCGTTGCATGCGGTCCATCAAGACATAGACAATCTCCTCAGCTTACTCGACATCAAAACACAAACGCTGCACCACGGTGGCCCATTAGCGCAAATAAGTCATGCTGTGCATGCGATTACAGATAATGTAAATAAGATTAAACTACAAACAGACAGTCATATTTATCAAGATAAATTAACACAGCTGATCGATCGCCATGCTTATTTAGAGCATTTAGATATTCAGTTAACACAAGCAGAAAAGAAAAATCAGCACTGTGGTTTGCTGTTCATTGATTTGGATGGTTTCAAACAGGTTAATGACTCTTTTGGTCATAGCTTTGGTGATGAAATTTTAATTCAAGTCGCTAATCGATTGAGTAGTATTGTTAAGCAATTCGAGATTCAAGATATACACCCTATTCATGGTCTCGAACAAAACTTATCTCGATTGGGCGGGGACGAATTTTCAATATTCATTCCTAAAATTGATAACGCTAGTTTTTGTACTCAAGTCGCACAATCAATTCTCAATGAAATTGAAAGAGACTTTATACTCGGCAACAAAATTGTAAAAATTGGTGCAAGTATTGGCATAGCCATTTATCCAGAAAGCGCGTCCCACCCTCACGCACTGTTACAAATGGCAGATGTGGCAATGTATCGTGCAAAAACAGATGGTCGTGGTATCTTCAAGGTCTACTCGCCTGAAATGGGCAGCAAAATTAGGCGATATCATTATTTACTCGAAGAGCTTAGGTTAGCAATAGCCTCACAAAACTTTCATTTATCCTTTCAGCCAATTGTTCATGTGGAAGATTGTGCCATTGACTATTTTGAAGCACTCATCCGCTGGCATCACCCAATCGAAGGGCTAATCCCCCCCGCTGAATTCATCCCTATTGCAGAAGAATCTAATTTGATTTTAGAACTTGGAGATTGGATTTTGCTAGAGTCTTGTCGACAAATGTCTGCATGGCACAATGCAGGAATGAAAAGAGTTAAAATCTCAGTAAACGTATCTGGAATACAATTAAAGCACAGGCCTGTTGCCCAGTGGGTCACAGACACGTTAGAGAAAACGGGTTTGCCTGCTAGTTCGCTTATGCTAGAAATTACGGAGTCAACACTTATCACAGCAAGTGATCAAATCATCGAAGAACTAGAAGCCTGTCGTCGTGCTGGTGTAACCATCGCGATTGATGACTTTGGCACAGGGTTTAGCTCACTTAGTACGCTTGCTGATTTACCTATTGACGTGATTAAAATAGATAAGCTCTTTATTACCCAAGCCAGTCAAAATGCCAAATACCATAAAATCCTCAATTCAATTAGTGAACTTGGTACTCAATTAGGGCTAAAAATTGTCGCTGAAGGCGTTGAGCAAGCGGAACAATTTGAGCTTGTAAAAAGCATGGGCATTCGTTGTGTTCAAGGTTACCTTGTTAGTCGCCCTGAAACCTCACACAATGTTGGAACTAAAGTGCTCAAAGGCAACGTCAATCACGTAGCGTCGACAGGAACGAGCATATGGCTACCAGAAGGGAAGCAGTAATCAACGTACTAGCGTTTAAATTTGGTTTCCAAAATAACAGCTGAATTTGTTCGTTCTACTCCATCTAAATTGCCTATGTCATCAAGAATATGATTAAGCTGCTCTAGGCTTTGTGCTTCAACTATTGCAATCATGTCGTACTCACCGCTAATCGCATACAGTGCACTGATCTGATCAATATGCTTTAATGCTATCGTGGTTTGCGTCGTTAGCTTTTGCCTGACTTTAATTGATACATGAGCAGACACTAACCCTTCTATGTAAGCTGAACCAAACTCAACACGGTAGCCCGTGATCACACCAGATTGCTCTAGCTTAAGCAGTCTGCTTTGTACTGTCGAACGAGAAACATCTAACCCCCTCGCCAAGTCAGAAATACTCGATCTTGCATTAGTTCGTAACAATGCAATTAGCTTTTCATCGTGCTTATTTATCATTTTGATTAAAACCATCATCAATTTGACTTTTATTTTAATCATTTTGTGAAAAATTGCACTGCAAATTTACTTAAACCCAAGTGATAATGCATAAATTGAAAGAGCAATTTGTATGTTTGCCAACAACGCTGTAACAACCAATATATTCAGAACATTTATTGAACACATTGTTTTTAAGCTATTTATTATGATCACCGGCAAGCTAAAGTTAAAGAAAAATAGAGGAAGTCGTCATGCAAACTAACCGTGAATTATTCGATCACGTTATGGTCCCAAATTACAATCCATCAGAAGTCATCCCTGTAAAAGGTAAAGGGTCTCGTGTTTGGGACCAAAAAGGTGACGAGTACATCGACTTCGCAGGCGGGATCGCCGTAAATTGTTTAGGCCATTGTCACCCTGCACTTGTCAATGCACTAAAAGAACAAGGTGAAAAAATTTGGCACCTATCAAATGTCATGACCAATGAACCTGCATTGCGCCTAGCAAAAAAAATGACCGACGCCACCTTTGCTGACAAAGTTTACTTTGCCAACTCCGGTGCTGAAGCTAATGAAGCGGCATTAAAACTTGCTCGTCGTTTTGCATTAGACAAGCACTCAGAAGACAAGACACAAATCATCGCCTTCAATAAAGGCTTTCATGGTCGCACTTTCTTCACCGTCACGGTAGGCGGACAAGCCGCATATTCAGATGGGTTTGGCCCAAAGCCTGCCGACATAGCGCATTGTGACTACAATGACCTAGCTGCTTTTGAAGCACTTATATCTGATAATACTTGTGCCGTTATGATGGAACCATTGCAAGGTGAAGGTGGGATCATCTCTCCTGATCTTGAGTTTATTAAAACCGTTAGAGCCTTGTGTGATAAACACCATGCATTACTTATTTTTGATGAAGTACAAACAGGTGTTGGCCGTACTGGTGACCTATACGCTTATCAGGGCCTTGGCGTGACACCTGATATTCTCACTACCGCTAAGGCACTAGGGGGCGGCTTTCCAATTGGCGCGATGATCACAACAACAGACATTGCACAACATTTAAAGATTGGTACGCATGGTTCAACATATGGTGGTAATCCACTGGCATGCGCTGTCGCTGAAGCTGCCTTTGATACAGTTAATACACCAGAAGTACTTGATAACGTGAAGCGTAAAGAACAACTTTTCCGTGATGGCCTTCAGGCAATTAATGACAAGTTTAACGTTTTCAGTGAAGTCCGTGGAAAAGGTTTATTGCTTGGTGCTGTACTGAATGATGATTACACAGGACGTGCGCGTGACTTTCTCGTGGCAAGTACTAAAAATGGTTTAATGGCACTTGTTGCAGGGACAAATGTCGTGCGTTTTACGCCATCTCTGGTGATCTCTGATGAAGATATTAAAGCAGGCCTAGCTCGATTTGAACTTGCTGTTGCTGACGTTGTTAACGGTTAACGCTATTAAGGGCGCTGTGGCGCCCTTTAGGTTGCATTATGCATATACTTAGACCAATAAAAGACTCTGATTTTAACGCATTGCGTCAGATTGCCGCAGAATCAGGCCATGGCTTTACGTCACTACCGGTTAATGATGATATCTTACGCGAAAAGATCCAGCGTTCAGAGCACAGCTTTGCCAAATCACTCAGTTCACCACAAGACGAAGGATACCTCTTTGTTTTAGAAGATAGTGCTACAGGTGACATCATGGGCACTACCGCTATTGAAGCTGCGGTTGGTATGACGGTGCCGTTATATCATTATCACTTGGGTAAAACAGTCCATCATTCTCCGACATTAAAAGTTTACAATACTGTAGACATTCTCTCTATGTGTAATGACTACACAGGATCTAGCGAGATATGTACTTTATTTTTACGTGAGCCTTATAGAAAAGGCCTAGCAGGACGATTCCTGAGTCGTTCTCGATTTACCTTTATGGCAGATCATAGCGCCCGCTTCAGCGATACTGTTATCGCAGAAATGCGTGGGGTAAGTGATGAACAAGGCCACTCTCCTTTTTGGCAATGGCTACAAGAGCACTTTTTTAGTATTGAGTTTCCTCAAGCAGATCACCTAGTTGGTTTGGGTGACAAGGTGTTTATTAGTGAGCTAATGCCCAAATATCCCATTTACGCAAATTTACTTAGTAAAAAAGCACAGGACGTCATAGGCCAAGTACACGAAAAAACCAAACCCGCTTTACGCCTGCTTGAAAAAGAAGGGTTTGAACATCGTGGTTATGTTGATTTATTTGATGCAGGCCCGACAGTTGAAGCAAAACTCACGAATATACAAACCGTTCAAGCCTCTCATGTTGCGACGGTCAATATTTGCCAAGTAGAGAAGACTCAGAGCTTTGCAATTTCAAATCAACAACTGCAAAATTATAGAGCCACATTTACAGATCAGGTCTGCTATCACTCACATGAAAATGTTATTGATATTAGCAAAGATGTCGCTGCAGCGCTTAACGTAAGTAACGGCGATACCGTTCGAATATTTAGATTATAACCTTGTTGCGTCGCGCTTAAGACCACACCAAGTTTAACGCGGTATATCCCGCAAATTATAGGACTCCATTATGCACAACACTGTCGATAACCTATTCCAAGCACTTTGGGACAACTATTTAGAAGTGACACCGTCAGCGGTAAAAGTTCACGAGCTTTTAGGTTCAACCCAACAAAATGATGTCATTAATGACCACATCGCTTTACGAACTTTTAATCACGAGAAAATAGGGTTAGAAAAGCTAGCAGCCCATTTTTTAGCCGTGGGATATAAAGAATGTGGCGAATACCACTTTAAAGCTAAAAAGCTCTATGCAAAGCACTATGAACACACAGATCCAACTAAACCAAAGGTTTTCATCTCTGAGTTATTGGTAGAAAAATGCTCACAAGCATTACAGTCAGTCATTAATACAATGGTTGATGAAATTGACGAAGCAGCGATCACTGCTGATAACTTTTTATATTCAGGCACACATTGGCAAGTAAGCCACGATACGTATCAAGCATTACTGGCTGAGAGCGAGTATGCAGCATGGATGGCAGCCTGGGGCTACAGAGCGAACCACTTTACTGTCAGTATTAATTATTTAAGCAATTTCACTACAATTACAGACGTTAATCAAAATTTAAAAGATGCAGGCTTTGAATTGAACAGTGCTGGGGGGGAGGTGAAAGGTTCTCCTGAAGTACTCTTAGAACAGTCGTCTACACTGGCTGATCACCATTCGGTGCTTTTCAGCGACGGAGAATTCAAAATCCCAAGTTGTTTTTATGAATTTGCACTGCGTTACGCCAAACCAGACGGTGAGCTATATACAGGGTTTGTAGCCGCATCCGCTGACAAAATATTTGAAAGTACCAACGCACGTTAAGTTACTATTCTGCGTTATTAATTTAGCCTATTTAAGAGCACACTTAAATTTTGCTCTTAAATAGGCCGTATCATCACAGCCTTACCCATACAATTTACCGCAATATCTCAGCAGTGTTCCTTCTCGTGATTGAGCTTTTTATTAAATAACAAACTATGACCCTGTAAGAGCGCGCATATACAGAGCTGGTCCAACTATCATGAAACAAACGATGTGTTAATTCGAATTAAACACGTAGTATTACTGTCATATTAGGTATGTAGCGTAAAGCCAATGTTTGCAATTTATACCTATGTAAATTTTAAGATAAAATAAAGCGTGTCGGCTCATAAAAGCTGCGATATGCTCGTCACTCTACTAGCGCGACCTGTTTCATCGCTAATGACGCATTTATTTCGCTAGAATGAACACGACTTTTGAAAGTGAGTAATAGGGTTGGTGGTAATTAAAGTATAAACCGCTGTCACGATAGAGCACTCTTTACCCACTCTATGTCAATAAAACCGTATAAAGAAGTGCGTATTTCTATGCTAAAACTGACTCACTGACACTGTCAGTTAAAGGATATATCATGATCAGAAAAAACATAATTCGAAGTGTATTACAGTCCACAGATGGGGTTTCTCTTGAACAAGGGTTAGCCAAACATAAAAAAATGGCCAGTAGCCCATTTCTGTTTTTTCGTGGCAGTGCCGCGCTAATGTATCACGACTTAAGCAATGAATTAATAGATATACCTAAAGCCCTATATTCGCTGCCTCTTTCCAATATTGTTGGTGACTGCCATACGGGCAACTTTGGTTTTATTAGTGAAGAAGGCTCTCATGGTGACACCCTCATTTTTGCCCCAAATGACTTTGATGATGCGTGTATCGGCAACGTGGTCTGGGACTTATTTAGATTTACTGTCAGTCTTTATTTGAGCCAAGTTCACTGCAAAAATTTACAACAAGTAAGTGACGACCTCAAATTTAGACAAAAACCACTCGCCACGGTACAGCAAACTGATTTAGCGGCGCGTGCTTTTTTAACTCAATACCTCCAAGCGTGCGATTTATCCGTCAAAGGAGAGCTTAATAATCAATCTGCACTCACCGAGTTCGATAAAGAACATATTCTTCATAAACGGTGGCAAAAAGGACTACAACGTATGGCTGGAGGTGCCGCTTTCCTAACCAGTAGCACACTCGCTAAAGAATTAGAGTTAAGTAGCAGCCCGATTAGATTTAAAGTAAATCCGCAAAGGTTTGAAGTACTTAATGAAGAACAAAAAACCGATCTGATCGCACAGTTCTCTCCCTATGTTGACGATACGATATTAGATTGTGTAGAGAGGCTCAATGCAGGTACCGGTTCTAACAACATGCGTCGCTATTATTTGCTTGTCGGCCCAAAGGTCACTGACGCACAAACACTCGCCCTCAATTTATGCCACATAGTCGAAGTAAAGCAACAACGCGCTGCAGCACCGCTCAAAGAATTCTCAACTCTAAGCTCTGTCAATCAGCTCAACCCAGCGCATCTTACTGTAAACTGTCAAAGAAAAATGCAACGTCGGCCTGATTTGGTATTAGACGATGCGCTCTGGCAAAAATCACACTGGCTTATTCGCTCTCGTCATCATGCAAGAGTAGGCCTTGATCCAGAAGATTTCTGTTTAGGAAAGCGTGCCGTACATAAAAATGGCTTTGAACAGTTTGCTCATAGCTGCGGATTTACACTTGCATTAGCACATATGCGAGGCGACCGGCGCTCAACCATTTTCCAACAGAAAGTTGTTGAGATATTACCGAGCCACATCGACACATTAATTGTAACCGCTAAACACTACGCTAAACAAATGGAGGCAGACCAATCACTGCTCGCACACGTGCTTAATAACCACGTGTGAACTAAAGTCCTCAGCTAACAATAGTTGGCCACTGTACCAGTGAGTGGCCTCCTGTTTTAACTCCTTCAATTTACCTTCACCGTGATAACGCACACTAAAATGAAATAGTATCAATTGCGGCACCTGATTTTGTTGGGCAAATTGCGCCACTCTTTTGGCATCAGAGTGCCCAGTGTGTGCTCCTACCTTGAGTAGATCTGACTCAGTAAAGGTCGCTTCATGTATCAATACACCTACGTCAGCAATATAAGGTTTTAACAGCTCTGGTCGTTCGTTATCGCCACAGACGATCACCGTTCTTGCTTGCCAGCTGTCATAGGTAAAGTGCTCAGCGAGTAAGCGCTGACCTTTATAATTCACATCTCTACCTTTTTGCAGCTGATTATAATGCGGCCCAGATTCGACGCCTTGCGCTCGTAACTTGTCTATATGTAGCTTTTTTGGGATACAGCGCTCCGTAATTTTAAAAGCATAACTCGCAACCCTATGTTGTAACTCTATAATATCAATGTCACAGTGGGCCATGTGCAATTTTTGATCAACATTCTCAATCGCGTGGCAATACAAATTAAAATTCAAGCTTAAATCCGTCAACGACATCGTACTATGAACAAACTCAATCACCTTTTTAGGGGCTATCAAATTAACAGGCTCTCGCCGCCCCGACATAGACATCGACGCCAATAACCCAGGCAACCCGTAACAATGGTCGCCATGTATGTGTGTGATGCAAATAATCCCCAAATGGTAAGCCGTATGATCACTTTTTAAAATCTGGTGTTGAGTGGCTTCACCACAATCCACCAGCAACCATTCTTTGGTCTTTTCAAAGCTAAGGGCGGTCCCAGATACGTTCCTTGATTGGCTTGGAGATCCGGATGAAGTGCCTAAAAACTGTATTTTCATCGTAATAATATTTAACATACTTGAATTATCTTAGATCATATCGCACTTTATCTACGTATAACTAACTAAGGAGAGAATCATGAAAAACGATATTAACAGTAAGACTATTTTAAGCGTGTTCGAATTCATACAGAAACATGGTGAACAAACCAACGACGGCAAACATTATCAAGGCCTAACAGCATTCTCTGACTTTGATGGTTATACCGTTTACTTAACAGGCAGTGGTGTCATGATGCGATACGGGTTTCATAATACGTATCATCTGGATTATGAACACGACAAACAAAAACATGACTTCCTAAGTAAAGTCGAACAGATCCATAAACTGGCAACGCAATAAAGAAATATAGGTCTTATGTATAAACCAAGACATCAAACGAGAACCCGAAGTTCAAAGGCTGATACCGTCACTGTAAGTCCTTTTATCAGTGAAGTACTCGCAGAACTGCAACGTGCGCCTCACAAGGTAAAAATTATTCAAGATAATTGCGACCATTATAAAACCCAAATTCATTTAAAACGCGGATTTTTAACAGCAATTGAACGTATAGAATTAGTGCTTATCATCGACAATGACATAGACAGGATCACACAACAAATTCTTGCTAACGATTACATAGGCAACCGTATTCGCCGCTACCCTCTTTTGTTTAGAGGCATATTAGATAATAACTATACCTAACATAACAATATTAACCTAATAACGACCAAGGCTATCACTGTGGGATAACAATCAATGGCCTCACATCACTAGCAAATACCTGCACCTGCGATGTTTTTCACCAACTGCTGTTGAATTAAGCAAGATTTTATTTTTAACGCATTAATGACATAAATCACCGTATCTAAATGACCAATGACTTAAAAAGTGATACCTTATCGCCAATTTTTAGACTTGAGAACAAAAGCTATGTCAAATGCAGTAAAGACACCAGCTCAAGGGGATGACAGCTCTCAACAATCTAAGGGGTGGTTTAACCGCTTTTTAGCTACCGTTGAATTTTTGGGTAATATGCTTCCCCACCCAATCACATTATTCGCTATGTTTTGTGTAGCAATCGTTGTTTTTAGTGGCATTGCCGATTGGTTTGGCCTTAGCGCTATAGACCCTCGTCCTGTCGGCTCTGCTGGGCGCGATCCGGATGGTGTTATTGAAGTAGTCAGTTTGTTAAGTGCGGAAGGTTTACAAAAAATCGTCACCGGCTTAGTCACTAATTTCACCGGTTTTGCGCCATTAGGAACTGTATTGGTTGCCTTGTTAGGTGTCAGTGTTGCCGAACATTCAGGTATGTTATCAGCTGCGATGCGCGGTATGGTAATGGGTGCTTCAAAGCGTCTTGTTACATTTATGGTGGTATTTGCTGCTATTTTATCAAACACGGCCTCAGAACTTGGTTATGTCGTACTTATTCCGCTAGCAGCCATGATTTTCCACAGTTTAGGTAGACACCCTCTTGCAGGTTTAGCGGCTGCATTCGCCGGCGTATCAGGCGGATATAGTGCAAACTTATTGCTCGGTACCATTGACCCACTTCTAGCAGGGATCACAACCCCAGCAGCGCAAATGATCGACCCGAACTATCAAGTTGGTCCAGAAGCAAACTGGTACTTCATGATGATTTCAGTTTTCTTGATTGCAATTGTTGGTACGCTAGTCACTGAAAAAATTGTTGAACCGCGCTTAGGTAAATACAATCCAGACGAAGCAAGTATAGATTTAAATGATAACAACATTCAGCACCTATCTGACAAAGAGCGCTCAGGATTAAAATGGGCTGGAGTGTCTTTGTTAGTCGTTTCTGCATTGCTTGCGCTGACCATCGTACCTGAGAATGGCATTTTACGTCACCCAGAAACGGGCGCTGTAGCAGGGTCTCCCTTTCTAAAAGGCATCGTAGTCTTTATCTTTGTTACCTTTGCAATACCCGGTTTTGTGTATGGCCGTGTCGTTGGAACGATGAAAAATGACCGAGATGTTATTGACGCAATGAGTAAGTCAATGAGCTCTATGGGTATGTATATTGTATTAGTGTTCTTTGCAGCGCAATTTGTAGCATTTTTCAAATGGACAAACCTCGGTACAATTTTAGCAATCAATGGCGCAGCTTTATTGCAAACGCTAAGCTTAACTGGCCCAGAAGTATTTGTGTTGTTTATTCTTATGTGTGCCATGGTTAACTTAACTCTGGGCTCATCGTCAGCACAGTGGGCCGTAACGGCGCCTATCTTTGTTCCGATGCTCATGCTAATTGGTTATGCACCGGAAACAATACAAGCAGCTTATAGAATTGGGGATTCAGTGACTAACCTGATCACGCCAATGATGAGTTACTTTGGCTTAATACTCGCTGTAGCAACCAAATATAAGAAAGATATGGGCATTGGTACGCTCGTTGCCACTATGCTGCCGTACAGTATGTTCTTCCTTATCGGGTGGGTCGCACTGTTTTATATCTGGGTCTTTGGTTTCGGCTTCCCAGTTGGGCCAAACTCACCAATTTACTACACACCTTAATGTAGTAATAAAATGCCAGCTAACGCTGGCATTTTTGTTTTCAAGCTAAGGATATTGTATTAACTAACAAAAAAGGAGCCACTGTAATTTGTTAAATGGCGGTCTCTCACCTAAAGTTGTTGGGTAGAAATTGCCAAAAAAGGAGCTTAGGTTTCGTATGAAACATTTAGACAAATCACAAAGGTAATTTATGTATACACTTTTTTATTATCCTCGTAATGCCAGTCTCGCACCACACTTTGTTTTGAAAGCCTTAGATGTACCATTTCAACTTGAACTCGTTGACAGAAAAAAAATAGCACAAAAGTCAGCTCAGTACTTACGGTTAAACCCAACAGGACGGATCCCTACCTTAGTCGATGATGACTTTGTTCTGTGCGAAAGTGCTGCAATATGTTTGTACCTATGCGAGAAGCACTCAGAAAAAAATCTAATCCCAGATGCCCCCCAAGCTAAAGCTGAGTTTTACCAATGGTTGATGTACTTAACAAGTACACTACAAAATGAATTAATGGTGTATTTTTATCCCGAGCGACACACACAAAATGCAATTATGTATGACGACATCATCAAAACACAACAATCCAGAATAAGCGACGCGCTAGCAATCTTAGATCAAAAACTGGGTAACAATAGCTACCTAGTTAATGATCAATTTACTGTATGTGATTGCTATATGTTTATGCTTTGTATTTGGGCTGACGAAATAGCTAAGCCGCCGCTTAGCTTCACAAACTTAAACCGTTATTTAAAGAACCTTGCTAAACACCCTGCAATTGCAAGTGTCTGTGAATTCGAAGAAACAGACCTCACGATTTATAAATAACTTGAGATATATCCTAGGGAGTTGAAGCCAGCTCTCTTATATATAAACCCTTTCTTTGAAAGCTGTAACAACGGTGTATGAGCTTAAAACACATGCACCTGACAGGGTCACTGTGCGAGTACTTATGTCCCTTCCCTCTAACCTACAGTATTAGCGTCATCTAATGTATTCTAAGATCATTTACTCATAACAAGTCATGACAGTTTCCACACGCCTCTCATTGTATTCAATATAATGTAAAGTCTAGCGCGCATTAAAAATGCGCTCTGTATTACTAACCTAGCCCGTTGCACACCTACAATCTTGCGAAAACTTTAACTATAAAACAGCAACTTGAGGCAATATTATTTCGCTGATAGGTAAAAGTACAATCACCATTACACGCATAGGTACTTCAGCTTTACCATCCCCGCTTACTGTGGATGCCAACTTAATTCGTTTAGCTAGGTTAACGTCATTTAATATGCTCTAATGTCGTTAAATGATTTACTCCATAAGAAAAATGCGACAACAATATCAACACCTTATTCAAACTGGAAAACTTAAATATGATCCAGCGCAGCAAATGGCGCTCGATTACTTAGCCAATTTACAACACACCCTGTCCAACGGACACACAACTAAAGGTGCTTACTTATACGGACCAGTAGGACGCGGTAAGAGTATGTTGATGGATTTATTTTTCAGTACCTTGCGCAATACGCCAAAACAACGCCTTCATTTTCACCATTTTATGGCGGCAGTACATCAGGCTTTGAATACAATACAAGGTACGCAAGACCCTTTACGTGAAATTGCTAAAAGCTGGGCAATTAAAACGAAAGTTTTGTGTTTCGACGAGTTTTTTGTTTCTGACATTGGTGATGCCATGATCATGGCACGCTTATTTGATAACTTATTTGAATTTGGCGTAGTGCTTGTTGCGAATTCTAATTGTGAACCCGATACTCTCTACCGAAACGGGCTACAAAGAGACCGTTTTTTACCAACCATTTCACTCATTAATGAGCACTGCCAGGTTATCAGCGTTCATGGTCACGTTGATCATAGATTTAATCATGGGTTTAATCCCAAATACCTGTTTACTGGTGACGAAACGCCATTTAACGCAAAGTTACATGAACTGTTGGGCTCACATTTACCCACTAATACATCTTCTCAAAACATAACGATATGCAATCGAGAGATCGCCACATTAGGATTTAACGATAATGTTATTGCTTTCGATTTTACAGCGATATGTTCTGCTCCGCGTGCCACTACAGACTACATCGTGTTAGCAAAACGCTTTCCTGTTTTATTGATAAAAAACGCCCCCCAAATGGGCATGGAAGCAGTCGATACAATCACGGTACAAGGTATAGAAGATGGTTACAAACGAGCTCAAAGCCATACAACAGCGCATCAACTAGATGATGAAGCGCGGCGACTCATTGCGTTAGTCGATGAGTACTATGATCAAGGCTGTTTGATCATTCTACACTGCGAAGTCGAACTCCACTCTCTTTATGTAGGTAAGCAACTGGCATTTGAGTTTGAGCGAACCAAAAGCCGTTTAGTCGAAATGCAAAGCTGGTCGTTAGATGCACTAACGTAGCATCTGATGATGTTAGATAAACATACACAACAGGATAAGCAATTTCACCTTACTCATACGCATCACGAAAATTAGTCGACCCTTTTACCTCTAAGTTTAGGTCAAACGCTAAAGCTAACATTTCGACAATTAAAAAAGATCTAAAATGACTCATAAGCAAACGTGATAACATAACCTTTGCAGTAAAAAAGAATATGTTATACCATATGGTTATATAGCTAATATTATGCTTGTTGAAGAAAGGAAAACATGGCAATTTTTGATTTAAACACATATTCAAATAACACGCGTTTAATTGCATGTGTGGCAATATTTATCTCTATTACAGCTTGGGCAGTTGAATTAATGGGTGCTGTTTATGTATGCCCATACTGTCGAGTTCAACGCTCAGTTATCGGCATTTTAGGCATAATCCTTCTACTGCCTTTCGCTAGCCATTGGAGCGCCAAATATATGGCACTCATCATTGGATTATTTGGGGCTATCGTAGCGTCTAATCAGCACTTTATGGGCTGGAAGAAAATTTCTGCGGGTGAATTCTCATTTAACGCGAACCTAGCAATAGACCCATTTATTTTATCGGGTTTCGCTTTAATTATTACAATCGGGTTAGTCGCGTTAATAATGAGGCAAAAACCGTCATAAAATCAGGTCAATATTAAATCAGTGAAATGTATAGGCTTTCAAATGAGCCTTGTTTTTGCAAAAACAAGGCTCATTTTTACACTTCAGACTTAAAGCAGCAAATGGTAATAAAAAAGAACTACATGAGAAATTATATGATAATTCGCTATTAAATCAGTATCTAATGAAAATAGTGAAACACTCCAACTAATTATCAATAAAAACAGTAAGAAATACATATTTATGCATTAGAAGCCATTACAGTACCGATAAAATATCGCAATTACCTCTCAACATAAACCCATACTTTATAATTAAACGCTATTATTTCAATAGGCTCAACCCCCTTACTATTTACATTTTTTTACATTGCAGCAAAACCCATAATGAGATTGATTATCAATGACATAGTGTCGCCACACCCTGTAGAGCCTTAAGACATAAGAAGTTTACTCTTTCTTTGTACACATTAATGCGTACACTTCCCGCAAAATTTGACAGCGCTGTCTATTGCGTATTATTAAAGAAAATCTTGTTGTAGGTAACTATGTTAAAAGTGAATCACCTTTTAGGGCTACTGAGCGTCGCGAATAAGCTTAGACTGAGTATTGTATTAGCTAGCATCATCATTATCGGCATCCAGCTGACATCTGCTAATAAGTTAGAGGCCACAATGGTCGCTGAAAGAAAAGTTCAAGCTCAAAATCTTATTGGAGCTTTAAACTCTCAGTTAAACGCGATTAAGCAGGATCACACCCTCACCAAAGAACAACAGCAAAAACAAGCAAAAAAATTAATAAATGCAACGCGCTATGACCAATCCGGTTACTTTTTTATGTTTGACCTAAATGGCAATATGGTAAGCCATCCGATCAAACCAAAATTGAATGGTCAGTCAATGACATTACATTCAAAAGACTTTATTTCTTCGGCATTTAGAGACTTTGTTACTACCGCTAAACGTGATGGCGAAGGGTTTGTAGAATATCTGTGGCCTAAGCCAGGTTCAGTTGAGCAGGAAAATAAAACATCGTATATTTATCGTTTAAACCACTGGAATTGGGCCATAGGTACCGGTATCTATTTAACTGATGTACAGCAGGCTTATCAGGATATTCTCATTCGAATTATGATTGAGACATTACTTTATATCAGTTTATTGATCTTGTTATCTCATATTATTGCTAGAAATATTACTAAGCCATTGGCCAAATTAACGCGTACTATGGGTCAAATCACACAAAACAAAGACCTAACTATTCAGTTGAAAAACCATGGCAACGACGAGCTAACGGTCATGGCCAAAACGTTCAATAACATGAATCAGCACTTTAGAGATGTACTAAACAATATTAATGGCAATACCCATTCACTCGCGTCTCAAGCTGAAGAATTAGCCTGTGTAACCAACCAAATCCAAACAGGAATAAAACAACAGAATAATGATACAGAGTCAGTGCAAAATAAAATTTCCGCATTGAGTGAATCATCAGAGTCTGTGTATTCACAGACGCAATACGCACTAGAAACTGCACAAAACTCATCTAAATTAACCGATCAAGGTATCGAACATTTACAATCAAATATGGCAGCGATTGAAAAAGTCGCCGCCAGTGTATCGCAAGCTGAAAAAGCGGTGGCCGATCTGCAACAATCATCTACTGAGATTGGCGCTGTGCTAGATGTGATAAATAAAGTCGCTGAGCAAACTAATTTACTGGCGTTAAACGCCGCGATAGAAGCTGCTAGAGCCGGTGAGCAAGGTAGAGGCTTTGCTGTTGTTGCTGACGAAGTGAGAACACTTGCTATGCGCACACAGCAATCTACCGATGATATTCAAAATATCATCGCTAAACTGCATCAAGGAGTCTCTGCAACTGTCTCTGAAATGCTTACTTGCAAACGCGCTACAGAGCAAGGTTTAGAAACAGGGACTCTGTGTAATGACACACTGAAGAAAATAGATACCGCAGTGAAATCTCTTAGCGCAATTAATATTGAAATTGCCAACTCAGCCCAAGTGCAAACTCAAAATACCATCGATATTGCTAACAGCATGAGTGGCATTGCCCAAGTAGCAAGCCAAACAGAGACTGGTGCAGAACATACAAAAGCATCGAGCCACAACTTAAGTGAGATGTCACACCAATTAAATCACTTAGTGAGTGAATTTAAAGTCTAATTGAACATTCACTGTACTAAAAGTAAAGCGGCTTCGGGCCGCTTTACTCGCATCAATATAGCAAATCACAGAATGTTGCTCCGACTAAGCATCAAATAAAATATCTTAGTCATAGCAGCTCTACCACTTAAAGCTCTGCCACCTCTCATTATATTACCGCCTCTTAATGTAAAAGCCGTATATTCCTCTTACATGAGCAATAACATCTGTTACAGTAGCTGAATATATAAGAAAACAGTCACATAGAAAGCTCAATCATGAAAAAAATTGCTATTTTTGTTGATGTACAAAATATCTATTACACCTGTAAACAGTCCTTGGGCGGTAATTTTGATTACAATGCATTTTGGGCACAAGCAAAAGAGTATGGCCAAATAGAGCATGCCTACGCTTACGCAACATATCGCGGTGACGACAAACAAACTCAGTTTCAAAATATCTTGCGCGCGATAGGCTTTGATGTGAAGCTTAAACCCTATATACAACGTCAAGACGGTTCAAAAAAAGGGGATTGGGACGTAGGCATTACCATTGACATGATGGAGGCAGCCAAAACGGTCGATGAGATTATATTACTATCAGGTGATGGTGACTTTGCTATTTTACTGGCACATTTGCGCGACCACTATAACGTAAAAAGCACCGTATATGGGGCGACAAAACTAACCGCTAATTTATTGATTGAATCATGCGACGAGTTTATTCCTATTAACTCATCCTTGCTGCTATCGCGCTAAAACTTTACCCCGCACCAACAGCGTAATCAATTAACACGCTTTATAAAATAAAAAATAGCGGCAATTGAGCCGCTATTTTCAGAATCTTCAAAAGGCCTTATTACTTATCAAGTCCTAACTTTGTCCCTTTTACTTGCTTGCGGACATTGGCAATACGTGAGCGGTTTTTAGCACGCGCTTCACCACTTGCCTGATTACTAGGGCGGTTACTACGAGGTTGACGACGTTGATGTGATTGCTTTTTACTTAACTTTTTAATTAAGTTATCACGACTACTTACTTCATATCCTGGCAAGTAATAACGCTTGATCTGCTGCTCAATCAGCTCTTCAATATGCACCAAAACTTGCTCTTCTTCACGTGCCACAAATGAGATCGCTTGCCCTTCGTTACCCGCTCGCCCTGTTCGACCAATACGGTGAACATAATCTTCAGCCAAATACGGCAAGTCATAGTTAACAACACGTGGTAAGCCCTCAATATCAATACCTCGAGCAGCAACCTCTGTCGCAACTAACACTCGCACCTTGCCTTCTTTAAACTCACGTAATGCACGTCGACGAGCACCTTGTGTTTTATCGCCATGACAGACTATTGCAGGGATCCCATCAAGCATCAATTCGTTTACTAATTCATCCGCAACGTCCTTCATGTTTACAAACACAAGCACTTGCTGCCAGTTTTTCTTGCCTATCAATTCTGAAAGTAATTCTTGCTTACGAGATTGTTCAACAGGATATACAACATGACGAACCGTTTCTGCTGTGGTGTTCTCAGGGGTTACTTGTACATATTTAGGATGTCTTAGCACTGAACCAGCAAATTGCTTCATAGCTGGTGGAAAAGTGGCCGAAAACAATAAAATCTGTTTATCAGTATGCGTTAGCTCGATCACTTGTTGAATATCAGTGATGAATCCCATATCTAACATACGATCAGCTTCATCTAATACCAAGTGCTGAACATTTGCCAAACTAATGTTGCCTAGACGAATATGGTCAAGCAATCTGCCGGGTGTCGCAACAACAATATCGGCTCCTGCAGCCAGCTTGTCAGCTTGCCCGGTTGTATTTACTCCACCAAACAGCGATACGGTTTTTAGCTCTGTATACTGTGCAAATTCCTCACAGTTACGGCCTATCTGCTCCGCTAATTCACGCGTAGGCGCTAAAATTAATGCGCGTGGTGATTTGGATTGCGACCCATTATCTGCATCTAGCAGTTTTTGAATAACAGGTAATGCAAACGCTGCTGTTTTACCCGTGCCTGTTTGAGCCGTAGCTAAAACATCATGCCCTTTGCGCACGACGGGAATAGCAGCTTGTTGTATTGGGGTTAGGGTAGAAAAGTTTATTTCGTCGAGTGCTTTAAGCAACAAAGGAGAAAAACTAAAAGATTTGAAATTCATGAAAAAACCTGCGACCAATACTTAAGGGCCGCAGATTATACGTTATTTGTTACAACCTAACAAAGCTTTAATAGCGTTTCATCAATGATATTTGCCTTTCCACCGACGACATCGGCTTCATTAAGGGCATTTATAAGTTCAACCCCTTGCAACTGCTGCGCTTTACTCAGAGTAACATAAGGTAGACGTGATACAGGTTTAACTGCTCCCGTCATAATTAATGCGCTGTTGATTGCAATTGGATTCGGCTCACAAAACAGCCAGTTCATAAGGGGGGTTAATTGATCATTTAACGTCGGATTTTTTGCGTCCATTAATGTGCGAAATAGTTTAGGGATCAGATTTGAAGTTACTGAAATTACTCCGTGCGATTGATGTAAATGGCGGCCGTCATGCGCTTCATCGTCGTTACCAGACCAACACGCGATGCCTTTTGACTCATAGTGTGCAATGCGTTCATTGCCACCACACTCCTTTACACCGATAAAATTAACGTGCTTTGCTAGTGGCTCTATGATGTCAGGGGTCAAGTCTTGCCCCGTTCTACCTGGCACGTTATAAACAAATGCAGGGCCAAGATCTAGCAACCGCTCAAAATGAATTTTAACACCCGCCAGTGATGTACGGCCATAATACGGGTTAATTTGTAACGCTGCATCCATGCCTGAAGCAAAGCCATATTCCGTTGCTTTTATAGCCTCGCGCGTATTATTACTACCTGTATTGCCAACAATAACTAAGTCTTTCGAAAACTTATTGACGCTATGTGCGATGAGCATTAGGTGCTCTTCCCAGTTCATTAACTGGCCTTCACCTGTTGTTCCACCTACGATAATGCCATCAACGCCCGCACTGATTTGCGCTTCAACCAAGCGGTCATAGGCTGCTAAATCAATTTCACCAGACATGGTATAAGGTGTTTTTATCGCGGTAATAAGGCTTGCTTGTTTAATTGTTTGTATTGTTCGCATTCGATTTTAATTGGCATTGGATCAGTTGGGCTATGTTTTACCATAAATGGCCGTAATATCCGAGCAATTCACGATGCAATTTTTTACTTGAAATATTAAATTTTATCATCCACAATTGAATTACTGTATATTTATCCAGTCTATTGAACGATGAGCCTACTTAGCCACTTAAATACTTATTTTTATCGCGCTGAAGAACTATGCCAAGCGCTAAAGATTTCTGAAGAAACTTTATTAGAATGGCAAGAAAGCCGTATATTCCCAAAGCCCTCTTATAGTATTCAAAATAACATCAAATGTAGTTCTTACTTAGGGCTCTATGAATGCGAGGAGTTTACCGACTACTACCCAAGAGGTGGCGTACAATGGGGTCAAGACTTAATAAAATATAAAGTACAAAGCTCTTCTCAAGCTTACGAATTGTTTTATCAGCAATACACTCAAACTCTAGAGCGATGCCAACAACAAGCTTTGTATTGCCAAGACGCTCGTTTTGGTGATGATTTAGAGGACCAGATCCAGACCAGTTGGCAACAGTATCTATGCAGTAAATACGGGACAATCAGCCAAAATGGGTTAATTGAAGAAATTGTTTATATCGAACTGGGCAGAGCGATTGTCGATGAGCTAACCGAAGAACGCACAGCATCAAGCGTTGACATAACAGTGCGCCCACAATTACTTAAAGCACTAAAGCTATTAAATCGAGCTATAAGCCATCAAGCAAAGCATGAACAAAACCAATCATTGCGTGAACGTTATATCGATGCCCTAGTTATTAAATACGATTTAAGCGTAAAGTAATTATTTGCGCTAGGACTGCTCATAGTGCGCACGCATTACTTCAAACGCCTTCAGTACAGTAAGCTGCTCTTTACATAACGCATCGTACCAATTATCGAATTTTTCATCATCTTCTTGCTCGCTGAGCACCTGATATTCAGCGAGTAGCTCAATAATATCTGTATGAGTGCAACTTAAACTATCTAGTTGTGCACTCAATGCGGAGTGATCTTTATTTTTGAGTGTTGCGATTACACTGTTGTCTAGTTGGTCGTTATCCTGAGTCATAACTGTTCCCTTTTCTTGTTGTATCTATTAGTTATAACAGGCTGATACGGAATTGGTACCCCCTAAACAACCGTTTGCACAACATTCATGCGATCTGAGGAGAAATTGCAGGAGTCGCTATTAATTGTTGCAATTAATTCTTATTTAAAATAAAATTCGATACATTATAACAAAACATTACGGAGTTTTTATGAAGCCTGGGATCCACCCTGATTACCAACAAGTCGCTTTTCACGATACAGCTGCAGATAGCTACTTTGTTGTAGGCTCAACAATTAAAACTGACAGAACGATTGAACTAGAAGGTGTTACTTACCCTTATGTGCCAATTGATGTGTCTAGTGAATCTCACCCTTTCTATACTGGCAAGCAAAAAGCGGTTGCTAGTGATGGACGTGTTGCACAATTTAACCGCAGGTTTAAAAACTTAAGCGCAAAATAACGGAGGCTCTATGAAGGTACTTAGTTCACTAAAAAGCGCAAAAAATCGCCCTGGTTGTCAAGTAGTAAAAAGACGCGGTCGCGTATTTGTGATTTGTAAAACAAATCCACGCTTTAAAGCTGTACAAGGAAAAGGCGGCTCGAAAAAGTAACTTTATCTTGCCCTGACAAAAAACCTCTACCAAGTTAGTAGAGGTTTTTTATTATTAGCTCATTCAGCTATTTATTCTTCGCTCCATAACGCAATTTCACCTATTTGGATCAAACGACCACTATCACCACCAACCGCTTCTCCTGTGCGTGTATTATGAAAATCAATTCGATAGTGTATATATTCAGCGGTATTAGCAACATCAAACGTGTAGGTCGCACTCAACTCAGGTAAGTTTGAGAACTCTTGACTATCCAGCAGTGTCCATTGCTCACCATCGTTTGAGCCATACATATCCCAACTGCTTGGAAAACGTATTGCATTATCTTTGGCTGTTGCAATAGAATATTTTGACACTTTCGTTGCTTGCGCTAAAACAAAGTCGGTATGTACACTGTTTATTTGGGCAATAGGCAGTAAATCTGGAGCGTACTCAGCTACCCACCAAGGTGCTTCAATCAACGCATTGAACTTATTATTTATATTATTATCGACTAACTTGTCTGGCCCTTCACCCCAAATACCTATATGGGTTGCGTTTGTGTTTACTATTACCGACTCTAAAATTGCAATATTTTTAAACCCTGCCACAGGCGTAGGGAAAGGTGCGGTGATGCCTTTTTCATCTTTCAAGTATGCAATATACTCAGCAAATACTACTTCAATCCCTCGATCTGCACCAAATATATGCTTAAATGCCAAATCAAAGTCCCATTTATCAAGCTCATTTGCACTGGCATTAAAGCGCTTAATAAAATCGATACTCTTATTTGTATTAACGACCCACTCTAAAAAAAATGCGGTTTGGTTATACGCATCTTCATTATGGTCTTTTACCCAAGCAATATTAGGTCTCGCGTGCTCGTAGAATCCGGCTTCAATTCGGATGAAATTTGCCAGTGACTCTAAGTACGTATGATAGTCGTTACCTGCTTCATAACTCCCTGTTTTTGGTGTGTTATTATAACCATGTGTTAATTCATGCCAAAGTACCCCAAGAACTTCTCTTCTAATGGCTTCATCACCTTGACCTTCCAAGCTCGCTATATGGTTTAAGTCAAACATCAGTTCCATATGTTTATCACTCCCCCCCTTAGCGGCAGGGAAATCATACAGATCAGTAGTAAACTTCACTGACTCAAAAGTATTTATTTCGGTTACGTTGTTGAATAAACGCTTGGCAATTTTTAATGATATTTCTTGGATCACTGCTTCAAGGTCAGGAAATACCCGTTCAAGTGCTTTTTGACCTGCGTGCTCAGGTTTATTTTTTATAAAAGTAACACTTGGGTTTTCAAAACCTGCCCAAGGCTGTTGTTCATCCCACACCCGTATATAATCTTCCTTAATTAACGTTGACTCACCTTTGTCATTCGCCGCGATTAAGGTTACCGACTTAGCACCTAACGAGGAAAACTTAACCAATGGCGATCGCTCATTACTGGTTTGCGGCGTCCCACCTTCAAATGTCCATTGCCAACTGGTCGGGTTTACCAATGACTCGTCTTTAAAAACCACCAGCTCATCGACCGCTGGCGTCACATTTGTCGCTATAAACTCTACCAGTGGGACATCAGATACTACCATCAACTGCAATTCAGCAAGCTGTAAGATGTTACTGCCGTAGGAATCAGTCCCAGCATGTACCATTTCAAACTTGAAGTACTGAAATGCTTGTTCATTCTCAATAGAAAATGACCGCATTGAGCCACGTGATTCAAATACTTCGTCTGCGCGTGAATCTATTTCAATCCAGTCTTGTTTATCGTTGGAGCCATACACTACCCAGTTCTTAGGGTCTCTGTTCGGTTCATCAGCAGCCGATATAAAGTTATAACCTTTAAGCTCATATTCCTTAACTGCTGAAAAAATCACTGTTGCTTTGCTATCAAACGCTAAAAATTTAGTACCCGCCTTGCCATCAATTAGATTTTCAACCTGCTCACCTGCAGGTGAGTCATCAGTCCCGTCAGCCAATATGGCTTCAACTTTAGAGCCCGTATCGCCAACCATATTTCGCTGCGCTGAGTCATTAACAACGGTTTGCACTGGTGTTTCTTCACTGCTGCGCGTAGAAGTAAAACCTGATCCATCATTACAGCCCGTTAATGCCACACACACAGCAAATGTTACTGCTGAATATTTTAAATTAAACATATTAGTCACCTGTTATTATTAGAATTGGTAAGTTAATCTTGCACTAAACTCTCGGCCAATGCTGTCGTAGCGACCGCCATGATAAAATGGATAATTACTGAATGTTTCGTCTTGAGGTGGCATCGCATTGAGTAAGTTTTTAACGGTGAATATCAAACGCGTATCGTCATTAATATGATGCCCCAGCGTCACATTGTGCTTTATCCATGCAGGTAACTTTTGACGCTCACCGTATACAGCGTTATTCCACATTTTTCCTTTATATAGCATTAACCAACTCACCGATGTATCGCCACTTTCCCACGTGGCAGAGAGAGAGCCTAATTCTTTAAAGTCACGGTTATTTTGGTCATCTAAGATATCAACTAATGGGTCTTCTGCACGGATCCGCTCTTTCTTTTTCAACACACGATTATAATCCGCCTTATAGCGGAACGTTCCAAAAACCGTGTCAAATGTACCCCGTATGCCAAGATCTATCCCCGCATCTTGACGTTCAGCAGCATTAATATAACCCTCTTGTATCGTGTGAGGTGTATAAGCTAACCCTGATATTGCATTACCTAGTCGGTCAATTCCTTGGCCATTTTCATCATATCGCTTAACTCTTTCACGCATATTGCCACACAGCTCGGAGTCACTATTCTCCCCTCCGCTTTCGCATAACCAGAGTTTGTCTAGGATATAACTTGAATCAAGCCTCTTAATTTTGTCTTTAATTTTTATCGAGTAAAAATCGATATTGAATGACAGTTCATCTGCGTACTCATAAACAATACCGGCGGTAAACGAACTTCCCGTTTCTTCTTTTAGCGTCAGATCACCCGCTGATAATGTTTCAAAACCGGTTTGTAGGCTGCTCATATTGGCACTGGTTAAATCTAACTGGCCTGTTTCACAAGTATGAGATAGCGCATCCGTATTATACCCATCGACTTGTTGCGTGCTTTGTAGCGTTCGACATGCATCAGCGGTGATCCTATCGTTTAAGGTAGCATAATTACCACTGAACCCTTGGTAGAGTGAAGACATATCAGGGCCTCTAAAGGTTGTCCCATAGGCACTCCTGATCACAACTTGCTCAATCGGTTTATATGTCAAACCTAACTGCGACGTCATTGCCCCACCCACTTGGCTTTCATCATCATAGTAATCATATCGCACTGCTGCTTCAGCACTTAATTCGGATGTAATTGGAACTAAGAACTCAAAGGCAGCGGCATATCTATCTCGCTCTCCATCGGTGATCACGCCAGTTAGACCAACAAATTGTTTATTTAATATTCTATCGTCGGGTGTGGCTCTCGTGCCCTCTCGCATTACTTCAACATACGCTGAAAACTGAACTGCCCCCGCCGATAATTCGAATAAGTCTCCAGATATATCTGCCGTTACACTGTCATTAAACGAATTACCATCATACGTTGACCAGTCCATAAACTGCATCACACTATCTGGTGTAGCGCCTGCAAAGAACAGTTTATAATTCGGACGATACACATCCATTCCATTCACTTCACCAAGCTTTTCTCCTTTGATAAACTGATTTCCTGCAACGGTATGTGATAAATACCTATCAGCAAAATCGTAGTTAGCGTGGCTGTAACCCACAGAGTAGTAAAACTCACCAACCTCACCTTTTACGCCAAAATTAAATGACATCGACTCATCGTTAAAGGTGCGCCCTAAACCGTCATCGGTATATTCATCATCTGATAGTACTCGCCACATATACTTTACTGGAGCGCCATATCCCCCATCACTGTTTTGAATATCAGGGTCCCAAAAATTCCCCCCGTGGAATGAACCTAAATGGCCCCATAAAAACGGATTACGTCGGCCTTTTTTATCTTGCTGAATATAAAATCCATTCGCAAATAGTGCCGTGGTCTCAGACAGTTCATATTCAGAATTCAAATACACACTGTAAGTTTCACTTTCATTGCGTAATAACTTATCACCCGTTTCATCCCATCCACAGCTCGGCCCATAATTACTGCGCTTAATGAAGTGCTGGGTAGCTTGTGGGTGTGGGTTATCATCAGTATTACAATATTGCTCTGAATACTGATTTCGATACTCGGTATTTTCAGCCCAAACTGTAATGGAGCGGTTAACTTCACGGTTCGAGTCAGGGTCTGGGTTATCCCAAACACTATCGTGATAAGGCCTATCACTTGATAGTAGCGCATCTTCTTTTTTGTATTCTAAAGCGTAATCAAAGGTGAAATTGTCTTTTTTCATTCCACCGACAAATGTCAAAGACTTTTTATCACCCTTACCATAGGTATCTTGGCCAAACTTCGCATCTATAAAGTGCCCATCAATTCCTTTCTTAGTTATGATATTTACAACACCCGCCATTGCATCTGAGCCGTAAATCGCTGACGCTCCACCGGTTTGAATATCAATCCTTTCAACCATCGCTGTTGGGATCATATCTAAGTTTACAAAGTTTGTTTGTCCACCAAATGGCATCGGATAGTAAGCTAGTCGTTTACCATTAACCAAAATTAGGGTGTATTCTGGTCCTAACCCTCTTAAATTTAATTCTTTGGCTCCGGGAGTATAAGAGCCTGTTTCGACTTCACCTAATACAGCACCACCTGCTGCAACTGATCCCATCAAAGCATCGTACACAGAATCAAAGCCATTACGTACCATGTCGGAAGAACTGATCGTATGTACGTTGATTGCCCCTTCAATATCAACACGTTTAATTCTCGATGATGTAACTTCAACTCGTTCTATTTTTTTTACTTCTTGAGCTGCCAAGGCGAGGCTTGAGTTAGTGCAAATGACAGCTAAAGCCATTGCAATTGGTGACAACCTTATTAATTTATTATTATTCATATTTCATCCGCTGACGTATATTGTTATTGTGAAATTAGAACGTTCCAATTACCGTTTAAAAAAATACTGCTAACTAGCTATTTGTTTAATACGCACAAAAGGAACGTTCCAATTATTGGTGGTAGACGGTATCCTGTCAATGTATTTTCTTCAACAATAAATTACATACTATTCAAAGACTGTTGATATTCAGACCACAACAAGTCTACATCTTTACCTGTTACGTGCTTTATTGCTTTATCAAAGCGCCACTTTTCAAGCTCAATGGCTGTTTTATTAAATCGATATGCAAAATTATTATGTTCTTTGCTCAACCAATATAGAAAGAATCCAGTATTTGTGTAACCCCCTAGATAGCTTTGCGATGGCTTAGGTGACCTTGTTTTGTGAAACCCGGCTTGTATTCTAATTAAATCAGCCATACCCTCAATAAAAGCGTGCGCACCAGCATCATCATAACCTACGGATTTTGGAAAGTGCTGATATCCATGAGTCAACTCATGCCATAAAACACCCAATAGCTCATATCTCACATCTTCATCAGGTTTGCCTGCTAATTTCTCTGTAATATATTTTGAGCTAAAGGCAATTTCCATATTAGTATCATCACCAGCTCGATAAGCGATGGTATCCATCCATTTTAAGGTAAATGTTACTTGTTCAAAATCAGGTAATTCAGCAAAATTTTTATATAGCAGGGGTGCTAGATCTCTAGTCACTCTATCAATTGTCTGCGCTATGTTTGGAAATAATCGGAGCAACCTCTTTGCGCCAGCCGACTCTGAATCTTCAATAACCACTTTTACTTTTGGTGTTGTGTGCCCTACCCAAGGCTTTGACTTGTCGAATACTTTTATCACATTGTTACGGATAACCCAGTCTTCACCAAACGTATTTATTGCCTGCAGTGACACTGAATAACTACCAGGCTTTGAAAAATATGCCTTCGCTTTATTGCCCGCTTCAAACAGGGTAGCACCGGGGATACTCCATATTAGTTTACTCGGATCATTAGCTACATTAGCGTAAATATCAATAGGTTGATTAATTGTAGTCACCGATTGGCTGACACTAAAATCCGCTATCGGCAAATGGGTATCAGAGATAAGGGCAAAGTTAGCAAGTTGCAAATAGCTATCCCCCCACACCGTTGTCCCCTCTTGTTTCATATCTAGCTTAAATCGGCTGAATGACTGACTATCACTGACTTGAAATCTAAGAGACTGACCGCGTTTTGAAAACGTAATGTTATTTCGTTTATCAAGTTCATACCACGACTCTCCCTCATTTGACCCAAATAAAACCCAATTTTTTGGGTCTCGCTTTGGCGCATCAAGTGCCGACGTTAATACATACTCATAAACTCGCTTTGGGCGCTCAAACTGGATAGATACCCAACTTTGGCTGTACTTTGATATGTATTTACTTTGCAAGGATATATCGAATAGTTTATCAACGCCTTCATTTTCTATATAAGTTGGATACTGCGTGTTAACCGTGAACGGGTCTTTTTTGGTCATATCATACAACACGAGATCATTCGCTAATATGGCAGGCGATGCCAGTATCACCAGTGTCGTGAATAAGGTTTTTTTTAGGTATGTCATGGACTCTCCAAATAAATGCAAACACCATTATTGGATCGTTCCTATTAAAAAATCAAGAACAGCACGATATATTTTAAAAGCCTCGTCTCTTTAGTGAAACTGAATGCGGACAGGAAAAAATAAGGGAAGGTGATGTTTACAACACAAAGCACCACCTTACAAGTTTACTAATTAGCCAAATATAAGTTGCCAAATGCTCGGGGGTTCATGGAGTTTATGATACTCTTTTCTCAATGAATCTATTTTCTTTAACTCACTTTGTGCTCTTTTCATATCGCCGTTTTTGGCCAACTGCCTAGCTCGTTCAATCGTATCTAATACTTTTTGCAAACCTTCTAACGACTGAGTTTTCAATTCAGGTTTAAAAGTTTCTTTTGTCGCTTCAAGTGAATAACGCGACAGTGATTCTAATGAAGATAGTAGTTCCTGCTTATTAGTCGCTTGCACTGCCTGTTTATAACTCAGCCCTATATTTTTCATCGTGACCGATAGCTCGCTCGTCTCTTGTGCAAAAACAGTTATCGACAGAAAAAATAATAAAAATAGTGTATTACGCATTGCCCTACTTATAACGCCCTTATATATGTTGCCGTAGTATACCGAAAATAGCGCGATTAAACATTTATTTGCCCTGTAAAGGAGGTTTATGAATTAGCCTCAAAAATGCAAATATGTGTCATACTTAAGATAAGTTTAATTTTATGAATTCCCTATGAAATTGCCAATTATCATACTCTTCGCATTGCTGGTTTTTATTGCGCCTCAATCTCATTCGCAAACGAAAGTAACATTTATCAATCCTGGTTACGCCCACAGTAATCCTACAGGCGACTTTTGGCTCAATGTTACCTTATTTATGCAAGCCGCAGCTGATGATCTAAATATAAACCTAACAGTGCAATACGCTGATAGGAATCATATTATTATGAAGCAACTGGTTCGTGAAGCGCTACAAGATACGGACAGCTATTTAATCTTAGTCGACGAAAAGTCTGTGATAGCACATACCCTTATAAACTCCACTCATATTCACCCTGCGATCATTTTTTTACTTAACCAACCGACCCAAGCACAAACCAAAAGGCTGGTGAAAAAAGGATATGGTATTTTGGGTAGTTTATTGCCTGATAACTTTCAAGCAGGGAAATTACTTGCGAAGAAGTTGGTGTCGCTCATTGATAAGCCACATCGGCGTTATAAAAATGAAATGATTGCTTTGTTAGGCGAGACTGCAACCCTTGCGGCTCAACAACGTGAACAAGGCTTGCTTAATTATTCAAATCGCGAACCACATCTTAACTTAAAGCAAAGAGTGGCTGCAAACTGGTCCTATGATGAAGCATTTCAACTTACTCCCGGCTTACTAAAACGTTTTCCAGACACAAAGCTCATATGGAGTGCCAACGATGCGATGGCTTTTGGAGCTGCAGCAGCGCTTACAGAACTCGGGTTGCGAGAAAAAATTAAAGTTGGCGGCGTTAATTGGGACCAAAAACAAAGTACACACTTAGATACCTCCATTGGCGGCCATGTCACACTGGGCGGTCTTGCGATGATAAAAGTCTTTGAACATAACCAACCGGAGTCAATGTCAGTAGGTGATAATATATACCCTATATTCACTGTGTATAGCGAAAAATATGCACCAATCTACAATGCGATACACAACAAAAATATTGATGATATAGATTTCAGCCGTTTCACCGCCATGAATAAAGCGCCACTGGAATACAATCTTGACGCTTTAAATAGCTTTTTTAAATAACGTATAAAATTCACATAACTTTAATTAATTAAATTAAATAGCCGTAAAAACCATCATCAAGTTCATTTAAAAGCCAAAAATCGTCTATTTTTTGGCTTTTATTTCCATAAAAACATTGTTGTATAAAACACACAAAATTGACACCACTCAAATTACCTGTTTTATTTACAGCCGTTAACAACATGTAACTAAGGTAATAACAATGAAAAATATGGTTTCAACAAGCTTAAAAATGACAGCGCTATCAGCATGTATTTGTGCATCTTTAGCAACACACGCACAAGATACACAACGTGTTATCGTCACTCTAAAGTCACAATCAGTGAATGCTTCACTACCGGTGAAAATGTCTGATGCTGAAATGACGTCTTTCAAACAACAAACTTTAACGAGTTTTGCTACGTCAATGAATTCGGCGCCTATTTCAACGTTACCAAGCGTGAATGGTTTTGTGGCAGAAGTAACCCCAGAGCAAATGACATTACTTGCTGAAAGCGATGATGTTGCTCATGTTGAAATAGATCCAAAGCGTTATCTAATGGCGGAATCTACGCCATATGGTATTGGTATGGTTCAAGCTAACCAACTTGCTGATAATATGAGTGGCAACCGTAAGGTATGTATCATGGATACAGGTTACACACTTAACCACCCTGATTTACCAAGCACTGGTATTACTGGTAATGACGGCTACGGCAGTAACAACACAGGTAACTGGTATAACGACGGTAACGGTCATGGAACACATGTAGCAGGTACAATCGCTGCGGTTGGTGGCAATGGTCAAGGTGTTGTTGGTGTAAACCCATCAGGTCAACTTGGACTTCATATTGTTAAAGTATTCAACGACCAAGGCCGTTGGGCATATGGTTCTGACTTAATTAAAGCCATTGAGCAATGTGAAGCTGCGGGCGCAAATGTTACTAGCATGAGTTTAGGTGGCAGTGGCAGCTCAACCGCTGAAAGAAATGCTTTCCAAGCAAGCTACAATCGCGGTGTTTTACATATTGCAGCAGCGGGTAATGGTGGTAATAGCAGTTTAAGTTACCCAGCTTCATACGATGATGTTGTATCTGTTGCGGCTGTCGATAGTGGCGAAAGAAAGGCATCTTTCTCTCAATACAATAGTCAAGTCGAAATTGCAGGACCAGGTGTGGGCGTAAACTCTACTTGGAACAATAACGGATATAAAAGTATCAGTGGTACATCAATGGCAACACCTCACGTTTCAGGTGTAGCTGCATTAGTCTGGAGCCACTATCCACAGTGTAGTAACAAGCAGATCCGTAACGTTCTTAATATCACAGCTAAAGATAAAGGCGCTGCTGGGAAAGATACATCATATGGTTACGGTATTGTTCAAGCAAAAGCTGCATATGACTATATTGCACAAAATGGCTGTGCTGATGACCCAGTCTTAACGCCAGTTGCAAACTTCACAAGCAGTGCATCAGGCCTAAATGTGCGCTTCAGCAACACATCACGTAACGCACAAAGCTATAGCTGGAGTTTTGGTGATGGTTCAAGTAGCTCTGCGGCATCTCCAAGTCACACTTATGCAGCAGCTGGTAGCTATCAAGTTACTCTAACAGCAACTGGTGCTAACCAGAAAACATCATCTAAAACAGCAACAGTTACTGTGACTGACGGGTCAACTGGTGGAGGTTGTCAAGGATTAGAAGCATGGAATGAAACAACATATTACCGTGTAGGCGACAAAGTATCTTACAACAACAGAGAGTACCAAGCATCTTGGTGGTCAAAAGGTGCTCAACCAGACGTATTCTCAAACGTGTGGACTCGCGGTGCAAACTGTAACTAAGCATAGTTTTTAAACATCAAAGGCACCAAATTATATCCGGTGCCTTTATGTTCATAATTCATATCTAATCGCTGTCATATTAATTCAGACATAACCGCGGTTACCTGGCGCTTCATATACTTATTTATCTTAAAATGGTTCGGTTTCCAGCCAAGTAAAAACCGATAGAAGTCCGACCAAATAATGGGCCATGCGCTTCGCCAATGGAGTTCAATCTCTCTAATTACATCACTGCCATACCTGATTTTAAGGGCTGAATGTAATTCACTAAAATATAGTGCTAACAACGGTTCCTCATATACATGCTGTTGCTCCGAGTTAAATACACTGGTAAATAACAGCATAATGTCTTGAAGCCCAATCCCCTTGCCAACATACTGAAAATCATAACCCATCACGGTCTTCTGCTTAATAGCAAAATTAGCCTGTTTCGCATCGCCATGGATCAAAGTCCGGTATTTTTGACTCACCAACCTGTTATCGAGTTCAACCGCATAACCTTTAATATCTCCTTGGGGCATTTTTTCATATTCGTCAGGGCGAGTTGCTAAATGCCAATAACCCCCTTGCTCCCAAAGTTTTGTGTGTTCTGGTTCGAGTTCTAGTTCAATATCACACCATAAAAATGTCGCGTGAAATCTTGCCAGCCAAGCAACTATATGGCCTATCGCTTCAAGGTCTACACCCTCAACAGCATGAAACCCTTGAGTTGTAAAATCTTTGAACACCAGTATATTCTCTGAGCCGCACGCTTCAGCCCATAACAATTCCGGTGTTGCCGTGAAACAGGGTAAACGTGGTGCATATAGCTGGTAGAAATGCCTTTCTACACGATAAGACTTGGCTTTTCGCGCTTTAGCAAACACACTTTGGTTAATATTAGGATGTTCGAGAATATCGGGCACCGATGAATACTTAATAACGGCGCGCTGGTTATCAAGGTCTGCTTTTATGACTTCACCACACCCGCTCCAAAGTGCGCGTGGCTCGTCATTAAATGTGACGCTATCAAATTGTGTATTGAGGCTTTCTAATAACATAGTCAAATTGTTCCTATTATTTTCGCCACCCTAGCATGCAATTTAAAACTAATCACGGCCTTCCTCCCCCTATTTACTTGCCCCAACCTATGTTTTCTAGTCACGATAATAACGACTGTCAGTGCCAAATATTAAGACATTAAAAGTTCAACTCTGACCATTTAAACCATGATTCAATCATTTTTTAATAAAAAAAACCTCGATATCAACTATCGAGGTTTTTAATCATTAAGTGCCATGTATATCGGCACTTAGGCATTGTTGACTAGCTTGCTTGCTGCACTTTGGCGACTTTATCAACGGGCTGCGCATTATCATCTAGTAAATTCATATCAAAATCGAATTCATCTACCCGAATCGCTTTTTCGCGCTTTTTATTGTAATCAATTAGCTGTGCATACTCTGTCGCATTTATTAGGTTGGCTGCAAGTGCATTGTCTAGCGTTTGAGAAAAACGCACACCAGCTTTAATCTCTTTTTTACGCAATGCTTTTTTAACCTTTGCCAATAAATCTAAGCAAGCGAGTTTTGCTTTAAATGCTTGCTCGTTTATATCGTGTCCGTCACCCGGACTTGGTTTTACTAAATGCGTTAGCTGTGCTTTAAAGGCGGTATCTTGCTGTGCAACCTTCGCTAATTCTCGGACCATATCATCTGAAATAGCTGGCATCTTATGACGGAATTGCAGCGTAATTGTACGCATTAATTTCCGCGTACCAGATGCAGGGAAGTTATCTAAAAACTTGTGAAGCGCCTCTTCTGCTTTTTGTAGTGACCAACGCGTTGCGTAATGAAAATAAGGGGCCGCTGATTGTCTATCGCTAATCGCTACTTTTTGCTCATAGTACTTGATTGATGCCATTGCGCCATATAAGTGGCTCATCACATCGCCCAGTCTCGCCGATAACATTTCTGCCTGTTTTAGCTTTCCGCCCAATACCAACAATGAGAAGTCTGCATAAACAGCCAGTCTAGCCGACAGTTGATGTACCGCTTTTTCATATTGTTGTACTTCTGGTAACGCTGATTTACTGCCTGCGGTGAACGGCAATAGACCCAAACCAAATGCACGGAAGCTGTTAGCAACGCTGTAGCCCACCGTCTTCGTTAAAATTTTATTGAACGTTTTATCGGCTGACTTATCGTCACTATGAATAGATTCAACCATCGACTGCAAATACGGGTGACAACGCATAACACCTTGACCGAATATCATCAGATTACGCGTCAATATATTCGCGCCTTCTACCGTAATGGCAATCGGTTGTGCAACATAACCACTCGCCAACGTATTCTGAGGACCATTTTGTATCGCTTTACCTGCCTGAATATCCATTGCTGAATCGAGCACATCACGGCCAACTTCCGTCATATGATACTTAGCAATTGCTGTAACTACTGACGGTTTCAAACCCATTCCAAGCCCTTCGGTCGTCAATACGCGCATTGACTCTTGTAGGTAGGTTTTACCCGCAATATCAGCAAGCTTTTCTTGAATACCCTCAAACTGGCCGATTGATAAGCCAAACTGTTCTCGCACTGCTGCGTATTCTGATGCTGATTTGAATGCAACCTGACTGGTTGATACACCCAATGCCGGTAGCGATATTCCGCGTCCCGCCCCTAAGCAACTTACGAGCATTTGCCAGCCTCGGCCAATATTCTGTTGACCACCAATGATAAACTCCATAGGAATGAAAACTTTATCACCTCTGGTTGTACCATTGTAAAAGCGGATACCCATTGGATCATGGCGATTGCCTAATTCTACACCTGGGTGCGTTTTAGGGATAAGCGCACATGTAATGCCTAAGTGTTCTTTGCCACCGAGTATCCCTTGTGGATCTTCCACTTTAAATGCCAGACCCAGTACAGTCGCAATAGGGGCAAGCGTAATGTAACGTTTGTCCCAGGTTACTTCCATACCGACCACTTCTTTGCCTTCAAACATGCCTTTAGTGACAATACCTCGGTCAGGAATGCCCCCTGCATCAGAGCCCGCTTCTGGGCTTGTTAAAGCAAAGCATGGGATCTCCCTGCCGTTTGCGAGTCTCGGTAAATAATGCGCCTGCTGCTCTTTTGTGCCGTAATGTAACAATAACTCACCAGGGCCTAGCGAATTTGGCACCATGACCGTTACGGCAACAGCTGAAGACTTTGTCGCAATTGTCCCTACAATCGTTGAATTGGCATAAGGACTAAATTCTAACCCACCAAATTCTTTTGGAATGATCAGTGAAAAAAAGCGCTCTTTCTTTAAGAAGTCCAAAATATGTTCTGGCAAATGTTTACTATTCTGAATTACAGAATCGTCAACCATTGCCATTAATTCTTTTACTGGGCCGTCTAAAAAGGCCTGCTCTTCACTTGAAAGCTTTGCTTCGGGCACAGCTCTAAGTGCGTCAAAATCGGGTTTACCCTGATAAATTGACCCTTCTAACCAAACATCCCCTGCATCTAAGGCTTCTTGTTCAGTGACTGAAATACTTGGTAATACTTTTTTTAATTGTGTTCTTAAGCTCATAATCAACTCATCCGACCAGCTACATATAACTACATTACGGCATAAAAATGAGATTAGATCAAATACTCAATTAAGTTTTTAACGGCTTTGCAGCTATGAAATCGACAAATTTCAGCTTAATGTCAATAAAATCAAGTTATTAAGTTTTAAGTATCAAATTTTTGCAATTTAGCCTAATTTAGGAAATTGACGGTGCGCAGCGATAAATAGGCATTGAATAGTTTATTCCAAGCAAATAAACCGATAAATCATCTACTGCTTTTTTAAATCTACCTGTCGCCATTTAAACCAATGATGACGCCAACTAACAATATCAGTGCGCAGACGTGAAACTACATTGCCTAAACAGATAAGTACCAGTCCCATACTCGCATTTAAGCTCCAAACATATCCTTCAAATATGCTCGACATAGCCAAAGCAATGACCGGGGTACAAACTAAAATATAGGCTGCATTACTCGCACCAATACGATTAACTAATACTAAAAATGCAGTAAAACCGAGTACTGAAGCAGGGATAGCTAAATACAATAAACTACTGATATACAACATGGTGAACTCAAAATTGAAACTTAATTCTTTTAAAAATATGACAATAAGTAGGCATGCACATCCATATGCCATTGCATAGCAGGTTGCTGTGAAAGGGAGGATCCCTTTGTTTGTATTTTTAACACTCAACATGTTTCCGATTGAAAAGCACCATGTACCAACCAATGAGTAAAACACACCGTAAAATGTAGCGAGTGACAATTGCAAAGCAGATAGCTCATTCGCAAATAAAAAACCGATGCCAGCCAACCCAAAAAACATACCGAAAAGGAAATTCAACGTGATCGATTCGCCAAAAAATAGTCGACTGTGAATACTATTAAACAGTGGCGTGGTTGCCATAAGTAAAGCAACTAACCCACTTGGTATATAAGCAGTAGCTTCATAAAATGCGATGAAGTTAAAGCAAAATAGACTTGCACCTTGTAGCGCAAACCAAATATGATTTTGATAAGACGTAGATTGTAATAACTTTAATAACTTGCCTGCAACTAGCATGATCACAGCAGCAATACAAAACCGATACAGTATCGACACTTCCAAAGCCACATTGCCGTGCTGCCATTTAATTGCAATCCAAGACAATCCCCAGATACACACCAATAAAACATATAGAATGAGTGACATTACAGACTCCTAGTAAATAGTGTTACCCAGTATCTATGGTGAACCAACTCTGATATCTCACGTTGTTGCCGTCGTTAACACGATCTTGCGGTTATTATCTTCACCTGAAATCGTCACTCATTGCGAGTATAAAATACTTACGATAAGCTAAATCATAAAATTAGATAGCTTATCGATTAGTGTGATGCCAAACAAAAACCTTCATGTGAGTTTTGAACAATCTAAAAAGCGGTGTGTGCGACACACGTTGCTGAGTAATGAAGTGTCATGGTCACATTATAAAAATCAGTATGAACGCCTGTACTATCAAAACCAACAACAACACACGCTAAGTATGTATCTCAATGGCGGGTATGAAACACATCGTACTGATGTCCATTCAACTAATGGGGCTCCAGGACGATTTTGTCTGATGCCACAGGATAGCGAAAGCTGCTGGTAAATTGGCGTTCATCAAGAGTTTGTTCATCTCTACTTTAGTGATAACCACCTCAAACATACTGCGCTAAAAGTATTCGATATCGACCCGCGGCAAGTAAATTTGCCAGAGCGGATATTTTTTGAGAACCAACCATTAGAAGCGCTGTTTCGTCATCAAATTAACGACTCTGATTGGCATGATAAACATAACACTCTGGCTATTGAACAATTTACTGACACCATTATTGTCAGTGTATTACAGAGTTTAAATTTAAAAAATACGCGAAGAGCTATCACAGGGGGGTTGTCCCCCAAAAAAGCCAAGCAAGTAACAGATTTTATTCATGCAAACTTTAATCGACAAATCGTATTATTTGAATTAGCGCACTTAGTTGAACTCAGCGAGTATCATTTTTGCCGTATGTTTAAACTCAGCTTTGCCCAAACTCCTCAGCAGTATTTGATGTCAATTAGAATTGAATATGCAAAGCAAGCATTAAAGACTTCAACCTACTCGCTCGCGCATATCGCACTCATGTGCGGTTTTGCTAATCAAAGTCATTTTGGCAGAAACTTTAAGCAACGCGTTGGTGTAACGCCCAGCAGTTATAGACGTCAACTTTAGTACTTAGCACTTAGCACTTAGCACTTAGCACTTAGCACTAAAAAGTAGCAAAGTTAGCACCACACATTCGTACGATATCTCGGGGAGATACTTTAACTTCAAGGCCTCTGCGCCCCGCACTAACATAAACATGCGAGTGGTGCTTTGCACTGTGGTGTAAAAGTGTTTTTAGTCGTTTCTTCTGCGCAAATGGGCTGATCCCACCAATCACATATCCAGTACTACTTTGCGCTAGCTGCGCATCAGCAAGTTCAGCTCTTTTACCCTTACAAGCCTTTGCATATGCTTTTAAGTCGACTTTATTGGTCGAAGGGAGGATCGCTATATGCAACACACCATCAACATTAATTACTATCGTTTTAAATACTGTCTCAGGCTTTAAACAGAGTTGCTCAGCCGCTTCATTGGCAAAGTTTACCGAGGTTTCAATATGCTTAAATTGCAACACCTCAAAGAGTATCTGGTGTTTTTCCAATAACTTTATGGCCGGTGTCATAACATATCCTTAGTGCAATATACGTCTTAATATGCACGACTAGATTAATTTAGACATTAGACTAAAGTCTATAAATACAACTTTTTTAAAGGTTGGACAACATGCTCAATCGTAACGTTAGAGTTTTATTCTTCATCATTATTGCTTTCTCTATGATTAATTTTATGGTGACCGAGTATTCTTTATGGACAACAAGTTTAGCTTGCAGCAGTAAATGTGAGGTATTAGGGTGTAAATCTGGAAAACTAATATTTGGTGAGCAACGTCGATTGATTGGCTGCAAATGCGATAGCAAACAAGACTATCTTGTATTATTAAACTGAACATGTAAAAAACGGTGCACTAGGCACCGCTTTAATTCATGACTTAACCAAATTTATTTAGTTAAGTCATCAAAGAATTTTTTCACACCGTCAAAAAAGCCTTGTGCTTTCGGGCGGTTTTTGTTGCCCTCAGAACCCATGCTATCTTCTAGCTGTTTTAAAAGCTCGCGTTGGTGTTCATTCAGGTTAACCGGTGTTTCAATAACGACTTTGCAGATCAAATCACCAACCGCACCACTGCGTACAGACTTAACACCTTTCGCACGCATACGGAACATCTTACCAGTTTGACTCTCTGAAGGGATCTTCAAATTAGCTCGACCGTCTAATGTTGGCACTTCAATCTCGCCACCCACTGCTGCCGTTGTAAAGCTAATTGGTACCTCACAGTAAAGGTTGTTACCGTCACGTACAAATATCGGGTGCTCTCTTACAGAAACTTGTACATACAAATCACCCGCAGGTGCACCATGCATGCCAGCTTCACCTTCACCTGATAAGCGTATACGGTCACCGGTATCGACACCCGCTGGAATTTTAACAGACAGGGTTTTCGTTTTTTCTACGCGACCTTGACCATGACACTTATTACATGGATCTGAAATTGTTTGACCAGTTCCATTACACGTTGGACAAGTTTGCTGCACAGCAAAAAAGCCCTGACGCATTTGCACCTGGCCGGCACCGTGACATGTTGAACATGTTTTAGGTTTAGAGCCCGGCTTTGCACCACTGCCGTCACATGGTTTACAACCAACCCATGTTGGGACTTTAATTTCAACTTCTTTACCACGCACCGCTTCTTCTAAAGAAAGGTCCATGTTGTAACGTAAATCGGCACCACGCTGCTGGCGAGACTGACGACGGCCACCGCCACCACCAAAAATATCACCAAATACATCACCGAAAATATCGCCGAAATCACCTTGACCACCACCATGGCCGCCACCGCCATTTTGATCAAATGCAGCATGACCGTATTGGTCATACATTTGACGCTTTTGGCTATCAGTCAGTACTTCGTAAGCTTCTTTTACTTCTTTGAATTTAGCTTCGAGTGCAGTGTCACCTGCTGTACGGTCTGGGTGATATTTCATTGCTAAGCGTTTATATGCTTTTTTTATGTCACGTTCACTGGCGTCTTTACTCACACCCAGTACGTCGTAATAATCACTTTTTGACATAGTTATCACACTACTCTAATTGGTTGGCAATCAACGTATCTGCCAAGCTGGTAATCTGTAATTAAACACACATTACCAAAATTTACATACACTAAGGGCGCGACAAGCGAAATTCGCCAGCGCGCCCTTACAAGTCAACAATTACTTGTTGTCTTTAACTTCTTCAAACTCAGCATCAACAACATCGTCGTCTTGCTTAGAAGAGCCAGCACCCGGCTGTTGCTCACCTGCTTCAGGACCAGCTTGTTGAGCTTGTGCCTTAGCTTGTGCAATTTCCATTAGCTTCTGTGATTTTTCTGCAAGCGCTTGTACTTTAGCATCGATATCTTCTTTGCTATCACCTTTGATTGCAGTTTCAAGTTCAGTTAAAGCCGCTTCGATTGCTTCTTTATCTGCTGCTGGAAGTTCCTCACCGGCTTCTTCAACTTGCTTACGCGTGCCGTGTAGCATCGCATCAGCTTGGTTGCGTGAAGCAACTAGCTCTTCGAACTTTTTATCTTCTTCAGCATTTGCTTCTGCATCACGTACCATTTTTTCAATTTCTTCATCATTTAGACCAGAAGAAGCTTGGATTGTGATCTTTTGCTCTTTACCTGTATCTTTATCTTTAGCAGATACATGTAAGATACCATCAGCATCTACATCGAAAGTAACTTCGATTTGCGGTGCACCACGTTGTGCAGGACGAATACCTTCAAGGTTGAACTGACCAAGAGACTTGTTGTCGCTTGAACGTTTACGCTCACCTTGTAATACGTGGATAGTTACCGCTGACTGATTGTCTTCAGCCGTTGAGAATGTTTGCGATTTCTTAGTAGGAATCGTTGTGTTCTTCTCAATTAGTGCAGTCATAACCTGACCCATCGTCTCGATACCTAGAGACAATGGTGAAACGTCTAGCAATAGTACGTCTTTAACATCACCCGCTAGTACACCACCTTGAACCGCAGCACCAACTGCTACTGCTTCATCAGGGTTTACATCTTTACGCGGCTCTTTACCGAAAAACTCTGTCACTGTAGTTTGTACTAGTGGCATACGTGTTTGACCACCAACAAGGATGATGTCATTTACATCACTTACTGTTAGGTCAGCATCAGCTAGTGCACGCTTAAGTGGCTCGATAGACTGAGTTACTAAGTCTTCAACTAAAGACTCAAGCTTGGCACGAGTAAGCTTCACATTCATGTGCTTAGGACCCGTTGCATCAGCTGTTACATAAGGAAGGTTAACTTCTGTATGTTGTGCTGAAGACAATTCGATCTTCGCTTTCTCAGCCGCTTCTTTAACTCGTTGCATCGCTAGAGGATCAGTTTTAAGGTCGATACCTTGATCTTTCTTAAACTCATCTACTAGGTAGTTAATTACGCGGTTATCGAAATCTTCACCACCAAGGTGCGTGTCACCATTCGTCGCTAGTACTTCGAACGTGTGCTCGCCGTCTACTTCATCAATCTCAATGATTGAAATATCGAATGTACCACCACCTAAGTCGTATACAGCAATAACGTTATCGCCTTGCTTTTTGTCCATACCGTAGGCAAGAGCAGCAGCTGTTGGCTCGTTGATAATACGCTTAACTTCTAGACCAGCAATACGGCCCGCATCTTTTGTCGCTTGACGCTGTGAATCGTTGAAGTATGCAGGTACAGTGATTACTGCTTCTGTTACTTCTTCACCAAGAAAATCTTCAGCTGTTTTCTTCATTTTCTTAAGTACTTCAGCTGAAATCTGTGGTGCAGCACGTTTTTCGCCACGTACTTCTACCCATGCATCACCGTTGTCTGCTTTCGCAATCTTAAATGGCATGATGTCGATGTCACGTTGTACTTCTTCATCTTCAAAGCGACGACCAATCAAACGTTTGATTGCAAATAATGTATTTTGTGGGTTTGTAACCGCTTGGCGCTTAGCAGGTTGACCTACAAGCGTTTCACCTTCTGCAGTAAATGCAATAATAGAAGGGGTTGTACGATCGCCCTCTGCGTTTTCGATAACGCGTGCTTTTTCACCATCAAGTACTGCTACACAAGAGTTAGTAGTACCTAAATCGATTCCAATAATTTTACCCATGAATCTTCTCCGACTTCAAAATTCGTTGTTCTGTTTAGATGACTTGTAAATAGGGGCGGTAAAATCTAATTCAACCGTAAAAACAAAAAAAAATGCACTTTTTTTGAAATTTTTTCTATAAACGCCTTTTTTAGACAAAAAAACATCAATAATAGCGGTTTATTAAACAGGTATGACCAGATATGCTACCCATCATTACAAAAAAACGAATTATATAGGATCCAACAATGACCTTCGATGAAATAATTACTGATCCGCTATTAAAAGCGAGCTCTTGTGAATTAACATTCCCACAAAATTGGTGTCAAGGCCGAACGGCTTTTGGCGGGCTTTCAGCAGCAATTATGCTGCAAAACATGAAACACCAGCTAGCAGATGATCGTCGGTTATTGTCGATGAGTACCAATTTTGTCGGGCCTCTGTTCGCCGAACAACCGTTTACTTTAGAGACGCAAATACTCCGTAGTGGCAAAAACGCAACTCAAATGTTGTGCACAATTAAACAAGACGCAAAGGTTTGCCTGATTGCGCAAGCCTGCTTTGCAAAAGAACGTGCGTCAAAGGTCAATGTGCCTGTAACTCATCAACATAATTTGCGCCCTGCTAGCAGTGCACACGTGCTGCCCTATCAAGAGCATGTCATGCCAGCATTCTTTCAACATGTTGACCTAAATTTGCAAACCGGTGACATGCCATTTAGTGGTTCGAACAACTCAAACCTAGGTGGCTGGATGCGCTTTAAAAAAGCCCCATCTGATAACCTAAACGAATTACACCTGCTTGCATTAGCGGATGCTTGGCCCCCAACTTTATTACAAATGGCCAACGCGCCATCTCCTGCTAGCAGCATGTCGTGGTATATTGAGTTTGTGCAAGACGTTAATCTCGATAACGATGCATGGTTTGGCTTAGACGCACAAACACACCATGCAGCAAATGGCTATGGTCTAGAAGATGCAAAAATCTATGCACCAGATGGCACTCTATTAGCAATTAGCAGGCAAACAGTCGCCATCTTTGATATGCAGTAACCATTCTCTTTGGCTGATTGGCATAACAAAAACAATCATCAAAACAAATTGCACTCATACACACGATGTATCACACTAGCGATATGGTGTGAGTGTGATTGGCTTTATCGTGATAATAGCGTGCAAACAATGTGATAGATTAGTTCAAGTTGGTCAGTTAGGTACTCAGCAAAAAGCAACCTGTCCAAATTGTGGCGCGCATTTAATTACATGCCGACAACATTTATCACAATGGAATATGGCATTTGCAATCACCTCTTTATTATTTTTATTTACCAGTCTCTATCCTAGTTTCATTTCTTTTAGTCAACATGGACTAACCCAGCAAATTAGCCTTTGGCAAGCCTGTATATTACTCAGTGAAAAATACAATGCCGTACTCGCAGGTCTTTTTTTGTTCACCATCTTATTAATGCCTGTGTATGTATGCCTATTAACGTTAATTTCTCATAGTAAACTTTGGCCAAAACTCAGATTAAGTGTTGCACGAAAACTGACAAAGAGCTTTAGCTATATTACCCCTCTTAATTTGGCGGATATATTTTTGGTCGCTGTGCTCGTAAGCGCATTTAAATTAATGTCACTGGCTGATCTGACTCTGGGATATGGCTTTTGGGCTTACGTCTTGTTTGTTATTTGCTTTATTGAGCTTCTGACATTGATAGATGAAAGTGAGCTTTGGGAGCGACAACAGTGCCAATTTGAACCTGTTGAACATTTATGCGGTCAAACCGCAATGTTAAACAAACTCCGTCGTTGTCATATTTGTAATCAATTATCTCACGAAGATACTTGCCCACGGTGCGAAGCAAAAACCTATTTTAGAAAACCTCACTCTATGGAACGGGCAACTATTTGGATGCTTACAGCACTGATACTGTTAATACCAGCAAATCTCCTTCCTATCATGGACACGATAAATTTAGGTCACCATACGCCAGCGACGATTTTTTCTGGGATTGTGATTATGTGGGAGTCCGGTTCATACCCGATTGCGAGCTTGATTTTTCTTGCCAGTATCTGCATTCCGATAGTTAAAGCCATATTACTTTTTTACTTAATCGCACAAACAAGCAAGTGCCATTCTCCTAAAAAGGCCAGTCAGTTATACAGACTGCTAGAGATAATTGGCAAATGGTCCATGATCGACGTATTTGTTGTCATTGTACTCGTGTCATTAGTTCAGTTAGGAAATGTCTTGACTGTGGAACCAATGCTTGGAATAGTCTTCTTTACTACCATGGTGTTATGCCAAATGATCGCCGTACACAGTTTTGACCCTCGAATCCTATGGGATAAATACCACGCATATGAATGAACACGCCAATATTGCCACTAAACCAAAATTTTCAGCGATCTGGCTAGTGCCTGTTATTGCGCTCATTATTACTGCTTGGATGCTTTACCAACACCAAATAAACAAAGGCCACACGATTTTTGTGAAAATGCAAAATGCCGAGGGCATTGTCGCAGGAAAAACCGAAATAAAAGTGCGCAATGTAAAAGTAGGCCTTGTCGATTCATTGAGGTTACAACTTGAACAAAACGCCGTTATCGCCCGAGTTCAGATTGATACACATTATGACGATTTATTAACCGAAGACGCTAAGCTCTGGATAGTAAAACCCCGAATTGATGAATCAGGGATCTCTGGTATGAATACATTATTATCGGGTGTTTATTTAGAATTAGAGCCAGGTCAAAGTGAAACGCGTTCTACCTTATTTACATTACAAGACGAACCCGCCCTAATTAGCCCCGATGTAATGGGTAAGCGCTTTAGTCTTACTGCAAATCAGGCTGAAGTACTCGATGTTGGGTCTGGTATCTACTTCAGAAATTATAAAATTGGACAAATTGAATCAGCTAAGTTCAATATTGATGAGCTGACGATGGAGTATGGCATTTTCATATTTGCACCTTATGATAAATTGATCACCACCAATGCAATTTTTTGGGTCAGTGCAGGGGTAAATATTAGCCTATCGACCGAAGGAATAGACGTTTCTACTGGCAGTTTATCAAAGCTGATAAAAGGCGGCATTTCCGTTGATTACCCCCCCAACAGTCACGCAGCGGATCAAGCTCAGGCACTTAACCAATATAAACTCCACGAGAGCTTCTCTGCCGCTTTAGAAAAACGGTTTGATAATGCTGACTTCTTTTTGGTAGAGTTTGAGCAATCTATAAGAGGGCTCAGGATCGGTGCACCCGTTGAATATAGGGGAATGCGTATTGGAACAGTTGAACAAGCCCCTGCTCAAATTGAGCGCGATGGCCAGCCGCTTTATTTTCAGCAAAACACCACGTCAGTTCCTGTTTTAATAAAAATAGAATATGGTCGAATTTATGAACAAAGCGAGTTAGCTAAAACATATTGGCAGACTAATATAGAAAAATGGATTAGTAATGGGCTTCGAGCATCATTAAAAAGTGGTAACATACTTACAGGTGCGGTATATATAGAACTAGATTTTTACACTAAAGCGCCAGCAGCTCAACTTGTGCAATCTTCTGTTTATCCCGTATTGCCGAGTGTATCGAGTGGATTTACCGCTTTATCTGAACAAGTCACAGACTTACTTAATAAATTAAACGATTTACCCCTGTCAAAAACAATGACAACATTTGACGGAACATTACAGGAATATAGGTTACTTGCAATGGAAATGAATAAACTGATCAGCGAATTTAACCAAAAAGATATTGCTGGTGATACAAAAAGCAGTCTTGGTAGTATTAACTCAACTCTAAGCCAATTAACTTCTAGCTTAAAGCAGTTTGAGAAAACTTTAACCAATTATCAGCAAGGCTCTGGCATGGTTGAACAATTGACAGACACATTAGAAGAATTAGAAAGCCTCTCTAATACACTAAAACCAATATCAAAAGGCTTAACAGAGCAACCGAGTATGCTTATTTTTGACAAGCAAAGCCCTGAAGATCCAGAGCCAAGGAAAAAATAATGAAAGGCTTGATCCCCGCGTTCTTCAGTGTACTTTTTGTTGTAGGATGCACAGGTAGTTCAAACAATGGCATCGAGTACTATCAGTTTAGTACCAGCGCCAAAGTGAGTAATAGCTTAGCACCCGATAATACTGTATTACTTAAACCAATAAAGATCATTGGCTTATCGGACCAACAGGCAATTGCCCAAATACGTACTAACCATAGTGTATCAATTGCGAACTTTAATTACTGGTCAGAACACCCAAAACATATGTTGTACAAATCCGCACAGCATATTTTGGCCCGAGCGCTCAATAACTGGCAAGTGATTGACGCACGAGTTGGTGCCTTGCAGTCTCCCTATTTTGAAGTCGAAATTCATGTGAGTGACTTTGCAGGACATGAAGAGCATGGTGGGGTAATTTCGGGGAATTGGTATATTTTTTACTATCACAATGATCAAAAGAGATTATTAAAAACACAATACTTTGTGGCTTCTCAGCCATTACAAGCCGATGGGTACCCTGCGCTTGTCAATGCCCTCGAAAACAGTTGGACCCAAGTCAATATGGAGCTAAAAGCAGAACTAGAAAAAGTACGCGCTGCGCTGTAATAAGCTTTTAGCTTTCCTTTCCTACATTTAATAGTGCTTCTCGCGAAGTATCTAAACTCGTTCTCCTGTTACGTGAAGCGGTTATGCTTGGCGTGCCATGAGGTGATGATTGAGTGACTTAAAGAAACCTGATTCTCTAACAAGACATCAAATACCTGTATGCCACTCAGCGAGTCATAAATTAAAAATCAGAGCAGCAAGTAATAAATACTCGCTGCCCATACAGTTAAAAGTTATTGCATCTCAACTTGCTCATACAAGTCACTAAGCGATTTCACTACGGTTTGATTAGGCAGTGTTGCAAAAGGCTGATCAGCAAACTTTTCTCCACGCATTTGAACATTAATTCTCGCAGCGTCTGGGTTTAACATTGTTTGCTTGTAATATGCCTTGATGTCTTCTAAAGACACTTGCTCAACGGCTTTGATCAACTTGTCCTTTGAATCATAGTCGTAGCGCTCTCTGTACCAGTCGGTGATTAACGGGCTAAACTCTTCAGCTAGATTCTTTGGTTCCTCTTTTAATGAAACCAATAGGGCCGTTTTTAAACCAGTAAACGTTTTTTCACTCAGCTGAGTCAAAATCTGTCCATATTCGATTTTAAATGCCTCAAAGCGCTGCTGCATTTTCTCAACACCATTCACTGGAGTCTGAATATACAAACCCATTGCCGAATAATCATCGATACTTTGTGCTGTTGCGCCCACAGCATAGGCAAGCTGCTCCTCTGTACGAAGTACTTCGAATGCGTGTTGTCTAAAATGCGATTGCAAGACTAACCCTTGTGCCTTTTGTGCATAACCAGGTACTGGGTGAACATGCATATCAACAATTGCGACATCAGCAACCGTTATGTCCTCTTGCCAAACAAGTGTTTGCCCTTGCTTAGGCAACACATATTGTGAACGAGTGTAGTTCGTTACTTTTTTCGGTTCAGGTAACGCGTGGTTAATCTCAGTCGAAATTGCTTCAACCTCTTCTTGGCTATAGTTCCCATAACTAAATACCCGAATATTATTTTCAGTTAATGTTTTTCTTTGCAACTGGATAAAATCCATAACGGTTATTTCATCTAGTGCTTTTAGCTTTTCTGAAAGGTCAAAGCCCCCAGAGCGACTCATGTCAGAGTATTGGCCAAAAGCCTGACGAAATGGGAACTGCTTTTGCGCATTCATTAAGCCTCGGCGGTACCTATCAACTGCCTGAGCAAACATGGTTTTATTTAATGAGATTTCAATATTTTTAAGCGCATGGCTTATCAAAACAGGTTGTTTATCCGTAAATCCTGACACAGATAAGATCAAGCCATTGCCGGGCGCCAAACTCACTGACATACCTGCCACACTTGCCTCGGTGATCAACCGACTTTGTTGTAATGAAAACAGGTCAGCCCACAGTTGCATCGCAATGGCATGCTTTACATTACTTAGCGGTTCAGCAGTATTAATGAAAATATCCATAGAGCCTTTTGGCTGATGTGCGAAACGCTCGCTAGCTGCATGCCATACAGTCACTCTTTCATCTTTATAAACCTCAGACACGCCATTACGTGCTTGTTCGGAGGTCGTTTTAATATCAAAGTTTTGTGGTAATAAACGATTTACTGTTGGTAATTCCAAGTTTAGCTCTGACGGCTGATACCATTGAGCAATGTCGTCATCAGTTATTGCTGAGATCTTATATCTACCATCATAAAAATGTAGATCAGTGTCAGACGGTTCTTGCTGGCTAATATACCAAACCCTCAGTCGCTCAGGAGTTAGCTGTTTAAGCACATTATTTACTGCAGTTGCATCAAACTTGGCATAGTAAAACGCAGAATTCAGCACATGATTTAATGGAACTTTTTGCATGCTGTCAGCAACGCTACTGACATAGCTAAATTCATCTCCTTTTTCAAGAAATTGAAACTCATTACTTAATGACGTACTGATCTCATCGAAGTATTTGTCGTTTACTCCCTCTTTTTTTATTAACTCAATATATTGCATAACAGCTGATATAATGTCGCGACGATGAGCCATACCAGAATCAGTTAAATTGATATCAACCGTTAGTGAGCCATAATTGCCATACATACTAGGACTGGCGTAAGCCGTTAAACTCGATATCCATCCTTTGTCTTTCAATACTTGTGCTGGCCCGCCTGCCATTTCATTACTTAGTAAATAAGTCACAAAGTAATTAGGTTTGACGGCAAAATCACCGCTGTTGTTGTCAATCGTAAAATCAATTTTTAACTGCTTCACATCTTCATTGGGAACATAATGGATGAGCTTCTTGCCGACTTTGCTAAACTCGATAGATTTCGAAACTTCAGGCTTATCAATGTGCTTATTCTTTATGGTAGAAAAATACGTTTTCGCCTTCTTGGCCATATCAGCAGTCGACTCATTTGAGATCATCGCCACCTTCATGATATTTGATGAATAATAACGCTCGTAAAAAGCCACGGTTTCTTCATGTAAACTACTGTTTTTTTTGTCACCTAGAGTCTCTAAGTTACCAATTAGGAAGCGGTTTGCTGGATGATCCCCATACATGCTTCTTGCGAGTTTAAACTGACCAAAAAAGTCCATTTCACGACGCATAGACCACTCTGCGTTTACGGCGTTTTTTTCTTTGTCTGTGTATTCAGGGTATAGCTTAGGCGCTTTGAAAAAATCAGAGAATCGATCCAACCCTTCATCATAGGCATCGTTATTGACCTTGAACATATAGTTGGTTATGTCAAGCCAAGTGTAAGCATTATGTGTACCGCCATTGTTGGTCATGAAGTTCGTATACCCTTTAGAGTCAGGGTAACGTTCAGTGCCAAGAAATAACATATGTTCTAAATAGTGTGCCATCCCCTGTTGTGTCATCGGATCATGGAGTAATCCAACACCAACACTCAGCGCAGCTGCGGACTTTTCAACTTTAGGATCTGAGATCAATAATACGTCGATGCCATTTTCAAGGCGCATTGTTTGGTATTGTCTATCATCGTTGGGACTCACGACCAAAGACTCAGCAACCAATGCCGAAGATGGACTATTAAATTGTTGAGAAGTTGTACCGCAGCCAGTCATAACCAAAAGTGATAGCGCACTTACTGTAAATAATCGTCTCATATTTTATCCATAAATAGGTTCTTATACCCCATATTCTTTATTTACTTGCCAATTTGCAATCACAAATGTACTTTGATTGTAACTGTGTGTAAAAAGGCGATTTAATATGCATCACCCTGCGTTATTTTTGGTCATACTGGCTATGTTTTTACAAGTGCTACTCACTATTGTTGTGATGTTCATTATGGGACGTCGCCGATTTGCAGCACACAAAACTAAAGCAATACCGAGTCATGCGTTTAAAACCATGGATTTAGACAACGCACCTGAAAGTGTTGTTGTTGCCGGTAGGAATTTTAGCAACCAATTTGAAATACCTAACTTGTTTTTCGTAGCCTGTTTACTCGCTATTTCCCTTAATAACACATCGTTGTTCTTTGCTGTCGCCAGTGTATTATTCGTAGTTTCTAGAATAGTACATAGCTATATACACCTAAACGGTAATTTTATTGTTGCCCGCTTCCGTGTGTTTATGGTCGGTTGTGCATTACTAATTATTCAATGGATCACATTAATGGTCACACTTCTATAACATAAAGTTATAAAAAAGCATCATTTAGTGACATATTGTTCTTTTTCTATTCGCTATATTTGATAGGATAAGCGCGACAATAAAAACTAAAGGGGCTTAATAGGATGAATAACGATAAGGAAATATGCGATTTTGGTTTGCATCATGGTGAACCATATACCGCGCTACCCGCTACATTTTTAAACTGGATGGTAGAAACCAATCATAACAAATCACATTTTGCTAAAAATGAGCTAGAACGGCGTATTATTGCAGTAGAAAATACGTTTGGGGAATCAAAAAATCTCTGATCAGACGTTTCTTCTTAGAGCTTTTAGTTTAAACTAGCGCATAACTATTTTATTCCACTAAATTATATTATGCGCATAACTTTGTTAGCTAGTTGTTTGCTTCTATCAGCATGCAACATATTGCCAACCATCTCTGAAAAGGCCTCAGAACAAGAAGCTCAATACCTTACCATATTACATACAAACGATAATCACGGTCGTTTTTGGCACAACGAAAATGGTGAATATGGCATGGCTGCGCGCAAAACCTTAATAGATAAATTAAGGCGTGACGCGGCAACAAATGGCCATACCGTATTATTACTATCTGGCGGAGACATTAACACAGGGATCCCTGAGTCAGACCTTCAAAAAGCAGAACCCGACTTTAAAGGCATGAGCCTAATTGGGTATGATGCTATGGCTATCGGCAATCATGAATTTGATAATCCATTAAGTGTACTCGATAAACAAATTAAATGGTCTAACTTCCCGCTGCTGTCGGCCAATATTGTCCACAAAAAAGATGGTTCTCACGCATATCAACCTTACACCGTTCTTAACCGAAATGGGCTAAATATTGGGATTGTTGGGCTAACGACGACTGATACCGCAAAAATTGCTAATCCGTTATATATTGGCCATTTAGATTTTGTTGAACCCGCTTCAATAACAGAAAAAGTGACCAAAGAAATCCGCGCCAAGCACAACATTGATGTCATGATAGCCGTTACTCATATGGGCCACTATCACGATGCGGCCTATGGCATTAATGCACCTGGAGACGTCACATTAGCACGTTCATTAAAACCAGGTACACTTGATATGATCATTGGAGGCCACTCGCAAGAACCTATTTGTGTTACGCAAACTGGTGAGGCTGATAATGAATTTACTGCGGGAAAAGCATGTAAACCTGATCAACAAAATGGTACCTGGATCATGCAAGCTCACGAATGGGGTAAGTATGTTGGTAAAGCACAGTTCAAAATAGCAGACGGTGAAAAAACGCTGCTTAGCTATGAGCTGATCCCCGTCAACCTCAAAAATTCAGAAGGCTACTATATTCAGCAGCAAATAGAGCCAGACCCTATACTCTATGCATTTCTAAAGCCATATCAAAACATAGGTGAACAACAATTAGCTGATAGCGTAGGATCGGTTGATACATTTTTAGATGGAAGACGTGATACCGTCAGGTTTAAACAAAGTAATTTAGCAAACCTTATCATCAAAGCACAAATGGCAGCCGTGGGCGCCGACTTTGGGTTAATAAGTGGTGGAGGCATTAGGCACAGTATAAAAGCGGGTGACATTACCTATAAAGATGTACTTAAGGTACACCCTTTTAAAAACCGCATCACCAAGGTGACTTTTACTGGGGCTGAATTATATGAATACCTAAATATCGTTACTCGATTCCCAGCTGATTCAGGCGCCTATTTGCAATATCATGGCATAAGTTTTGAGCTAAGCAAAGGTACACTCAGTAATGTAAAAGTGAACGGTAAGCAGCTTAAGCAAAATCACACTTATACCATGAGTATAAACAGCTACAATGCAGCCGGTGGTGATGGGTACCCTTTATTAAGTAAAAAAGATGGTTTTGAGTCGAGTAGTACAACTGACGCACAAGCACTAAAAGACTACTTAGAAAAGAACTCGCCAATAATCGCTGAGTTACTCTAAAATACGACTACTTATGACAGCAGTATATAAAGCTATGCTGCTGTCACACCTTTTTAATCTTGGTACGTTCCTAGTCCAGTCTATTTTCCAATTAATTCAATGTCAGTTAGCGCCACATTTATTAACCCATAGCTGTGAATTTTTGAACGTGACCCTTCACCGTGCGCTTTAGGCGGGTAGTACTTTGCTTTTAGCTCAGTATGTTCTGCCATGACATCGTCTAAGGCTGCTCTAATTTCACTTAACGTCTTTTCTAAACTAGAAGAGAAATTAGGTCTCTTTCGTATAGTATGTCCCAAAGCAATCAGCCGATGAAAGTATTTGTCTGCGATATCTATTAATTCGTCAGGCACATCTTTATTTTGATTTAATACCACATCAGGATGTGACTCACAGTATTCAACCAGTGCCAAGTAAAAGCATAATGGCTTATTCGCTAATTTTACCGCATCTTGCTTACGACTATTAAGCATAATGGTTTTAGAATATAAATCGACAACCAACTTTTTAGGCAACTCTGTTTTATCTTTATGCTGTGGCCTACTCGCACGTGTTCTTGCGACGCTGATATTTACCCAGCCAAAGAATGCAGTATTTAATAACGCGAGAATAAAAGGCACAATATAAGCGGATTTTACATGCGCATCATCAATAGCAAACGATACATACACATCGCGATGGGCATCAACCAACTTTCTCACCATAATACTATCAATACTATCAACTTGCTCAATACTTACTTTTTGTAACTGTATACGTGCATCTTGCCTGACAAGTACCGCATTTATTTTACCTACGTACGATTCAACAACAGAGGTATTTCCCGAATAACTGAAAAAAGGGTCCGCAATCGGTAATGTATTGATATCAAGCGCCACACGCGTTACAACTTGAGACGCTTGTTTCTCAATATCATGCTTTATTTGATAAGTTTGTGACAGGTAAAATATCGATATAAATAAGATTAAGGCCACTGTAAACACGATGATGTTCTTACTGTGTGACATTACAAGCCCTCTTCAACAAAGTAATAAGGTAATGAATCACATTGCCAGTAATTTTGTAATGATTCAAAGTAGGAAGAGCTTTGCGACTTTGCTATTAAACTGATCACAGACTGTAATTCACATGCTAGATCTGTATTTTCATCATTCATCTTCAAAAACCAACGACTACCGACAATCTCACCACTAATAGGGGTAATATAATTATTCGAGAAACGTTTTTGATCATCTTTTCTCCAATAAGAAGAGATCAAGTCAATTTCTCCATGAGCAAGTTTGTCTCGCAATGCTGTATGTGTGCTCGCATAGACTATGTCCAATGCATCTAAGTCTATATCTAAAGTTTTAAACACTTGTTTTGGCAAAATATGACCGGAGCGGCTCGTAGGATAGTCTAATAATCCAATTCTTTTATCTAAGAAGTAGGCTTTGTCTAATTTTGGTTTTTCTTTATTCGAAATAAAAAAAGCAGTGTAGTTTTGATAGCCGATAATTGGCCGATAATTATGGGTAGACTCTGCCATTAATGCTTGCATGACATTCTCTTTACTTAACACAACATCAGCAACACCTTTAGCTAAAAATTCAATTTGCTCAGCTAAATTACCTCCCCAGTACAATTCAACATACCCATACTGTTTTGCAACTACTTTGTTCGTGCATAACGGGGCTTTTAGTGCAACAGCGAGTCTTTCTATAGGAACATGCACCCGTAATACTGATTTATTTGCAATAGACGAAGTTTGACATTGATATGAATGTGTCAGTACATGATCAACATCTTGAATTTGAGATTGACTAAGTGATCCCCCTAACAGCCAGCTGATCAGGGTGGATAGAAACAATAATGTAACAATCGTAGATTTATTAGTTAAAATGTTATTATGTATCAAGAGTATTTTATTCTTATATTGCCAACTTCCTCATTAAACCAATATTCTTTACTCATTACAATAAGTAAATTTACTAAATGAATATAAACCCATGAATTACATACTTTATTAACAAGAAATTATGAATCCTTTTAAGTCCTTTTTATTTCTTGAAAAATACGGACAATTGACCTTATTGAACAGCCGTCGTTGGCTATTTTTTAATAATGAAGAAAACACATATGTTAGTTAAAAAGCTCTCTGTAATCGCACTTATAGGCGCCCTATCTAGTTCGTTTAATGCTGTCGCATGGGGGCAAAATGGCCACCGTATTATTGGGAAGGTTGCTGAAGAGCACTTAACAACGGCCACAGTACAAGCTCTGACTCCCCTACTTGAAGAAAGTTCATTAGCACAAGTATCAACTTGGGCAGATGAAATGCGCTCTAACGACAGCGAGTTCTGGCGTAAAAAGTCGACAAAATGGCATTATATTAATGTTAAAGACGCGACAAAAATGCACTCTCACATTGATCATTCAATCAATTCTAAAGAACAAGTAAAAAATATTCTCGATGGTATCTATTACGGTATAAACACACTTCAATCTGACGCTACATCAATTGACGAAAAACGCTTCGCGTTACGCTTTTTGGTGCATTTAGTTGGCGATAGCCATCAACCGTTCCATGCAGGGCGCGGTGAAGACCATGGCGGAAATTTGATCAAAGTGACTTTTTTTGGTGATAAAACAAACCTCCACTCTACATGGGACACTCGCTTAATTGAAAATGAGCGTCTATCTTACAGTGAGTTTGCAGAATTCATAAAAACGTCAAATAAAACGATTATAAGTGATTACCTTAATAGTGAGCCAGCTGACTGGCTATTAGAAAGTCATCATATTTCAGATAAAGTATATAACTTAAATGAAACTGAAATAAGTTATGGGTACATTTATAAGTACATGCCAACCGTAAGAATTCGTTTGCAACAAGGTGGTATACGACTGGCTGGCTTACTGAACCAAATTTTTGACAAAAACGCAGCGCCATTAAAAGAGGCACTCAAGACTTCGAACGTCGTCGCTGTAAAATAAACCAATCAAAACACGGGAAACAACATAATGAAAACTCTATTGCGCAAAACAGCTCTGTCTCTTGCTATTGCAGCAAGTATTGGTGCAAGTGGCGCTGCATTTGCTAACGACACAGCTTCAGCAATGAAAGGTCAAGTCGTTGGTCCACAAGGCAACCCTGCTGCTGGTACAAAAGTAACTATCATTCATACGCCTTCAGGCTCAGTGAAAACCGCAGTAGTCAACGAAAGTGGGTCTTTTTCTGCAAAAGGTCTTCGCGTTGGTGGCCCTTATCAAGTGATTGTTGATTCAGAGTCATTTCAAGATACTTTGGTAGAAGATATTTATTTATCGCTAGGTAAAACCTACCCTGTAACAGTACAGCTTAAACCACAGCAAAATATTGAACAAATCGTAGTAACTGGTCGACCTATCACCATGCAGTCTGGTGGTACAGGTCCAGCAACGCACTTTTCACTTGCAGATCTTCAAGAAAAGCCAGCTATTAACCGTGATATAAAAGACATTGTTCGTACTGATCCACGTATTTATGTTGATGAGAGTAACTCAGGTGCCATTCAGTGCGCAGGCGGTAACCCGCGTTTTAACAGCTTAACGGTTGACGGTATGCGTATGAATGATAACTTCGGTTTAAACCGAAATGGTTATCCCACAGAGCGCATGCCCTTCTCTTTCGATTCAATTGCACAAGTAGCCGTTGAGTTAGCACCATTTGACGTTCAGTATGGTGGCTTTACGTCGTGTAATATCAACGCAGTAACAAAATCTGGTACGAACACACTGTCAGGCGGCGTCTTTTTCGATTACACAAACGACTCTCTTTCAGGTGATAAAATTGATGGTAAAACACAAGATATAGGTAACTATAGCGAAAAGCGTTTTGGCTTTAACTTAGGTATGCCACTGGTTGAAGACACCTTATTCTTATTTACCAGCTATGAAAAGTTAGAAGGTGCACAAGTATTTGAATACGCACCACTGGCTAACAACAAAATAAGCCAAGCAACAATTGACCAAATTGCGGCAATTTCGCAAGATAAGTATGGCTACGATGCGGGTTCTTTAGTCCCAAGCATGCCTGTCGAAGATGAAAAAATACTTGTTAAACTAGATTGGAATATCAACGACGAGCATCGTGCAAGCTTTGTTTATAACTATAACGATGGGTTTACACTTGCTCAGTCTGATAACACGTCTTCTCGTATTTCATTGTCTAACCACTTCTACGAGCGTGGTGCTGAATTACAATCATTTGTCAGCTCATTGTATTCAGATTGGAGCGATGTATTTTCAACGGAAGTGCGCATAGGCTATTCAGAGCTAGATAACCGTCAAATTTCTTTAGATAGAACATCAGGGTTCGGTGAGTTTAGAATTGATACAGGTGACGTTGACGTTTACCTTGGCCCAGATGATTCACGTCAAGCTAACAAACTAAAATATGATAACCTGTCAATTAAACTAGCTGGTACCTATTACCTTGATGACCACGAGCTATCATTTGGTTATGAGCGTGAAGAGTTAGACGTATTCAATATGTTCGTGCAACATACCGAAGGTGAACACCGCTTTAGCAGTATCGAAGACTTCGAGAACGGTGTTGCGCGTGTTTATTACGGTAATGCGTCGTCACACAACCCTGTTGACGCAGCGGGTGAGTTCAAATATGCACTGAACACAGTATATGCTCAAGACAAGTTCGATTTAATTGATTACGATATTACTTTAACAGCCGGCTTACGCTACGACTGGTATACCAGCGATGATGTGCCAGCACACAACCCTAACTTTCAAGAGCGTTTTGGTTTCTCTAACCAACAAAACCTAGATGGCGTTGACTTAATTCAACCTCGTTTTGGTTTTAACTGGATTTACGATGAGCAATTAGAGCTTCGTGGTGGCTTTGGTCTATACTCTGGCGGTAACCCGAATGTGTGGATCTCTAACAGTTATTCAAACGATGGCGTTCGTAACATCCAAGAAAATGCACGTAATGTGCAATTATTAGGCCCTGATGCAGTGGCATTTGTAAACGGTGGCAAAGCCGGATTCGACATTCCATTAGACCTATACAACTCGGTTGGCTCTGGCAGTGCCGATGACAGTACAAATGTGACGGACCCTAATTTTGAACTACCGTCTGAGTGGAAGTATTCATTAGGGGCGACTTACGTCACAGAATCTGATTTCGTCTTTACAGTAGACTATTTGTATACAGATAAAAAAGACTCTGCGCTTATTCGTAACCTAGCACTTGCGGCTAAAACCAAGCCAGCACCAGATGGACGCCCAATTTATAGCGATGATATCCATCCATTTAAATCAGACTTTTTGTTAACTAACGTTTCAGGCGCTGATGCATACACACATGTTTTATCTTTGGGTATGAATAAATCTTTCGACAACGGTATCGATATCGCTCTTTCTTATGCATATACCAAATCAAATGATGTTCACCCGATGACGAGCTCTGTGGCATTCTCTAACTTCCATGGTATTGCAGCGCACGACCCGCAAAACCCAGGTGTATCTACCTCAAATTATGAAATCCCACATCGTGCGACCATGTCACTGTCTTATAAGCACCAGTTCATCGACGGGTTAGACACCAAGTTTAGTCTGTTCGGTCAGGCAGCTAAAACTAACCCGTATTCATACACGTTTAACAACACGGGAATGTTCGGCTATGCCGAAAATCAACGTGACTTGCTTTATGTTCCACGTGATAACGATGGGTTAGTTGAGTATGGTTTCCACACAAATGACCAAGGCGAAAAACAAGCGTTCCAAAAAGCCGACTTTGACAAATGGGTTGAACGTGAAGGCTTAACACGCGGAGACATTCAGGGCCGTAATTCACAAGATGGTGATTGGTGGGTTACGTTTGATTTAAAAGTTGAACAGGAATTCGGTGGATTTGCCGATGGCCATAAAGGGTCTGCATTCTTTGTTATTAAAAACGTAGGTAACCTACTTAATGATAATTGGGGTACGTTAAACACAGGTAGTTCAATGCAAAACGCCGTGACAGCATCAATTAACGATAGCGGTCAGTATGTATTTGAAGAGTTTAATAACCCATCAGGCACCGATTTTGAAGTGAGACCCTCACTTTATGAAATTCGCCTTGGGGTTAAATACGACTTTTAATTTTTTCGAGTCAAGGATATGACTCACTCTTAAAATTCAGTACAGATAATACGGCTAATGTACCTATAAAGGCATTAGCCGTATTTTATGCACCATTGAAAAGTGGTTAATTACTGTACTGGGCTTTATTACTCCTGTTGTAGATAAAAACATCTGCTTTACTGCGACAGACTATAAAAAACTGGTACTGCTTCGAAGTTACAGCTTTATAAAGCATTCACACAGTATTAGAAACTTTAAATAACCTTACACGGGAAACAACACAATGAAAAACGTTCGCTTAACTAAAGTGGCCGGCGCTTTAGCATTAGCTCTTGGCGTATCAGTCAGTGCTTTTGCAGCTGATACCTCATCAGCAATGCGTGGTAAAATTACAACACCCATTGGTGACGCCGCTGCAAACGTTAAAGTTACAGTTATTCACGAGCCAACAGGCACAAAAAGCACATTTACGACTAATGACTCAGGTACTTTTATTGCAAAAGGCTTGCGCGTTGGTGGCCCATACCGCGTAGTACTTGACTCAGATACTTACTCAGATACTGAGTTAGATAACATCTTCCTTGAACTGGGTGACACTCACCGATTAATTTCACAACTTCAACCACTACAAAAAGTAGAAAAAATTGAAGTAACGGGTTATCGTCTAGTTCAGCAAGCTGGTGGTTCAAATAGCGTATTCGGTGCAGATACCATTGCAAATACCCCAAGCTTTAACAACGATATTAAAGATATCGCACGTTTAAACCCACTGGCTAGTATTAACGGCAACGGTGAACTTACAATTGCGGGTAATAACCCAAGAACAAACGGCTTAACCGTTGATGGTATTGGCCAGAATGATGACTTTGGTCTTAGCTTCGGTGGCTACCCTACGGCACAACCACCAGTAGCACTTGATGCGATTGAACAGATCTCAGTTGACGCTTCGCCATTTTCTGCAAAAAAAGGGAATTTTGGTGGTGGTACCATCAATGCAGTAACTAAATCTGGATCAAATGAATATACTTTCACCAGTTTCTACGAAACAAGTACCCCTAGTCTTGGCGGTAAAGTAGATAACCTCTCTGAGGTTAAAGAAGATGGCAGGCCTGCACTAGATGAAGACGGCCACAGAATCTACGAGACAGCAAGTACCGATCCTATTGTTACAGAAAAACGTCTAGGCTTTAGCACTGGTGGTGCACTAATTGAAGACGAGCTTTTCTATTTTGTGAACTACAACTCTTGGAAACAAGAGATGGAAATGGATTATGGATTTGATGGCTCTGGTAAATCACATGAATTCGATGTGAGTGAAGCCAGTTATAACCAGTTTATCGGCACGTTAAATAATGTATATGGCCTAGACGATAACTTTGGTGGAAACCCAGAAGACACCAGTGACAGCTTGCTTGTTAAGTTAAGCTGGAACATCAATGATATGCATCGTGCTGATTTCACTTATCAATGGCAAGATGAAGAAGAAACGAAAGGCTTCGCTACCGGTGGTGGTTCTGTAAAGATGGCATCTAGCCGTTATCAGTACGTCACTAAATTCAATAACTTTGCCACCAAGATTTACTCTGATTGGTCTGATGATTTTACTACTGAGCTAGGTATTTCATATAAAGATGTAACCAATGACAGTATTTCAAACTCTCAGCTTGGTTCAATCGAAGTGTACGTTGACGGTGGCCGCGGAGATTCATTTGAATTTGGCCGCGATATCAATCGACATGAAAATGAAGGTGAAACACAGACGCTTGCTGTTACGTTCGATGCGAGTTATTTACTTGGTGAGCATGAAATTAACTTTGGTGCAGAGTTGAAAGATATGCGCCTTTATAATTTATATGCTAGAAACTCCAGAGGTTCATGGGACTTTGGTAGTTTAGAAGACTTTGCGAACAAAAAACTACATTTAAACCGTGATAACTACCAATTTGACTACTCTAATGCATACACGGGTAATGCAAATGACCTGGCCTACGATGCAACGCGTGAGCAAATAGCGCTTTATGTTGAAGATAAGTTTTATCCTACCGATGATTTAGAGTTAACCGCTGGTGTACGCTATGAGCGTTTGTCTTCGAGCGATAAACCATCACTTAATACTGCATTCCAAAATACCTATGGTTACACAAACCAAGAGAACTTAGACGGTGCAGATATTATTCTACCACGTGTTGGCTTTAAGTATTACGCAACTGAGTCACTAACAGTTAATGGTGGTATTGGTCGATTCCAAGGTGGCGTTCCAAGTATTTGGTACAACAACCCATTCCAAAACGATGGGATCACATACGTTGCGGCCTCACAAAATGCCATCAACGATTACTTCTCTGGGATTGAGCAGGTTGATATTACACAAGTACCTGAGCAAATTGTTAACTCATTAGAGCAAGGCGCCGGAAGCACAGCTTATACCGACCCTAATTTTGAATTGCCATCAAGTATTCGCGCCCAAGTAGGCTTTGAGTATGATTTTGATTCAGCGTTACTAGGTGATGGATTTAAGTGGACTGCAGAGCTTGCGTACCACAGAAAAGAGAACGAAGCTGTTTGGCACAATACAGCAATTTCACCAAAGCTTGATGAGAATGGTGATATCGTTCGTTCAGCAACGGGTCGCATCATTTATGACACAATATACTCTGGTGATCTAAGAGATAATTACGACATCATGATGACTAATGCTGACGAAAGTGCACGTTCAATTATTTTCTCAACGGCGATTGCAAAACAGTGGGACAACGGCCTGTATGTTTCTGCAAGTTACACACACCAAGATGTAGAAGACGTAGCGCCTGGTAGTGCATCAACTGCCGATGGTAACTACAAACACGCTACAACACACAGCCGTAACGTAGATCTGGTTAGCCGTGGTCACTATGAAGTTGAACATAACTTAAAAATAAACATTAGCTATCAGACTGAGCTCTTCGATGGCTATGCGTCTAAGTTTAACGTATTCTTCGAACGTCGCTCAGGCAGACCTCTTAGCTATACAATGGGCTCATTCCGTGATGGCGACTTTGGTGATACCAGAGACTTCAATAGTACTTCAGCTTACTTAGCTTACATCCCTACTGGTGCGGATGATGCTAATGTAAACTGGGATGAATCTGGCCTATCTTGGAGCGAACTTGAAACACTATTAAATAGAGCCGGTATTTCTGAACGTGGCCAACTGCTAGATCGTAACACAGGGACTCAACCTTGGGTTACAACTATGGACGTCAGCTTTAAGCAAGAGATCCCTGGATTTTATGAAGGGCATAAAGGCGAAATATATTTCATGGTTGAAAACTTCGCTAACCTGTTAAACAGCGATTGGGGCATTGAAAAGAAAATTCAATATGCAGACCAAAAACTGTATGACTTCGGTGGCCTAGATGATAACAACAAGTTGATCATTGACCAACGTTACCAAGGTTCAGATGTTCGTAACTACTCTACAATAGTTAAAGGCTCATCTGCATGGCAAGCTAAGATTGGTATTCGTTACACGTTCTAATATGAATGGGTGCACTTAACTGCGCTATTTAAGTGCACTTTTGTAACAATACACAGAATAGAGTATCTAACACGCAAATTAGATAAACTCTCAAGGCCAGCAATTGCTGGCCTTTCTTACTTTACAGCTACAACCGAGTAAAAAAGAACCCATCTACACCAACTAACTCTGCACTAATCGGAAGAGCTTTTAATGACAATGTAATTCGACAATTTTGAAATAAGTGTCTTTAACTGCTTTTGTTCATCATCTTGCAAGCATGACAATAGCTCACTTTCCCAATCAAGTGCCTTGGGCGTGATATCTTGATATAAAGCACATCCAGCATCCGTGACCGTCACTACCATGGCACGTTTATCGTTCTCATGTTGTGTTAACCTGATCAGCGCTTTTTCTTCTAGTTGTTTTATCGCTCTTGATACCGTCGACTTATCCATATTCGCTAACTCACAAATTTGCTTTGCGGTACTACCCAGCCCTTGTGTATTTGCAACATGCGCCAGCACCCGCCACTGAGCTTGAGTGAGCCCTCCATGGGCAATATACACGTGAGAAAAGTCCTCACTGACTTTACTTGATAAGGCTACAAGCTGATAAGGCAGAAATTCATTAATATTTAATAATGTCTTATTGTTCACGTATGCCACCTTTTCTCTATTTACGTACAAAATCATTTACAAGGTTAGTTTTGTGAGGTGCTTGATATTACTCTCACGTGAGAGTATCTTACAGGAAAACCTACAGGAGTCGAACGAATGAGTCATGAGTATCAATACTTAACTGGTTTCGGAAACCAGTTTGAATCAGAAGCCTTGCCGGGCGCATTGCCTATTGGTCAGTTTTCACCACAAAAAATAAAATACGACCTATACGCTGAACAATATAATACCACTGCGTTCACAGCCCCCCGTGCTGAGAACCGTCGCAACTGGTTTTATCGTATTCGCCCTTCGGTTGTACAAGGTGACTATCAAGCCATAGATAATGGCTTGCTGCGTTCAGCCCCAATCACCGAGGTACCGACTCCTCCAACGATGTTACGTTGGAACCCAATAGATATTCCTAAAGAACAAACAGACTTTGTTGATGGCTTAGTAACAATGGCAGCGAATGGCAGTGCCAACGGTCAAACAGGCATTGGTATTCATGTATACGTGATCAATAAAACCATGACTGATCGTTACTTCTACAATGCAGACGGCGAAATGCTGTTCGTACCGCAACAAGGTGAATTACTGCTACACACTGAGTGCGGCAAGTTAACCATTAAGCCCGGTGAAATCGCGGTTATTCCACGCGGCATTAAATTTAGCGTTGAGTTATTAAACGATGAGGCACGTGGCTTTATTTGTGAAAACTATGGCCACCCTATGGTGTTACCTGAGCGTGGCCCTGTAGGCGCAAATGGTTACACCAACGAGCGAGACTTTCAGTATCCCGTTGCTGCTTTTGAAGATAAAGAAGGTGACTTTGAATTAGTCGCTAAATTTAATGGTAACTTATTCCGCTGCGATATTGGCCACTCGCCATTTGATGTGGTTGCTTGGACAGGAAATAGCGCACCCTATAAATATGATTTATCACGTTTCAACGTTATAAACACCGTAAGCTACGACCACCCAGATCCGTCTATCTTCACAGTGCTCACATCACCATCGGGCACTGAAGGTGTTGCTAACGTCGATTTTGTAATATTTCCTCCCCGTTGGATGGTTGCAGAAAACACTTTCCGCCCACCCTATTATCACCGCAATATTATGAGTGAATTTATGGGACTAATTGAGGGGGTTTATGACGCAAAAGAGCATGGTTTCGTACCTGGAGGTATGAGCTTGCATAATTGCATGTCACCTCATGGCCCTGAGGCTGATGTATTTGAAAAAGCGTCAAATGCTGAACTTGCACCACAGCGCTATGACAATACCCTTGCGTTTATGTTTGAATCGAAATATGTGATCTCACCGACCAAGTATGCCCTTGAAGGTAAAGAACGTCAGCCTAATTATGCACACTGTTGGAAGAACATTAAAAAGTACTACAAGGGCGAATAAGCTACCACTACACTAATACTAAAATAGGCACGATTAATCGTGCCTTGTCGTGACTAAGGACACCTATGAAACTCTATACTTATTTTCGCTCTTCGGCGGCATACCGCGTACGAATTGCACTCAACCTAAAAAATATCCCTCATGAACTCGCGGCGGTCAATCTGTTAAAATCTGAGCAGCAAGCAACCCCTTATACAGATAAAAATCCACAAGGCTTGTTACCAGCGTTAGAAACAACCCAAGGTGTACTGGCACAGTCTCTAGCAATATTAGAGTGGCTTGAAGAAACCCACCCTGACACCCCACTACTACCAAGCAATAGTTGGGAAAAGGCCCAAGTCCGTAGCTTCTGTTATGCTATTGCCAGTGATATACACCCAATTGATAATTTACGTGTATTGAAATATTTAAGTGGTGAGCTTGCGGCAACAGATGAACAAAAAAACACTTGGTATCGTCATTGGATCATCGAAGGCTTTAGCAGTTTAGAAGCAACACTTGGCGAGCATGATTACTGTTTTGGTGATAAGCCGAGCCTTGCCGATATCTGCCTCGTACCTCAAGTCTTTAATGCGCTTCGCTTTAAAGTCGATATGAGCCTATATCCAAAAATATCCGCTATTTATGCACGTTGTAATAGCTTACAAGCATTTATAGATGCAGCGCCAGAGAATCAACCTGACGCGCAATAGTGACCTAAACTAGACATTATTGTAATGCACAGTGCACCTGATCAAGGTGCACAACTAAATCAAGCCCTAAATCAGTTAAGTACCCCCCATCTGGGCTATCAATCACCCCTTTATTGTACAATCGCTCAGCCGCATCTTTTAAACTTGGCTCTGCCGATTTATGTAATTTGATACCTTGGTGCATACTATTTCTTGGAAACTTTGCTAATAAAGTCAGCTCTGCCATCATGTTTTGATCAAAAGCCATTGTGATTCCCTCTTATTTTGTTTTTAATCTTATATGAAAGGTGATTAATCGTTTGTATATTACTCACACAATTAAGATTTTATCTACAATCATAGTAAGATTAGACAAATCTCGGAGTTATGCCATGAGAAATTTAACTTTAACCGCCTTTGCAGTCATGCTAACTGCACCAGAGCTCCTTGCACTTGATACCAATCATGAAAAGTCTGTGTTTATAGACCAACCAATGAATGTATGTTGGTACCAAGGTCAGCAATACAGTGAAGGATCTCTCATAAAACAGTTCGATATGTTATTTGCATGTGCTAAAAAACACCCTAGAAAAAATAGTCATTCATTGGTGTGGGTCAAAGCCAATGCGTCAGGTGTACCAATAAAACTGGACCCTGAACGCACTATACGCGTAAAATAAGCGATTTAGAATGTTAGGGTACATCATGAGTCAAGAGCAGCCAAAAAATCCACTTCACGGTATTAAACTAGAGGATATTTTAATCAAGCTAGAGGATCATTTAGGCTGGAAAGCAATGGGAGAAGTTGTTGATATTCGATGTTTTACACATGATCCAAGTATAAAATCGAGCCTAAAGTTTTTAAGAAAAACCCCTTGGGCGCGTGAAAAAGTAGAGCAGTTATATCTAGATACATTCCACAGTTTTGTTTGGCCTTCAATCAAAAAGTGACGACTCATTCAGCAGTGCTTTATACGCATTGCTGATTTTATCTATGGTGTCTTTTTCTACCAGCTTATTACATGCAAAGTATAGTTGAGCACCCTGATTTTTTAGCGTAAACACTTTTTTGAGTTGTTTGGTAAAAGGATCTTTTAATGCTCGAAAAGCAAACTGTGCATCGCTTAGTATCACTAAGTCTAGCAGACCTTTGCGAGTTTCTAACAATTCAAATACCCTATCAAAGTTTGAAAGCATCACTAAGTGCTCTTCCTCAGAAAACCCTCTCGCTCGCAAATACTGATGGCTGTAGTTATTTCTTATCACCCCTGTTTTATAGTTTTTCGCATCACTAAGTGAGCTTACATCTATGTGCTCCGATTTTAGCCCGTAAAATGACGTGGTAAAATGGGCTATCGGAAACACCCAGGTAAACAAAGGCTCTCGGGTTTTAGAACGCCCCATTGAAAAAATACAGGTATTCGAGTCTCGCAAAGCAGCAATATAGGAAACCGACCATCGATTGACACCCAATGTATAATTGATATTAGCGCGTAACAACACGGCTTTGACTTTATTAACAGCAGAGCCCACCAGCTCACCTTGCTCATAATACTGAAACAGTGGGAAGTCTTCCGTCACAATATTCAGCTTGCTGGCAAAAGCGCTGCTAGAAAATACACTCAGTAGCAGTAAAAATCCGATATACATTCATGAGGCTTCGTTGTTTGTCCCTTAAGAAAGATAGCGTAAAAATAGGCAATTACAATGAATATAGCGTAGGTAGGAAACAGAATTAGGAGAAATTAATAAACAAAAATGGAAAAAAGCGAAGCATATACTCCGCTTTTATCTCATTTGGTATTAGCTATTATTCATCGCGTCTATTAAGAAAGCAGAAATCTTAGCGCCTTCTCTTAGTGTTGTCTCAGAGCTAGACTGGCCGACCAATGAACTATCTGTAAATGGGGCTATCTCCATCATATCAGCACCCGTAATTGGAAATTCCGCACGTAACGCTGTCAATATTTCTAATGCTTCATCAGGAGTCATACCATTCCCTTCTGGCGTGCCAGTTGCCGACGCAAACTCTTCATCTAACGCATCAATATCAAAACTCACATAGAGTTCGTCTACGTTATCGGCTTTCAATTGCGCTATTACCTGCTCAACAATCGCAGATGTACCTTGCTCACGAATTTCGTGTGCCCAGTGCTGTTTTACACCAAACGTTGATTCCCAGTGCGACTTATCTTTGCCGCTAGAACGAATACCAAACTGAATTAAATGGTGCGGTGCTGGTAGGTACTCCAATACATGCGTACACCAAGAACCAAAGCATAAATCAATTCCCAAACGCTCTACAAGTAAGTCCGTATGCGCATCGAAATGAATAATAGCAGTGCGCTTACCCAGATCACGCTTTGCTTTCAAATACGATTTAGTCAATGGGTAGCTGATTGAGTGGTCACCGCCGATACCAAATATCCCTTTATCAGGGTGCTGCTGATAAAACCCATCACAGACGTCTTCAGTGATAGATAGCGGAGAAACATAATAGTCACTATTCGGGTTTTGATACAAGGCCTTCTGACAGTTACTTATTGTTGCTTCATTTAAGTATTTATCATGCAGTAAGTGAGGGATGACCCGCACATCACCTAAATCAAAGGCGCTCACATGAGGCTGCTGTTCAATTAAAGTTGAACGTAAAAATAACGGCCCCCAGTTTGCACCACGTAAAATCCCGCCACCACAGTCTGACGCAATACCTAAAATTGCAGCCTTATGTTCTGAGGACGAAATATTTTTTAAAGACGCTTTCCAAATTGTGTCAACACCTTCTGTTTGTCCGTAGAGTTTAGTTCTTAACGCATCTTTACGTTCTTTGGCTGTATTAACGGTAAATACGCCATCTCCTGGTGGGCACAAACAATGCTCTAGTTTCTCTTGAAGTTGTTGTTTTGTGATCGTCATATCGTCCTCCGGGTAAATTATCTATGCATATTCATGCGAAAAATGATGAGTTACGTTTTTTGCATGAAGTACTGTTTACGTCGCTTCCCATGAATAGGCATGAATTATCAAAAACCATTATAAAACCTAAAAATCAATGCCTTAACGATAAGAAAATTTGCATTATTCAAATGCGAGCGCAAGCAGAGCTGCTTTAATCGAGAGATATATCATGCCAAGGAGGAAAGTCAACCATAGCGAAAATTTATACAATAGACGCTATGGTTTTATATGCATTGAGGCTGCATAGTTAGGTATTACTCATAGCCTCGGGCTTTCTTTGTTTTAATAATGGCTATGTACCCGTGCCAGCTCGCATAGCTCAACAAAGGCATGATCACAATAAACCCTGCTGCACCCGTTGCAAAACCAATTATAACTAGTCCGACAATCAATACACCCCAAACGAACATAGCATGCGCATTTGTTTTCACAGCATGAATAGACGATACAACAGCAGTCATGATGTCAACACGCCGCTCCATCATAATTTGCGGCGTAAACGCTGATATCGCAAAAACGACCGCCATCAATACGCCACCAACGATACTTCCAAGCGTTAAAAATGCAGAAAGTTGCTCAAAAGTTGGATCTGGAACGTTAGGATATAGCGCATGGATCAATGCAGCCAAACGCATCCACACTATCATGATGACCATAAGTAAAATTGCAAAGCCCCACTCTCCTGCCGGATTTCTAAACATCGACTTTAAACTATGGATAAGCGTCGGTTTGTGGCCTTTTTCGAGCTCCCAAGCAACATCATACAAACCAGACGCAAAAGCCGGTCCTATCAAAGCGAATGCCACCGCGGCGGGTAAAATAACCAAATGCGTACCAGAATAAAAAACGAGGTACATTATCGAGGCCGGTATTATTGTAAAAACTAGGCCATATATAAGACTGAGCATAGGTGCTCTGGCAATGTCTTTAAACGCAAGCGCTAGCCAGTGAAAAGGAGCAAGAGTCTCTACTTTGTTACTTTCGAGACATCGAGCAAATTCAGTGTGTTTATCTAGTGACGGTGATGCAGGCATAACTCTTCCTCATTATTGCATTACTTAAGGTTTAGAAGAACAACTTTAAAGTTGCAAGCTAATAACCTATTCTGAATTAAATATTCGGACATCTGTCCTGTACTTTTCACTCATAAGTATTAAGTATTACGCTTTATATAAAAATAAGGTTTACTATGGACAAGGTATTTCATTTAGGACTCGATAAAACTGCGCTTGAAGGTGCAACTTTAGCAATAGTCCCGGGCGATCCAGAGCGCGCTAAACGCATCGCAGAAAAAATGGAGTCATCTAAATGTCTTGCGCAGACACGTGAATTTCATGTTTATTCAGCAAAGCTAAAAGATAAAACAGTCATTGTTTGCTCAACTGGAATTGGCGGGCCATCTACCTCCATCGCCGTTGAAGAGCTTGCTCAGCTAGGAATAACAACATTTTTACGCATTGGAACCACAGGCGCGATCCAGCCCCATATAAATGAAGGTGACTTATTGGTAAGCACAGCATCAGTACGACTAGACGGCGCTAGTCAGCATTTTGCGCCATTAAGTTACCCTGCGGTCTCTGATTTTCACTGCACACAAGCAATGGTTAACGCCTGTGAATCTTTAAGCGTGACGCACCATGTAGGTATTACGGCTTCGAGTGATACCTTCTACCCTGGTCAAGAAAGATATGATACTTATTCTGGTTATGTCTCAAAAGATTTCCAAGGCACCTGTGAGCAATGGCAAAAATTGAATGTCATGAACTATGAAATGGAATCTGCAACCCTCTTTACCATGTGTGCTGCATTAGGGCTTAAAGCAGCCTGCGTTGCGGGTGTATTAGTAAACCGTACGCGCCAGGAGATCCCAAACGTAGATCACGGTGAAATTGAGAAAAAAGCAGTCTCTGTTGTAATAAAAGCGGCAGAAAGCCTGCTATAAAAAGCCGGACTTGATGTCAGGATAATTTAAAAAAGGGCCATGCGGGCCCTTTTTAATAATTAAAGTTATTTATTCACTTCACCAATACGTGTTGCAACACGCAATCGCAGCAATAACTTTCTAATACAGCAGCAGCCACCGCTTTTTGGTTATGACCATTTGCAGTCTCCACGAGGGTGATCGAAGTCAATTCAACACAGTTTAGCGTCAGCCCTGCCAGTGCCAATTGGCTCAATGCACTCTGCATTGGAGATAAACTGGGATTATATGCGGCATTTTCCGCATAGCGGCCATAAAAACAGCCATGAGAGGCCGTTTTAATTTCAACGGCAGCAGGATTATTTGAGTACGGGGCATAAGCAAGCATAAACTGTTGTGCCAGTTGGTGACTAATTTGCTCAGGGAGAGCTATATCATCATGACTCTTCAGTGCCAATAAACAAAACTCATTTCCTAAATCTTTTGGACCGAACGAATGAGGTAGCAATGACTGCAGGTCAGTCTCTAACGTAGGCAGTACAATCTTTAACGTATCAGCCCCTGCAATTTCATTCATAAACTGCCTACAATGACCACATGGTGGCGCCGTAATCGCAATCACAGACACTGATTGCGCACCATTGAGCCATGCGTTATTAATCGCGGCTTGTTCGGCATGGACAGTTAGGCCCAGAGCTTGGTGTGAAAACTCTAGGTTTGCGCCACAATAAGCATTTCCAGTGGTTTTATCATAAGCAATAGCACCCACATTAAACTGTGAGATTGGCGCTTGAGAAAAAGAGGTTGCCACAGGTAACAGGGCCTGTAGTAATGAGCTTATATCGCACTGTAATGTGTTGAGTAACGGTGTAAGAACCGATTTAGGGATTAGCCCTTTGGACTGTTTCGCTTGCTCTGTTAAGTTTTTTATTTGAAGCGGAGTTAATACTGCCATTATTTATTCATAGTTAACCAATGGCAGCATAGTTTAAGCAGTAATTAGTTATTACACAACCATTGCTTTGCAGATTTAAAACATTCGAAGTTTTCTGCATTCACATTAAAACGCTTGGCTTTTTGTAAAAACAAATCATGCATATATCCTTCAAACCCAACAACGCGTGCAATGCTTAAGTCTCTTAAATAGTGTGCAATCTTAGGCATGATATTGACAATATCAATCGCTGCAAATCGGTGCTCTAAATTACTCACATCAACCAAAATCTTAGAGCTATTATGAGTTTTCGCGTATCCATTCGCTATTTGATAAACATCAACCACATCCTGTGCGCTCGCTGTGCCTCTCAGCGTCATCATCACCAACGATGTTGTTTCATCATAGGTAATACTTGTAGAAAGTGTGGACATCGGACCTCAATATACAATAGTTTGCATACCTGCTTTTAATAAGCATTATGCTTTAAAAATAGACTACTGGTTTAACCAGAAGGGGATTCTTCTGGAAATGAGAAGCGATGTCAATAAATTTAATATTAAAAAACTAAACAAAAATAAAAAACCAACCCTTTTAGATTGGTTTTTATGCTATTTGGGAACGCAATGTTAATAAATGCATAATTAATTGCGTATGATAACCTACCTACTAACCCGTATTTCGCATACCCGCCGCAATACCTGTCATGGTGATCATCAGTGCATTGTCAATTACCTCACTGTGATTAGTACGTGAGCGGTTTAGTAGTTCTACCTGTAATACATTGAGTGGATCTGTGTATGGATTGCGTAACGCAATCGACTCTTTTATCCAAGGCTGTGCTGATAACAACGTTGACTTAGGCGCAAGCCGCTCTACCTGTTTTTTTACTTCAGCCAACTCACTGCGTAACTGTTGCCCCAATCCGTGGTACTGCGCTGTGACTAAGCCTTGCTCGTAGTGCTCACTAAGCCAGCTATCGGCTTTGCAAAACACCATTTCTAGCATTTCTAATCGTGTTCTGAAAAACGGCCACTGTTCACTCATTTTAAGTAATTCAGCTTCGCCAAACTGCTCTAATGCGCCACAGAGGCCTTGCAATGCTCCCAACCAAGCAGGCAGCATGAGTCGATTCTGCGTCCACGCAAATATCCAAGGGATCGCTCTTAAGCTCTCAACTCCACCATGCGGGTTACGTTTAGCAGGTCTTGACCCTAAAGGTAACTTAGCCAGCTCTACCTCAGGTGTGGCCATTCTAAAATAGGGCACGAACTGCGGATTTTCTCGAACAACCGAACGATAATGCTGACAAGAGTGATTAGAAATAGTATCCATTACCGCACGCCAATGCGGCTCTGGTTCAGGAGGCGGTAATAAATTGCTTTCAATAATTGCCGAGCTATAAAGTGCAAAACTTTGTAACGCCACTTGCGGTAAACCGAACTTAAAGCGGATCATTTCCCCCTGCTCTGTAACCCGTAAGCCATTTTTCAATGAACCTGGCGGTTGTGAGCGAAGCGCTTGGGCAGCTGGTGCCCCTCCGCGACCAATCGTTCCGCCTCGGCCATGAAATAAAATGAGTTCAATGTCTTGGCTTTCACATAAACCAATTAATTTTTCCATTGCACTGTACTGCGCCCAGCCAGCGGCCATCATTCCCGCATCTTTTGCCGAGTCGGAATACCCAATCATGACATATTGTTTACGATTAATTTGTTGCCTGTACCAAGAGTGACTAAATAGTTCAGTCATCACTTGCGAGCCGCTATTTAAGTCATCCAGCGTTTCAAACAATGGCGCGACAGGTAATTTGAATCCACAACCTGCTTCTTGCAATAATAGCTCTACTGCAAGCACATCAGATGCTGAACGCGCCATTGAAATAATATAAATGCCCAGTGATTGCGAGTCTTGCTCTGCTATCACGTTAAAAGTATCTAAGACTTCTTTTACATTAGCGGTTGGCTGCCAGTGCTTTGGAATAAGTGGCCTGCGAGAATTTAACTCAGCGAGTAAAAAAGCTTGTTTGTCTTGTTCACTCCAATCTCCATATACGCCAAGACCCAAATAACCCGTCAATTCACTTAATACCTCGGTATGACGCGCAGAGTCTTGTCTGATATCTAATTTACATAAGTTCACACCAAAACACGCTAACCGCCTCAATACATCGAGTAGTAACCCATCGGCAACCACTTTCATATCGCACGCCACTAACGAGCGGTATAGTAGCTCTAACGGGGTTTTCAGCTGTGTCACATCACGGATGCTATCTCGATACTTACTCGGTTGCTGTTTAATTTTATTTTCAAGCGCATGGATTGTATTCGTTATGTCTGTTTTTAACTCTTTCAATACATACCTATACGGCTCAGCTTGGTTATTAGCAACCTTTAGCAATTCATTGCTCGCTTGATGCATAGACAATTCTGCGCTGAGCGTGTCTAAGTCCCTTCGATACAAATCTAATGCCATCCAGCGACCATGATCTAATACGGTTTGTGTGACGCTTGCCGTAACAAAAGGGTTACCGTCACGGTCTCCGCCCATCCAAGAAGTAAAACTGACTGGTGAAAATGAATCCGGTAACTCAAGTGATAGTGTATCCTTTGTATGAATATGAAACTGACGAATAAAGTCAGGTACAGCTTGCCACAAACTATTCTCGATCACTGCAAACCCCCACTTAGCTTCATCCAGTGGTGTCGGTCTTTTTTGACGAATATCATTGGTGTGCCAAGCCTGACAAATCAACTGCTCTATTCTATTTTTTATATATTCTTGTTGCTGGCTATCTAGTCCTTTTAACTCCATAGCGGCCAGACAGTCACTTAGCTCTACATGTTTATTAATGATGGTCCGGCGCGTGACTTCTGTTGGATGTGCCGTCAGTACCAAATCCATCTTTAATTTTCCAATTGTTTCAGCTACTTCATTCAGGTTTAACGCCCCTTGCTCTATTTCGTCAGCAAGTGTCATAAATGTATTCGTTAAAGGCTGGATCACCCCATAAGGCGCGCCGCTTTTGGAGATTGTATGAAATTGATCTGCAACGTTTGCCAAATTTAAGAAGTGGTTAAATGAACGCGCTACAGGGAGTAATTCATCATCTTTTAACGCGTGTAGTGTCGCAATTAGCTTGGTTCTATCTTGCTCACTACCAGCACGCGACGATTTGGCTAATTGCCTTATTTGCTCTACTTTATCTAACATAGCAGGGCCTTGTGCCTGCTTTATCGTTTTACCGAGTAGTTCTCCCAACATACTTACGTTGGCACGAAGTGTTTGATATTGTTCAGTCATCATACGTCCTTTGTCTACATTTTGCGCTATTTACTATACAGAGATTAATACTGAATAACAGCGATCTAATCCGCGTCTTATTCCGTATTGATACATACAAAAATGACAAAAGGTAGGCAATGAAAATTTTTTATGACGGTCAGTGTCCATTATGCGCAAAAGAAATGACTAGCCTAAAACGTCACGATAGCGACAATAACATTCACTTTATTGATGTTCATTCAAGCACATTTGAACAAGATCACCCCAGCATCAATAAACAGCGTGCATTACAAATATTGCATGGTTTAGATAATGATAACAAGTTGCTCCTAGGTCTAGACGTCACTTACTGTGCTTGGCAAACTGTAAATAAACATAAGTGGTTAATTTTACTTAGAAAGCAACCAATAAAGTGGTTTGCCGACAAGGCTTATTTATTCTTTGCCAAACACCGAATGAAAATTTCAGGGCTATTAATGCCTAATCAATGTGATAAATCAGGGTGTAAGTTAAAATGACAACACAAAACCATTTTGTCATCGGCGCGTCTGCGGCGATTGCACAGAGCTTTATCGACAGACTACATCACCAAGATCCGAGCTCGCATGTCTATACCATCAGCCAACAAAATATAGAAGCGCATCACAATAACCTTACGCATATAGTGAGTGAGCATAATGAAGACAGTATTGCTCATACGGTGGAGATGCTAAAAACCCCATTACAAAGCGCCGCCACCATCACTATTTTTAACGGGCAATTGCACAACCAAAAATTTACGCCAGAAAAGCGCTTAGAAGATATTTCTGAGGGCTATTTTGACTGGATCTTCAAAGCAAATACCCTAACACCGATACTTTGGCTCAAAATGTTAGCACCACACTTGAGTAAGATCCGCCATCCATGCGTTGTCACCTGTCTGAGTGCACGGGTTGCGAGTATCAATGAAAATGAGCTTGGCGGCTGGTACTGCTACCGCGCGTCAAAAGCCGCACTCAACATGATGTTTAAAACAGCCTCGATTGAATATAAGCGCAGAGCTAAAACCACCAAGCTGGTACTATTTCATCCGGGCACGACAGACAGCCCCCTATCAAAACCTTTTCAAAAAAATGTCCCACAGGGGAAGTTATTTACCCCTGAGTTTGTGGCCGAACGACTTTACGACCTAATACAAACACGTGTGATTGATGGACAGCTAGACTATATTGATTGGCAAGGTCAAACAATAAGTTGGTAAAAAATAGACACCTCACACTTTCGCATAACCATATAGAGAGATCTCCATGTACTTTTGTAAAGATGACATTGTTCAGTTAGAGCAACGATATCGAACTCAACTCATTAACTCACTATCAGGCTTTAAAAGTGCCAACCTTATTGGCACAACCGATAAAGCAGGAAATGAAAACCTTGCTATTGTAAGTTCTGTTTTTCATTTAGGTGCGCACCCTCCTCTAATGGGTATGATAATGCGCCCTCACTCTGTACCTCGTCATACGTTAGAAAACATACTAGACACCGGGGTTTACACCATAAATCATGTTAGCGAAGATATTTTCATTAGCGCACATCAAACATCAGCACGGTACGATAAAACGCATTCTGAGTTTGACGCCGTGAAGCTCAGCCCGCAATACCTTAAGGACTTTAAAGCGCCGTTCGTATCACAAAGTAAAGTAAAAATCGGACTGGCATTACGTTCTTCGCTAACCCTAGAGATAAATAACACTGAATTAGTCATTGGTGAGGTGGTTGAATTACATGTAGAAGATGCCGCTATCAGCCAAGATGGCTTCGTTGACATTGAAAGCTTGGGCACTGTGGCGCTGTCAGGGCTCGATAGTTATCATCAAACGCATAAGCTCGGTCGATTAAAGTATGCAAAAACCTCCGAAGCCCCTCAGTTTTTGGACCCTTTAAACCCAAAACCATTCGATTAAACTCATTTACCTGCTGTGTTGACGACCTCATTAATCGTTCGTCAACATAACCAGAAAAGGCTATCTCACAGCTTTTGCTAAACTAATTAGCGTGTTAAACATTCAAACACCTTGCTGTGTCACCACAATGAATGTATTACTTGCCAGTATGTATTGTATTTCCATATCAGTCATTTACACTGTAGGCACAAGTAGCTTTGGAGCGTCATTATGTGGCATAAAAAAATTAAACCTATTATGTTAGCCGCGTTACTAGGGTTTGCGGGGAGTTCATCAGCTGGTCTTGAGCAAGGTATTGAAGCCGCTAACTCAGGTCAATTTGAGGTAGCCCTGAAAGAGTTTCGTTACCTTGCTGATATGAATTACGCACCGGGTATTTATCAGCTTGCAAAAATGTATCAGGGTGGATTTGGCGTAACTAAGAACTTAACAAAGGCCGCCTCATTATTTCAAGACGCCATCAAGCTTGGTAGTGCCGATGCCATGTTCTCACTCGCCGTTATGTATGATGATGGCAAAGGTGTAAAGCAGGATAAAAATAAAGCCATTGATCTATTTGAACGCGCAGCAAGTAAAAACCTCGCTGCTGCACAATTTAACTTAGGTGTCATGTATGCCAATGGTGATGGTGTGATCCAAAGCTATCATACAGCGATGGACTGGTACGAAAAAGCCGCTGCAAATAACTATACACTCGCACAGTTCAACCTTGCTTTGATGTATTACCAAGGGCTCGGCACTGAAAAAAATATTGAAAAATCGTACATTTGGAACCTAATCGCTGAATACAATGGCAATAATGACGCGAGTAAAAGCCGAGATTTAGACGAACAACAGATGTCTCCGTCACAAGTTGAGTCAGCAACCGACATAGCGAATGATATTTATAATCGTATCCAACAAGGGACATATGCCCCTGAGGTCCGACCTAAAAAACGCACTTATACATTCTAACTTAATAAGGCTATAAGAACAGTAACGCGTTTTTATAGTCTCTACTAAGCACAATTATCTCATGCGAAATGAAGTGAGATCACTTCAAAAATAGTGCTTTCAGTGGGTCTAATAGTAATTTCGACTGTTTAAGCAAAAGTGACGTTCGCACTCTGGCAACTTTATCGCTCGCTAACACACTTTTACCATGGCTAAATGTAAGAAAACCCTCTTTACCATGATATTGGCCCATACCCGAGTGGCCAACCCCCCCAAACGGACTGTCTTCAATTGTTACTTGCAAAATCGTTTCATTTATCGCCAACGTGCCTGTACGCAATGATTGGCTTACTTTATCCTGCAACGTTTTGCTTTGCGTAAATACATAACTTGCCAATGGTCTCTGTGATAGCTCAACGTATTGGAGCGCAGATCCTACGCTTTCAACTTCTATAATTGGCAAGATCGGTCCAAATATTTCATTTTGCAGTGCAATCATATCTTGCGTTGGATTGGTAATTAAGTAGAGCCCCATCCTAAATGGTGCTTTTGCATTTACAGCTGTACTCTCATCATGTTGAATGTCTGGCCAAACAACTGCGCCTTTTTCCTGCGCATCATGCAAAGTTTCATGCAAACGCGCATAGTGTTTTTCACTGATGATACTCGATAATTTCTTGTCATCTTGGCCACTTGGGTAATGCGAAGTGTAAAGCTTTTTCAAAGCGTCAATAAGTGCATTTTTATTCTTTTTTGTCACCAAAACGTAATCGGGTGCCACACAAATCTGACCAGCATTAGTCAGTTTACCTAATAAGATGCTTTTAGCGCAATGCTCAATATTTGCATCATCGGCAACAATCACCGGCGACTTGCCACCGAGTTCTAATGTTACAGGGACTAGATTATTCGCGGCTGATTGCATAACCTTTCGACCAATATCAGTTGCACCAGTAAAAAATAAATGATCAAACGTCAGGCTTGAAAACTCAGCAGCTATCTTATGATCCCCTTCAACAACAACACAATGCTCTTTTATATCAGCCAAAAGCATTTTAATTTCTTGATTTACGTGTGGCGTAAACTCACTGAGCTTTAGCATCACACGATTGCCCGCACTCAGTGCGGTAAATACTGGTAATAATGCCAACTGTATTGGATAGTTCCACGGTGCAATGATCCCAACAACGCCCTTAGGGACCTGCTGCACCCAAACTTTGGAAGGCCACATAGCGATACCTGAATGGCGTTTATCTGGACGCAACCACGTTGCTAGATGCTTTATCTGATATTTAAGCCCATTGATGGTTGGTAAAATATCACCAATTTGCGAATCAAAATCGGTACGGCCGTTAAAGTCTTTATCGGCAGCCACCACAAATGCTTGCTGTGATTCAACCAATCGCGTTAACAAGTGATTCAGTAATTCAACCCTTCTCTCTAAAGAGGGAAAAGGTTGCTCTAAATAAGACGATTTTAATGTTAATAGCTGTTGATTAAGGTATGAGATATTTTCTGCTTGCACTTGAAGTAAACCGTACTAGTAAGGTATATCTCAACTATATCGAAGCCTGAATCGATACGCAAAACTTAACGTTTAAATAACATCAATGTTGAACATTGGTTTTCTAAAGCCTTGTAGCGTATCGATATTGGTTTCACCTCGGCTTAAAATCCGAATAGAGCCGATCCTACCGTCATTGTCAGTAGTGTGATCAACAAGATAGCCAGCACATTCATAGCAAAGCCTGCTTTGATCATTTCCTTGATTTTAATTTCCCCAGAACCAAATACAATGGCATTTGGTGGTGTCGCCACAGGCATCATAAACGCACAACTCGCAGCAATTGCTGCTGGCAATACCCAAATCAAAGGCGTACCGGTCACTTGCTCAGCAACCGGCCCTAGTAAGGGTAAAAATCCCGCCGCCGTCGCGGTATTGCTGGTCATTTCAGTCAAAAAGCAGATCAGCGCAGCAACGACTAGAACCCCAACTACAATGGGCATCACTGATGCGCCCGCCAATGAATTTGCAATGTATACGGCCAAACCCGACGACTTTATCTGCGCAGCTAGAGTCAAACCACCTCCAAATAGCAATAAAATACCCCAAGGTAATTGATTTGCAGACTGCCAATCTAATACACGTTCGTCACTGTGTTTTTTGGCTGGCAATATAAAAAGTAACAGAGCCGCAATCATGGCGATACCCGTGTCGGTTATATTCAACCCTGTTATTTGCGCTAGATACGGCCTTAAAATCCAACTAGTCGCAGCGAAGATAAATACGAATAAAACATTTTTCTCTGCCAACGTCATGCGGCCAAGCTCTGATAATTGACTTTTAAATAAAGCAGTTAAATTGGCACTTTCACCTGTATTACCCGAGAGCTTAAACGCAAAGCGCGTTAACCAAACCCAGCACAACACTATCATAAGGATACTGAATGGAACGGCAAAAGCCATCCACTGTGCAAATCCTATCTTTATCTGATAACTTTCCCACAAATAGGCCACCATGAGCGCATTAGGCGCAGTGCCAATGATAGTACCAATTCCTCCTAAACTCGCACTGTATGCAATAGCCAGTAGTAGTGCTTTACCATAATTATCATCGCTATTATTGGTTTCTTTTAAAACATGGATCACTGACAACGCAATAGGCAACATCATTAAAGTCGTTGCAGTGTTGTTGATCCACATCGATAAAAACCCGCTCACAAGCATCATTGCTAAAATTTGCAACGTCGGGCTATTACCACTTTTGAGCATAGTGTGTAGTGCTATTCGCTTATGTAAATGCCATCTTTCCATCGCGATAGAAATCAAAAAGCCACCCAAAAATAGAAAGATTAACGGATGTGCATATAAACTAGCAGCAGACTTTATATCGTTAATGCCAGCCAACGGCACCGCGATAAGGGGCACTAAAGAGGTTGCTGGGATGGGCACAACCTCACTCACCCACCAAATGGCCAACCATAAAGCTAACCCAGCGGTACGCCATGCATTAACTTCCATACCCGTTGGTGCATTCGTTACGCATGTTAAAAGGAATAAGCTTGGTCCAAGTAACATTAATAGTAAATTTAATTTATTTTTATTCTTCGTGTTCACGGTCATCATATCTTAAATAAATTTATAGAATCGTATCAACTAATTGAGGACAGAGTATGAAGTAGCTAAGTGAATAGCTCAAGTGAGGAATATGATTAGATACCTCATGAGCAACAGAGTCACTGATGAGGTATAGTAAGTTTTTAGTTAGCCGATATCTTTAATGTCATCCCATTGGCATTACTATAACCTTTTAGGCCAATAAACCACTGACCCGCCGCCGGCGCATCAAAAGTACAGGTTTCTTGATTCCCATTTTTATAAGGCCTGCAATCATGTACGGTATCTGATACATCAGTGCCATACTTCACGTAAAGGTCTGCATCGCCTGTCCCACCAGACAACGACACCGTTAAATTTTGATATCCAGACGCTAATGTTTCATTAAAGCGTAACCACCCACCTTGGGCAACCGACAAACTATTTTCAGTTCGGTCAATGGGTGCAGGACCGCCTGTTTGTATTTGATAGCGGCCCGTTAAACTCACATCACTTATCGCATTCCAAGCTTCAACCATGACATGATAAGTGCCTACTTGAAGCGGGGTAATAACGCATGATTCAACACTATTTGAATTTGTACTTTTACAGTCATAAGATTGTAGTGTGGGTTTAGCACCAAACTTAACATATAGATCTGCGTCGCCTGTGCCTCCTGCTGTGGTAAATTGCAGGTCGGTGCTATTCTCAGGTACATCTAACGAGTAAAACAACTGTTGTTTAGCCGCACCATTAATACCCGTTTTAGCAACCCCGTTTTCTAATACATTATCAACCGGAGGCGGATCAATAGCGCCTGCAGACTTAGCAAGTTCAGCTAAATAAATAACGGCGAGTTTAGCAAATTTACTTGCATGATCAGCGTCAAATTCGGTGTCATTAATAGTATGGATCTTACGGTTTATATCTGCCATTCTCGATTCAAATGGCATGGAGGCGGCATACCCTTGTTGATACCACGAAGCATGGTCTGAGCATCCATAGCCACATTGATCAAAACCGTAAGATACCGCGGGTAAATAGGCATCAATAAGTTGGCCTAAAAATTGGTTCTGAGCGTTATTAGTATAATCTGTCATCATCACAATATCATCTGTACTACCATGGCGTCCTGTCATATCGAACTGTGCCATACCAACCACATTTTTACCTTGTGATTTATAAGTCTCTGCAATTGCTTTTGACCCTCTAAGGCCCACTTCTTCAGCGGCAAAACCCATAACTTTGATCGTGCGTTTGGGCTTGAAATCACTCGCTACAACGGCTCTAAGTGCCTCAGTCAAGACTGCGATACCCGATGCATTATCATCAGCTCCCGGCGCTCGCCCACCACTTGCATTCGCGCTATTAATAGAGTCAAGGTGCCCGCCAATAACGACTACCTCATCGGCTTTTTCATTACCTGGGATAGTTACTATAACTGAGGATTGTGCCCAGCTATGTGTAAAGTACTCTACACTGATGTCATTACGAGACTGTACGATTTGTTGCCAATGATTTTTCAACCATTGAGAAGCATCTACGCCAGTTTGTTGGGTGTAATAGCGATTGTGAAAAGCAGACATCGTATTGACTGTGCTATTTAAATTATTAACCGTTATTTGACTTAATAAGCTGTTAGCCATATCAGGGTTATCAATACTGTAATTAACCACAAGAGGCTGAATTTCTTTATTATCTACTGCGGCTAATTGTGCTAGATAGGCGTTAGCTTCCATCAATGAGTCATGTGCAACAAACCCACCACAACGATGATAATTATCATGCATAAACTCACTTAATTCATTTACCTGACTTGCCGCGATATTTAACATGTGGGCCTGTTGATGGCCGCTTAGTTTTGAGTGTATCTGTTCACCTACGAGTGTATTTTTTAACTGGTAGTGTTGTACCGCATCAGCGCCAACCGTTACCCAAATACGCTCATCTAACGTGTCAGACGCAGCTAAACTAAACGGTAAGGTACCTAAAATAACCGCCAACTTTACATGATGTTTCATAATAGAGTTCCATTGTTTGTGAAACAAAAAAGGGAGCGTTATGCTCCCTTACTTATTGATCTTGATTAGTTTGCTTTAATGTTCAACGTGACACCACTTGCCGCATTATAACCACGAAGATCTATGTGCCAAGTACCCGCTTGAGGGTTAGGAATGGTACATGTCTCAGAGTTACCATTTTTATATGGACGACAATCGTAAGAAGACGTCGTAGACTCAGAACCAAAGTTTACATAAAGGTCCGCATCACCCGTCCCACCTGATATATTAATATCTAAAGATGAGTAACCCGCACCTAAATCTTGAGTGAAGCGCGTCCAGGCGTTGCGAGAAACACTCACACTGCTTTCAGTTCGATCAATCGGCTGTGTAGACCCGCCCCCTGTAGAATAACTACCCGTTAAAGAAACACCCGAAATTGCATTCCATGCTTCCACCATTACATAATAGGCACCCGCTTGCGCAGACGTAATTGCACAACTTTCCGTGCTGTTTGAATTAGTACTCTTACAATCAGATACCGACAGCGATGGGCGAGATCCAAATTTAACATATAAGTCTGCATCACCCGAGGTACCAGTTGTTTCAAACTTAAGATTAGACGCCCCAGCCGGAACATTTAGCACGAAAAATTGTTGTGCTTTAGCTGCACCGCTAATGCCAGTACGAGCAACACCGTTGCTGATCTCTTCGTCTTCAACCGGTGGCTCTGTAGTACCACATGTGCTACCAGCACTTAGGTTTGATATAACACCGACCGCCGCAAGTGCTGCTTTTACATCATCGGGGTTATAATTTAAATCACATGCTGCGTCCATTACACCGTTGCCAGCTAAGTCCCAGTTTGTACTTGCCGTCCAGTATTGTTGATTGGCTTTAGCCATGACTTTAAATGCCTTTTGCGTGTCCCATCCCGCAGTCGTTGCTAAATTGTAGAATGCCTTGTTAAAGACCCCTGAACTGTGATGTACATCCATACCAGAGGTGTAACTAGATTGCTGATCAATAGAGCGGCCATCTTGAGTGGGGTTATTCATATACCGAAGCGCCCCGTTTCCTTTAAATATTTCTTGACCTACTAACCAATCATTTGAGCCCTTCATATAAAACTCAGCGGCTTCCCCCGCCATATCAGAGAAAGCTTCATTTAAGCCACCAGATTTGCCGCTATAGATTAAACCTGAGTTTTGCTCAGTAAAACCATGGCTCACTTCGTGAGCAGAAACATCCAAACTCACTAGTGGATAAAACGTGTTTTGACCATCACCGAAGGTCATCGCACTGCCATCCCAAAATGCATTTTCATAGTTATTACTATAGTGAACACGCATTTTTAACTGGAAGCTCAAGGGGGCTGTGCCAATCCAGTCGTTGTACATATTAAAAACTACATTACCAAAATAGTGAGCATCATTAAGTGGCGAGAAAGCGCCATTTATTTCTTTCACTGTATTTTCAGGACATGTAAAACTATGAGCTGAACTGCCACTGGTGCCATGATTCAAGTTTATCGTTTTAACATTGGCATTGGTCATTGAACAGGTATTACCTGATTGCGCTACATCAAGATGACCAAAGTCAGTACCGTATACATATTTGCCTGTTTTTGCATTCCCACCGGGGCCAGTTGCATTTGCATGTTGCAAGTTATCAAAGCTATGGATCATTTCACCAGTATGCGCATCAATAATATGGTACGGGCGAGAAGGCGTTTTACCATAAGTAACATAGGTCACCTCATAGGCTAGTCGAGCCATTGAGTGCTCATCCAGATAGATCACTAAACGGGACGATTTATTATGCTGTGTTAACTGCTCTGATGTGCCTAATTGTATTTTATGTTGCTGCAAAGACTTTTTCTGCGCCACCGCTTGAGATAATGTTGGCGTCACTGTTTTAATGTCACTCGCTACATCATAAACTGCCGCACCATGTGCACGTAATACTTGTCCATGCTTATCGAACGTTAGGATCGCATGATCGCCAATCACAGGAATACCCTGATAAACTTGCTGATAACGACGCGTCATTTCACCATTTTTTCCTGCGAATTCTTTCACAAGGAGTAAATCATTTCCTGCTCCTAGCCCCACCACTTGTGTTGCTGTCGCTGATAATAGCGTTGTTGCATTAGAAACCAGTATTTTATTCATATTACCTTGGTTATTTAAATACTGTTTATTTGCTGCACTAGCTGCACCCGCATAGCCTAATGCTAACGCTGTTACAGTCGCTAAAGTGATCTGTGATATTTTCACGTTTACGCTCCAAAATGTTGTTTAGTTTTATCAGCCATCTACTTTGGCTTTTTATAAGTTGAAATTAGCAACAGTTGTCCTTGTTGCTTAACCCAGCGTAGCCAGCATCCAAAATAAATAAACCTAAAATTAACATTTAAAACATATTTGATTCACCTTAAAATAAAACTATATACATCAGAAAAGTAGACTAACCCTTCTTTGCACTTTGTGCTAAAACGTAAAACACTTGTAAACAAAATAATACAATAGACATTAAAAAATTAGTTCATAAAAAATACAAAGTGCAATTTTGATATGTTATAACAGTGCAAACCCATGATAAATATAGTCTTTATGATTAAGTTGTGACTTTTTGCAATTGGTAAATAGTCCAGATTTCATGTTATAAGGACAATATAAAGTAAACCTAGGTAAATCTCAGATGGATAATAAAAAGTATCAGCTATATCAAATAAGTGTTGTGTTTAGCATGGTCTTTGCTTTGGTTGGCTTTTCTTACAACATTTGGCGACTAGAAGCCACGGAAACAAATGACAATATTCGTGTCGCTTGTTTCGAAACACTTAAAGAACTTTCAGCATTAGAGCAAATTACCTATGCCGCCTATTACGACCAAAACAAACTTGAAGGCAACCCAAGAAAAGGCTGGGTGCGAGTCGGGCTGGTCAGAGACTTTAGTGCACTCACCACCCCCAGTATTGAAAGCAGTACCAAAGCGCTCGAGCAAGTTTGGAGCAATAACTGGCAGTTGCTCTTTGATGATCAAGAAGCCGTTAATAAAATTGGCGGGAGTATAGATAAGGTGCGAACAGAAATTAAGGCAGTACTGACCGCGCTCAATTAAAGACACACTGTAAAGTAACATCTATATAAAGAATCAAGAGCATCGTTACTATATTGCTTGACTTTCGTCTAGAAAATCACCACCTTTTTCTGTAAAGTGTTGTTACTCATCGCTGTTTACTCGAACAATAGTTGAGCATAACCACTCTGTGCTTGTGTATAAACGCATTCAGGTATTTAGCTAGGCTCAATATTAGTGCCTAGCCTGTCCTCCTAAAAAAATCAAAGACTTGACAAATACCCAACATAAATCAGCGCTTAGTCTCAATAATAAAAAGGATCTAAAATCATGATAAATATAATAACTATCTTATTTACACTGTTATATACCAGTGTAACTTATGCAGCTGTTTCTACTGACGTATTGAACATTTCGTCAAAACGACTTGCGGAAGACCGAAAAGTGGTGGTAAAGCTGCCTGTAGATTATCAAACAAATAATAATAAAACATACCCTGTGGTCTATGTCCTAGATGGTGAAACAGAATTGGACTTAACTTCAAGTTTGTTGCATAGAATGTACTTAGCGAATGAGGCTCCTCAACATATTGTTATTGGTATATATAACACCGACAGGCTGAGAGATCTTGCTCCCACAGTGAATCATGATCCTAGAGGTCCAGTAGGACAAGGAGGCGGCGCAGACAAGTTTTTAGATTTTCTTGAAATGGAACTTATACCACATATAAATCAACATTATCGGGTATCACAAGACAAAGCGATTATAGGCTCATCAATCGGTGGCCTCTTTGTTTTACATAGCCTTCAATCACGCCCTCATTTATTTCAAGCCCATTTAGCATTCAGCCCAGCTGTTTGGTGGGGCGCAAGAAAAACACTAAAGCAGGTCAAGCACTTTGTGCAGCACACTCCAGAGTTAAATAATTTTCTGTATACCAGCATAGGTAATGAAGGAGGCGAAATGCGTGAAGTGTATGACTCATTAAAGCCCGCGATAGAAAAGCATTTGCCTAAGCAACTCGCATTCCACTCAGATGTTTTTCCAGACGTGCCCCATGGACTCGTTTTACCCGCAGGCTTATTAGATGGACTTAGAGCATTAATCGCACATAACAAGGGTAAACAGAGGTAATTGTCTGAGTTATTTTGTATACCAAATAACTCAATACAAGGCTATGGTTGACTAAGAAACAACCATAGCCCTATCGCCCCCTAATGCGATAGGTACATACAACGTGTACTCTATCGTATCGATTATTAGTCACTTTTACGACCAAGAGCTTGCCTAACTGGTCATACCGATAATCAATATTTTATTGAATAATAATGCCCTTAAAAGGATAGAATTTTGAAAATACTCACGAATATATGTTCAGATGACCTAAGTAAATGCAAGCAATTTTATATTGCACTCCTTGGTTTAAACGTAAAATATGAAAGCGATTGGTACGTACAGCTATGCTCCCCACTCAACTCAGAAATAGAGTATGGCTTGATACAAAAAGATCACGAATTGGTGCCTGCCGAATACCAACAATTACCAACTGGCATGTATGTCACTTTTGTTGTGTCAGACGTAGATAGTATTTATAAAAAAGCAGTACAACTGGGTGTACCGATTGTTCAGAGACCTAAAAATGAGTTCTATGGTCAACGCCGATTTCTTACGAAAGATCCGAGTGGTTGCCTTATTGATATTTGCTCCCCGTTTTCGATGTCTAATACATCAGTCCAAACAGAATAAAAAAGAGTCATTCTATTCATAGTAATATAGCCAGTAAGATAGAGCGATTACCTATAATACACTTGAGCATAAAAGTTTAATAATACAAACAAATGCCATTAAAATGTGTAATTATACTGCAAACGGATACTGCGCCCCTGTGCTGGTACTGTACCATTTGGCATTCTGGGGTCGAACACGCCATAATTTTTATCAAATAAGTTTTGCGCTTTTGCGTTCAAAGACTGTGTAGGTGACACTTGCCATGTCACGCTGGCACCAACAATGAAATATGAAGATTGGTCATAGTGAGGCGCTAAACTTAGATCTAACGACTCAACAAATACCGCATCACGCCAAATAGCATTCAAACTATATTGAAACTCTGACACTTGATGCGTTAACGCCATTGCCCCAAAGCGCTTAAAACTTGCATTAAATGGTTCATCAAACAATTGCGTGTAACCCACTTCAAACCAAGTACTTGCAGATAAATTAAAGTTCCCGTTAAGTTCTATACCCTGCACACTTGTTTCGAATACGTTGTCGAACGTAAAGCGGCCCTGCTGCACATCAATTGGCACAAGGTTTATAAAGTCTTCAAGCTCATTATCAAATACAACAACATCGGCTTGCCAAGAATCATATTGCGTATGCCACACTATCTCCGTTGTTTTAACATACTCAGATTTTAGGTTTGGATTACCAATCGTCACATCATCATTTGAGTTAAGCTCATTGCTTACTGGGGTTCTAAACGACTCTCCATATTGCAACTTTAATGTATGGCCTTCAAAAACATCATATATAACCGCTAATCTCGGAGAGAGTTTATTATCTATGTGCTTTACTTCATCAAAACGCGCACCAATAAATAAGGTGACTTTATCGTGTGCTTGATACTTGGCTTGCCCATAAGCGGCATAAGAGTCAAAAGACTGCAGTAAATCGCTAAAAGCAGCGTAATCAACAACGGTAATAACCCCCCCTTGATCAAACGCCTCACCTACATAAATATCACCACGTACAAAATCAAAATAACTCGTTCTAACTCCGGCTTTAGATTGCTCCTCTTCGGAGTACTCCGCACCAAAATTAAGTACCAAACTTGGGTCGACTATATAAGAAGCATCAAGCTTAAGCGTGGCGTCTTTGGTACTCCATGCCGGCCCGACATAAAAGTCACGCTCTAACTCGAGTTGTTCTGCACTTGCTATCAAGCCATTACTGTCGATCTGGTGCTCAACATATTGTAATTCACTGGTTACTTCCCATACTTCATCATTTAACCATGTATAAGCAAAATTGAACGCGAGATTTTCACTTTTGTGGTTATTACCTTTGGACCACCCAGCTAGGTTTACAAACTCACTTAATTCAGTTTGGTTATGATGTATGGCAAAGTGCCCTTGCTTCCACTTAACACCCACTTCAATAAAATGGGTATTAAGTGGGTCTCGCACATCAAATTCAGCGTAACGTTCACCGTTAAGCTGCTCCCATGCCACGTTAGCATATATATCGTAAGCTTCATTCAGTGGCTGAAACACATTCAAGCTACCTTGAAGATGTCCATGCTCACCCACAGCAACCGACACTTGATTGTGCTCTTTCTTTGTCACAACATTCATCACGCCTAAAAATGCATTACTGCCATATAATGCTGAGCCTGGGCCACGAATAAACTCAACACGTTCGATAATTTCCACAGGAATAAAAGGCATATAGACAGACGCTTTGCCAAACGAAGATTCGTTGAGTCTCAAGCCGTTAATCATTACCAAGACATTACCACTATCTAGGTACACACCCCTGGCATGTTCCTTAGGGACAGCTCCAACCCAATCTCCTCGCGTTGACTGAAAACCAGGAACAAAGTTCATCAGGTCGTAAGCATTACTCACACCTAACAGTGAAATATGTTGTTCATTGAAAACGGTAATACTAGAGGGAACGCTCGCGCGTGTTTCTGCGGTTTTTGTTGCTAAAGAAATGTTGACGTCGAGCAGCTCTTCGAAAGATAGTTCAAACAATCCTTCTTCGCTATTAGCTTGAGCTACACTCAAAAATGACACTGCATACCCCAAAAAAAACAACGCTACTCTATTAATCATCACATTCTCTATATTACTAGAACGCTGTGTGCAATAGTTTGCGCCACTGCACAGCAGCCAATTCAACTTTAATAATACAAGCGATGGCTAACTGTGCAAGCTTTTAACTGGAGTTTATTGATAATTAAGCTGTTGCTGTTGACTGTTTGGCCTTAAAGTACTTATATAAACCAATTAATGATGCGGCAATCCAAAAAATTTCAATAACAAAACTGGCAAGGTTAAAGTTGTAACACAAACTAATAAGTAGCAGTATCGCGCCGGATAAGTTCATTAGGTTGTACGTTAAACTCTCTGGGCTTGCTTTTCCTAGTTGCAGCATAAAAAATGCCCCTACTACTAACCCAGTTCCACTCATACCAATTACATCAAACAATATGTCGATCATGTTTTTTCCATCTGTGCAGTCGATAATATGTCGTATCGACTAAAAAAGTCACCCAAACTGACTGGCCCACTCCATGGGAAGGGTTGTTTTCAATCGTTGAAACAGCACAAAACCGCGCAATCGTAACATTGAGGGCACTGAAAGAAAGGTCAAATGTCCGCTCTACTTAAATGTGACTTTACCACCAATTATTTTAAGTGCAGGTGTTCCCCGTATTAGTGTTTGCCGTGAAAAAAGTGTATCGCATTCAGGGCAATGAGTTTGGTTGTGTGTAAAGTCTTTGCTGATCCGTTCAATAAAGCATTTTACCAAAGCACCTTTCCCGCCTTTACGATATTTAAACAACGCAGCTCGACATTTAGCACATGCGATATCAACGGTACGCGTTGGGCCTACTTTGTTTGGCTTCGCCATTTCATTACCCTGTTAAACTTAATACAACGGCATTTAGTATAAACTGAACCACATGGTAACCGCCATTGACTAAAAATAACTTTAATGGCTTTTGTTCAAAAATGTAGCTGATACCAAACGCTGCACAGACAAAACCCAACCCTGTGAGTAGTCCTAACAATATGGCCTCAACTAACGTTGGGTCTTGACCTAACAATACAGCCATGGAAAAAGCTATAAGCAAAGACAGCAGCAGTACCACCCCGTAAATCATTTTGGGATCGCTATTTTTTAAGTCTAAGTCGGTTAAACCGCAGCCTTCCATCCACACCCGCCCAAATAACCAAGGAGAGTACCAGATGCCTCCCAGCATGAATGAAGAAAGTGCGGCCAATAGCACTGCCCAATAATTTAGTTCTAATATTTCCATGGCCCATATCTCTCACTGTTCATTATTCCAATTTAGTTAATAAACAGACCGTATGCAACCATACAAATGTTCAAGTATTTGGTAATTACCTTTGCGCAGGTTTTTTTTGTAATTTACGTTGTAACGTGCGCCGATGCATATTGAGCTGTCTGGCTGTTTGCGAGACATTGCCCTCATTATGTTTTAAAACTTGTTGGATGTGCTCCCATTCTAGTCGCTCAGGAGACATTACCGTATCTGGTAATTGTGTGACAGCACTCTTACCTATCAGCGCCTGTAAAATCACCTGCGTATCAGCAGGTTTAGTCAGATAATCATCCGCGCCTAACTTAACTGCTTCTACCGCCGTTGCAATACTGGCAAATCCAGTCAATAACACTAACTTACTATTGGGGCAAATCGCTTTAAGCGGTTCAATAAAGTGTAAACCTGATTGTGTCGTAAGTTTCATATCCAACAATATGTATTGCGGTAAAAATGACGAGCAAACCATTAATATATCATGCTCATCGTTTACAACTTTGCAGTCAAACCCATACTTGTCCATTCGCCTTGACAAGGTATTTGAAAACGCAATGTCATCTTCTATTATGAGTAATTTTTTCATATCTTTATATTTTGGTAGGAAGGTGTAAATGTGTTTGCGCCCCTAAACTAGGGTGATTTTTAATGGTTAAACTGCCATTAAGTCTCTCAAATGTAGCGTGTGATAACAGTAGCGCTATACCCATTCCTTTATCACTTTGCACTATTTCATGGCCCAGTTCACTTAATTGCATAGGGTCGATCCCTTTGCCGTAGTCAATAATTGTTAAAGACCAGAATTCTTGTTCAGCCTTACTGCACAACTGTATAATATTGGAATGATTTTGCTGATTAGCACGTGCTGCATTATTTAAAATATTCAATAATGCCGGCAACAACATCGGATCTCCGCTCACTTGTAAATTAGGCGACTCATCCGTTATCTCAATCTTTTGATCTGGGTATTGTAATGCCATAAGTGTTGCCAATTCCTGTAGCACATCCGACACGGCTTTCCCGTGTTCCGTATGGCCTGATTTTAAATTTTCAGTTTGTGTTCTAAACCCTGCAAGCTGTCGCTTACATTGCTCAAGTGCTATCTCTATATCTGGAATTGCAGGGTGCTCAGGGCAATCTTCTGCTATTTCTTCAAATAATAAATTTAAGTTAGCAATGGGTGTTGCCAGTTGATGTGTCGCTTGGGCTGCGGCACTGCCTAGCGCCATTATTTGCTCACTTTTTAATTGCTGCTCTCTCGCTTGCGCCAATTTATGCTCTTTACGCTGAATCTGATTTACCAGCGCCATAACAACCGCAACAATCACAATGACGCTAAAAACAAAATTGACCAACATACCGGTTAAGTGCTGGTGCATGTCCATATGATGCACGTGATGGCTAGGCAGTGTAAAAAATAAATAGCCGTAGCTTGCCAGTGCACACAGCGCCACGATCACAACGTAGTTTTTAGGCACAGTTACGGCTGCTATAACAATGGGTAACAATAATAATGAAACAAACGCATTACTTGCGCCGCCTGATAATGATAATAAAACAGTCAAAAATAATAAGTCAGCTAAGAGCTGCAATAACATCCCAGAAGGGGCAGCTTCACTTGTATGGCGGTACGCGTAGACACTCATTAATTGGAATAACGATTCAACACCAATAACAAGAAAAACAGGGAATAAATTAATGTCTTCTTCAAATAAGTAAGCACCGCTGCACACCATAACCAATTGCAGCACGATAGCGATAGTACGAAGTAATAATAGCCTCCCAATGGATGAGGTAGGAGAAAATACCAACATAAAACCCTAATAGACCGAACGTGATTGTTGCTGCACACTCTAACGCCATTTCTATAAATGGCAAGTACCAGCGGGAGGGTTACCGTGTTATACCAATGTATTATTCTTCAAATAGTAACTCAAATTCAGGACAAGGTGTTCCTTGATGATAAATAAGCTCCCAATGATTTTGTGTGCGCTTCCAAATCGACATACGAATAGAGTAATGCAGTGGCGCTTTAGCACTGTGCCGATACGCAGCATGATAAGTTAATTGTGCAAGGTCGTCGCTTAACATCTGACCTTTAAAAGATTGATTGTAAAATTGCGGTACCTTTTCATTTGGTAGCCGTGACATTACATGGGCCTTGTTAAACATCATACCATTGGCCGATATTTCATGAAAATATGGGCTTAGTAATTTATCTAAACTCGATGATGATTGTCTGATACTCGGCTCTAACAGTACCCTCTCCTGCTCAATTAAATGCCCAAGTAAAGATTCAGAGATTTTTATCGTCATGATAAATAGTCATAATAATTTGAACAATCGTTATTAACAGCGTAGTCGAGAGCGAGCGGCATAACAATAGCTGCTGGCTTTGAAATACAATTTTTGCTATAAATGCCTGCAAGGCCAGCTGGTCAGACAAGAATAGAGAACCTTATGATTTATGCCAAAATTACTGGTTGGGGTAAATGTATCCCACCAGCCACACTTACAAATGACGATATTAGCCAAGTTGTAGACACAACTGACGAATGGATAAGTACCCGTACAGGTATTAAAGCGCGCCGTGTTAGCCATGTCAGCACCGCAGAGTTAGCCACTGTTGCAAGTAAACATGCCCTCGCGTGTGCCGGCCTTGATGGCAAAGAGATTGATTTAGTTTTATTGGCAACCTGTACTCCGTCAACCATGGTGGCAAACACCGCATCACTGGTGCAAAAGAACATCGGTGCAGAAGGTGCCGCTGCGTGTGATACAAATGCGGCATGTTCTGGCTTTTTATACGCACTACAAAATGCCACAGCACAAATTCAAGCAGGCATGATCAAGCGAGCTGTCGTTGTTGCTGCCGAACGTATGACTTGGTATGTAAATTGGTCAAAACGAGATAGCGCCGTACTATTTGGCGATGGAGCAGGCGCAGTTATACTCGAAGCGAGTGATGAACCTTGTGGTCTGCTAAGTACTAAAACGGGCTGTGATAGTACTGATCGTAAAATACTGCATATAGAAAACTATGGCACTGATTTAAGTAGGTACGAGCCTCCGGGGCCATCCGAGCTGCTCTTTGAAGGTCGAGAGATATTCAAGCGCGCTGTAAAAGGGATGAGTGATGCATGTGATGACGTACTTAACCATGCTCAGCTTTCTCTCAGAGACATTGACGTCCTTATTCCACACCAAGCAAACTTACGTATAATCCAAGCGATACAACAACGCTTAGATATCGATGATAATAAAGTTATGGTCAACATTGATAAGTATGGTAATACGTCTGCAGCAACTATCGCGATTGCCCTATGCGAAGCCGTTGAACAAGGGATCATAAAGCCCAACGATAATATCATGTCTGCAGCCTTTGGGGCAGGACTAACATGGGCTGCAAGTTATATAAAGTGGGGTGAACGCGTTACACCGATTAATATCAGCGATGCCACATTACCAGCCACAGATAAAACAGGCTTAGAGCTCATCTCAGGATCAGTGAACGCATGCCAATAAAATGATTCCTTGTCCCCTATTACGATGATAAAATAACAACAATTTTACTTATCTAGGGGACTGTTTTGTTCACCCAATACTCTGATATCGCTCAACTAGAACCAAAAGAAATTTGGCAGTTTTTTGACCAAATCTGTGCCATTCCCCACCCATCTAAACATGAAGAAGCCTTGGCACAATTCATTATAAATTGGGCAACCGAACAAGGGTTGGCCGTTCGTCGTGATCCAACGGGTAACGTCTTCATTAAAAAGCCTGCCACAGATGGCATGGCGCATATCACACCTGTAGTGCTGCAAGCGCACATTGATATGGTGCCGCAAAAAAATGACGATACAGTACACGATTTTACAAAAGATTCTATACGCCCTTATGTCGATGGTGACTGGGTAACAGCAACAGGCACAACGCTCGGTGCCGATAATGGCATGGGTATGGCGTCTTGCCTCGCAGTACTTGCTGCTAACGACATAAAACACGGCCCTCTTGAAGTACTACTCACAATTGATGAAGAAGCAGGCATGACTGGCGCTTTTGGCTTAGAAGCAGGTTACCTAGAAGGCGAAATATTGCTCAACACTGACTCTGAGCAAGAAGGTGAGATCTATATGGGCTGTGCCGGTGGGGTAGATGCAACAATGTCACTCCCTATCCAACGTACTCAAGAAAATCAAAACCATATTGCCTTTAACCTAACATTAAAAGGCCTCAAAGGCGGACATTCTGGTGTAGATATACACACAGGTCGAGCAAACGCCAATAAGCTATTGTCACGCTTTTTAAAAAACCACCTTAATGACATCCCATTTCAACTTATCAACTTTAAAGGTGGCTCATTACGCAACGCTATTCCGAGGGAAGCATATGCGCAAATTTCAGTCGCACCAGAGCATGAGCCGCTATTAGCAACACACATCAGCGACTACCTTAAGTTAGTGTCGGCAGAACTCGCTTCAATAGAAACCACCATCACATTTGAAGCGACCCCTGCGACTTTAGACGATAAGCCAATGACAAGCGACTCAGCAGAGCAAGTACTTGCTCTACTAAATGCATGCCCTAATGGTGTTATCAGGATGAGTGATGATATAGAAGGCGTAGTAGAAACCTCCCTAAATATGGGCGTGATCAATACCCACGACACCGAGTTTGAAGTGCTTTGTTTGGTCCGTTCATTAATTGACTCGGGTCGCGCTGATGTAGAAGGGCAATTGCAATCTTTAGCTCAATTAGCAGGCGCCAATGTAACTTTTTCAGGTACCTACCCTGGCTGGAAACCAGAACCTGACTCTAAAATATTGCATATTTTCCGAGATGTCTATGAAGGTATATACGGCAAAAAACCACATATCATGGTAATACATGCAGGCTTAGAGTGTGGTTTGTTTAAAAAACCGTACCCAGACATGGACATGATCTCGTTTGGCCCAACCATCAAATTTCCACATTCACCTGACGAAAAAGTCAAAATTGATACAGTGGGTCTTTACTGGCAGCAAATGAAAGCCATACTTGAAAATATACCTGCAAAATAAACAATATGAGCCCACGCCTTTATCCTGTAATGACACTCGCATGATAAAGGCGACTATTTAATTACTAGCTCAGTAATTGCAGACTTAACATGCACTATGGAATAGATGATCTGACGAAAATACCTTAAGTAGTTTTACCGCAGGTGATAGCCCCTCGACTAACCCACCTCTGGTGGCGGCTTTTATTACATCGACCAAAATATCATATTTGCTATCACGCTCTTTCTCTAGGTTAATCATGTTCATAGTCCAGCGAGAAAAAACCCGGCAACTTGCTGGCTCTAGATAAATAACCTGACTCTGTAGGTGTCTCTCATCTTGTTCGATGCGGCGATACAAGCTATTAATAACCGTTACGTCACCTTCTAACACCTGCAAAAACCATCCACCGTTATAAAAAAGGCTACCCGTGACTCCTAAAGATGCGTTATTTCGTTTGGCGACTTCTAGGATTTCCAAAAAATCAACGCTTGTAAGCGCTCTACTCGCTTTACTAAGATAAATTAATTGATGTAGTGACATATCCCATTCCCTGACGTGAATTTAACTTAACGTATAGAGAATGAATAAAAATTTGGCAAGGTAAAGATGCAATCAGTTGATGTATTTAATAGTGAGGCATAAAAAAGCGCAGCTAAATAAGCTGCGCATTTCACATGGTATGTTAAAAACCAAAGTGGTAATCTAAGCGCTATAACGCTTCTCAAGATATGAGAACGTCGCTCTGAGGCCTAAGCCTTCACCACCTGCGGGTCTACCCGGCAGTGGACGAATATTCCATGCCATTACGTCAAAGTGAACCCATGGGGTTTGCGATGGCTCAACAAACTCTTTCAAATACAACGCTGCTGTGATTGCCCCACCAAAAGGGGTTGAACCACAATTCGAAATATCTGCCACATCACTTTTGAATAACCCTTTATATTGATCAAACAATGGCAGTTGCCAAACTGGATCTTGATTTAACATGCCCTGTTCCACCAACCCACTTGCAACGTTTTGGTCCGTACTGAAGAAACCCGGTAATTCAGTACCTAGCGCGATGCGACATGCGCCAGTCAAAGTCGCGAAATCCAGCAATAAATCAGGTTGATCATTTTGTGCTTCAGCCAATGCATCACACAAAATTAAACGGCCTTCAGCATCAGTATTATCTATTTCTACCGTGATCCCTTTACGTGTTTTTATCACGTCGCCGGGCCTAAATGCATTACGTGACACTGCATTTTCTACCGCTGGTACTATTACCCGTAATCTCACTGGTAAATTTGCAGCCATTATCATTTGTGCTAAGCCAAGAACATGGGCTGCTCCACCCATGTCTTTTTTCATATTACGCATACCCGCAGCAGGTTTAAGATCCAAACCACCAGAGTCAAAGCACACCCCTTTACCAACTAAAGTAAGCTTTGGATGTGATTCTTCTCCCCATACCAAGTCAAGTAGCCTTGGTTTGTTATCGCTGGCACGGCCAACCATATGAACTGTAGGATAGTTATGCTCTAATAACTCATCACCCACTAATTCATCAAACTGACCGTTAAACCGATCCGCAAGTTCACGCATTATTTCAGCTAAATGCTGGGGCATCATATCTGCCGCAGGCGTATTAACTAGATCCCTAACTAAATAAATTGATTCAGCTTGCTGAGCCACTTTAGTGTAAGTTGACTCATCGCTGATAGCTAAAACCGCTTCTACAGGGGGCAATGATTTATAAGCCGAAAATTGATAAGCGCCCAGCACAAAACTCAGTGCTTGTTGGTCAACAAATTCATTGCTACCTTCAATTTTATACAGGCCCTTTGGTAATTGTTTTGCCAAGTCACCCGCTAGCCACATATCATCTAACGTATCAACCGTACATAACACTAATAGTAACTCACAGCTGCCTTCTGCTGCGAGTGTAAATACCGGTGATGATTGCCCTCGACATGCTTTAATCGCATTGGAAACATATGGTGTCTGCTCATCAAGCCAAGAGTCTAAGTTTGCCTTCTCGACAAAATGTAATGGTGTTCCTTGATCAGAGTGGATCAGTAGTCCGCGCATAATACTCTCTATCTGGTAAATTCTAGATTTAGAATACCAATTTACACCTTCAAGGTCACTTATTTACGGTTTTGATTTGACTTGTTATTAATAGAGAAAGAGCTAGGCAATACGTCAACCCCAACCCATTGTCCTAATTTTACGATTAATGGAATAGTAATTGGTGCAAACGGCAAAAGTGCAAATACACCAAGTCCAAGTCCTTTGCAAATATCGACCAGCTGCTTATTCGCCACTTTTAATTCAGCTTTTTCACCTTCTCCCATTGTGTAGCGTTTATAAATGCTCAGCATCTCTTTTGTTTCTTGCTTTTCTTGAGCTAAAGCCACTTTTAACGCAAGCATAGAGCGCCGTAAGCGAACTTGTTGTTTTCGCTTCGAGATCCTTGCCACTCGCAACGGAGCCTTGTGAACAACTTTGATAAGGCGCATTATCACCAATAATTTAGTATGTATATTGAGAACAGTGTAGCAAAATATACGAGTATGTTACTATGCGATTTTAGTCTTTATTGTTGCTATGTTTATGTCTCAATCAAATCATGAAAATATCAATCAAATTCCACCTGAACCAAAAAAACCAGAGTCAGACGATTGTTGCGGTGGCGGGAGTTGCTGCCCCTGTGTTTGGGATACCTATCGACAAGCACGTAAAATATGGTTGAAAACCATATCTGATGCTTCTGAATGAACAATACAGCGATTTTCGCATCGTCTAATTCCGATTAAAAACCCACCCAAAAGTTCAAAAAACAGCCAAAAACCCCTATTTATTACAAAAACTTATCAAATAGTTTGCCTTTGATAAAAACGCTGCTAAGTTTGGAATAATGCAAATTATGTTTGCATCTTAAGTTAATGATATGTATATATTCAAAAGCGCAAATAATAATACCGAGCGTTATTTAACTTATGACAACAATAAATCAACTGGGGAAACAGGATGAAATTACAAATAAATAAGGTAAGCCGTGCTATCACGTATGCGCTTGCGTCTACAGCCTCGATGGGGATGTTAACTACCTCGGCATTTGCCGCAGGTGAAGATGAAGCTAAAGAAAAAAATATTGAAAAGATTGCGGTAGTCGGTTCACGAGCTGCGCCGAGATCTGTTGGCGATTCACCAGTGCCAATAGATATCATCGGCGGAGATGAATTAGCAAAAGGGGGTGGCGATGATATGCTTGAGCTACTTAAAGGCTCAGTGCCTTCGCTTAACGTGCACCAAAACCCGATTAGTGATGCAGCATCACTCGTTCGACCAGCAAACTTACGTGGTTTACCAGCAGATAGCACATTAATTTTGTTAAATGGTAAACGTCGTCACCGCTCATCTGTTATCGCGTTTTTAGGCGGTGGTATTAATGATGGTGCCCAAGGACCTGATATTTCAACTATCCCGAGCATTGCTTTAAAGCAAGTAGAAGTGCTTCGTGATGGCGCAGCAGCACAATATGGTTCAGATGCGATTGCCGGAGTTATCAACTTCGTGCTAAAAGATGCCGACGAAGGCGGTAGTTTTTCAGTGAAAAAAGGCCAGTTCTTCGAGGGCGACGGTGATACTACAACCTACGAAGGTAATGTCGGCTTACCTTTTTCTGATAACGGTTTCGCAAATTTAAGCTTTCAATATAAAGAAGCCGATGCGACAAGCCGCAGCGTGCAACGACCCGATGCACAAGCGTTTACAGACGCAGGATTAGAAGGTGTTAGAAACCCAGCACAAGTATGGGGTGCACCAGAAATTAACGATGATATTTCGCTATTTGGTAATGTCGGCTTAGAGCTGTCTAACAATGACCAATTTTACATGTTTGGTAACTACTCAGAACGTGACGTTAAAGGCGGCTTTTACTACCGTAACCCAACAACACGACCAGGTGTATATGGTGGTGTCATTAGAAATGTGAATGGTGCACCAACTCGCCGAGATCCAAATGACACTGAACAGCAGAAATTGTGGGATGCGGCTAACCCAACAGTATTAGTCGGCTCGCTCGATGGCTACGACCAACAAATCAACTGCCCCGTGGTTGAAATTGGTACAAATGGCTTACCAGATCAAGCTGCCCTTGATTCCCTAACTGCAGCTAATTGTTTTGCATTTAATCAGGTACTGCCAGCAGGCTTTACCCCATTCTTCGGTGGTAACATCACAGATACGTCGTTCACTGTGGGTACCAAAGGTGAAATTGATGAAGGGTATTTTGAAGGTGCCTACTTTGATGTGAGTGGCTCTGTCGGTCGCAATGAATCACGGTATTTCATCACCAACACAGTGAATGCATCACTTGGTCCTGATAGCCCGCAAGATTTTAGCCCAGGTAAATATATTCAATTAGAAAAGAACTTTAACGCTGATATATCGAAAGGCTATGATTTTGACTTAGCCTATGAAGTTAATGTTGCAGCCGGTCTTGAATGGCATGAAGAGTCATTTGAAGTTATTGCCGGTGATGAAGCTTCATTTATTCCAGGCCCGCTTACTCAACAAGGCTTTGGTATCGGTTCTAATGGTTTCCCAGGTTTTCAACCATCTGCTGCGGGTGTATTTACACGCCGTAACTATGGTGCCTACGTAGACGTTGAAACACCATTTACAGATGAGTTTTTAATGGGTTGGGCATTGCGATACGAAGACTATGACTCATTTGGTTCTACTACAAACTATAAAGTTACTGCTCAGTATCAAGCAACTGATGATCTATCGTTCCGTGGCTCAATCAGTACTGGTTTCAGAGCCCCGACAGTTGGCCAAGCAAACGTCAGTAATGTACAAACAAACTTAAGCAGTGGCGTACTAGTAGATTCAGCACTATTACCACCGACTAACCCGATTGCACAGCAATTGGGGGGAACTGAGCTTCAACCAGAAGAATCTGAAAGCTATACGTTAGGTGCGGTCTATCAGTCAGGTGATTTATTCTTAACCATTGATTACTACAACATCGAAGTCACTGACCGCATTAGTCAATCTGAAAAAATTGCACTATCGCAAGCAGATAAAGATGCGCTAAAGGCAGCGGGTGTTCCGAATGTTGACGGCTTAGCTCAAGTGAGCTTCTTTACCAATGACTTTGATACCACCACGCAAGGTGTTGACGTTGTCGCTAACTACTCTATGGACTTATTAGACGGGTATTCGACTTTCGCATTTGCATACAACTGGAATGAAACGACTGTTGATAAGTTTTCTGCGATCACCGGTGATTTTAAAGTAAAACGCTTAGAAGAAGACTTGCCTAAACATCGTTCATCTATTACTTGGTCATCACAATGGGAAACGATTTCGTCATTTGTTCGTGCTAATTACTATGGCGAATACCAAGGTGTACACGTAGATTATGATGCAACCGCAAAGACCGCAGATGCGTCTGTGACCATCGATGCAGAGGTAACTTACTTCGCAACTGATTCAATTAGTATCAGTGTGGGTGCCAACAACCTATTTGATCAAGAGCCTGAAAAGCTAGATTTTGTTGGTGCAACCGGTATTCCAAACAACAACTGGGGTGGTAAATATTATGAAACATCACCATATGGAATTAATGGTGGTTTTTACTACGTAAAAGCAACATATACGTTCTAAAAAAACTGTAACCCAGCAGTAAAGGCGAAATGGCATTGGCTATTTCGCCTTTTTATTTTTATTATCTATCCATTGACTCTATCTTCATACAAATCACATGTTACTACTAAAAAGAGCCAACGAACTATTGGCCGACGATAAATTACGCGAAGCCGAGTTTATGTTTAAGGCGGTGTTGAAAGAAAATAATAAAAATGGCCCTGCCCTTTTTGGCCTTGGCCGAATATGTATGCGCCTTGAAGAATATGACAGTGCAATCTATTACTTAAAAAGAGCCTGTGAATACCTACCAAAAATGCTCGACCCATTATTTGCGCTTGCTGATGCATTTATTGAGGCAGGATCACCAGTTGACGCTAAAACAGTATTAGAATACACCTTGACCGTTGCTAGACACAACGCGCAAGCACATTATGAATTAGGTCAATTCTATTTAGATCATGGCTTTATTGATAATGCCAAACGGACTTTTGAAAAAGGCATCACGTGCCCAAAAGGTGCTGTAACCGCATTCATGCTGTATGAATTAGTGCAAATTGCACCAAAAGCAGATTTAGAAGGATATTTAACCCCGCTACATGAGTTGTTAAATGAATATGATAATAAACGCCTCAAGGTTGTCGTTTATTATGCGCTTGCCAAATGCTGCCATCGTTTAGCGGACTATAACCAAGCATTTGATTACTTTAAATTAGCCAACAGCACACAGCTAGAATATTGTGATTTTAGAACAGAATATATGCAGCCTTTTTTCTCAAGTATCAAAGCGCGCTGCAATACAGATTTCTTTGCGACGCCAAAAGACACAGTAAATACTACATTTGTACCTACATTTATTCTTGGACTACCTCGTACAGGCTCTACCTTGCTCGAGCAAATGCTCATTCAGCATACAAACATTGGTAGCATGGGCGAAAGTACAGTGATCAGTGATAAGCTAGTCCCCTTCTTAACGCATCGTTCAGAGTCTCCATTCCCTGATTGCTTGAATAACCTAACGACCTCAGTGCTCGACCATTGTCGGTCGTTGTACATCGACGAAATCAAAAAACTTCGTGTGGGTGAGCAAGCCGTTATCAATAAGCTCCCTGCTAATTTTCAAAATATAGGTTTAATATACAAGTTATTTCCAGATGCACGTATTATACATTTAACCCGCAACTTTCACGCTACAGCTTGGTCTGTATTTAGCAATCACTTTGCTGAAAATGAGCCTTACTTTTGTTCTCTTACGGAATTCCAGGCTTATGCACAGTTCCATGACGATACTATGTCGCATTTCAAAGCAATGATACCGCGTAATATATACAGTGTAAGCTACGAAGATTTATTGGATGAACCCGCCCTTGAGATCCGTAAAGTATTAAACTTCATGTATCAAGAGTTTCAACCTGAATGCTTAGAGTTTCATAAAGCCCGCCACAAAGTAAATACACTGAGTAAGGCCCAAGTCAGACAACCGTTAAACCAAGCACCACGCTCTAACTGGCGTCACTACGAAAAACTTATGTCAACGATTCTTCCGGCTGATCATAACGCTCAAACCACGACAACAGATCCTTAAACTGATCATCACACGCACATTTATGCGTTAACATATCAATATGGCCATAATCATGTTTATGTCCATATTGACGCCCGTACACCGACAGTTGCTGTACACCACAACCAGACTCATCTATAAACTTTTGAATATCTATGGGTTGTGCCAGCGCTTTATCTTTCACGCCAGCAACATGTAAAGTAGGCGGCAGTGCTTTACCCTCCAACTTTTTCCCATAATCAAACCCATCATCACTGTCTATCCAAGGCGCTCTTTTTGCCCATTGTGCACTTTGCTTGTGAGACTTTCTCGTTTCATTATCACTCCCCCACTTCAATGTCTTAGCCGGCAAATAACCATGTTTTTTAGTGTAGAAATGAGCCAGTCCAAACCACAATAAATTGGCCTGAAAATATTTACTAACATGATGGTTATATAAACTGCGTTTAGAGCCAAAATACACGCATGACGCCACTTTATTCACCGCCTCAGGAAAACGAGCAAAATAACTATTCATGAGTACGCCACCCCAAGAATGAGCAATCCAGTATTTAGGGAAGTCACCGTGGTGTTGTTCAATAAAATTTAACATAGCGGGCAAGTCTTCAATAATCGATTCACTTTGGCCATACTCAGAACTTGATGATATTGCCGGTAAGCTTTCGCCCCGCCCTCTTAAATCAGCCACATAACAATGAAAGCCATGAGAGGCTAAAAATGGCGCAAGTCCTTTATTTTTTTCTGAATAAAAAATCTTGCCATTTTCAACTGCACCATGCATGAAAAAAACACTCGGGCCTTTTGCACCTTCTTGATAAATATGGCGTAAGTGCAAAGTTTGTTTATCACTCAACTGAGTATGCAAAGAGTTTTGTATAATCATTTTTTATTCATTGTTATTATATCGACTTACCTCATCGTACCAGTTGTTTTTTATTACAGCAACAGCATGCCAATCTCTAATTCAATACTAGGCGAGCAGACGATGATTTCGCTATAATAGAGGCAACATTACTAGTCTGAACTTTTATGCACCCACGAAATAAACATAAGCACGGTTATAATTTTGAGTCTTTGGTCGTCGCACTGCCATCATTATCTAAATTCACCACAGTGACACCAAGGGGTGACACTAGCATTGATTTTTCAAATAAAGTAGCGGTAAAAACGCTCAATAAAGCACTGCTAAAACACCATTACAATATTGAACACTGGGACATCGCCGATGAGTTTTTATGCCCACCAGTTCCCGGTCGAGCAGATTACATTCACGCAATTGCTGACCTATTAGCAAATGATTTAGACATACAGACTACCAAGATCACAGGGCTCGATATTGGTACGGGCGCTAATGTCATTTACCCTCTATTAGGATGTGCAGAATACAAATGGCAATTTATTGGATCTGACGTAAACTTAAAAGCCGTGAAAAGTGCACAAACAATTTGCTCTGCTAATAATTTAAACGTAAAACTGCGCCATCAGGTCGAGCCACGCTCTATTTTTAAGCATATTATCTCAGCCACCGACACCCTCAGTTTTAGCATGTGCAACCCACCATTTCATAGCAGTAAGCAGGCAGCACAAGCGGGTACAGCACGAAAGTGGAAAAACCTAAAAAAAGCCCCCCCTAAAACACTTAACTTTGGTGGTCATGCGCCTGAACTCTGGTGCGAGGGCGGTGAATTGCGCTTCATCAAAACAATGATTGCTGAGAGCAAATTATACTCGCAGCAATGTGGCTGGTTTACCTCTTTAGTCTCAAATAAAGATAACCTACAACCACTTAAAAAAGCGCTAAATAAAGTAACCCCTTCAGAGGTTAAAGTGATTAAAATGGCCCAAGGTCAAAAGCAAAGCCGTTTCTTAGCATGGTCATTCATGACTCAAGCACAGCGCCAAGCTTTACATAAATAGCAGTGTTCGCAGCGTATCACTATTACTTAAATGATGCGCTCTAGACACACAAGTACAATAAACCTTAACGCGGTGATGTATCCTCGCTCGCGTTTAACAAGGCTCCACCGGCTTTACCAAAATGGAAACGTAAGAGTAAACGTACTACCAAAGTCAACTTTGCTATCAACATGAATGGTGCCATTATGACTTTTCACAATGGAATTAGCGATAGTCAAACCAAGCCCTGTCGCGGAGCCAATCGGCTTAGACGTATAAAATGGGTCAAATATCTGATGGATACTCTCTGCTGAAATTCCACATCCCCTATCAGTGATGGCTACCTCTAAGCAGCGCTCTTTACGTTTTGCAAATATTTCAACACGGTGGTTCATACTACACTGTGATTCTAGTGCATTTTTGACGATACAGCTTAAAGCTTGGCTTAGCAGATCTGGGGCCGCATTAAACGCATCGTCACACTCAATGTGCATTCTAAATGAGGCTGATAACTCAATGTTTAGTTCACCAAGCACAGTATTTAAGACCTCACCAATATAATTTCCCGATGTAACCTGCTGACTTGAGTTAGTGAAAACATTTAAGTCTTTTACAATATGCGCGATTCGAGTTAGCCCTTGTTTAGTTTCGTTCACTAAGTCTTGGCTTTCAGTTTCGATCCAAAGTAAATCAAACTGGCCTTCAATATCCCTCACAAGTGCGGTCAGTTCCTGATGCTCTTGTGTGGCCAAACGTAACTGTGACCATGCACCATTTAACTTATCAAAATGCTCTGAGATAAACTCATTATTACTACTTATCGCACTTAACGGATTATTAATTTCATGGGCGATCCCAGCCGCTAACTGCCCAACAGAGGCTAACTTCTCTTGTTGCACTAGCACCTGCTGCTGCGCATCAATCTTTTGTTGCGCAATCAATAGCGCCGCATTACGCTGTTCTAACTCATTGGTTCTTATTGCGACACACTCTTCAAGCTCCTCATTAAATGAGGCTAACTTTTCTGCCATATTTGCTAATTTAACCAAGTGTTCGTATGAACGTAACGAAGCGGTTATCACGGTGTACAAACGTTCTTTAGTCAATTCAGTTTTGGTTTTATAGTCATTAATATCATACTTGAGCATTAGCTCATGCTCTGGGATTGAACCTGGCTGGCCTGTTCTGAGTACAATTCTCACCGCCTCATTACAAAGCGTTTGCCTGATTTCTTGAGCGCATTCTAACCCTGCCTCATTTGTCTCCATAATGACATCAAGTAGCACTAAGGCTATGTCTGGTGAGTCTTGTAATATGGTAAGCGCTTCAGATTTACTGTAAGCGTGTAATAGTTTAAGAGCGCGTTGCTCAAATTGGTAGCTTCTTAACACCAGCGTAGACAACTGATGGACAGACTCATCATCATCCACAATTAAAACTAACCATGGGGCTAATGTTGTATCACGCGCTGATTGGGGTTTATGTTGTTTAGGCTCACTGCTGAACAATGCCAGTGGTTCATTTTGATTCGTCATAATAGCCCAAGAAGTTTTACCTCTAAGCTTGGGCTCTATAACGTTATTTTTCAAGTTTTAAACTTGATTTAACGCCGCTTTATAATGGGTGCGGCACACTGAAACATACCGATCGTTTCCGCCAATTTCTACTTGAGCACCATCGGCAATGGCTTTTCCATGTTCATCAGTACGCAAGACCCGATTCGCTTTGCGCCCGCAATGACAAATGGTTTTTAACTCGATCAATTTATCAGCCCAAGCTAATAAATATTGAGACCCTTCAAACAGCTCACTTCTAAAGTCAGTCCTGAGTCCATAACACAAAACAGGGATCTCAAGTTTATCAACCACATCGGTTAACTCATCTACTTGCTGCTTAGTTAAAAACTGGCATTCGTCAACTAAAATACAATCGAGTTTAGCCTGCTCATGATGGCTTTTAATGAGACTATGTAAATCCGTATCGTTGGCATAAACATGTGCATCAGCTTGCAACCCAATTCTCGAAGCAACTTTACCGACTTGTTCACGGTTATCTATTGCAGCAGTCAATATGAACGGGTTCATACCACGCTCACGATAATTAAACGCAGATTGCAATAAAGTTGTCGATTTACCAGCATTCATTGCTGAATAATAAAAATAGAGTTGAGCCATACCAAACCGTTACCAATGATAAAAATGAGCTGTAGTCTACCCAACCTCTGTGCAATTTTCTATGGTGACATGGTGGCTCATCAAAACGAAGTGCTTATTCCAACGCATCTTCATCCATTTCAAGGTAATTCATATAAAACTCAGCAACTGGCATTGTAGCTAAAAGCGACCAAACTGTTTCAATTTCACTCTGATGCTGGGCGAAAAATTCTTTTGAAAACGTTAAAAACCCATAACTCATATCAAATGGTGGGTAAACTGACACAAGCTCTTTTGAATAGGGATACGCACGTACTTTCTCTCCGTTGATCAAACACAGTCCTATTGTGCCATCAACCACATCTTTCATTACCAATTCATAAGATTGCGTTTGAGAACTGGTATTTACTATCGCAAAGCGCTTAGCATCTAGACTCGAGGCTGCTGAATATCCCGTAGGAATAGCTAACGAGAAAGCCTTGTCTTGTTGCTCCATATGTTGATAAAAAACCTGCTTTCCTACCAAACAGCGCCCAAACCGACTGATAGCCATCGCTGGATTTATTTTAGAATCGGCTTTAATTGGGTACTGCATAAATTGTGTTCGCTCTGACCTATAACTGGCGATCACGGCATGTACTTTATTCTTTTTCAATTCATGTAGGCATCGTTGCCAAGGCTTACGTACATATTTAATGGTTATTTCTGGTAGCCTCACATCCACTTGCCGAAGAATTTCAATTGCAGCACCCGGGTTGTTACGTGGAACACCTTGTCCGTTCCCCATATAGGCTGGCGACAACTCTTTATCTTCATAGCAAAAGGTCACTTCAACAGCAAAACACAGCGATGAACTCACACTAATAACGGCATAAACCAAGCTACGTAATAACAAAATCAGGTCCAAACAATCACTCTCTTAGTAACAGTATACTCAAGTGAGTCAATTTTGCTGCCCTAAACGAAGTGCGAACCTTATAATTAAAGGGTACTCCACAATTGAAATGTGAGATAGCTTCGAAAAGGCGCACATTTTTCTGTATCTAGATGACCAACCTGTGCAAACGCTTTCTTTACACCCAAATCGCCACCTAAGTAAATATCAGGGTTGCTTTGACCCCGCATTCTCGCGTAGTCAACAGTCCAAGGGCCAATGCCTTTTATCGACAACCAAGCACTTAAATCATCGTTTTCAGCATGCGCTAAACAGAAGCTCGCTAAACTCTTTAGAGCCGATTTTCGTGATGCTGGCATTTTAAAAAAGTCAAAATCACAAGTATCCAATATCTCTGGGGTTGGGAAGAGGATATCACCCAGTCCCCCCACAGTCCCCTTATTTTCAACTAATTTACACAACAAGTTCTTAGCCGCCTTTACACTTACCTGCTGGCCTAAAATTGCCCTTACTCCCGCTTCAAATGGGTCCCAAATACCAGGTAAACGCAGCCCCTCTACCAATACAACATCTTCCGACAAGTGTTGGCTAATGTGTTGGTTAATAAATTCAGGGTCAGCGTCTAAATCTAATACTCGACGAATGTTAGCGACAACCAAATGTAAACCACGTATATCATTAATCGTAATGTCTACCTTAAAGCCATGGCGTTGTGCATCAAAATATGCGGTAAACGCACCACTATAACCTGATAAAGAAAAGCTCCTTCCATAACTTGTCTGTGTGAGCCACTCAACAGGTTCGATTAACCGCACACTTAAAAACTGGTGAAGTGCTTTCCAATTATAAGGAGGTCGAAACGCCATAAAAAGGCTGATCGGAGCATCAGATACATCACGTTCTTTACGAAACTGACTTGGGCTCAATGAAAACAGCTTTCCAAAAGCATCATTAAAGCGGCGCAGAGAATTAAAGCCACTGGCAAATGCAATTTGAGCCACTGGTAAGCGGGTTTGCTGCAGCAATTGCTTCGCTAAGTCACACTGCTTATACAAGCCATATTGCTTAGGGCTGGTGCCATAGTATTTTTTAAATAAGGCGTTCAAGTAACGCTGAGAAATACCAAGTCTATCAGCTAGCAGTCCAACAGACATGCTGCTTAATACGCCTTCATCAATTAACTTTTTCGCTCTGACGGCCGTTGTTTCAACGCCTAACCACGCATAACTGCCAGGGGCAGAGTCGGGCCTGCACCGAATACATGGCCTAAAACCAGCATCAGCTGCATGATACGCATGCTCGTAATAGGTTACATTTTTTTCATGGGCTGTGGGGGCTGGACAGATAGGACGACAATAAATACCAGTACTTTTTACGGCAACAAAAAAGAGCCCATCGAACCGATGATCTCGACTTTTTCGTGCTTGCTGACATACTTCTGGAGAATACATAAACCACCCATTACAATACAGATACCGAGTATAATAACGTATATTTTTTGTATTGGGTGGCCGGAAATGGTACTGAATATAAATACCCAGAACCACTTATTCATTATCTAATTGATCATAATGCGCCTAAAAAGCGACGTTCAACGTCTTCCCAATTTACAACATTATAAAATGCTGCAATATATTCAGGGCGACGGTTTTGATATTTCAAATAGTAAGCATGTTCCCATACATCTAAACCAAGTATCGGCGTGTGCTGATCCATAAATGGGCTGTCTTGGTTTAAGCTGCTAGTCACTTGTAGTTGCTTATTTTCATCAACAACAAGCCACGCCCAACCACTCCCAAAGCGACTTACTGCTGCCGCAGTGAATAGCGCTTTAAATTCGTCAAAACTGCCAAATTTCTCGTCGATTGCAGTCGCTAACTTACCCGCTTGCAATGTGCCACCTGTTGGGCTCATTACTTCCCAAAACAAGCTGTGGTTATTATGACCGCCAACGTGCTCTTGCACTGCTTTTTGTAACGATTCTGGAAGTGTTTTTATATTATTTAAAAGCCACTGAGTGGGTTTATCTGCAAACTCAGACCCTTCAAGTGCCGCATTTGCTTTATTAATGTATGTTTGATGATGCAACGTATGGTGAATCTCCATCGTTTTTGCATCAATGTGTGGCTCTAATGCATCGTAAGCGTATGGCAGTGCCGGTAGAGTAAAAGCCATGATTATTCCTCGTTTTTTGTACTAATGTAAAGTAACTGAACGTTCAATATGTATGTTAATGCTACTATTAACTTGCACGATCAGCTCTGGAAAGTGGGGATGGTGACTTGCAAAATGCAGTAATTCTTGCCTCGTTTTATTCAAATGATGGTAAGCAATACGAGCAATATCTTCATCAGGGTGTTGCCTCAACTTTGAAACTAACTCATGGGCATCACACAACTTGTGACACGCCGGAGTTGCTTGCCCCATAGCCAAATAACAATCAGCTAAATTATGCGCTGCAACAACAACCGCAGGGCAACAGTGCTCAATAGCACTTAAAACATTATGATCAACATGTGCTTTACAAAATTGCTCTAACAAATGTGTGGCGAGCGTCCAAGCAGCCATGTATTTGTCTCTCGCCTCTAAAAAAGCGCCCCGTTCATAGGCATGATTTCCTGCCAATATATTACTTTGCCAAGGGCTCAGTGCTAAATCGACATAATCGTTAGGGTACTTTTTAAGTTGCTCAGTCAATGACATAAATTCAAATCCAATAACAATGCAATTTGTAAACCAGCGGCCGTAATTTAAGTACGTAACACAGCGCGAGATACACAATGGGTATGAGGTATAGGGAATATACACCGCACAAACGTTATTGCAAATGATTTTTATTTATATTGTGATTAATAAACGCATAACAAAAAGCTTGCTATGCGTTCTAGAGTTACTTATGAGCTCGAAAATATAAGTTTGGTAAAATATAGAGGGTTAATATCGTTGCCGAGAAAATGCCGCCAATGATGACTGTTGCGAGTGGTTTTTGAATTTCAGCACCTGTGGTGGTAATGAACAGGATGGGCAATAGCCCCAATATCGACGTAATTGCGGTCATTAGTACTGGAGCAAAGCGAGACTTCGCACCTTCTGCTATTGCCTTTGTTAATGCATATTCACTGCGCTGACGGTTTATGCTGTCGACTAACACCACCCCATTTAACACGGCTACCCCAAATAAAGTAATAAATCCGACCGCACTCGCTACAGACAAATAAAGCCCTGACCAATAGAGGGCGATCACGCCACCAATCAATGACAATGGAATCGCACACGCTACAATCAACGTTTGCCTGAGTGAGTTAAATGCCAAATAGAGCAGTAATAAAACGCCCATAAGCGCCATCGGAATAACCAACATGAGCTTAGCGTTTGCGCGTTGCTGGCTTTCAAATTGCCCACCAATACTGACGCTATATCCCGGTGGCAGTGTCATTGCATCCAATTTATTTTGTATATCATCAACTACCCCGCCCATATCTCTGCCAGCGACGTTTGCTTGGATCACAATACGCCTTTGTACATCATCTCTCCTAATTTGAGCGGGACCTTGCTGATAATTTATATTTGCCACTTGTGACAAAGTTAGCCATGCACCCGTCGGCGATAATAGCTTAATGCGACCGATGGCTTCAGGGCTCCTTCGCTCATCTGCCTGCAAGCGCACTTGAATATCATATCGTTCATTTGAGACGATGATCTGCCCAGCAGATGCTCCCCCAATACCTTGGGATATAACATTCATAACATCTTTAACTGCTAAACCATAACGAGATAATATTGCACGTTTAGGCGTAATAATAAGCTGCAATTCTCCGCCTAATTGCTCAGCGGATACATCAACCGCCCCTTCCACACCTTTTACAGCTTCGGCTATTCGCTGCGCATGTTCACTCAACCCCTCTAGCTCAGGCCCACTTAACTTAATTGATAGCTGAGCTTTAACCCCTGATAACAACTCATCGACTCTCATCGCGATAGGCTGAGAAAATGTCAGTAAAACCCCCGGGAATATAGCTAACTTATCAAACATGGCTTTTTCTAACTCTTGCCGTGTACGACCACTTTGCCATGTATGCTTTGGCTTTAGTCCGATGTAAATTTCAATATTATTTACTGGTTCAGGATCGCCTCCCAACTCAGGACGGCCCACACGGCTGAGCGTGTACGTCACTTCAGGAAACGTCATGAGTTGTTGTTCAATTTTGGGAGATAACGCCAAAGAAGTGTCTAAACTCGCGGATGGTGCAAGTGTGACGCGTAAATTCAGCGTCCCCTCTTCCAAGGTGGGTACAAACTCACTGCCAAGCTGCTTAAATGAGTACACTGCAGCGATGCTTGTAACGAGAATAAACATGAGCATGGCTCCTAAGTGATTCAAACTCCAAATCAAGCTCAATTCATACGCTCTAACCAATTTACGCAACCATTTTGGTTCACTTTTTGATTGTGTCGTTTTGAGTAAAAAAGCAGCCAATGCTGGCAGTAAAAACAACGCCACCAACAATGCAGCAATGAGTGCAAAGATAATACTCATTGCCATAGGCTCAAACAGCTTAGCTTCAACACCCTCAAAACTAAATAATGGCAAAAACACCGTTATAATAATGCTCGTTGCAAATAATATAGGCTTAGCGACTTGCTGAGCACCCAACTTAAGACGCTGTATATCATTTCCTTTTCCTTGTTTAGCTTGATGAAATAAACGCTCAACCATGACAACAGAGCCATCAACCAATAACCCAATTGCCACAGCCAGCCCACCTAACGACATTAAGTTGGCGGAGATCCCAAATACATTAAGCATCATCAAAGCCACAGCAATTGAAATTGGGATAGCCAGTAGCACCAAAACTGTGACCGTTATATCAAGCATAAAAAGCCATAACACAAAGAAGATCATAATAAACGCACTTAATAATGCTTGAGTAATGGTCATAACAGCAGCATTAACTAAATTAGACTGATTGTAGATAGGCTCGACAGTGACACCGTCTGGCAACGCTTTATTTATCGATGGTATAAGCGCACTCACACTCGCAATCGTAGCGGAAGTATTTGCTCCCATTCTTTTCAAAATGATACCGCTGATCACTTCTCCGTGCTGTGTCACAATACCCTCTTCGCTTTTTGAAGACAGTGTGACTGCCCCTTGACGAATTTCAGGGCCCAGTGTCACAGTAGCAAGATCGGCAATTGTAACCACCGTACCATTTTGTACCTTTACTGCCACATTGGCGATCTCCGCGAGGCCTTCCTGATCGCTTTTAAACCACCCACTGCCTCTAATACTCACTTGTTCTGCGCTTCTAGGAAGATACCACCCACCAGCATTTTGATTATTATCAGATAGTGCTTCCATCACTTGCGACTGAGCAATCCCGTAGGCAAGTAACTTCTCGGTGTCTAATAAGACTTGATATTGTTTAACTTGCCCACCGAATGACAGTACGTCGGTAACACCATCGACTGGCATCAATAAGCGTTTTACCAACCAATCATTCAGGCTACGCAGCGTCATTAAATCAACCTCTGCTCCTGGGCTAGTTTTCAACACATACTGGAATACTTGCCCCAATCCAGACGTGTTAGGGCCCATTCGAGGTGTACCAATATCACGTGGTATGAGGCTTTTCGCTTCTTGTAACCGCTCAAACACTAACTGTCGAGCAAAATATATGTCTACACCTTCTTTAAATACCACAGTGATCCCACTGAGCCCTGTTTTAGAAATTGAGCGAACTTGCTCTACATCAGGCAGCGCATACATCACCGATTCAATCGGATATGTAATGAGTTTTTCCACCTCTTCTGCACCTAAACCTGGCGCTTGCGTATTGACGGCGACTTGAATATTGGTCACATCCGGAAATGCATCAAGACTAAGTTTAGATGCTTGCATCACGCTCAATATCGTCGCGGTTAAAAAGGCAGCTAATACCAACACTCTGTGCTCAATAGCCATGCTTATCAATCGATTAAACATAAGGTCCCCCTCAGTGGTTGTGGACATCAAAGCTAGACTTCTTAGCCTGAGCGTTTAGGAAGAACACACCGTGCGTGACAATTTTTTCACCAATACGGATCCCGGTTATGGCTACCTTCTCACCATGTTCCTTGTTTACACCCACTTCTTTAGCAATAAAATGGTTTGGCTTTGACTCAATAAATACTTGCCAATCACCGTCTGTACTTTGACTTAATGCATCCCGAGGTATGAGTAACTGTGGCTGTGTACTGGTGACGGCAAATTCAGACATAACAAACATGCCAGCATGAAGATCATGATTGGGGTTATCTACAACCAATTGCACAATAGCGGTGCGCGTTGTCGGATCAATACTATGCCCAGTTTGCAATAACTGCGCAGTAAAGGTTTTATCTTCTAGTTTAATACGAATAGAAGCATTCTTTAATATCGTTAAATCTGTGTTTTGTGGAAATCGAGCTGCTACCCATACTTGCTCTTCATTACTCACTTTCGCTATCACATCTCCTGAAAAAAACCGGCGTCCTATGGTCAACTCTTCTGCTAAAATACTCCCGCCAATCTGCGCATAGACGCTATATAGACCAAGTAGATGTGGCGCCTTCAGTCGGGTTTTTTCGATGTCTTTTTCACTAAACCCATACTCCCTTAACTGACTTGCGGCAGCCTGACGTTCGGCTTTACCCAACAGAAACTCTTTATCGCTCACCGCCTCTCCTTGTAACAAGGTTACTCGTTGCCATTCATCTTCGGCTAGGCGATAACGGATCTGTGCTTTTGCGACTTCATAACTGTATAATGTTGCGAGCTTCTGTTGTGGGGCAACCTCCTCTCCTAAACTCACGTAGCGAGACTTTACTTGTGATGCGACAGCAACACTCACCAATTCAGTGGTAAAATCATTGCTCACAACTTCAGCTGGTGCCATCAGTAACGTTTTTCCTTTGCTTAACGCTAAAGCTTGACTCTCAATACCCGCAGTTAACTGTTGCGCGGGAGTCAGTTCAATCTCGGGATTTGGCTCGTGCTTATGCTCATTTTCTTGGGCTTTTAAAGAAAGCGGCAGTAATAATAAAAAACAGACGCAAAGAGCGCCTATCATGGACATAGTGCCCATATAGCTTACACTTTTCATATTTTTGACTCTTAGTAATTATTAAAATAAACGTTTGGAGGTGTTTAATTACTAAGAAATAGGAGGGCGTAACAGTACAGTATACTGTGCATTGATAAACGCTGACGTACTTTGATAATTGAGTACAGACCGATAACCAATGTTAGATGTTAAGATATCGAGCCATAATATATGGCTTATATGGCAGGCGTGGCAGTGTGCTTCGTCTGCAGCTTCTGAAAGTTGGCTACTTAAATTGTCATGCTGAAGTGTATGACGCTCATGATCATTAGCAGCTGCGCAATGCGCCTCTAAGGTTTGTGCCGCACTCAGTAAATGGGTCGTTAAATGGAAAGCATCATTATTATTTTCAACATCAAAACTGTCCAGCAGAGGCTGGCATAGTAAAATGATGATTAAAAAAAATGATTTATGCACAAAATAATCAATGAATTAAATATTTGCACACCATAACGAACTCCATGACTGAACTCAAGGAATTAATTTACCGAGGTAATAACCGGATCACGGTACATGTTGACTAAAGTGCAGGCCTGTTCATACTCCAAACCTGTTGTATTTAGTATGTTGGTTTATGAGGGAGGTATATTATATTGGTAAGTTTTATTTTAGCACCAAGCGCGTAAAATACATGCTCTGATAATAGAAAGGTTAAATACGTAAACACTCAGCGCTTCTCGTCAAACGCCCACTAAAAAAGGGCCTAAAGACCCTTTTCAAAAATAACCATTTACAATAAATTTTAAGCCACTTGCTCAGTGACATTAACAATGTCTATAAGCTGTTCATTCAGTATTTTCTTGGTGCAATTTGTGCATTTACCACACTGTGTGCCAACACCTAATTCTCTACTGAGCTCACGCATGCTAGTTGCCCCATCTTCAATGGTTTGAACTATTTTTTTGTCTGTGACGCCGTGGCATATGCAGATATACATGAATGAAAACCAATCTCAATAACATTAACTAAAGCTAAGTTTAATCTAAACAAAAATAGTTATCAACCGCATGAATGTAAAAAATGAGAATTATTGCTATTATCATCACATTAAGGTTTAAAGCCATACAAAGCTTTAACATTGTTTATATACGCATTACCCCTTTTACAGTATCAGTGGAGTATCAAGAGCAGGGTTAAAGCATGACCAAACGTGTTCTTGCGCATCATAAACATAAATAATGGTAAACATAGCAGTTGTTGAAAGGTTTTTAGCTATTATGCCAATGGGAAATAGCTTTAAATAAGAGTTGTTCATCAATGGGTTTTGCAACGAAATCATCCATGCCAAATTGCAGGCACTTTAACCTGTCTTCATTATATGCATTCGCAGTAATAGCTATAATGTAAGGGGTTCCATATTTATTTGGCGCATGTTTGATCTGGTGAGTACACTCAAACCCGTCCATATTTGGCATCTGGCAATCCATTAAAACTAACGTGGTCGGGTGCTTTTCTAAGTGAGATAAAGCGTCAAGTCCATCACTGGCTTTTGACAAATTACAGCCCGTTTTACCCAGAATCTTCGATGCTACAATTTGATTAACCATATTATCTTCAACAAGTAGCACATCAATGCCACTCAGATCCGGCACTACATTCAACGTGGCTGTCGATTTATCAGCAGTTGTTGGCGTTGCGGGCAGAACAATGGTAAAGGTACTCCCCTTTCCCACTTTACTTTCTAGAGAAAGAGTCCCCGCCATTGCTTCAACCAAACGCTTAGTGATCGTCAAACCAAGTCCTGTTCCGCCATACTTTCTTGTTGTTGACACATCAGCCTGAGTAAACTCCTGAAAAAGTAATTCTTGCTGAGCATTCGATATCCCGATCCCTGTATCTATAACTTGCACCTCAATATGCTCATTGTTAAATTTAACAATGAGGCTGACGGTGCCTTGCTCGGTAAATTTACCCGCGTTACTGAGCAAGTTATTAACGACCTGCGTGGCCCGTAATGAATCAATAAGCACATACTCGGGTAGCTTTGCATCAATTTGATATTCAAAAGACACCCCATTTTTAATACCTGTTTGTCTGAATACAGCGGCCAAACTATCAAACATTCTAAAGGGATCTGTGGGATGTAAATCCAACGACAATGCGCCCGCTTCAATTTTTGAGTAATCAAGAATATCATTCAGAATAAGCAATAAATTACGCGCAGACGTTTGAATAATGCCTAATTGGTGAGCTGACTCTTCATCGTTTTCAAGCTGCTCTTTTAACAGCCCAGTTAAGCCTATGATCCCATTGAGTGGCGTACGTATTTCATGGCTCATATTCGCCAAAAACTGGCTTTTTGCCTTACTCGCATTATTTGCTGCGGCAACGGCTGCTATCAACTCTTGTGTTTTTTCATCTACCTGCTGCTCTAACTTCGCGTTAAAGTCTGTCAATTGTCGATTAAGCGCCTCATTTTCACCACTGGCCATCTGCAATTTTGAAAAATTCATAGTGAGCTTAAAAGCCAACTGATTAAACTGTTGTTGTAAGGCAATAACTTCTAAACAACTTGTTTCAGAATGAGATGAGTCTTCTATTAACTTATCGGGTTCAAAACGGTGAATATCATCGCTCAACGCGGCTATTGGTTTAACTAACATGCGTGTAAGTTGACTAACAAAAATACTACTTAACACAATGATAAATATTGCCAACAACAAAGACTGCCCCCATGCAGCCGCCGCCGCAAGGTTGACATACTTACGTTCAAGCATCGTTACAACCGTCCAATTCAACGCTTTTGATTTAAATGCTTGTCGGTAAAATACTTGGCCGTGCTGCGTTGTAAATAGTTGCTGTTCACTAGACAGCCAATCGTTAAAAACCTCTTTCGGTATCATATCCAGTGTATTGAAATCGCTCTTCAATGAGCTGTAAACCACCTGGTGACGCGCATCAAGCACAATCAACTCACCCCTTTGCGACAACAGCTTAGGAATAAACTGCTCAAGGGACTCAAATATTAACGACGCCTCTACGACCCCTTTAAATTGCTCATCAATGAAAATAGGCGCAGAAATGCCCACGATAGGATCGTCACCAAACCCCCGCCCTTTAAATATATGAGAGACATATCCATCAGGGTGAAATGGCGCTTGTATGAAGTAATCACGATCGGCAATAGAGGGCATGTCGCCAATCAAGCTTTCTTTCAAGGCTTGCGGGTAATAATGCGACACATAAGCTTGTTCATCTGAAACGATGGCTGTGCGCAAGCCAGAATGCATCGAAATCAACCGCTCTAGCGCAAAGCTTTTATCAATACCGTGGGCGATCCCCTTTGCCGTCATTGAGATTGCTCGAACATAGCTTTGTAAATAGTCTTCAATTTGCTGGTTAATTGTCTCTGAAGTCTCATCTAGTTGAGCTTGTACTTCAAATTCAATACGGCTGTAGTGATTGTTTGTCAGCACAATCGACGTGATAAGTACCACTAATACAACCAATAAGCTTATTGTGTAGTTTAAAATGGCGTAGAGTGGTTGAGCACGCCATAGCGCTCTCACTAAAAAAAAGCTGAGTAAATCTATCACCGCTAAATAAAGTGTGGCATTAATAAAATACTTAGCTAAGGCGGTGAAAATGACTAATAAGGGTAAGTTTAGAACGTAAAAGCCAAAGACAAAAAGTAAAGGCAGGCCAACAACGAACCAAAAGCCTATTCCACGAATGAAAAAAGGTTTTTGAGGGCGGACACACAAAAACTGAAGCCACAGTATTTCTAGCAAGAACACCACAGATGGCCAGCTATGACCCCAACGATAAAAGATAAAACTGCCCGTAATACACGCAGCTAATACTGCGTATTTCCAGCCAAATAAGACCAAACAACTTAAAACAAAAAGTTGGCCAAAAAGGAACTCAGAACTATCCAAGAACCAAAATGGTAACAAATTAACAAACCCACCGATCATTGCGAGTATCACAGTGAACGCAACAGGTTTGTATTTATTATTCAATCCGAACAATGGCATGTCCTTTAACTTAAGTCTCTTAAAGGTAAAAGAAAAAAGCTATTTTGCCAAGTTATAAACCGCAACAATCAGATTTAATTTAACTACACCTAATGATCAGGGCAATCATGGCTCTCAATTTGTAAAACACAACTTGAAATATCAAATGTTTGCTTGAGTAGCGTCTCGATTTGAGCTCGGCACGACTCATCGTGTTTATCTATCGTGCAATGATGCTTTAACACGATATGTGCACCAACAGCCAACTTTCCATCCAGTTCACTTATAGCCACGTTGTGTACACTTTCTACATGCTCTGTACTTAATATTTTCGTCTCAATATGCTGTATTTTCGGCAGTTTAGGGGAAGAAAAGAACAGTCCTATCACACAGCTACGGATCACTTTTACCCCAGTAAACAGCACAAACAATGAAATGAGCATACTTGAGATAATGTCTATCACTTCATAGCCTGTTACATAAATCAGTATACCTGCAATAAAGGTCGATACCGTTGATAGCAAATCAAAAAATGAGTGCAAAAATACCGCATAAACGTTAATGCTGTCTTTTCTGCCTTTATACAGTACCCATGCTGATGCGCCATGAAATAAAAACCCAATCGCTGAAATCACAGACATTAAATACGTATTTACTTCAAAATCATGCCCTTGACTATGATCTATAAAGCGTTCTGAACCTTCAAGTAAGATCACCAATGAAATAATTAAATACAACGAGCCATTAATTAATCCACCAACATACTCTGCTTTTTTATATCCATCGTGAAATGTCTTAGCTAAATGGATTGCCAATGTTGATGCAATAAGCGCAATAAATAAACTGCTATTATGGACAAACAAATGCCCAGCATCTGCTGCAACAGCTAAAGAATTAGAAAAATAGGCACCAATTAATTGGATCACCATAAAGGTACAGGTAATTGCCAAAGCAATTAACAAGCGAGCACGAGAGGCACGGTGTGTTGTTATGTCCGTCATTAAAGAAACTGGAAACCTTAAACTTGTGAAATGCTACCGCAAGGGGTAATGATATACAGTCGCAATTGTAGCGTGAATTTCATTTTGACGCATTAAAAACCTCACGCCGCACACACATTCCTTATTTTGTGGGTACAACCTAAAGACCGCATTTTCGTGAGCATGCTATCAAAACAAGAACTTTGAATACTTTTTAAACCACTATTGCTTTGCACCATAACCTTACTATAGTCAGAGAGTACATAGTAATAATGGCTTAGTTCTCAGCCTGAAAAACACAGTGTGATTAACCCTCAGTGCTGACTATAGCAGTCGGTTTAAGGACAGTTTATTTATGGAATTTCACTATGTCTCGTAAAGAAATTGAACATGTCGAACGCCACCCTAAAGTCATACTAATTTGTGACAAAGTGGATGAACTGGGTGGCGTCAGTGATGTTATTAGTTCCCAAATAACTGCATTTCGCGTTTTAACTAAGTTTCGGGATATAAAAGATGTCATCATTGACTCTGCTCCTCATGTTCTCATTCTTGCCATGCCCAGTGTCAGTGCCAGCATTGAATTATATAAAACACTCGTCGAACAGGGTTTATTAGACTACCCCCATGAAAACATTTTATTATGTGAAAATAAAGAATCAGGGGTTGGGTTTCGTTGCTGTATGAAACATATATTCTGCGATTACTTCGTATATAAACCCATGTATGAAAATTACCGCTTGCGCATGATATTACACAATGCATTGTTGCGCTGTGAAAATGCTCATGACACCACCCACATTAGAGAAGAGCACTTTGGTAACATAGACGAAAGCTTAAAACAGCTTATCGACGATGCATCTGCTTACCACACAGATGCACAGCATACACTATCCACAGCTCGGAAAAACATCGACCAAGCAAAGGGCGTTAACGATATTCAAACCGCACTTATGAACGAACTTAAAGCACAGCATATCAACCCATTGCTCGACCAACTTGAACAAAAGTTGGCCATGAGTATTGAAGAACTCACCAACAGCCTTAAAAACAAGCAATTGTCTCTTGCTGAGCTTTCTGCACTGTTGATTGAAAAATCTCTGCCAGAAACAAATCAAAAAGTAACAGACTATCAGAATGATAAACCAGCTCAAAACAAGCCTGAGGCAGAGAGCCAGTATATAAAAATTATGGTCATAGAAGATAACGAAATCTATCGAGAGATGATCAGTAAAATACTAATTAATGCGGGCCATAATGTAGAAGCTGTATCTAGTGGGCTCATCGCAATAAAAAAATTAAAAAAACAAAAATACAATATGATTTTTATGGATTTGTTTATGCCTGAGTTAGATGGGTACAACACCACTCGCAATATTAGAAATATCAGCCATTGTAAAAACTTACCCATCGTTGCGCTTACCAGTAACAAAAACAAAGATCTGATCCGCAAGTGGGCAACGCTTGGCTTAACCGCCTATATTGCCAAACCATCCACTAAGCAATCAATACTCAAAGCGGTTGAAAAAGCAAAAAGAGCTATTGCTAGCTAGCAACAAGGATATTGTCTATGCAACCGCTTCTCAATGCACTGCCATTAATGAAAATAACCAGCACCGGTGATATTAGTACTATTAATGAAGGTTGCAGAACATTATTACAGCTATCTGATAAAGAAGTAAAAAATAAGCCTCTGAGTCATTTTTTCGCATTTTCAGTCTATTTTGACTATCGCGACATAACATTAGGTGATTCTGCAACGGTGACCGCCTATTACAAAAATAGGTTTGCATACTCACTGCAGTTTTATCATTGTGAACCGAACAGTTACGATATTCTTGTAGTCAATAATCACACAGAAACGCCTCACCTATCCTCTTTGAGGTCTACCTATATTTTAGACACCGCAATTTCTTGCGCAAACATAGGGATTTGGCGCTTTGATACCTCTTTTAATAATGTGTATTTCTCCGATAGCTTTTATCAACTTATAAAACAGCTGCCCAGTGAGGGGTTGTCATGGGATAAATTTACATCGTTGGTACACACAGATGATCAAGCACAACTCACACGCCTCTTCATTGAATCGCAAGCCAATACGCCTCTGAGTTTTGAATTTAGAATGACGATTTCAGGTCAACTACATTGGTACCAAATACTCGCAAACCAACCCAATAACTACAAAAAATACTGGTACGGTACGCTACAAGAATGTAGCCAAGAAAAGCAAATGGCCAAAGCACTCAATGAAGCCAACGAAAACCGCCGGATCGCGTTAGAAGCAGGTAAAATAGGGAGTTGGCGAAGCGTTAAAAAAGATCAACACTGGGAATGGGCATGGGATCAGCAAGCCAATGCTATCTTTCAGATGAATATGAGTGAATCGACCCAAATTAGTAGCTGGTTAAAGAATATTCACCCCGATGATATATCAAATGCATTCAAAGCATTTCGGCATGCGCTAGAAACAGGCAAAGAATTTGAACACGAATGTCGATACCTTCAACCCTCGAATAACATCATACATCTCCTTATAAAAGGCTTAGTTACTCAAAACAACGTGGGTGACAGCATACGGGTTGACGGCGTTGTTATTGATCAAACAACCGCATTTAAAACAAAAGCGCAATTGCAAGAAGTAAACCTCAACCTAGAAGAAAAAGTAAGGGCGCGCACCGCAGAACTTGATAATGCACTAAAGCATGCTGAAACGGCTAACAAGTCAAAATCAGACTTTTTATCTATGATGAGTCATGAATTACGCACACCAATGAACGTTATTATTGGTGCATTAGACCTGCTCACATTGCAAGAGAACAACCTAGAAGAGCAAGAGTTATTAGACACTGCCTCTATTTCTGCGAATAACCTAGTCTCTATCCTCAACGACATTTTAGATATAACCAAAATTGAAGCGGGTAAGTTAGAACTAGACTGCGTAGATTTTGATTTATCAGAGCTCATTTATAACATTCTTGTGGTGTTTGGCCCAGTTGCGCGTGCAAAAGGCGTCAACCTATCTGTGTTTGAGTCCACTCAATTACCGGCTCTTATTAATACCGATGACAACCGTGTCAGGCAAGTGTTATTCAACCTGATCAGTAATGCGATAAAGTTTTGTGGAAACACCGACGACAAAGTAGGTGCTGTGGCAATTAATATTGACTGGCAGCCAGAAAATGAGCTTATTCATACCCTTATAGTTTCAGTTCAAGATAACGGTATTGGCATCGACAAAGACACACAAAAAAAACTCTTCACGCCATTTACTCAAGCAGACAAAACCACAACACGACGTTTTGGCGGCACGGGGCTGGGTTTGGCTATATGTGGTCGACTCATAGACCTGATGGGCGGCCAACTAAATCTAAAGAGTGAACCCCATGAAGGAAGTACTTTTACGGTTCGTATTCCGATTTGGCACAGTCAGCCGCGAGCCCAAGCATTGCCATTAACAGACATTACCCTCGTCACTAACGATGAAAACGAACTGCATACTCAACACCTTGTCAAAATACTCAACACCATACGTATCACAAAGCTCACTCCCTGGAGCAGCTTAAAAGGGTTAGATTCACAGCAAACTTATATTTTTATTCTCACGAGTGTATATGAGCAAACTCAATTAGATACCCTGAAAAATATACAAAGCAATGCGATTATTTTAGTCAATGGTAACGACTTAGCGCCAATCAAGCAGCTCATTCACAACGTGCCAGTAGCATTTTTGAATACACAAACTTTTTTCTCCATTAAAAAGTTGCTTAATCGTTTAAACAATATCGCATCACCTGCCCCACTCAGTTTGTCAGAGGCTGATTTTGACTTAGATCTAGAACTAGATTTTAATGCCAACACAAACAAAGAACCATCACACTACAATAGTGAACACAGCACCAATACGGCAGATCACAATGCGCAATCCTCCGCGCTTATTAACCCTACATATAATGAAAATACACAGTCTAATGCCACTATTTTGCTGGTGGAAGATAACCCTTTTAACCAAAAGCTAATGACAAAGCAGCTCACGAAACTGGGCTATACTTGCGATATTGCCGAAAATGGCGAGCTTGGTCTGAGTCAATGGCAAGAAAAGTCGTACACATTAATTTTAACTGACTGCCATATGCCAGAAATGGATGGCTATGAAATGACCGAACTGATCCGTCAAAAAGAACAACATTTAGGCAAAGCGCCCATCCCTATCATTGCCGTCACAGGAGCCGCGATGAAAGGCGACAGAGATTACTGCTTATCAAAAGGCATGTCAGACTTTATAAGCAAGCCCATTACATTAGACAAATTTAAAACGGTGATCGGGAGGTGGTATGCATAACAAAGAATTAAGCGATCTAAAAACCATTAACCAACAAGTCATGATAGATTTAATTGGCGACGATAAAGCTGAAATTGCCCACTTCCAACAGCAGTTTTTACGCCAAGCAAAAACCAGCTTGCAACACATTGCCCAGCTATATCGACAAGAGCAATTTAATAAAATAAAAGATGAAGCACACTTTTTAAAAACCTCAGCAAAAGCCATTGGTGCCGAACTATGTGCTTATCATTTACAAACGCTAGAACACGCCTCTTTGGCGCAAGACAAAGTAAAATGTAAACAACATATTCATAACCTTAGCAACGAGTTAAAGCAAGTATATTTGTCAGCATCTGGTTAATTTATATGCCTAATAGCCCCCATTTCACTGGCTGTGACGACTTGGTTTCTACCATTATGTTTGGCTGTGTATAACGCCTTATCGGCCAACTCAAGCTGTGTGAGAGGCATATTACTATCCGGTTGATGCCCTGCAACACCAATACTCACAGTTAGCTCAATGGCCCCAATATTAGTGAGCATAGGCTGTGCTGCAATACTAACACGTATTTTCTCAGCGATTACCGCACCATCATGCTCTTGCGCATACGGTAACACAATGCAAAATTCCTCGCCTCCATAGCGAGCGACCAAATCACCAATGCGGGTTATTTCACCAGTTATACGCGATGCGACTAATTTCAAGCAGGTATCGCCCACTTGATGTCCATACTCATCGTTCACCTTTTTAAAAAAGTCGACATCGATCATTAACAAGCAAATAGGATAATTAAACCTCACCGCTCTGGCATACTCTACATCTAGAAATTCATCTAGCCTACGTCGATTTGCAACGCCGGTGAGTGCATCGGTAATTGCCGACTGCATAAGTTTGATATTCGCCTCTTCCAGTTCTGCAGTGCGCTGATGAACCTGTTGTTCTAATGTTTCCTTTGCATTGGCTAAATGTTTCATCAACGAGTCTTTTAGCTGCAACTTTTCTTTTCGTTCAATTTGCAGGCTTTTAGCAATCGCAAATGACAAACATAATATTTCAAAGCTAATACCAAACATCAATGCATGCTCAGTAAACCAATTAAATGGCACTAAACTGATCTTCGTTGCCACTAACACTAAACCACCAAACAAAGCGCCACCCCATGCCACGCTATAGAATTTGGCAACCTCTAATCCATCTTTAACGCGCACATATCCAACCACAAGCCCGAGCACACAACATGCCAAACTAAAATAAATAGTAGGTGCTAATAACATTTCATACGGTAGAGTGAGTGAAACTGCCCCCATCAAAGCAACTGCCGCAACCAAGTATCGTAAAGCCAGATTAAACCGTGGATAAGCTTGCGCGATGTTAAGCAAGCTTTTGCTGAAAAGAATGCCAAAAAACACAATAACATAAAGGATGAAAATACTAGATTGACCATTCCACCAAATACTGTTTGGCCAGAAATACTGAAAACTCAGGCCCGATAAGTTACACAACAATAACGTCATGCTACTGATATAACCGAGGTAATACCCATAAACTCGCTTTCGTGTAATAATCGCACAAGAGCACACATAAACGAACAGCAACGCCATCAACCCAAAGTACGCACCTAAAATCAGTGTATTGATCTGATTTCTTTCAGTAAAATCAGACGCTTTCCATAATTTCACAGGAAATATCATCACACTTGAGGTTTTTAACCGCGCGTAAAATTGTACATTCTCATTGGGTGTGATGGTAAACGGAATTAAAAAAAAGCGATGCTTTATTGGCCGGCTGGCAAAACGTTCCAAATCGCCTAATTGATAACTAAACAGTTGACCTTGATGCTCTATATAGACTTCTAAGTCATCTAATAAAGGGTAACTCACTTCAAAAATAACGCTTTGTTTTTGAGACCCATGTAACGAAAATGAATGCCTAAACCAATAAACTTTGTCAGTTATCCCTAAATTTAAATTGTCTTTTGAGTGGGGCTGCCATTTCAATTGCTTTGACGTCGCTACATAGTCAAATGTTGCAACTTCTGAAGTGACGGTATAAGAAAAACTGCGACTTAACCCTGCACCACCATTAGATAGATCATATTTGGGTTGTCCTGCATTCACATAAGTACTAAACACCGCTAGTACAAAAATAAAGCAGTATAAACATAGAGTTTTTTTTACAACATTCATCATATGAATAACTCAAAACCCAGTATAGAAAAAGCCCTAACCTCACCGCCACCACTATTGCAATAGCATCAATTAAATGTATGTTAGATCTTCTAGGTTTACAAATTAATTTCAAACACACCGAAAAAAGTTGTACTTTAAAAAGCGCAAACATTATCAACCCTACGTCATGTAAAGTAGTAACCGTTGCATAAGCAAATACATTTATATAAATTCATTGTGACCAGAAGCAGGACATGCCGTAAAAATGAAAGCCATAACACGCAATTTATATCAACAACGACTATTAGCTGTTATTGATTACATGTATGAAAATACGCATATGGATCTCGAGGTAAATACGTTGGCCGATAAAGCATGTATGTCTGTTTATCATTTTCACCGTATCTACCGCACGTTCACTGGTGAGCCAATCAATGTAACAGTAAGGCGCATGCGCTTATTGAAAGCTTCTGTAATGTTACTGCGTAGTTCTATGAGTCAGCAAGATATCGCTAAACAGGTCCGATATGGCAGTGTAGCTGCGTTTAATCGTGCGTTTACCAAGCACTATGGCGAAACACCTGATGCATATAGAAAGAAGCGAAACTCTTGCTTTACTTGTCCCACTGCGTTTTATCCACCTCAGCAATCAGAGTATCAAATTATGTATAACGTAGAACAACAGACAATGCCCGAATTAACCCTTATTGGTCTTGAACATCGTGGTGATTATATGCAAATCGGCCAAGCGTTTGAAAAGCTCAGTGTAATCGCCAACAGCAAACAACTTTTGGATGAGCAAACCCGATTTTTTGGCTTATATTATGACGACCCAAAGTCAGTAGACGTATCAAGCCTTCGTTCTTGTGCCTGTATCAGCGTACCAGCGGGAGCTTCTCTCTCGTTAGACCCGCAACTCAAAATAATTACCATACCCGCAAGTCAATGCGTAACCTTACTGTTTAAAGGAGATTACGCTGAATTAGAGCAACCGTATGAGTGGCTATTTGGGCATTGGTTACCTCAAAGTGGTTTGGAGCTCGCAGATTTCCCGCCATTTGAAGAGTATTTAAATGATTTAAAAGACACACCGCCAAGCGAACTGCTCACAAATATATGTTGTTTGATTAAATAGTCTAAGCGCTAAAATAGCTAAGCACTAAAATAGCTAAGTACTATGGCGTGTATGCACTCTTTGAGCTGCATAAAAAATGCCCTGAACTCAGTTCAGGGCATTAAAAATATGACATAGTGTCACGCCGCGTTAGAATGTATAAGTTGCGGTGAGCTTCACATTACGTTCATTGCCTGGTAAACCGCCTAAAAACAATGCTTTAGAGTAGTAACGCTCATCTGTTAGATTTTCAAGGTTCAGTTTTACTGAATAGCTATCAGCTGCATACGTTAATGCAGCATCCCATCGCGTAAAGCTGTTAATTGTTGCCTTTGGTAAACCAAAACTGGTTGAGTTGATGGTTCTCTCCCCAACATAGTTTACCCCTAAACTGACTTGTAACGGGGCACTCAGGCTATTAAACATAAAATCATAATTCAGCCACACGCTACTTAACTTTTTCGGGATCCCTTTTCGTTGCCCTGAGGCTTCTTGGCTGCGAATTTCAATTGCATCTTGCCAAGTTGCATTCGCATTCATACTCAGTACATCGTTAATTGCGAGGTTTATATCGACTTCAACTCCATCAGACTTATTCTCATCATCAAAAAAGTATTGCGGCACATCTACATTGTATTCTGGATCATCCGGGTTATCGTTAAATAATTCATTCTCGTAACGTAGATTGGTTCGACGCGTATCAAACCACACAACAGAGCCGATTAGGTCTTCATTTAAAGCAGTAAAGCGCAGCCCTAAATCAATTGATTCAGACTCAGAATCAGGTCTATTTTCGATATTAGATGTACTCGCTGTATTAACTAAACTGCCAAGTACACTATAAGCAGTACGCCCTTTAGCAAAGTTCACAAATGTCGATAATTGCTCTGAGAATTGGTAGTTAATACCCGCATTATACGTAAAACCACCGTCATCCGTATCGGCTTCTACGCCAATGTGTGGTGCTCGATCTGTGCCTTTGTGTTGATACTCTTGTTTAATCGCCGTGTACGCAGCACCGAGTCTGACTGTCAGCTCATCTGTCACATACAAAACTTCTTGAGCGCTTATGCCATAAGCAGTTAACGTCTTGTCATAATTACTGCGCAATACAGGGCTATAGTCTTCAAAGTTACCCGTCGGCCAATTTGGGTTGCGAATATCTAAAATATATGGCACCGCATTATTACCCTCTGCGGCCCCATCGGCATCATAAATAGACCAGCTCTTATTGGCCATGTCGCGGCGCTCATAATTTGTGCTGACAAGATGCTCACCGACAATTGAACCATAATCCCAGCTCAGTTTTAAGTCGGCGAAATACTGCCACGTTTTCTCACTGGCAATTTGCTTTCTATATTCTTGACGTCGTGCCGAATAAGGATAGACATTACCGTCTTGCAGAATTGGGGCACGAGGGTCAGCGTTGATCTCACCTCGACGGTCCCAATACACGTAGTTATACGCACCGGTTTGGCGCGTTAGGTTTGAATCATACTCTCGATACAATACCTGTTGCGTTAAGCTTGACTTATTATCAAAATACCAATCATGACGCAGCTTAATTCGCTTCTCTTCGCCTTTATTTGGCTTTGATAAGGGTGAAATTAAGCTACTCTCGCCTAAATTCAACGGGTGAAGCCCATCGTTTGCTGAAATAGAAGCCGCTAAAACAGCACGCTGCTCATCCGTTAATTGAATACCTAAATTGCCATCAGCATCGGCATCACTATCATTAGGCAATAAATCTGCGCTCACCATGCCTGGTTCACTATTGATACTATCCCAATTTAAAATTCGAACTGGGTCACCGACTGAATCAACCTGTACTTCATCGTCAATATAAGCTGTTGAAAACAGTAAACGGTGGTTAGAGTTTGGTTCAAAGCTCAGCGTCGCGTATAACTCATTGCGCTCTGAGCCAAGGCCTCTAAAGCCATCACTGCTATCATGATTAGCAACAAGTCTATATGCCCATTCTTCAGACAGCACATTGCTCGCGTCTAGCATTAGACCGTAGGTATCCCATGCACCTGCAACCGCTTTCACTTCATACTGTTCAATCGCCAATGGTTTTTTCTCAACTAAGTTGATCACACCACCAGCTGCACCAATGCCATACAAACCTGTTGCTGGACCTTTAAGAACTTCAATACTTTCAATGTTACTAAGCGTTCGTGTCGGGTTAAAACTATTACCAAGATCTGCACCACCGTACATACCATCATACGTGTAGCTCACACCTAACCCACGTAAAATCAAGTTATCGCCAATGCCATAATTATTTCCGGCTTGCGATAAACCACTTACATTGCGAACAGCATCTTGTAATGTATTTGCAGCTTGAACAGAAAGCAGGGCTTTATCCACCACCACAACTGCAGCCGGAGTCTGCATAAGCGCCATGTTGGATTTTGTCACAGTACCTGAGTCCAAAATAAGTTGATTATGACGACCATATACGCTGATCCGTTCAACATTTTTAACACTGTCTTGCTGCTCTTGTGCAACAACACTTGTTGAAACTGCCATACCTGCAGTCAATGCTAATTGAACTGATAAAGCCAATGAACTTACACTAAAACCAAAACGAGAAAGCTGCATACAAACTCCTAAAAATACAACTGTAAGAGGTGGTTACCTCAAAATAGGGTGCGCATACTAGCAACAAACACAAATGATAACAACTCTCATTTGTGTTTTATAAATGTTTATCTTGTTATTTTATATCGAGATATAAATACACAAAGGAATAAATAATCAATTTAAAAACAATGTAAGAACATCAATAACACTTTCTTAAAATGTAATGAAAATAAAGTGGCCATACTCGTCATTAAAGACGAGGCTATGAGGTTATTTTTACGCTATTTCGCTGGTGGATTCTTTTACGACGACGAAAATACCAAAGGTAAATCCCTGTTCCACCGAGTAAAAGTGGTGACAAACCAATAGTGGCGTATACTACCTTACTAAATAAGCCAGCAAAGTTACCAAAATGAAGCTTGCGAAATGTATCAACCAAAATTGTAATAAAACTCTGCTCTCGAATATCATAGTGGCCCAAGTAGTCACCCGTTTGAGCATGGAAATTGACTGTACTGCCATAGTCACTTAACAGCGGATTTACGGTAGGCGCTTGCCCAAAAAGTATGATTGACTCATTGGGTTCGGTCGGAAACAAAATGTAGGTCGTATTGAACCCTGAAATATGAGTTGAAGCTGATTTCACCATATGAGTTACGCTAAGCTCACTATTATATAGGCTGCTTGTCATAATATGATGTTCTGGAGTTTGCTGGTGTTCCTGCCATTCATGAATATAAATAGACACATTATAATAGCCACCCGTGATCCCTAAAACCAGCAGTACTGGAGAGCCCAATGTACCAACCAGTTTATGTAAGTCACTCACCACAACAACCGTTCTAAACCCAAGACGTAAAGTAAACACGCGACGCCAAAACCGCCTATATATGATCAGTCCCGAAACGCCTAAGAAGACTAATAATATGGCAAAGATACTTGTAAAGGCTGTGCCTAAATTCTCATCTATGCCCTTAATATCATTCAAAAGTAACGTGTAATGCAATTGCACCAACCAGTCAGTAAAGTAATGGTGCAGTAATTCAGGTTCACTTAACACGTCGCCAGTGTATGGGTTGAGATAAGATTTAAACCAAATATTGGTTTCTTTTTTGACTAAATATATTCTATCGGCTTCTGCATTTTCACCAAGTAACTCCCAACTGCCTAATGCATAGCCAGGTAGCTGTTCGTTAACTAAGTGAATTAACTGGTCTTCACTTAACCGAGCCGAAGAGGGTACTACCACACTTTTATTCGGAAGCAACACTGAGTCAATCTCAGCTTTAAATACCAGTAGGCTCCCTGTTAAACAAATTAATATGAATGGAATAAAGCATATGATCCCCGCCCATCCATGCAACTCAAATAGTCGCTTTTTCGTTACTAACACATCGACTCCCACATAATAAAGTGTTGCTGTAAGCACAGCGTGTAATAAAATTATCGTTATACTATTTTAAACAATAATAATTATCAAACGCATTTATTATGTAGCCAGTATTCAACTATGCTTAGTTAGTCCACAGTTTGAAGCATTATTTTAGCGCTTCATTAAGTGACTCAGTCGACAAGCGGTTCACCCCACTAGCCTGAGTTTCATGTTTTTCATTCTCAGAGCTATGCACAAGTAATAGGCTATTGATAACATCTAATTTCTTCTCATCAAATACGATACTTTGATAACACTCTATGCGACTGACAAGTTGGCTTATCAAGCAGACTTCCGTAGGAACAGGTGTTTTGAACTGAACGTCTTGATTAAACACAACCAGCCCCACTACATTATCTTCTATCCCCAGTACATCTTGTAAGCGTGTTTTTTGGTGAGTGCTTGCAACAAGTGGGTTAACGAAATGTGCTTCTTTCTTTTTGTTTTTCTCTATCCACGTTTCTGACTGTCTATCAGCGTAAATAGCATCTAGCTGTGGTTGGCTCATCATAACAAAAACGCCATAGCGAGAAGTTACGACTTGTTCAATTGATACATGCCCTTGTGGGCTAGAAAACACGAGATTGCGATATTGGGTATAGCGTGCTTTATCGAGGTTGCGCTTTAAAACCATGTTCATGTAGTAAGGGCTAAATTGACGCTTTGCAATACGGTGTCCATACGGTGCAATGACCTTTGCCGCAATAAAAATGCCAATACATAAAGCAGCCATCAGCACGTATTCACCAATATACTGCCACAAAGGTACGAAACCCGCTGAGTGACTTTCTTGCATTGGTGCTGACGAGACATATAAACTGGGATCTCGCAAGTCAACATCCTCTCCTCGCTTCTCTTGAGTGGCTTCTGACGCCAAATGAGCATGAGATTCAGCTACATCGATTTGTTTTTTATTTACTTTTTGTTTATTTGCCATTTTAACTGGGTGGCGAAGTGCCCAGTCTCGCTCAAAAAGCAGTTTTTGCGCGGCTTCTTCATCACTACACCGAACCAGTTCGGCCATGCTATTTTTATACGACGCACAATGTGGAGGCTTACGGTAAAATTGCTGCCAAGCAGTCTGTTTATTCTCATTTTTATAAGTCGATAAAGACGATACATGCCCTGTATTCTTAGACTTTAATTGACCGCTTATGGCTAACGCAACAGGTACTTTTAGTGCAACAACAATTTGTGGTTCAATATCCGTGGGGTTTTGACAAAATACCTCAATGCGCTCTTTTAACCGCCCAGCACGATTAGACAACTGTTGATGACGAACACCTGATGTCGCTGCCAATAACGCTTTAATATTACTGGCTTCTGTACTAAACCGATTACATTGATTAACTGAAAGTTGGGGGTCAAAGCTTACTGCCGCATTGCTTAAAAATGCAATGCTTAAGATAAAAATATTTAAAATTAACCGCATTTTTCAATCCATTTAAAACCCGATTTGAATAATATCAACTTAACGCCGCTTGTTCACCTTTTTGATACAAAGCACATAAAATAATATCATCTCTTATTATTGAGTCGCATAAAACTGCACTTGATTAATGTCCCAAAGCTCAACAATACCTTCGCTATTTAATGTCAGCACATTGGTGTTATCCAACTCCACCATATCTAGCACAGTTGTGCCCATCGAATGCGTTTCTACATCCCAACTGTTCACCTCTTTACCCGACTGCATATGCCATAAACTGAGTTCTGACTTAGCAGAAGAAGTCAGCAAATACGGCGCACCTTTTATAAACAAAGCATGCCTAAACCACTTAAATCGCGACAAATAATCAAACTGAGTTAACACTTCTCCGTCGTGGGCACCCATGATCAATTGTGTTTTTAAACTGTCAGACGCAAACAAGCGGGTATTGTCGTGATTTAACGCAACCGTGCTAACTCGCGAGGGAAAACTAATTGAGTATAGCTCATTACCAGTCAGTGCTTCCCATGCTCTCAGGTAACCGTCATGAGAGGCACTGATGATGGTTTTATCGTCGTCTATAAATTTCACATAGGCAATATTACTGGTATGCAATACCGTTCGATGTGCTTTTTTATCATCTACATTAAATAGACTTAAAGAGCCATCTGTCATACCCACAGCCACTAAACTACCAGAGTCTGACAAGCCTAAAGCTGACACCCTTGCTAACTCATCAAAGCCGCTCACTTCAAACTGTTCTCGTAATGAAGCGTGTTTAATATCCCAAATTTGCAATGTATTGCTACCTGCAACCAATATAATCCCCAGCTCCTTGTTCATCAGTACAGCTCGCACTGAGGTAGGTAGCACAGCAGCGTCCAGCATCAGGATCTGATTTTGCGATCGTATGTCTAATAGATATATATCAGCCTTTTCAGTCAATAACAACGCCCAGCTTCCGTCCTTCGAGAGCTGTCCACCCAATAGCAATCGGTCACTGAGCACATAGCGTTCACTCGGTATTATCCTTGTAGGCTCAGAACAGCCAAAAAATAACAGTGTTGCCAACAACAGTGCCCAATGTTTCTTCATCTGCTAAAGTGCCTCAAGTAAATCTAAATTCCAACGTTCAACCATTCCATCTGAATTAAACGTCAACAGCTCCCCCACATCATCACCGTGCATCGCGACAATACTTGCACCTTTACTTTTAGTTTGAATCGTCCAAGTACCAATTTCTTCTCCGGTGCCAACATGCCATACCGACAAATGGGATTTAGACGACGAAGTCGCCAATAACGCCCCGCCTTGCACAAACAATGACTGCCTAAATATCTTAAACCGCGCACTGTAGGTTAACTTTGCAACTTCTTCGCCAGACGTTAACTTCTTAATGTGTTGCGCACTTAGCCCATCCGACACAAACAGCATTGAAAAATCATCATTGGCGGTCAAGCTTGTGATCCTGTGTGCAAACTCTTGCTCAAACAAGGCGTCAGAAGACGCAAATTGCCATAGTCCAACTTTGCCGTCGAGGGCACCAGACATATATAGCTCACCTTGAGTATCAAAACGCAAAAATCGCACAGGCTGTGTATGTGGCTGAAATCGGTTATTCAAGCGGGTATTAATATCAGCCATGTTGATAGAGCCATCAGCCATTCCCACTAACAACCGGTCTTTGTGAGGCGATAATGCCAATGCAGTGATCGTGGCATATGCGTTTACACCTGAAAAATTAACCTTACTTATCATTGCTCTAGCAGGTACTGACCACAACCCAACCGTCGTATCATTTGCAATAAGTAAAAGGCTATTATCTTTTGATAGTGCAACATGCTTAACTGGCTTAATTACTTTATCTGCGGGGATTTCTAGCTCTACCTGTTTCGTGTCCATTCTCCATAACGTCACGACGTCTGAGTGAGTCACGCCAAGTAATAGCTTACCATCGTCAGAAAACTGACCAAAAGAGATCCCCTCTTCTGAAAATGAGTGAACAACACCATCACTTATCTTTACTTCTTGTTTGCAACCAATTAAAAGCATAGATATCAATGCTATAAAAACGACTGGCCAACGCATTTTTTTGCTCCAAAACTATCTTGAGTCAATGTTCTCAAGCTTAAACTTATTAAGCAAACATTTAAGCAAGTTTAATGCCGCGTCAAACCCACTGCTCATTACAATGATAGTAAATACAGGCACAGAGTTTAAAATGAAATAGGGTGACTAATGCGAAATTGTCACTGCGCTGGGTTTAAGTATATTCACTGACATAGGGGTTTTTACTGTTGACGCATCAAATGCCTCGCCATTTTCTAATGCTTTGTGTGCGAGGTATTTTTTGGTTTTATCTAAGTCCATTTTGTTAGCTGTTATCACCCCTGTCGCATACGCTTTTTTACCTATTGCCGACAGTGGAAACACCATATCTCCATCTTTTACTTTAACGGTTATTTCGTCCTGTTCTGTAATTTTTAGCGACATCCAACAACCTCGTTTTTTACACACCTTCATCACCGTGCCGGTCAACGTGATCTCTGTCCCGTCAAAACGACTGATATCAGCTAAAACCTCTTTGGCTGTGACCAATTTACTCATGTCTGCGCCGCCACTAAACTCCGTACCATTTACTATCAATGGCATACAACATAATACCCATACACATAAAAACCGCTTCATTATCAATTTCCCTTTTATTAATTACACAAAAATTAGCCACTAACGACTGAAAAACAACAAACTACCAAATATCATGCCAAAAAATCAAGGTTTCAGTATGATTAAAATACAAAAATATAACCATAAGTAATTAGTTATTGCTTTTGGTTATCAATATGCGTAGCATGCGCCCCGCAAACGCAATGAGAACTATTATTATTAAGGATTAATATCATGAAGTACTCTGCCCTTTTCCTATGCATCAGCGCTGCAATTCATACCCAAGCGCACTCTGAACCAAAAAAAATAACGCCTGACGAAAGCATTGAAGTACTAGGCCATAAAATTACCGCACACAATCATGATGTAGCTGCGTCTGTTTCTGCACTCAGTGCAGCAGACATACAGCGAAGTCAGGCATCTGATTTAACTCAAATACTAAAATCTCTTCCTGGTGTTGATGTCTCAGGCAGTGTCGCCCCACTGTCAGGCCAACCACGTATACGGGGTTTACACGGTGAGCGAATACATGTGTCTGTAGATAACGTAAAACGCAAAACAGACTCAGATGGTAGTCAAACCCTCACAAACATTAGTAGTTTAGGCGTTGACCCGAGTCAACTGAAACAGGTGCAACTACTACGTGGTGCAGATTCATTAACCGTAGGCTCTGGCGCTATTGGGGGAAGTATTAGAATTGTCACCAAAGATGCTGCCGACTATCTAAATGCGAACGGTGTAGGTGCGCAGATTTCAGCCACACACCAAACAGTATCTGACTCGGTGCAAAGTACATTAAATGTATTTCAACTCACCCATAACACCGACACTATCGTCACACTCAGCCATATAAAATACGATGATGTGGATGTGGTTGCGGCGCCAAATAGCGATAAAGAGGTCGCTAACATTGATAAAGTACTCAATCGTTCAGAGCGCAATAACGTCACGGTTAAAAACACCTGGTATCTTCACCCGCATCATTTTATAAAGAGCAAGCTAGACTACAGTGAAACAGAATCACTCGACCAGCCATACAATCAACGTTTAGATCTAGCCGTCAGGTATCCCGCTCTAATGGAAGACTATAAAAACGACTACTTAGAAGGCATGATGAATTATACCTATCAGCCTGTAAGTGATCTCATCGATATGGATGTTCAGGTCTTTTACGCAAAAAAAACTTACGACAAAATAACCAAAGGCTACATTCCTAGAGGGGAGCGAAAAATAAGTTATGATAGACAAAGTTATGGTGAAAGTAAGCGCCATGGCATACGACTCGCTAACCTCTCTGATTTTGATGGCCCATTTAAACACCTTCTGGCATTTGAAATAAATTATGAGCATGAGTCATTTGACCAGCACCAGTTCGAAAAACAAGATCGCAGCAGCTATTATGGCCAAAGCGATGCCAATAACTTATCCATATCAATCATCGACCAAAGTACCTTTTTTAAAGATACACTCCTTATTACTGCAGGGATTCGATACGATCAGTACGACCGTAGCTCTGACTCATTCACAGGATATGGAAAAAACGATGACAATGCCACTTCAGGTGAGCTCGGGCTCACATTCAAAGCAACTGAACATATCAATATATACTTAAAAGCAGCCGAAGCATTTCGAGCGCCGTCTTTACAAGAACTCTATAAGAGCGACTTATGGCGTTGTCATATCGGCAGCAAAATTTGTTATAGCGAGCCACAACCAAACCTCAAAGCTGAGAAGTCAAAAAACTACGAAGGTGGGATAGGTTTTAATATTACGGATAAGCCATTCATTGATGAGTTGAGTATAAAAGCCATTTATTTCAACAATAAAATAGACAATTACATCGATAATATTCCATTTATGTACTACGTTGACGACTCTGGCAACAAGCAGTTTGGTTCACCTGGGCCTGACCCTGTTAATGGCATACCCGTTGCTACCCACCGTGATTACAGTGCAAAAAACATTGGCCGTTTAGAAAGCGAAGGCGTCGAAGTTGAGGCCCATTATCAATACCAGCAACTAGCAATATATCTGGGTTATTCAAAAATGAACATGGATGTGATTGGCGTGCCAAACTTCTTTTTAGGCAACATCGACTATCAAAAACAACCTTACTCTGAAGCCCCCGCAGATAAGCTTACATTTACGACCAACTATCAAGTAACTGACACGCTAAATCTTGGCATACAGGCACGTCATCACCGTGGTCAAATGCGCTTAAACGACATGTATTTAGAGCGGGGATACGGGACACCAGCAGCAACTATCTATAACTTGAATGCGCATTACCAAGGCAGCGGCCCACTTGACAACTTCAGTGCCCGGCTCAGTGTTGATAACGTCACTGACAAACGCTATTTACGCGCGCCAGCCAGCAGTGAAAATGACGCCAGTGAACTAGGTCGAAATTTTAAACTGAGTGTCAGTTACCAGTTTTAAGCTTATATACCAAAACGTCATTTTATAAGGTTTTATGCGTTAGGGCATTATCGCTAAAAATGGATATGCCCTAGCGGGTTTAACATACGTAGGTGAGTTTTCATAACTATGGCTCATCTACTGTTTCATGAGTTGCTTGCTTTCTAAATACACTGGGCGTGGTGCCCGTACGAGCTTTAAATGCTTTATAAAACGCTGACCGAGAATTAAACCCAACAGCCATCGCCACATCCAGCACACTTGTGTCACTTGATAGCAGCTGCTTTTTAGCTTGTTCAACACGCGCGCGATTGATCCAATCAAAAAATGAGGTATTCATCGTTTGGTTTAACGTTTGAGAAATATAATGTGCTGGAATATGTAAATGTTCAGCAAGCCCATACAACGTCAGGTCACTATTGAGGTACAATTGTTCATCTTGCAATGCCACATCAAGCTTTTTCGCGATCCGTTGTGCTTGCGCGGCACCTATTGCTGACTTTTCATATTTAACCCGGCTCGAGATCATGGCGATAGGTGCTTGAGCAAGCTGCTTATATAACCCCATAAATGCTGGCTTTTGCGTCAATGCCCAGAATGAAAATAGCCATACCGCAATAAGGTTAACGAGCATTGCTATTGCGCCACTAGTGTCATATTCAGTTTCTAACAGGCTAGTGAAGAGCCCTCCGAGTAACCACAACCAGCTCATGACCAAAAATGCCAGCGCAGCATTTACCCAATACAAAGCCCTATTTCGCTCGTCAGTAAACACCTGTTTCAGATCTTTACGATACCGAGTTAATTGACCTGCAATTTTATAAATATATAGTGCGCTTTGTATGGGCCAAATCAGTAGCAATATCAATATTAAAACAGCAACTGTCACTTCAAAGCCCGCTGTCAGTTCGCGCCCTGAATTAGAAAACAATGCAACCTGAGAAGAGTCAGGTAAAACTAAAATTGCCGCGCCAACCAATAAAGCAAATAGGCTTGGCCAACAGTGATGCCATTCTTTTTTTTGCCACTGCCAAGCGTAAGTCGCGGTAAGCCCTTTAATATAAAGCCATAAGCTTGGCATCATCAACATCCACACAATACCACTCAAAGCGATATAATATACTTCTAAATAGTGAAAGCTATAAAATACCAATGGTTCAAGTGCAATAACCGCTTGGATCATGATAAACAGCGCTAACGGCATTACATAGTGTTTTTTTCTGGTTAAGGGCAACAATAAAGACACACTAAAAATAGCGATGCCAGCCGTGACGAGCCCTAAAGCAATATCAAATGTCATACATCCCCACTCAGTTCTTTTCAGCTTATATTTTTTATAAGTTTAATATTCAATTAGTTAAACTGCGTCAAGTTTGTTTTTGGTAACCATAAAATGTCTTTGCCAATTGAGCAGGACGACATCTACGCTACCTTGCAATACCCTGTTTACTTCAATATACAACCATAAGTGAAACACATGACCCTATCCCCTTTTATGCTACTACACATAATAACAGGCTCTATTGCCGTCATTGCAGGTCTGCTTGCTTTAATACTAAAAAAAGGTCAAAAATACCACCGCTTGTCAGGAAAAGTTTTTGTTATCTCGATGGCTATAATGGCATTATCCGGTGCCTATATTGCCTACATTAAGCCAATGATGATCACACTAATCGCTGGGGTCTACACGTTACATTTAGTGTTAACCGCATATGTGGTCGTCAAAACACCAGAAAAAACATGCACTCAGTTTGATTATTATACCCCGCTATCGAGTGGTGGTTTGGTCTGTCTGAGTATGTACTTTGGTTTGCAAGCACTTAATCACGAAAACGGAACGTTTCAGGGGTTTTCTCACGAACCTTATTTCTTTTTTGCCCTACTATCAGCCATTGCGTTAATCGGTGATATTAGATTACTCATTTGTAAAGGGCTCACGCACGGCCACCGTCTTGCGCGGCATATATGGCGTATGTGTTTTGCACTATATCTTGCTATTGGCTCTTTCTTTGGTCAAGGCGCTAAGGCACTACCAGAGACGATAAGTCAGTCCGTTTTGATTGAGCTCCCTGAACCGCTCATACTGCTTATTATGACCTTTTGGTTACTAAAAACTGCTATAAAAAGCCACAAATTCGCATCTACAACCACTACATCTAAAAGCACTAAATGTAAAACAACATCATCCTAGGTATAAAAAACCACTAAACACCAAAACAACAGTAATAAAGTATTGAAAAACATCGTAATGCCATTTACACTGCGCGCGATTTCATAAGGAGACTGAAATGAATCGACACAATACTCTCACATTTACCCTAATTTCACTCATCGTCCTATTAAATGGCTGCGCAACCCCCCCAACTCTTTCAAGTGATGCACAAACCAATGTAGAACAAGAGCTGGTGCCAAAAACGTTAGATGTTAAGGTTGCCAAAACCAAAGCTAAAAAGTCAGGTTTAGGGGTACCACAATATAAAAACGGTCAACTTGTTGGTTACCAATTTCAGCGCAGCTTTGCTATTCCCGCGCAAATTGGGAACTTTTTTGGTTTTAGTTACACAACAAACCAAGTATTAGCTATAAATAATGCCGATAAAGCGGCCACCGGCGAAATCGTCAAAAAAATACCTGTTATGGTCACTGTGACCCACCCAGAGATCATAACCAATGGCCAAGCAAGTACTCAAAGCGCTTGGCAAGACACTCTTTACTTTGGTCGTGATAATTTCGCAATGTGGCACTTTGAAAGTAACAATGAGTTAGTCAGTGGTAAGTGGACCATCGAAGTTAAACATCAAGACACCGTTGTGGCGACAAAAAACTTTTTTGTGCAAGTTCCTCCTCCAATGCCTGCTAAAGTAACAACCGTATGTCAGGTTGAAAGTGAGAAATTTCCAAAGTCATTACAAGCGTCGAACCAAAAATGCTGCGTGGAAAACAATGCGAAAGCATGTTACAACTTTGCTTGGCGAGGTTTAGAGCGCATTAAAGACACACACGGTGCTGCGCTTTACTACGCAAAAAGCTGTGAACTTGGCGACATATCAGGATGCAGACTCGCAGCAAAGCTTGCTTCAAATGAACAAACTCGCAGTGATTTTTATCACAAAGGCTGTGACCTAAAAGACATGGATAGCTGTATCGAGGTCAACCGTTTACCAGAGTAAAAAGTCTGTTTACACAATAAATGGGTATAGCACCGAATAGTGCGATTACCCATCATTCCTGAGGTTAAAGGCTATTAAACTGTCCCAATAACCAAGTTCGAAATAGCTTAACCTTATGCCAATTGAAATGCCCAACTGGCCCTGCCAAATAATACTGATAGTCGCATGCAATCTCAAACTCAGGGTGTATCTCTAATTGACCCAACGCCAATTGCGGCTGAATTAACTGCCGACGCAGCATACCTACGCCTTGCCCAGCAAGCGTTGCTTGCATCACTAACGCGGCATTATCTATTTCTAAAAAGTGCGGCTCATGTACACCAGTTAAAGCAAGCTTATCAAATAAAATACCCCATGCCCGTTCAGCATCAGGGCAAATATCCATGATCAAATGGTTACTTTTTATTTGTTCTTTAAGTGGCTTTGAGGGGTCAATCAAGCCAGGTTTATAAGCCAAAAGCATGTCATCGCTTGCCAGTAACTCACTGTGCAACCCTGGATAGTGACCTTTCCCAAAACGGATCCCTAAATCAGCTTCACCCGCATCAAAATCAACCAAGCTATCGCTTGGGTCAATGCGTACCCTAATATTTGGATGCTGCCGTTGAAAACTGCTTATTCGAGGTAACAACCAGCAAGTTGCAAAAGAAGGCAGCACAGATAAGTTTAAACCCGCGGGCTGTGGGTCTTCTTCAATAACCTGCACCCCGTGGTGTAAGTACTCGAACGCTTTACGAATGTGAGGTAGCAACAACTTACCTTTTGCCGTTAAACATATTTTGCGAGTGTGGCGCTCAAACAACACACACCCAAGATGCGTTTCTAAACTGCGGATCTGCTGACTAATTGCCGCTTGCGTCACATACAATTGTTCAGCCGCCAGCTTAAAACTACCCAGTTCAGCCGCATGCTTAAAATATAATAGGCTTTTTAATGGAGGGAGCTGCATTTGATTTCACATTAGAAAAACTTAAGCATAGACAAATTTTAATCGTTTGTCAGTAAGCATGATCAGCTCAATACTTATTCTGTACTTAACAACAAAAGGTTTACCTTATGAATAAGTTAATAATCATTGGCATGGTCGTTTTTACAAGCACTCTGTCAGTCAACCTTGTATCTGCCTCTGAAAAAGTCCTCGATAGAATAGAGACACAAGAAGGTTATCCATATAAAAACTTAATTATGAAAGCAGGTAAGGTTGAACTGCTCTACGTCACTCAGTCCGAGCATACAACCTGCCGTGTTAATGTGTCTTATGCCAACGAACAATATCAAGGCAGTCGTTTTACGGTGAGTAATACTAAGTTCGAAAAATCCCCAATGGCCGCCTGTTTAACACGGCCTGTTGCGAAAAAACTGTTATCTAAGCTGTAAGCGCTCACATGCTCGACAAGGGTTAGTGCGTCGTGTCTTGAATTTGTGCCACCTTATTCACTCGCCATTGATTAAAGTCTTGCTCAATGGTCGGGTGAGCTTCTTCCAATATTTGCGTTATTTGTTCGCCATTTAACATACTACACATCTGTACTTGTTCTTGAATAAGCAATTGCTGTAGGGCATGAGAATCTTTATTATTCAATAAATAATGAACCCATGCCCAGCCGCTAAAATAGAGGTAGCCGGTGTCAATACTGCCCCATTGGGTTTCTGAACCTATCACCGAATACAATTCCATTGGTCGCTGTGCAAGTGCCGTATGTGGCATATGAAACCCATTACCTGCTTGATTTGGTGCAATGCGTTCAAATGTTTCGGCTAACCCTTCATTTAGCCACCGAGGTATACGGCCAAGTAACTTTAAATTAATTGCGTGTACGGCTTCATGAATAGCCGTACGTAGCGTGATCTCATCGCCTTTATATTCAACAAACGCAGAGTTACTGCCATGAAAAAAAACCCCTTGGCTCATACGCGGATCAAAGCCCGATTGCGAGGTAGAATCTTCATAGGCAGCACGATCGCCAAGAATAATAATGTTGACATCGATTGCTTGGGCAGCGCCATCCCCGAGCATAGATAAATAGTAATTATGTACCGCGCCCAATTTATTAACTAAGTTAGCCACAAACTGATCACCTATCTTTCCCTGATGATACAAGGTTAAGTTAATAGCCTGGTTTATTTGTGCTTTAAATACCGAAAAATCATCACCTAGTCCGTCGGCTAATTGCGCCGCTGATCGTTTTTGATAGGCAAACAACCAATCAAGATTACACGCTTTTGACACTAGTTCACTCGATATAACTCCAGCGCTATTTTGATGACTTGTAGGCTCGTTCGACTCAACGACTTTCAGCGGCGCAGCATTCGATGCTTGCGGTGACGGTAATGCAGTGGGCTGACGTTCAGCTTCTCCTGTTAGCCACCATATAAAAACCAAAATAACGAGCAGCAAGGGGATTAAACGGTATTTCAATCGAGGATTATCGCGCTTCATAGGTCAAATATGTCCTTTACTTATACTAAGGGCTGTATGCCCTATGCATGCCCTTAGCTCAAAATTCATCGTCAACATACAACAAATAATAATATGTCCCTATTACATCATAAATCACTGTAGTTTTTGAATAAAAAACGACCTCACCAAGCTCGCACACCAGCATTTCAACCCAAAAATTCATCAGTTTTAGCTTAGAGCTCGTCATTATCAACATTACATCTATGTATACACAGTTAAAAATAAAGCATTATTAAACATGCACTTGAACTAAAAAATGACTAAATGAAAAATCACAACACCAGTTGGGGACACTCTATATCGTATAAAAAAAATACAAAAATATAGCGCTGTCATAAAACTTGCTGTACATTACTTTCGAAACAAGGTGGTTACATATATTTTACACAATTACCGGTACAACTGTAATTATTTTGTAAATATCAGTAGGTATGGTGCTCCTCGTTGCGCAACACACAACACATAACGTTACAATAATTTTACGAGGAAATCATGAAAACACTATCCGCCATTTTGGCAACCGCGTTGACAGCGCTGACATTTGCACCCAACGCTAATGCCTATTTGTATAAAGATCCGGGATATGTCGAGCAAAACGCACGTGTTATAACAAAAAATAATGCCATTGGTCGCTCACACCAATACAGAGATCAACAGGGTTGGATGTATGTTGATGAATCCAGCAATGGCGCTACCAGTGGGTTTTATCAAGCTGGCAACTGGCTAAAACTGCACAATCGCAACTTTAAAGTTTCAGTCGGTTCAGTGGAATTTTCTTTTAACCCAAGTAAGTTAGATTGTACGCAAGGCATGACTTTCAACTTAACAGTGGGTGAAGACAGCGTCGCAGCGTTTAAACCAAACTGTGATGACTTACTTAATGCTTCTGTCACTTACCCAGTAGAATACTATTTTGATTTAATTCCCGATGTAGTTAAACCCAAAGTAGAGGTTCCGCTTGATCCACTAGGATTACTAAAACTAGGCGTTAAATTTGGAGCAGGCATTGAAGCGGGTGCAGATTTTACCGTGGGGGGCGTGATTGGCGGCCATAACAATGAAGAGCCGTTTGTGGTCGATGGCGTAAGACGACCTGATTATATTTATGCCGAAGTAGCACCTTACGTTGGGGGAGTGGTATCTAGTTCCGCATATGCATCATTTGGTCATGGTATTTCTGAAGCGGGAGTAAAAGGCAAACTTAGCCTGCTCAAAGTAAAAGGCAAAGGATATGTTGAAGCCGGTATTCGCCGCGTAAAACACAACGATCAAACCGTTGAGCAAGGGTTCTTAGAGCTGAAAGTCACTTCGCAGTTAAGCGGTGGTGATGGAAAAATCCAAGCTTATTGCAAAAAACTTTGGGGCTTACTGCAATTTAACGTAGATGTCATGAAATGGGATCCGCTCTACACACGTGAATTTACGTTGTATGAATATGCGAGCCCACAATGGAACAACCTATAACCAATATATAAGCAGCAATTTGTGGTGACTCTCGCAGTCACCACTACAAGGATAAATCATGAAGCTAAAAGTCACCGCGTTAATACTTATATGTATGGGGATCGGTATCTTTTATTTTACTGGCAATAACACAGCACGCCCAATTGCCCAAAAAACCACACAACAATCACCGTCTAAAGTTACACTGCCGTCTCAATCAAGCTCTTACTCTGTCACCATTGAGTCGGCCGTTTTATCACAAAACAGTACACCCGTTACGCACTCATCACTCAACTGGAACATGCATTTTAACGGCACGGGTGAGCAACAAGGTTTACTCACTGATATTGAGTTTTCAAACAACGCTAAGCCGCAAACTTTGGTGAAGGAGCTACCGTTCAAATTTACCGAAAATAACGGGGTATTTTCACACGTTGACTTATTAGCACTGCCATCAGATCACACCCTAAATGTATTGCCAAACATATTGGACTTATTAAGCTTCTCTGAAGCGAGCCCATTAACATTTAACGATGCACACGGACAAAAGACATATACCTATCAACGTATTAATAACGAAGTGCAACGTCAAATCACCTCGCATCTCAATAAACCTATAACAACGAAAAGTGATACGTCTGAGCAGTGGCACTTAACGCTCAATACAAACCAACAACCTCTGCACCTTAACTATTCATCTGACAGTATCTGGCATAATAACGACCAGCAGTATCACATAATCCAAAAGGTAGATATTCAAAGGCTAACGACCCAAGGCCGTACATTTGCCAACGTTTCATCCAATAAAAACGCCGTATTAGCGAGCCAACAAAAACAAATAGCAGCACAGACAATAAATGATGAAACGTCGTTGTATGTGGCTATCGCAGAGTTACAAACAACTTTAGACCCAACTCTTGCCAAGCTCATTGGCGAATTTTTACTACAAGAATATGATTTAACCGAATTAATTACATTGATAGAGCAAGATTCATCATTGAGTTCCGCCATTATATACGCCTTACAAAAAGAACAAAGCCCACTGGCCGAGCAAATGCTTGCCGACTTACTAACAACAGACAGGCTCACCACACACATAAAGCAAAAGCTGTTAATTGCGCTTGGCCGCTTTGGAGCTTCGTCTACCGTATCATTCAATGCCCTTGCAGCACTGGCAGACAAGCCGAACAACCCACTCGCAAAAACAGCCCTACTTAATTTAGGCTCTATGGCTAAATTCACGCCAGAGCAAAGCAACACCGTTGAGCATTACTTATCAGAGCAGCTACAGTCCGAGCAGCATTTAAGCACAGCCATTTTAGCGTCGGCCAACAGTAAAAGCACCGCCCTGCTGCCACACATTGCAAAATTACTAAGCCATCAACAAAAAGGCGTAAAGCGCGATGCCGTAAAAGTCTTATCGTCAAAAGCGCAATATCACGATCAAGTTGTGGCCACCATATTGAGTAGCCCAGATGTGCAAATTGTGGACGCGTTCACGCGTGCTATCTCTGATTCGGGTTTAGTACTCAGCCAATACAACAAGGCAAGACTGCAAACACTTTACAACACCACTCAAAACCCGATCATTCTTAAACGGCTAAAAACATTAGGTATTAAAAGCACATAACAGCAAAGCAACTAGCAATACGCCTCTGCTCTGCTTCTATTCAATATAGGCCAGAGGCTTTTGCCCCCCCTAAAACTTCACTCCCCACCATCGTCCCCCTGACGCAGGTCAGGGTCCATCTCAATTAACCCCTAACGCCAAGACGCAATACAAAACCTAGACCCTGAAATAAATTCAGGGAGACGAAAAGCGGCAACATCAAACTCTTTAGCCACCTCGTCACGCCATACCCAAAACCATGCTAACTAATAACACCAACCTCGCCCCCACCACAGTCTCCCTGACGAAGGTCAGGGTCCATGCTAATTAACCCCTAATGCCAAGACGCAACACACAACCTAGACCCTGAAATAAATTCAGGGAGACGAAAAGCAGCAACATCACACTCTTTAGCAGTCTCATTACACCATAGCCAAAACCATGATCACTAACTCCAATCTTCACTCTCCCACCACCGTCTCCCTGACGAAGGTCAGGGCCCATGCCAATTAACCCCAATCTTTACTTCCCCACCACCGTCTCCCTGACGCAGGTCAGGGCCCATGCCAAGTAACCCCAATCTTCACTCCCACACCATCGTCTCCCTGACGCAGGTCAGGGTCCATGCCAATCAGCCCCTAATGCCAAGAAACAACACAAAACCTAGACCCTGAAATAAATTCAGGGAGACGAAAAGCGACAACATCAAGCTCTTTAGCAGTCTCATCACTCCAC
>NZ_MIET01000045.1 GCF_003590335.1 Pseudoalteromonas sp. MSK9-3 | reverse complement strand
GGATTTAATTCAGGTGAATATGGTGGTAGTTTGATCAACGTGACATTATTATACCAATCTGCATAAAGATTAAGTCAATTTTATCCAATCTCTTAAGCACATCTTTCTAACTCTCTCAGGAACTGAAATGAATTTGTTCCATGCTTTTGAAACTTGCCCAACAATATCTTCATAACCCTTAAATGTACGATTGGATAAATAGTGCTGACGGAGCCAACTCCAAACTTGTTCTATTGGATTTAATTCAGGTGAATATGGTGGTAGTTTGATCAACGTGACATTATTAAAAGGCTGAACGGTATCGAATGTATGCCAACCAGCACCATCCATAATAACAACTGCATGTCTTCCAAGTTCGGTAGCTTTCGATATTTGTTCCATATGTAGTGTCA
>NZ_MIET01000044.1 GCF_003590335.1 Pseudoalteromonas sp. MSK9-3 | reverse complement strand
AATTGATATAGATATATTAATTTAACTTCTGAACGCAAGAAGTGCATCCACTCGGCTAAAATAAATGAACGCCGCTACAAATAGAAAAATATATTCATCACTATTTACTATAAATAAGCTATAAAACTCACTTCGGGCTTGTTCAACACCCAGATAAGGTGTCGGCTGCGCGACACCTATCCTTATTTGTTATGTTTTTTTAGCCAAGTCGAGGGCAACCATCAACTGAATTTGCTTCATACGACTAAGCCCACGCCTATAGTCGGCCAATTCCCTTTTCTCAATAATTGGAGCAGTAGTAGAATCTTGGCGATCAAGCTCAACACTTATTAGATAACTGCCATCAATGATGACAAGATATATATCTTCGTATTGCTCAGGGATCCAATTTAAAACATATGCATTTTCAACTGAGTAGCTTTTAGACATTAAAACGAGACTAAGTTTAGATTCAGATAAAAGGCTGCGATTGGATTCTTCCAGTTCAGCTCTAAACTCATTTTCCACTCTACTACCGATCAATTTCATAATTCAATTTACACTAAAACATAACAATTTAATATTGACCCAATGGGTCGTTTTCTTGACTATAGGAGAATCACAAATTAACTGGATAAAAGAACAGTACTTTAAAAAATTTTAATAGCTGCAATTCGCTCAAAGCATTCCTTTAGGGCTATAATGCTAACTCACAATGGGGCATAAACGAGTTTACGGAATGTTCGCTTCGAAGAATTACGACGACAACACCTGATTACTATAACCGTCTCTTCTCGCTCATAGCTAACTATCAAGTGAAACACTAAACAGTCAAGACAGTAAGATCAGATATGAGCGACGCAATAATTACCAGTGAGAGCTAAAACACCTTCAAAAATGACGTTACTGCCCCGCCGCATTTCGCAGTTCGTCAAGCATGCGCGCATCACCAATGATATTGTCAAATAGCTGCTTTAATTTAGCATCAGAAGCGTTATCGTAAAGGCCTAAAATATCTTGAGCGACTTTTTTACTGAGTTCAGGTTGCTTACTTTGTGACTTATAATACTGCGCAACTAATCCTTCGGCAGCCATGCTTCTAATGTAATCGTTATCTTCTTTTTCTAATAAAGACATAAAGCTATCTGATACCCTTGCATCGGCAACCGGTGTATGGGCAACCACTTCGAGTGCTTGAATTTTAACCTTATCGTCACTGCTATTTCTGCCAATACTCAATATCGCATCAACCGCTTCATAATCATATTCTGGCATTTCTGTTTTATTGAGCATAAACATCGTCATTTGCAATTGGCTCATCGCGGCTAAGCGCTCTGTTGCCGATAAGTTCTCATCCACAATCTGAGCTTTTAAGTCTTTACCCACTTGTCGTGCATAATCGGGATCTGTTTTTATTCTTATTTCATAATCTTCAGGTAAATATTCATAAAAACCATACATAGGGTTTTTTTCTTTGAGTTTTTGACGATCTTTTTCTTCTTTTAAGGCTATCACTTCAAGTACTGCATCTTGAAAGTCAGCCTGAACAGGCATACCTTGAGGCGCTTCTACATCATTGAACTGCTGATTGTTCAAGCGTTCTTCTAAATCGAGTATGTACCGACGCAACTCTAATATCTCAGCGCTTACACTATCATTGCTATTGTTTTCAACCCATTGCCCGTTGTATTCATCATTGTTTGAGCTAACAGTCTCACCAGCTTGAGTTACAATTACCTCATTGTCAGTGAAAACACCATAGATTGATACCGCCAGAGCCAAAGCGGCTAGCACCACTGCGAAATTACCTTTATTAGAAGACATAAATAACCCATGAAATATAAAATCAGAAAGTTATACAAAGAAGATACGCAGGTCACGTAGAAAACTGTAAAAAGTTGTACACCATGCAAAAAGATACCGCTAAGCGATACTAAACTTTACTCACTCCTTGTATCGGTTAAGAAAACATCATAGCATCAAATTTAAAAGAAAAAACAGTTAATTACATATATACATGTATTCCATATATACTTAGATTTTGACAACTCAGTGTTATATAAAATTATTCATGAAAAAAACAATCCAAAGTATTGTCATATTATCGTTTTTATTAACTCACCTATTGTGCTCAATAGCACAAGCACATGAAGTCTATATAAATACGTCAAAAGTGGAACACACTATCAATCTACCACAACAAGAAATGGCATTTGACTCGTTTGGGTATAACGCTTTTATTTCCTTAGACTTAAGCGATGCATTATCGCTCTCTTTTTCGCGCGGAGAATGGACTCAAAAAAAAGACAACCATGAAGTGCTTGTTGGAGATATGGCTATAAGAAGTGTTGGAAGTGCTGCTCACTACTCTATTAATGATGCATGGTATCTATCTTTGTTTTATGACAAATGGCAAGATTCAATACAGGCCCATAACAAAAAGCATCATTTAAAAGTGTATGATGAATATAATCATGCCAAGAGCTATACTGTAATGGTCAACTAATTTTGGCCACAGTTTTAGAATCTTTATATCTTACTTCAGACTCATTTGGTGCTAGGCCAGCATTATAGTGATGCGGCCTAACGTAGTTGTAATATTCATTTATATAATCGCTAATACTGTATTTAGCTTCTTTAAAATTCTGATAGCCAACTGTTGGCATCCATTCTGTTTTAAAG
>NZ_MIET01000043.1 GCF_003590335.1 Pseudoalteromonas sp. MSK9-3 | reverse complement strand
TTTTCGGTATTCTGCCACTTTGAGATGGCACTATCACTTAGCCAAATATTGATGTTACCGCGTTGAACCAAAGCACGGTTGTACTGTGACCAATTCCTAATTTTCTTCTTCATTTCGCATCATGGGTTAAGGCATTTAATGATCTGATCGCACCAAACCAAAGAAGTTCAATTATTTAGGAAACAACGCCGAGTGGGAGTAGAAGTATGGGATTTCAACCAACGTAATACCCAGCGGGAGGTATTCTTTCATACTCTCTAAATTCAGTAGATAAGTGAATTTAACGCATAAGTCCATCTTGATATAAATCGTGTTAAATAAATCCGAACTCAAGTTCTAAGTGCACCACGTACAAAAACTAGATAAAATTAAGGAAAATTAATGAATAGGTATACAGTATTATTTTCAGGGTTAACAATTGTTTCAAGCTTATACTCACACGCTGCTTCTTTAACAATTAAGAATGAGGATTCTGCTTATATAAATCAACAATTGCAGTCCGCATACTCACAGTCTTCTGCGGTTAATCTATTGCTGTGTGGAAATATAGATGTATATGAATCCATTAAGCTGCGTTCAAACACAATTATAAATGAGTGTAGCGATGGTGCAACTTTGACCATGCGTTCCAATGGTAACTGGCCTAAACCTAGTTATGAACGTGCCATCTTCGTTCTAGATAAAGAAAATAGTAATAAATTCGAAACAATACATATCAGTAATTTGGATCTCATCGGATCTTTTGATGTCGAAGGCTCAGCGGCTATAGCTTTTCATCCACTACAACACCAAAATAGTAACTCGATAACCATTAACGATATATTAGTAGCCAACAACACAATATCGAGGTTTCAAAATGAGGGTATCAGAATTAGCAGACCTATAGATTGGAACACCAACTACTCTATTAGTAATGTAAATATTTCAAAAAATCATTTTTCTAATTTTAAACATCCGGGCTCTGTTATCAGTGTTAAAAGTGAGGAAGAAAGAACAAGAGATGATTTCGCTCTTAACACTTTTAAAATTTATAACATAACAATATTTGATAATGAGATTGTAAACATGTTTAACTCTGAGCCATCGATTGCTAATGGGTTTGGAATATTTGTAGAAGGTGCAAAACATGTTAAAATCACATGGAATAAAATTTATGGTTTTGCTGATGAAGCAATAAGAGCTAAATATTCTTATAATGTTGATATTATAAGAAACAAAGCAATAAATGGCTATGAGTATGGTAATGAAAATATAAAGGTTAATGCTGGCGGTATAAAATTTAACAATGTTGTAAAAGGTAGAGCTTTATATAACCGTTCAGAAAATACTACTGGCCCTGGGCTTGAATTCTTAGGCGCGGAAGATATTGAAGCGTATGGTAATGTGCTTATAAATAATGCTTCAGGTGGTGTCAGGTTTGAGAACTCTAGTTTAGAAAGGAAGTCATTTATTAACAACAATATTAGATTAAAGAATAACAACATTACATATCATAACTTTAATTACGACACTACATATTTATATCATTATCTATGCGCAAGATTTCAAGTAATTAATGATAATCAAAATATAGTTATTTGGCATGATGGTCGCTATCAAAACTATGTTAATTTAACAACTGACATCTGTCGCATTAGAAAATTGTAGGAAGGCTGAACCATCGCTTTTTAATATAAAGAAAAAGTCATATATCTATAGCATGCTTTTCTTATACCTTCGTCTAAAAGGGGCTAAGGTATAAGGAGCATTACTTTTTATTTTCACTCTATTATTAACCCCGAATTCAACTTCCAAGTACACCACGTATAAAGCCTAGAATTGCCACTCATTCAAAGGGTAAACCTTTGGGCATATGCTTTCGGGGGCTACCTGCAAAACGCGCCAAGTGTTTAGGTTGTTTGCCTTCTTTGGCATGTTCACAGCGTGTTTTAACACTCGTGTAGTCTGACGTTTCTGGTATGTCAGCCATTTTGGCTCTGATTGGGTTTAAATCAACATACGCCATACAGGCTGCCAGTGCTGCTTCATCCAGTAAGGCTTGTGATTTAAAGCGCCCTTCCCGCAAATTAATAAGGGATTAATTTGAATGCCGTTAGGCAGCCCGCAGGGTGAGCGCCATGGATGGCTGCGAATAAAATCTGCCCTCACAACCATCTTCTTTATTCGCTTTGTGGGCAATGCTTTCATTCAGTACCCGCATAAACCAACTAATACTCGCTAAACGTTCTCTAAATTGTTCAATGTCTTTGTTTAAAAAGGTTTGCTGTGCTGAGTCTAACCGCTCATCTTGAAGGTACTTGTGAGACAGTATGGTACCTTTAAATAGCTTATGTCATCTGATAATAATCGCTTTACCACTCAGTCTTTTAGCTTTTATATCACCTACATACAGCACAGTATGCGTATGGTTGCTCATTACCGCATACGCACACACATCAATACAAAATACTTTAGCAAGTTCCAGTAGTTTGTCTTCTATCCACCCTCTTCTGTGCTCATACGATTGACCTGTTACCTTATCCTCACCACACAAATACGCACGACGAACACACCGTAAAATACAATGATAATATTTGGTATCAGTTACACTCACTTGTCTTTTACGTGCTGTCGCCATCGAGAAATCACCTATCTTTTAAGCTGAATTTAAAAGATAGGCAATGAATGAAAAACAATAAATTTTGGGTGGGTGTCAGTTAAAATTCTCAAAAAGTGTTGGGTATGGGTTCACTAAAGGTACGAATCCTCAGCGAGTAAATAATTTATCTATTGTTGTGGTTGGCTATGCTAAAGATAATAATGGTGTTTGGCACATTAATTCTATGTATCCTTCTAATAGGCATGTAAAAGTTGGTGGGGGATAAAAATGTTAAAAGATTTAGAATTGGAAATAATTGAGAATATTTTTTGTTGCTTTTATGATTATTCATGGGATTTTGAGGATGAAGAGCTTCGTTATGGTTGGCTAAGAACGGGGATTTATGTCTATTTGGATCGTCTTGACTCTCAAGATAATCAAGGAAAGTTTACTAAAAGTGATGTTAAAGATGCCCTTGTTAACGCTTATAAACAAGATGACTATACATGGTGGCTGATAAATAGTTATGAAAATTCAGATGTACAAGCTTGGGAAGATCAAAAACAGCCCAATGAAGGTATGCAGGTAGTTTCTGCCTGTGCTTGGTTAGAACACTTTGGTATTATTGATATTAACGATGAGCCTAACTGGGAGCTAGAAGAGTTATACATTTTAAAATATTATCACCCAGCATTTTTAAAGTTATTTGTTAAAAAGTTTGTCTGGGATGTAATGTTTCCAAATGAAGCGCTGCCTAACTACACAGAACCCAAATCAGGTGATGTTAGGTTGTTAGATTACCCTTTTGATATTGATTTTATGAATGTTATGTGTTTACATGCGCTTTTTTAGGGACATATCATGAATAGATTACATTCATTTTATTACTTTATTCTGCTATTCCTATTAACAGCGTGTGGCGGCGGCAGTAATAGCAGCGAAGGTAATAGTCAAGTACCACAAACAGCCATTTCATTCACTGAAATTTCAGTCCAAATCTTAGTAGATGAGATTCCATCAATTAATGAGATATCTGGAGGCTCAGGCACGGGAACAATAACGTTTTCATCGTCAGACTCATCAATAGTAGAAGTTATGAACCCTCAAACAGGGCAAATAAAAGGTGTTGGAGCAGGAAGTGCAACCATTACTGTATCCAAAAGTGCAGATTCTCAGTACCAGTCAGCATCTGCCAGTTATTCAGTTGAAGTTAATAAACGTGAGCAGGAGCCTTTATCATTCCAATCTAGCTCTTTAGATTTATTTATTGATACACCGATACAGAGCAATCCTTTATCAGGAGGCACTGGCTCAGGCACTATAACGTATCAATCCAGTGACACCTTAGTGGTCGATGTCAATTCAGAAACAGGAAAGTTAATATTACTCAAAGGCGGGATTGCAACAATAACCGCAACAAAAGCTTCAGATGCTTTATACAATGCATCAACGGCTTCCTATGATGTTGATATAAGCTATATATTGGATGAGCTCAGTATTGCCATCAGCTTAACAAATGCAGAGCTAACGTGGAGTAAACAAAGTCAGCAACTAGAGCTATACAGAAGTACCGACGCCAACTGTGATATAGCCAATTACACTGCCTGTGATAATTCGCAGATGAATCTTATATCCGCAACAGATGCACTACCACTTAAAGATGGCTTTATAAAAATTAAGCGCTCTAAGTACACACTAGAACACCAAAGTGCCTATATTAAAATTGCCCACGAAGACTATGTTTCTAATACCGTCCATGTAACACCTTCCTTACCCCCTTTTAAACTTGGGTATGGCGCTCAAATGGTGTCCTTTAAAGGTAAGTTGTGGTTGTTCGGAGGTGAATACTCTAAAGGTCTCGATACCATTTGGCAAACTGGCATTTGGTCTTCTATAGATGGAATAAACTGGCAACTCGAGGTTGCAAACGCGCCATTCCAGGGACGTGCACACTTTGAATTAATTGAATTTAATGAGCATCTCTATCTAATAGGCGGTTCAAGAGGAATAGGAACAGGTGGCGCAGAGGTAGGTGAGTCAGATGTGTGGCGCTCTGATGATGGGATCAATTGGACATTGATTCAACCAAATCTAGGGTTCACTATATGGAACGTAGCATCTGCAATCGTCTTTCAAGGTAAGCTATGGTTATATGGAGACTCTTCCAGTAGTGAAAATAGTACTATATATTCGACCGAAGACGGACTCAACTGGACCATGCAAAATAGTTCAGCAGCATACAAGCCTAGGCGTAAACCTACATTATTTTTCCACAATGACCAATTATGGATGTACGGTGGCAAGGTCTGGGACAGTAACGGACCCCTAGTCGGGGCTAACGAAATTTGGTCTTCAGAAGATGGGGTTAATTGGCGTCTAAGAAATGCAGCCCCCAACATTCCGAATGAATATGCTTATACTAATAAAGTCTTCAACTTTAACGGCAAGCTTTGGATGATTAACGGACAAGGCCTCGGATCAGCTTCTAACGAAAGATACAGCGCAGCCTATTCATCTGATAACGGAGTAGACTGGACGATGGAAGCAAGCCCAATTATATCTAGGTTTAACGCCTATTTAACAGGCGCTAAGTTCGCTGACAAGCTGTGGATATATAGTGGTTGGCAAGAAGAGTATATCTGGCACTCCAAAGATGGAAAAGATTGGAGGACTTATGTTGAGCTACCAAAACTAGAGTGGAGCCCAAGGCAAAAATAACCCTAAAGTGATAAAAAGACATTAAATGTCAGATAGCTAAGTTAATTAAACCGGAACTACAAATACATAGTGACGGTTTAATTACATAGTCAGTCTGTAGCAAATAAGAATGGTTGATAAGATGGACGCTCTAAAATCGACATCAATGCGCCAAACTGATTTGGAAGCAACAGTTCATAGGTTCATCCATCATAACGAGAAACAGTGACACCCACTCAAAAAATTAAAATCAATAAGCTGGCAATGTTCAATCTGAAATATCGCTTAGTTAGTAAAATTGAATTAACTACATGTGCTACAAGCTCAAAAATAGATAAAAGGTGAACTTATATGTATCTAAAAGGCATAGCTCCCCCACCAAGCTATTGTGCATTGGTTATATAGAGATTATCTTGATGAACTAAAAATTAAGCCAGTAACTTTTCACACTGCTTGTAATTAGCGCGCCGTTTAATTTCTAAGCTCGCGCAATAATTATCAAGCTTTTGGGGTCGCCCTACTGCGCCGTGAAATACTTTGGTAAATTGTGTGGTGAGTTTTAGCCAGTTTTCCGGGGCTATGTTTAGTCTTTCTAAAATTGGGGAGTTAATGGGATTGATAGCGCCACGTTTGTCTGTTCGCATACATCGGCCTGTTAGCTCTAACAGTTCTAAGTATGACTTTAATTCAAAGGGTAAACCTTTGGGCATGTGCTTTCTGGGGCTACCCGCAAACCGTGCCAATTGTTTAGGTTGCTTGCCTTCTTTGGCATATTCACAACGTGTTTTAACGCTCGTGTAGTCTGAGGTTTCGGGTGTCTCAGCCATTTTGGCTCTGATTGGATTTAAATCAACATACGCCATACAGGCTGCTAATGCAGCTTCATCAAGTAAGGCTTGAGATTTAAAACGCCCTTCCCAGAACCTACCTGTACAGCTATCTTCTTTATTCGCTTTTCGAGCTATGCTTTCATTCAGTACCCGCATAAACCAACTGATACTTGCTAAACGTTCTCTAAATTGTTCAATGTCTTTATTTAAAAAATATCGTTGGGCTGAGTCTAGATGCTCATCCTGAAGGTACTTATGAGACAGTATGGTACCTTTAAACAGCTTATGCCATCTGATAATAATCGCTTTATCACTCAGTCTTTTAGCTTTTGTATCATCTACATAAAGCACAATATGAGTATGGTTACTCATCACCGCATACGCACACACATCAATACAAAATACTTTGGCAAGTTCCAGCAGTTTATCCTCTATCCAGCCTCTTCTATGTTCGTATGACTGACCTGTTACCTTATCCTCACCACACAAATACGCACGACGAACACACCGTGAAATACAATGATAATATTTGGTATCAGTTAAACTCACTTGTCTTTTACGTGCTGTCGCCATGAAGGAAAGCGCCTATCTTTTAAGCTGAATTTAAAAGATAGGCAATGAATGAAAAACCGTCAATTTGGGGTGGGTGTCAATTAAGGTTAAGTACCCGCATAAACCAACTGATACTCGCTAAACGCTCTCTAAATTGTTTATTGTCTTTATTTAAAAAATATTGTTGCGTTGAGTCTAGCCGTTCACCTTGAAGGTACTTGTGAGACAGTATGGTGCCTTTAAATAGCTTATGCCATCTGATGATAATCGCTTTATCACTCAATCTTTTAGCCTTTATATCATCTACATAAAGTACAGTGTGAGTATGGTTACTCATCACCGCATACGCACACACATCAATACAAAACACTTTGGCAAGCTCCAGCAGCTTTGCTTCTATCCACCCTCTTCTGTGTTCGTATGACTGACCTGTTACCTTATCCTCACCACACAAATACGCACGACGAACACACCGTGAAATACAATGATAATATTTGCTATCAGTTAAACTCACTTGTCTTTTACGTGCTGTCGCCATGAGAGAATTGCCTACCTTTCAAGCTGAATTTAAAAGATAGGCAATGAATGAAAAACAATCAACTTTGGGTGGGTGTCTTCGTAAATTGCAACAAAGCCCACGGGGGTGGGCTTTAATCATTTAAACTAATGTTTCGCTAATTAACTCGCTAAATTCATTAGTATCAACTCTACCTAATTTATTTTCCATTTCCTTAAAAACATCTTCGGCCTTTAACAGCTCCAAATTCACCAACCTTTTTATTTCAAAAGCGTCATTTGACGTAAGTATCTGATGGTATGACTCAGTTGAAAACAACAGTTCAAATGACAAATACCCCTCATAAGATGAATCACCCAGCAAGGGGTTTTTCAAGGTGAATTTTTTCTTGTACCTAGGCTTTTGAGGTTTTACAAACTCTTCATATCCATCCAAAACCTCTTGAATAATTAATTTGATACCAATGTATTCCAGTCCTAATACTGTCTTGAGTTGCTCAGCTTTCTGCTCAATTTCATTTGTCAGTTCCTTGATAGCACCCAATTTAGGTCTGATATTTCCATCTATTTCGTAAGCAAATAATAATTTCATCGTCTAATTTTATTTCCCGGCGGGGATGTTCCAGTTTTTGCCAAATGAGTGTAAATTTTTAACTTTTCTGCCAGTAGCACTTGGCGTTGTGTGCCCCGGTATTGTGTATCTAGTGCAAGCCTTCGACCAGCCAATACAGCATTTAATTGGGCTTCTGAGTACCTAGTAGCGGGTTTCGTTGTTTGACCATACTTCCAAACATCCCCTTCATTTAACCACATAACACCACTTGAACAATTATAACAAACATAATCACCACTTTCTTCCGCGATTAAAGCATACTGAATACCGTTTGGCCCATTAGGTTTGGTTCTGATATTAGCTAGATCATTCTCAAGACGAGCATAATCTTCTTTAGAAAGTTCAGGCTCTAAATCAAGTGCAGTGTTATGGAGAATATTTTCCTCAATAATTGGTTGCGCTAAAGCCTCCATTTGCTCATCAGTAGCAGTAGAGGTTGGAGCTAAAGCCATACCAATTACACCGCCTTTTTTGAGGGATTTCAGCCCTGCCTGAGCAACACCTTTCACCGTTTCACCTACAGTGTTTCCACTTTGCTGGGTTTGCGGTGAAGTAGTACTGGTTTGCTTAGGAGAACCAATGTCCATCGTGGCCACCTTCCCACCAATGAATGTCGCTGAAAACGATTGTGTGGCCCCATTAGAGTAAGTTGCAGTTCCACTGACACCAGTTACAACTTCTCGTTTTATGCTTGATCCAGTAACAGCGATCTTTTCAGTCTGTTTCGTGTACTCAACCTTTTCTAACTCAGGTTCTTCTGGTGAGTAACCAGTTGGATCGATACCTGACAGCGGATTGTTCATAATGTAAGAATACGAGAAACAGTGACACCCACTCAAAAAATTAAAATCAATAAGCTGGCAATGTTCAATCTGAAATATCGCTTAGTTAGTAAAATTGAATTAACTACATGTGCTACAAGCTCAAAAATAGATAAAAGGTGAACTTATATGTATCTAAAAAGCATAGCTCCCCCACCAAGCTATTGTGCATTGGTTATATAGAGATTATCTTGATGAACTAAAAATTAAGCCAGTAACTTTTCACACTGCTTGTAATTAGCTCGCCGTTTAATTTCTAGACTCGCGCAATAATTATCAAGCTTTTGAGGGCGCCCTACTGCGCCATGGAAGACTTTGGTAAATTGTGTGGTGAGTTTTAACCAGTTTTCTGGGCTGATCTTGAGCCTGTCTAGAATTGGGGAGTTAATAGGGTTAATAGCGCCTCGTTTGTCTGTTCGCATACATCGGCCGGTTAACTCTACCAGTTCTAAGTATGACTTTAATTCAAAGGGTAAACCTTTAGGCATATGTTTTCTGGGGCTGCCTGCAAAACGTGCTAAGTGTTTAGGTTGTTTGCCTTCTTTGGCATATTCACAGCGTGTTTTAACACTGGTATAGTCTGACGATTCGGGTATCTCAGCCATTTTGGCTCTAACTGGGTTTAAATCAACATACGCCATACAAGCTGCTAGTGCCGCTTCATCAAGTAAAGCTTGTGATTTAAAGCGCCCTTCCCAGAATCTGCCAGTACAGTTATCTTCTTTATTCGCTTTTCGAGCGATGCTTTCATTCAGCACCCGCATAAACCAACTGATACTCGCTAAACGTTCTCTAAATTGTTCAATGTCTTTATTTAAAAAATATTGTTGCGCTGAATCTAGCCTTTCACCCTGAAGGTACTTATGAGACAGTATGGTGCCTTTAAATAGCTTATGCCATCTGATAATAACTGCTTTACCACTTAACCTTTTAGCTTTTATATCATCCACATAAAGTACAATATGCGTATGGTTACTCATCACCGCATACGCACACACATCAATACAAAACACTTTGGCAAGCTCCAGCAGCTTTGCTTCTATCCACCCTCTTCTGTGTTCGTATGACTGACCTGTTACCTTATCCTCACCACACAAATACGCACGACGAACACACCGTGAAATACAATGATAATATTTGGTATCAGTTAAACTCACTTGTCTTTTACGTGCTGTCGCCATGAGAGAATTGCCTACCTTTCAAGCTGAATTTAAAAGATAGGCAATGAATGAAAAACAGTCAATTTATGGTGGGTGTCTTATTAAATTCTTCTCTTGCATGTTGAATTCGGGGAACTTGAATTCGGGGTATTTGGTATCAGTTAAACTCACTTGTCTTTTTCGTGCTGTTGCCATGAGGGAATTGCCTACCTTTTAAGCTAAACCTAAAAGATAGGCAATGAATGAAAAACAATCAATTTTGGGTGGGTGTCTTCGTAAATTGTGTTTCTTGACTCTTCAATTTATCATATGAGTCTGAGTTAAAAGGCAGTATAACTTTGTTATCATTAAATAAAATTAACTCTATAGCCTCATCCTTATCTAAATTAAACTCCTCGCAAGGCAACGAGTTTTTTGATATTTTTTTTATCTTATCCCAAGGGATCAAGTACACTGGAAGATAAGGGATGCTGACGCAATAAAAGCCTACACCTTTACTAACTATTTGAGTTTTATAAATCTCTCTAAACTCCCCTATAACACCTCTACCGACAAACCAGCTGTTATGAGCAAAACCAAAGCCCTCAAGCTCTTTTGACACTGATAGAACTTTTAACTCATAAATGGCCTCTTGTTCAATCAATTTTTTTATGTCACGCTTTATTACAAAGTGTATAGGACCAAAAAGCCTCCAATACAGAAAAAAAGCAAAAAGAGCCCCTAGCGCACAGCTAAAAAACAGGCTATCCAAGATATAAAACAATGACCCTGAAGAAATCATAAAAACCGTTATTAGTGCACTTTTTGCCATGAGCATTTGATAAATTAATTTTATTTTTTCCATATAGCTAGTCTTTAATTTCCTGCTTTTTCAACATAGGTGATGTTTGATTTTTTCTATGTAAATAATTAATCATATTTTTAATAGAAGAAGGGCTCTTAGGCAATTGTTTAGGCATATCAATTTGAGAAAATTTTGCCGTACAACTGATTACCGTACCACAAATAGCAATTCTAAGCTGCTCCTTAAATTCCCTTCTAGATGATTCCGAAAGTTTTGCAAACCCTGATGAAAAACCATTCATGAACTCGCCGAATTGCATCACGTATGGATTTTTAGAAGAAGCTAACCTCATACCTACTGCATTGAACGAGTTAATTGCACTTCTTTCTAATCCGGTTAATGTACTTGTACCCATCAGAAATAAAGGGTGTTCTAACAAATCTTTCCCTGCAATTTGGGGTGGGTGTCAATTAAGGTTTTATTGTCCGGTTTAATGCAAAAGCCAAACGTTTTTACGAGCGTAAAAAACAAAAACGTAATGGTATTGTAGCCATTCGCGCTGTTGCCCATAAAATCGCCAGAGCAGTATTTCATATGTTAAAGAATAAACAGGCTTTCGATATCGAACGCGCCTTTAGCTAGTTTCCCGGTATCATTCAGCCAGTATTTGGGGTTGGGTAATAAACCAGTGTTTCTCTGAATGGAGGGTGATACCGGACTTATTTTGTTCGCCCGCATGTTAAGCCAAGTTGGGTCTGGAAGGCGAAAGCCTAACCACCGTCTCTGTGCGTTTACCGCATTGGATAACATGGGGAACTGACGTTTTTGTGGCGTACTAGCGTGCGTGGGAAATTGGCCTTTACAGGCCAAGGACTAGAGCCAGATGGGTGACTGTTGCGGATAATTTATCCAGCACAACCAATAGAAAAACATATTAGCGAATAAAAACCGGAACACGCTACAGAGTACTCAAACTCTAATGTTTGCTAAAAAGCGAACCGTACTTTATCGCACTATTGACAACGGCTGACTTATGGGTGACCCCATTGGTTTCAGAATTCGGGTCTTTGGTTTCAGAATTCGGGTCTTTTAAAAAGCAAAAAGCAAGACCTGACCCCTTTGGTGTTTGGTGTCAATTAAACTTACTTGTCTTTTGCGTGTGTAATGGTCAACTAATTTTGGCCACAGTTTTAGAATCTTTATATCTTACTTCAGACTCATTTGGTGCTAGGCCAGCATTATAGTGATGCGGCCTAACGTAGTTGTAATATTCATTTATATAATCGCTAATACTGTATTTAGCTTCTTTAAAATTCTGATAGCCAACTGTTGGCATCCATTCTGTTTTAAAG
>NZ_MIET01000042.1 GCF_003590335.1 Pseudoalteromonas sp. MSK9-3 | reverse complement strand
CAACACCCATTGCTTTAGCTGCTTCTTCTTGCGTGTAACCTTGGTCTACTACAAGCTGAGCTGTTTCTAATTTGATTGCCGCAGAATAGGTTGCGCGTTTTAACTTCGTCATTTTTTCACCCAAATTTGTATGCTCAATAGCATAACATTTCTTTCTTAATGGGTGGCCAAATTAACTATGCCACTACAATTACGTTCTGATCAGAACTAAATTAACCCTAGAAAGCACTTTTATCGGTAATTAAACCAAATCTCGTGACTTATTTTCCCTTCCTGTGACTGACTAAAAGTCCATTCATCACCCAATATAGTGGTGCCTCCCGCATTACTACAGAAGATCATTTTAACCAAAAAAGGTCTATACGCATCGTAATAAGCAGCGCCGTCCATTGTAAAATGATTGGTGTTGAACTGCACCACTTCAGGATGAAGTGGCAAAGCCTTTGGCATTTTCCCAACCTGATCAGCAACATAACACTTGCCATCATCTGCTTGATTATCAATAAATACACTTGCGCTATATTGCACATCTTTGTAATGACCTGGCGTACGACCAAATATAGGTTGCCACTGGCTCGCGACAACATTTGACTCCAGCGTCACTTTAGGCGCACCTGGTACCTTATGGTGAACAACATAATCAACACCATCCACTTGGCAAGTTAAACGCAAAGATTTCGCATTATGTATATTACCTTCTGGTACCTCACCATAAAACGCAACGTCGCTGATGTTTAAATCACCTATTTTGTACCCTGCCACGTCATCAAATATAGCAACATGAGAACATTCAGCGCCCACTCCTTGGGTCTCATAAAACCCCTGAAAATAGCGAGAGTTTGAGGTAACCACTTCCACTTTACTGACAGGCCCATGAGTATAGGTACTCACGCGGTTACTTTGCGAGTCTTGGTCATAAATCACGCCAGCTAACGCGCTATTTGATACACACGCGGCCACAAATACGCTTGATAGATACTTCATAATAATTTCCTTTTCAATTGGCACTCATTCGTTTTTCTAAAATTAAATTATCAGGCAAAAAACAATAAGTCAATTAAAGTTACTTATTATATTTTGCACATATTAATGCCAAAAAATGAGTAAAAGCAGCGTCTTAAAAGTTAAAGTTAATTTTATTAATGGCAACAAACAAAGAAATTGAAAGTGACGTAAATACTCATTCCTTTTCTTCTCATGTATTAATATTGAAACAGTTTTGCAAGATGTAATTCACAAAATAATATTATGATAATGTGTTTTATATCTAGGGGTTACAATGAAAATAACACGTTATTTACTATTAAGCATATTACCAACAGTGGTTATGGCTGCACCGGAAGTACATTACAATGAATGTAAATCAAGCTTTAATTACCTAGGTGCTGACTACCAAGGCACCACCAATAAAAATAATGCAGGTAGCCAATGGTGCTACTTAAAAAGCCCTGTTGAAGAGTCTAGCTGGGGAAATGTTCGAGTAGAAACCATACCAAAATTCAAAACAATATCAGGTAAAACTTGTATGGCCCCATCATCCTATATGGGTGAACAGTTTTATGGTTGCTCTTCACGCAATCACACAACACCTTGGTGCTATATTGATGGGAATAGCTGGGAAGAGTGCGACCCAATTCCTCCTTCTGAGCTACTCTCACATACTCAACCACAACAAAGTAAACGTTTAGATCGTGTCGCACTTGGCTCTTGCTTTAAAACGCAAGGTGATATGCCCGATGCTTTGTCACGTTTAATTGGTCATAAGCCCGATCTATTCTTGTGGCTGGGGGATAATATTTACGCCGATACCACGGATATGAGCAGAATGCGCCAAAAATATGATGATAAAAAACTCAACCCCGACTATCAAAAATTTCTAGAAGCAAAAATTCCTGTTATGGCAACGTGGGATGATCATGATTTCGGCCAAAATAACGATGGGAAGCATTACCCAAAACGCGCCCAGTCACAGCAAGCTTACTTACGCCATTTTGATGTGCCTGCTGATGATCCACGCCATACAACGCAGCAAGGCATATATGAAGCCAAAATGCTGGGGCAACTTGGTGAGCAAACCCATGTTATCACGCTCGATGCTCGCTATTTTAGATCTCCAACCTTTAGCAGTTATGGCGAATGTGAAGGGGCCAGCAGTTCTATTTTAGGTATGGCGCAATGGCAATGGCTAGAAAAAGAACTCGCAAAGCCCTCTGACATTAAACTTATCGCCAGTGGTATTCAGGTGCTGCCGCCACTGTATCAAGGCCGTGCAACAAATAAATACTGCGCCTACGCTGACGGCGTTGAGTTTGAACAAGCAATCAGTAATTTGAATGAATCTTCTATGTCTGGCACCAGTTATGAATCTTGGGCTGAAATGCCAGCCCAACGTGAAAAACTACTCCGTCTAGTACAAAAGTCAATAAACGCCGGTCATACCAAAGCGGTTGTTTTCTTATCAGGCGATCAACACTGGGGTGAACTGCTACAAAAGAACATTCCAGCCAGTGACAAATACGGTAAAGCGACAACTGTTTACGAAATTACGGCATCAGGCTTTGGCCAAAGCTGGCCATATCACATAGAAAACCCATTGCGCTTACCTGTTTACGCTGATGCCCAAGGAGATGGTCGCTTTACACAACAGTGCCACTTTCCAGCTAAACACAAGGGTAAAAGTTACAAAAGTTGTTTAACACAAGATCGCTCTAAGCCATGGTGTTATACCCAAGTAGACGAACAAAACAAGGGTAATGAAGCACACTGGGGCTACTGCGCAGGTAATGGCGCAGACATTCCTACCGGCAAAGTCGGAGTTGTCAGCAAAAACATCTCTCAGTTATCCACCAGCGATCGTCACTTGGTAAATAAATCAGGTAGTAACTACGGCATGTTAGACATCGATTGGCAAAATAGAGAAATTAAACTTTCAATTCAAACAGCTGATGAAGAAGCTGTTTCAACGATTATTCGCTTCTAAAGCAGTAAAAAGTGAGGTCATGTGCCTCACTGACCATTAAATTCACTAACGTATATATCGCGCACAATAACGGCTTTATTTGGCAACAACAAAAATAAGCGGTGAGGTTTACACTTTCATAACGCTCTAAATTAAATAGGGATCGTACTATTTAATTAACCCCCGACTTTATTTACTCTTAAAAATAAAAACGTGACTACACTTTATAGCAAACGGCCACATGCAAAGGGTTTGCTTAACGTGAAAGATAATTATGCTCAACACATCGCCTATCTGGTTATAACCGCTTTAACCATGATTGCGGGGTACGCATGGGTGCAATTTATCAGTATAAATAAGCCAGACCAAACACGCCTATCTGAGCAGGTTCACTTTGAATTCATTACGGTGGCAGGACCAATTCAACCCATACCAGCGAAGGCTCACTTCGAGCCAGGTTGGGTACAATTAGGTAAATCACTCTTTAACAGCAAACTGCTCTCCGCAGATAACAGCATTGCGTGTGCATCATGTCACCTTGTAAATTATGGTGGTGATGACGGATTTGCGTTGTCGACTGGCTTTAATAACGCATTAGGGGAGCGTAATTCACCCACCGTGCTCAATGCCGTATTTAACTTTAGGCAATTTTGGGACGGAAGAAGCACTGATTTATTTGAACAAATTGCAGGGCCAATTCATAACCCTAATGAGATGAATAGCAATTGGCCGCAAATCATTGATAAGCTCAATAATGAGCCGACAATCAAGCAAGCCTTTGTAGATCTTAACGAAAGTAGCATCACAAAAAACAATATCAGCAAAGCGATTACATTGTATCAGTCGAGCTTAATTACCCCTCACTCACCCATTGACCGATATCTTCTAGGTGACAAAACAGCCCTCACTTTGCAACAACAGCGAGGTTGGAGCGCATTTCAAAATCTAGGCTGTATTAGTTGTCATCAAGGGAGAAATATTGGCGGCAATATGTATCAAAAACTGGGCCGTATTGACCTTATTCAAGGCTCACTGAAAGACGACTTAGGCCGCTATACAGTCACGAATAACCCAAATGATAAGCATGTTTTTAAAGTGCCTAGCTTACGTAATGTCGCTTTAACAGCCCCATATTTTCACAATGGTTCAGTCGCAACGCTCGGTGAGGCAGTAACACTCATGGCTAAAATGCAGCTCGGTACTGAGCTTTCAGAGCAAACTAAACAAGATTTAGTGGCACTACTTAATGCGTTCAGTAGCACAGAGGTTATGCAAAAATGATCCGGGAATACCTATTAGAAATAACCATACTGCTTTTTGTTTGTTACTTTTCAATCACTACCATTGACAATATCGTGACACAAAATAAAAATTACGCACAACGTGAGCTGTATACAGAGTTAGAGCCTGCGGTAAACGCCCTCATTATTGAAACTTTGCTGGTAAGTCACGACACTGTAACCTACTTTGACAAACAGGCAACTCGGCAATTAACCGTTGATAAGTTAATGCTTTCTCCCCACATTGATGCTCAGATTGACCGCAATTGGCAACAGCTTAGCCACACCATCTCTCAATATCTACAGATAGTGAGTGTCTTAAAAACATCGCGCAAATTAATTGCTCAAGCGCAGCGAGATAGCAATGCGACAGCCAGTAACAACAGTAAAGAAAGTGCCTTGTTCTCAAAATTACTCTCTTTTTATAGTTCTCCAGATAACCAAAACAAGGTCGATATTGAACAGTACTTGTACAAAAACCCAACGTTATTTGGCACACTATATACTGACGAGCGTAAGCGACAACAACTCAAAAAGCACATTATATTTTTAATCACCAATCAACATGTGGTAGACGAAGCGATTATGAAACTAACACAGCAAGAGTTGGTTCAGCAGATAACAATACAAAAAAGCATCGTTAATCAATCTCTTGATGATAAAAACCTGATTATCATTTATTTCATCATCATTATTGCTCTGTTGTTCATGCTGCTGTTAAGTGTCGTATTTAGAAAAATAAATAACCTACTAAGATACCGCTCAGCGCAAGCCGAACAAGCTTCAATCGCAAAAAGTCAGTTTTTGTCTAACATGTCGCACGAGATCCGCACCCCCATGAATGGGATTTTAGGGCTCAGTGAAATTTGCTTAAAAGAAACACAGTTCAGTAAAGTAAAATCTCACTTACGTATGCTCGATTATTCGACTAAAAACCTGCTCAGGATCATTAATGACATATTAGATTACTCAAAAATAGAAGAGAACAAGCTGGATATCGAACTAAGGGACTTTGATTTATCCGATATTGTGAATCATTTAAAAGCCACACTATCAAAATCAGCTAACGATAAAGGCCTAGATCTATTGTTTTGCATCAATGATAAAGGTTATCAGCACTTCAAAGGTGATGAAGGTCGTATCAATCAAGTACTCCTTAATTTGTTAAATAATGCCATTAAGTTTACCGAGACTGGGTTTATTAAGCTTGATATAAGGGTTGTACCGTCAGAACATGAGCACACGTTTATTACATTTAGCATCATTGATACAGGAATTGGCATTACGCCAGAGCAACAAAATAAACTTTTTACACGCTTTACACAGGCACAAATGTCAACCTCACGTAAATTCGGAGGAACAGGTCTAGGTCTGGCCATTTCAAAGCAACTCGCAGCGCTTATGGGAGGCCATATTAACATGCGCAGTAAACCCGCAGTAGGCAGTGTATTTCAATTTCGAGTCCCCTTAGCGCACGCCGATCACAGTCCCTCTCGAGTATATGAAACGAAAGTATGCGTCCTGTTTTATCCTGAATTAGCCGTTCGAAAGGCACTTCAAAAGCAACTTAGCTATTGGTGTTATGACGTTACAGTTGCTCATAGCCTTGAACAGTTCCATGCGCTCATTGAGCAACTCACGCCAGCAGACGCTTTTATACAGGCCAACTTACTCCCACACACTGATAGTCTGCACTTATCTCCTGCGACCCAGGTATATCGCATTGCGAACGGCGATACACAGCGCCTTAACAATACCGTAAACACGCTGAACTTACCGATTTTATATACTGATTTACAGCCCGATACAGCGCAACCGGTAACACCTGAACAACCTAAAGAAACGCCCGTCTCAACCTTGTTTAGCAAAAACAATATTCTGCTCGTTGAAGATAACCCAATCAACCAAGTCGTTAGTAAACGATTGCTAGAACAATTTGATATTAACCCGCAGGTTGCAAGTAATGGGCAACAAGCTGTTGATATGATCCGAGCGCAACACTTTGATTTAGTCTTGATGGATATTCAAATGCCCATTATGGATGGGATCACAGCCACAAAAGAAGTCAGGCAGCATATCACTGGTAAACAACTCCCCATCATTGCATTGACAGCCAATGTGATGGAATCAGATATCACCACCTACTTAGAGATAGGCATGAACGCGCATTTAGCTAAACCTATCGACACTCAAGCATTACTGCAAATACTAAATCATTACTTAAACAACGAGCCAAACAATGCGCTGAGCAATGAGTTAAGCAATAGCAACGAACGGGCTATGTACTAAGTAACCTCAGCTCTGGATAAGCGAATTCGCCCAATAAAGCTATTTTTCTCACTCTCGGCGTTGCTTTCATTTGTAATAGCTCGCTATTACTGCATAAAAGCGCCTTGATATTGAGCAAAATATCATCATTGGATTGTACGTAAGTGTGTTTTCAAAACATTTTCTATTCCAAAACTCTTATCCAAACCTGAGGTTAAGTAAGCAGCTATTATAACGTGACCGCACCGATAACACTGACAAGCAATGCAGCAGAGCAAACCAAGCGCAGTTTTTTTGCTTGAGCTGGTGTCGCAAAAATCGTCTGTAAGCTTCCTCCAATCGCCATCCATAAGCCATCGACTATTACTGCGACGGCAAAACATACCACTCCTGTCATTATCGCGCTTAGTAAGGGATCCCCCAGTACCAGTAAATTATTAGCAAAAATAGCTAAAAAGGCGGCATAGGCTTTGGGGTTTATCAAATTTAGGATAAAGCCATCTTTAAAGCTCGGTGCTGATCCCTCTCGTTCAGCAATACTCCCTTGTGCCGAGGCAATTTTATACGCCACATACAGTAAGTAAGCGACCCCAACAAATTGGCAGACAGACTTGGCCATTGGGTAAGTCGTAAATAGCGTACCCAGCCCTGTCGCAACGGCAAAAATTACGACCAACAAGCCAGCTAAAATACCACTTAAAAACCTCATTCCTCCTTTAAAACCAAAGCTAGCCCCCACTCCAGCCAACGCCAACGGTGCTGGGCCCGGTGAGCCCAGTAACAATGCCGTTGTTAATACCAGCGATATCACAGCTTCCATACACCTTACCTCACTTCTCAATGCATTTTTGTTGAAAAAAAAAGCCCTAAAGGGCCTTTATAAAAGTCTATTTTTCTTATTTTAAACAATAAATTAACTGGCTGGTGGCACTCTAACATTGCCTTCCATCAATACCCGAGCACTACGGCTCATAACAGCACTTTTTGCTTGCCATTGACCATCCACTTCATTGGCAATGGCACCTACTTTTAAAGTGCCTGAGGGATGGCCAAACGTCACACTATCTCGTGGGACACCGCCTGCCGCGCTATTTACCAAAGTACCGGGTATCGCCGCCGCTGTGGCAATCGCAACTGCCGCAGTCCCCATCATGGCATGATGTAATTTACCCATTGATAATGCACGGACACACACGTCAATCTCATGACTGTGAATTGCTTTACCGCTTGACGAGGTATAACTTTTGGCTGGGCTAACAAATGCAATCTTTGGCGTGTGCTGTCGAGTGACAGCCTCTTCAATATTGTCAATTAAACCCATTTTAACAGCGCCATAAGCACGAATGGCCTCAAAACGTTGTAGCGCTTTATCATCCGTATTAATGACCTCTTGTAATTCTGTTCCTTCATAGCCTAAGTCTTGCGCATTAAAGAACAGAGTCGGGATCCCTGCATTTATCATGGTCACACTAAAGCGGCCAATATTTGGCACCTCCAAGGTGTCCACCAAGTTACCTGACGGAAACATCGCCCCGTCACCCGCCGCCGGATCCATAAACTCCACCACTACTTCTGCAGCAGGAAAGGTTACCCCATCGAGTTCAAAGTCTCCGGTTTCTTGCACCTCATTATTAGTGATCGGCACATGAGCAATGATGGTTTTTTTAATATTTGCTTGCCAAATACGCACAATGGCAATGCCATTTTCAGGGATCCGCTGTGCATCCACTAAACCATTGCTGATAGCGAATGACCCTACAGCAGCAGTTAAGTTACCGCAGTTACCACTCCAATCTATAAAAGGTTTGTCTATCGCAACCTGACCAAACAGATAGTCTACGTCATGATCTGGCTGACTACTTTTGGATAAAATCACCGTTTTACTGGTACTGGATGTTGCTCCCCCCATACCGTCTGTTTGTTTGGCATAAGGATCTGGGCTGCCAATCACACGCAACAGTAATTGATCTCTGTCGGGCCCGGCGTGTTGGGCTGCTTCAGGTAAATCAGTTAAATTGAAAAATACCCCTTTACTTGTCCCACCACGCATATAGGTTGCGGGTATTTTGATTTGTGGTTTATAAGACATCAGAATTCCTTGGTAGAGCTTTTGTTGCATAAAAGCCCATTACATATCATGACTAAAAGAAGTTAGGCCTGAAAAAATCATCGTATTTCAAGCCTAGACCGTCGTTCAGATGGAAGAAATTACGTATTTGCTTCTAAGAAATCTTTCGCAAAACGCTGTAATACACCACCAGCTGCATAAATTGACACTTCTTCTGCCGTATCTAACCGACATAGCATCGGTACTTCAACACGTTCACCATTTGTGCGATGTATGATAAGCGTTAACGTTGCACCAGGGCTGGTATCTCCCTCAACATCGTATGTCTCAGTCCCGTCAATGGCTAACGTTTTACGGGTTGTACCCGCAGCAAACTCAAGGGGTAATACACCCATACCAATTAAGTTGGTACGGTGAATACGCTCAAACCCTTCAGCGGCAATCACTTCCACACCCGCTAGGCGAACCCCTTTGGCTGCCCAGTCTCGTGATGAACCTTGTCCATAATCAGCACCCGCCACAATGATTAAAGGCTGTTTGCGTTCCATGTAGGTTTCAATCGCTTCCCACATGCGTGTTTGCTGCCCTTGCGGTTCAATACGCGCTAATGAACCTTGTTTTATTTCACCCTTGTCATCACGTACCATTTCATTGAATAGCTTAGGATTCGCAAACGTAGCGCGCTGCGCCGTTAAATGGTCGCCACGGTGTGTTGCGTATGAGTTAAAGTCTTCTTCTGGTAAGCCCATTTTTGCCAAATATTCACCCGCAGCACTGCTTCCCATAATGGCATTTGAAGGAGATAAATGGTCCGTGGTGATATTGTCACCTAATACAGCAAGAGGACGCATCCCTTTCATGGTGCGCTCAGCAGCTAAGGCACCTTCCCAATAAGGCGGGCGGCGAATGTAAGTACTCATTTTTCGCCAGTCATACAATGGATCATTGTCTTCACCGTAATCGACTGTTAAATCAAACATCGGCTCATACACTTGACGGAAATGCTCTGGCTTTACACTTTTCGCTATAACTGCATCAATCTCTTCATCACTTGGCCACAAGTCTTTCAAAGTGATAGGCGTGCCATCTTGCTCATGTCCAAGTGCATCTTTTTCAATATCAAAGCGGATCGTACCCGCAATGGCATAAGCCACAACCAAAGGAGGGGATGCTAAAAATGCTTGTTTTGCATAGGGATGAATACGGCCATCAAAGTTACGATTCCCCGACAATACAGCTGTTGAATATAAATCTCGATCAATAACTTCTTGTTGAATCTTCGGGTCAAGTGCGCCACTCATCCCATTACATGTGGTACAAGCAAACGCGACAATACCAAAACCAAGCTGTTCAAGCTCAGGGAGTAACTCTGAGTCTTCTAAATACAACTTTACAGCTTTTGAGCCCGGTGCCAACGATGACTTAACCCAAGGTTTACGTACCAAACCTTTCGCATTGGCATTACGCGCTAACAATCCAGCTGCAATAACATTGCGTGGGTTACTGGTATTTGTACAGCTTGTAATAGCAGCAATGATCACTGCCCCATCGGGCATTTTACCCTCTTCTTGTTCAACCTTACCGGCAATTCCTGTTTTAGCAAGATCAGCGGTGGCTACCCGTTTATGCGGATTTGAAGGCCCGGCGATATTGCGCCCAACCGCTGACAAGTCAAATTTTAAAACCCGCTCATATTCAGCACTTTCTAAACTATCAGCCCACAAACCAGTGTGCTTCGCATAATTTTCTACCAGCTGAACTTGTTCATCATCGCGCCCTGTGATTTTTAAGTAATCAATAGTCTGCTGGTCGATATAAAACATCGCTGCGGTTGCACCATATTCAGGTGTCATATTAGAAATGGTCGCTCGATCGCCAAGGGTTAAACTCGCAGCCCCTTCACCGTAAAATTCAAGATAAGCTCCCACCACTTTTTCAGCGCGCAAAAACTCAGTGATCGCCAGTACGATATCTGTGGCTGTGATCCCCGGTTGTGCTTTACCCATGAGCTCAACGCCCACAATATCAGGTAAACGCATGTAAGAAGCACGTCCCAGCATAACACTTTCTGCTTCTAAACCACCGACACCTACGGCGATCACACCAAGTGCATCAACGTGCGGCGTATGGCTGTCAGTGCCAACCAACGTATCAGGAAACGCCACGCCATCACGCGCATGCACTACAGGCGACATTTTCTCTAAATTGATCTGATGCATGATGCCGTTACCCGGCTGGATCACATCGACATTTTTAAATGCCGTTTTTGTCCAATTAATAAAGTGAAAACGGTCTTCATTACGGCGGTCTTCGATTGCACGGTTTTTCTCAAATGCATCTTCTTCAAAACCGGGATGCTCTACCGCCAATGAATGATCAACAATCAGCTGGGTAGGGACAACTGGATTGACCTTTGAAGGATCCCCCCCTTTGGCGGCAATTGCATCTCGTAAACCGGCTAAATCAACCAAGGCTGTTTGACCTAAAATATCGTGGCATACCACGCGCGCCGGAAACCAAGGAAAATCTAAATCGCGGCGACGTTCTATAATTTGCGTCAAGCTCGCATCCAGTTTTTCAGGCTCACAACGACGTACGAGGTTTTCAGCCAATACGCGAGAAGTGTAAGGCAGCGTGTCGTATGCGCCAGGTTTTAGCGACTCAATGGCTTCGCGCGTATCGTAAAAGCTTAACTGGCTATTAGGCAACAGTTTACGGAATTTTGTGTTCATAACTACATCCACAGGCAAAATAAGGTGACGGTTCTAAAGCTAAGAGGCAAAACACATGACTGCGTGTTTTGCCATAAGTATCAATTGTGAAAATTAACGTTCAGCAATCGGAGTTACTGGACGTAAATCTTCGCCTGTGTAATCTGCAGAAGGGCGAATAATACGGTTGTCAGCACGTTGTTCCATAACGTGTGCAGCCCAGCCGGTCAAACGAGACATCACAAAAATAGGGGTAAACAGTTTGGTTGGAATACCCATAAAGTTGTAAGCAGACGCATGGAAAAAATCAGCGTTACAGAATAACTTTTTCTCACGCCACATCACGGCTTCACAGCGCTCAGAGGCGGCGTATAGCACGGTATCACCTACTTCATCAGCTAGCTTCTCTGACCATTGCTTAATGATTTCGTTGCGTGGGTCTGACTCTGAGTAAATCGCGTGACCAAAGCCCATAATTTTCTCTTTACGTGCTAATTTGCCCATCATTTCTTCTTCGGCATGATCTGCTGACGTAAAGCCTTCGATCATTTCCATTGCAGCTTCATTGGCACCGCCATGTAATGGACCACGTAATGAACCGATTGCCCCAGTCACACATGAATGCATATCAGATAACGTTGATGCACAAACACGCGCTGTAAATGTTGACGCATTAAACTCATGCTCAGCATATAAAATGAGTGATACATGCATTACACGCTCATGTAATTCATTGGGCTTTTTACCATGAAGCATATGTAAGAAGTGCCCACCAATTGAGTCGTCGTCAGTTTCAACCTCAACACGTACCCCATCATGGCTAAAACGGTACCAATAACAAATAATACTCGGGAAACACGCCAACATGCGATCTGTTACTTGGCCTTGAATATCAAAGCTCGACTCACCCTCTAAATTGCCAAGCATTGAACAACCTGTTCTTAATACGTCCATTGGATGGGCATCAGCAGGGATACGTTCTAACACTTCTTTTAACGCAACCGGTAGGCCTCGCATTGAACGTAAGGTGTTTTTATATGCGTCTAACTCACCTTGTGTTGGTAAATGACCTTTTAAAATAAGGTGTGCCACTTCTTCAAAGTCACAGTTTTGTGCTAAGTCTTTTACATCATAGCCTCGGTACGTTAAACCCGACCCTGATACGCCTACTGTTGATAATGCTGTTTTCCCTGCGACTTGACCGCGAAGGCCCGCACCACTAAGTACTTTTGCCATGGTATTATCTCCTGAAATTTTTAACCTGCTGTGTATTGATAGTTATTTTGTATAATTTTCTATTGTAAGCGCCCGTATTAACAGGCACTTATATATTGTGTTGACGATTATTTATTTTTACCTTCAGCGAACAATGAATCGAGCTTTTGTTCGTACACGTGATAGCCAAGATAATCATATAAATCCATACGAGTTTGCATGGTGTCGATGACAGCTTTTTGATCGCCATCCGATAAAATTGCCTGATAGACGTTCTCAGCTGCTTTATTCATTGCTCTAAAAGCACTCAGAGGGTAAAGCACCATATCCACGCCCCATTGACCTAGCGCTTCTTTGTTCCAAAGTTCGGTTTGTCCAAACTCGGTGATATTCGCTAAAATAGGCACATCTAATGCTTCGCTAAAAGCACGATAATGGGCTTCTGTTTTAACCGCTTCTGCAAAAATACCGTCTGCACCCGCTGCAACATACGCTTTTGCTCTATCGATTGCCGCCTCTAAGCCTTCTTGCGCGAACGAATCTGTACGCGCCATAATAAAGAAATCAGGGTCTGTTCTCGCGTCTACTGCTGCTGTAATTCTATCGACCATTTCTTCAGTTGAAACAATCTCTTTATTCGGGCGATGCCCACAGCGCTTTTGCGCTACTTGATCTTCCATATGGACTGCTGCTGCGCCGGCTTTTTCCATATCTTTAATGGTTTTAGCAATGTTGAATGCACCACCCCAGCCAGTGTCAATATCAACCATTAAGGGTAAATCACACGCCGCTGTGATGCGTTGCACGTCAACAATCACATCATTTAATGATGTCATACCTAAATCAGGTAAACCATAGGAGGCATTCGCAACACCACCGCCTGATAAGTAAATTGCTTGATGGCCAATTTGCTTTGCCATAATCGCACTGTAGGCATTAATAGTACCGACAATTTGTAGTGGCTGGTTGGCCAACAGTGCGTCTCTAAACGTTTTTCCTGGGCTTTTAAATCCTGTGTTCATGATGTTCTCTCTTAGCTTATTCTTACGATTGAAGTTTTGCTTTTATATTATTTTTTGAATACATAATGTGACGGCGCATTAGCATTTCTGCCAATTCAGAGTCTCGAAGACTGATCGCCTGAACAATGTTTTTATGTTCATCAAATGCGCTCGTAACCCTCGGACCAGCCATCCCCAACTGAACCCGATACATTCGCACCAGATGGTATAAACCATTCACTAGCATGGAAATTAAATAGGCGTTCTTACTGCCTTGAATAATACGGTAATGAAAGTCTAAATCGCCCGCTTCTTGATAATACAACTCCGCTGTTTTGACCTCTTCTGATTGGCTATTTAACAGCGTGTTTAAATCAGCGATCTCATCCTCTGACATATTCTGTGCAGCCAGCCTGGCAGCCATCCCTTCAAGCGATTCTCGTACTTGATATAACTCAATTAATCCTTCAGGCGTTAAAGACACTACTCGTGCACCCACATTCGCCTTACGCTCAACAAGGTGGCACGCTTCAAGTCGATTTATTGCTTCGCGGACGACAGCCCGACTCACAGCATACCTTGTCGACAATTCAGTTTCGCTCAGTTTAGAGCCAGATAAAATGACCCCATCAACAATTTCCTTTCTCAACTTGAAAAAAGCCTTATCAGATGCTGTTATTGCTTGCTCTTCAAACATAGCCATTGCTGTATATTCAAACTTATTCACACTATTTATAGTCTGGTAATATAGAGGTAGTTAACGTTAACGTCAACACAACAAAAAGCATATTGTCGACAAAATAACGAATAACCTCTATAAACGCGGTGAATATAGGTAAATTCGCGACCCCTGTGATGTTTGCTACACTTCTTATAGAGCCTAAGGTACGACTGACAACTGACGAGGAAAAGGAAATGACCAAACATCTCACCCTCGCAGTAATACTGCTACTATGCACATTACAAAGCGCCAAAGCGCAATTACGTGTAGTAACGGAATTATCCCCCCCTAATCAAATGCTAGAGAATAATCAAGTAACGGGAACCAGCACTGAGGTCGTGAAGCAAATTCTTAAATACGCGCAGTTAGATGCACAATTTTTAATGTATCCATGGGCAAGGGCTTATCAACAAGCACAAAAACACCCAAATATACTTATATATAGCATGGTTAGAACGGCCGAAAGAGAGAAGCTTTTTCATTGGATAGGCCCTGTTGCATTATTTAAACTTGGCTTTGTCACAACCAAAGAACGACCTGATATAAAAATCACCCACCTGTCTCATGCCATTCCCTATCGGCTGGCTCTACAACGCGGCGATATATCAGAAGACATATTGAAATCCCGTGGATTTGACTATATTTTAACAGCCGACATTGTAAAGTCGTACCAACTGCTTATCGCCAAAAAAGTCGATATCATCCTTGATGATGCACGCTACCTCACACCACTGGCCAACTCTTTTGGCTTGGCAGATGACAGCTTTCGCTTTGTGTATGAAGTTCCTGAATTAACGCTCAATGGGTATTTAGCAGCGAGCTTAGCAACACCTCATGAAGTGGTGGAAGAATTACGTAAAGGGCATGAAAAAGTCAAAAAATCGGCTGCTTATAAAAACGTCATGGCTCATTAGCAATGAGCCATGCTTAATCCATTATTAAAGACTGCTATCTATTGTAGGGTATAGATCATTTAATCGATGTTTGACTCAATGAATGGCTCACGGCATTCTGATTTGCCAGTAATATGGCCCAAATCAAGTGCAGCAATAATATAGCCGTATTGTTTATCAGTGAGCGCACCTGTCACATGGAACTCTTTAGCGAGCTCATGTGTCCAAATGCACCCTCTCGGCGATGCAGGTAACGTGCGATTAATACTTAATAAAGATATATCCTTCACCTTATATCCTTGTTCAGTGGCTTTTTCAGCACAATAACTCAGTACATATTCAACCGCATATTTATCCACGCTTGGTTGCCAAGTATACTCAGTATTACATGCTATTTTGGTTGTGCCTTCTGGTGTCACGTATTCCAGCTGACCTGTTGTACACCCAACGAGCATTAACAGCAGCACACTAAACAATACATCACGCCGATTAACACACATCATTCGCTCCCAAATCAATAGCCAAGGGCCGGTTAATTGTTCGACTTTAATTGGCGCTGATGTGACTGCTGCCAATCATTTGCCATTGCAAACCCTGGAAGCTCCCTAATTACCTGTAGCGTTGATGCCATTAACGCCTCGTCTGACAGGTTAAAGTCGACTTCAAACTTACAAGGCTGATGAACATACCAAGGTGTATCAGTAAATATTTCAAAGCGATTCCCTTCAGGGTCGCGAAAGTATATTGACCAAGTAGAACCATGAGATACAGTTTGCAGGGGTATCTCATCGCTGCACAACAGCGACTCAATAAAGCGTTTTAGATGTGCTAATGAGTCAACTCGAAAAGAAATGTGATCAACAGGGCTGTCTGTCGCGCTGCGAGATGGGTAGGGGCTCAAAACAATTTGATGGTGTTCATTTGGGCTACGAGACAAAAAAACCATACCATTGTCTCCCGAACCACTATCTGTGATCACAAACCCGAGTTTTTCGGTATAGAACGCGGTCATTTCTTTTAAATCTTTGACATACAATTCAACATGACTCAGCAACATATTCGGTAGTTCTTTATTTTTATTTATTTCCATATTTACAGCTCATTTTAGAGTAATTTTACAGCAAAGCATCGCAGCTCTCGCAGCTCTAATTGTACCCATATAATGAAAATATTTAATGGTTAATTTGTAATAAAAGTTGTCACCGCCATGAATTGCCTAGCACAATGTGAACTCGGTTTATCTCAAAACACTTTCTATTCCAAAACCCTTATCCAAACCTGAGGTTAGATAAGTAGCAGCCTTCTATTCATTAACTGCTAACAATCGAGCGTGACTACAACCTACCGTATAAATACCAGGCACAAAAAAAGCAAGCCTCGGCTTGCTTTTTGTCTAAGCTTTAGAGCTTATAGCAAAGTGATATTCTCTGCTTGTGGGCCTTTCTGGCCGTTTGCTAAAGTGAACTCAACACGTTGGCCTTCAGCTAGAGTACGGAATCCGTCACCTTTAATAGCGCTGAAATGAGCAAAAACGTCTGGGCCATTTTCCTGTGCAATGAAACCAAAACCTTTAGACTCGTTGAACCACTTAACTGTGCCAGTTACTGTATTAGACATATCTTTAAATCCTGAAAAAATTATAACTATGCCCATATGGGCGCATAGAGCAAAAACTAGACGGTACTTAAAAACTTCAGGACGGAACGACAAGTTAGACTTATACAACAACGTAATGGAATTTTATAAACACTGACATATTTTTTGTCTATATCCAATACTATAGATATGCACCTTTAAGTCAATAATTTTAACGCATAAGATAGATGAACTTTCCATGACATTTAACGAAAAAACAACTAAAAACAAACAAAAAACATCAAGAAAAGCACAAAATCGTTCATTAATAGAACGCAGCTCTTACTAACATGCTCTCTCTAGTATCATTGTTTTTAGCGCTTTACAAGGTATTAATTAGCCCCAACTTTTGCATCCATCACCGGTATATCCACGACGAAGCTCACAGAAAAAAACCAGTGAGTTATCACTGGTTTTTAAAAACAGTCATCTACTTTATATAACGCTTTGCGCTAAAGCTTACGCAATTTCTCGGTCGCTAGAGATCAACTTATCACATAGCGCTTGCCACTCTGTGCTTTGTGTTTTGCCTTCCACGCGACGGCCAAACAACGTCAACACGGTATTATTTTTATCATCGAAGAATTCGATAGATGACACAATGGTATCGCCGTTATCGGTTGGTTTTCGCACCACAAATGCTCGACTCACATCTTGCGTATTAACATGCAAATTAAATGCGTCATCAAGTACATTAAACCAAGGACCAACTTGTTTAAGATTAAGTACCGGCCCCGAGTAGATTTGTACCGCACCTGCATTGCCCACAAATGCCATAATTTCAATTTTCTTATCTCGTGACTGTGTTAATACAGACTCTAATGCAGTAGCGCTTATTTCTGCACTCCAAGGTTCCCCAGCTAATTCAAGAGCTTGTATTCGTGCTAATTTAAACTCTTTGAGTAAATTAGGGAAATGATGTACATCATTCAAATCAGACCAAGCCTGTGTAAACGCAACAACTTGTTGCTCGCTTGGACTATGCCACTGCTGCCTATCCGCTTCGGTTTCACGCGCATCATGTTGAACAGTAAACTCTAATCCTTCTGTTAATTTAAAGCGTTCGCGTAAATTTAAAAATGCGTTTAAATCAGTATCACTCGTGGTGAAGACTTTGTGAACCGCTTGCCCATAAGCATCAAAAAACTGGATGCTTGAATGTTTCTCGCTTTCTACAATAAAAACACTGCGCCAATTATGTAAGAACAAGCGCATATCAATTCCACCGGGATTAATTGCAATGCCCATCACTCTGTCTTGATGCTCTGAAATATATAACTTATCGTAAACGCCTTTAATTTCATTGACTACAGCACCATTTCGCGTCAATGCCATAATGTAGCCAAGACGCTTCAAGCCTTTCAAAATAGTGGGGATCTGTGCATCATCTAGTCGAGTGACACCTTGACCAATTTGAGCATGTAACAGTTCCGCTTCACTCACCTTTAAGGCACGCGCAGCATCAACGGCACGCATCGTCGGCTGTGCGTTGATAAGTAGTTCATATTCTTTCAATAGTTGAGTCATAAAAGTTCCTTAGAAACGCCAGCTAACTTGAGTCTTTACGTTACGGCCAACACCATAATCACCAATTCCGCCACCAGTGCCAGCGACAACGGTGTATTCTTTATCGAACACATTATCAATAGCCAAACGCAGGTTAACGTCTGTTGTTATGTCCCAGCTTGCATAAATATCCCATATTGTATGGCTCTGATGGTCTTGCACGCTATATTCGCGCGTGCGACGGTTATAACTTTCAACTTCTCTGTCTGAGGTATGTACAACCTTTGCGCCAACCATCACGGTGTTATCTAACAAAGCCATACCAGCATCAAGGCTTAACTTATCAGCAGGTAAATACCACAGTTCTTTGCCTGTATTATCTTCTCCATCAATCGTGCTGTACGTGAGGTTTGAATACATATATTGATTTGCGTATTCCAGTTCCAATTCAAACCCATCACGGTCATTGCTGGCACGGTTTGCATAGCGTGCGTTAGGCATTGGATTTTGCCTTTCGCTGGTCAATGAGGTAATTTCATCATCCACATTAATATCAAAATACATCATACGAACATTTAATGAATCCGTGTCACTGAGCACATTATCAACCGTATAGACAAACCCTAACTCACTGTTATCGCTATACTCTATTTCTAAATCAAGGGCTGGTTGACGACCACCATACTGGTCATAAAGTTCATCTAGTAACGGTGCTCTAAATCCAGACTGCCTATTGGCAAAGACTGCAAACTCAGGAGAAATTTGATAGTTCAGACTGATTGAAGGCGCCCAATCACTGTGCGTTACTTTCGTATTTAACGCACTAAACTGTGAGGCAAACTCAGCCGTTGGAGTCGTTTCATAGTGCTCATAACGCACACCAGCAACAATTGTTAAATCTTGCAGCTTAAATTCATCTTGAATATACAGACCCGTGCGCGCTTGATCACCGCCAGGTTGAGAGGTCATTTCTCCAGTGACAGCCACCGTGCCATATTGCTCGCACGCATATGTTTCATAATTGACTCGTTCACACGGCAAAGCTGTTTTTTCACCGACTCTTTCTTTATCTGTGTATTGCACACCATACGTGACTGTATGCTCACCAAGCTTTGAGGTATTCATCGCATCAAATGTGGTGATGTTGTACTCATAGTTAGATTTAATCCCGATAAAATCTTTAAGCATACCTATGCCATCAGTTTCTGTGACCTGACTACTGGTAAAACCGAGCTTAAGCGTCAAATCAATATATTGATTATCCGATGGCGTTAATTCATAACTTAAATTGGCAACTGTTTGCTCAACTTCACGGTACACCGTTCCCCATGCGCCAGGATCAGTGGTGTTAAACTCCGTTCTTTGGTCATCTTGCGTGGTGTTAAATGTCGCACCTAATAAAGAATCATCCGTTAAAAAATACTCAGCTTTTAGCAATAACGAACTATTTTCAATCCCTGAGTTATCTAGCATTTCTCCATTTGATAGTTCAAAGTCGTCGCTATCACGCTTTACGACAGCGGCCAGTAAATCTAGCTCTTCGATTGGTCGAGCAAAGGCAAATACAGAGCCATTTTTTTGGTCATTATTGCTGTCGAAACCGAGTTTAACCTTTGCGCCTGCCGTTTCGCCGTCACGTAAAAAATCAGCCGCGTCTTTAAGCTCTAACTGCACCACCCCACCTAATGCGCCACCACCATGTAATACCGTACTAGTTCCTCGTTTAATACTCACGGTTCTGTATAGTTCAGGATCGGTAAACAAGCTCCCCATACGATACTTTTCAAACGTTTGTACCATACCATCAACAGTGACTAATACGTCCTCGGCATCGCTAAAACCACGAATATTAAACTTTTGGCCACCACTTCGTGGACCGCCATTGGCACTCACATTGGGGATCATATCAAGCACATTAAAAAGGTTACTTTCCAACTGTTTTTCAATTTGTTCGCTTGAAACCACATTTACAGCCTGTGCCGATTGCAATACCGTTTTCTTTGTTCGCGTCGCTGTCACTGTTACCGCATCTAATGAGGTCGCCATCACTGATTTATTATCAGCGCTTTGTGGATTAGCCTGTGCAAGCAAAGGAAGAGACAATGTGGCAAGACACAAACTAATTTTAGATAAACGCATGGGGTACTCCAGATTATTATTTAATAGCAAAAACAAACCGTACTTTCAGTGCCCCATTTAACTCAGTTCCTTCACCAAAAATAATGGTGTTAACTCCATACTGAAATGTGCGGTTTTAACTTGTGGCGCATAATACAACAAACCAAACACAAATGATAACTATTTTTGTTTGTGTTCAATCAATATATTTGCGATTTGGCGATTTTGTTGGCTCAGATCTGCCAGTAACCTGACCAGTTCTTCACTGGGGGCTTGTTTATCAATGGCGATAAATAGCGGCTTTTCTTTTGCTATGTGTGACACAGCCTGCATTAAGGTTTCACGGGTACTAAAAGGTTGCTCGTCTAGCGCATAACTCACTGTCGTACCATCATACGTAAGGCTCAATACTTGAGGGGATTGCTCTGAAACCACCTCCCCTTGCTCGCCTGAATCGGGTAACGATACTTCCAACACATTCACTTGTACTGCCACACTTAATAACAAAAATACCAATACAATAAATAGAACATCAAGTAAGGCGGTCAGATCAGGTAATAGCGAGTCATTCGTATTATGCGGCAGTTCAAGCATGTTGTACCTGCATATTTGAGACGCGCTCATTTGCAAATAGTGTCAACTCTGTTTGCATATACCCCGCCAGCGCTTGGCATAAACCATGGGAAAAAATACAAGGGATCGCAATCGCTAATCCCACGACCGTAGAATACATTGCCCCCCATAATCCATCAGCTAATAAAGCCGGTGTAACCGCTTGTTGAGAGTGGGCTATTTCCCTAAACATCACCACTAACCCCCATACCGTACCAAATAGCCCCAATAAAGGGCTTAACATACCAATTAAACTGATCAAGGCGAGTCGTTTTCGCCACTGCACCACGCAGCGTTGGATAAAAAGCTGCAATGGTTCGGGGTCCAAAGGCATTTGAGCAAGCAACACTTTGCTGTTTTTTAGCTTAATAAATCCCTCAGATAGCACCCAAACCCTTTCCAAAATCAATGCCAGTGCTAAAGATGATAAGCACAGAAAAGGCCATTTCATCATTCCCAGTTGCGTGATTACTTCATTCATAATTACTTTCCAAATAGAGGTGATTAACTTGTAAGGCTAAACTCAACAGGCACGGTAAACTTCGCGTTAATCGCATGCCCATGTTGCTCAACAGCATAGAACTGCCATTGTTTTACATTATTTAATGCCGCTTTATCCAACGCAGCAAAACCACTGCTTTTCACAATATCGACAGCGACTATGACACCTTGTTTATTGAGCTCAATTGAGACAACTGTGACACCTTGCTGGCCTCGGCGCTTAGCCCGCAATGGATATTTTAGTAATGGTCGAGGTGCTTTGAATAAGGGGGGAGCGCTGACGTGAACCAGCTCATCACTCATGCTATGTTGCTCAGTGACTACGGGGGCACTCGATGACACAGCTTCTGATGTATCTGACGCAAGAGCTGCGACATGTGGTTGTTCAGGGTCTGACAAGTCAGGTTCTATAGGCTTATCATTTTTCTGCGGTATCGGATCTTGTGTTTTTTGAGGCAAAGGCAGAGCCTTTGTTTGCTGAACAACGTGTTTATCAGTTAATACTTCAGCTTTTTTTGATTTTTTTACTGTAATTAACTGCTGCTTTTTCCCATCAAATAACGTCTCGTTAGGCGCTGTAAGTCGCACATTCTGCACCAGAGTGCTTTCTCTTTGTTTCATCGCAACTTGCTGTATTTTAACTTTTAAAGCAACAACATCAGCAACATTGCCACCATTAAAGTGTGGTATTTCTGGCTCCATAGCAAGCCAAAATAAACTGTGGGCCAAAATTGAAATACTTGTACAGGTTAAAATCTTCATATTGATTAGTGATAATGATAACTGTTATTATTCTCATTATTATAATAGCAACTTTGGAATTGTTATGAAAGTTAAACCTTGGTCTAGTCATTTTGTTTTATCTATATCTTTACTATGTGTATTTTTACTCAACCCATCGGCTAACGCGGAATCAAATTATGAGCGAATTGTTGTATCAGGTGGGTCAATCACTGAAATCATTTACGCCTTAGGCGAGCAAAGCCGGATCGTTGGGGTTGATAGCACCAGTGTATTTCCGGTACAAGCCACTGAAAAAGCCCAAGTTGGCTATGTACGTAATATTAATGTAGAAGGCGTATTGTCTTTAAACCCAGACTTATTGTTAGGAGAAGCGGATTCAGGTCCTGATAAAGTAATACAGCAACTCAAGAATATTGGCCTGAGTACACATATATTTTCAGAAAATGATCACTTTTTTGCCATTGAGAAGAAGATTTCTAAAGTTGCTAAGTTACTTAATGTCGAGCAAAAAGGACGAGATTTAAACGCCTATATCCAAACCGATCGCAAAGCATTGGCGCACATTTTATCTCAGGCAACAACAAAGCCAAATGTATTGTTTGTATTAAGCTTAAAAGCAGGTCAACCTTTGGTTGCTGGCAGTGACACATCGGCACACGATGTTATTAAAGCCGCAGGTGGTCATAATGTTGCAAGCGCCCATTTTTCAGGGTGGAAACCCCTTTCAACCGAGGCTGCAATAGCAATTAACCCAGACGTTATTATTACTATGGGTCGTCACGGTAAAAGTCAAAGCCTTGATGTCGCGAAGATACCGCATTTTAAATACTCTAACGCAGTTAAAAATAACAAGGTGCTCACCTTCAATGGTTCCTACTTACTTGGTATGAGCCCAAGAACTCCGCAAGCTGTCACCGAACTTGCTAAAGCCATTCACTCAGGTGTTTCCTACCCTAATCACTATCGTTTGCGGGCGGCACAAACATCAGATAAAAAGGCGTTATAATGCTTGCTCTTAGCCAGTCATTTATCCCTGTTGGATCTGCTAAGCGCATGCTAGTTACCGGTCTGCTTGTAGTGTGTTTCATGATCGGGTTAATTTCCTTAGCAATTGGCGGTGTAGATATCAACTTAAGTCAATTGGTCGATATTTTGAGCTATGGAGAGGCTAATTCACTACAGCATGCTGTCATCTGGGAAATTCGCTTACCGCGGTTGCTGCTTACCATGGCTGTCGGTGCAGGACTCGCGGCAAGTGGGGCTGCAATGCAAGCCATATTTCGAAATCCACTCGCGGACCCCGGGTTAATCGGTATAACCAGCGGCGCAGCATTGGGGGCAATCGCCACCATTGTACTGGGTAATAGCTTACTCAGTACCTTCAGCGAAACTTATGGTATTTACGCTGTGCCAATGGGTGCTTTTTTAGGCTGCTTAGTCATTTGCGCTCTGATTTATAAACTGTCAAGCCAAGGAAACCAATTTACAATTATTAGTTTATTGCTTGCTGGCATTGCTATTAATGCCATCGTAAGTGCATTTATCGGTATATTAACGCTTATTAGTAGTGATGCCGAGTTACGTGATTTAACGTTTTGGGGAATGGGTTCTCTCGCGGGAAATAGCTTTAAAATGATCACCCCTTCGCTTGTGATCATCAGTGTATGTTGCATTTTCTTTTTCAAAATGGCGAAGCCTCTGAATATTTATTTGCTAGGTGAACAGCAAGCCAAGCATCTAGGCGTTAACGTCACCGCTTTAAAAAAGCAAGCTTTCATTTATACCGCACTGTGTATTGGGGCATCAGTTTCACTTACCGGTATGATTGGCTTCGTTGGATTTATTGTACCGCATATCATGCGTTTATTAATGGGCCCAGATCATCGCTACCTAATGCCAGCATCGATACTCGGCGGCGCGATTTTGTTAAGCCTTGCAGACATCCTTGCCCGCACATTAATTCTCCCCTCAGAACTGCCCATCGGGTTGATCACCAGCGCAATCGGCGGGCCGTTCTTTTTAGTTATGTTACTTAAAACATATCAATCACGAGGCTTTTAAAATGTTACAAGCAAAAAACATTTGTGTGAAAGTTGGCAGTAATACATTGCTTAATGACGCGGAGCTCACAGTTGAATGCGGGCAATTACATGTGGTGATTGGGCCAAATGGTGCTGGTAAGTCAACATTGCTAAAAGCACTGTGTGCCGATGTACCACTGCATTCGGGTAACATTACCTACCAGAGCAAATGCATGAATGACTACCAGCCGACAGAACTTGCCCAATGTCGCGCAGTACTTACGCAAAACTATGACTGTGACTTTCCTTTTACAGTACAAGAGATTGTCGATATGTCGCACTTTGTTCATAGTGAACACGTGCCTTATGAGCAATTACTGTCATACTCAAAGCAAGCACTTGATACGTTAAACGTGACAGAGCTGGCCAATAAATCATTTACATTATTGTCTGGAGGAGAAAAACAGCGCGTTCAGTTTGCCCGAGTGCTATGTCAATTATTACCAGCACTGGCACAAAAGAAACCTTGCTATTTACTTATAGATGAACCCACTGCTAGCCTTGATTTATACCATCAATACCAAGTTATGAAGTTAGCACGCGACATTGCAAATCAAGGCGCAGCTGTTATTGCAGTGGTACATGATTTGGCACTAGCAGCAAGCTTTGCCGATGCAATTACCATGCTCGAACAGGGCAAAGTCGTCGCAATGGGTAAACCAGCAGACATACTTAACCGTGCGCAACTACAAAAAACATATCAGATAGATGCGCAGCTATCGCAACAAGCAGAACACTTACCGAGCCTTAATATTGCGCATACTGCGATACAATAATTCAGCCCGCACAACAATTAACCGTAGCGCTTATAACAACAAAAAGCAGCATTATAAAATGCTGCTTTTTAATATAAATATATTAACGTCCACACTGTATTCTCGGGCTAATTAAGTTTGATTATGGAATCACCACCACATACTAAATAACCGGTATCACACGCAAAAGAAGGGGGATCCATTTTTCCGCCCGCGACATGTATAGTTTGCTTTAACGCGATAGAATTATTATCAGACAACGCTTTTAACTGTTTCTTTTTGACTGCTAACTTAAGTTTCATGACTGTCCTTTCGTTTATTTTTTAGTCAAATCAACGTTAGCAAATGACAGCCACTAGTCAATAAAAAAGTTCGATAAAAACCCTAATGCATACGCCTATATCAGCGCTAATCTTGTGCTTACTTTGTCAACAATCTCGGTAGTACAGTCGTTAATAAAGAAATGCCCGCCCTCAAACCAAGTAAACTCACCCGACTCAAAAAAGCTTAACCAATGGCGCGCATGTTCTTCCAAAATTGTATCGTCTTTACCTGCAAACACGCTCACATTGCATGGGAACGTCAGCGGCCGCTCATACTTATACGTATCTGCCAACTTAAAGTCGGCTCTAAGCATGGGTTCAAATAAATCCATGAGTTCATCATGCGCTAATATTTCTTTGGGCGTACCGTTTAACTCCCCCAATGCAACACGAAATTCAGCAGATGGTAGATCATAAATTGATTTTCTCAAGCCACAGTAAGCCGGACTGGCACTGCCTGATGCAAAGAAATGTTTGGCACAGGGCAACCCTCGCTCTAATGCTTGGCGTAACACTTCAAAAGCGACTCGACTGCCTAAACTATGTCCATATAAAACATATTCACCTTGCATGAAAGGATCTAAATGTTGTTGTAACTCGCTCACCAATTTGTTCATATCATCAATGGCAGGTTCACCAAAGTGACGACCTCTTCCTGGTGGTTCTACCATGACCAGTCGAACATCATCAGGGAGTAGTTTTTTCCAACCTGAATAAATATTTATCCCGCCGCCTGCATAAGGAAAACAGATCAGTGTTTTTGTAGCGTTTTCATTATTTACACTCAACCATTTACTCACACCACAACTCCTTCTAAATCTTATACTGGCCTTAAGTAAAAAAGTTACATAACTATTTATAAAGGCCAGTAATGAATTTTCTAGAACATGCAAACAGCATGACTATGCTGCTCGCGTTTAGTTCGCTAACGATTAATTATCAGCACGACCCATGAACTTTTTCTCATCGGTGTTTATTTTGATTCTATCTCCAGTAGAAATGTGCTCTGGTACTTGTACTGTCAGACCTGTAGACAAAGTGGCAGGTTTTGTGCGTGCGCTTGCTGATGCGCCTTTGATTGAAGGGGCTGTATCCTCTATGACAAGCTCAACACTTGACGGTAAATCAATTGAAACTGGGCTACCCTCTACGATTACGGCAAGTAAGCCTTTGGTGTCTTCACTTACAAATAACACCTGCTCTTCAATTGACGATTTGTTTAGGTTATACGGTGTGTAATCTTCCTCATCCATAAATACATATTCATCACCATCAATGTACGAAAACACAACCGGGCGACGAATAAGATCTGCAAGCGTTAACATTTCATCGGCTTTGAATGTCTCGTCAACTTTGCCACCATTTACCACATCGTACATACGCATACGGTATAAACTACCACCTGAACGTCCTTGCGGTACTGAACGTTCAATATCTCTAACAATCATCACACGATTATTGTATTCAACCGCTGCATGTTTTTTTATTTCACTGGCCTTTGGCATGACATATCTCTTTATTTATTTTTGCGAAAAACTATCACGAAGTGATGCGCTAGCCAAGTATCTTAACTAGAAACGTCGACTTTAAAATGAAACCGCAGTTTAAACTACTCCGAACTAAACTTAAATTCAGAACGACACATTAAACCCCGTAGTGCTTAAACATTTGAATTTTTAACAGCTCCACGCGTCTTTATACTAAATACACCATGATATAGGCTTATATCTTATGAATAATTTAAATGTGATTGCTATACAACCATTTGTACCAGCAAAATGTTTTTCGTCATCTATAAAATTCTATCAAGCATTAGGGTTTGAATTAGTCTCTGAGCACTCAGGTATTGCCGCCTTTCGTTATCAATCTTATTCTTTTTTATTACAAGACTTTTATGAACCCAAACATTGTGAAAACTACATGATGCATTTGCACGTCTCTGATCTCAATGCTTGGTACCAGCACTTATTGGCATTAGAGCTGGAGCATAGTTTTAGGTGTAAACTTACCGAAATAATCACACAACCTTGGGGGATGCGTGAGTTCTGTTTATATGATCCGAGTGGCGTATTGTGGCGTGTTGCGCAAAATAACGATGATGTTCAACAGTGTTAAACGCGAGCCAAGCTTTATGACTTAAAAATAGCGTATTTATATGCGTTAGAAAATAAAAACGCTATTTAATACGTGCAATCGTGTTAATTGTTTTTCCTTGTTCAATCAGCTCGGTCGTTGCTTGTGCACTCAGTGCTTGAGAGAAAAAATAACCTTGCAGCTGCTGACAGCCACATGCCGCAAGTACCTTAGCTTGCATGGCATTTTCAACGCCCTCTGCAACACAATTAACGTGAAGACTTTGTGCCATATTAACAATCACAATAGCCAGATCCCCATTGTTTTTACCCCCGCTAATGTCACTGACAAAAGACTGATCGACTTTGATCGTATCAAATGCTAAATGCTTCAAATAATTTAAGCTTGAAAAACCAGTGCCAAAGTCATCAATAGCAATTGCAAAGCCCATTTCTTGCAGCTGTAACAATGTTTTCTGCATTGATTCAATATTTGATACCAACGACGATTCGGTCACTTCTATTTCAATATTTTTTGTAGGCACACCAAATTCGCCGACCAACTCAACAAACTGTTTGGTGAAGTTGGCCTCACTTAATTGCAACACCGATATATTAATACTCATTATTAAACTGGGTTTTACTAATAACCACTTGGCAAACTGTGGTAACGCTTGGTGCAATAACTGCTGACTGAGTTTAGTGATGCTATTGGCATCTTCAGCAATCGAAATAAACTGTGCAGGCATTACCAATTGGTCACTTTGCTGCCACCTTGCTAACATTTCTACTTTTTCCAATTCAAAGCTCAAGGCGTTAACAATAGGCTGGTAATAAGGCAGGAACTCTTCATTTTCAATGCCTTTATTAATAGCACTCTCTATCTCAACCCGTAATTCAGCCTCGTGATCTAACCGTGCGCTATAAAATTGAAAATCGGTTTTTGCCACTTTTTTTGCCCGGTACATGGCCGTATCGGCATGTTTCATCAATGTTTCAGCATTGTCACCATCATCTGGGTATATCGCAATACCCGCACTTAACGACACATCCAATTGAATGCCTTTAAGCTCATACTCACCCGTGGTACTTATAAGTACCTTTTTAATGACTTTTCGCACATGCCGTTTATCTTCTATGGCATCGAGTAATAAGACGAATTCATCACCGCCCATCCGCGACACCGTATCGCAGGCTCGCACACATCCTGCTAATCGTTCAGCTACTTGTTTCAATAACAGATCACCATAATCATGGCCTAATGAATCGTTTATCTTTTTAAATTTATCAAGGTCAATAAATACCAAGGCAAACTGATGTTTGCAACGACGCGCTCGTTTACATGCTTGAATTAACCTATCTTGCAGCAATAAACGATTTGGCAACCCTGTTAAAGCATCGTGATGGGCTAAATGGTTCATTTTACGAGACATCATTCTAGACTCAGTCACATCTTGAAACACCATCACAGATCCCATTATTTGCCCATCTTTACCATATATCGGAGAAATAGAGTCTTGAATTGCAAATGTAAGGCCTAAATGATTTTTAACGCATGTGAGCTCTGGCAAACCCAGCGTTTGGTGGTTTCCCATACAGTAATCAGTGAGATTCTCAATAGGCTGGAGTGTATCCTCATTAAATAAAGGCATGACTTCCTGAAACGGTAAACCAGCCACCTCATTGGTTAACTTCGCTAAAATAGCTTCCGCCACGGGATTCATATAGGTAACATGGCTATTTACATCCGTACAAATTACGCCGTCCCCAATTGAGCTCAAAGTCACTTCTAATAACTCTTTTTCTTTCGATAGCTCTTGTGCCAGTTGTTGCCTTTCTGAAATATCTTGAAAAAAACACAAAGTGTGTGCACCCGACTCATTGGCATTAAACACATCGGCTTGCAATAAGCAGGTTATTTTCTTGTTACTTTTGCTCAAAAGCACCATTTCTTCAATGGTAAACTTTGCCCCACCAGATAACCCCATATGATGGATTAAACTGGCAGAATGCTCAGTCATATAATTAGTGATGGGCTTATTTAGTAGGTGCTCTCGTCGATATCCGAGGCATTTTGTAAACCCATCGCTGATGTGTAAGATACGCCCATGATCATTCAGAGTAACGAGCATAATAGGACTTAACTCAAAGGTATGCTTGTAATTATTATCAACTGCCTGGATTTCAACCAGCGAACGCTTATTTATCAGCTCATACATACAAATAATGAGCGCGTTACAATACCCAGCTATAACAACAAAAAGTATAGACAGTGTTGTTTGCACATCATTTTGTTCTTGCCCTGTGTCTATACTGAGTAAAAAAGCAACGCCTACGGCTAGAATAAAACCAGCCACACTTAAAGACTTAAAACCGCGAAAAACAGCACATAACGCCAAAGAAACAACCGTGAGTACGGCAAAAGCAAACCAAGAAAACAACGCTGAGCACACAGTGAGTAACCCAACCCCCCCTGCCCATAACAGATCATCATAATGATATGTTTTCAGAACGTTTAACTTTCCACCTTGAGTACACAGTAGTACCACAGGTAAGCCCGTGAGTAATGTGATCAATGAGCCTTCAAACCATCCCAGCAGCAAGGTAGTAAAACTTAACGAAGATACCACAGACACCCATTGCGCACCGAGTAAGCCCAGTAATAAAGAGGGGAAGAAAACGAATAACAATAAACACTTTACCAAATAACTTGGCTGCGATAACGTGCGCTCAAAGTTAAAGTGCTGCTTAAAGAAAAATGCAATAAGGTAGGCCTCAAGCACATTTAACACGAGGATCAACAGCGCTTCTAAATTCAACATATCCCATAAAATGAACGCCCCCAGACTCAAAGCCAGCGTCAATATGAGGGTTTTCCACCAGCAAGAATAATTCAAGGTCATTAGACCCATGATTAACCACAGATCAGCGCCCCACAATACCGTCCAAATACGTTGGCTCGGTAAGTAAGAGATAAATAGTATGGCAATGGCTACATAACCTAATGCCCAAAAAAAGTGGCGTTTCATTCAATATGACCTTTATGTGGTCTAAGGGTGAGGCTAAAAACACACCAAGCTAGAAAATCTTAAATCCATCTTTAAAACTATTGGCGACAGGGTAAAATTAATCAAGTTTCCAACAAGATAAAGCCACTTTTACCTAAGCTTTGTGCCAATAAATTACGCAAATAAAATAAAAGTTATCTATGCTGTAAAAACTGCAATAAACGAGCCTGACCATGATTAGCTCTCACCAAGCCACAATGGCAATCAATAACTTTGTTCGAGTAGCCAATATTATTACCAATTTAGACACGATATTAAGCCAAGCAAAGAATCTATCTTTGACTGCTAAAAATGCCAGAGTGGTTGCATTAAGGGCCGGAGACGCTGCTTTTGGTTTTAAACCCATTACTAACTTTATAGATGAGTTTTCAACGCAAACTATCAAAACAACATCTGAAATATCAAAACTATCAAATCAACTTTTTTCGCTCGCGTTGGCCGTTGTAAGGTGCACCGACTTACAACACCAATTAAATAAAGCAAACTCAATTAAACAACATAAGTGCATTGTAACGTTGCAACAACAGAGTCTCTGTGACTTAAAGCAAAAAACACGCGCACTGGAGCAGGCAATCTTTTCCCTTGAAAGTTATTTTGAAGACATTCAAAAACAAATGCGCAGTGCGGAGTACATTGCAGTGACCAGTCGAGTAGAAGCATCAAATGCGGGGGAGTTTAGCCACAGCTTAGAGTCTGTTTCAGACTTTATAACCAATTCGGCCCGAAAAATTAAAACTGCAGTCAATGAAAATCTACAAGAAATCTATGAATTGCGAGGAGCCTTACGTTGAAAGCGACGGAATTATTTAACAGTGAATCTCATCAATGGATAGTACTGGGCAGAGACCCTGCCAAACCAGAGAAAATAATAGACACCAACCAATATCTCATTAAGAGCGCCGAAGAAGCGATTATTCTCGATCCCGGTGGGATTGAGTTATTTTCTCCCATGTTGGCTGGTATTTTACATCATGTTCAAATTGACAATATCACGACGCTATTTGCATCACATCAAGACCCTGACATTATCTCGTCTTTAGGCTTATGGGATAAAACGGTCCCCAATGCAAAGCTCTACGCACCTTGGTTATGGGAAGGCTTCATCAGACATTTTGGGATGGAAAACATTCAATATATGCCCATAAAAGATGAAGGAGGTGAAATTAAACTCGGCCATGCAATCCTCAAATTCATTCCTGCTCACTACTTGCATTCATCAGGTAATTTTAACGTGTATGATCCCAGTGCAAAAATACTCATGAGCGGAGATATTGGCGCATCATTAGAGCATGGTGATGTGCCTTTATTTGTCGACAATTTTGCTGAGCACATTCAATATATGGAGTATTTTCACCGTCGTTGGATGCCATCAAATAGGGCAAAAAACAACTGGGTTGCCCGTGTCAGAGAGCTTGACATCGACATGATGGCACCACAGCATGGTCGTATTTTCAAAGGCGAAATGGTTGCTGAGTTTTTAGAGTGGTTTGCCAAGCTTGATGTGGGCATTGCTTAAACAAATACCCACGAATTAAGTCTGTTGTAAGACGTCATTCTTTTGCTGCGTTGATCCACGCTTTAACTGGGTCAACCCAAGCCGCCAAAGGCCGATAAAAAGCGCCATGGCTCAATCCAGTATGAATGGCGATTTCACGGAATGACTGAGTTTCAGTGCTCTTCTTAGCAAGCTTTTCACAGCTGCCCGATTTGTCTGTTTTTTCATAGACAGACAAAACGTGCCCATACACCTTTACATCAGTATGCTTTTTCCAAACTAACCGTCCGCACCCCGCCAAAATAATGGTATTAACGCCTAAATCAGAAAGCTTGTCAGAGGTGAGGCCCGTAATAAACGCCCCTCGAGAAAAACCCATTATCGTAATATTAGTCGGCTTAACCCCCTGCTCAACTAAAGTGCGAACCTGCGTATTTAAAGTATAAGCATACTCAAAGGGATCGGTATCTTTTGCTCTATGCTGAGCAATTAAGTGATAGTGGCTATCAGCTAACGCTTGCTTAATTGCAGGAAAATCATACATGCCCCAACCAAAACGAGTATCAACAGGTTTGGGATTATCCCCCTCCACAATATAACCATGAGAGTAAAAGACATACTTGGCATTGCGGTCAATATTGGTAGGTAAATCAGCATATACTTGCCCCGCAATACTATGACCAGAAATAAATAACGCCAATACTGCGCTGGTAATAAGTCTTATCATATCGTTGTTAAATGTTCCTAAATAGGTTACTTAATACCAAGTATATATGAAAGCTATTGCTGCGACCACACGGCCAGTTCGTTACCACTGGGTTCTATAAAATGAAATCGCCGTCCACCTGGAAAGTCAAAAATCGCCGTGCTGATTTTGCCACCGGCTTGCTCAACAGCGGCTTGAGTTTTTTCCAAGTGAGTACTGTAAATAACCACTAATGCACTGCCTTTACTGGCTTGCGCATGTAAGTCTGCTTTGTAAAACCCGCCAGCTAGACCTGAGTCTGAAAAAGCACTGTAATCTGGCCCATAATGTGTAAACTGCCAATTAAACACCTGAGTAAAAAATGCTTCCGTTGCAACCAAATCTCGAGCTGCTAACTCAATATAATTAATATGGTGATGGCTCATAGCTTACGCTCTTTAGTATGTACTCTCGTCAGCATAAAGTTCCGTGAAAAATTTAGCAACGCTTTACCTATATTGCTACGAAACATAAGGGTCACTTAAATAAAAAAAGGCACTGAAACAGTGCCTTTTGATCAAGCTAAAATGTATTGCTTACTACATTTAGAATTCAGCTTTAAAGTTAATTGCTGCAGTTCGTGGTGCACCGATCCACGCTGATTGGTTCGCAACGCCACCTAAATAGCTTTTATCAGTAATGTTATTTATGGTGAAACGAAGCTCCATCGCTTTTATACCCGAAATAGGCGCTTCAACAGCAACGCCGGCATAAAAATCTGACACAACATACGCATCAATCTGTTTTGTGTTAGCTGCGTCCATCCAACGGTCGCCGACCCATTTGGTCGAAAGGCCTGCAAAATAATTCCCCTTCTGCCAATCAAACGATACCACCGCCAAGTCTTCTGCTGAGCCAAATACCGTATTACCTTGCGGGAACGTACTTAACCCGCCAGTATATGTTGAATCATTGTGAGTATAAGATGTATACATACCCCATTCATTGGAAATATACCAAGTCGCTGACAACTCAATACCATTAGATTCAATACCGCCAACATTTTCATACGCGCCATTGTTACCAATAGAATAGTTGATCCCGTCCGGTGAATCGGGCGCGATGAAGTTAAGACGATTGTCAAACGTCACATCATAAAAAGTCACACTGGCATTCAATTTATCAGATACATAACGTAGTCCTAAATCAATATTCTCAGCCGTTTCAGGTTCAATTTCATCTAATGCTGACGAATCTCTTTCTAACACGGTATCTTTAATTGCCGCGAAGTTTTCAGCGTACCCAGCAAAGACCTCTAAGCCATCTATCGCTGTCGGCGCCACAATACCGGCTGATAACAAAGTATCTGAATCGGAGGTAAGCGACGTGTTCTTGCTGCTATCGAACTGGTTAATACCTTCTAAATCAACTAAGAACTTTTTCGCGCCCACTCGTACTCTCGCAATCGAAAAATCCAGCTCATTTTCAATATACAGCATCGTCGTATCAACATTAAACTCTCGATTATATTGCACCCAATAAGGCGTATTATCAAAATTCACACTGACTCTGGCATCGATTCTTTTGTGCCAATCACGCCATTCTTCACGTTGATAATCTTCATACCAAATACCGGCACGAACGGTATTATCCATATCAGCTATCTTGCCATAATAAGTAAAGTCGGCATTAAAGCCCAAACGGTCTTTGCCATAATGTGTATGGCGATAAGAACCAACCGGAATGGCACCTGAAGCGTAACATTTGGGGTCATACTCAGCACCCGCACCGCCATAAGGGAAAGTAATGCTTGAGGCACAACCCTCCATTGCAGTCAGTTGGCGACCTTCTTTGTCTACAAAGTAAATACGGCCATTTGAACTACCACCTGTATACGAGGTATTTGTCGTAATTTCGCTATGAGGTTGATTAAACCCGTCAGCAGAAATATCTTCTAAATAAGGTGGGATCCAATCACCGCGCCCTTCATTGTGATGGTAATACACATTCCCTGATAGCTCCCAGTTGCGTGCTTTATAAGTCGCTTGTACATACCCAAAAGTGTTTTCGCGATGTGTTTGCCAGCCATTACGAAACACCTGATCGACATACGGCGTGCCTGTGATTTGGTCTGTTAACCTATCCCAAGTAGGGTCAATGGCAAATTGTTCTGTACTAATACGCTGATAGTTGGCTTCTGTTACATCGTCATAGGACGCATACGCCTTAACCGTGAGTGGTCCATTAACATGCATTAGTTTTGCGGCTAAATGATCTCGCTCACTATTTCCAACTTGTTGTACCCAATCGGAGTTGCTCGAACTTGAAACACTCACCCATGCATAGGTATTATCGAGCACTTCCCCTGTTTGGTAACGAGCAAAGTATTTCTTTGCATCAAAGTCACCGTTAGTCATCGACAAAGAGAGCCCCGCTTGCTCTGTCGGCTCTAAGGTCGTAAAATTAAGTGTGCCGCCCAGTGCTTCATTAGAACGAGACGCAATATCTGCTGTACCCTGCGACACCTGCACTGTCCCTAAGTTCTCAGTATCTATATAGCGATTGGCTTTAGCCCCTCCGCCATAGTTTGAGTTACCATTAGCAATACCATCAATCGTAATACCGATTTGCTGTTCATCTAAACTCAATTGAAAACCACGAATAGATACCGTCGTAGACCAATCATCTGAACCGAAAGTGTCGCCTTCATTCACTAACACCCCAGGTAAATTATCGATAATGGCCAAGGCACTAGTCATGGCAGCTTGTTGTTTCGACATTTCTTGGCTGGTAGCATTGTTTGCAAACGACACACTTTGCGCAACAACAGCCACTTCTTCCATTGTGTCCTCATCTGATTGTGTGTTGTTAGCTGAAACACTGGTTGTAAAGCTTGCCAAAAGTGCAGCGGTAATAAGATTGAGCGAGAGAGTATTTTTCATGGTTTCCCAACTTCTAGATTAAGGGTTAATAGTAGAACGCGAAGTAGTATGGAAAAGTTACATGACAAATAGGAACAAGTTATTTGAACGTTCAATTAATAAAAATTGAAACTAATAAGACAGTGCCACATGAACGGCGAAAGTTATCATAGGATATAAAATGAAGTGCCAAGCAACCGTGTGCTAATACTCAATCAAGCGTATAAACAAATTGAGTAAGTACGAACCACTGCCACACTCTTGTCATATTAAAAGACGACACTATTCGTGATGCAAGGAGCTAGCGTCCCCCTAACGACTAGTCTGTCTAGTATTATACATTTTGTTATATATTGTTGGGTCATACTTTGATGGCCCTTTTTTTTTGCATGATTTTTCAGCATAAGTAAAACTACCTGTAATAGCATAGCCCCTAAAAATTAGCATGAGGCTAAAGGAAGCCACGCCGACACATGCTTGCTTTTTATACCTGCAACGCACAATCGATTACCTTACCCATCTCATATATAGCAACGCATTCTCAATAGGGCTTATGTTTATAAACACACATAGACCAAAGTCTACCTGGCTATTATTTAACCAGTAAATACAGTAATAACTCACAACATGTAAAAAGGTCATACTATGAATTTAATAAAACTCACTATCGGAGCATGTGCACTCGCATGTCTCATCAGTAGCAAAGCGGCTTACTCAGCAGATTGTAGTACAGTCAACGAATACCCAAATTGGACAGCAAAAAACTGGTCGGGGCAATTTGATCATGCCAACACTGGGGACTTGATGCACTACCAAAATAAGCTCTATAAAGCCAATTGGTGGACCAAAGCCATACCCGGCTCGAACCAATCTTGGCAATATCAAGGCACCTGCTCAGATCCCACAACCCCCAAGAAAGGAGCATACGATAAGCATGGGAAGCTGGCTGTATGTGGCACCAAACTATGCAACAAAAACAATCAACCCATTCAACTACGTGGAATGAGCAGCCATGGCTTACAATGGTATGGACTTAACACATGTTTAACCGAGCAATCGCTGGATGTATTAGCGTATGATTGGCAAGCTGATATTTTAAGGATCAGTCTCTACGTACAAGAAGGTGGCTACGAAACAAACCCAGTTGGTTTTACTAAAGATGTAAATACACTTATCGCGATGGCAAGTGACAGAGGCATGTACGCGTTAGTAGACTGGCATCAATTATCACCGGGTGATCCGAACCATAATACTGAATTGGCTAAGCAATTCTTTACCGACATCGTTACTCATAATAAACACCGTGATAATGTACTTTACGATATCGCTAATGAGCCAAATAACGTCGCTTGGCTGAGTATTCGTGACTATGCATCAGAGATCATTCCGGTGATCCGCGCCATTAAAAACGACGCAATTGTACTAGTTGGTACGCATGGATGGGCTACGTTTGGTGCGTCAGATGGCGGAACGCTCCAAGAGGTAATAGATAATCCAATCCCCTTTGACAATATTATGTACACGTTTCATTTTTACGCAGCATCACATTTAGAATTTTATCGCACAAGGCTAGATAGCGCCTCAGATGCACTGCCCGTCTTTGTCACTGAATGGGGCTCTCAGAAATACACTGGCGATGGCGATAATGACTTTATCAGTACACAAGCCTATATTGATTTAATGAAACAAAAACAAATTAGCTGGACTAACTGGAACTATTCAGACGACATGCGCAGTGGTGCTGTTTGGCAGCAAGGTACCTGTCGCACCAGTAACTTTTCTGATAGCCAGCTCAAAGAAGCCGGTAGTTGGATCAAACAACAAATACTATTAGGTCGATAACCATACTGCCAATATGGGCGATCACACTGTGCCCGTATTGGCTTTTAAAAATTAAAGCGATGCTCCATCCTATAATTTTGCTACAAGACTCGCTATTTTTTGTTGTGCATCTTGCACAGAGTTTGTGTGACGTTCATCTGTAAACTCTTGATATTCTGATCCTACTTCGTAAAAATCCTCTACGCCCAAATAGCGGCTTAACATTTTTATATGTGGGCCTAGATGATTCATATGTGAGCGAGCTTGTCCTGCTGCAAAGCTATGCTCACCGCAAGAAGTAAGCAAGACCATCGTCTTACCAGATAATAATGGTTGTAGTGCGTTATCACCTAAGCTGGCATCAAATGAAAAAGTTTTATTCACCCGTATTACTTGGTCAAACCAAGCTTTAAGAACTGCCGGCATGCCATAATTATACATCGGCGCAGACATCACAATAAGGTCAGCCTTTACTACTTCAGCTATCAAAGTATCTGAGACCTGTAATACGCTGTGTTCCTTCTCTGTGATGTCTTCTTTAGCAAAACTTGCTGCCAGCCATGCTTGATCAATAAAAGGAGGTGGCGTTAATGATAAGTCTCTATTAATTATAATGCTATCAGGGTTTTCCACTAGGTATTCAGTCATAAAATTATGCGCTAATTGCCGTGAAACTGACTGGTGCTTCGCTGTATCACTTGTGTATGTCCGTACGCTGCTATCGATTTTTAAAATGCACGTCATTATTTTATCCCTTTGCTCTTTGAGGTTAACTATTTGACCTATATTATTTCTCTAATCAATTTTTTCCACAAACGATAAAAACCACCCAATAGATGAGATATACTTATCTATAAAATAGACAAACACAGGTGTTTAATATTATGCAGTTTAGGCAACTCCCTTCTTTAAATAATTTAAAAGCATTCGCCGCAGCAGCACAGTACGGGAGCTTTAAACAAGCCGCTGAAGCCTTAAATGTCACCCCAACTGCAATATCACACCAGATAAAAAATCTAGAAGATCACCTCGGTGTCACGTTATTTGAAAGAAAGGTAAGGGCTATTACGTTAACCGAAGAAGGAGAGAAGTTAGCAAAAACAGCATTGAGCATATTTGCACAATTGCATAGTACGCTAAGCGAATTAACAACACCCAACAACCTCGTCAGAGTGTCTTGCTGTACCTCATTCGCCACATTGTGGTTAGCACCCCGTTTACCTGAATTTTATCAACAACACCCTAATATTCAGATAGAGATCTGTGCCAATGATCAACTCATTGATATTACTCAAACGCGGCAAATCGATGTGGCTATTCGCTATGGTAATCGACCCTGCGCTGAAAGTGACGAGATCTACTTAGCCACTGAATACTTGCAAGTTTATTGCGCGGCCAATGCTGTAAATACCCATTCGCAAACAAACCAAACACTGTTTGTAACACAGTGGCAAGAGACCCCAGGCCTTGCCAATATACCGTGGCAAGCTCACTTTAATAAAAATGATTTTAAGATCACCAGCTTTACTCAAGAACATTATGTATTGCAGGCAACACTGGCAGGTCAAGGCATAGGGTTATTGAGTAATATTTTAAGTAGCACCACAGTGCAGCAGCACTGGTTACTCCCAATGGAAAATTTACCCAAAGTCACAGGGTATAGCTATTCTTTACGACTATCACGCCACGCAAAAAATAATCATGCTGCACGCTATTTTAGTGAATGGATGAAAAAGGCGATGCAATCTGAGAGCACATCGTGAGCGTGGCATCACACAAGCTCAGTAAAATCATTGCAAAGTTAAGACTGTTACCTTGAGGCTGAGTTTAATCAGCCAATATAACGGAGCGCATATCACTGGGCTTTTTCTGAATTTACTAATGCGATAATGCGTTTAGCTTTTTCAAAATGGTCAAGCCGATGGGTTTGGATCCACCAAGTAGCCGCTTCCATTAAAGAGTCAGGGTCGTCATTCTTATTGGCAAAAAAAGCATAAAATGAGACGCCAACCCCTTCGCCTTTCTGTGCTATTTTTTTATTACATACTTGAATGATTTTTTGTCTTAATACCGCACGCATACTGACTCGATCCCCTTATATATTACTACTGATGATAAATAAGCCGTATATTATCACTGTCAGCTGTTATTAACAGGCGGGAATGTGATCACGCCTCCCTTTTAACTTGATGCCCACAGTATTAAAACAGCGCAAATACTTTTATACTCATTACAGACCTTATTGTTATTACTATCCAGCTAACCATGCACCACTTAGAAAAAGATTCTCACGCTGACTATTTAATCGATGAAATAATCGCACCAAATGACACTTTGTTTGTATACGAAAACAGCGACTATCGATGGTTGACCTTTTCAGACAAGATTATTCAAGGCGTGATGTCTTTAACCCACCCCGAGCAAGTTGTGTCACCCATAAGCCAAGCATTAATGCTCTTTTTATTGACTGAGCAGTCCGGTTATAGTTTGCTCAATTTAGGCTTGGGGACTGCCGCCATTGAGCGGGGGCTACAATATTTAAACAACAAACAAAAAGTAACCATACAAGATTGCGTCACCGTTGAATTGAGTGACGCAGTGAGCCATTGTGCCAAGAAGCACTTTAATTTCAGCGCCAACAGCTTACACACTGAATGCGCAAAGCATTATATCAACACCACGCACTCGCAGTTCAATGTTATTGTGTTAGACATTGTGCACACACAGTATGAGAATGATTTCTTACAGCAAGCACCACTTTGGGAAAAGATCACCCAAATGCTTGTGCCCAATGGACAAATCCTCTTTAACTTCAACCCATATTCTGAGCATGGGTTGATCATGTTACTCAAGACCATTCGCCCTCATTTTAGCGCCATTGATATCATCGAATTTCATCATTATAAAAATATTGTGATCCGTGCACATAAATCGTCAACGTTTAACCTAAGCCAACACGCCATAAATCAGAGCAAGACGTTCACAACTATCGCGCCACATTTTTTGCACAACGTTAAAAATATATTCAAGGTATAGTCCGCGTTTAATTCGGTGCACTATAGCCCCTTAAAAGTCACTGAATCTGAAAATAAAGCCTCTTTAGCCATACAGAAGTAGCGTAAGTTCAACTGCGTAACGCATCAATATATTTAGCTCTTGAGCTTGCTGCATATTCATGTGGCGCAAAGTAAGCACTTGCTTCATCCAGTAAGTCAATCGCGCGTTGCAGTGTTATCATCTCACCCTCGGTTAACTTACCTATGCCAGATAAGTACTGTATAGTATGCATAGCGACTTCTTTTCTTACAATTTCGGTTACTCGTCCAGTTCGTGTGCACAAGCCATATGTTCCCGCTATAAAATAATGAAACTGCTCGTTAATATAGCTATCTAGCATCATGTTTTTGCCTGCATCATTGCGTACATATCCCTGTATTTTTAGCGCCTCATACTCACGCAAAAAGCATACCTTAAAATGCGCGTAAATCGTTTGTTCATTTGAGAGCGCTCGGATATCAGTGATCCACTGTACACAGCCCTGCGCATAGTAGGTGCATTGTGTATTTGGTACCGTATGCTCACCAAAGTAAGAGTGGCAGCTTAACGAAAAATCCAATAGGTATGAGGGCTTAGGGACCGCACCTTGTTCGAGTAGCTTATCGAAGGCAGTCTCTGATATATTCGATTGCTCAATCAGCTGTGCTTGAGATAAAAAGTTACTTTGCAAATACTTTCCCAGCGCCACAATTTCTTCAATAGTGTTTTCCATACTCGCACCCGTATATAACAAAATATGCAAACATCGTACACGTAATACACCCGTCACACTTCGCTTACCATCGAAGCAACGGCCACAATTTTGATGCTGCGTCTCCAAGTTAAAATAGCACTAGGATTTAAGAGAGTATTTGGTTAAGGTACTGAAAAATATTACCATGAGTTAACGATGGAACCTGATATAGCCTCTTTAGCAGCCATGATAGCCGACCCCTCACGGGCAAAAATGCTCACGGCATTACTTGGTGGTAGAGCACTCACAGCCACTGAGCTTGCCCTTGAAGCTGATATAACAGCACAAACAGCCAGCAATCACCTCGCTAAGCTACTAGAGAAAGAGCTATTAGTGGTACGCAAACAAGGGAGACACAAGTATTTTCAACTTGCAGGAGAGCACATTGCGCGACTGCTAGAAAACTTAATGGTGTTAAGCCACAACATGAGCAGTATTAAAACAGGACCAAACGACCCCAGTTTAAAAGTGTCACGCGTGTGTTATGACCATATGGCAGGAGAAGTTGCGGTGGCACTATATGACTCACTGTTAAAACAAGGATTTATTCTTGATAATATTGATCATTGCACACTCTCGCCAGCCGGCGAACGTTTTTTCATCTCCTTAGGCGCGGATCTGACCACAATAACAACCAAATCAAGGCCCATATGCAGGCCTTGCCTTGATTGGAGTGAACGGCGCAGTCACTTAGCTGGCACACTTGGCCAATGGATACTCAATGATGCACTACAAAAAGGATGGGCTGAGCGCGACCTCGTTACCCGAGCCATTCATTTTAGCCCTCGTGGCAAGCGAGCTTTTTTTAACTGCTATGCCATTGTATAGCATCACTTTGCAATGCCTTCTCGCACCAAAGCTTGTAAAGCCGTTAACGCTTTTTCGCCATCATGCTCAGCAACAAACACATGGTCATGATAATACGCCGCAATCACATTAGCACTGACATTAACTTGCGTAAGCTTTGCTGACACGGCCGCTGTTAATCCAACCGCATCGAGACTTGAATGCACCATCAAAGTAATACACTTAAAACCCCCGCATACACAATGCCAAACTCATCGGCTTTTGCCTGTGTTAATACCGCCGTTAAGCCCTCATTTTCCTGAAAAGTACTCAACGGCGTTAACTGAGCCAAACGTGTATAATCCCAATTTTCTAAAGTCGCAAATATATAGCGCTCACTCGCTAACACAGGCTCCATTGTAGCAATTAATTTCGCTAAATCAGTTTCACCAGACATTATTTATCCTCAAAGGTTTATTATTTATATTAAGACAGTCTTAAAGCCATAGGCCGTTAAAAGACCCAAAAATAGAGAGGTAATGAAGGTATGAAAAAACTATCACGCTGGCGACATTAACACTCTATTCAATATTGGGGCCGTTCCCTGCGAAAATAGAGCGGTGAGGTCGTCCTCACTTCAAGCTAAACACATTTTTATTCTGATTTAATGACTATATCAAACACTCCTCTTAAATCACACACCACATAATCGAGTATTCATAAAATAGCAATGACGAAGATGGTTACACCTTTAAAGTCGAAAGTCAGGAATAAGCTTATAACTAAACGAAAATGGGCCAACGTCTTTGGTTGACCCATAATAGATATTTATCTCTTTTCAGGTATTACCCAAAAAGTCGTTTACTGAGATTTCTTTTTTGTTACCTTTTCTTTATGACCAATTACACGTAACGACCACCCTTTCAATGTGCCAGCATCGGCATTATTTTCATTGTTAATTGTCACTGTAGGACCATTAGTTTGGTTCAAAACGAAGTTACGATCTGTATTACTGATATCTGTAATATGAAGCTTCCATTCACCATTCATGGCGTTAGATTTTTCATTCCAGAATTTATAACTTAGCATCAAGTGATCATTGTACCCGTTATATAAAGCATCTTTTGTCACATCAACACCTTGATATTTGGAAATAGCTCGACCAACTAAATTATTATATGGTGACATTAAGATGCTGCGAGTCCCACTGGGTGATTCAAGCTCAATCTTCAAATCTGAAATTCGCGTGTGGTCAATATCTAGACGAACTTGAACAGCTTCAACAAATAAATCCTCATCAATTGATACCGTGTCAGTCACCGTTTGCGCATCATCTGAAATAGCAATATTTTTTTGACTATCGATACCATGCCAAGGCGTCATGATTAATTCAGACGGTAAATCTGTGATTGCGTGACGACGAATAAGCTCCACAGCTTTATCTACGTCAACTAAACCGAACCCATAATAAGGAGAATAACTCACGCTTTCTTGCGCATTATTTTGTGACCAGCCTTCTAATCCTACTACATCACCGACTAAAATATCTTGATAATTTGGGTCTATCTTAGTCGCTGTTCTTGCAAGTAAATGGCGGATATCACGGGCAGATAAGTCATGATTTTGCTGCTCTGCTGCAGAAAGCATCAGCGCAATAGCACCCGACGTATTCGGCGCAGCTGATGATGTACCATTCATGCTATAGCTATACTCAGCACGACTTGCCATATAGCCCACAATAGAAATTGTTGGGTTACGAATTTGCAAAAAGACTAAGAAAGCTAAGTCGTTCGTATTGGCACCAAAAGAAGCTGAAATTGCTTGCTTATCTTGCACTGAAACCTGAGTATCACTTTCCTGCAAATGCGCTAACAACATAAAGTCTTTACCGTAGAGCGCTCGGTATTTTTCTGATATGACGTATAACGTATCAATTGCATCAATATTGGCACACGCGATGCGATTAAAGGTATTTGTGTCTAACTCCCCTCTAAGCTCAAGTAACTCACAAGTTAACGTAGGCGTAACATGCCCCGGTGTCCCTTGATCATTTCCACCTGGTGCAGTCAAAAACACATTGCTGCCCACTGAAGAGTACGAAGAAAGCTTACCATCTGCATTTAGTGCACTTACAGTCAGATTCCAGTAGTTAGCTTGTTCAAAGTCGACATTAGAGTTGTGCCACGGTAAACCAAAATTATTATCACCCGGAGTGCTATATCCCTTTTGAATAAGCCCGTTAGCACCTAAAGCATGTACACGAGAGCCGGTATAACCATTCCCTGCAGATTTCACAAATGTGGCTTCTCGTGGATCTAAAATATTACTGGTAGAAACTTGCTCTAAAACTCGCATACGATCAGCTTGATCAATCAATAGTACTTGCTCACCAGAAGCGGTTGATATTGTTTGAGCGTATTCATAGGGAATACTGATTGCCTGACTTACACCGTAACTTTGGTTAAATACTCGAATTTCATCTGTAATAGTGTGTGCGTTGATATCACCATCATCACCATGACTGACCTTCCACTGTGCGTGGCTATCTACTGCACCGCCAAAATTTGAATATGAAATGATTTTCGCACTTGGTGCAACGCCTCGAGCCCCTATATCATTCATAACAGCCGCAATAATGCCGCCTACCATAGTGCCATGAGACCCTGATACATCTTCATTGGTATTGGGGTCAATGATCACATTGTCAGCTAAATCAGGGTGAGATAACTCAACCCCGCTATCAATAACCGCAACTTTAACATCTTGACCTAAATGGCCCCAAATATGGGTTTGCCATAAGTTCAAGTCTACCCCAGCAACGGTTCCAGCTCGAGTTCCATTATTCAACAAATTCCATTGATACTGCACTAGCGGATCGTACTTTAAATCAATCCATCGATTGTCATAGTCGCGGTCTGTCGTCGCGCTGGCTTGAAATACAAGAGCAGCCGATACTGCACACGTTAAAAGGGCGAGTTTATTTTTCATCAGACTTCCTTCGTCATATTTTATCTATATTTTAGTACTAGGCTTTTTTCGCCATATACTTCGCTAATAAAATCAAACAGAAGAAACACGCAAAAATAACACTCATCAATAAAAATATTACATAAAACCCTGACAAGGCTGCGATAGACAAAAAATATCACATTTAATAACGTTGGTTCATTGCAACAAAAAAGCAGCGCTTAATGCGCTGCTTTAACACGGGGGAAATAAAACTTATGCCTATTGGCGGCAACTTGCAGTATCAAAGTCAACGATAATACTGGTGTTCGTCGCATCGCCATTAATTTTTAAATATGACCAGTGCTGAGTGCCTGCCGGAACATAGATGCACTCAGTGTGTGTGCCACTGTTTGATGTCGCATCATAGTCTGACTCACTTGGCCAACCGCCATTTTTGTAGAATACTTCTAAGTTACCTTGGCCATGTGCAGTGGTAATTGCAACGCTCTGTGCAGCCGAAACGTCAGCAAGGCTTAACCAAAGCGTACCATTACCACCTAAACAACTAGCAGTGCCCGCTTCTAACCGCCCACCCGTGATAGGCGATTGTGTCAAACACGCGTTTGGTACTACTGTCACTGGTGGAGTTGTACCTCCAGTTTTAACCAATACGGTATAATCTTCCACTTCACCATCACCAATATTGCCGCACGCACTGTTTGCTGCGCTGCTATATTTCATTGCAACGCGTAGTCTTAAAGATTGACCGACTAATCCAGCAGGTACCGTCAATTGGCCGCTGACAGCGCCTTTACCAGACGCGCCTGTAAGTACTTTTTCATTCTCACTGAACGTACCATCATTGTTACTATCTAACCATGCAGTCCAATGCTCAGTGTAAGTGCCACCAGGCGTTAATGTCAGCGTATTATTACCTTCGGTCAGCTCAATGACTTTACTGGTAAAGTCTTGGTAACCAACCCCTTGGGACGGGTTCGTAAAGCTGCCAGATTGTACATTGGCAATCCACTCATAGCGTGTATTACCAGACGCTTCGCAATAACTTGACTCACTCACTGTCACTTGTGCAGTTGAGGCGTTTGTCAGTCCTAAATTATCAGTCACAGTCAAAGTGGTGCTATAGTTGCCAGCTGCTGTATAAGTGTGGATTGGGTTTGCACTGGTGCTTGTTTGTCCATCACCAAACGCCCATGCATAGGCGGTAATTGTACCATCAGGATCAGATGAGCCTGCACTGCTGAACGTAATCGCTTCACCAAGCTCCACCGCGTAAGGCCCATTGGCATTCGCCACTGGCGCTTGATTGCTGGCACTCACCATCACATTGGCAGAGTCGGTTGCAGTGTTGCCGTCATTATCAGTCACCTGTAGCGACGCATTATAGTTACCCGCTGATTGGTAGTTATGTGTTGGATCCGCAAGCGTCGATGTTGCTCCATCACCAAACGCCCATAAGTATGACGTGATTGAGCCATCAGTATCATTTGACCCTGCGCTGCTAAACGAAATATCTTGACCAATCAGCGCTGAGTAATCGCCATTCGCTTTTGCAACTGGCAAACCCGAACCAGCTTGGCGCTCGTAGTAGACCACCAATGAAGCACCGCTATATTCTAAAAATGGGTCAATCATAATATTAAGCGTACCGCCCCCTGCACCAAACTCACAGTATTCACTTAAACGCGGCGCACTAAACGGCCCACAGTCATAGGTGGTTTTATCTGGTGTCGCATTCATACTCATGTATGCATCGGGATCGCCTTGGTAACCGCCGGGTATAACGGCAACCGTGCGCACTGCATTTGTGGGGATTTGATACTGATAAGTTTTTACCGGTGCACCTTTGGCCGATGCCAAATCTTTTACCTCAGTTAAAAACACTCGCTCACAACCATTACATAATGTGCTGTCTTGGGCGCTAATGACACTTAATGTGGCATTCGAATAAGAGGAAAACGCATCGACTGCTGCATGATAAACCTCTGTACTTGAAGGAGAAGAAACCGTCACTAACTCAGGCGAACCGGCACTTCTAAACGAGATAAAATCGGCATTCCAATTATCGCCAGTTTTAGTTGGCACAGTGCCTTTGGAGACATACATGTCAGGATCTTCGTCATATCCGTCAAGGTAAAATGCAACCGCTTCAGTCCCCGCAGGCACGGTCATTTCAAAGTTATCTACTTCACCTTTTTGCGCTGATATATTATTAAACGTTTTAATCGTTGTACCTTGTGGTTTTGGGTTACCGCCTATGCCATCCCACGGGTGATCAGCGTTACTTGTTAGTTCCTCTAAGCCAACTGCAATCAAGTTGTTATTTGACCAAAGTGTTGCACGGGCTGCACTGTGTAATGCCGCAGTCATGCGTTTAACTTGATCTTGGGTATACATGGCATAATTATCGGAGTAATGCATGAAGTTCTCTGTATTGGTAGCTTCACCTAAACAGTTTTGTGCATTATTTTGTAATATACTGCTGCTCATTTGTGGTGTGTCGCACGAGCCATCTCCCGTTGCACTGCAAAAAGCTTGTGAATGGACCGTACAGATCTCACCATCGAATGTATGCGGTAAATTTAGCCAATGACCAAATTCATGCGTAAGTACTGAACGGAAGTTTTCATTGGTATTTGCGCCTACATAATCGCCGTTATATACCACCCGCGCTAAACCCGCATCAGACATACTCACTTGTGGGTACCACGCAACCCCTGAGTTATTTGTTTTACCATCGGCATATAAGTCATGCTGGATGTAAATGTTCATGTATTTAAAGTTATCCCATGCATCTGCGGCTATTTGTGCATCGGCCTTCTCGCCATCACCGTAGCCTGCCTTTTCAGCATGACGCACGATACCATTCGTAACATTGCCGCTGGGGTCTTTTTTTGCTAATACAAATTCAATATCTAGGTTTTCACGAATTGCCTGAAACTGGGCTGAAATGGGGCCATCATCCGTGATCAACCCTCTAAAGTCTTCATTGGTTTTATTTAAACCCTCAATGATTTTTTGCTCAGTTAAACAGTAGGTGCCAGTCTCGCAATTGTATCTATCGCCGTAAACATGCACCACAACAGGAATGTAGTAACGTCCGGCTACGCCATTACCATTGAGTGCAGCGTCATCTGATACTTGTGCCATACGTTGCTGTATTTGACTTGTCAGACTGCTCGGGAGTAATGCTTCACGTGCATTCTCTTTTTGCAATAAGTCCCAGTTTTGCAAATTCGTGTCGGTACCACAGATCTGCCCTGAGCTCGCTTTATTGAATAACCCAGATTCAGCTGACACACTGCTTTGTAACGGCATCATTTGATTTTTAAACGACTTAGACTCTGCGACTTCACCAGCAAAAGCGCAAGCCGACGACATGCCTGCTAGTAACATCATAAGGTAGCTTTTTTTATAATTATGCCCATGTATATTTTGTCTACTAAGGCTGCATAAACCCTTAAAATTAAATAGCATCATTTTTCTCCTGTGAGTAACTTTACATGTTGTATGAGTGCCTTTATTGGCAACAATATTGTTATTTCAACAGTTTATTCTTATGTTTTTACTTTCTAACCCTGACGAAAAAAAGTACATCTCAAAAACAAAAAACAACCAAAGCAGCGACCATACATGGCCACTTACTTATTTTTTAAGCTACAACACAAAGTGCGATTTGTATACAATATAATTTATATTTTTACATTCTATCTATTTTAAAATGAACTTTTATTGACATTTATACCGAGAATATAGGCATGCTAAAAGTCAAAAATAAATAACAAAAGCGACAATACAGACACAGGCAAGTAATACTCTTAAGCCAAGAAGAATTTAACGGTGTCTTTAATATCAAAAGTATTTTAATCATTCAGTTACCATTAAAAGGCGTCACTCTTTAACTGAACTGAGCTCTGAGGAAAGATGGCTTTACATAACTAACCTCAGGTTTGGATAAGGGTTTTGGAATAGAAAATGTTTTGAAAACAAACTTAACTACAATCCAATGATGATATTTCGCTCAATATCAAGGCGCTTTTATGCAGTAATAGCGGGCTATTACAAATGAAAGTAGCGCCGAGAGTGAGAAAAATAGCTTTATTGGGCAAATTCGCTTATCCAGAGCTGAGGTTAACTATGTTAGTAATGGCTTCTTGTTCTCTGGAGTGCCATATTCACTCGACAGTCAATGTCGTATTCATATTTGCACCGCCACCCCTCAATTCAATCCACCGGCTTGACCATTGACGTGATAGTTCAATTAGTAAAACCCCAGCATTCAAGATAGTATTCAACCATCACTTATAAACCTACTTACATTTATATGGCTATTACTGTGCAACTATTCCCTATCTGGGCACTTTTATTTTCAACAATCGCGTTTGTCTTTCCAACTTACTTTGTTGACCTAAAAAGTATGATTGTTCCCCTGTTAATGGTGATCATGCTCACCATGGGACTGACATTAGCACCTAAAGACTTTGCTCGTGCTGCACAGAACAAAAAAGCCATTTTTATTGGTGTTTTATTGCAGTTCTCTGTGATGCCTCTTTTGGCATTTTTATTGGCTAAAGGGATGAGTTTTGATACACAGTCACTCATTGGCATGGTATTGGTAGGGACTGTGGCTGGTGGCACAGCCAGTAACGTTTTATGCTATCTTGCCAAGGGTGATGTTGCTCTGTCTATTACTATGACAGCAATTAGCACACTGATAGGAGTTGCGCTCACACCTATCTTAACGTCACTCCTCATTGGCGCGCTGGTCGATATTCCTATCACAAGCATGCTCTTGAGCCTACTTAAAATTGTATTGCTACCCGTCACCTTGGGTGTACTATTAAACATGTACTGCAATAAGCTGATCACAAAAAGCTTAACCATATTACCTTTACTATCAATGTTCGCCATTGTTTTTATTATTGCAATTGTAGTGGCACTCAATCAGGCTAAGCTAGAAACGATTGGTTTCATTATTATGCTCGCTGTAATGCTGCATAATGGCATAGGCCTATTGTTGGGCTATTTTATACCTAAGCGACTGGGGTGTAGTGAGCAGGTTTGCCGCACTATTGCTTTTGAGGTGGGCATGCAAAATTCAGGGTTAGCAGTGGCACTGGCAATGAAGTTTTTCACGCCCAGCGCAGCTGTAGCGGGTTCACTCTTTTCAATATGGCATAACGTAAGTGGCTCTGTATTGGCAAGTTATTGGCAAAGAACAAAGACCACTCACGACAAATAGGACCACGTCACCAAAAGTAAGACAATGTGCCAGCATCCTGTCTTACTTTTTTGAAGGACTTACAATACAAAAGTACTTCGCAAAAAACACTTACAGCGCCGTTATCATTAAAACGACCTAGTCGTGTGCGGCATAAACGTCACATAACCGATCACTAGAATAACTATTGTAATGCGTTCACTGAAAGTGACCGCTTACCTTCTAATGATAAGTAGTCATGAGCACTCAACGGTGCACTTATATAATAGCCTTGCAACATCGCATTTTCGAAGTTTTTAACGTATTCCAATTGATATTGATTTTCAACCCCCTCAACCACCACGGTTAATTTTGCACGCAGGGCGGTTGACATTATTTGCTCAAGAGACTCAGACGTGGCGCGTCTATCGCGAATTTCCCCAATATAAGACTTATCAACCTTGATAGTTTTATAATACCCATTGGACAACAGCTGATAACTTTTTTTATCATTAGCAAAGTTATCAATAGAGAATTTACATCCTAAGTTAATAATTTTTCGCATATTACTTTTTATGTATTCACTGTCTGCTAACGCTTCATTTTGCTCAACTTCAAAAATAATAAAACTCGCAATTGACGGCGCGCCTTTAAGTAGTTGCTTAAGGTGACTAAATAAATGTTCAGTGTTTAACTCTTGTTTTGTAATATTAATATGAATTGGTGTTAGGTGTTTTTTTGTTTCTAATTGCACTTTGAGTAATGAAAACACTTGATTCAAGACAATTTCGGTCATGCCTTCTTGCAAGCCTGGCTGACTTTTAAGCATAGGAATAAACGTTTTTGGTCCTAAATTTCGGTTATTTTTCCAACGGATCAGTGCTTCATAACGCTTTGGCCTATCTAGGTCATGGGGGATGTATATTGGCTGAAATACCAAATAAAAATCATCTGGGTTAAACGAAATACTGCTGGTGAGTTTACGAAGCACATGCTTTTTATACATTTCAGCTTTATAAAGTTGTTCATTGTGAAAAAACACCCCGTTGTCGCTTTCTAAAGCATGCTCCATTGAGTAAGCTAATCGACGCTGTACTTTATCCATACCATAAATCGCTGAATAGCCGGTTAAACTCAATGAAGATATCGCATAATCAATCGGAACTTGAGTATTGCTAATTGAGACTTGGTCGGGTAATTTTGCCAGTATCTCCAATTGCTTTTCAGCAGCTTCTTGTGCATTAGCGCCACTACCTTGGGTTACATAAGCCATTAAAATGTACTCAGAATCATACAAGGCCAAGGCAAACGGCTCACAAGATTTGCTGATCGTGTTAAACAGCTCAGATAAAGAGTCTAAATGCTCTTCTACATCATCAAAAACCGGCTGTTTTCCTAATTTAATCAGTGATATATGGTAACGGGTAAATTTACGCTCGACTTTTAATAACTTTTGCATGAATTGGCGATAATTTGGAATATCACTGTCACCATGATAAAAAACTTTTTTACTTAGCGCTGATTTCGCTTCTTTAATATCTCGTAATGTTTTTAAATCGCCTTTACGCAACTGATTGACACGCACTAAAGCGATGATGCTGATCACTGCCACACCCACCGCAAGCGCTAAAACAAGATTATCCATTATAGTGTCTATCTACATAAAAAATTTTTCTTATTAGACGCCATAAAAGTGGATAAAATATGTAGCCATTGGGGAAACACGCTAGGAGTTTACCCAATACTGTATCGGTAATGTTAAAAGAACCGCTTTAAATACGCATTATGGTGACTAAAACCGCCAATTGAGCTTGCCACCCACTGTTCATCATAATACGTATTCAAGTAGCGTTCGCCACTATCACAGATCAAAGACACAATAGCCCCTGTTTCACCTGCTTGCTGCATACGGTCAATGAGATTCAGCACCCCCCAAATATTAGTCCCCGATGAAGGACCAACCTTGCGTCCTAATTGTGCGTTTAACCAATGCATTGCAGCTATGCTCGCCTGATCTGGTACCTTCAACATGTCATCCACAACACCGGGGATAAAAGAAGGCTCAACTCTTGGTCGACCGATCCCCTCAATTTTACTGCCGCAATGATGGGTAAGCGCTGTATTTTTGCTTTTATAATAGTCATAAAATACTGAATGCTCTGGATCAACAACCAGCAACTGTGTGTCATATTGCTGGAAACGAATATATCGCCCTAAAGTCGCTGACGTACCACCCGTCCCCGGGCTCATTACAATCCACTTTGGCACAGTAAATGGTTCATCGGCCATTTGTTTAAAAATACTTTCAGCAATGTTGTTATTGCCACGCCAATCGGTCGCGCGTTCTGCAAAGGTAAATTGATCCATATAAAAGCCATTCACTTTTGCAGCTAACGCTCTCGACTCGGCATAAATTTGATCTGTTTGCTCAACTAAATGACATTGGCCATTATAAAATTCAATTTGTTTAATCTTTTCTTGTGCGGTCGATTTGGGCACGACAGCAATAAAAGGTAAACCGAGTAATTTAGCGAAGTAAGCTTCTGACACGGCGGTGCTGCCAGAAGAAGACTCGATGATGGGGGTGTTTTGGTGAATTTTACCATTACACAGTGCATATAAAAAAAGCGAACGCGCTAAACGATGTTTTAATGATCCTGTAGGGTGTGTACTTTCATCTTTTAAATACACTAAAATATTCGGGTGGCTTTTCAAGTCTAACCGAATAAGGTGTGTGTCGGCAGACCGTGTATAATCCGCTTCAATCGTTTTAATTGCCCAGTTTATCCACGCTCGGTTCATCGCTTAGCTCCTGTTTAGCTCATGGTAGCACTTAAACCAAGACTGGCATCTTTTTGATGCCAGTGCAAAAACTCTTCGTGAATTATCCCTTAAAATACTAGCTCAATAACTCAATGGATTGAGCGTGGTACAAGCGATTATGAGGATCAAGCTGGGTTTTAATACGCTGTAACCTTGGGTAGTTATCTTTATAATACAGCGTTTGCCAATTAGGTAAATCAACATCTGGGTAGTTAACATAACAGCCGTCCATCACACCATCTGATTCAGGGCCATTGGGACCATACATCTTAGTGTAAAACTGCTGCATCCACTGTATATTATACGCATCTTGAAACGGTGAAAACCAGTAGGCTTGGTATTGTAACTTTAAACTCGACTGACGATGTGACACTGCCGTGTCATTTTTACCCACTGCATTAATTCTCCCTCCATATGATGAAACTTGTACAGCTGCTGCGGGGTTTATAAATGCATCTGAAGTCAACAATTCCCACAAGGTATTAATTTGAGCGACTGGAAACACATCATTCATATATGCTGATTTGTACTTAGCCCTTGCTCCCCCCGCTCCACCACCGCCGATGGTTGTTGCTACCCACCAAGGAAGCGTTAAATAACTGCCTAGTGGCTGCGGGCGCTCTACCGAACTCGGAACTAAACTAGGCCCTGCTTCTCGTTGTGGAGAAAAACTAATTTCTGCGGCTTCTAATTGAGGCGCATCAAACACGGCATTAATAAAGTCATCAATTAGCGCAGGTGTGTCACCTGCGTACGTCACCGTTAAATCCAATGTGCTGCTAGGTCCCGTTTTATTGTTCAACGTCAACGATGCATGTAAACCATTGTACTGGCTACTTACATTATTATTATCGACAAAGAATTGTGAATATCTTTGTAACAATGAAGTAAAGCTCGCATGATCTAACACTGACCACGGTACAGACAGCTGCTGAATGCTCATCATAGCAGGCACCGGCGGGAGATCTTTAAAGAAATACTTGGTGACGATCCCCATGTTTCCTCCTCCACCTCCTTGGTGTGCCCAAACAATATCGTCAGCTTGTTTACTTTCCCCTAAAAAATAACTTCGGGGGTAGTTTGCTTGCCCCCCATATTCAGCAAAGGTAATAATTTCAACCCCGACTAAATAGTCCACGGTTAAGCCATATTTTCGTGATAATGCACCAAACCCGCCTCCACTAATATGACCACCTACAGCCACATTAAAGCAAGATCCGCCAGGCAGTGTAACCCCCCATTCTTTCAAGAGGGTTTCATATGTATTCCCTAAACGTGCGCCAGCCTCTACAACATAATGCGCTCCTTGCTTATAAACTTTATCCATATTACCTAAATCAATGATATTACCCTGATCATTATCAACAAACCCTTCGTAGCAATGACCACCAGCACGCACAGTGATCCGCTTGTTATCAGACACAGCTTTCCTTGCGGCAATATAGACTTCATGAGCACTAGAGCACACCGATACCCAATCTGGTGCAGAGGTAAAACGGTAATTAGACCCCGTCAAAAAAGCGGTGTATCTGGGATCATTTGGCAATACGTAAGAGGGAGTGTAACCTTCCAACTCCTCCTGTGTTGACGAACTCGCAAAAGCAAGCCCCAAGGGGGCCGTACTTATTAAAGCCCCAGCCCCAAGAGATGATTTTAAAAATGCTCTGCGCGCATTGAGTGTGTTTTTATTTGTCATTATTTTTCCTTGTTGTTTGATAAACAAGTAAAAAATATGATCAAAATTCAGAAAAAGCGTCATTTTAGATAAAAAATGACACATTTAATTTTATTTATACTGCCCTTTGAGTATTACTCAGGTACGTCGATGGAGTTACGCCCGTTCTTTCTTTGAATACCCGATAAAATGTATTTTTATTGTTGAATCCTGCTGAAAAAGCAATATCGATAATAGATAAGCTCTGTGGCTTATTCTCTAGCATATCGAGTGCAGATGTAAGGCGATAATGATTCAACAATTCATAAAAACTCGTTTTCATATGTACATTTAACACCTCAGATAGCAAATGACTAGATACGCCAACCGCCTTAGCCAGCTTTAATAATGTCAATTCATTATCTTTAAAGAGTTCATACTCTTGAAGAGTCTCATGAATTTTTTGTGTTAACTCAGATGCTACACTTGCCTGTAATTTTAGCGTTTTAACTTTGTTATTTAAATGCTTTTTGCATCTTATATTATAGAATATCTCTGGCCGCCAAATGGAGAAAGCACTGGCCATCAACAAGTAACCACATAACGCTAAAGTCATTGAATACCACCATGCAGGCGATAAATAAACGCCTTTCAAATACAGTGAAATAATGACTATATCGTATAATGTCAGAGCACCGATCCCCGCAACAATAAAGATGAACCAATAAAATGCGGTGTTTCCATACTGCTGATGCAACGTTGTCAATTGCTGCCTTTCTTGCACTAAGATCACAGTATTAATACACAAGTATAAAAGAACTAACCCCACAAATGGAAACCATGCATATACCGTATACTCAGGACTAAAAGAAAACTTTAACGCATAAATAACAATAAAAGGTAAAAAATGTAGATAAATTAAACGGTTAATTTTCTCTGGCTTAAATACTGTGCATAAAAGCAAATATGTAATTGGCCCATAAACCAAAATCAAACACTGACTCGCCGCTAATAATAAAAATGGGATTTCCTTTAAGGCCAACTGACAATATGCACTAAGAGTTGGGATTTGCAAAAAAAGCATAAAAACAGCCAGTATTTTGTTACCAGGCCTAGACCTATGCTGTTTAGATAACAGTAATAAAAAAAGAAAAGCCCCAATAGCAATACATGCTATATAAAGTGCTTTAAATAGCTCAGTCCCAGCACCTTGCATAAATGTCTCACTCCATTAAAAAGTAACATTTACTCTACATCTATATCGCAGTTGAATACATCCATCTTTAGTCTCTGCTTCTCATTAAAACTCTAGCTAACTTGACGTTATCAATTTATGTGAACTGCCATTTCCACCAACGTATTCTCAAAACCCAATTTTTTATAAGCACTCATGGCAGCACCGTTTTCCGCGTACACATCTAAATAAAAGTCATGAATACCCTCAGCTTTTGCCCACTCAATCAAGTGCTCAATAACCACTTTATTTATTCCCTTGCCTCGATGTTCAGGTTCAACATACATAAACCCTAAATATCCATGTTTATCATGATTTAAAGACTGTTTTGACGCTCGTATCTGAACATAACCTGTCGAGATTAATTCACCTTCTAACTCAACAACCAACAACAAACTCTCATCGCTCGCAATTAAGGTTGGTAAATCATAATATTTGGCCCCCTCAACTTTAAGCGTGCTATTAAATGGTCGTTCAGCAGTAATAACAGCTTGTTCTAGCTCTTCTAATCGTAATAAATCAGCCTCTTTCGCAGCTCTGACAATCATTCCACACCTATTTGTTCCTATTTAAATACACATTCGAATGTACCATTTTTTAACCAAGAATACACCTCACAAAAAAAGCACCTAAAGGTGCTTTTTTATCTATATTATGTAGGATGACAATGGTCTTTAAAACTTACCAATGACTTTTACGGCATCAGTTACTTTGGCGCTGTCTATATAGCCAATACCCAGTGGGTTACTCGCAACAAAGTCTATCACAGCTTGATCGCTACTCAGCGGATCTGGCGGGGTGCCTTTTCCTGTAAAAATCAACTTAGACCAATAGGCTTTAAACTGACTGCTAGATTTGCCAACGACATTTTGCGTAAACGCCTTTGCCACAGCAGTGCCTTTTTGACCAACCGCTTTTATTTTGCCACCATCAGCATATGATTTTGTTTTTCCAAGATATATTTTTGAAATCATGCCTTTATCTAACGTATTATTATTATTTGGATTAACAATTACCGCAACCTCAGCACTGGTGTAAGCTGAGACACACAACAAACAGATAGAAACTAGTTTTTTCATCATCAACTCCTTAAAAGACAAGGTCAATTGCAACTGCCAATACATCAATATCTTGATCTGTTATGTCGTCGTTAAACCGACTAAGATCAATTTTAAAGGCTGCAGACGGATGAAAATCATACCGAGCCCCCACTGTGACAGTACTACTTTCTTGTTTAGCCCCTAAATATACTTGATTAGTCAGATCTTTTAATAAAGGCGCATTTGTGTTTGTCGGGTCTAATGATACTGGCACGACTGTATTATTAGGGCCAGCAATAGAAACTGGTACTGTATTTAGCCGATTTGAATCATGCTCGTCATCGTTATTTTCATAGGTTAGATGTACTGTCCAGTCATTTAACCTATAACCAACAGAGGCATAATATTGGGTTTGATCCGGTAATAAACTATCCGTAACTTCAATCTGTGTGTATTCAGCATCAAATAAGAAATTATCGTAATCAACAGAAAAACCAACGCCAAAGAAAGAGCCGTCATCCTCATCAACCAATAAATTATTTGCCTGTTGAGTTAACCCGTATCCGTTCAATGCGGCAGTGAGTCCTGCGATACTTGACGCATTTATTGTCGTATCAGCCACAATGTAAGCGGCTCGGGCACTAAACCAGTCATGACTGACCGTCCAATTAACACCCATGAGGTCGTTGAGTTCAATTTGCTCTGGAGTCGCTCCCGCAGCAGACGGCACTTTTCCTGAAAACGACCCATAAATGACTTGCATCGTAGAGTCCCAATCGCCTAATGTGGTGTTATGTAATAAATTAAGCCCTTCATATGTAGAAAAAGCAAAGTTATAGACCGATTGAGGTGGACGTACCCAACGATATGCATACCCAACATCTAAAAAGTCTGAATAACGATAAAAGGGTATACGCATTTTTCCGCCACTCACTTTCAAGTCATCATTGATTTGATAACTCACATACGCCCATTCAAACTCTGCATCAAAATCTTCATTACCACGAGCCACAATTTGAGCCGTGGCACTGAGCCCATCCTGTAAATCAGATGACAATTGCAATGCAAACATACTTTCATTTTTATACGAAATATCATCATCATAGCCATATAAACTGGTGTTATCATCAAGCGTTTGACCGGCAACGATCGAAGCAAAACCGTTGATCCTAATTTCAGCGTGTGCGCTGGAACTCATACACGCTAATCCCACGACCACAGAGAGTAATTTTTTATTCATCGCATTATTCCATATGTTATATTTTATATATCGGATCCAGTCTGAGTATAGTCGTAAAAATATGTGTCATCGGTTTATTTAACAACTTGATTTGTAAGCGATATAGGAACTTTAAAGGCGTCAGACTATACCGCGGCATTAACATTATGGGTTTGCATGGCTAACACTCCCGTAACACCTCAATATAGAGGCCTGCGTAATGCTGTAAAACTAGTCCTGACATAAGATACGTTTGTGTTCAGAGCCTCTATGAATGACTGTATAAAAGCCCAATTAAATTAATGAAAAAGGCCACAATTGTGTGGCCTTAAGCATTAATATGAGGTGAGTATGATCAGCTCAACTTTCTAAGTAGCCCCTGGGTGTTTTGTCTCATCGTATTAGCCACCATAAAATAACCTATACTGGCGACAAACAGAGCCCCGCTAACAGGTCCAAGTATCCACACATATAAATGAAGCCTACCCTCGACATCAAACAGTTGTTGTTGAATAACAAGTAAAGCAACATCACTCACAAGCGCAGCCACAAAGCCAGCAATAGCACCCAGTAAAATAAACTCATAGAGCGTAGCAAGTTTAATCAACCGTCCTTTAGCGCCGAGTGTACGCAGGATGACAACTTCTTGCATTCGTTCGGCAAGGCTTGCCTGTACTTGTGAGATCAGCACAAGTGCACCACTTACTAAGACTATCGATAACACAAAACCAATTGCGAGCGACACCTGTGCAATAATTGACTGTGCTTGCTCCAATCTACTTTTAATATCAATCATGCTCACCGTTGGGTGACGCTGCAATAACTGACTAATGCCTTTATTGTGCTCACGCTCTAACTTCGCAGCGCTGAAATACGTAACTGGGATCTTTCCTGCCATATTAGGGCTTAATATCATCACAAAATTAGGTTTTAAAGTGCCCCAATCGACGCTGCGAAAACTCGTTACCTTGGCATCAAATCGCTGCTCGTTCGCTAAAAATGAAATGGTATCTCCCAATTCTAAATCAAGCACCTCTTGCCAGCCTTCAAATACTGAAACCTCTATTTCGTCACCACCACTAAACCATTGACCATCTACTATTGCATTGCCTTCAGGCACTTCATCTAGCCACGTTAAATTTGGTTCTCGATTAACGCCTTCTCTGGCGTTTTCATCCTGCTCCTCGCCTTCTTGTTTAGAGAGACGACGCGCTAACTCCTCACCATTAACGGCATTAACGCGCGCATTAAACACCGGGTAAAATGCTTCATGTGTGATATTGTTAGCGTCAAAAAATGTGGTGATAGGTTTAATATCTTGCTCTGGAATATTAATAAAGAATGCATTAGGCGCATCTTCAGGCACTTGCATTTCCCAGTCAGAGATCATGTCATTTTTAAGTACCACCAAAAACAACATAAGCTTTATCGCCAACGCAAAGCTTATCAGCTGAATTGCATTCGCATTCGCGCGTTTTTGTAATGTAGCAATTGCCAAAGACCAACTAGACCCGGGACTTAAACCTAACTTACGGCCGAATGAGAAAAGCGCACGAGAAACCGCAAATAACACCCCAATCACAACTAAAGTTGACCCAAATAAAATCAACGTCAGTATTATTTGACCACTAAATAACCACATTAACGCAAATATAGTAAGCAACGAAGATACCATATGTATTTTGCTTACGGCCAATCTATCCCCTAAGTTTCGGCGCAACACACGCAAAGGAGGAATATCAAACAAGTCTAAAAGGGGTTTTAATGAAAACATCAGAGCACACACGACGCCAATGAATGCTGACAACAACCAAGGTTTCACGCCCGCTTCAGGTAACTCAGTGCCCATAAACTGAGCCAGATAGCTAGCGCCGATATGCTGTAATATAAAACCAAGCCCTAGCCCGATAACAATTGACACACCAGTCACTAAGCCTAGGTGCATAAGAAAAATATTACGGATCACTTGCCGACTGCCACCCAGCGTTTTCATCATTGCAACCGGATCATACTGTCGTTCACAGTAGCGTTTTGCCGACACTGCCATCGCGACAGCCGCGAGCATAATGCCAAACAAGCCAGCCAATAACAAAAATCGCTCGGCCCGTACTAAATTTTCACCTAGTGGCGACTGCCTATCTTTAATACCTTCCCAGTTTTGGTTTTCTTTTAGTTGCGGTTTCAGCCACGTATAGTAATCAGAAAGTTGCTGCTCAGTACCTGCAAATAAGAGCCTGTGAAATACTCTGCTTCCGGCTTGCACTGCCTGTGTACTCGAGACATCTGCGTAATTAAGTAAGACCCGCTTGTTACCCGCAAGAGAAAAGAAAGGTGCATCAGGCTCATTAACAAGCACTTTACTCACCTTAAACTGCCCTGCACCTAATTCAACGGTATCGCCGACCTGGACATTAAGGGTATAAAAAAGCCCTTCGCTTAACCATATTGCTCCCCCTTGTGGCCCACCTCGTACCTCATAAGGTAAACCTTCTAAATTGTCCTTTATTGTTACCATGCCACGTAATGGGTACTTTTCACTTACCGCCTTAATTGAACCCAAGACCAATTCATCATTAGCAAATAACATGGAGTCAAAGAACAACAGTGATGCCGTTTCTAGCCCTTCCTGATTTGCAATATCAAGATAGTTTTCTGTAAATTCATGATTACTCGATAAACGCCTATCAGCAGCAATAAAATCACTGGTTTTTTTCTCAATATTCAGTCCGATACGCTCTGTAACAGACGATAAACTAAATACCGTTAAGACCGCTAATGCTATCGCTGCAAAAATGATAGTCAGCTCACCACGGCGAAACTCGCGTGCAAACAACCTAAACGCTAACTTAACCCACATTAATCGCACTCCCTTCGCTGATCAGCTCTAGTTTGCCACCTTCAATATGAATGATTCTTTCACATTGCTGCGCTAGCTGTTCATCGTGTGTCACCAAAATCAGCGTTGTCCCATTTTGTTTATTTAAGTCAAAAAGTAAACGCTCTATTAAATGGCCATTTTTACTGTCTAAGTTGGCAGAAGGCTCATCAGCAAACAATATCTTAGGAGACCCTATAAAAGCGCGTGCGATAGCAACTCGCTGCTGCTCCCCTCCAGATAGCTGAGAAGGATAATGCGCCAACCGATGCGACAAACCAACCTTCTCTAAAAGCCCAATAGCTTGCTCTTTCGCATTTTTATCGCCCGCCAATTCAGCAGGCAACATTACATTTTCCAGTGCGGTCAAACTTTGCACCAACATAAATGACTGAAATACAAATCCCACCTTTTCAGCTCGAATACACGCGCGCTGCTCTTCATCCAGTTTACTCAGTGCGTCGCCATCAAGGTGGATCTCGCCCTCAGTTGCAACATCTAGCCCAGCCAGTAGACTCAGTAAAGTAGACTTACCCGAACCTGACGCACCCACAATAGCAACCGACTCTCCTGACTTGACAGAAAAATTAATTTCGCTAAGGATAGTAAGGTCCCCTTCGAGGGTACTCACTCGTTTGGTTAATCCTTCGACCTGAATTACATTTAATTGAGAAAGTACTGACATGACTCGTTTGTTCCTAAATCTATTGGTTATTAGTATCTTACTGCTTTTGCCATTTACTAGCACTGCGAAAGACAGAATAATGCTCATTGGTGACAGCTTAAGTGCTGGGTATGGCCTTAAACAAGACCAATCATGGGTTAATTTGTTACAAAATAAATACGTTGAAGAAAAAAAACCGATCGAAATAATTAATACCGCTATCAGTGGACAGACAACCGACAATGCATTATTAAAAATTGACACTTGGTTACAAGTTCACCAGCCAAGCCATGTATTAATCGAACTGGGCGGTAACGACGGTATTCGCGGGTTTCCTATCAAGCTGCTGAAAAAGCACCTGACTGAACTCGTCAAAAAAAGTACGCAAGCTGGTGCGACAGTCGCACTGATGGAAATCCAAATACCACCAAATTTAGGGCCTAGATATACTTCAATGTTCACCAATAGCTATCATAGCGTTGCTAAACAGACGGGGGCTTACTTTATGCCTTACTTTATGACCGAGGTGGCAGTTGATAAAACACTCATGCAAAACGACAATTTACACCCTAATGCCAAGGCTCAGCCGATAATCCGAGATTTTATGGATATAGAAATAGATAAATGGTTGAAAAGTATAAAATGATGGGAAATGTAAAGCTGTAGGAAAATTTAAAGTAATAAGGAAGGTTAAGGTGACAGGGAGATTTTAACGTAGGGTATTATAAACGCAAAGCCTATCAAACTAGGTTAGATGGTTTGAATGCTTTGCGCTTACTCACGCTAAAAGCTGATTAGCTTTTAGCTGTTAGCCATTTAATAAAGCTACGTGCATCGCCCGTTGAGGCAAACCGTGTATTTTTCATTCCTGTTTTGTCCGCATAAACAACCGTACTTTTATTAACAGAAATAGACTGCACCGGATGTGCAATTTGGATCATCGATCCATTGTATTCATATGACATAGAAAACTCACAATAATATGTGTTCAGCCTCAATATGCTGAACGAATTTAGTATAAGCTTAACTACAGTTTTGACGATATTCCGACATGTTAAACATGTTTAAGAGGACTTTACTTTAGCAACGAGATTTCGAGTCTTGCTTTTGGTCGCCGTACAATAATTCAGCTTCGTTTTTTTAATGCTGGCTTACTGGATCAGGGTAAGAAAGGACATTACACATGGTTATAAAACCAAGAGGAGAATACTATCACCCTTAATTCGCCAGCGCAACTAAAAAATACAAAAACCCCAAAGCACAATTTAAGCGCCCAAATTACCTTTTACCAGCTTACCTATGTGATATGGAAACACTTACGCTCTTTTTCAAGATCAAAAAACAAATATTAAACAATAAAGTAAAGCATTAGCTAACATAAAAACTGCATCTACACGCGTCGCAGCCCAAATTCTAGGCCTAATCTTACGTATAACTTATCCAATGTTAACGATCATAGTCGATGGATTGTGCGACAACGCAAAATTGTCTAATTTAGCGAGTGGTGTACTTCGGATTTGAATTCGCGAATAACGAATTAGATTAATATAAGGCTGTAGCTGTTTATCTTAAATCAAGGGTAAACTTAAAAAAGGCCACCAGCCTTTATCTTCTATATGCGGCGACCGTCTAGTTAGTGAAGAAATCACATAGATAATACCTTTTCTGGTATTGTACGTTCATCTGGCTAATTTAACTAAAAAAAGCATATTCACCGTCAGTCAATCTTTTGATAAAAACATAATAATCTATAGGTATTTATTGATGCATAAACCCAAAATAACTATTCACTATTGCGTATTGTGCCAATGGCTGCTTCGCAGTGCTTGGCTCGCTCAAGAGCTACTCTCAACTTTCTCAGATGACATAGCGGAGGTAGCTTTGGCTCCTTCAACTAAAGGGACATTTAAGATCTATTACAATGAAACCTTGATTTGGTGCCGCGAACAAGACGATGGATTCCCTGAAGCAAAAATACTGAAGCGCCGAGTTCGAGACCAATTAGACCCGAATAGAATGCTTGGACATATTGATAGTTAGTAGGTATAAAGTATTAATTGAATACTAATGTAGTATTGTTTTAGTTGTATTTATAAAACAATATAAAATATCGTTAAGCGCTAATATAATTACTTTTCACGTTTACATCCCGATTTTGTAATGAATATGTTATGCTGAAAAAAAATAAAAAAGGGTACGTGCCCAACAGGGTATGATAATTTTCATGATATATAAATTTAATGACTTTGAGTTTGATTGCGACAACCTCATTCTCTTTAACTCAGGGAAGAAGTTCTCAATAAAAGAAAAACATGCACAAATGCTCGCAATATTGCTGCTTGATACAGAAAAAATTCATAACAAAGCCGAGCTGCTGCAAAAAGTATGGCCTGAAAAAAAAGTATCTGATCAAATGGTATTTCAAAGCATTGGGCACTTACGCGCATTGTTTGGTGATGATGCGGTCAAAACCTTCTCAAGAAAGGGGTACCAATGGCAACTACCGCTAGAGCAAGTAGCCAAACAAGGTGACACCCCAACACCGGTAGCATCACCCAATAAAACAATAGTACAAAACGCAGACAGCGCCGCCTCTAGCGAAACCTCATCACCAAATGCGCCTTGGTTTAAACGTGCGCTAGGTAAGATACAAAAAAAGTTTGGTTACTAATAGGTGGCCAAACTGACCTATAACGCCGCCCCTATTGTCATTCTAACCCCACGCCATCTTCCTGTCTTTCGAGTATTGTTGACAGTGCGTCGTCCATTTTATTAATAAAATCGTTTTTGAAAGGAAATTTATCATTCCCCTCTTTTAAATATCCTATATGTGCCGTGCGCCGTAATATTGTTTTATCTTCTACAAAGCTACCAGTGTCAATGTCAGGGTGAGAGCGCTTCATATTGTTTATTCCTATCAGCGTCGATAGCCTATCATTAATATAACAATCAATGCGCTTTTTCCCCAATTTCAAAATATTTGCTTTTGTATTTTTATTTTCCCATACCTTTATTTTACCCCGTTTCTGCGCTTCCATAAGTGCCTCATCTAAAATCATAAATCCAGTATTAAGGCCAACATTTACGGGGGGATCAGTGACAGCTCTTGAAAGAACATCCATTAAAGTAAAGCCTTTATTACAAAATGCGACAACAACTTCTTCTTGTAACGCAACAGAGTAAGGCCAAATGAAAGGCCTTTTCTTCATGTGTATGTAGGGGGGCATCAAAGCAAAAGCCTCTCCTTGCTCTAAAGCCGCGACCCCTCTTTTCCATGGTACTGGCTGTAAGTCAATTTTATAGGTGTCCCTAAGCAAATATGCCGCTTGTTTGACCAAATCAACGTAAATACCATATAAGCTACCATCACTTAGATATGAATAAGGCGGGTAACTATCATCAACTAAAATAGTTACCTTTTGCAGCTTTGGACTTTTCTCAACTTGGCCAAAACTGTGGGTGTTAAACAACCACAAAAAACAAATCCATATGTACAGCGTAACCCTAGCTATCATTACTCATACTGCCATTTAGTGCTGAAGTCATATCTAAACCCTATAGAAATTGAGTCAAAGTCATTGTTATTTTCAAATGATTTCATTAAATACTCTACATGCAAGCGTAAAGAATCAACAGGCAGCCATTCTAAGGTCAGATTGTATCCATCAAAACTTTGGTTCCTGGGATCCGATTGAGTGTGGCCGTCATCAAAATTGAAATACCCTGTTTTAACTTTATAGTGTTGTGATAACTTATAAGCCATTGATAAATCAAAAGTATGTCCATCGCGATCACCACTTAAATAATCATATTCCCTACCTTGGTATGCAACGGCAGCGTAAAAGCCATTGTTAAATTGGTACGCGAGCGCACCAGACCATAGTGTACTATCACCCTGTAGTTGATCTTCTTCATAATCAGTATGATGCTGGTATGTGACAGCAGCATGTAAGCCATTATTATCATAACTTAGCCCTGTATTAATTAGATCTGCTTGGTTATCCCCCGCTTCACCATCAAATTTCCCTACAGCAATAAATGTGAGTGGTCCTGTTTCATATCGGTAAGTTACAAGGTTATCAACGAAAAAAATGCTTTCAGGATCATATGCAAATGGACTGGCGCCATGATTAAATATATCAACGTACTCAGCAATAAATAAATACTGAGCAGGCCGCTGCTTACCAATACCAAAACGCCCAAAAGGCGTAGATAGCGCAGTGTAAGCTCGCCGAGATCGTCCAAAATTACCTTCGTTTGATAAATCGATACTCCATTCACCATGTAATTCCGCCGTCCACCCATGTTGGAACTCATACATCGCTTGTATGCCTGCATGTGATAAGGCATCTCTTACATCAATATTACTGGTTCCCTGATCATCTAATATACCAAGAGTGGGACGCACTGTTGCGTAAACACGTACATCTTTTTGCAATGTAGGTTTTGCCTGATTTTCTGTACCCTCAACGATAGTTGGTTGTCGAGGCGGACTGTCTACCAGTTTTTCCGATGCCTGCTGTGACATAAGGCGGGCTTTCAGTTCAGTCAGTTGCGCCTCTAATGCACGTATATCAGCCATTGTTACTGGTTCAGAAGCCAACCCGCACGTGCTAAAAAATAACACCGAGAGTAGGCTAGACGTAAGAAATGAGCGTTTGAAAGTTTTCATATTGTTCACAGTTTAGGGTTGCGAATAACAGAATTATAGTCAACACTTTAGACACTTGAGTGTTTTTTAACTAGCGGTAGAAATTATAATGAAAATCCGTACTAAGTTTTCCGTTGCTTCTGCGCTCGTCATTTTAATCATCATTTGCGTGACCACCTTATCCACTTACTGGTTCGTGAGTGATTCGATGAAAAATAAAACGCGTGCTTATGTGACTGACAATGCCGCCTTACTGTCCATTAGTATTGATAATTGGTTAGCCTCTAAGGCAAATCAAATAGATTTGGTTAAAAGCCAACTAGAGCAGGATTTTAGTACTCTAAAGTTTCAGAATGCACTTAATACCCCCTATTTCAGCAGTTCTTTTTTACTCGCATTTGGTACTTTAGAAACGGAAATGGGTTTGCGTTCAAATAACCCCAATCGACAAAACCCTCCAGGCGTTGATTTTAAACAGCGGCCTTGGTATCAGCTAGCTAAAGACAAAAAAACAACGGTATTTACTAGTCCTTATACAGATGCAGCAACCGGAGATTTATTACTTTCAGTGGTATCCCCAATTAACACGGCAGCAGGTTTTTCTGGCGTAATTGGTGGTGATTTAAGCTTAGATACCATTGCGAAAACCGTGAATGCAGTAAACTTTGATAACACCGGCTATGCGTTTATCGTAGACCGAAATGGTACTATCATTTCGCATCAAGAAAGTGATTACAATGGCAAAAACGTTAGCAGCTTATACCCAGGCCTTACCACAAATAATATCGATGAACTGATCGAAATTGATACCCAAGACGGTAAGAAGATATTTTACCTGCATGAGTTACAAAACGCGTTTGGCACCAATTGGTATCTTGCAGTGTTAATGGACAAATCACTCGTGTACAGCACCTTAACCGATATCACCATAAACTCCTTGGTGATCGCTGTACTCGCCATTTTATTCGGGGCGATACTGATGAGAAGTCTGGCTATTCATTTGCTCAAACCACTACGAGATCTAGAACAAACAATCACAACCATGGCCAGTGGGGGCGGAGATTTAACACGCCGTTTAGAAATTATCAATAAAGATGAGTGCGGAACAGTCGCAAGGCAATTTAACCGCTTTTTGGAGTCTTTACAGTTATTAGTAAAAAGCGTTAAAGATCGTGCTGATTTGGTTGTAAGTAGTAGTGATGAAGCCAAAGAGCTGTCAACACAATCAACACAAAGATTAGATCAGCAAGTCAGTTTAATTGAAAGCCTAGCAACGGCTATGCACGAAATGAGCACAACGTCTTCAGAAATCGCCAGCAGTGCGCAGCAAGCTGCAACATCAATTACACAAGTAAACGAAAAAACGGAACAGGGGCAAGATGTATTCAATCTCGCCCGCTCACATATTACTGACTTAGCTGATGAAATATCAAAGTCACATGAATTGAGTACACAATTGGCTGAATACAGCAAAAGTATAGAAAATATTCTCTCTGTTATTAATGGTATTGCCGAGCAAACTAACTTACTCGCGCTCAATGCTGCGATAGAAGCAGCCCGTGCAGGGGAACAAGGCCGAGGCTTTGCTGTTGTGGCTGATGAGGTACGATCTCTGGCATCAAAAACCCAAGAATCGACAACAGAAATTAAGTCTATGATTGGCCAAATTCAAGTCTCTTCTAGCCAAGTTCAAAATGCAATGGGAGCCAGTAGAGAAAAAACACAGTCTTGTGTTGAACAAACCGAACAAGCTACGCTTATGCTGAGTGATATATCAGAATCTGTAAAAGAGATAATGGACCGAAATATTCAAATTGCCACGGCAATTGAAGAGCAAAGTGTGGTAATTGAAGAAATAAACAAAAATACCAGCCATATTAATGATATCAGTGTAGAGGTAGGAAGTTTTGCTGATAAACAGTTTACCGCAAGTGGTCAACTGGCAAATCATGCACACGAGCAGGAAGGTCTGCTATCAAAGTTCACTTTATAAACTCTAACATCCAGCACTGTTAGTGCACCACGATGTGTTTATTAATAATAGCTGATAAACACATCGTCATTTGTTACCTTTTTGACGGCTCCTACACTTTACCAATACGGCCTCTTTTTCTCGTTCACTGTATGTGTGCCATGACAATATTTCGTCTAGCATTCTAAAGCAGCCTATACATCGCTCATGACTATCCAAACAGCAATGACGAATGCAAGGTTGTTCTATCGTTGGTGTGAGTATATCTGACCGGTTTTGTTTTGAAAAAGCCATTTCATATAACTGAAAGGTTTAATTAAAGTATATAAAGCATGGACCAGAACAATGCGCATTACAACATTCTATACCTAAACACTACGCTGTGTTTTGGCTTGGCTTAATCGTTAAACTGAAGTTCAGATGATCAGTGCACCACGCAAGGTTTATCATAAAGCGACTGCTCTTTCGACATATGCAATACAAAATACGACAGTATAGCCCCCCTTCACAAGCCCACCTACTAACGGGATAAGTGCAAAAGCGCCTCTGTATTAATCATCGATACACAGCGCGCATAACGATACGATTAAAGTTTTTTTAATAGCCGAAATGATGATATTACATACTGAGACTCTACAACACGGTATAAATTAAGTAGACTATAGCCTAAGGTAAAATAATAATATAAAGGAATAAGAATGCGTCTTAAATTATGTTCACTGGTATTGTTAGCAACTTCTACTTTTGCTGCCAATGCCAAAAATGATTTAACAGGGGTTGTGAGTGAAGTACATACCCGTTCTGGTAACTCAGACGGCGATCACTCAATATATTTTCGCTTAAAAGTTGATAATGAACGTTCTACATTTGCTAATTGCCTGAGCGAAGGCACCACAGTAACTTGGCATCTAAACCCTCAATCTGTGGTATTCCAACAGCAATATAATTTGGTAATGCGCTCATATACGGAACAATTGCCAGTTCGTGTTAGTGGCCAAGGTGATGTCTGTAACTCAACACATATTAGCAGTGATAAAGTATTTGAGTTAAGCCCAAGTCATTGGGACCACTTACTAAACCGTTCAAAAGCGGCTGAAACCAACCAATAGTGGAGTAACCTACCGCTTATTTTCAGTCTCTATAAAAAGCTTATCGAGCCCAAACACATCACGTTTTGGCTCGACATTGAATATGAAACACTTCTTAATGGCTTAGCGCATACCCACCTTTTAGATGCCCGACATGCTTAAACCCCAGCCGTGCTAACGCATTCGCCGCAACATGTGAACGACTACCGCTACGACACACTAAGATCAGCTCTTGGTCCATCTTGGTATGATGCTGCGCAATAAAGTTGGCTAAACGCGTCAAAGGCACATTTGTTGAAAAGGATTGGTCGTGGTTGAGCGCATACTCATGCGGCTCTCGAATATCAATGAGAGTGGCATCGCTATGTTGCTCTATATGCTCTGCAAGCGCCACACTATCGTATTCACTCACCCGCACCTTTTGACAAGACTCTACAAAGGCGCCACACATGATCTCAGCGCCCTGTTCATCATCTATATGTAAATCGAGCGATGTCTTTGCTTTAACGAAATTGGCGGATGATATATTGCCCTCAATAGCCTGCTGTAGCAATGCATTACGGCTCATCTCCGCGTCAAAAGTCGTCACAAACTCATTGTGATAGTCATGACTTGGGCACAACAAGCCTTGTTTATCTGTAATTTTAGCAAGGTTTCTGAGGCTATAATACATCGCTGAAGCATCACTGGTAGCGAAGTTTGTTCTACCTAAGCTGCCCATTAAGATCAAATCACCACAAAATGTAAACTCTGGAACCACCTTTTCTTTGAGCAATTGTGATTTATCACATAGTACAAGCGAAATACTATCCGCTGTATGACCAGGGGTGCTCAACTTTACTAAACATCGCTCACCTAGTTCGATATAACTCAACACTTTTTCATTTATTGCGATACCAGCGCAATGTGTTGGCCACCCTAAAGGATCGCAATTCTGCTCACTGAGGTGTGCTTGCGCTAAACCAACCCTACCCGAAACATGGTCTGCGTGGCCATGTGTGTCTATAGCCGCGACTAATGACAACTTTTGGCATTCAAGTATCGTCAATAATCGCTCCTGGACCTCGACTAGGGGGTCAATAACAATCGCTTTACCACTTTGCCGATCAGCATATAACCAACAACAGCTGCCACCTGCTTTGAGTTGTAATAACCCATCTAACTCTTCTCTTTCGTGGGAGACGCCATTAATATCGACCAAGCAACTATGCCCTAAGGCCTGCGCACAATGCTGTATTCTGTCACATGCATCTGCAATTTGTTGTTGTGTGACCGCTGGGCCAAATGACATTCTAATGGCTGATTCACTGCGCCAAGGCGCTAACCCCATTGCATCTAATACAAAACTTCGAGTTACCTTTGAGCTACATGCAGAACCAGAGCTTACACGCATATTTGCCGCATCAAATAAATCCATAATTTCTTTTGATGTAAAGCCTGGGATCGCAAAGTTTAATGTCGTGGGTACGCTATTCTCAAAGTTATGATTGAATACAACCGTAGGAAAAGCATTTTTCAGCGCTACAGACAACTGAGAACGGAACTCACTTAGCACCTGAGTACAAGAAAAAGCGCCGTCACCTTGTCCCAGTAACTCATCAAAAATTACATTCAATGCGGCTAACCCAGGCAAGTTCTCAGTGCCAGAGCGTAACCCCCCCTCCTGGCCACCACCCGCTATAAACGGGGTAAATGGGGCATCCTCTCTAATATAGACAAACCCAATACCTTTAGGACCATATAATTTGTGACCACTAAACGGTGCATAGTCTATCGTCGTAGCAGCTAATCCTAAGTGAGTTTTTCCTAATGCCTGTACACAATCGACCATCCAATAAACGTCAGGGTTATGAGTACGAATAGTCTGTTCGAGGAGTGATAAATCTTGGTAAACACCCGTCTCATTATTGACAGCCATGGTACAAATCATGAGTGCATCTGGGACCTCTTTAGCAATGAACTCCATATCAAGTTTACCCTGTTCATCTACCGGGATGGCTTTAATGGCCGCATTAACTTCTAAAATACGATTCCAATGTTTGAGAGATTCAGGCACCGCTTTGTGCTCGGTCGCGCCGTACAAAATTGAATAACTTTGTCCTGCTTTCATACTTGCTTTGGCCGCATATAGTGCAGACAAAATACCGGTTTGAATGCCTTCGGTGGCACCACTGGTGAAAATAACTTGCCCAGCACCTGCGCCTAACACTTTCATAGCTTTGCATCTGGCCTGATCCATAACCTGTTTGGCTTGCAACCCACTAGTATGGCTACTGCTCGGATTACCAAACATTGTTTCCATCATTTTCACTGCAGCCGCTGCAGCGCTTGGTAATACAGGTGTCGTTGCATTGGCATCTAAGTAAATTTGTTTCAATACTGCAGGGTTATCCATGATCAGGCCTTCACTTTTAAAACACTAAATTTATATAGGCACTGACCTATATAACAAAAAAGAATAAGTAATTACTTTATGTAATATTAAGGAGTTTCCGAATCATATTCAAGTTTTAAATTTAATCAGTTCAGAAAAATGTCACACCAATTTTAGCTTGAGTATATTCATAAAAACCGCCGCTAAAAAAGGCACAAGAGGAAAGGTGTAAACATAAGAATACAAAAAACACCATAAAAGTTACATTTAAGTTAACCTTGTGTTTGTTTTATTCTCAATTCGTGATAATAATTTGTTTACTTTTTAACCACGACAACATGTAAAGGAAATAATATGCGTAAATTAAGTTCATTAACGCTAGCAATATTAACTGGGCTATCTAGCCAAGCTTTTGCCGCTCAAATGATAGAAGTCGACCAAGCTAAAGCCATCGATAACAAATATATCGTCGTCTTTGATGCGCCAAAGATTATCGATAAAACGGATAAAAAAGCGGTGGCAGCTTATATTGCACAACAAACCAAAATTCTGAGTAACCAGTATAATGTCACTGTCGAAAGGGAGTTTGGTACTGCACTTAACGGCGTGTTAGTTGACGCATCTAAAAAGCAGATCCACACCTTACTTTCAAACCCAAATGTCAAATATATAGAACAAGACCAAATCGTGTCAGTGACACCGCTTATTGATACCAAAGCTGACCAAGGTAATGCAATTTGGGGTTTAGATCGTGTTGACCAAACGGACTTACCATTAAACTCTAATTACCATTATGATTATGACGGTAGTGGAGTCACTGCCTACGTTATCGATACTGGCGTGCTGATCAGCCATAATGAATTTGGTAATAGGGCGAGCCATGGTTATGATTTTATCGATAATGACAACAACGCCACAGACTGTAATGGTCACGGCACACACGTAGCTGGTACGGTGGGCGGTAACAGCTACGGCGTAGCAAAAAACGTGAATGTTGTTGGGGTACGTGTACTTGGCTGTAACGGCTCAGGATCAAACTCTGGCGTAATTGCAGGCATAAACTGGGTTAAAAATAACGCATCAGGTCCTTCTGTTGCTAACATGAGCTTAGGCGGCGGTGCATCACAAGCCACTGATGATGCAGTAAACAATGCCGTTGCATCTGGCATTAGCTTTGTTGTAGCGGCGGGTAATGACAACCGCAGCGCTTGTAATTACTCGCCTGCTCGCGCAGCCAATGCTATTACGGTTGGTTCAACCACAAGCAGTGATGGCCGTTCAAGCTTCTCCAACTACGGTAACTGCCTTGACATTTATGCACCTGGTTCAAGTATAAAATCTGCTTGGTACAACTCAAACTCAGCAACCAATACCATCAGTGGTACATCAATGGCATCTCCACACGTTGCAGGCGCGGTTGCTTTATACCTTGACCAAAACCCAAGCCTAAGTCCTTCGCAAATTGACAGCCTACTCAGTCAAAGAAGCTCTAAGAATAAAGTGTCAGATGCCAAATCAGGATCGCCAAATGAGTTACTCTACACTCTAGGCACAGTTCAACCACCACCGCCGCCGCCTCCTGTTACAGAGCTTACTAACGGCCAAGCAATCAGTGCCAGTGGTGCAAATGGCTCAGAAACCATGTATAAAATCTCAGTACCAGCAGGCAGTACATCCCTTGCGATTGATTTAAGTGGTGGAACAGGTGATGCTGATTTATATGTTCAAGTTGGTCAGCAGCCAACCCTAAACAGCTATAACTGCCGCCCTTATAAAACAGGGAACACTGAGTCTTGTAGTTTTGCCAACCCAGCCGCAGGCGATTGGTATGTAATGTTACATGGATATAGCCAATATTCAGGTGCTTCATTAAAAGCAACATTTGACTCTCAAGGTGGATGTGGCAGTAATTGTTTAGATAATGGTGTACCTATCAGCAATATCTCTGGCGCACAAAACCAAGAACTATTTTATACCATCGAAGTACCGGCAAATGTGAATTTGAGCGTTACCACATCAGGTGGTAGTGGTGATGCGGATTTATACGTTCGCAAAGGTACCAAACCAACAACGAGCAATTATGATTGTCGACCTTTTAGAAATGGAAACAGTGAAAGCTGTAGCCTAAACTCGGGTCAAGGCGGTACATATCATATTATGCTTAGAGGCTATTTAGCCTTCGCAAATGTCAGTTTAGTGGGTCAATATTAATCTGTACCATGCCTTAGAAATAAGGTCAGCACACATCCGTGCTGACCTTTGACTGTATTGCTTTGCAAGGTAAAGCAATCTATCTTGCGTCCTAGCTACAACAGACTAGTTCACCTGACTTAACCGCTCATGCATCTTTGTCTTCACTATTCATAAAGCTACAATTTTACACAGTTCATCACCGGAATTTACACGCAAAACCCTTACAATGCCCACCGTACTAATTCACACCAATGAGATTAAAATTTTGACCGTGCTAACGCATCTATCAACTGTATTACAACACCTGACGCAGAATACCCGCGTATAGGCGTTACTACTTGTTAGCAAGCCGCTTAGCACTGGTAATAATCAACTACTCCTTTAATACAATTGGTATAGACACTCATGCTCATTCATATTTAAACGGATATAAACCATATGAAGCTCACACACCTTGCAACACCATTACTCAGCTGCGTATTAATCGCTTGCTCATCTGAAGATTTAGAAACAGCCAACTTTGGTTCTGATTTAAACAAAAACCATTATAACTACGTTAATGCCACACAATATGAGGTTAAATATCATACTGCAAACACTGAGTTAAATGGTGATGAACGAGATGCCACTAAAGACAAATACTATATTGCAACACTTGCAAGGAACGCGGAACCAAAACGTATTGAGCACGAACATAATGTGAATCGACAGATTAGCTTCTATGCTCAAGCACTCAATAACAATGGGAATGATCGGCAGATTAAGTATAAAGTTAAGCAGGATCAAGATTACCATGTCATTGCTTGGCAAGATAATTCTAAAAGTTTAATGCTCACATTACTAAAACAGCAAACTAACAATAAAGATGATCACTTTGCCCTTCGCTTTCTCTCTAATGTGGATCAAACTATCACCGTTAATAATAAGCCACTAAGTGTGGCCAAAGGCGCGGTTAGCAGTTGGCACTCCCTGCAAAATTGTACCTCCGACCTCAAGCTTAACGGTCAACCTGTAGAATTTTGTAATGCTTCATTTAATAACTCGTATACGTTAGTGATCAATAACCAAGAAATTGAAGAAATAATTACAGAGTAAGCACAAAGCTAGGGCATAAAAAAGTATGGCGCTGTGTAGTACTTAGCGCCATTAAACGTTACCTTTAATTGAAAACGAAAAAATAAATATGATTAAGTGTAACGAGCAGATACAAGCATGTAAAAAAACACTATGCCAGCCTATTAAATCAGTTACATACCAACCACTTTTTTCAAATGGGTTGCTAAACGCAAATCCACTCGAGAGTTTGGTGCCGCTATATCAATTAACGCATTATCAAAATCACCTTTACTAAAATGGTCATAAATATTATTTGATAATGCATATGGCTCGCTCGGCATGCCAGTAAATGGGAATATCATACGATCTAACCCTCCATCACTGTCTTCATCATGGATCACATTAATTGCATAGCGCCCTGCGGGAACATTTTCGAACACCACCAATGTGTTTGGTACTGATGGTGTGACCACTTTTTTTAAGTAAAACTTGGCATTTGGATCATTAATATTCAAATCATCATGATAATCACCGCTATTGTCATGCACCAACACAATTAACTGCCCATCCGTATTCTGCACATTAGAAATAGTAACACTAAGGTGCGTCGGGAGGCCCACTTCATCATTCACACTGGTATAGCTTGTTGACTGGCATCCCGTTAATAAAGTGAGCCCAGCTAAGGTGGCAACAAGTATTTTAAACATCGTATTTCCTTTACGTTATTACACTCAAAACACATTACCATAGCAAATACACGTTAATACGCTTTCTAAGCAAACAAATTTGTTAAAAACTGTACGCGTAAAAACAATTTAAAAATTCAGCTGATGTATACACAATCGAATAACTTAGTTGCACCACTCCCCCAACTATTCATCAGCAATATAGGTAGGTTCAGCATTGTCAGTGAGCATTGAGTCTCGAACATTCTTTTGTACTGTGATCGCGGCAAATCCGCTCAGGAGAAATGCCATTACATAAAAACCTTTTTCACTTAACAAAAGTTCAGCATTATACAAACCCACACTCAGCAACCCAATTGCAGCAATTACGGCTACCCAACACATGATTAGGTATGGTTTAGATATACTTTGCCCCTCTACTTTGTCGCGCACGGTTTTTTGCAAAGAGACAAATGAAAACAAGCCAAATAGCAAGATTGAAAAGTAATATCCTTTTTCATTTAATGGCATAGTGGCATTCATTAACCCGACTAAAAACCCCAAAACACCCACTAACAAAGCAAAAATTGCAGCAAACTTAAACGCTTTGGTTGGTTTATATATATTCATAAAAATACTCCTGCTGTTAATTTAAAATCCTGTTAAATCAGAACTGCAGTATTAAAATTGTGCACAAATAAGTCAACCACACTCATAAAAGAGTAATAATACTTCCCTAAAAGTATCGTAAAACTATACTTTATTATTTACTTGCGATAAAACGCGCCAACGCATCAACCATATGATCAAAGTAAGGATTGAAAGTTAGACGCTGAATTGCGGGATAAGCCTGCAATGCGTGAGCTGTCGTTTCACCTATCATTGGGTTCTGCGTCGTTTTACATGTTCGATAATGCTCTGTGCCAAATACATGTTCGCAGTTTCGATAAACCCCTTGCCAGCCATAGTGTTGATTATTTGGTGCATTAGTAAGCGCGGTGTGTGCAATTCCTATAAGCGCATCACAATAATCACCATGTGTACATAATCCAGGTTTTATCACATTGATTGAACTAGGTAAAACCGGTTGCTGTGCCTTATCAGCATAGTAAATCAGGGTATCTTTATACTGTGTTTTACGCATGCTTTTGTTATGCCAATGTTCAAGCAAACGTAAGGTACTTTTTGTCTCAATGGTTTGATCAACGTCAGATGCTACAACGAACAAAGGAATATCAGGCGTATCAGTTAAATTAGCAGGCTGAATACGCTGCATCAAAGAGTATATTTGTGCAGCAGCATTAAATGGAAAAGATTCATATTTGGCAAAATCACTGTCTGTACTTTCATCCATATAATCTTTGAACCAAGCCACATATTCTGCTGCCCATGCCATACTCGCCTTAGCTTGACTCGCTGGTGACCATAACATAAGGCCTTTTATCTGCGCTTTTTGTTCTAAGCTAATGCTTTGCTGGTTTAAATAGTCAATTAATAAAGCACCGCCTGTTGAAAAGCCCCCTAAATACACCGTGTCAAAGTCTTCCAGCATCGATTGCACACCGTATTCAGTGGCAGCTCGCCACTGCGCGTGTGATACATCAACCAAAGCAGAGGGCGCAGTACCATGGCCTGGTAACAGTAAAGTACGTACCGTAATGCCTTGCTTTAAAAATGATGAGGCTAAATCATGAAATATGAACGGTGAATCAGTTAAACCATGGATCAATAGTACCCCGCGTGTATCGTGTTTTTTCTCCGTATTACTTTTGGCCTGCATACGCGGTTCAACCTGAAATGGTGCAATTAAATCAATCACCTTGAGGTCACGACCTCCGTATAATTGATCGCTAATTGGCGTGGTTATTGGACACGGTAAATGCGCTTTCGGGTTCTCAGCTAAGATTTTTTTACGTTGATGCGCAATATACTCTGAAAAAGCCCCTTGTGTTGAGAAGTCAAATTCATCGGTTATCGTCAAAGCCTGTCGATAACGGCCTTTTTCTGCAACAGCCTCAGCCTTCGTAACATGCTGGTTAATTGATACACAATCTTCTACATTTTTGTGAGGAAGTGCCAGACTTCCCCCTGACATAAGCAAAGATCCCATGAAAGTCATGACCCTAGATAGGCTATTCATCACTACTCCTTTTAAATTGTTCAAATAAAGACGGCTCCCATGGCCGCATCGCAAATAACAAGCCCATATGCTTTCGCGCATGCAAAGGCAAATTTGCGTCTTCCTGATTTAAAATAGCTGACTCTTTGGTGAGCTGATTAAGCTTGCGTTGAATAATTTCAATAGAGGACTGTGAATACCTACCACGTAAATAAAAACGAAAGCTATTAGGCTCATCAAACTTGCTCGCCATAAAGCGATGCAGTACTTCTTGCTCCATAAAGCGTTCCAGTGGACCATTCTTCAGCCACCGAAAGTCCTGCGCTATAAGCAATTTATAATGGTTATTCGGTAACAATTGAATCAACTTTATTTTATCTAAGCGCGCAAAAAGTCTGATCAATTCAAATTGATCAAGGTCGTAATATTTTATAATGTCGTCAAAGTCCCATGCATCTCGGGCGCATACCGCGACCAAAAGCAGTTTTGGGTTATCTATCAGCTCTTGCTCTTGTTCTAATGTAAGCTGTGTCAATTGATTTTGTTGCTTCTCAGAAATGGCAAATAAGTCAGATAAGCTCATTTGCAACAAATTACAGATCTGTTCAAGGCGCTGTAACGTGAAGCTTTGATTAGAAAAAATACGCTTAATATTGGCTTCACTCATCTCTAGATGCGCGGCAATATCTTTGTACGTCAACTTATGCTGTTTGAGTACCGCCTTTAATGTGTCACTGACTAAAGCTATCTGACTCATGCCATGCTTATCCATGTAAGTATATTTTTTGTATACCTTAAGTTGTTTTTTATAATACATCAAGCAAAGTGGTTTATCTTTTTGATACCCTCATTTAAGTTAGTGGCAACTTAATTAAAGGGATATATAAATGAACAAGCAAATAAAAATGTTAGGCCTTGCGTGTACTTTTTCTTCACTAACTGTTGTTGCAGAGTCTGCATCAAACCATGGCAGTCAAGCCAGTAAATACTCGGCATTGGCTTTAGGGCATAGTTCAGTTGCATCTGCACAAGTAGCAAGTGGTGTTGTAGCGGTGCCACTACTGATTGTAGGTAGCACAGCATCATTATCGTATGCTGCAGCTGAGGTCTTGCTCGATGCTGCCAGTGGCCAAACTCACCAAAGCACAGTTCAACAAAAGACGCCTCTGAACATTACGAACATAACTATCACTGCAGACAGGGCACCGAATGAAATGATCAATGATAGAAACGAATGATCTATCGTTGTATTTTTGGAGGTTATATGTATAAAAAAGTCACGATTTCATGCGCTATGCTTAGCTATTCTCTCTTTACACAAGCAGGGAGTGAACAACATCGAGCACCTCAATTTACCACTGAAAAAATAGCTTCATTTGCCAAAAGTGTTGAACACTACGCTGCTGAGCAAGGTGCTCGTGCTTTTATAATTGGCCGTTTAGGACAACCAAAGAGTGAGTTACCACAAGGTTTTCAATTTACCCATACAGCCATTGCCATCTACTCACAAATAGAACTAGAGGATGGCAAAAAGGTAAATGGTTATGCTATTCATAATTTATATCAACAAGACGACAATGCCAATGTAAGTCAATTAGTCACCGATTACCCCGTCGATTTCTTCTGGGGAGTCCATGCACTAAAGGCGGGTATTGTGATCCCAACACCAGCGTTACAACAAAAACTAATCAGAGCGATTATCAATGGACAAAACAAAACAGTCCATAACCCCAATTACTCACTCATCGCTAACCCATTTAACAACCAATATCAAAATTGCACAGAGCACACATTGAACGTAATAAACGCAGCTATATACCAAACGGATAATATGGCAAAGCTCAAAGTAAATACCACTGCCTACTTCAAAGCACAGCCGGTGGCAGTAAGCAGATTTAAACTTGCTTTAGGAAATTGGTTTGCTGATGGGCTCAGTACCGATGACCATCCTAAAAAAGTTGCCACGGCTAGCTTCACGAGTATTGCTAACTATTTAAAAGAATACGATTTATTAGACAGCGCCGTGATTTTTGAGCAGAAAAAAACAGTACCCTTACTACCATCATCATGAGAGCATTTAACTACCCCTTTCATAGAGTGATAGATTTATACTATGAAAGGGAGGTGCATTCTTCGCACTAAATAATCGTTTTACGCGTGCGTAAATGATTATATTGGTCGTGAATATACTCTTTCTTAATCATCACCAGTCGTTCATAATTTTGCTGAAAATACACAGGGGTTGGAATAGAGGCATCTTTGAAGCTAATAAATGCGCCATAAGCCCCCTCTATTTCAGTACTACGACTCTCTGCGATCCAATCCATCGCGCGATTGGTATCAACATACACAGCATTATTTTGTTGCTCAATCTTATCTTTAAGTTCTTCATTCCACCAAGTTTGATATTGAATCGTATATAAGCAATCTTGATAAGGAAATGCAACGCCGAGCGATGCCGTGTTCTCATCTCGTTGCTGATAATAGTCGCCAGTAATTGCACCTAAAGTGACATAACTAAATAAGCCGAGCCCATTATTTTCGCTTTGAATTAAATCAGACGTCAGCGTTGCTAATAATTGTTCATAACCAGACGTTTTCAACCCTGTGGGTTCAACCAGCTTAGAGGTTATTTTATGTGGGGCTGGCGCATCATAGTCAGGTACAAACCCCTGCCCGTGTTGTCCTAAAATAGAATGAAGCAATGTGCTATGGTCGGCAATGCTCTCTCGGGCCCAGTGGCTGAGCAATGCATGATCGTATTCGTATTGTGAGCCATTGCTTTGATTACTGATCAACCTTCTTCCACCTACTTTAGCAGAGCTAATTAATGGTCTCCCCTGCATAGGATCCACAAACGTGGTGTGAATATAACTATCTAATGCCTCTTTGGTACCCTCCCAATAACCAAACATCGTACAAGGGTGATACAGTTGCGCAAGCTCTGAATAGGGAATTTTTGCAATCGCATTTATTTTCAGATTGGTACCAAGTAAATAAGGGGCTTCGGTTGATTTTATGGCTTCCTCCCAAGTAGTTAAAATATCGATGGTCGGGCAATCTTGTAAAGGCACACACTCTTCAGTATTAGGGTCTTTTTTCGTCAGTTTATTCCAAGTGATTTCAAAGCGGTGTATTTCATCCGGTAAGGCAAATGTTTTCACTTGCAGCTCGGTGACAATGCCCCAACTCATACCGCCACCGCCGCGCAAGGCCCACAGTATTTCACTCTGGTTGTTTTCACTTACCTGCGCAATTTCACCATCGCCAAGCACCACCGTTGCGCCCATTAAATATTCACAACACATCCCATACTTACGAGTCCAAGGGCCCCAACCTCCTCCTTGAATAAACCCTGTGAGCCCGACCGTCGCACAGGTTCCGTGGGCAATCATTCGACCCAAATCAGCCAGTGCGGGGGTCAATTGATAAAAACGATACCCTGCACCAATGGTCGCGACTTCAGTGTCGTTATCATAACTGAATTGCTTAATACGACTGACATCAATCAAAATGGTATTGCTGCCGCTACACTCTCCCTCATGGTCATGTCCACCGGAGCGCACTCTCACTGGTAAGTTATGTTTTATCGCAAGCTTATAAATTAACTGTACCTCTTCGGTTGACTCACATAATGCAATAGCAAATGGGTGCGCTTGAAAACGCGTATTAAACACCATCGCCTCAGTTTGATAATTATTGAGCCCTGCCACATTACTCAGCCCATTGTGCGTTTGGCTCAGCAAACGTTGTTTACTAAACCCGCGCTCTAAGGCTTGCTGATAAAACAACTGGAAGTTATTCACTGTATTGGCAAACACAGCTTGTATTTGGTTTCGTTGTTGCTGTGGGTCTGGGCTTTCAGGTATGGCTGAGCGCTCTAAATGCTCGCTTAATGTGTTGACTAATTTTTGGATCTTATTTTCTTCACTTTGCATGTTATTTATTCCTTCATAGGCAAAATAGCTAGATGACCCACACCATGAATAACAACTGGCGCGCACACTAACTTATATTTCTTTGCTTAAAAGTAGCCGCTAAAGTGCAATTAAGAAAGCTTGACAAGTGGGAGTAAAAATTTAGAATAACCACATTCGAATATCATTCGAATGTGGTTATTGATAAACTTGAATAGAGGTAAAAATGGCGCCAGCTCCAAAATACAGTCACCAAAAGCAACTTGAAATGATCCTTGATGCGGCAGAAGAGTGTATCAAAACATCGTCTGTAATGGACTTTACAATGGCAAAAGTGGCAAGAACAGCAGGCCTTTCAATGGGATCTGTTTATAAACATGTGCAATCTAAAGAAGACATTATTTTAGCGCTTGCGCATAGCTCGTTTTTACATGTCAGTAAAATCTTTGATCAAGTTTTAGCACTCCCGATTACAACCCCTGAAAAAGTATTGGCTATTTCACTCATTGCCCCAAGGAAATTACAATATTTTGTCTTCGATAATGACCTTCTTTCATACGCAGTAAATGAAGCCGTGATCAGCCGCGCTTCAAACATCTGGACAGAGAAAATGATTGTTGCAAACAATGCATGCGAACAGTCTTTTAAGTTGGCATTAACAGAAGGGATCAATTCAGGAGAATTAATCGGAGAGCTCAATTTATCTCATGCCATTGAAGAAATCATTTTGGGGTCATGGGCAATGTGTGTTGGTTATGACCAAGTGCAGCGCGTCAAGCAAATCAAACAAATCGGTGAAGGGACTGATTCATTAATGGACCCGTTAATCGAAAGTGATCCAATTATCCGCAGCTCTATACGGTTTCTAAATAGTTACCCATGGCAAAAACCACTTACCGAAGAGTCGGTTAAAGCTCTTATACACACTCTCACCGACATTAATCTACGCTAACTTATGGACGAATCATGAATATTAAACGCTGGATAATCTCTATTTTTATTATTGTCATTATAATCTCTACATTAGGCTTTATTAAGTTCAATCAAATACAAGCTGCAATCGCGTTTGGTGAGTCATTTCCTGAACCGTCAGCTGCTGTAAAATCAAGTTACGTGGAACAACGCAATTATAGCGAGACCAGTAAAGTCATTGGTCAATTACAAGCCAAGCGCGCCATTGACATACATAACGAATATCCCGGACTTATCGTTAAAGTGCATTTTCAACCTGGCGATTTCGTCGAAAAGAACCACGTACTCTTTGAGTTAGATACTCGTATAGAGCAAGCCAATTTACTGGCTGAACAAGCCAAGTTAACGTTGGCTGAATCTACTTTTTCACGTTTGTCTAAGTTGCTCACACAAAAACGTGTTAGTCCAGACCAAGTTGATCAAGCACACGCTGACGTCGCCATAGCAAAAGCACAAATCGCTAACTTGAATGCGATAATAGACAAGAAGATTATTAGAGCACCCTTTTCTGGTATGTTAGGGCTTACAAACTATCAAAGTGGCCAATTTCTTGATGTAAATACCCTACTTACTTCTTTAATTGCACAAGATGAAAAAATTTGGGTAGATTTTAAGCTACCACAAACACTGCCTCAATTAGCCGTTGGTGACAACGTTTCTGTGAATCTTATCGCAGGCAACCAACGCATAACAGCGACCATCATCGCAAAAAATTCCGCTATTGATATTGCTGCACGCCAGCTTGCTTATCGTGCAGAGCTAGACAATAGCCAATTACAATTGCACCACAATCAAATGGTCTCTGTCGTAGTATCGGCGCCAAGTATCCCTATGTTTGCAGTACCAACCAATGCGATTGCTCGAAACCAACTTGGCGCTTTCGTTTTTTCATTGGACCAGGATGACAGCAACAATTGGCGTGCTCGTTCAATTCAAGTGGAGTTAGGTGCGCGTCAGGGTGACATGCAGTTGATCACGAATGGACTAAAAGGTGATGAGTTTATTGCGACAGAAGGCGCATTCAAACTAAAAGATCAACTGCTTGTTTATACTCAAACACCAGATAACCTGACGCTTGAGGAGGAGTAATGAGTGCATTGCATGAAAACAAATCGTCAATAATGGATATATTTGTTCAGCGACCGGTCCTTTCCATCGTATTATCACTCTTGATAATACTCGCAGGCCTCAATGCTGCAAATAAGATTTCGATACAACAATATCCAAAAATTGAAAGCGCCTCTTTAGTCATTAATACCGTTTATACCGGCGCAGCAGCCGATGTCGTGAAAGGCTATGTCACGGAGCCAATCGAACGGGTTGTGTCATCAGTACCTGGGGTCGACTATGTTGATTCAGTCACTACATCAGGGCTGAGTAAAGTGACAGCATGGTTGCAGCTTAATCACAATACCACAGATGCTTTGGCTGAAATGAGTACACGACTCGGTCAAATCAAGTTTGAGCTCCCCACAGGGGCAGAAGACCCTGCCATAGAAATTATTCGCGCTGATAGCCCCTACGCCGTATTCTATTTGAACGTGGAGTCACAGACACTTCCTAGAGGGGAAGTCAGTGATTATTTGGTGCGCAACGTAGTACCGGGCCTGACCGATATCAACGGGGTACAAAAAGTCACATTAGAAGGCGGGCGTAACCCTGCCATGCGAATTTGGCTCGACAGTGACAAGCTGGCTATATACGATTTAAGTGCCAGTGATATTTTTTCAGCCTTACAAAGTAATAATACAATAGCCACATTAGGCTACAGTGAAAATAACCGTCAACGTATCGATTTATTAGCGAATACCACATTAAAAACGGTGTCTGATTTTGAAGATTTAGTCATCAAGGAAAGTAACGGTAGTCAACTACGTTTGGGCACTGTTGCTGACATTGAAATTGGAGAAGCTGAGGGAATGGTGACCGCTCGGCTGGATGCTACCGATACCGTATTCCTTGCGATCTGGCCATTGCCTGGCGCCAATGAAATTGACATTGGTGATGCACTTTACACTAAACTAGACAAATTAAATCAAGAACTTCCACACGGCATACAAATCACTATCGGCTATGATGGAACCTTGTACATGCGCGATTCAATTAAAGAAATATTCACTACGTTAGCTGAAACTGTGCTGCTGGTAGGCATCGTGGTTGTCGCTATGATGGGATCTTTTAGAACCGCATTGGTGCCGTTAATCACTATTCCTATTTCTATTCTTGGTGCCGTAGCAGTGATCTCTCTAATGGGCTTTTCGTTAAACTTATTAACTATTCTCGCGATTGTATTGTCAGTCGGATTAGTGGTGGACGATGCCATCGTCGTCGTTGAAAACGTTGCACGTCACATGCGTGATGGTAAACCACGCTTGCAAGCTGCACTCATTAGCTCTCGTCAATTGCTAGTTCCGGTGATTGCCATGACGCTTACTTTGGCAGCAGTATATGCACCAATCGGCTTTTTAACAGGACTAACTGGGTTTCTGTTTAGAGAGTTTGCTTTTACGTTAGCGATTGCTGTTTTAATATCAGGTATCGTTGCAGTGACGCTCTCTCCAATCATGAGTGCCTATGTGAGTCCTGAAGGAGGCCGTGAAGGAAAGTTAACACAAGCCGTAAATGGCTATTTTGATCGTCTACAAAAACGTTATTTCAAGCTATTAGACACACTGTTCACTATGCGCCCTCAGCTGATATTTATTGCTGTTGTATTGTCACTACTAAGCGTGCCATTTTATATGTTGTCACAGCAAGAGTTAGCCCCAATAGAAGATCAAAATACGGTGCAAGTTGTGGTTGAAGCCCCCCCAGAGTCATCTCAAGCCTATACTTCAAATAAAATGAACGACACTGCAGAGGTAATGAATGCAACGGAAGGAGCACAGTTTACTTGGCAGATCATCACCGCGGCTGCTGGATTTGGTGGTGTAGAGCTTGCCCCCTTTGAAGAGCGTTCGCACTCTGTACACGATTTACTCTTTGACTTATATGGGCGCTTAGGAAGTGTCACAGGGCTGAGTTTGTTTCCAATTTTGCCTGCATCACTGCCAACAGCGGGGCAATTTGATGTAGAAATGGTTGTACGTGCAAATGATGATCCTGAGACTTTAAAAAAGTATGCTGATGAAATATTAGCCAGGACAAATGCCAGTGGTAACTTCTTATTCGTGAACACAGATTTGAAAATTGACTTACCGCAAGCAGAGCTCAAAGTAGACAAAGAACTAGTCGCTGATTTAGGACTAAACCTAGCATCCGTAAATGAACAGCTAAGTGTCTTAATGTCGAATAACTTTGTTAATTATTTCAATAAAGACGGTAAAGCATTTCGTGTCATTCCCATTGTGGGCGATAGCGAACGCTATAACCCTGAAAACATCCTTGATATGAAAATTCGTACCGGAGATGGTGAACTTATTCCAGTATCATCTTTTGCCAGTTTACACACATATACCAGCCCACGCGTTTTAGGGTCATTTAATCAACAAGAATCGTTTCGGATCTTTGCTGGCGTGCTTCCTCACATAACCAAGGAGCAAGGGCTCGCAACGGTTGAAAAAATAGCAGCAGACATACTACCAACCGGCTACTCTATTGATTACGCAGGTGAATCACGCCAGCTTCGTAAAGAAGGCAATACCATGGTAGGCGTGTTGTTTGTCTCAATGATCATTGTCTATTTTGTATTAACTATTCAATTTAATAGTTTTAGAGACCCCTTAGTGGTCGTACTAGGCTGTGCACCGCTGGCACTATCAGGTGCATTAATGCTGCCATTTTTAGCATTAACCACCATCAATATTTACAGCCAAATTGGTCTGATCACACTCATCGGTTTAATCGCTAAAAATGGCATTTTAATCGTCGAGTTTGCTAACCATTTACAGCTTGAAGGTAAGTCAAAATTAGAGGCCGTTAAAGGTGCCGCCAGCACCAGATTACGTCCAATACTGATGACGACGGGTGCAACTGTATTGGGTCACTTCCCTTTAGTGCTCGTATCTGGTGCAGGTGCCGAAGCGCGAAATAGCATCGGTATTATTTTGGTCGCCGGTATGGTAATTGGTACATTTTTTACTTTAATCATTTTGCCATTGTTATACGAACTGATCGCAAAAGATCATCGAGGAGAAGTCGAAGCAGAGCAAAACCTTACTGCTGATCCTGTCCTTAATACCTTGTAATTTAATGCTTTGTCACTAACAGTAAAAGGCGACATTACCCTGTCGCCTTTTTTAAATCACTCAATACCGATATCAGCAGGAATCAATGAATAACACTTTGCTGAATAAGGCCTATCTTTAAAAAAGAGCTTATGCCTTTGTACACCTTCAAATGTCGCGTTTAACTTTTCTGCCACTCTATTGCTCGCATAGTTCTCTTCAAGCACATGTATTTCGATTCTTTGCAGCCCAAGATCAGCAAACGCATAATGTAATAGTTGTTTAATTGCTTTGACACACACCCCTTGACCCAACACAGATTGATTCACCCAATAGCCTAAATTACCACAACGATGCATTGGCACCATTTGGTTAATAGCCACTGAACCGAGTATTTTTTGCGAATCAAGATCTTCAATGACAAAATTATATTCAGCCCCGCTTTGCCATTGTTCAATACTATATCTCACCCATTCTTGGGCTTCCTCGATACTGTAATCTTTATGGCACCAGGGAAGCCAGGTCCCAAGGTGTTCTACAGATTCTGTCACTGAAGAGAAAAAAGCTTCACTATCATTGTTCTTAAAAGGCCTGATCTTTACATTCATCAATATAATCCTTATCACTGTAATATTAAAAAGGCAGTAGAATCCTGACCACGCCATATGAACTAAATATTCAGGCTCTAGACGACAGTCGCAATGCATAGATTTAATTTGCAATGGATATGGCTGAGTAAACGGCCACAAAACATATTAATTATTAGCACAAGAAACATACACATTATTCACTATTTTACTCTGTGAAAAAGTAAACTGATACTGCCCTATTAACGAAAGCCCTATATGTATATAAAATGAATTAGCATCATTTTCTTCCCAAGTATATAACCAAAACACATCACCAAATCGGTGTGCAACATCATTTAGCAGCGCTTTACCTATACCTTGGCCCTGATGTAATCTATGGATATATAACTTCTCAACTTCATAGCCATTAGCCTCACTTTCATAGTGAGATTCTAAGTTAACCAACACAAACCCTTGTAGAGTCGTGCCTTTTTCACACACAAGGCACTGATAGTTAGGCCGTGCTAACAAGTCTAAAAAATATGCTTCAGTAAATGTTGATAATGCATACTTCGAATACTCAGAGCGAACGCCCTCAAGCGCATAAGTATCAAACCATACAAGCACACTCAAAGCAGCTAAATTAATACAGTCTTCCGAGGTTGCCACTCGTATATTGCCCACATTTAATTCCTTTTGCACTAACGCATTATATATGTAATCAAAAAATGTGAGCCTCTTGCATGACCCACATTACATAAGTCATTTACCTTCATATCTATGTTATGAAGCGAGTGTTCTACCAAATAACGCCACTGCTTGCTGATACATTGAAATAGCTAATGCTGCGTCATACCTGTCACCTTCATCACGCATAAATGCATGTTGTGCATTTACCTCCTGCCAATGGAAGTTAATACCTGTACGTTGGCAGGCTGTGTAAATACGCAAACGCCCTTCCATAGGTACATGTGGATCTTGCTTACCCCATACAAAATGGATTTCTCCTTGTATGTCTTTCATTCTTTCAAATGATCCATTACCAATTTGCGCAGGTAACGAGTCACTATGAATATCGGTTGCATACAAACAAAACGCAGCTTTAATCGCAGGGTTTAAGGCTGCTCTATACGCTAAATGTCCACCAATACACACCCCCATCGCGCCGACATTACCATTGCACCCGTTAAGCTGCTGTGCAAACTCAAGTAATGCTTGCGTATCACTGTCGTGATGCTCTAACTGCTTGCTCCATTTGTCTTCATTGCCTTTGTCTTTACCTGCATCGTCATAGGCAAGTACTGTCCCAATTGGATTCAATTCATGAAACACTTCAGGCACAAGTACGTGAAAACCATGACTTGCCAAAATCGCTGCAGAGCGTGCTATTGGGGCTGTTTGTTGAAAAATCTCTGAATAGAAAATGATACATGGGTAATTGCCACCCTCAACAGGGGAATAATGGTAAGTGCGCATAATGCCTGTGGGTGTTGTAATATCGTGAGTTTGATGACTAATGATCATAGAGCAAATTAATTTTAATAGAGAAAGTTACCAATAAGGGTAATAGATTTAGTGCTAAAAAGTAACATCGCTTGCCTTCAAAGCACCATAATGTGGCCAATTTAGTTTTTATCTTGATGTTATGGCATATATTTTCAATCTTTCACTCGACCACCTTGCCATCATAGTGATCCAACGAGTCACACAAATAAGTCAAACAATGAACAAATTATTATGCACCAGCCTATTTTTTAGCGCACACTTTACCGTAAATGCTGCCGATGTAGATCAAGCAGATATACACATGAGTCACAAGCTAACTGACACAGGTAAAATATATTCTGTACACCTTAGTCAAAAACAAAAAAACACAACCCTGTATAGCGCTGACATTGATGTACAAACAAACCAAGTCACTGTCACTGTGTCACAAGGTCACCCTGCACAAATTGGTAAACTTATAATTGATGATGAAGAGGTCGTCGCTCATTCCAGTAACGGTAAAATCGCATGGCGTGAAAGCCGAAAACCAAAGGACAAAATGTGTTTACCTGCACTGTTTGGTGAATTTATTCTCGCCCACTTGGACCCTTTAAAGTCTGGTAAAACCCTCACCTGCTATGGCCCTATTCTCAAAGCAAAAAAACTCGCGCCCTTTAATGTGGCTTTAATAAAAGACACACCTGATACACTTGTCTTTGAGATTGGACCCGGATCATTCGGGATGTGGTTTTTTATGGGCACAGTAGAGGTACACCTGAATAAAACTGCCACTAAAATGGTGTATTACAAAGGCATCACACCAGCGCCACAGGGGCTAGAAGGTAAAATGGCTTATCTTGAATATGAGGGAAAAATCAATAACTATAACTTGCTCAACCACGCCACTCATTCAATTCTATGGTAATAATTACAATTAAAGAACCGCGACTTTACTGGTCGCGTCCCCCACATCGCTTTTTGCACTTAGAACAATAAGACGATTCACGATACACCTTTAGTTCTAACAGCTTGGCTGTGAGCTTTTTTGCTTTTTAAACTCACCATATTGCTTTGGAGACAACCCAGTCCACATTTTAAACACCCGCGAAAAATGTGCTTGATCAGAAAACCCACATATAAAGCCAATCTCAGAGATCCCCAACTGTCCTTCCAATAATAATATGCCAGCATGCTTAACTCGCACTTCCTGTACAACAGAGGAGAATTTCATATTCAATTGGCTGAGTCGGCGCTGCAATGTCCTGACTGACAGAGCCAATGAATGCGCAACCTTTGGTAAGTCAATATCTAACAATCCCAACGACATTATCACTTGCGCTAAGTTTGTCAATATCGCTGAATTAGGCTCTGTCATATGCGCCGGCGACATAATTCTTAAGTCATCTATAAATTGCCCTTTACCTTCTGCCATATCACTTTGTTTAGCAGAGACATTTGTTTCAAAATGGATATACCAATTACGTTGAGCACTCATCTGTTCATATGATTTGGCCTTAAATGGCGCGCAAATTACATTCGAGGGCAGTTCAAACACACAAGAGCACTTATTTGCAGATGTACATAATAAAACGGGCTGTCCTGAAACGTGTTGTAATAACGCACATAAGACGCCCAACACAGCAAAATCTTCTTCTACAGTAGGCTGATGTTCAGTATTTGAGCAATGACTGACTTTCACATAGCGTGATGTAAACTCTGCAGTAATGAAATGTTGGCTATGAATATAGCGCTCTAAACGTTGCCATTTTTTTATCAAAGTATGCACTGAGCTATTGGTTAATAGTGCTCGGCCTATTGGTGTTCCAATAAAATCAGAGACCCCCACCCCGAGTCGTAATAGTGTTGTAATATCGTACAGCTTGGCAACATCATTCACCCAATTTTGTTTTGTTGTGAGCGGAATGTGCGCAGATACCTCTTTAGTGTCGTCAGCAATCATATCTAAATCCAGTGTAGAAAGCCCTGAGCGTAAAATATTCAACATCATACGGCTCGCAAATGCGGGCGACTCTGGTAGTGCTTGCGTTTTTATAGTTGACGCTTTTATATTTGGCACTGCTACTTTCTCCCTGAAACAAATAGTCATTATGCTAATTTACGTGTTTATATTTCGTGTAGTAACCGCACTTGACGCACGATGGCGCTGTTTTGATACAAATTGACCTATCCATGGGACCTTATTCAGCCATGTCGGTGCCATACAAACAAACGTAACCACCGCTAAAAACCACACTAATTTACCCATAAAAACCATTGCAATCACCGCACTGATAGACAGCCCGGATAAGATACTTAATACCACCAATGTACGTGGAGGCGTTGGCAATAAGCACAATGTTGCCAACGCAATTAACCCATATTCTTGCACTAAGCCTGTCAGCCATTGCCAATGTTCATAACCCTTGGAGCCTTCGCTGGGCACAAAACTGACGAGATAATTATCTAGCATCAGTGCTAAAGCCACTAACAAGCTGGTTCCAATCGCACTAGCTAAGGCAAATAAGAAGGCAATAAGCCAAGCTTTTTTTGGCTGTAACCACGCCAATAACATCACCGATGTTTGTGTTGGTAAAGCAGGTATAAAAAAATCACCCACCGACAGCAGTGATAAAGCCGGTATTGCCATTGGTCGTTTTCCGTGACGAGCGATCCAATTGAGTACACGTTTGGACACTGTTATTTTGGCCATCCTCAATATCCTTCTATAATTTAAGCATGATGTTTTCAATGAAGTTAGGAAATAAAGCACGTGCTTTCATTAATAAACGTACTTTACCCACCTGTATTTCTTGCTTAGCGTTATTTACTCCGTCATAAATCTCTTTTGCTGCCTGCATCGCTGAAATTTTTCCAGTACCTCGACCTCGTGTCATATCGGTATCAACCAAGGGGAGTATCGCTTCACACACCTTCACATGACTCCCATGGCGCCTGACTTGACCATTTAACGACTTACAAAAGGCCCTCAGTCCTGCTTTATTTGCACAATAAACTGGTGAACTTTGTTTTGGTGCAATGCCAAGTCCAGATGTAACAAACACCCACGTTCCTGATTGCTGCTCAATATTACTAAACAGTTTCTTGGTTAACGTAATGGCCGAGGTAAAATTAATCGTGGTTTCATCTTCGATTGACAATGCTTCACTCTTAGGATGAAAAAAATCTCTGCTCTGCTGCACACCGGCATTATGAATAACCAGTGTCAATGCACGAGAGCCAACCTGCTCGGTCAAATGATTTATGTCCTGTAACTGCGTTAAATCACATTTGTACCACTGCGCATCGGGGCAAGTCACTTTCGCTCGTTCAACACTGTTCGCTGATGCCCCTGTCGCGACCACATCAAACCCTTGGCGTAAATACAGGTCCACCAATGCTTTTCCGACCCCTCGTGTACCTCCGGTAATTAACACCGTTTCTGTCATACTATGCACTCCCTCAAACGCCCGTAATCAACAGGTGATTCAAATTGAGCAAGCCCCAAATATTCGATGTATTTACCTTTTACGTTTAGGTCCCTCGGCTCTAATAAACCAGTGATTTTACGCAGTTTTAGTGTATTACGATCATAATAATACTCCGTAGACCCAAATAACATTCGCCAAAACCAGTTGTTCGGTGTCACACTAACCACTGTATGGTCGATGGTCTCTCTTTTTTGTAACGTGACTTTTGTATGTGCTTGTACCTTAAGTACAATATAATCCAAACATACTTTTTCTCCCCGTTTTAATGCCGACCAATGATGGACTATTTCAAATGGTATACTCAATAAAGTACAGGGTCGCGTCGTAAACTTCAGTGACTTTTGCTTTGTTTTATGGGCCGATTTTTTACTTTGCAAGACCGAGGTCGCCATGTTATTTGCCACGGTGAGCGAACCTTCTTCATTTAAGTGTGGCTGCGCCATCATGCCATATAACAGCCCTTGGTTTGGGCACCAAGTTACTTCTTCTTTTGCGACTATTGTTTGCGCGGTACCTCGCCACAGTCTTGTTGCATGAAGCTGTCCCTGCGATAAGCACGCTATGTTCATATCATACTCAAAAACAGGTCGGTCACTTTGGTGCTTGTTGTTCTTTACAACCGCTTTCACTTGTTGAAAATTAATTGCTGTATCACTATTCATAAGGGCTATCACATTAATTGATGTATCGCCCTACGATAATAAAAGCATCGAGGTAATGATTGAATATATGTGCCAACGTCTAAAAAATCATCGCTGAACTAGTCTATGGGGGAGTAAAATAGCGACCGAGCTACGCAACCCAACCTATCAAATCAATAATATGAGAAAGGACTATTCAGACACCCTTATTTGATAAACGCGTAAATAGCGAGACGGTCATTAGGAACAGGTAACAAACGAACAGATTTAAGCATACTCATCGAGCGCTAATTGAAATTTGGCTTTGTCTTGTTCACTAATTGACTGGTAATAATTAGCCATCAGTAGCACGCCATCAATCACTTCCCATGCCCTTCCTGTGACGACACCCGCTGTTACCTTGAAAACGGATAAAAGTATGCGGAACATGCCACATGCAATCTTAAATAACATAGAGCGATGCAGCATCGCGACAGTTCCCTCACGGATTTGCAACTCGCTACATTGCGCGCTATGTAAGGTAGTTAAGTCAAAGTCTTGATCGCCGACCACTTTAAAATGGTCCTTATCTACAAACACTTTATTCACCAGCAGTTCAATGCCAGACCCAACAATATCCGATACTTGGCTTAGCAATGTCATCCCCTGGATTGCCACAGATTTAACAACACGTATCACACGTTGCACAAAACCAGATATTGCACAAAAGACGCGCGAAACCGTTTTATATACCCATTTAAAAGCACGCTTTAAACCATCAAGGCAGGCAGCACCGATACTTTGCTTGTGCCACAATTCAGGGTTTCTTTCATCTTTTGATAGCGCCGCGTAGTGTTGGTTAATCGTGGGAGTTAACTGCGTTTGTTGTGAGGGAAGAGTATCAAGCTCACAAACACAATGCAGCGTTCTCAGCGCAATGCCGATTACTGTTAATTGTTTTTTTTGTATCGCCCGCGCGATATGTGTTTCTCGCACAAGTCGCTTGTCAGCTGAGCCATGCTTCACTCTTTCAAAGTCATCCCACAAACGAATAACACGTTTTAGTTCAGGATGTAATCGAGGTAAAGCGCTGGTATATCGGGTTTTATACCTTGGTTTAAAAAATTCGCTATATCGATAGGCGTCAATAGGCGCGCCAGGGTGAAAATCTCCCCCTTTAGCAAAGTCACTTTGTTTGCTGCCAAAGCCGTTTAACCACGCCTCTATGCGCGCCTGTGCCATGATCACACGTAAGCTCAATCTCGGTAATTCAGTTGGCGTCACATCAGGAAACACGTCATTATCGGCATTATTCCACACAATCGGGCGCGTCAACTGTTTGTGTTGTTCAAAGAACTGTTTAGCCTTAGCGTTTATGAATCGAGTAATGCCATCTGTGTCAAATAGCCACTGGAGCAAACTCAGTTTTGTTACGCGGACATTAGGATCAAGCGCTCCCCAATAATGCAAGAGCTGTTGCCAATACCTCAAGCCCGCTTCAACAGCTTGGTTAAGTAGCTCATGTGCCGCTGGCTCTGTGAAAAAGCGCCGTGTTTTACCGGGCAAAAGCCCTAACGCACGTAAGCGAACATAAATAGCGCGATTTAAAAACTTGCTACACGCTGGCTTTGAAAACCAACCTTCTAACTCGGTGGGCGCTTCAAATGAATACACCTGCTGTAGAACTGTAAACGATTTATGACCAAACCACGCATCACAATGCAGACCCGCTTCAGACTGGAGCGTTTTGATTGCCGTTGAGAAAGTTGATAACCACTGCCTTACCTCATGCGACCATGGCGACGTATGCGCTCGCAACACAGATTGAATGTCGATAAAATTTTCACGCTGCTCAGCTGATAGGTATTGCATGCGATAGAGGCGATCACATAACGTCTGCCCTAAGGGGCCACGCAACAGTGCCACATTTTTATCGACCTCATTCGCTGCAAAATCTGGTAACAGATGGTGCTTAAGTGTCTGCTCAATCTTAGACTCTGCTAGCTGATAGCATTCAAGTACAGTGTCTAAGCTCACCCTAAGTACGCTTTATAACAGTTACCCAACAAAGTGTGGTTAAAATACATCTTTTACTAACGCCAACAGACCTTCTCTGGTTTCACGCGCTGCACTCAACGCCGCGTTATGAGCGGTCTCAAGCTCAGGCGAGATGTCCTTTTGGCGAAAGACCATGCCATCACCATCTAATTTATGCGTGTTAAGTGCTACTAGCTCAATCTTACCTTCGGTCGATGCTGATGCCCCTGAAATGGCTTTTTGTAACACATCATTAAAGTCTAATTCATTGAGCTTTATTGATGCGCCATCATCAGCTTTCAATACCACTGAAAGGTCACCGGTATAAGTCGCAACAGACAGGGTAGAAAAATCAATCATAGCGTCGTCTAACTTCTCTAAAGCTGCTTTAATTTTTAGCATATTACAATTCCTTTTCGTTATTTTTTTTTGATATTCATTAGGGGCTGTTAGTTATTTAATAGCTTATTTGTTTGCGCCTAAATTGCAAACGAAATTTAAGTGACAATCACTTACGTAAAGACTCAGTAGACAGTGCTGAGCATTCGTCATTTCAAAGATGATACATCTAAGGTGATTATCGAATCCTGCAAAGCGGCTGTGACAATTAACGTATTTGTATTCAACAAGGTGAGCGACGAGATGGCAAACAGAGCTGTTTTTAGCACCGTTTTATTGACCTCTAAATGACCTGTTTGGCCTGTACTTAAAACAACAATCCCCCTGCCACTTTCAGCTGCGCCGTATCCCTTTTTACCATCGGACGTAAATGCCAAGCTGCTGATCCCTTTTAAACTTGGCGCTTGTAATACCTGTAACACTTTAAGGCGTTTGTTGCCTGCTTCACGGCCTAAATCACTTAAAACAAGAATATGGTCACTGCCGGTACACGCAACATAAACAAGATTAGCAATATTGACTCGATGTAGGGCTTGTGGACTGATGCATCCATACTGTTTTAAATTGAGTACTTGAGCGATTCGGAAACGCGGACTGGGTTCACTATGTAAAACGCTCAGCATGGCCTCTTCGTGTCCTAATACCAGTAACCCGTCAAGCGTAGCTTGATCACCCAGTGACTGAATAGCAACAGGGCGTGAAAATCGATGCCCTTTTACCGCGTCATTAGCAGCTTTGTCTAATAACAGTTGCTCATTCTTGATTTGGAAAAAGCTAACCGCATCACTTTGATAGCTTGCTACCGCAAAACGTTGTTGGTCGAGTTTTATCATCCCCCATGCACCTAACACATTTAACTTATCGAGTTCACCTATTGGGCTAGGGTCTTTAAATACTCTATGCGGTGTTAAATTATCACTCAATGCATGGACAAACTGGTATGCACCCGAGTCAACCTTCTTAAACAATGACACTGCACCATCATAAAAACTCGTGGTTACAAGCAACTCGTCGTTATTGAAAGCAATAACACCCGATGCTCCTTCCAATTTGAATTCGGGGTTATCTATATTTTTAAATGTCTGTTTAAATTGAAGTTGACCACCTTTTTTCCGAGCAAATATACTAAGCGCATTGTCATCACCACTTACAACAAATACCCGCTTACCATCCTCAGATATACTCAATTGACGTGGATTGTCTAACCCTGAAATACCGGGCTGGTCGTTAGAAATTAACCCTGATATGTATTTGTTAGCTAATTGAGTGTTGGCTTCAGCCGCCGTATTACCCTCTCCTTGGTGCAAAAGGCAATATCCGGCAGTTAGATACACCAACCAAGATGACAGTAACAGCTTTCTCATAGATTTCATCAAAATAAAAACAATCACCTATAATACAAACACTTAAAGTTCATGGCAATCTAAAAAACCCTTAAATAAGCCCTAAAACGTTACTTACCTTCATTTTTATGACTGGCAGCCCAACGCGAGCCATGCATTCATATCGCAGCTGAGGTGCTTTACATCAAAACGCTCTTTTGTAATTGCGTTTCAAAATGGCCGAACGACGGCTAGGCCTATAATAAACAAGCAAAGCTGACTCTTTTATCGCATTCAACTGCACTTGATGCTGAGCGATTTGATCGAGCGGAATGTTAATGGCGCCTGTAATATGCCCTGCGTTATATTATTGAAGGGTTCTAACGTCAATCACTGTAAAGGGGGTTGACGACACGTATTGGAGCAACAGCATTATTAAAAAACTTGAGGGGTATTAACCTGTGCTAACGTGCCAACCGCGAGGTGAAAAAACATCATATCAACCAATGCTAGCAGCTGATTTTATCGGAACACTACTTTCACTTTTCTGTCTTTTTAACATATAAGCCGTCAAAAATAACCTGCCATTTTTGATCGAGCGCTTTCGTTTTCCATACTTGCCGTACAGTGCCATCGGCATTAGGCGTCCAAGTGATCCTTTCTTCTAAATAATTGCCAGCCTTATCAAAATCGGAGCCCGTCAGCACCATCACATTACCTTGTAAATTTCCTTCAAGTTGTAGTAATAATCCTGTGTTATCTACCCAAGTTTGATGCCATAACTTCCTCGTAATATCATAAATACCCAAGCTCTCACCTTGATAACCCGATACACTCGTGTAGCGTTCTTTTATCACGCAATGGTTATAATCAACAGTGATAATATTACGCCCTGCTAATTTACCATCAGGTGTATATACTTGCCAATCACCCAACCAAAAGTCGAATTCTCGGTATCCTTTATCGTCACATTTAGCTGACACTCCACACGCACATAAACAACTCAAAACGACCAAAAACCATTTCATAATAGACCTCCTTTTTATATTTATAAGCGTAGCCGAGCCCTCTTAATTTACGAATTATAGTCAGGAAATACCTTCAGAAATAAACAAATCAGTCGATACTATGAGTGATTAAGAAATACATTCATATTTAAGGATTAAAAATGAAAACTGATGCACTACCGCAGACATTTGTCGTATCAAGAATCACACGTCACTCGCTCGAAAGTAGACCTGAACACGCCCAAAAAGAACAGCTCCCCGCCAATGAGGACCCGCAAGATATCGAAGATGAGCAACAAGTCTACACATTTTCAAAATACTTAGATTCAATGGCAGAAGACTACAAAGAGGGTAATGCCAACTTCAAAAGTCACTATGAAGACTTAGAAGTCGTCAATGAGGACTTACAAAGACAAATAGACATAGTGAATAAGCAAATCACCCAGTTAAAACAAAATCCACAGACACCTGCTACGCAAATGCATATTCAAAAAAGTACTCAACCTGAAAATGAAGGACGCAATAACCATATAAACCTCACTGCACACCGAGGCGTAAAAGAATATCAAGAGAATAATAATGAAGCTGTTATTCAAAATTTAGAGAAACAAAAAAGTGCGTTACTCACCAAGCAAGCAGATATTAAAAAAGCGATGCTAGACATGATCATTGATGAAATGAAGCGATTGGAAAACGGCAACTAGGCCGATACACAAAAAGCATGCACTATAGCGACGATTTTTCGAGTTCAAACTTGTTATTCCTATACTCTATAAAATTGGTATAGATAAAACTTCAAAGCTGCGGCGCTAAAACATGTACTTTGATTACAATAAAGCGACTGGCATTTACACTTCCACATAACCGTTTTGAAAAAGTACCGGCTAGTATTAAAATAGCCTAAGTCGAATAAAGAAACGGCCAAGTTATAGCTCTTAGCTGCAACAAAAACCTTTCAATTGATTACACAGAGGCGATATTGAAAATACTGATCACTGGTTCTGCCGGGCGTGTTGGACGTGCCATTTATATCAATTTAATGCAACAACACGCTGTGTTTGGGCTTGATACAACACCTTGCTCTACTGTCGACATGGTGGCTGACATTCGAGATACCCCCAAAATAATACACGCCCTTCGAGGCGTTGACGTCATTATTCACAGCGCCGCTTTACATGCTCCTCACGTTGATCTGGCGACGGAACAAGAGTTTATTCAAACCAATATCGATGCCACTGAGCGACTCGCATTAGAAGGCATAAAGCAAAATGTTAAACATTTCGTGTTTACCAGCACGACAGCACTGTATGGCTTGGCCTCGACCCCTCAAGGGCAGGCTGGTTGGGTAAATGAGCACACTCAACCACAACCAAAAACGATTTATCATACCTCAAAAATTGAAGCTGAAAATAAGCTCAAGCGTCTTTCTCAGTTATTTAATCTACCCATTACCGTCTTACGTATGTCCAGGTGCTTCCCCGAGCCTGCTAACATCATGAGTGTTTATCGCTTAACACGCGGCATTGATGTGCGTGATGTGGCACACGCCCACGCATGTGCAATCTCAGCTCGGTTAACAGGTTTTAGAACCTATATTATTTCTGGCCATACACCTTTTGATCGAGATGACTGCATTGCGCTTTATCATAATGCGGGTGATATGCTCCAAAAAAAGGCACCTGATCTAGCAAAGGCATTTGTACAACGGCATTGGCCTTTGCCTAACACACTAGACCGTGTTTATGACTCAGCTTTAGCGCAGAAGGATTTACAATGGCAGCCAAAATATGGCTATCAAAGCGTAATAGACATGCTCGACAGCGAGCTGCCCGAAGTATTGCCGCCAGTCAATTTGATCAGTACGATACGGCGCATTTAATAATAAGAAAAAACAATCATTAACGGACTATCAACCATGCCTTATACCGCTCAATGCCATTGCGGCAATATTACGGTGATATTTGATGCACCAGTGAACGCTCTTACATCATGTAATTGTTCAATTTGCCATAAACTAGGGGCGCTGTGGGGCTACACCCACCCGAGTAATATTACCGTCAAAGCCGTCGCTGAAAATACAACTTCGTATTCCCACGGTGATAAATATATTGAGTTTCACCATTGCCCTCGGTGCGGCTGCACAACTCACTACACACCAACAAAAATAGGGAACCCACAAAGAATGGCGGTAAACTTTAAAATGGTGTCAAAGAAGCTAATCAACGACGTCAAAATACGCCATTTCGATGGGGCCGATACATGGAAGTTTATTGAAAATTAACCGGCTCACGCAAAATATTGCTCTTGCTTGTCAAGCAAGAGCATACTATCAGAACACTGGAAGTCGCAAGGTAACTCAGTTAATGTACCTAAAAAACTAAAGGATACATTGTTGGTATGATAGACATTCTAACGCATTATCACACTTCCATTTTTATAGTCGGCATACTCGCAGGGCTCTTTCTACTGCAACTTATTATTGCTGATATTGCTTTGTTTTTACAAAAGCACCAAGCAGGGCATCCCGTAGAGCCTGATCATACTCGCTTTGTTTTTCGAGCAGTCAGAGCACATGCCAATACCAATGAGAGTATTAGCATTTACATTTTGCTGCTTCTTTTTGCTGTTTTTTCTCAAGCTAATGCTGATTGGTTGGCTATTTTCTCAGGTATATATTGTTTTGCACGACTAACGCATATGTGTTTTTACTATTTTAATGTACACCTTGCACGCAGTATTTCGTTTGCACTGTCACTGGCTGGTTTATTGGGTATGCTAGTTACTGGATTAATCAGCTGGATTTAACCTAAAACTCTAAAAATAAAGGCACCTACGATGTATCCAAATACGTGTCATTGATATACTCTGGTCATTCAGAAAACCCTTACATTTCAGTGCCAATTGCCTTAGAAGGGCACTCTAAAACGATGCTCAGCTTTTATAACAAGTTTGCTCAGTACATAGATTGAGATAGGTAATGTATTTTAAAAAACCATTACCTACTTCACTTCGAGACAAAGCTATACTGTCTTAGCTCGCGTTACAATTACCTTGTTGGCACTGACGATACAAATAATTGTATAAAGGCACGCTGCTACCACAGGCTGAGCCACCATTTTGAGCGGCACATATTTGACTGCGTTTTTGTGCAGCCCACTGTGCACAATTAGAACTACACGCTGCCGCAATCGCAGAGGTCGCACTAACAGATAAAAGTATCATCGCAACTGCCATTAATGGTTTTTTAGTAATCATTTTCATTGTTATTCCTTTCATGTTGTTTATTTACTTAGTTAAACCATAAGTAAACTGTTCAAAAATAGAACTGCGATAACCTAACACTTCTATTTTGTAAAAAATATTGAAAACAATTCATGCACTAAAAGAATGAACCAATTCATAAAACGTAAAGAATTACGCAAAATCTAATTGATAAGCCTGTATTTACTATTTAAAAAGCAACGTAATAAAAGCAAACTTACAATATCTGGGAGGATCAAAAGATAGGGAAGCCACGACACCTCTATATTTATTTTGAGGAAAAATACTAGCTTACTTTCTATTAAATTACAGAATACACCTCATAAAGGCGCAGTCCAATTAGACTTACTGATACAAGTAGACGAAACATTAGTGCGTATTTATTATGAATAAGCGAGCCACAATTAAGTAATACTGAAAAAAGCATCATAACTAGAATAACTAAGCCTTATACATTGCAACGCTCTAACATTTGCACAACCGTAGAGTAAAAGTTAAACCCGAATGAATATAATATGTGTTAATACGCCTCCACAAACGCGCCTGGGTAGGTTACTTGAAGCTCGATAGATAGGATCGAATTGATGCCTTGCAATTCTTTAAGTTTACTAAGTAAATCTACATCAGACGACACCACAATATAGCTAATCAATAAGTCTGATTTTTCGTGTTTTTTTAGCTCTGCCAGCTGCGGTGCACGCTGGTTTTTCTTTAAAACAACAATAATTTCCCCCGTTACTATACCTATTTTTCCAGTTGTTACATTTTTTACTTGGTCACCTTTATGCACGGTATCCGCCGTTAATATAATCTTATCCAAAGCCGTTATTTGTAAATATTTCTTTGGTAAAGATATAACCGGCTCCGCTTTACTGATCCGAGCGTTAGTCGTTGTTTTTGTTTCATACTGGCTTGTTGTCGCATTCTGCTTACGATCAATTTCTGCAACAAAAGAACACCCTGATAAAAAAAACAAAAAGAATAAAAATCGAACTAAAAGCACACGCATAGACCAAAAATCCCACTAAAAAGTAAAAAAAACTTTGAATTATTATTAAAAAAGAGAGATGTTAATACAGTCTAATAACAATAACACAAGGGTGAAAGAATGAAAAATGTACCAAAAATAACTATAATTGCAGCGTCTTTAACTGCGATATTAGGTGCATCCACGGTTTCTGCACTTCCAAGCAACACATTGTCTGAGCTGGCTTATTTTACAAATGAAAGTAACCATTTGGATTTAATTAAGTCTCAACAACAAGCACTTGCCAAACAATCCACCAGCTCAGGTATGGCAAGTCATTATGATAGTGAATTAGGTAAAGCAACCTTTCTGTGGGCCAGTAAAGGACTGGTAACCCCGAACATCGCTCACATTGCTATAGAAAAACGTAATGCATTTGTCGCAGATTACTACCTGCAACAACTCACTGGTTTAAAAACGAGCAAGTCGGCTATTTTAAACGGTGCAGAGCTGAGCAGTTTACATCAACCAAAACGCGGGCCAGCAATTGCTAAATACAAGCAGGTTGTTGGTGGTGTTGAGGTATTTAATCGCGAATACAATGTGATGCTTGACAAAGAATACAACCTTGTCGCCTCATCGGGTTTTGTATCACACACTAAAGTGGCTAACACCGTTGATGCTGCACTCACTTATTTTGGTGATCCTGAAAAAGCTATTAACATTGCCGCTCGCAACATCGGAGCCGATGAAACAGAACTAACCTTAACCGGCAAAAAAACACAGGGGCAATTTACCTCTTTCACTGCGAAAAACAGTGAAGGTGTAATCAATTCCTTTTCACCTCGCGCAAAAAAAGTATTCTTCGATACCGGTAAAGAGCTCATTGCGGCGCATTACGTCGAAGTTGATGTAGCACCAAAAAATAGTGTTGAATCGCAAGCCTATGGGTTTGTCATCGCTGTAGACACAGGCAAAGTTCTATTCAAAAATAATTTAATTGCACACGACAGTCACTATACATATCGAGTGTATGCCAACCAAGATGGCTATCCAATGGAAGGGCCTCATGGCGATGTATTGCCGAAAATAGGCACAGGCCCCGATAAAACAGAGATTGAAGTTGCACCTCTTGTTACCTTGTCACACTATTCAAAAATTAGCACCGCGGACGCATGGCTTGCAGAGGATGCAAACATCACATCAGGAAACAATGTATTTGCTTATGCGGATGTCGTTGCCCCTGATGGCTTTACCGAAGGTGATTTCAGTGCTGAACTCACATCGGCCAAAATATTTGATTACCCATACGAACCAAGCCAATCGCCCACCAGCTTAAATAATCGCAAAGCGGCGATTGTTAACTTGTTTTATATGAATAACTTCCTACATGATTTCTTTTACGACTATGGCTTTGATGAGGCATCCGGTAATGCTCAGCAAACAAACTATGGCCGAGGAGGTGAAGAGAATGACCCACTACATGTTCAAGCACAAGACTATTCAGGGTTAAACAACGCCAATATGGCAACCCCTGCAGATGGTCGAAGCCCACGTATGCAGCAATACCTCTGGAACAGTAAAGATGCTGTAGTCGGCACGGATTTTGGTGTTACTGTGACTTCACACGATCAAGTCGGCTTACTAGCATCATCACGAGTCGCGTCATTTGGCCCTGTGCAATATGATATGTCAGGCACCACAGCAAGGCTTAAAGATGGCACCGACACAGAAACCGATGGCTGTGAAGCCGCAACGAATACAGATGAATTAGCCGGAAAAATTGCTTTGATTGACCGTGGTGGCTGCGCCTTCACTGTTAAAGCTAAAAACGCACAAGAAGGCGGCGCAATTGGTGTTATTATTGTGAACAATGTTGATGATGGTACGCCAGCGCCAATGGGCGGCACTGACGACACAATCTCAGTACCATCAATGGGTTTGAGCTTTCAAGATGGTAAAACAATCTACGACCTGATGGCTAATGGTGACATGGTCACCGTCAATCTAATGAGCACTTTCCCACTTAAAGATTCAACGTTCGATAATGGTATTGTTGCACACGAATGGGGCCACTATATCTCTAACCGCCTTATTGGTAACAGTTCAGGGTTAAATAACTTCCAAGGCCGTGCCATGGGTGAAGGTTGGGGAGACTTCCACTCATTGATGTTCATTGCCCTTGAATCTGATTTAGCGATTGCAGGCAATGATCAATTCCAGCTGTCTTATGCTACCGGTACATTTGTTGAGAACTTTACTACGGGGATCCGCCGTGCGCCTTACTCAACAGATATGTCTGTTAACCCACTCACTTTTAAACATATTACCAGTGGTGCAGAAGTCGATGGCTTACCACCAACAAATGGCGGTTCGCCGCATGCGGCAGGCGAAGTTTGGGCGAACATGCTTTGGAACATTTACGTTGGTCTGATCAACAAGCATGGTTTCCAAGAAGCACAAGATCGAATGGCGACTTACCTCATTTCAGGCTATAAAGCGACACCAATATCACCAACCTATGTTGAAGCCCGTGATGCGATCCTTGCTTCTATGTACGCCACCGACATGGCTGATTTCACTTTGGCGCTGAAAGCTTTCGCTGACAGAGGCCTAGGACTTGGCGCAATAGCACCACCTCGTGACAGCGCCGATAATTCAGGCGTTGTAGAGTCAAATAAAACATCACTATCGGCATTCCAAGTGCAAAAAGTCACACTCAACACCAACTACAATGGCGCTGAATTAGGGTATTGCTCAAATGATGACATCCTCGATAAAGGGGAAACAGGCACGTTATCTGTCTCGGTAAAAAATGCCGGAGATACTGAACTCAGTAATATTCAGGCTAAAGTAGTGGTTACCAGTGGACACGATGTGACGCTTGAAAATGGCGGGGTGATATCGTTTGACGCGCTCGCGCCGTTTACGTCAATGACAAGTATGCCACTGAAAGTTACACTCAATGAGGCCGATACCGCTGACAACCTCACCTTTGGGGTCACTTTTGAAGGGGAAGAAGTTGTTGGCGAATCCACCATGGAAATTTCAACAACAGTAAACTACGACTTTAAAGTTAAAGCGCATCAAGGTACTTCTGCATTAGTGGACATGGAAGGCTACAACTTATTTGCCGACTTTAAAGAACATGTTATGACAGGCGGTGAGTTAGCTAAGGGCACGCAAAACTTTAATACTAGCAACACCGCCTTCTTTGCAGCAGGCAATGAAGGGGTTGAGTTTGGTGAGCAAACCATGTTCCTGCGTAACAATGGCTTTGAGTCTGATGTTGCAGTAGAGACAAAGAATTTCGAAGTGGGCTTTGGCAATGACTTCTCTATTAGTTTTTGGCACTTATTCATCTTAGAAGAGAACTGGGATGGTGGCGTACTAGAAATAAGCGTTAATAATGGCAATTGGGTTGATGTCACCTCAGAAATTGCCGGTGGTACATTTACTACAGGCTACAATACCGAGGCACTGATTGAGAACCCCTCTCAAGCATTACAAGAACGCCCGGTCTTTTCTGGTTCTAACTTCACCGCAGAGCAGCGTGGAAATATGGAAAAGGTCAGCTTTGGCGACCACCTTAATGGCCAAACGGTAAAATTCAGATTCCGTATTACATCAGATGGTGGCACAGCAGAAACTGGTTGGTTTATCGATCAAGTGAGCTTTGAAAACGTCGCTTCTTCACAATTTCATTCAACCATTGCAGGGAATGAAAATGCCTGTGACAATGTCGCGCCGATTGTGAGTACTCCTGAATCAGTCGATGTCAATGAAACTGACACAGCCACAATTACAGCAACCGTAACAGACCGAGATAATGACACTTTGACATATCATTGGATGCAGATAGAAGGGCCAGAAGCGACACTCGCGAGCAGCGACTCAGCGACTCTCTCAGTGACTCCGCCAAGTATTACTGAAGACACCATGTTAAAATTTGAGTTAACCGTCAATGATGGCTCAACTGAGGTGAAAACATCTACCACCGTCAATGTCACCAATGAAACACCGGTAGTAACGCCACCAACATTGCCTGACTCAAGCAGTAATAGTTCTGGTTCTATGGGGTGGTTCGCATTATTATTTGCAGCAGCAGGCTTGATCCGCCGTCGTAAATAAATGTATGTGATTTATTGATCTTTCACAAAAAAACAGAGCTAATTATTAGCTCTGTTTTTTTTATCATGCTTCGCTTTATTAATCTAGCAAGGTCAAACGACTGACATTGCGCACACCAGCATGGCTCATATAGTTATTTTTGATCCCTTCAACACGTAACCGTTTACCGATCACATTAGAATTCAGTTGTGGGCTATACATATTACGTTGCGACGACTCCAATTTAATATACACCGTATCCTGTGTGTTATTATCATCGCGTAGCTCTAACGCATATTTACCATTTACAGCACGGGTAATTACCCCTACGACGGTCACAGGCTCACCATTACTTAACGCGAGCACTTCTGCCACTGAAGAGTCTGTTGTTGGGGACGGTTCATTTGTACTGCCACCAGATAAGCTCAATTGCGATACCTGGCGTACCCCAGGCTGACTCATATAGCTGTCACGTACGCCTTTAACAGTTAACGTCGCATTCAGTAACTCAGGGTTCAACTGTGGGCTAAAGTCGTTACGCTGGTTGCTTTCTAGTTTAATATTAATGGTAAAATTCGCGTTGTTACTGTCTTCAAGTACCAAGGCATAGATACCATTTAACGCAGACTTAATACGCCCTGTTATTTCAATGACCTCGCCCGTCGACGACGCCAATGCTTGCTCAACAGATAAAGCCGTCGGTGCAATTTTTATATCGCTGACATATCGAATACCCGCTTCGCCCATGTAGCTATTACGCGTCCCCGTCACGATTATATTCTGGTTTAAAATCGCGGGATTTAATTGCGGGTTAAAGTCGGCACGTTGCGCGCTTTCTAGCTTCACAAATATATGGTTTGATTGCGTCGTTAAATCATTTAACTGCAAACCATAAATACCATTAACCGCGGCCGTAACTTTACCTATAACAACAACCGGCTGCCCTTGTGCTGTAGCAAGCGCATCAGTTACCGATAGTGTGCCGCCAGGTGTCGGTGTTGGATCAGGGTCTGGGTCTGGATCTGGGTTCGTGCTGGTATCACCAAAAGGCGCATTAAATGAATTGTTTTTGTATGTGTCTGTATCCCATGGATTAAACCCGCTCGCTGGCGTCCCCCATGGCTGACCATTATTCGGATCACTCATTTCTTGCGCAGCCATTGGGGTCGGCGTTACAAAACCACTGTTATGACCGTTTTGGTTATCAAAATATTGGTAACCTTCAGGCGTAGCTAGCCAGTCGATAATATTCACCGCAAGCGTGGCTGCATTGCCCGCATCGGTCCAACCTGGGTAAGTGCGCTTTGTGCTGCCAGAATCTTGGCGACGGTACTTAGGGCTAGCATCTTCAATCGGTGATGAATCACCAATAAAAGCTGCTTTACCAGCACCCGATTTAGCGATTGCCACATAAGGCCCTTCCGCTTTGCCACCAAAATACAGCCCCTGATCTTTAGCGTGTTTCCATTTAACTGGATTATCAGACTCTGAGAAATACACTAACCCCTTGGCTTTTTGTGCATCCACAACCGCAAGCGTCGCGCCAGCAGCCATTAAGATAGGTTGTACGCCTTGTGTTATGCCTTCTGTTTGAGCGCTTGACTCAACCCCACTAACACCTTGTTTATAATCAACACCGTTAAAGCGAAAGCGAATACCAAAATTCTCTACTAACCATCCCGCATTTTCTGACTTTGGGTTACGCCAATCGCCATATTCTCCGCCTAAGTTATACTTGCTTAAGTCAGAGCGGTTATAACCGTTAAATACTTCAGTGGCATCCCATGTGTTTAGGTTGCGGTCTGCATCATAATGATCAGCGACAAAAAATATACCTTTACCCGCGGCGATATATTGCTCTAGCGCTGCTTGTTCTACCATTGTAAAAGGACGATTGGTTTCCGCCAATACGAATACATCAGAGCTTTTAATAGCATCATACGTAATAATGGCTTCGTTTTGCGCACCATTGCCAGTTCGGTCGTCATAAAAGCGGATCGCGCCATCATTATTTAAATCAATGCCTCGATACTCTTTTACCGTATACCCTTGTTGTACTAACGCATCGGCAAAGTCAGAAAATGCACCGTCAATAACCCAGTCTGCGTTGCCCTCTACGCCACCATGCGACACATCAAAATAGACTGTTTTACCATTGTTATTACTCGCTGCTGGCGTTTTAACTGGCGCGACATTATTCCAGTCGTAAGCGGCGGCCGACACGCTATTTACCTGTGCAAATAAGCCTGCGCCAAGCACCATTGCCAGCGTTGTTTTATTCATACTGATCATGATTCAATTCCCGTTGAGTGTATGTGTAATGAAAGTGCTCACGCTCGTTACATAAGCAACGCGCATGAACACCAGAGCAAGCATTGCGCTTGCTCATAAGTAAATTGGCTAGTTAACCTCAGCTCTGGATAAGCGAATTTGCCCAATAAAGCTATTTTTCTCACTCTCGGCGTTGCTTTCATTTGTAATAGCCCGCTATTACTGCATAAAAGCGCCTTGATATTGAACAAAATATCATCATTGGATTGTAGTTAAGTTTTTTTCAAAACATTCTCTATTCCAAAACCCTTATCCAAACCTGAGGTTAGTTAGTTTGAGTTAGATCCAAGCGATACAAAGCAAAGCCATCAGAATTGGTTTGGTTTAACGCTTGAATATGGCCAAATTGCTGACTGTACGTTTTAGCATCGTCGCTATTTGAACTAATAAACTGAATATCAGCATGGCTATTTGGCGCAAAGCCCCAGTTCATATCTGCTGACGGATCAAGTCCTTTACCGGCATTTTGTTCACTTTGATAAGCAATGTAATCGGCCACTACCTGACGGTTTTCATTGGGTGAATCAATGACAATTTTATCTGCGCCAATGTTTGGGAAGTTACCACCACCAGACGCACGATAATTATTGGTTGCCACTAAAAACTGCTGCGCTGCGGTCACATCTTTACCCTGATATTGCAGCGACACAATGCGTTCACCGTCTGACACTTTGACACCTTTGCTGTCATAACGCGCTGGTTGCGCAACATCAATCTGGTAGGTAACACCGTCAATCACATCAAAGTTATATGACGGGAATGCTGAATTGATCAAAGACTGAGTTTCTGCACTGGCACTATCAACTTGGTTAAACTGCCCCGCAGACATCTCAAGCCATTCCTTGACTTCGGCGCCATTAAGTTTGAGGACTTTCAGCACATTCGGGTAAATATACAAATCAGCCACATTACGATACGCGATGTCACCTTGTGCAATTGAGGTGTAATCATCCGCTCCGCCTCGGCCCGCTCTAAATGGTGCACCTGCGGACAATATTGGTAAATCTGCAAGCTCAGTGCCCTGTACAATTTTTTGGGTATACCAAGTTTGCGCATCCGTCACAATTTGTATTGACGGATCATCATTAACTAGGGCAAAAAAGCTATTCACTGAGCCGGTTACTTTTGCAAAAGGCTCGTTGACCCATGTGCGTGTTTGCGTATGCTCGTGAGTGACCGCTGCTTCAACTTCCGGGTCATTATCAACCAAAGCAATCGTTTGGCGATTATTACCTGTCTCATAAATTGCTTGAAGCGAAGACTGAGAATCAGTAACTTGCCATTCACCTGCACTATATTGCAGTGTCAGATCTATCACCCCTAAATGATTACCCCAAAACCCAGGCATCACCGCAGCCACCCCATTGACCGTGCCTTTTTCTATATCAATGCCTTTATCTGCCATGCCTTCATAACGGCTACCGGGGAAGTTCGCATGCGCATGACCAAACAAAATGGCATCAATACCGGTCACTTTAGACAGGTGATAGCTGGCATTTTCTTCCATTTGTTTATGCTCAGCCACCTCAAGCCCTGAGTGCGGAATCGCAATTACAATATCAGCGCCTTTACGCTTCATTTCAGGCACATATTTGTTTGCCATTGCCACAATATCTTTTGCAATCACTTTGCCTTGTAAATTCGCTTTGTCCCACTGCATGATCTGTGGCGGCACAAAACCAATAAAACCAACTTTGACTGTGTGGCTATTGCCTTGAGTGTCTTTAAACGTTTTGTCTTGAATAAGATAGGGTGAGAATAAAGGCACATCATTCGTTTCATCATCATCACCATCATCTACAAATACGTTAGCCGAGATATAAGGAAAGTTCGCGTCATCAATCGCTTCTTCTAAAAACTCAATGCCAAAGTTAAACTCATGATTACCTATGTTTGCTACATCATAATCCAAGGTGTTCATGGCTTTATACACTGGGTGCACATCGCCTTCGGCTAAGTTTTTAACTTTGGCCATGTAATCACCTAACGGGCTCCCTTGGATCAAATCACCATTGTCTACTAACACTGAGTTGGTTGCTTGTGCACGTGCTTGATGGATCAAAGCGGCCGTTTTCACTAGCCCTACCTTATCGTCTTGCTTATCCGCAAAGTAATTGTAATTCAGCAGATTAGCATGCAAGTCTGTGGTTTCTAAGAGGCGTAATTCAATTTGTGTGCCCTGAGCTGGCGCAGGCACTGGCGCGATAACTTCTATGTCATTATTTGAATCAGAACATCCTGTAAATAGTGCAGAAGTACCGCATAAAACAGCCAATTGCAGTAATTTTGTTTTCATAATCCCTTTCTCTTTTATCATTTTTAGAGACACTACTATAGAAGGTGAAAAAGACATTTAAGCTAAAATAAAGTGGCAAATTGGTGCCAGATTTATGACAATTTTATATTTGAGAGTAAATAACAAACAGGTGAATTTAGACCGTTAATTAGTCAATTCATTCCGTATTAATAGATGATTTTTAAGCGAAAATCACAATAGCCATTTGTATTGGCCATAGGTAATATAATAAGGATAAATAAAAAGGACTCGCAATGAACACATTCTGGACTGATCTTATTTTGATGCTGAGGCGCCTTAGTTTAATGTTGGTTATTGGCATAGGGTTAAATCAGCCTGTATGTGCCAGTGTTTACCCCGTATGTTGTGGTCAAATCGTTCATAATAATGACAAATCAAATAGACAAAGCCCATTAAAGCCCCGCTCACAAACACAAGAATTTAAAGGGTTACAAAAATATGTCGACTATTTAATAAACACAGAAATTGCTCGGCACAATTTACCCGGGGTGGCTGTGTCTATCGTTAAAGATGACAAAATTGTCTTGTTAAAAGGCTACGGCTTTGCTGATCTAAATCGCAAAATAAAGGTGGACCCTAACGATACGTTGTTCCGCATAGCATCTATAACCAAAACAATGACCGCCATTGCGGTTATGCAATTGGTAGAGCAGGGCAAACTTGAAATAGATGCTGATATCAATGACTACCTAAGCGCATTTAAAATCCCTAACACATTTAATGACCCCATTACGATCCGCGCTTTACTCAGTCATCGTGCGGGTTTTGAACAGGCCGACGCTGGTAACTTGTTTGTGCAAAACCCGTTAGAGGTTTTGAGTACTGAACAATATTTGGCTACATATATGCCTCAAAGAGTGTGGCCACCCGGTCACTTGGTATCTTATTCAAACTATGGCTTTGCTTTACTTGGCCACCTAGTAGAGTTGCAATCTGGGATGAATTTAGAAACTTATATGGATCAGGCTATATTTTCCCCGCTAGGTATGAGTTATACAACATTACGAGAGCCGACAAAAAATAACACGGCCTTCACGTCTATGCAGTCGGTATTAGAAAATCATCTTGCCACAGGGTATTTTCGAAATACAAAAGACCAAAATATCGCTAAACCTTTTGAATTCACGGGGCATATTGCCGGAGCAGGAGCCGCCTCTTCAACCGCGCATGATATGGCGCTTTACATGCGTGCGCTAATGAATAATAACAATCGTTTAGTCAACCCAGATACTCACGAGCAAATGAAACAACGGCTTTACAACGATAGGCCATTAGCAACAGGTATTACACATGGTCTGTTTCATGGCGCATTTAAAGGCTATCAACAACGACATCATTCAGGCGGAACCCATACATTTTCATCTAATATGGTTATGTTCCCTGAGTTGCAATTGGGTATTTTTATTTCAACCAACGCGGTTGAGCCGCAATCTCAATTAGTGACCTCGTTAGCTACTGCAATCGTTAATAAATACTATCGACATCAGTCAACTAACCCCACAGCTGGGCTTCAGCCCGTAAAACAGACTAAACCACACTCATACAGTCAGTTTTTAAGTGAACAAATAACTCAACGGCACCTCGAAGACTACACAGGAACGTATCTAACAACGCGCCGTTCATACACCCAATTAGAAAAACTATCAGCCTTAAATAGCTTAACCACTATATCTATAAATAAGGAAGGTGAGCTCATCATGAACAATTCGGGGCACACCATAAAACTTAAACGGCTCAAAGAAAACGTCTTTCAAGGAGCATCTAAAGCGGCCCCAGTGTTTTATTTTTATCAAGATGACTCGGGAAATATCGACCGCTTTTCGGCGAGTATGTACTCTGGTGATTATGAACGAGTGGCTTTTTTGCAAAGCCCGTTGTGCTTTTATTTGGCTTTGGCGCTCGCTTCATTATTGTCGATGTCGACTTTATTGCTCAGCGCTATGCGACGCTTTAAAAGTAACACACTGAGCAGAGCCGAGCTGTTGGCATGTTGTTCCGCCGGAATGATATTAGCGGCTGTGTTGGGCTTTATTTTTATGAATGTTGTTTTAGCCGTTGATGATTATGACTTTCTTATAAACTTCCCTACGATTGAGGTAAAACTACTATTGAGTTTACTGATGGTCATTGCGCTAACCACCTTGGCTAAGATGATCTGCTTGCCAGTGATATCGCGCCTTAGCTCCCTGCCTTTATTTTATAAAATACATTATTGGCTTTTTACACTGAGCTGCTTAAGTTTTATCTATGTATTTTGGATATGGAATGCGATTGGGTTTAACTATTTTACCTAAACTTTGTATAGCTTAGGGATCAACATACTCAGACCTTGCGAATGCCCGTTGTGGAGGCCAAACAACAGTGACCTCCACAAAGAGCGTTACGGATGGTTAATGACGGTGCTCCCCCGTATCGCCATGACTATGACTTCTACGCTGCAAGTTTTGCGGCCCTGTGGTAAAACTATTATCAAGGTTGCCTTTAAAACAGCCTAATACCCATGGGAAAGTATCGGTAACATAGTAGCCATACTGGCCATCGACGGTCATACCATTACACTCATCTAAATCACCTTGATTAGCTTGGTATTCCCAGTCGCCTCTAAACTGTCCATCATAATTACTACTTGCCACCGCACCAGTGCCACCAACAGGTGTAGTGTATCCAGATACAGCTTGACGTGCGCCTCCGTTATTTTTAAGTACGTAACTCGAGGTTGCTTTACGAATAGTGCCCGTACTTGAGTCTTTAAAACAACTCCCATATATTGGGTACCCATCGGCTGCAAAACCAATCACCGCAGATGAGCGACTACCACACGTTTGGTTGAACATAGCAACAGGGTTGCCATGATAATGATATTTACCAGAAGGCTGAGTATGCGCATTGTGTGAGTCAGTGCCAAATGAATTCAAAGATGACATAGGATCATATCGCCAAGGGTTATCATTTTGGTCTGCACCACAGCCTATTTTTTCTTGTCCAATCGGCTCACTCCCCACGTCGTAGCACGCAGCAGGTAGTAAATCGAGCGTCACGCCATTGAGTAAAACGCCCTCTGTAGTCCCAATACCTTGTGCCGTTGTTGAACTGGCCAATGTGGGAGTAATTGGTACGTTATACACTAGGTTCTGCTCTGAAGCATTGGTTGCAAAAGACGCAGTCCCATCATTAAAATCATGATTTGGAATAGAGTTCATCGTAATGGTACACGTACTGTTATTCACCGTCAGCACCACATCGCCCGTAAAATCCGCCGCTCTTTTAATGTCACTTACGTTAGAGAAATAACTGCCTTCGTAATTACGACAGCTGACGGCCTCGTTAGTGAATATCTTATCTGTGATATCCACACTGGTATTACTTGCCGTCACCTTCAGTGTATCTGTTGCAGATAAAGTACCTGAGGTTACAGTTAAACTTAGCTCAAACACCCCTGCAATATCTGCGTTAAACTCCGCACTCACTTGCGCCTCATTATTAAGCTGTGCACTGCTGTTGTCGGGTTTGCTCACCAACTGCCATTGATAAGTTAAGCTTTCACCACTACTTTGGCTGCCACTGAGCGCAACAAAGTCACCAACAGTAACACTTTGGTCATCGCCAGCATTGGCAGTAGGTGCGCCAGCTTGTGCCTCTGCGGTTATCGTGACCATATCTGCCGCAGAGTTCACTTTACCGTCATTGACAACCAAAGAAAGCTGGTAAGTACCTGCGGTATCTGGCGTGAGCTGCACAGAGTCAGACGTGCTACTTGAAAGTGCCGTGTTACTTTGTGAGGGCTTACTCACGATACTCCAAGTATAACTGAGTGTATCATTATCAGCATCACTACTGAGCGAACCGGATACGGTTACCACATCCGCAACACTCACTGTTTGGTCGCTACCAGCATTGGCAATAGGTGCTTGGTTCGTGGTCGATGCTTGTGCCACCGCCGTCATTGTATCTTGGGTTGATTCAATTTGCCCATCACTGACCGTTAACCCCAGCTCATAATTACCTGCAACATCAGCGGTGAACTTTGCATTCACCAATTGTGCATCTGTTAGCGCCGCATTACTGCCATTGGGTTTAGACACAAATTGCCATTGGTAACTCAATGTATCACCATCAGGATCTTGACTTGCAGCCCCCGATAACGTGACCTCTGCGCCAGGCACCACTTGTTGATCGCTACCCGCATTCGCAATAGGCATTTGATTAACTGCGGCTGCATTCACAGTCACTGTATCTTGGCTTGAATTAACCGTACCATCATTCACAACGAGACCCACAGTATATTGCCCAGCAATATCTGGCGTGAACGTCGTGCTACTGCTTGTGGCATTGGCTAAACTAGACTGGCTTGACGCTGGCTTAGTAATAAACTGCCATTCAAATGAGAGTGTATCTCCATCGGCATCTTGGCTTTGACTGCCACTCAATGTCACAACTGCCCCCACAGAAACCGATTGCTCGCTACCCGCTTCTGCAACAGGTGCTGAATTACTCACCACCACACTGCCGCCATCATCGGTATTTGGCGTTGTCCCTGAACCGCTATCACTGCCACCTCCGCACCCACTTAGCATGCTCGAAGATACTAGCATCAACCCTAATAATCTTTGTCTTGTCATGATTTGCTCTCTTTAGATTCAACCCAGTAAGTGTTGGCAATAAGCACCGTTATTGCCACTGCGATAGTAAGAAAATTAGAAAGTAAATGTGCAAAGAGTATGTACGCACCAAATCTATACTGTTTTTTACAATAAAAGACCGTTTTCATCCTGGTGATGGGGTGAGAATTTTCAGTATTAGGAGCAAACGCCTTAAACCAACTCAAAAATATAACCTGCACTTTTGTGACGTTAGCGACTGTATATTGTGCTCTTATTCCACGTATGACTGAACTAAAACCAATACAAACCATGTTTTCCCTTTGTGAAAGCGGTTTAATATAAAGACCTAATAAATTAGCTAATAAATTATTGAAGTGAATAAAACCCAGAGAAGTTTACCTGACACACTACGTATCGTGCTTCATGGCTGCATTAGATAGCACGGAATCAAAAAAACCAACAACGCTCATAGAGTCAAAGTCCGCTTTTATTAGCAGCACAGGGCTTAGTGTCTAGTACTGTTAGCATTGCCCATCATTATTAGTACACCACTACAATCATCCCTCTTTTTTTAAAACATAAATTAGCCTAAAGGCCCAGACGTGAGGCTAAGCTTAAGTCGATATAGAAATTAGCCGTCAATCAATAGGAGTGATTTAAACTGCTCTTTGTAACGTCTTGATAGGTTTATTTTTTTACCATTTTTCAGGGTGATTTCGCTATCTCCACTGTGTATTGGCATGATCGAACAAATGGCATCTAACCGAACGGCATAACTACGATGAACCCGACAAAAACCCTGAGAAATGAGTTGCTCACTGAGCTTGGTTAACGTTGTTCTGAGCGGGTAAGCTCGCCCATTAATATGTAAATTAACATAATTCCCTGAAGACTCTATCCACTCAATCTCACTCACTTTAATAATAAACTCTTTGCCTAACTTTCTCACTAGCAAGCGTTCAAATTGCGGCTGCACTGACTCTTCGGCGCTTTGCAACACTCGAGCCTCACCTTTGAGCTGAGCCATAAAATATTGATAACCTTTTATCACTGCAATCAGAAAAGCAAAGCTCAATAAATCTTTGCGGTACTCGTATAAGAACTCATACCACAATAAGCCAAAGTCATAATCACGATTGTTACTCCAATACACAAGCTCCCTTATGCCAACCATCATACTGACATGCAACACACTAAATATAAGAGATGCTAGCAAGTAGACTGACAGTGAGCGACCCATTGCCTGAAAGTTAAATGGATAAGCTGTAAGTAAATATACAATACCCGGAACAAGCGCCAATGTACCCAATGCACTACTATATTCCCAAATAAATGGTTCCCACCATTCAAACAGTAGCTTATTCAACCGTTGCGCTTCCATAATATCTGACGTGGCATTAATGGTGTTATTAATGAAAATATACGCCGCTAAAAAACCCACACCATAAAGGTTCGAATACTGTAAAAAGTGTGGTGAACGCACCATGACCTAACCTTATTTGTTTGATGGATCTCCAGACTATCAATTAACCGAGTTTACCCCAAGTTGTTTATCCCTGTATTCCTCCGCTTATCCCTAGTAGCTGTTTTTTAAGCACATATTAATATGAATCCACCTCAAATTAAGAAAAGCTATACACATCTAATCACACCATTTTATAGGGTTATCTATGCTAAAGCGCATCATAGCATTGTGGCAATCATCAATATTTTCATTACAAACAACAGGGCGTATGGTTGAACTAGATTGGCTTAGAGTCCTTGCCTTTGGCTTATTGATTTTTTATCACACCGGCATGTTGTACGCTCAAAACTGGGGTTATCATTTTAAAAGTTCGCACATGAATACCAATATCGAAAGTTGGATGTTATTGCTATCACCATGGCGAATGGGGGTAATTTGGTTTATTTCTGGCGCAGCATTAAGTAGCATTTTACAAAAAAAACCAATGACACACGTGCTACTCAACCGCTCGATTAAAATCTTGTTGCCTTTGCTTGTAGGAGTGTGGATTGTCGTACCGATTCAGCTATATGCGCAAATGCAACAGGAAGTCGGGCTATCAATGAATTACATTGAATTTTATAGTGCTTTTTTAGACTTATCTCACCCTTTATTCACACAATACCAAGCAGGTATTTGGCCCCACGTTGATGTCAATCACCTTTGGTATCTGCGCTCACTTTGGCAATTTACTATCGGGATACTCGTCGTATTACCAATTTTACGGAGCAATTGGCTGCAAAAATTTATTCAATATTGTTTAAAACAACCGTTTATTTTCGTCTGCTTGGGGCTATTGCTCCCCCTATGGGTCCTTAAGTTAACTTGGCCAAGCGAAACATATCGCTACCCTATTGGGTTTGTGTTTTTGTTATATGGCTTTTTATTGGTACATCACACAACGTTTTTTACTCAGTTATGCCGATATTGGCAATGGCTACTTGGGTTATTCGCCTTCACATACATAATAATTGTTTATGGATACCAAGCGATTTGGCTCAGTAGCAGTAGTCTTCACTGGCAACTTGTGAGCATGAATATGATATACACGGTGCAAAGCTTACTGGGTGTATTGACAATACTGGCATTGGCCACACGCTTTTTGAAACGCCCCTCCAAGCTACTGACAAACCTAAACACGATTGTTTTCCCATTTTATATTTTCCACCAAAGCGTCATTATCGCTCTTGCTTACAGCTTAAGTACGTTAAAACTAGGCCCTTGGCTTGAAGCCTTCATTATTTTATTAGGTACATTTTTGGTATGTGCAATACTCTGCTCTATTGTCGCGCATGTTAAGATCCTACGGCCGCTCTTTGGTATGAAAACCAATTACCCGTGTTCAAAGAGGGTTACTTTAATTGGCACTATTATCTCGATCTTAGCGATAACACCTATGGCAATAAAACTATTAATATTTTAACAGGAACTACACCACTATGAGATGCCGAGCCCCTCAACATTGATGGTAGAGCTCGTTAAATGTGGGTATGTTGAACACCACCCGCCAACTGGTTGTTATATATAGTTTTATTTAGTTTTTGCCATTGTCGTTTTTGGAGTTTCCTGGGCGCATCGATAATGGTCAACGGCTATAATCATTGCTACCTTAGCCTGCTTATTAACTTTTTTTTATTGTTAACTGCCTCTAGGTGGCTCAGATTAATTATCTAGAACAGCCGTGCTTAAGCTTAAATATCGAAAAGGCACCTCCAGTCAATTTAATCCTTTTTTCAAATCAAGCCACATAAACAAACCACCCAAATTAACATTTAAGATACATTGACTCACAAAAACAAACAATTTAATATAATGATTCTCATTTGCATAAAGGAAAATTACTAAATGAAATTAATCTCAGCACTCCTAATTCTGCTGTTTTCTATCCCTGCTTTTGCCAAAAAGCCAATACGTGTCGTTGATATAGGGGTGATGGGACTCGCGTCTCACGACCTCTTTCAGTGGAACTCTGAAACCCGTGAAAATGATGAAAATGGCCGTTTTGATTTAAGTACTATTTTCGACTACGCAAATGGCACCCGAATTAATCAAGGAGGGAACCCTAAAAACGCGTCCAACGCCGCGGTGTATTCAATTACGCAAAATCTAGTCAGTTTCTATGTTGGCAAGAAAACAACCCTGCTCATGTCTAGACAAGTCACCGAAGAACAGGCGCATATCATCGCCCGCCAAAAAACACTCGAGTTTTTCATAGGTATGGTTAAAGAGTCTTATCAGCGTTTTACCAATAAAAGATTTCCCAATTACGCGCTTTCTCTAAGTGTGAATGACAACGAGCAAGGCGTGATGCGTGCCTTACACGATATTTTACCAGGAACCATAAACGTCAATCGTAACCTCACTCAAGAACAATTAACCGTCACCGACTTTTCACTCGCTATGACTCAACTATCGCCTACAGAAATGCTGCAAACAGTGAAATTCTATGATGGTGAATATGACGAAGAATACTTACACGTCGTAATTCCAAGCTTCCCTGAGCCTACAATTATCAATTTAAAAGAAATAGACCACACGTTTATCGCAGAACAAACGGACTATAACTTAGATAATATGCTCCGCGAGCTACACTTCTATGGAAGGCTTCCGTTGTTTGGCAATCTGGTTGATTTCACCAGCTTTGGGTATCACTTAGAGAACCTGTTTGCAAAAGGGATGTGTAATAAATATGCCGATGGCAGTCCAAACACTTGGAATACCATTGCCATAGACTGTTACTAAAAAATACATAGGGTCAGCTGGCTAGCTCCATAATACGGTCTGAAAATTAAAAGTATCATGACGTAAGCTTACTGACCCTCGTCGTTTACCCTACAGCACAGGTACTCACCTGTTAAAATACTGCTGTTTTAATTGAGTTATCACCTGTGTACTCACCCAATAAAGATTAGACGCACCATTGGGTTCGTTATAGCGTCCAAAGAATAAAAACTGACCATCTGGTGTAATTCTCGGCACCGTTTCTGTGTGCTTAGTATTTACTGCTGGGCCCATATTAATCGGTTTTGACCATGAGCCGTCTTTCTCTTTAAAGTAAATAAATAAATCGTGATCTTTTCTTTGTTCATCATCTGTATTTCGCGCGTTTACTAATAAGTAATCGTTTGTAGGTGACATAAAGCCATGAATACCAAATTCAATGTCTATTGGCTTAGGCACAAGAAAGCGACCCTTGTCACTTTTTGCGTAATACATTTTACGCTCTGACATATTGGTAAAAACTAAGTCTCCATTTCGCCCTTGATTCATATCAGATAACCGGCCTGTGTTGTAAGGCAATTCATATCTTTGCGCTTCACTAAAACCACTTTCAGTGCGAGTGACATACCACACACCAGACTCTTTGGAGTCTGGCTTACGGCCAGTAAAGTAAACTCTGTTATCGTTTAAGCTTGCATAAGGCAATAATTCATCGGTCATTTTACCTTTGGTAAAATTAGCCTTTTTTGGTTTTGTCCATCGCTTATTTTCAATTGTTGAATAGTAGATTTGTGGGCTTGTGTCCACGCCTTCTATTATGTCTAACGTGGTAAAATACATTGCAGTTAAGTCTGGTGAAAATGAAATACCGAATTCATAACGCCCCTCAACTGACACCATATCGGGTGCAAACAGCTCTGCCACCACGCCCGGGGTTTTCTGGCCAAACCATGGCTCCTGAAAGTCACTGAGCGATTCATTCGCACTTGCATGACTTGCCATAGTAATAGAGGCGATTAACAAACAGATTGATGAGGTAATTTTATTCATTTTATATCCTTAAACTTTCCAAAGGCAGGATGGACCCTACCTATATCCAAAATGGCTTGTTGCGCATTTATCAGTGCACTACTTTAGATCACGTTGACTTTAGACCTTGTGTATAGATCCTTCGACCTATAAATCTCATAATCTCTAACAAGATTGAAACTGCATTCAATCTACCAAATTCAAAGAAAAGTGCATGTAAACTAATGTAAAAGTTCAACAAGGGAGTGTGACTTAACGATGAGAACAGTGACAAGCTAGGAACTAAAAAAAACGTGCGGGTAGATTGTACATATACGACAAGACTTCCCTATCAAGCGCGGTTTCCAACATTACCGACAACTCAACCTTGCAGGAAAATATTTACAATATGCTGTAAATGGGGAGTTGAATATTTAAACCTTTTTATCACTTTCCCCGTCTAACATAACGATTCTAATTATGTTAACAGGCACTCCATGAAATTCTTAAGCGTTGTTCTATTTCTAACCGTTTTTATAACCACTAATACTATCGCAGCACCAGCAAAGAAAGTATTAATCGTCGTATCAAATATGGTAGACATGGGAGATCCTGAAAAGCATGATGCGCGCAATAATTTATGGGAAGTCGCCCCGCCTTATCACATTTTTTTAAACCATGGTTTTGAGGTTGATTTTGTTTCACCCAAAGGAGGCTCCGTCGAGTTCATGATGGACCCTCTAGGGATAAGTAGTTACACCATTAAATATGAAGGCTTTTTAGATAAAGCCAATAACTCTCGCTCTCCCGCCCAAATTAACCCTGCAAACTATTGGGGCGTGTATATCGGCGGCGGTTACGGCGTGATGTTTGATGTTGCTAACAACCCCAAAATTCACGCTATCATAAGCCGAGTATATGAGTCTGGCGGTGTCATAGGAGTTGGAGGACATGGTTCGGCAGGCATTGCAAACGTTACTTTATCTAACGGTGAGTTTTTAGTGAAAGGTAAAAAAGTAGCTGGGTTTCCTAATTCAACTGAAACATCTAAATCATGGGCGAAGCAAGGTACCTTGTTACCATTCCTTATCGAGAGCCAGCTGAATAAAAACGGGGCAATTGCCCTAAATAAGCAAACACTAAAAGACAAGCACGCCGTCGTCGTCGATCAGCGGATCGTTTCAACCATGTTTTTACCCTCAGCGGCACTGGTTGCAAAAGAAATGATTATATTAAATTGAGACTTTAGTAAATGACATTAATTATGCGTTAACAACACACAACTAATTAATGATGAAAACACGTTTTAAAGCCTTTTGAACATTGAATGAAAATAAAAACCGAGATATGGTTGTTTTAGAAAAATAAATTTAGAAAAAGAAAAATTCTCGACCCGTAAGTAATAATAAACATATACCAATAATTAAAAATCACAAAAAGGACATATAACGTGAGTAGACATGCGTATTTAGCAGGCATAATTTTGTTATTCTCAACTCTTAACGTGAAAAGCGTATCTGCTACATCAACGGAGAAAGATGCTATTTGGCACGCTGTGCATAATAATACTTACCGTACGATGGAAGAGTTAAAACGCGATAAATATCGTAACCCTGAAGAGGTACTAAGATTTTTTGACATAAAAGAAACATCTCAAGTCGGTGAGATAGCGCCAGGTAAAGGCTGGTATACCCATATACTTGCCCCTTTACTAAAAGACAAAGGCAAATATGTTGGTTTACAGCATAACCCCGCATACTATGGGAGACGGCCTGAATTGGCGAAAACTCTGCAAGCATACCCTGAAAAAGTGAAAAATGCGCCTGAGCTGTATGGCAATAATGCAATTGGTTCTTGGCTGCCTTCTCTTAAAGGGTTACCTGTAGATGAGGGGTCATTGGATTTTGTTTTTATTACGCGTACTCTACATCATTGGCAAAACCAAGGTCGATTAGAATTAGGCTTGAAGCAGTCATGGCAGATATTAAAAGACAAAGGTGTTCTAGCTATAGTGCAACACAGAGAAGATGAAAGCTATTCAGGCGATCGAAAGGCATCCTCAGATCGAGGACGCTGGAAACAGTCAGATCTTATTAACGTGGTTGAGTCGCTTGGTTTTAAATTAGTTGCTAGCTCTGAAATTAACGCCAACCCAAAAGATACCAAAGAGTATGAAAAAGGCGTGTGGACTTTGCCCCCGAGCCTAGCTTTAAAAGACAAAGATAAAGCAGTTTATACCGCAATCGGTGAGTCCGACCGAATGACTCTTAAATTTGTCAAAGTGGCCTTATAAAGCTTATAAAAGCACCTCGATTTAATAAGCTCGGGTGTTAAAATAGCTAATGATTTGCTTCATGATAAAGTCAATATGAAGCAAATCAACTACGGTTATAGTAAAACAATCGACATACCATTGAATAAAAAAGAACTGTTTCTCGACCAGTTAAGTTAAAAACACTATGTAAAGTAGTTAAAAATAGGTGTAACCATAACTGTATTGGTTCTATAAAGTTTAGCGAAAGTACCTGTGCTGTGAGTGTACAGCACCTTTTGAGATTAGCAGGACTCAATCAAACCTGACAGTCGTGTATGTGCCAATTTCAGTCATTTAGGTATCAATCTTTTCTGCCCCAAAACAAGCTAGAAAATTTTGCTCAAAGGGCTAACAACACCGTTTGCGCCTTGCTGTAAAACATGAGTATATATTTGCGTTGTCTTCACATCAGAATGACCAAGTTGAGCTTGTACGGTTCTGATATCTGCACCACTTTGTAGTAAATGAGTAGCAAATGAGTGTCTAAAAGTGTGGGGCGTTATAGGTTTTGTGATTTGTGCTTTTTTGGCTGCCTCTTTAACCGCTTTACGTACTCCTGTTTGATGAAAGTGATGTCGGCGGATCTCGCCAGTTTCAGGATCAACACTTAGCTTATATGAGGGAAATAGATACTGCCAAGCAATTAACTTATTGGCGCTAGGATATTTTCTTGCCAGTGCGTTTGGCATCCAAACACCAGCATATTGTTCATTCTGGGAATCTAATTTTAAGTATTCATCAGCCTGAGCAATTTGATTTCTTAGCAAAGGTATAAGTTCTGTGGCGAGTGTAACCACCCGATGTTTATTCCCTTTTCCATTCCAGATCCGAATGCACTTGTAGTCAAAGTCAATATCCTGAACTCGTAGTTGAACCGCTTCCATTACACGTAAGCCGCTCCCATACATTAAACCTGAAATTAAATAATATCGTTTGCTTAAAAACGACATGAGACGTTTAACCTCCTCAGGGGTCATAACAATTGGCAACTTAGATTGGCGTTTGCTTCTGACAAATGTGAGATTAGGACACAAATCCTGTTTAATTATTTTCTTATACAGAAAAGATAGCGCATTTAACGCAGTAGCTTGTGTTTTAGGCGACACATTACGTTTAAGTACAAGGTAGTCGAGATATTCGACAACCTCGTTATTGCCCATTGAAGCTGGGTGTCGCTTGCCATGAAAATGAATATAGGAAGAAATCCACTTAAGATATGTATCAACGGTTCTGAGCGAATATTGCTTAGTCAGCATAAACTCGGCGATGTGGTTTAAAAATGGTGAACGAGTTCTCATTGAGCTAGCTCTAGCAGGTTACTGTATTTATATACAGTATTGTTGTGTTTCTCCTATAGTCAAGAAAACGACCCATTAGGTCGTTCTTATCCTTTCCATAATATCTACAATGCTTAAAAATATATCTTTAGCAACAAGTTAGTTATTGTGATAGAACTGGTACAATGATAAAAATGACCCGTGGCTCGGTAGATAAACGACCCAATGGGTCGATATTAAATTGTTATGTTTTTGTCGAAGTAAGGAGTAAAGTTTGAAGTTTATAGACGGAATTGCCATCTTGGGAGCGTTAGCATGGGCTCCCCATTTGATAACTTTGATTAAAAATCATTTCACCAAACCTAAAGTAAGAATAATCACTTCTCGCTCCGCTGAACTAGGTTTTACTTCTATGGGGCCAATTTTAAATCTACATTTAGCTTTTTCTGTTGAGTATAAAGATATTGTTGTATCAGATTTAAAAATCCGTTTAAAACACGAAAGTGGTGAGGAACGCGTATTTGAATGGCAGGGTATAAAACAAAATGTAGGTAAAATGACAACTCCAGATGCTGGTTCAATGCCATTTGAAAAAGAACAATCAGTTTTAGCGATAAAGCTTAATCAAACTCAAATAGAAGAGCGGTTTATTCGCTTTCAAGATGTTGCTTTTATCGCATCTAAAAAAGAGTATGAGAATACTGCCGTTAAAAAAATCGCATATCTAAAAGCCGAGAATAAATACAACGCAGAAGACTTTCTTCGTGAACAAGAAATGACAGAGCTATACAATTTTAATAAGCACTCGTTTCCTTGGAAGGAAGGCGAATATACTGCATCAATCGAAGTCCAATCGCCTGAAAAGTTTATTTTAGCGGACAATATTCGTAACTTTTCTTTATCTCCCGTCGATATTGAAGAACTTTCTAAAAATAGAGATGTTTTAGAAGCAGATTATAAAAGACTTTTAGTTGGTCAAAAAGAAGGTGATCCTGATATTGTATGGCAATGGAGATCGCCAGCTTTAGTAAAAACATAACAAGCGCATTAAGTAGTGGGACTGCTAATGCTTGGCTCGGTTCCGCTTCGCTTCACATTATAGCCAAGCATTATCAGCCCCTTATGCGGGCGTTAGCCTTACAAGGAAAGTATGGAATTTCTATTTAATAATTCGACAATAAAAGCTAAAACTATTTTTAGCACTACACCAGAAAATGGTGCGGATATTGTGATATCCGAAGAAAAAGATTTTGACCGTAAGACAATTATTGAAATTAGAGAAGGGAATTCTGTTACTTGTATCGTCTTACATTGGTCTCATTTTTCTGAAGATGTTGAACCATCGCTGTTTTGGGGTGAAGATGAGCGTATATTATTCGTTGGTGCAGGCTATGTTTCAGCGGTTGTAAATATAGCAAGCAAAAGCTTAATTGATATTAATTACCCAGATTTATTCTGGGGATGGGAATGCTTAAATAACAATATACTAGAGTTGTGTGAACTAGATTGCCGGTTATATTCACTTTCAGGTCACTTAATTGGTCATGCTCACGTTGATCCCCCTTATGATTATGAGGTTACAGATGATGCTATTTTATTCTCTAGTATTGTAATGGGTAAGACAAGTATTGAGTTTAAGTAAGGCTAACAAACTGCTAAAGACGGACTGCCAACCTTTGGCATTTTTGGTTCAAATTGGGTATTGTGTTTACGGTGTTTATTTTGAGTTTTGTGGTAGAGTTGTCAGCCACTTAGCAGAGCGTTAGATTCCAAAATCACCCATGGATAGGAGGTTAAATTGTTAGAAGTTGTAATGAATAAGCAAGTAGATATCTATATTGCTATAGCAACATCAATATTTGGAGCTGTTTTAGGGTTGCTACTAGCGAAATTATTTTCTACCGATTCAATAAATGAAGGGAATGGAACAAGCATCACTCAAACTGTCAGCATTAATACGATAAATAACAATTCTTCTGAATTAAGAAAAAATGTACAGCAAGAAACAGAGCTGTTCATGTTCATAGGCGGCCTATTTGTCTTTGTTGGCCTTACCTTATATGGGTTCTTCAGGACAGCAATTTTAACCTCTCTATTGTATGGAGAGATACTTTTACTCTCTATTTGGGTTGGAGCCGTTCTACGATCAATGGTAAACGGTAGATTTAAAGGAGTTACTTGGTCTTTATACCTGCTGTATGTAGTAGCTTTCATGATCATGTATTTTGTTGCTGTAAGCTTCGCCTTTAATCCTGTTCATGCACCAGAGAACTTTCAATACGCTGAGCAAATTATCAATCAAAGTGGCTGGTCTGGCCTGAAGCGATATTTTTTGGTAGATGACCTTCTTTGGTTTTCTGTTCATTTATTTGGTATATGTGCTCTTTTTTTTACATTCTGGCAAATAGCAATGTCGCTCCTACATATCGTAGTAGCAGGCAACAGCATATCTTCTGGCAAACCTGACACTTGGATTGTTAAAAAAACCGCCAAGTACTGTACTCCTTGGAGTAATATCATATTCTTTACCCTATTGATTTTATTGGGCGGGACTATGGTTTCAGGAATATTCCTCCACTGGATGCAATATGAATTACCAGTTTTAGTAAAAGAGATTATGAATGTTGTGCTACATGGTAGAGGCTGAATCTAACAAGCGCATGTTGTCGGATTGGTTTTCCGCTGCGCTCCAAACCAACCGCAAATGCGGGCGTTGGTATGACTCCCACTGTCAAGTTAAACACACTGATCCCTGCTTAACTATAAGCCATAATCTCTCAATTCGAATTAGAGCGAGTTAATACATAAGATGAAGCAAGTAATTTCGTCGGTTTTCATGCTGATATTCGTTGGTTACTCACTTTCGTGAGCAGAGCAGACCTTACTTAGTTCGACGTGGCACCTGTTTGGACTTCCCATAGTTTGCTAGACACCCAATGAGTTACATTGTAACTTCTAATTAGAGGTGTTTTATGAGCAAAGGCAAACGGTATACCCAAGAATTTAAAATAGAAGCAGTTAAACAAATAACTGAACGTGGTTATTCAGTTGCTGAAGTATCAGAACGATTAGATATTTGTACCAAAACGTTATATCACTGGCGAAGCCAGTTATCAGAGAAACCCAAACAAACCAAATCATCAGATGAACAACTAAAGATCGCCAAACTTGAGGCCGAGCTAAAACGTGTCACGGAGGAACGCGACATTCTAAAAAAGGCCGCAAGGTACTTTGCCAGCAACCCCGAGTAAAGTACGCTTTTATTCGTGAGCATCAAAATGAGTTTTCTATTGTTGCGATGTGTAAACTATTTAAGCTACACCGCAGTGGCTTTTATGCGTGGTTAAAGAAGCCATTGAGTGACAGAGCAATCGAAGATAATCGTTTGCTTAAGCTTATTAGAGAGTTTTACGTTGCCAGTGGTGGCACTTACGGTAGTCCTTGGATACACGCAGATTTACGTGAAGCTGGTGAGCAATGTAGTGTTAATCGCGTAGCTAAGATCATGCGCCAACATAAACTCAAAGCGCAAATAGGGTATAAACGTCGCCATATTAAAGGCGGTAAAACATCGCGCATTGCAGATAACTTGCTAGCTCGTCAGTTTAATCCTCCTGCGCCGAATCAAACTTGGGTAAGTGATATTACTTATGTGAGAACCTATGAAGGCTTCTTGTATGTAGCAACTGTCATGGATTTATTCTCTAGGCGCATCGTAGGCTGGTCGATGGATAAAAACATGGACAAGCACTTAGTAATTAAAGCATTGCTCATGGCAGTTTATCAGCGCCAACCCAAAGCTGACGTAATGGTACATAGTGATCAAGGAAGCCAGTATGGTAGCGCTGATTACTTAGCCTTTATGAAAGAACATAACCTTGTACCCTCAATGAGTCGAGCTGGGAATTGTCACGATAATGCAGTTGCTGAAAGCTTTTTTGCGACGATTAAAAAGCGAATAGTTAAGCGTAAGATATATTCGACAAGGGAAGATGCGAAAGCTGAGATATTCAATTTTATAGAAATGTTCTACAATCCAAAAAAACGCCATTCACACACAGGCGGTGTTTCACCAGCTAAGTTTGAGGAAGCGTATTTTTCTGAGTTAGAAACTGTCTAGTGAAAGCTGGGAAGTCCACCCTTTCCCCTTGTATCACGCCTGAAAATAAGCAATAGATGAGTAATGCGCTCGCATGGATGCGAGCCAAGCGATGATTTCGCCAGGGAAGGCGAATACATCGCGGTTACGTTCACATCAATTGGTTATTTGAAGATTTAGCGTGATATGGGGGTGCCGTGGGAGTCCAGAGGGCGGTCGGCGGCAGCCGCCCTTTGGTTGCCGTCGCCAACGCGACAACATGCCAACTTTAACCAATGCGAAGGGTGAACCCTCGCCTACAAATTAAAGCTCTGCTTCTCACTCATAACAGCCTGTCAGGTGAAATTTGAGCCGATTCATCAATAATTGAAAGACCAGATATGAGCTACTACACATAAACAACAAACCTACCCGCTATCTTGAATTCTTCATTCCCATGTTAAAGCGTTAAATCTGCTTTTCTTTATATCCATCACCGCTTCGTATTCATCAAGCTACTCTCTTTTTAGCGAGGTGAAATCGTCAATAAGCGCCTCTAACTCTTCAACTAAATGGCGGCGTTGTTTATCAGATAAACTCTGATAAACAGCAGCTAAAAACTGATCACTTTGCTGCCGATTATCTTTGATACGCCTATCTAAATCAGCAGTTCTAACTTGCTCAGGTTCGGTTAATAACGTTAATAACCTCATTTCAAATTGTTTACCTCTATCAGGCTGAGTAAATAACCTCTTGAGTTGGCGCTGATAGTCAGCTCGATATTGAGACCTTAAGTCACCTGTGTCCTGTTGGTTATCATACACTGCAGCTATCATTTTTTCTTGTGCATCATTTAAATCCCCAAGCCAGCGTTCTAAACCATCTTCACGTTTATTCAGCCAACGCTGTTTACGCTTTTGTTCCGAGTATTTTTGCCGCTTTTTAATTGATTCTAATTCGAATGCTGCTAGCTCAGAAAAAAACGCTTCGCTTTGCTCCTGTGTCAACATGGGCGCCATTTTCGCCAAATCTGGAGCTAATTTATTTCTTATACGATGCCAGTGTGAGCGTAGTGTTTTTTGGTGATACGCGATACGCTGCACAGACATGTTACCGGCTTGAACATCTGCTTTTATTTGTTTGAGGTGAACAATATATTTGTCTAGTTCTTCAACTTTATGCCAGCTTAACCAAAGCTGTAAACGTTCATCAAAACGCGACGTTTGTTCATCAGTCAATGAAATATAATCATCTAAATACCAATAAGTAAGCCACCCTGCGTTTCGATAAGCAAACTTTGTTGAACAACCCGCAACCGTTAGCAGCGCAAGCAATATGATTAATAGTCGCATTTTAGACTCATTTAAAATATGTCATGACCTCAGTCTATACTCTTCACTTTCAAAAACGGATTAATAGTAGCATCAAATTATAACAAAACGGTTGTATCAAAAAGGCTATACTAGAGGGCGTTAAATGTTTACACAATGGGAATAAAATAACTTACATTGGAGGAGATTCTAACGCTAACCCCATTAACTTTGACCGTATTATGGCTTACAACCTCGAAAACCAAATAAAGGTGGCAAAACAGTTAATCATGTAACTCTGTGATTAGACAAGTGGTCTCACTTACCGCGATCGCCACAGTTATTGACACTAAGTATATGTATACCCATTGTTCATTTGATGCTTAAATTAGTTTCATAATAGCGCCTAACTCAACAGATTGTGCAGCGAGATTACGCGCCAGCTCTATCTTTTATCTGTAGATATTATTGAACAGCCAAATAAGCTATATCGCTAAAAACAGAGCATCACCCGCTCTAACAGGATCACTTTCAAGGCATAACAGGTATTGGATCTCTACACACAGGCGTTGACCGCACCTCTTGACGGGCCATCCCTCGTAATAGACGGCGAAAAACCATATACAGAAAAAAGCCAATACTTAGAGGCACCAGCAACAATGAAATCACTTTATGCGCCAAAGCAGTCATTATCACCTGCGCTCCTCGCTCCATTTGAGCTTGTGCTATTTTCGGTATAAACATAGATTCGACTTGAATTGTAGCCCCCTGTGTTACAGTACCTTGTTTCATAAGCGCATTACTTTTAAGCTCTACACTGTGTGCTATCTGGCTAATATCGTGATTGATTGATGTAAAGTAATCATGGTCAAGGGTATGATGAAAATGCGCTTCTATTTCATGCGTCATTGCTGAGCTAACATGAATTGAATACGGGATCACCAGATAAAGACATAACCAAACCCCAATTAACACTTTGCCAAGCCACAGTAATGCAGTTTGATATAATAACTCACGCTTTAGCGCCACAAGTAAGCTCCATATCGACATATAAGCTAATAACACATTAAAAATAACTGGCGCTAACCAGTCACTAAGGTAATTCACTATTTGCAAAGCGCCAACAATAGCAACTGCCGACAAAGCATAGTGACTTCCCGCCGTTAAAATAGTGACAAACTCCTGATAAATTACAGCGACATCTTTACTCCATATCACATTGTTGTCTGGGGTACTCACTCTGCTATTGAGCTGCGTCGTTAAAGTATTTAATTGCCCGAAGTCTGATATAAGCGTGTCTTCAATCTTGGTTAAATAGTGAATGTTATGTTGATATAAAGAGGTAGGTTGATGTGCAAGTGTTTTTAGGTTTACTTCACCTTGTATATTTAAAACAAGCAAGAGTGCACACACTGCAGCCAATGCCAAAAAAAGCCATTTATTGGCAAGCCCATGATCGTTATAAATTACCCGCTCTATGGAGATGTTTTTGCCTAGTACTTGCATTTTAGTAACTCCAATCCTTGTGGCGCATTGATCGCCTTATCTAAATCTACTGCCTGACTCACCCCAGCTATCTGACCTTTATCAGAATATTGCCACATCACCACATTTTTTATGTCTTTGGGTAAGGTTAACTCTGGATTGTATTCAGCTAACCAAAAAGAGTAACTATTAAAAGCGGGACCAATATCAGCAGACCAAAAATTACGAGAGCTATAAATAATCGGCTTACAGCCTAAAGATGCATTTATGTATTGTAGGAATACTTGTAACCGTGATGCGATCGTCTGCGGGGTTTGGCCTTTGGTCACTTCCACATCGACCATGGGCGTCAATGACATATTGACGGACTTAACGTGCTTGATGAAGTTTTCAGCTTGAGCAATAGGGTCGTCTTCTGCTTCAAAAAAATGATAAGCCCCAACGAGCATAGTCGTGCGCGCTATCGATGTAGCATAGGTTAAAAAAGCAGGATCTTGATAGGTAATACCATCGGTTGCTTTTAAATACGCAAATGACACGCCCGCTTTAGCTACTTGCTGCCAGTCGATCTCCCCCTGTTGATGTGATACATCAACCCCCAATATTTTATCAGTTCCCACCGCCTTGTTTTCAAGTGGTGTTACTGTGCTATAAGTACCCAAGGGCGAAAAAACAGTCGGTCTATTTAGCAAAAATAGCAGCAGAGCTAACACTCCAAGCCCTTGTAAAATTCGTATACTCATGGTCATTCCTTAATGAGCATTTGCGTTATGCAAATTATTAATCCTTATATATTACATTAATTTAAGTAATAAAAACCATTTTAGGAACTAAGCTTTGTTAGGTAACCAACGCACTAATGCACGTCGTAACTGTGCCATTTGCAGTGGCTTTGCAAGGTGATCATCCATCCCTGCACTAAAACATAATGCGATGTCTTGTGGTAAAACATTGGCAGTGGTCGCAATGATTGGCAAATTCCCCCAACGTGCATCACGGCGGATCTGTTTAGTCGCCTCAACACCATCCATATTCGGCATATGCATATCCATTAACACAACATCATAAGACGCTAAACTGAGTTCCTCTAGCGCTAACACACCATCATCAGCGATAGTTACATCCATACCTAACTTGTTTAACATCGCGCTGATCACCATTTGATTAATGGGGTTATCTTCAGCAACCAACACCTTGCCAGATAAAAGAGATTGCGCTTCGGCTAAGCCAATTGACTCATCTTTCGCATCACCTTCAAAGACTAAAATATCGAACGTCGCATGCGTCCCTTCGGTATATTCAGAGCTTATTTCAATCGTGCCACCTAATAAGGTCGCCAACTCTCGACAAATACTGAGCCCCAACCCTGTGCCGCCATACTCCCTTGTCGTACTATCATCTGCTTGTTGAAAGGGTAAAAATATATTATCTAACTGCGCAGCTTTTATACCAATGCCGGTATCAATCACATTAAAAAATACTCGGTGCTGTTGCTGTTCTGGTCGAGCTGAAATAATGACTTTTACACTCCCTCGTGATGTAAATTTAATCGCATTGCTCATTAAATTAACTAACACTTGCTTCAATCGCACTTTATCCGTTTTTATCGCAGTAGGGACTGCATCGTCACAATGGACAATAAGCTCCAGAGACTTTCGTGTCGCCAGCGGCTGTAACATCACAAGTACATCGTCTAGCAGCTCCGACACTAAGAAGTCTTCTATAACGAGTTCAACTTGCCCTTCTTCTAGCTTTGAAATGTCTAAAATATCATTCACCAGCGACAATAAGTGCTGCCCCGCGCTGGCACCCATCGTAATTAACTTTGCTTGCTCCGCATCTAATTTAGACTGTAATTGTAATAATTCGAGCATACCAAGCAGGCCATTTAATGGCGTGCGGATCTCATGGCTCATATTGGCTAAAAATCGGCTTTTTACCTGAACCGCATGTTGAGCTTGATCAGTGGCATGCTCTAGTGCCTGCGTGCGTTCTTTGACGTGTTTTTCTAGTTCACTTTCTCGCACATAAACTTGATCACGCATTTTGACAAATGCCTGGCTGAGTTCACCAAGCTCGTCTTTACGGTGGCTCATGATCTTATAGGTAAAGTCGCCATTAGAAAGGGCTTTCGCCGCTTTTGTTAAACTATGTATCGGTGCATAAAAGTGCGCTGTAAGTTTAACCGCAAGTGCAATAACCAAAATCAGCACCACCACAAATGTGCCCCACAGCAGTTGTTTTAATGACTCCACCGGTTCAAACATCACGTGATTGGGGACCACAACGGCAATGCTGTATCCGGTTGACGGGATCGGTGCAAAAAATACATGTTGCAATTGGTCAGTATCGGCATCCTTTAGCTCAGTGAACCCCGTATGCCCTGCTAACATTTTGACTCCTAGGGCACGAACCGCTTCATTTTTTTCTTCGTTTATTTTTAGTCTTACAGATACCTTTTCGCCAATTTCATTAAGCACCCAAGTATCATTTTGCTTTTTAAGCTGGATCACTTTAGTAGGGTCCCAGTGATACATATAATAGCCATAATGCGACACCAACATTAAGCGCGCATCTTCACTAAATAAAGTCATCACCTTGTTTTGTACCCTTGATACTAGTCGATCAATTTCACGCCAAGGAATGCTACCGCCAAGCAGCCCAACCACCTTTTTCTTATCATTTAGTATGCTTGCGCTGACCACGATTTGCCTTACCCCTGTGGTGTAAGAAATCATCGGATCAGACACAAATGTGATTGCCCTATTACCGACATTGTCACCAACCGTCGTTCGCCAATAGTCTCGTTTTTTAATGGTTTTTTGTACTGAAAAAGGTTGAGTATCATCAAAAGTGCGCTTCATTTGTTGATGAGGATTACCTCCTTCGGTATTGTGAAAGCTGCCATCTTTTGTTCCGACTATAAATTTTTCATAAACATTATTTTGCCGATTTTTTTCATCTATTAAAAATGGCCTCATGGTAACAAAGTCCATGCTTTGCACTCTGGGGTCACGCGCCATAAGCGCAATTTCAGCTTTTCTATTACTAAAGTAACGTTCAAACAATGCCGCAGCATTGCTAACTTGTGCGAGCGTCCCTTGAATACTTAGGCTTCGTGATTGCTCTGTACTATGCGTTACACTTAGTACAAATACGACCAATAGCGGCAGTAAAGAAGTCACAAGCAACACCGCAGCCAAACGTACTTTTAACCGCATTCTAACCATCTCATTTTAATATACATCTCATTAGTTTAGACGAGCTTATGAAATAGCACTAATGCAAAACTTGCGGAGCATATTCAAGCATTATTAACCTACAAGTAAGCCTTAAACTGAGTAAAAGGTAAAACCACCCAGATCATGAGACCCCCTGTGAACCGAGCGTGGTATCAACCGTTTATTCACCCTAGAAAGTGAACCAATCAAAACGGTAGCTCAAGGCTAGAAAGGCTCGTTCCCCCCAAGCGCTATATTCACCATTACCCAGACTTTTATAAAAAACTCAGGGTGCATGAGCCGCAGTGTACTATTCCATAACAAATAACCACAACGGTCCATATAAAAAAAACCTTTGTTACAACCTACTCATTAACGTGTGAAAGTAGGTGGTACCAACTGCTTATGCATAATGTAACTGTCAATGTAACCTAACGTTCCATGACGATATGCCTGTGGAATAGTGCCTATTATTTTATATCCCAGTTTTTCCCATAGCTTAATCGCCACCTCATTTGACGACACCACACTGTTATACTGCATCGCGGTAAAACCCAGTTCAATGGCAATGTGTTGTGAATGCTCACATAGAGCACTGGCAATGCCTTTGCCTCTGGCAAGTTCACTGACCATATAGCCACAATTACTAATATGACTGCTTGGGCCCATGCCATTGGCTTTTAAATAATACGAGCCCAATATCTTACTATTTTCTTCATATACATAGCTGGCTAATGCACTCTCACACCACATAATATAAGCCTGTTCACAGGTCATATTTGGGTCAAATGCGTAAGTTTCTTGAGCTAAAATAACCGCTTCAAATGTGGGCCAGAACGCAATGAAATCCGCTTTGGTCATTGTTCTTATCATTAATTACTTCCTTAACACGTATGCCTTTAACATTTATGATTTAGCGATGGCTAAATTGCCCGCAGTAAGAGCATCGCGCCACTTATGTGAACCTGACACTTTTAAAACACGTCGATGTAACCCCCCTACAGCTGTTCGCTGTTGCCTGTTATGACTATTGATAAGCATCAATATGCCATTATCAACATAATAATAGGCCAATTGCTTAAATTGCTGAGCAAGCTGACAGGCACGTGCCCTATCTACACGAACAAACACACTTAACTCTCTATAAGCCATGTCTTTTGAGCCACCCCATAACAAAAAATAGGGTATTGCTTTACTGTTTAAGTATGTAAGCACCTTACGTGAAAACAACACATTTTGTTGGAGAGTAAGCGTTTTCCCAAATGGATTCCAAACAGAGATAATCGCACCTTTTACCCCATCAGTTAAACCTAATATATTTGTGTTTTCACTATGTGAGGAAAAATATACGTCACAATAAAGCTGCCACAAATTTGTGTCTATCTGCACACTGTAAAGCCCCTTTCCAGTTTATACACCTTGCTCACTACTAAATGCCAAGCGGCCCGCTAATGTAATGAAAAGCAATCCGAGTATGCCATCAACATATCGGCCGATTTTAAACTTATTAGCCAGTTTCTTCCCCGCGATGCTAAATACAACACTTAAAGCCAAGTTGATCAGCAGCGCAACAAAAATTAATATAAATCCTAATGTCAAAATCTGTAAGAATATATCGGCCCCATTGTGTGTAAATTGTGGCAAAAATAACGCGAAGAAAAGCAGTGCTTTAGGGTTTAAAAGGTTATTCAACATGCCTATTAAGAAAAGTTGCGCACCGCTTTTATTTACTGATTGTAAAGGGGCTGCACTTGCCTCTCCATGTGCATACCATTGCTGTATTAACTTGAGCCCTAGCCACAAAAAGTATAACGCCCCCATTAATTTAAGCGCAACAGACAACATAGGTATTATCGTAAGCAACTTAGCTAAACCAAATGCGACAAACAAGGTTTGTAGTATGCCAGCCACAAAAATACCCAATGTAATCGCCGCGCCACTTTTAACGCCTTGTTTTGATGAATAACTACCAATCAGCAACAGATCAGGCCCAGGTGAGATCACCAAGATAAAACAGGCAGCTAAAAACATAGGTAATACTGAATAATCAATCATTTTTACGTTCCTTATCGCGTCAATATCAGCCAATTTTGACTTTAAAAAAGCGACGGAATTTACAGGTGAAAGTAAAATAATACAATAGAAAAGATATAAATAAGCCATATCAAATTGCACATAACTATTTACAACTGCACTACATTAGTTACAAAAACACGAAGTTAGAGTTTTAACTTTAAGCCATGATTTAAGAAAACTTTAATATATGAGTCGTCTAATAGCTAGCGCCAGTAATTAACATTATTTCAATGTTACCTGGCCTTCACGTAATATAATTTAGAAGGATATTTTTTGTGAAAAATCGAGTAACTGCAACGTGTGCAACGGTAGCTTGTTTGATTAGTTTGTCATCTATGGCAACAAATGTAGATTTGGCGTCTGGTTATTATACCACCGCCGAAGTATTGGAATATGGTCGACAAGTCCAAGCGGTGCAACAACAGCTCGCCAATGCAGGTTATGTATTACAAAATTGCTCAGAAAATCAAGTCAACTATTTTACGCAACCGAGTGAACCTCACTATTTTTACAGTGAAACACACTGCATGTATTCAATCCCAAGAGATACTGGAGGAATGTCATTGCAAACCGACTATGCCAAGCTCTCTATGCAAGTGCACTACCACCAGCTCAACGCCTTGTACCACGAAGGTGAAGTAAATGTGAGTTACTTTACTGTCTACTAATCGAACTTTTCGATGATCACACAGTAGTGTTTAATTAGCAGGCACTACTGTGTTTTGTGACATATCAGTGATATTAGCCTACAGATTGAATATCCATCACCAATTGTTCCCAATTGTGCTGGTTATCCATGTCATTTTGCGCTCCATTATCATCTGCATATTGAAAGCGCACCTGCGCAGGGGTTTTACTTAATGCTTGATACAACTGATAAGCTTCTTCTCGCAAAGCCTCTTGTATTGGTAAATCAATTGAGGCATAAACCGCACGCTTACACGCAGTAATAGACTCACTAGGAAACTGGCTAATACGATGGGCAAGTGCATGAACATAAGGCCCAATTTCATCTTCATTAAGCGCCTTGTTGATGGTGCCATATTGCTCAGCCTCATCAGCACCAAAATCACGGGCACTGAGGATAATTTCCAATGCTCGGCCTAAGCCGACTTGTCTTGCCATACGAGATGCGCCACCGCCACAAGGTAATATCCCCATACCCACTTCCATTTGCATAAACTTTGCTTTACCTCTTAAAGCAAAGCGCATATCACACGCCAACATAAACTCATGACCGCCTCCTCGCGCAAAGCCTTCTACTTTTGCAATGGTGGCTTGCGGTAACTCGCTAATGCGCTGCAACACAGTTTGTAAATAAAGTAGCTGCACCTCGTCACGACTCACCGCTTGCGTCGACATATCTTTTAAAAACCCAGTGTCGGCATGGGCAATAAATATGTCTGGATGCGCTGATTGAAACACCACCACTTTAATCATTATGTCTTGTTCTAATTCATCCGCTAATTTACTCAGGTCATCTAACATCGCGATCCCTTGAATATTAACGGGGCCATGATCAAATGTCACCGTTAAGACGGCGTCGGTTATCTTAGTTGTAAAAGTTGTATAGTTACTCTGTGTCATTGCTTCGCTCCAATTACCTTATTAATTCCAGTCAAGTTAGCCTATCAGTCGCGATAGCAAAGTATTAGTAGCTAAGCTGTATAATCAGTTTATAGAAACCATTGAGAATCACTTTGTTTCTAAGGAATGGGTAGCCAAATCCAAATTATCAATAATATCTATAAAGTGTTTCACTTAAATATACGATTATCATTCGATTACTCTCCAATTATGCTATCAATATGCCTAGCAACTGTACTGTGTAAAACGCACGGAAATACCGCAATGATTGCGTCGAAAACAACCCCATTGCTTCTCAAAAAAACCTAAATTAGGAATAAGCGTCATGAAAAAGAAAATACTCATTACCGGTGCTACTGACGGGATAGGGTTAGCAACAGCCAAGCAACTTGCCAGTCAAGGACACTATTTACTTATTCATGGTCGAAATTCAGAAAAGCTGGCGACCATAAAACAACAATTATTGTCAGAACCAAATGCTGCCGAAATCGAGTGCTATATTGCTGATCTTTCAAAGTTTGATGACATCACAAAGCTTATTCAAGCCGTCACGCAACAACACAATACGTTAGATGTGCTCATTAATAATGCAGGTGTCTTTAAAATAGTACAACAGCAAACAAATTCAGGGCTCGATGTGCGCTTTATGGTCAATACCATCGCGCCGTATTTATTAATGAAAGGGCTTACTCCATTATTTTGTAATACAAGCCGTGTTGTTAACTTGTCATCAGCGGCGCAAGCGCCTGTGGAGATGGCAGCTATGCAAGGTAAAGTGCAGCTCGATGATATGAGCGCTTATGCACAAAGTAAATTAGCACTGACATGTTGGTCACATTTTATCGGTGTAGAGTGTGCAACCACGGGGCCTATGGTTGTGGCTGTAAATCCGGGTTCCATGCTCAATAGCAAAATGGTCAATGAAGGATTTGGGGTACAAGGTAATGATATTGAAATTGGTGCAAATATTCTTGTTGAAGCTTCCCTCACTGACCGGTTCAATAATGCTACTGGGCATTATTTTGACAATGACAGTCAACAGTTTTCAGCACCACACTCTGACGCTATCAATCCACAAAAAGCCGCGCCTATTCTGCAATTTTTAACGAAAATAAGCGATGTATATCTAGTATAGCGCTCACACTTTGATGCGAATAAATACAGACTCACTGGCTGTCCCGCGCTCAAAAACTTAATACAAACCTACGTAGTATCAATACAAAGCAATCCAGTTAACTAAATAACTACTTAAATTAAACATTTAAGATTGCCAAACACCTTCGGATTGATTAAGTTTCAACCACCCAATTCTGGGGACATACCATGTAAAAGGATAATTTATAATGAAATTAAGTAATGTTGCGCTTCTTGTAAGCGCCTGTACTGCACTGACTTTTAGCTTACCGACATACGCAGAAGGGCACGCCAATTCCGCAGTACGCTGGGTGATTGATACCAATGGTGTCCCACACAAAAATAAGTTTGATTCTTTCGATGGCTGGTTTAGTAAAGCATTACCGTATGGCCAAAAAGCAGTGGCTATTTCTGGTAGTTATTTTCACTACAAACCAAATATCAGCCAAGGCGCTGGATATGCATACGATGAATTTTCATCGTTTGTGATCAGTGACAGTGGCAACGCTTATCGTGATAGCGCACAAGGCTGGCAAAATGTGTCAGGGTGTTGGCAAGCCAAAGATATTAGCTCTCACACACTTGAGAATGCATATTGTGTTACGGGTGATGGTACGTTGAAGCAATATAACCAACAAACCAATAGTTTTGACGGCTACATTAGTATTGCCAATGAACAGATCAGCAAAATTGATGTCTCCTCTGAAGGCCATGTGTGGGCTGTCACTGACTCGAAGAAAATCTTTAAATATGCAAATAACACCTGGACAGCCGTTGAAACCGGCTGTAATGACAGCTGTTGGCCAACCAATATTGCCGTAGGTGCTGATAAAGTGTATGTCGTCGCACAACATCGTACTGGCCCAGGCATGGGTAGCACAGACTTATTTACTTTAGAAAATAACCAGCTTAATTTTTATGGTAACTACATAGAAGTGGATATTGACCGAGATAATAACTTTTGGGGGATCACATCGTGGGATCTTAAGTTACTTTATAAAAAACCAGGCATGACCGACGCTCAGCCATACTACAGCTTTCCTTCTTGGCGCGTTACTGCCCAGAATATTGGTGGTTAATATCCCGCTATTTTAAATTTGGGGCACATGTATCGTTGTACATGTGCCCCGTGTTAAGGTAATGTAAACTTTCATTGATGCACGACTCAATGCCACTTTTAGTGTTTCAAAACACATAAAAACAATAACTAACACTATCTTTAGTGAAATTTGATGAAAGGAATTACCCCATGAAATTCAGCGAAGTTTCTGGCTATGACGTACCTATATCACTTTTATTAGAAGCCGACCCGTGTGAAAAAAGCATTCGTCAATACCGAGATGATTCATGGTGCTTTGTCTATCAAGAAAACAATCAAATCGTGGCTGCGTGTATTGCTAAGTTGATATCTGACAACACCGTGCAAGTGTATAATATATCGGTTGAACCAGACTATCAGAAACAAGGCATTGGCTCAGAGTTACTCACCTTTGCACTGCAACAAATGCAAGCGAAGCAGGTAACTCGTATTGAACTTGGTACAGGGAGTTTTGGCTACCAACTGAGCTACTACCAACAACTCGGCTTTCGGGTCGACAGCGTAATCAAAGACCACTTCATTACCCATTACGATGAAGCTATTTTTGAAAATGGCATTCAACACAAAGATATGCTCAGACTCTATCTCGACTTATAATTACACCGACGCCTTTTGAGTACATCAGCTGTGCTTATTTGTTTATGTACTCATAAATATTAAAGCGCCAGTAAACGCTTTCGCACGGTCGGCGCCATTTTTTCTATCGCATATCGTAGTGTGACCCGTTGTAAATGCTCACTATTATGTTCAATATACTCAACAACCGCATCGTGATGATGTGCAGCCGTGACTTTTAATAGCCATCCAAGGCTTTTTTGCACAAACTCATCAGGGTCGTCAAGTAACACATCACAGTTGCAAAACACGAGGCTTTTATCCAACCGATACACCGCGTTTGCGATTGGTCTATAAATAAACTTAACCCACACCACATTGCTCGCGCGGCGACACCAACTCACCTCAGAATGACGCCAATGCTGCGTTTTTTCGATTAAATGTGGACGAGACAACAAAAACAAGTAAATGGTTTTAATACACAAATCGTCAACCGTAGACCAATTGGTTGTGTAATGTTCTAACCAGTATTCAAATCGCGCTAATAAGTTATCGTCATAATGCCGTTTCACATACTTATTGATTAGGCCAAACGCTGTGAGAACTTCCTCATTATAATGCGCTTGTGCGAGCAAAGCCTCAGTAATGGCCAATACCTCATTCGCGCAAAGCCCTTTATGAGCCATATGAAACTCACTCACGACTTTTTTAATATCTGCAGCATTTACACCCATACAACTGACTTCATGGGTAAAAAACCGTTGACTGGCTTGCGCCTTTTCAATGGTAGCATGCTGTAATAAAGCATCTTTTAACACCTCAACATAACATTGCATTGATGCACTCCTACAAGATTGTGACGCATAGTATGCCTGCTCTTTGTTCAGTTTTTTATTTTTACTTGCCTGATATTTCAAGATCTTAAGCTCGTCAATCAAAAAAGGGCCCGTAAAACAATGGATTCTGACCTCCGCCAGAAAGACGGAGTATAAGGTGAGTATTGCGTTTCATCTTTCCCGTTGGCGGAGCTTTATGCCGTGCATATAAAGGCTAGACGTTGTTAAACCCATTTCGTCTCCCTGAACTTGATTCAGGGTCCGCATAACAATTCAAATACGTGTCATTTAACCCATCTGCTTTCTAAAAAATAATGGATTCTGACCTGCGTCAGAAAGACAGTGTATAAGGCGAGTATGGTGTTTCATCTTAGCTACTAGCGGGGCTTTACGCCGCGTACATGGCAAGTTTCACACTTCGTCTCCCTGAACTTGATTCATGGTCCACATAACAATTCAAATACGTGTCATTTAACCCATCTGCTTTCTAAAAAATAATGGATTCTGACCTGCGTCAGAAAGACGGAGTATAAGGCGAGTATTGCGTGTAATCCCCAAATTCAGAGTTCATTTAAAAACAAATATACTCAACTTTTGTCTCCCTGAACTTGATTCAGGGTCCACAAAGCATCCACTACAGCCTGTGCGGCAGTGAACAAAATTAGATGCAAAAAATTATACAACATGAATTTCTAAGCTGCCTGTGCGGCAGTGAACTGGTAAGTAATGAATGGGCATATGTGCGGGTTTTTCTAAGCTGCCTGTGCGGCAGTGAGCGCTTTTGTAAATGACACTCGCTGAATGCCATTTTTCTAAGCTGCCTGTGCGGCAGTGAACATGCAAAAGCAAACCGCTGTTCGTCGATACGTTTTTCTAAGCTGCCTGTGCGGCAGTGAACACTGAAAGGAGATGATTTACGCATAGCCAGAATTTCTAAGCTGCCTGTGCGGCAGTGAACAAAAAGCGTGTTGTTGAACTAGAGTCTGCAAGTTTCTAAGCTGCCTGTGCGGCAGTGAACGTACTTCAGACGTGATAATGATTTTATCGAACTTTCTAAGCTGCCTGTGCGGCAGTGAACACAATTAAATTCAGTTGGGCCGTCTCTAAGCATTTCTAAGCTGCCTGTGCGGCAGTGAACAACGCTCGTCGCAAAAGGGGTTATCTAATGAATTTCTAAGCTGCCTGTGCGGCAGTGAACTGGTGTCAGGTCCAAAAATGGTACAAGTTGAATTTCTAAGCTGCCTGTGCGGCAGTGAACCCTTTTTGGAAGTCTTAGCGGGTCATCTAAGTTTTCTAAGCTGCCTGTGCGGCAGTGAACAAACGTAACCCTTTTTAGCATTTCTTTTTTGTTTTCTAAGCTGCCTGTGCGGCAGTGAACGCGATGCACTGGACGGTATGGCGGGTCTTGCATTTCTAAGCTGCCTGTGCGGCAGTGAACCTATCCCTCAAGCAGGAGCTATCCCTCAAGCATTTCTAAGCTGCCTGTGCGGCAGTGAACAATGACTAACTTATCTTAAGTCCATTAAAATCAGAAGCTTAACCCCAATATACCTATTTTTACCTTGTGAAAACCAAGGAAATATAGGTTATTGTTTTTAAATGCTTTTTTAAAGAGCGAAAAATCAAAGGGTATTTTTACATCTGTCCGTACAAATAATGACATGAAAACTGAAACTGCACCATCAATGATTTCATTGCACATTTAACGACACACTCAATACTAAAATGGATTCTGACCTTCGTCAGAAAGACGGAGTATGGGGCCAGTATTGCGTTTCATCTTAGCCGTTGGCGGGGCTTTACGCCGCGCATATAAAAGCTAATAGTTACTAAGAAAATTCAATCAACTGTGTCTCCCTGAACTTGTTTCAGGGTCAATATGTAGATTGAAAAAGCCCAGCTCTAAACATAAAAAAACCCCTATTAGTCAATCCTAATAAGGGTTTTGCTTTATGAAATTATACTTTAATTAACGCCGTACACGGGTTATATATTTTACAGGTACTTAACCCACCACGTAGTACTGCTATGCTTAAAATCAGAAAACATTTTACAAGGCTTATAAAGCAGTCCTGTCAGCACCGCTGCTGTGAGCCATATCCACACAAGGTGAGAAAACCCTAGTTCAAATCCGGCAACGCCAGCAAGACCCGGGGTTGGGCCAAATAGGTGTAGCAAGACAAAGTACGTCACGAGCAATACATATAAGTGCACAATATAAAAAAACAATGGCACAGAACCAAATGTACGCAATACATTACTGACTTTACTTTGTGCATTTTCAAAATACGCTAACATCAGCGCTCCGATACCCAGCGTAAACAATAAAAAGGGTAATGATGGCGGGTACTTGGTGTAATTCAAAAATGACATAATAGACAGTACTAAGGTGTTTTGTACTGCAAAGTCGAGAGATTCCCCATACAAATTAAGAGACCTTAAAATGCACAGTGTCACTAAGCACGCAATACCGCCAACCACTAAGGCTTTTTGCCTTACGGCAGCCGCTACTGATTGAGTAAATAATGGGCCACAGACATACCCCAATATAATAACCCCAATCCAAGGAAGTACGGGGTAAGAGGCTTTCACTTTAACCAGCCCATCACTAATAAGGTAGCCCCTATCATGTAATATGGTCCAAAGCGTATATCCTGTTTCATTGGCTAAAAACGTTACCGGCGACAACGCATTATGCCCAAATACAATAGCCAGCCCCAATCCAAGTAACCACAGTCTTGGTAAATAGCTTAAAGCAGCTAACGCGATCATACTCACACCAATCGCCCACATTACTTGCAAATATAACGTGTTATATGCGGCAAACCATGAAAAGTTAACCAAGGTTACTTCTAGCAACACTAAAAATGCACCGCGTTTCAACAAAAAGCTTTGCACATTACGTGCAGGCTTATTGATTGGATTTTGATATAAAAATGCAGACAGACCTGTCAAAAAGACAAAAATAGGCGCACAAAAGTGTGCGAGTAACCGCGTAAAAAACAACGCAGGATCAGTCGTGTCAATATCCATTGGATCTGCTACTTGGTGGTGCAAGAAAAACCGCTCTCGCGTGTGATCAATTAACATGATCACTATCACTAAGCCTCGCAGAATATCGATAGATACTAATCGCTTATTCAAGGTGTTATTCGTCATAAAATAATGGGCGTAGCCAGAGTACGCCCACTCCTTATTATCGATTAAAAGTGGTATTTTAAACTGGCTCTAAATTGCGCTGGTTGCCCTGGCATAGTCCACAAATGAGAGTATGAATTGGTGTAGTGCTTTTTATTCAACGCATTATCAATATTAAACTGCAACATAAAAGCATCAGAAAGCGAAATATTGGCAAATAAATGCGTTAGCGTATACGCTGGTAATTCATAATCTGGGTTGATTGTTTCACCCAATCGCGTGCCGACATATTGTAAGTTCACACCAAAATCAACGCTATACCCCATAACTTGCGTGTAATGGCGCAGTACCATATTCAAACTGTGCTCTGGCACATTGATCAATTGGCTGTTGGCAGGAATTGCGACGCCCCAGTCGGTATTAACCATGTCATTGACGGTATGCGCATCAACGTAAGTGTAGCTGCTGCTCAAGTTAGTCTGCTCAGTGAGTTCCCATGAAAAATCAACCTCAACACCTGTACTTTGGGCTTCACCTAATGCCGCACTAAAACCAGAGTTAACCGGATCGGCCGTAAGAATATTCGATTTTGTCGAGCGAAAAAGAGCCATTGTCAGGGCAAAATCATCACTATCTTGTAGCCATTTTACGCCGGTTTCGAATGACTTACTGTTTTCAGGCTCAAAGGTGTTTCCTGAGTGATCAGCACCTGAATTTGGCCTAAACCCAGCTGAATAACTGGCATACCAATCAACGCTATTATCAAAGGTATAAACAGCGCCCACTCGTGGGCTAAACTCTGATTCTGTGTGCTCAGCATCTGCACCCGAAAGCTTATTTTCTATTGTTTGTTCGAAACGATCGAATCGAGCACCAACCAGCACCTGCAAGTTTTTATTTAGTTTAACCTGATCCTGAAAGTACATACCCCATGCTTTTTGCTTCTCAACATTATCAGCTGTCGGTGCTAGCTCAGGCGCAGTTTGACCATACACAGGGTTAAATACATTCACGCTATACGTTGTGTCACCCGCGCCCCAAGCGACTCGATAACGCTGTTGATGCGTCTCTAATTTATAGTCATAGATATCTGCGCCAAACATCACATTGTGCGTCAATCCCATCGCTGCAAATGTTCCACTAAGCTCAGCCCTTGCTGATAAATCTGTGGCATCATAATCTCTGTAGCGGCGTTGGCGACTCACGGTTTCACCATCAACATAAAGTAATTGACGGCCCGGAGACAGTTCAGTATCAGATGAATACCCTTCTAATGATGACTCCCGAATACCCACACCACCGCTGATAGACCAGTCATCATTTAACTGATGTGACAACTCTAATTGATGACCCATTGCATCGACATTCATGGCACCATCATTGGGCTCACCTAAAAATCGGCTTTCTGGTAAGTCTAAACCGGGTAAAACAGGCACTCCGCGATCAAAAGGTATGGCTTGATTTGCATACTCTAGCTCGTAGGTAAGCTGCGTTGCATCACTGAGGTTGATTAAAATTGACGGGGTGAATGCAACCTTGTCAGTTTCAATGGTATCACGGTAACTCTGCGACTTTTCTACAGCACCATTTACCCTAAACGCCGCAGTACTATTAATAGAATTAGTATAATCACCTTCCACCCGCTTGTAGTCATATTCACCGAGTGAAAGCTGCACGTAACCACTTTGCTCAAACTGTGGCTTTTTGGTGATCACATTAATGGTACCACCAGGCTCACTGCGGCCATACAACGCAGAACCCGGTCCTTTTAACACCTCTACCGCTTGAATATTAGACACATCACGCAAGCCGCTATAGCCACGACCGGCACTAAAGCCATTGATCAGATAGGCCGAAGGTAAGTTTTCATCGCCTGCAAAGCCCCGTATCGCAAAGCTTTCCCACAAGCCGCCAAAATTGTTTTGTGTTGAAATTGCACTAACTTGATTTAGGGCATGTTGAAAGTTATTTACACCAAGATCATCTAATTGCTCAGCGGTCACCACTGAAACTGACTGAGGTAAGTCAGCAATCGCAACATTACCGCGATAAGCTTGTTTATGGCTAAGTACTTCTATTGATTCAATCTCTTGCCCAGTGTTAGCAAAAGCGGCACCAGAACAGAGTAAGCTAGATATTAAAGCAGGTAATTGTTTTTTCATAGTTGAGGGTTTTAGTATGTTATATTATTGCACTTATGGTAATTGTTACAATGTAACAATACAATCTTTTTGTTTTAGTTACCTTTACCCGAAGTAGGTAATTTTACTGGTATAGTCTTTTAAACCAGCGTGTTATAACTTCACAACTAAAGCTTTACTCCCCACAGTAAACATACCTATCTCACCACTTTCACTTTTTTCAGGGTCTATATGTCATTCAAATACAAGTGATTTAGCTCTATAGTCTTACTAAAAATAATGGATTCTGACCTGCGTCAGAAAGACGGTGTATAAGGCGAGTATTGCAAGTAATCCCAAAATTCAGAGTTCATTTAAAAACAAATATACTAAACCTTTGTCTCCCTGAACTGGTTTCAGGGTCTAAAGATCATCAATCAAAAACAGGCCTATGAAATAATGGATTCTGACCTGCGTCAGAAAGACGGTGTATAAGGCGAGTATTGCAAGTAATCCCAAAATTCAGAGTTCATTTAAAAACAAATATACTAAACCTGTGTCTCCCTGAACTTGATTCAGGGTCCACACAATAGCCGCTAGAGTGCGAGCAATCTATCCGTGGAGCTGGGTTACATTGATCGTTGCCTGCATGGATGCAGGTACTTAGGTTTTGTCTGGAACAAAAAACCTGCCACCACCTAAGCTGCCTGTGCGGCTGTGAATAGATAAAATTAACCTCATCGTTTTAAATCCGTCCTTGGAGCGGGGTTACATCGGTCATCCATGACCTCACTTCTTCGTGCTGCGAAACTTCGTTTCGGTCACTCATCACCTAAGCTGCCTGTGCGGCAGTGAACTTTAAGTCAATCAGTAAAAAGTGGCGAAGTGTCACCTAAGCTGCCTGTGCGGCAGTGAACAATGACCAATTTATCTTAAACCAATTAAAATCAGAAGCTTAACACCAATATACCTATTTTTACCTTGTAAAAACCAAGAAAATATAGGTTATTGTTTTTAAATGCTTTTTTAAAGAGCGAAAAATAAAAGGGTATTTTTACATCTGTTCGTACAAATAATGACATGAAAAACACAACTGCACCATCAATGATTTTAAATGCGCTTTTAACTACACGCTCAATACTAAAATGGATTCTGACCTTCGTCAGAAAGACGGAGTATGGGGCCGATATTGCGTTTCATCTCAGCCGTTGGCGGAGCTCTATACCACGCATATAAAGGTTAGACGTTGGTAAGTAAATTAAACCAATTTCGTCTCCCTGAACTTGATTCAGGGTCCATACGTCAATTCAGCTACACGTCATTTAGCCCCATGACCTATCTTTCTAAACACTATGGATTCTGATTTGCGTCAGAAAGACGGAACATGACGGGAACATGCCATTTAGTCTTACCCGTTGGCGGAGCTTTATGCCGCGCATATAAAGGTTAGACGTTGGTAAGTAAATTAAACCAATTTCGTCTCCCTGAACTTGATTCAGGGTCCATACGTCAATTCAGCTACACGTCATTTAGCCCCAGCCTCTTCCTAAAAACCATGGATCCTGACCTTCGTCAGAAAGACGGAGTATGAGGCCAGTATTGCGTTTCATCTCAGCCGTTCGCGGGGCTTTATGCCACGCATATAAAGGTTAGGCGTTAGTAAGTAAATTAAACCAATTTCGTCTTCCTGAACTTGATTCAGGGTCCATACGTCAATTCAGCTACATGTCATTTAGTCCCATGACCTATCTTTCTAAACACTATGGATTCTGACTTGCGTCAGAAAGACGGAACATGACGGGAACATGCCATTTAGTCTTACCCGTTGGCGGGGCTTTATGCCGTGCATATAAAAACTAACAGTTACTAAGTAAATTCAACCCTTCGTCTCCATGAACTGGTTTCAGGGTCCATAAGTCAATTCAGCTACACGTCATTTAGCCCCAGCCTCTTCCTAAAAACCATGGATCCTGACCTTCGTCAGAAAGACGGAGTGTGGGGCCAGTATTGCGTTTCACCTTAGCCATTGGCGGGGCTTTATGCCGCGCATATAAAGGTTAGACGTTGGTAAGTAAATTAAACCAATTTCGTCTCCCTGAACTGGTTTCAGGGTCTATATGTCAATTCAGCTACACGTCATTTAGCCCCAGCCTCTTCATAAAAACCATGGTTCCTGACCTGCGTCAGAAAGACAGAGTATAAAGCGAGTATTCCGTTTCATCTTACCCGTTGGCGGCGCTTTATGACACGCATGCAAAGGCTAAAAGCTGGTAAGTAAATTCAATCAACTTCGTCTCCCTGAACTGGTTTCAGGGTCCGCATGTAAATTCAGCTACACGTCATTTAGCCTCTTCCTAAACACAATAGATTCTGACCTGCGTCAGAAAGACGGAGTATGAGGTGAGTACTCCATTTCATCTTGCCCGTTGGCGGGGCTTTACGCTGCGCATACAAAGGCATTCTACACATAAAAAAACCCTTATTAGTTGATCCTAATAAGGGTTTATATTTAATAACTTATGTTTTGGTTAGCGTCTTACTCGTCGCATCAATGCAGGTACTAACAACAAGTATATAAACACTGGGACACTGCCGCCGCTAGACGATTGCGTTCCATTATTAGGCTCTACTGCCGCTCTGGCTTTAACCGTCACTTCAACATTACCTGTGCTTTGCATACCGTGTTCGTCAGCAACAATGTAACTAATCGTCACTTGGCCTTCGCTGCCCGCAACAGGCTGATACACTAATTGCTCAGCCTCGATTGATACTGCGCCTGAACTGGCTACAGCACTTAACAAAGATAACGCGTCATTATTGGGGTCTGTGTCATTTTTTAATACATCAATCACACTGCTTTCATCATTAAACACCGTCGCGCTATCATTGTGTGCAATTGGCGCGTGATTTTCTTCATTCACCGCGGCAGATATTGTCACTGTCACATGCGCACTGGCAGTCTCACCTTTACCATCACTGATGGTGTAAGTAATCCTATCAGTCCCAACAAAGTCCAAGGCACTGTCATACATTAACGTTGAATCACTGTTAATGTGTACGCGCCCGAATTCTGCGTACGCACTAATGACGTACAAGGCATCATTATCAGCGTCTGTGTCGTTATTTAGCACCGATACCACTGCTTGCTTATTTTGTGACATAGCCAGCGTATCATCTACCGCGACAGGTGCCTGATTATCGCTCACCGCAACGCTCACACCACCGGGGTCGACAATTTTGCCGTTCTTTATACCGTCTGCATCATATTGACCACCATCTACTAGTGTCAAACGTACACACCAAGCCCCTTCGATTAAGCCAGCTTGCCAGCTCGGAGCATCAATGGCAGGACAATGACCTTGTTGCCCCATAGCAGAGTGCAATTCATTGCCATTTTCTTCAACAAAGGTGATCCACCCTTGCTCTGGCAAAAATTTACGATACTGTGCATTAGCAGGTATTGCAGCCTGTTGAGGTAACACAACCTTAACACTCGACATCCCACTGGCAGTAGTCACAACGAAATCGAAAACCCCCCCTTGGTTCTTCATGCCAGTGTCTAAGCTTAAATGCGCTGAGCTTGCGATCAGCTCTTCATTCAGTCGCGCACTGGCAGCCCCTAAACTGGCGCTGCCTAACGACATACACACACCTGCTTCTACTTCTATTAATCCAGTACGCCACTCATTTTGTTGAGTTGGTAGAACGTTACACTGACTATCAATTGGATCTAAGTAATTGGCAATACCGTCACCATCATCATCAGCAAACCCTTCTAATGCATCATTGAGCAAATCGCCATCGGTGTCTTTCGTTTCATCAAGGGTTGGCGTAACTGCAACTAATTTAAAATACACACTTTGCGTATCTTGTAATCCCTCTTCATCAGTTACAGTAGCACTCAATTGATACATACCCGGTACAAGTGTTTGCGGGTCAATACTCAGCTCATTCGACTGTGGAGTACTATTAACTACCCCATCCGGTAGTTGCCAGTTTATGGTATGTGAATCATCAGGGTTTTGGTCAGTTACCGCGGCGTGTATCAGAATATTGCCATCTTGCTGCGACATAGTGGTACGCAGCTGATCCGCCTGCGTCGCACTTAGCGTCACAACCGGAGCAAGGTTTAATTCAGATATCACAATTTCATGATTCGTTTGATTACTTAAGTTTTGCTCATCACTTTGCAAAGTCACCACGATTGATTCACCGGTGTCGGCTAACGTATCACTCAACACGTCAATTTCAATCTGCCCGTGCGTCCCTTGTGTGATAACCAGTTCACCACTTGGTGAACCAAAGTCATCGGTACTAGCCGTGCCACTGATTGAGTACCCAAGTGTGACTGGGTACTCAAAATGTGCACCACTTAGTACTACAGGGATCACCGCTTTATTGCCTTCAAGTACCACTTGGCTTGGCGATGAAAAACCAATCAAAGGTTTAACGTTTACCTGCTGGGCAACTTTATCACACACCTCGTTACTACATGCTTGCCAGTAAATTCTATTAAGCCCTGAAGGTAAGTGCTCACCTCCCTCACGCGTAACAGCAATAGCATCACCAGCTGCGTTTATTGCAGTTGCAACGCCTAAATCCACTTGGGTAAATTGCCCTGTTGCGTTAACCGTTATTGGGTTTGGCACGGTGATCGTTGGTGCTGAATCTCGTTGTTGCTTGATCTCCAATAATCCTTCGTCACGCCCACCGAATCCATCAGCAATCGCGTAACGCACCTGTGCGCTGCCTTGAAATGTATCAGTCGTCGTAAAGTGAATGGTATTGTCAACAATCACCGCAGAACCGACGTCTGTACTTACCGCAATTAAGGTCAATACATCATTGTCAGCATCAAGGTCGTTCTCTAATACGTTAATAAGTACAGAGTTGTCATTGCTATCAAGTTCAAAAGTATCGTCATGGGCGATAGGTGATACATTTTTAGTATTAATAGTGACATGCACTATGGCAGCGCCAGTCACCGTGCCATCACTTACGGTATAGTTAAGTGTCGCACTGCCAGTGTTAAGTTGAGGCGCTTGATAAATAAGGGTGTTATTACTGATGCTAACTGCACCAACATCAGCCGATGCAGAAACAATATTTAATGTGTCATTATCGATATCAGAATCATTGCTTAGTACATCGATTGTCGTTGCATTGCGCGCAGAGGCAAGTGCCGTGTCATTATTTAACAGCGGTGCATCATTCACCGGCAGTACGGTGATCGTTGCAATAGCACTCGACGTGGCACCTTGAGAGTCTTCAATGGTGTAACTTAGCGTTGAAATACCGTTAAAGTGAGCGCTCGGCGTGTAAGTCAAGGTCGAAGCGTTATGCGAAACCACGCCTTTCCCAGACAAAACAGTCGCCGCACTAATTTTCAATGATGCGGTGTTTTCATCGATATCATTGTCAATAACAGACAATGTGACAACACTATCTTCATTGGTTGTCGCGGCATCATCTTTTGCTACTGGCGCTTGATTTTTTGCGGTAACAGTCACTGTTACTCTGGCAATTGCAGTGCCACTGGCACCATCATTGATCACATAGTTTATCGAGACCTCCCCCACAAAGTCTGCATTTGGCGTAAATAATATATTTGCCCCAGACCAACTCACCGACCCCACCTCATTTGAGAGCGTTGCAGAGGTAATAAAAAGCGCATTGCCTTCTGGGTCTTGGTCATTGGCTAATACATTAATATTAACCGACTCACCTTGCACCGTTTCAACGGTATCATCATTCGCAATCGGTGCTTGGTTTACCGGTAATACCACAGCCGCTAAATCAAAGTCTGCAATCACAGGGTCATGATCAGATGAACGATAAGGTGTTTCACCAAACCACTTGGCTTGGTGAGCCTCAGTTTTATCCTCAATATTGTAATCAAGTGCTGTCGCTTCATCAGCGTTAATATGCCAATGCATGACTTGCGCAACGCTATTCACTGAGGTGTTTGCGGTTAATAAGTGGTCTAAACTCCCTGCCACGCCTGAGTAATAATATGAATAATTCTCACCCGAGCCTTTGGCTACATTTAAATTAGTAAACCCTGCGTTATAAAACTCCAGCATAGGTTCTTCATAGGCGTAGGCATTAAAGTCTCCTAAAATGGCAAATATTGGTTCATCATTACTATAAACCTCAGTACTCATTGCACTGCGCGCTTTCAGATCTGAGACATTCAACTTTGCCGTTTTACCGAGGCTTTTAAGTAATGTTTTTGATGCCAATACACGCTGGCCATTACATGCGCCCTGCACATCATCATCCATATCTGCGCCACAAGAGCCCCCTTTCGAGCGGAAGTGGTTCACAATCACTTTTATTTCTTTACCACCATTGATCGGCTTAAAGCTTTGCATCATTGGCGGGCGATGTGCTTTGGTTTGTTCATCAAATGGCGCGTCAGTTATCACCTGTGGTACGCCAACTGGCTGCACTCTATTACTACGATAAATAATCCCAACTGTAACCGCATCAGAGCCGACTTTTTCTAATTTAGGATTAACAAATTGCCAAGTGTGTTGCTGATCGCGCTCGTTTAACCCATCAATCAAGTTTTGAATCGCACTGCTACGACCAAACCCACTATTTTCTATTTCCATTAAGCCCACAACATCCGCATCCATGGCTGTAATAGCCCGAATAATTTTGCTGCGTTGACGCTTAAATTCTTTTTCGTTACTAGCACCTCTTCCTTTAAAATCAAGGAAGTAGTTCAAAACATTAAAGCTTGCGACACGAATATGTGGTGATGATTTTCGGGCAAAAGGTTTGCTACGCCGCGCATTTACATTATCAAATTGAGGCACACTGGTTGGCAGTAACTTATACTTGCCGAACCCGTAATGGATCACACCACTAAAACCTGAAACCTGCGCCCCTGAACGAAGCGGTTTGTCTGCACTAAATTGCGGGTAGTAACTAATGCTTTCTGGGTTTCGTTGTGTAGAATCATCGTCTACCAATAATACATTTCGAGCATTCAAATCTGCCAGTGCTTGACGCTTTGGGTCGTCCTTAGGGTATTTATTGGTCGGTTGCACACGCATGCCGTTAGATAATAATATCTCCCCATACTTTGTGAAGTTATGACTCAAAGTGACATGCAGCTTTTGAGGAAGCGTTACCCACATCCCTTCTAAAGACTCTTGCATGAAGTTTTCCGCAAACGGTAGATTAACCTGCGTTGGCGTTACCTTCGTCAATACATTGGTGGCACATGTGGTTATGTTTGCAGCGTCATTAAGTTGAGTCAAACCATATTGTTCAGCCACTTTTGCTGTAAAGCGAACTTGCTGACCCACGGTAACCGCAGAGCCTGTATACGCCACAAATATGCCTTCAGAGGTGGCTTTATTATCATCTTTTTGTGTGTCTTCTTCTTGTACAAAAAAGCCACCATGTTGGCCTGCACCTTGATAACTTGCCACCACAACACCTTCAATAACAACACTTTTATCAACCAGTGGGCTTGTACTCTCAGCACCTTGAATAGTACTGATCAAGGTCGCGCTATCGCCACATTTGCCCAGTTCAACCGGTGATGTACCGCTAGAACCACATGCTCCAGTGCCACTACACCCCAAGCCATCAGCAAGATTTTTAGCAAAGCCTTCCCATTGGGCGCTGGGGTTAAATACGTCAGTGGCATTTATATCACCGGCTGTAATACCCGCTTTGCGTCGCAGCGTTTTATCTTTTGTTGATGTATCACCTGAGCCCCAGCTACTGCCTGGATCTGTCCCTAATTGGCCAAACACATCGGTGACTTTCTCATCGACCATGAGCACCAAGGTATCGTCACCATTAAAATAAGTCACTGTACTGGTGCTATTTTGACGACCCTTTATCTCCTCATTGGCACCACTATTGGCAATCACATAGCTTGCTTTATCGGCTAATACCCCTGATAAGATTTGCGTGCGTAGTCCTGCAGTTGCCAATGGTTTACCATTGTCCGCAAGCACTATTTTAACGCGACTTAAATCTAGGTTATCCCCAGTGAAGTTTGTAATCTCAATGGCTTTATTATTACTGCTGCCTTCAATATATTCGGTAAAAATGACATTATTCACAGGCGCATCATTACTGACTAAAATTGAAAAAGGCGCAAGTTCAACCGCTGCGGTATTACCATCGGTCACACTGATAACAATCGCGGTATAACTCCCTTTGTCCGAATTCGTTGGTGTGCCAGACAGCTCACCCGTACTGGTATTAAATGCAGCCCAGCTTGGTTTATTAACAATGCTAAAAGTTAAGCTATCATTATCACTGTCATGCGCAGTAGGCACAAAACGATATACCTGATCAATTAACACACCTGTACTTGGTACACCTGAGAGTGTCGGGGGGTGCTTAATGGTTTTTGGGTCAACCACGTCAATATTAAACGCTGTCAAACTCGTATTGAATGTACCATCGCTCACGGAGATTTGAATATCACGATATGTCGCAATATCAGCTATTTCAGGCGTCCCAGTCAATGCACCTGTGACGCTGTTAAACTCAGCCCATGTTGGTTTATTCACCACGGAAAACGCTAACGTATCACGATTCACATCGCTTGCTGATGGCACAAAGCTATAGGCACTGCCAGCACCGATGCTAAGTACCGGGGAGCCGCCAATAACTGGCGCTGTCGGGCCTATTTTTGGGCAGGTTTTGCCAAACAATAATTCAGCGAAATCGCCATTATCGACAAACGGATTACGGTTACCCTGCTGCTCTACAATGCGTTGATGGCGATCACGCTCTAAGGTATCGATAGGATCCTGACGATGCCATTGCATTAAATTACACAATACACCTAACGTTGGTGATTTACTGCCACTTACCGCGTTAACCAATTCTAAGTCCGGCATGTTGCCGTCTGTACCATCATAGCGTACGGCCATGTAAAACATCATACGTGCTGCATCACCTTTGACTGCATCACGTGGCTCAAACGAGTCATCGTCAGTAAAGTTACCAGGAGCACCGCTTACCGGAGCCCCCCCCTCATCATAATCTTTATTACTGCGCGCAGAGTTTACTTTGACATTGGTAGGACGCAAATGATGTATATCAGTGTAACCATATTGATTTTGTTCAGGAAAGCCATGAGACTTTGGCCAGCTGTGTTCTCGGTTCCACTGTGTTGTTCCACCACCATTGGTATTTTTGGCTTGGCTGAGGCCAGTGTAAAACAAAATCACATTCTCTGAGTTTTGCGGATCTTCATCTGAATACTTAAGTGCGTCCCATACTTGCGAATAAGTCATTTGCTGCTGGCCTTGACGTGCAACCAATGCCAAAGCCTGCTCAAGTTCCGTATCAGTTTTGCCAATTGCTGAGGCATAGTATTGGCTGTAATCATAATTACTGCCTGGCTTATCTGTCACCGTAATAGAGAACGAAGGCAGGCTTTGCGCAGTATTATGCCCATCAGAAACAGAGATGGTGATATCAGCATACGCCCCAACCTGTGAGTCACTGGGCGCACCGCTCAGTCTTCCTGATTGTGTATCAAATACGGCCCAACTCGGCTTATTATCAATCGTAAAAACCAATGTATCGTTTTCAGTATCCGTCGCACTCGGCGTAAAGTTGTAAGACCGAGTTGCTTGAATCGATAATGCAGGGGTGCCGGTTATTTGTGGTACATCATTTGTCCCTGCTGGCCTCACTAATATAGAGAAAGACGCCAGTGCATCAGAAGCGGTTCCATCACTGACGATTATCACAATATCAGTGTGGTTTCCAATATCAGCAGCTGTAATGTCTCCTGAAAGCCGGCCTGTCGTTGCATCAAATTCAGCCCATGCGGGTTTATTTTCAATAGTAAAAATAAGGGAGTCGTTATCAAGGTTGGTCACACTTGGCGTAAAGTCATAGCGGGTGCCGGCATTAACTACGGTTTTCGCGGCCCCACTAATTTTAGAGGGTATATTACCATTTCCACCACATGCCGCGACCCCAGAGCAGCCTAAGCCATCAAAGGTATCTTTAGCAAAACCGACCCATTCATTAGAGGGGGTAAACGCATCATCATAGACCGTATCTCCCACAATGATGCCAGTTTTACGGCGCAAAGTTCTATCGAGTGTGCTGGTATCACCACTGCCCCAGTTTTTACCCGGATCAGTGCCCACTTGCCCAAAGCTATCAACCACTTTGCTATTAAAAAATAGTGTTAACGCGTCATCACCATTAAAGCTAGTCGCATTACTGGTTGTATCGCTGAATGCTTTTAGCGCATCGACCGCGCCACCATTAGTCAATACATAACTGCTTCCTGCGGCTAAAGTACCAGAGAGTGTAATTGGCGTTACATCAGCGTGAACTTTACCATTGGTGGTTAATGCAATTGAAACCTGAGTTAAATCGACGCTAGATGCGCCAACATTGGTGATCTCCAGTGCTTTGTTACTTCCGCCTCCTTCAACATACTCAGTAAAAATAACATTAGCTGTCGCTTGACCCATAACAAGGTTCGCACATACCCCGGCGATCATACTGCGTTTTAAATATCGCAATCGCCTGTAAGCGCGTGTGTAATTAGACATAATATTCCCGTGTGTGTATTTTATCTCTTTGGTTTTAATGAAGTTATTAAAACCGAGATTTATTAGCTTACTTTTTATACAAAAAAGCCCATTCACAAAATGGGCTGGGACTATAATAATGTATTATGAATTTTTTATTAAAATTAAATCAATTACTCGACACGAATTTACAACAAAAAACCCCGATAAAAATTAACAAGTGAAAGGCTGAGAACAAAAACCTAAGCCACTGATTAAATTAAATTTAAATATAATTTAAACATAAATAACCTTCTAGTTTTAATGTAAAAAATAAAATGGAGAGAGTTAGGAAAAACAAAATAAACACACTTTATATACAACTTACACCTATAATAAACAACTTGGAACGATACAATTTTTACATTCATTTACACTACGCTCAAATAACATGCGATTTAAAATGAACTTATGCCTTGCGTTACTTATTAAATGCAACAACTCTTCATTGTTCTAACTTTGTCCAGAACACTTGCTAACAGTCAGTGCGAGTTGCGGCCAGAACCCTCTGAAATCTTCGAGTATGATAAGCTGTATTACTAGAATTCTTTGAGGAACCGAATTAATGTTCGTTGATTACTTAAACACCCCCCTTGGTACAATCGAGTGTGTATCATCTGAAAAAGGCCTAAGACACGTCATATTTTGTGGTGAGCAAGTCAACGCAGCAAACCCTAATAAAATTACTCATATGTGTATTAAACAACTCACTGAGTACTTTCAGGGGTCACGCAACACTTTTACGATACCACTTGACCCGGTAGGTACTGATTTTCAACAGCAAGTATGGCAATCCTTAAATAACATCCCATTTGGTGAAACGCGTTCTTACTTAGATATTGCCCAGCAAGTGGGCCGTCCAAAAGGCTCGCAAGCTGTTGGGGGGGCCAATGGCAGGAACCCAATCAGTATTATTGTGCCTTGCCATCGCGTTATTGCTAGCAGTGGAAAGTTAACAGGGTATGCAGGGGGGATAGAACGTAAATTATGGTTACTCGAACATGAGGGCATTTATGTCAAAGCGTCTAATGAAACCAAACGGCTTGATATAAAAAACGTGTTACATACTCGCCAATCAAAAACACAATATTTAGGCTAACTGAATGTAGGGTAGGCTCTCTCTTTACTCGCAACTCAAAACGATGATACTTTCCAGATCAGTCGTTATCAAAAAAGTCTTTGGTAAACGCTTTAACATTGATCTTTTTATTGAGGTTATGAGTAAATTGGAAAATATACGTATACTGATTGTTGGTGCGGGGATCGCTGGAAGTGCCTTATTTCGTCGTTTAAAAGCACAGGGCCATCAAGTTGATATTATTGAAAAGTCGCCTAGTTTAACCAATGAAGGCGCCGCCATCTGTTTGCCTGCCAACGCAATGATTGAGCTTAAAAAGCTAAACTTAGTTGACCAAGTTATGGCGTGCGCGCATCAAGTAAATCAAATTGAGTATGCACTATCAAATGGCAAAACACTCGCTAAAGCGTCGCTTAATGATGCCCCATTAAATAAAGCGCCCTTTGTCGCTCTAAAGCGCGATGCACTGATGAATATACTCCGAAAAGACATCACCGAAGAAATCACGCTTGATACTTGCCTGACACATATTGAACAAACCGGTGAAGGTGCTACCGTGACGTTCAATAACGGGCACACTCAGCACTACGATTTGGTGGTCGGCGCAGATGGAATTTACTCACAAGTTAGGGGAATTATCCAACCTGACACGCCGTTACTAAAGCATACCGTGACAAATTGGCGTTTTATCACTCAAAAGCCTTCACAAGACTTTCAGCCCGTGTACTACGTAGGTGACACGTCATTATTTATGATTTACCCCATTAGTAATGAGGAAGTGTACTGCTATGGTCATGTTATCGACCCCACAGGTCAATACTCTGCTATGCCCGTCAAAACTGCGTTAAATGCCGTATTTGCCAACTATGCAGCCCCCATAAAACATTGCCTAGATAACATGCCAGACAATGACCATATTATTCGAGGTGGCTTAAAGAGTGTCGCTAAAACGGAGTCTGTTTATAACAATGTAGTATTAATTGGTGATTCCCTGCATGGTTGCCCACCCAGTTTGCAACAAGGCGCAGGTATGTCTTTAGAAGATGTAAACTGTTTAGCTGATCAACTGGCTGATAATCAGGTAGATATAAAGCTCGCGCTGGAAAATTATCAACAAGCCCGCAGCGCACGAGTCGCTTGGACAGTCCAAGAATCAAATAAAATTATAAAGCTTGCAGGGTTAGGGCAAAACTTTATAGGTCGGTTAGTAAGAAACTTTATTATTCGCCGCACAGGTCCGGCAAATGTGGTTGGTTGGCGAAAGCTGTTAGCAGAAAAAATATAAGCACTTAACTAAAAGCATCATACACAGTGGAATATATGATGCTTTATCACTGCAACTTATACAGATTAATGACCCGACAGCACCGTCACTTTGTCATTAAATTTACCACCGACACCGCTGATCACCTTATAACCATCTATTTGCCTAATATGCCCTATATTTCGGCCAATATGGTTATATGAAGACACATATACACCATTTGCAGCGTAAACACGTATAATATTGTCATTACCGGTTAGAACGTGAATATTACTTTGCTCATCGACCGTCAAGCTTTTTGGTCCATTGAGATCTTGCATTAATTCAATCCCAAAATCCCCAATACTTGCTACAGTCTGGCCATAAAAATCAAGGGTTGAAATGCTATGCTTACCGTATTCTAATATATGTACTGATTGGAGCGTGTGATCAATGGCGAAGTCTTTAATACTCTCCATAGAGTCTGGTAAATGAATTTTACCGGCACTCTCGCCTTGCAACGTAAAAATACTAATTTCTTTCACCTGCTCAAAATACACATAGATAGAATGTGCGTAACGACGAATTATTCGCGGCTTTAGCTGAACCTCAACCGTCTCTCCTGTTGGCGTAATAACCACCATGCTAGGAAAAGAGATATTTAATTTACGCAAGGCAGCAACCGACAGTCGTTGTGTCATTTGGTCAACATGGGTATTATTTTTTTGCTCTTGAGCATGAGCTGTAAACCCAAGAAACCCTGCAGAAAAAAGCGCAGAGGTTGATTTTAAAAAGGTGCGGCGTTCCATAGCTAAGCTTCTAAAATGTATAACAGTAGATATATTGTCACACGATTAAATAATGATTTAAATTACACCCGATTACAGCCCTAAAACTTTTAAAATGATTGAATCATCTTTCTATTTTAAGGCTACTCGCGACCTAAACCTCTCCAATAGGAAATAGATTTATAAACATATAGCTTAATTTTCATGCCTCAATGGCAGACGCAATACTACCATTAGCAACACATTGAAATTTTTATTCCTCAAAAACAAAAACGCAAGAATAGCCAAATAATTAACTGTGTGTCATGCAATACAGAAACGCTAAATATTAAATATACTAAGAATTATTGTAAAAAAGACACATAAAAAGCAGCACAAATCAGTAAACCTTGTATTAACACATGTTTCTTTTGGTATAATAAAAGGAACAGCGTATCAACGTTGAAAACAAAAAATAATCAGAATTAACAAAGCTATTCAGGGAAAGTATGCCTCAACATATAAAAAGAACAACAATTTCAATTGCGATTGCCAGCGTGTTATTAACTGCAAATGTTTCAGCTAAAACAACTGATACGGTCAATAGCCATATAAACTTTAATGCTACAAAGTTTTTAGCAACCGACTCTCAAAAAAATAAGCCAACTTCTTACCTAATTGTTTTAAAAGCAACCTCTGCCGCTAATTTGTATGCCGAAGGTACCTATAAAGCTGGTGACGCTCGTGTAACGATGGCTCAAATCTCACAACTACAACAAGACCTAACGTTTGAGCTCAACAGCTTAGATTTTAATGCCAAAATCATTGGCCAAACACGCGTTTTAGCGCCGACATTGATTGTAACTGCATCAAAAAGTGCACTTAGCGCAATTGCAAAAGATGATAGAGTGGAGCGGATACTACCGATGTTCGACTCTCAGCTTCACATCAGCGAATCATCAGACTATATCAAAGCGACACCTTTAAAAGCTCAAGGAATTACGACTGGATCTGGCCAAAAAGTCGCCGTATTAGACACTGGTATTGATTACACCCATATCGTATTCAACGACAGTGCAGGTACGGTTGAAGCTTATGAAGCAGCCCAAGCAGATCCGACAACTGTTGCCTGGCCTCAAGGCCAAGTCATCGGTGGTTACGATTATATTCGAGATGATGCAGATCCAATTGAGAATGATCCTAAGGTAGTGACTGACGATGACCAACCAACAGATCATGGTACATCAGTCTCTCATTCAGTTACGGGCATCGCGCCAGATGTAGAACTGTATGCCTATTCCGTATGCGGTGGTAGTTGCCCAAGCGCAGCACAAGCAGCTGCCCTTGAATCTGCCATGGATCCTAATGGAGACGGTGATATTGCCGACCGTGTTGATGTGATAAATATGTCGCTTGGCGGAGAGTTTGGAAATACTTACACTGGCAGTGGTACGCAGTACCTTATCCAGCAAGCCGCTGAGTTAGGTGTGAACGTCGTCGTTTCAGCTGGGAATGATGGTGATCACCCATTCCGTATTGGTGGCCCAAGTACGACCCCTAACGCACTATCCGTCGGTGCAATGACACACCCGACTTTGGAGAAGGGCTTTGCAAGCGGGACTATCTCAGGTGCTACAGCAGTTATAAAATCAGCCAGCTTTGGCCCCCAAAATGCATTTTCATTTTCTCACACTGATGCAGAACTAGTTTACCCAAAAGTGAATCAAAGTGGCTGTGATGTATTTGCAGATAACATAGACTTTACGGGCAAAGCGGTACTTATTGACCGTGGTGGGTGTGCATTTACTACGAAAGTGTTGAACGCACAGAATAGAGGTGCCGCTTTCGTTATAATTGTGAATAATACAGATGACGGCACACCAGCACCAATGGGGGGTGCATCGACAGAAATCACGATTCCTTCTGTCGGGGTGAACTATCAAGCGGGCCAAACAATAAAAAACAAATTAGCAGCTAACGCAGTCGTTGAGTACACAATTCAAGTTACTATGAAAAGTATGGCGGGTGCAGTCGCTGATTTTTCTTCCCGTGGACCATCAGTCGATGGACTTTTAAAGCCGGAGATCACAGCTCCGGGCACTAACATTCAAGTAGCTGCAGCTGGCACGCAAAATAAAATGGCGGGCGCGACGGGCACTTCGTTCTCAGGCCCTATGGTTGCAGGTGCAGTCGCTCTCATTCGTGAGGCTTTACCTGAACGCAACGCTTCAGAAATAAAAGCAACATTAATGAATACGGCTGACCTTAATGTTACAGTAGAAGCAACATCAGTTAACCCTGACTCGCCATTAGCACCTATAAGCTTAATCGGAGCCGGCTTAGTTAATGTCGAAAAAGCGGTTAATTTACCAGTGGCAGCATGGGTACACCAACCAGAATTCGATACTAATCAAGCAGCTTTGTCATTTGGTTTTGATGCAATTTCTAAAACCACTTCATATACAAAAGCAGTGACCGTAAAAAGCTTTTCAACTGAAGATAAAACTTACAACCTGCGCGCACATGCCCGCTATAAAAATGACTCTGATACTGGTGCTATTAGCTGGCAGTTCCCCACCTCAATATCAGTTCCAGCGGGAGAAACCATTCAGTTTGATGTCACGTTGACAGTTGATCCTACAAAATTGCCAGAATGGAACTTAGAAAACCCACTCAACACAGACGAATTAGCAAAGCGAAGTCCTGCGCTCACCTTGTCTGAATTTGATGGTGCATTAATCTTTGATGATCCAAATACAGCAGGTGACCATGATTTGCATTTGGTGTATCACATGTTACCCAAAGCACATATTGGTTTAGACTTAGCGTACGACAGTGCCAATAATAAAATCAGTGCAACAAATAATAGCATTCAAGCTATAACTCCTGTTTCTGAGCAATTGATCGCAATAGGCACCGAGGTAAGTAAGGCAGAAAAAGAACTCAATATTTTAGCAACCACATTTAACGCCATAAACTCTAATAGCTGTAAGACTGGTGTGGCATTTACAGCCTCTATTGTGTTGCGTGATGAGTTAATTCACTTACGCCAAGCTGGCGGTTACGCTATGAACTTAGACATTGATAATGATGGCGTCTTTGATTATGCATTGGCTCAATATAGTGATGTAGGAGAGAATGCAGCTGTACCAGGGCGCTCTCGTACAGTCAGTGGTGAAATTATAGATGGTAAACCTTCTTGGAAGAGCTTAACTAATATGTACCACACTGCGGGGTCAAATACGGTGACATTCTCAGGCTGTTCGGACTTAATTGGTCTGGCTGAGAGTGACTTAAAAGACACTATAACAGTAGAAGCTTCTGTAGGGTATGGCTATAATATCGGCTCCTACAGTGTCGTTGATACGCTAACAGGTTCAACAACATTTGCTACATCGCCAGCCACGTTCACTGATGCCTCCGGCGCAACGGTTACATCTATAACGCCTGGTGAAAAGGTCTTCATTTCTACAGAATCTATATTTGCTATTACTTCGGCAGAACAAGAAGGAGTAATGGCACTCATCACTCCCGAAATACTACAAAAAGTAAATCCTTTTACACCACCTACGCTTTTATCTGCGGAGTTTGCTGTCACTGAAAACTCAACTGAAGGCACTGTTATTGGCCAGTTGAAGTTAGCTGAGCAAGATAAATATAGGGCTATCAAGCAGTACGCAGTGCAGTCTTCTACACATACGTCATTTTCAATCAATACCAGTGGTGAAGTAGTTGTTACTAACTCAGATGAACTGGATTATGAAATAGGAAACAATCAAGCAACACTCTCTGTAATTGCCACCGATGTTTTTGATAACGTTTCCAAACCGACTCAGGTAACCATCAATATAGAAAACGTTGCTGATACTGCTGCAGAATATACCCCGCCAATGCTAATAGCTCAGCAATTTTCAGTTACTGAAAACACACCGAACGACACTGTCATCGGCCAAGTAACATTGGTATCACAAGACAACACTCTGGAAGTGACTTCATACAAAGTAAGCACCTCTTCGCACTCTGCATTTTCGATAAATTCACAGGGCGAAATTGTCGTTGTTAACTCTAGTGAACTGGATTTTGAAATGGGGAAAAATGTTGCTACGTTGATGGTTATGGCAATTGATTCTATGGCTAATACTTCTCAAGAAGTACCTATAACAATTAATATAGAAAACATCCCTGACAGTGCAGCCGAGTTTACTCCCCCAAAACTGAGTGCTCAAGCTTTCTCGATAAATGAAAATGTAGCCTATGGCACAGTTGTGGGTAAATTAAAACTGGAACCACAAGAAAATACATTAGACGTGGTGTCATATGAACTTACCTCTTCATCGCATTCAGCTTTTGAGGTAAATGAAAAAGGAGAAATCGTTGTCACCGAGCCGACTGATTTAGATTACGAGCTTGGCAATAATACAGCAACACTGATGGTCGTCGCGACTGATAGTTTAGGCAATACCTCAGCCGCTACGGAAATAACCATTAACATCGAAGACGTACCTGAGAAAACTACAGAACAACCTGTAGCAACAGCATCAACAGACTCATCTTCAGAATCTTCGGGCGCTTTTGCTTGGCTTGCTCTGTTTGCAATACCTTTTGCAATACTTCGCCGCCGTAAGCAAAAATAAGTCAGTAAATAAATATAGCGCCAATCAGCATTGATTGGCGCTCATAACCGAACTTTTAATATATACAAGGGTAGCAGATATCACCTCTTGTAACGGTTATTGCAAGGTGGAATTAATTTGAATTACCTATTAGCAAACTGCTTATACCATTCACTTTCACTGATTAAATCTTGCGTTGACTCTAATTGATCAATAAACGTCAGTCCATTTAAGTGATCAAGTTCATGCTGAAAAATACGTGCGACAAAATCATGAAAAGTTTTATGTTGCTCATTACCTTGTTGGTCAAGGTATTTAACGGTGATTGCAGTATGTCTAGGCACTAACCCCCGCATACTGGGTACACTTAAGCACCCTTCCCAATCTTTCACTTTTTCTTCTGAATACGATACAACCTCTGGATTGATGATAGCGGTGGGTTCCATTAACGGTGCATCAGGGTATCGCGCATTCGGCTTTGAACACATAATAAATATGCGTTTACTATGATGTATTTGAGGAGCAGCAATCCCCACACCACCCGCTTGTGATACCGCGAGCAGCATGGTGGTAATTAATTGCTGACACTCATCAGCAAGAATATCTTCTACTTCAGCCGCGGGCTGTCTTAATACTGGTGCGCCCAACTGAGCAATATCATATCTTTGCGTGTTTACATTATTCATTGAGTTTCCTTTTTATGCTCCGTTGACGACGCCATGTTTACCTTGCTTTTTATTTACGACGGTCAATTCACTACTAAGCCAGCTATAAGACAGCACTACCTGACAATGACGCTAACTGTATAAACTAGCTAAACACATGTAAATGAGCCTAATTATCTGCCAATACTAACTCAGCCAGCGATTTTTTTGACGCAACATGATTACTAAACAACACATTCGTATGATTTACATCGGTTAAATAATCTATGGTTTTTGGCACAGCACCTAACACTTGAAAATCTGTCGAGTTCAAATCATAAGACCATAACTGCGATGCCTCATTTACCCCATAAATTACATTATGTGTGATCACAAATCGCTTATCACTGCCTTGAGACATCAAAGGTGGAATTAAGGTATCTTCAACCGAGCCTGTTATCCAAAAACGGTCGAGTTGATCCGTGTAAATAACACGTCCATCCTCACTTTTTTGTGCCCATTTAACGCCTTTTTCACTAACTATCGTATAAGCTGAATTACTCAAATTAAGCGCAACAAGCATGGGCTCTCCATCGATATTGACTAACCCCAATGCACTGTCATCTTTACTGTTCCACTGAAACAACTCTCGAATGGGGTAATTCATCTGCACATGCATTTGGCTGCCATCTAATAACACCCTGAATAACTCAGAATTCACATTCGCTAACACACTCTGTCCATCTTGAGCCCAACTAATGCCATTGAAGTAGCTGTCTTTTGGAAAATTACTGAGCTTTTGTGAGCCTTTACCATCGTACAGCCATATTTGAGCCTCCCCCGAGCGATTCGACTGAAAAGCGATTAAAGCACCACCAGGCTGAAACTGCGCGGCGTGTTCAAATTGAGTTGAACGGTCGAGGGTAACATAGTTGTCAGCGTGTACATTTGATAGCGCCATCATCGCAATATCACTATCATAAAACCCCTTTACCACTAATACACGCTGGCCATTGAGGTGAAAAGTAGGTGTACCAATGGAGGTGTCTAACGGAATACTAATATTCGACACTTTACCATCAAAGGTAAGGCCAAATAACTGTCGGCCAGTGCTAAAAATAAGCTGCTCATTATCGGGGGTAAAGTTAGGTAAAATACGTCGATAAGGGGATATTTCAGGTATGTTTTCAACTGTCTGACTCGACACGAGTTCACCACTTGGCTTAACTATATCAAGATATCGCTGGTGATCATTTCTCAGTACAATTAATGCAATTAGGTTCTCTTTAACGGAGTAATCATAATCAATGAAACGGCCATCAGGCACATCATAAATAGTCTGACTTTCGTTGTCAGTAATGGAATATAAGATCAACTTCCAACGTTTATCGCTCAGCTGCATGAGTAACACTTGATCGCCATTTAACCAGGTTGGTTTGATTATTTTGGTATTTTTACACTCCATGATTTGTGTCGGTTGATTATGCCCCTCAAATGCCTTTGCAACATCAAGACGCTGTAATGTATAACACTGCTTTTGGGTGACTGGTGTTGTGCAGTCGTTGGCTTCAATATAAATAAGCTGTTTGCCATCATTAGACAGGCTATGCTCGCCATACGTGCCTAATTTATCCATGAGCGGGGTTTCTCGCCCAGTTTCAAGGTGCTTGGCCCAAATACTACTGCGACACAGTTTTTCAGGATAGCGCTGAAATATGACATATTGACCATCCGCTGAATACACACCACCATATTCTTTATCATCTGTTGCGGTCAATGAGCGTAGCTCTGTTACCTCAAATTCAAAGGCTTTAGAGCCATTGAAGTAACCCATACTGATCAAGCCAATGCCTATCCCAAACAAAAGAGTTAACATAAAACCAGCAAAAATACGGCGCCAAGATCCGTTACCTTTTTGTCGCTCGTTTTCCCCAGCAAGTGCTTGCGTTTCATGAGCTGATTGCGCACTGCGCTTACTTAGTTTAGGAGTCGTTATATTTGTTTGCCAACGTACCTCACACTCCAAACTATACCCTTGCTTTGCATGCGTTTTTATATACGACTGCGATTCAAGGTTGGCCCCTAATACTTTTCTTAATTGTGCGATGCCTCTTTGTAACGTGTTTGGCGTTACAATGGTATCAGGCCATACATCGGTCAATAACTCATCTTGGCTGACCACCTTATTGGCATTTTTGGCAAGGCACGTGAGTACAGCTAAGGCCTTAGGCGGCACTGTTTGAGTTTGGTGATCATAGGTAACTTGATTTCGAGAGAGGTCGATAAAAAAATCCCCTACCCAATATTGAACAGACATATCTACGCTTTCCAAAGGTGAATTAATACGCTATCTAAACGAAAAATCATCCTAGCATATCAATTGAACATTCCAAAACATAGCTTATAAACATATGATAAATATATTATTAATTTAAATCTCTGATGTATCATTTATAAATCAGCGCAACATCAGGTTTTTCCATATTTTTGCGTATACAGTCAGGTTCAACGTTAAGTCGTCAGCCATTTATCAAAAAACTGATACAAAAGGAAACACAATCATGACTATACAAAAACACTTAATCGTCGTGCTTTGCTATTTAATAACCCTGTTAACTATTTCAGTCGCTCAAGCAAAAGAGTTTCGTTTACCCAACACCCACATAGTGCCAATTAATGACACTCAATTAGCGCGCGAATACGAGCTTTTCATCACTTTACCTGATGGATATAACAAAAACGCTAAAAAGCCTTACTCGGTGATTTATTACACCCATGCACCCATGCACCCATGCACCCATGCACCCATGCATGTCAGCTTACTCTCAAGCGCAAGCAATTCCATATTAAACGAGACTATTTTAGTGGGGATATCATGGCAAACAAACACCACTGGCGCACTAAAAAAGCGGTGAGTGAGCGCACTTATGACAAGGAATATGACATCGACTGAATCAATTTTTGTTAATATCTGAGCGGATTTCTTTGACAGCAGTCTGGTGTTCGATCAGGTTCATTGGCTATCCCAGTAATTGCAAAGCGCTATTTAATCATACATCAGCGAAAAGTACATTCCTGAACCGGGAGCGATGCCAGTCATAGGCCCGAATTCAACATCGAAGTGGGACACCCTCTAATATCAAGCAGCCATTGTAACTTCTTTGAAAATAACTGCTGACTACTTGAACCCTAAACACTTTCTAGGACGGTTGTTAATTATTGATTGGGCAAACTGAATATCTTCATACGTTACCTTTCTCAAGTCTGTGCCTTTCTTCACATATTTCTCAACAGACCATTCGCGTTTGCGCCTCGCTCCCAAGAGCTATACGGATGAGCAAAATATATTTCTGCATCCAGTGCACCTCCAATCTCCTGATAACCAGCGTATTCACTACCATTGTCTGCGGTAATTGTGTGCACACAGTCTTCAAATAGCATGAGCATCTCTATTGTCGCCTTTGTCACTGCATCCGACGATTTGGAAGGCACTTTCGTAAGGCAATACTACCCATGTGTTTGGTTTCTTTTTAACTCACGATATAACGTTGCACGATGGTACTTCACTGTTTTGGCAATTTCAGTAATTGAAACCCCCAGTTCCAAAGGGTGGAAATCTGGTATCTACTCCCCTTGGTCAACTGCTGATAACTCATAGTAGAGCTTGTTTCTTTGGCGAGAAAAGCTTACCACTTTCAGCAGCTGGCTTCCTCTTCTACACCTTTCTATGAGTGTCGCACTTATTATATGAAATCAGGAGTAACAAATAAAAAACTTGATACACACTTCAACAAGCATTAAATTAAAAAGGAAAATCACAAAACCAAAAGGAATTAATAAATTGAACAAAATAATTACATTGATGTTGATATTATTACTTATACCTCACTTCAAAACTCTCAGCTCTGACAAACTATACATAATAACCGTTGACGCTAAGGATGACCCTGGTAATGAAGTAAATAAAGAAAGGTTAAATTTACTAAGTAACATAAATGGGTTTATTATTACCCCTACAGGGAATGCTAATTCAGCTTCAGGCTTTGCTACTTACAACTTTTCTACTAGTAATTACTATGACTACCTACCATTTATCCAAGAAGCTGTTAAAACTATTTCTGTAATAAGAGATAGTAATCACTCAGGAAAGAAAATCTGGATCGCTCTTCCAAAAACAGAGACAGGAATTGAAAGTTCTAGATATTATAGGATTCCACAAAGCACTGACATTCGAAGCTACCTTATAGATTTAGAAAAAGCAGTATCGCAAAAGTTTGGAAATACTTTCTGGAATAATAATATTAAAGGTTTTTATATGGCTGATGAGTCTCTTTCCGTAAGTGGTTCTCAGCATGACTATATTATTAGAGCGCGCCAAGTTATAGATGAGAAGTATAACTCGTCAAACTCATACAACAAAGAGTTAACTTGGTCCCCTTATTATGGGCTAGAAGCCAATAATAAAAAAATAATATCATATTGGATAAATAATAAATTTATTTTCGACAAAATTTACATTCAACCCAATGTGATGTTTTATTCTTCTAGAAACTTAGGTAAAGAGGAAAGTTATATACCACTTTCAAAAATTGAAGACTGGGTAGATGGACAAAATGTATCAGGGATTACACCTACAAAAAATGGACTCTCTGGATTCCCTACAAAAATAGGGGTCAATATCGAATTGATAAACGCTTATCGAAAAGAATATACCACAACAGAACAAAGGATTAGAAATATCAAAATTTTTAATGAAACTATTCGTCACTTCGAGAGGTTTATTGCTAATCAGAGAGTTCCTGCTATATTTTTCGCTGAATCCCCAAAAACTATACGTCAAACGCCTTCAGTCGCTAATTGTATAAGCAATATTTTTGACAATTCAATCGAAAATACTGTTACTTACAGTCCAAATAGTAAAACCATTAAAAATATACCTGAAGGGTACCCTGATTGTATGTATAACGACATTTCAGACTTGCTATAATACTGTAAAGTAAAACAGTATATATGTTAACGTGCTTAAAAATATAAATTCCACTCTGTATACTAGTATTTGAGAGCTTCAGTGGCCAAGCCACTGAAGCTTATTTCCCACAATAAAGTCACTGTATAAGCTAGTAAATGTAACAGAAATCTTATCTTAGATTACAAAGTTATCATTCGGCGAAGTTTAGATCTGGCTTCCAACTTTCGGACATGGCTTGACATTATTAATTTTTTTTATAGTAAGACAGGTTATTAATAGAAAACGCAGCAACCACTTACCTGAATTAAAAGATAAAATAGCACTTGCTGCCGCTAAAGAGGATCAAACCGTCGTAGAGTGAGTGTGAAGAACAACGCTCTTCTAGAGTTAAAAATAAAAAACGCTACAAATACTTTTGCTTCGCTTCAGTCACCTTTTCAAGATAACGGCGTGACTCATCGCGAGGATGGTCATAACGCAGCTGTTTATATACGCTAGCCGGTGATTGTTGATTAATTTTTTTGACCGCTGTAGTGCGGTTTGGGTGGTAAGTTTTAAACACGTTCCCCGCGCCACCATTATATGCTGAAATAATGGTGTATTCGCGGCTCAGTTGATGCTTCACTCCGACTAAATAACGGGTATTGAGTATTTTCAAATAAGCAGTACCAATATCAATGTTTTGCTGTGGGCTCATAAGGGTGGATTTAGTCGGTTGCCCTGCACGGTTCTTCTCCAGCTTGTAAACATCGCGCCCCGCTGTTGCTGGCACAACTTGCATTAATCCGTACGCATTTGCATGACTCACCGCATACGGGTTGAAAGCACTTTCGGTTTCAATAACCGCATAGATCAGTGCTGGTGAAATATTGTATTTTTTTGCTGACGCCAATACCGAATCACTGTATTTTAAGTGCCGTAAATGCTTGTGATCCGTCACTAAGTTAAACGTCACTTGCGTCATTTTCCGACCATTTTGCTGTGAGGTCGTTAAGTTATTAGCCACCAAGTAACTTGCATAGCGCTTTGCACGCCATTCATAACGCACCACTTGCCCGTCTTGATCACGTACTTGCGGATATAAAAATGGCTCACCTGATAGCGTTGGCGATTGACTGGAGAATATATCTGTTTGACTGGGATCATCTGAGGTTAATAATGTTTCGAATATCGCCTGAGAGAGCTTAGGCTTTATATTCTCCGTCGCAATCGTTTCTATGGTTACTGAACCCTGAACAAAATCGACAATGGCCCGCGCTTCATAATCATTCGAATACTTCACATAACGGGTATTACTGGGTAACTCTTTATTTGATTTACCCCATACCTGCTCAATGATTGCCTCTAAGTCGCCAAATAAACGCTGTATTTTTGCAATATCTTGATTAATGGCTTGTTCGCTTTTATTAATGCCTTCAGCGATCACTGCAACATCATGTGGGTTTTGCTGAATTTTCTCTGTTATCGTCTTAAGCGCTTTCGCAGACTCTAAGTTTAGTGTGGACTGACAGGCAGTTAAAAAAATTAAAAGATGAATAAATACAGCAGCCCCTGCTATTTTTTTTCGCATTAAAGATTTACCTATAAAGCACAAAACATGATCCCTTTAGGTATTGTGAGCCATGCACTGAATAATAGCGAATGAAAAAACAATAGAGTTCCCATCAAGTCAAAGATAACCTATAAAGCCGAAACCTTGTCAAACAAATACAAGTGTCATAAAGAAATCAATAATTAGTCATAGATAAAACAACAATTAAATGTAATGTATAGGTTAACAACCATTATATGAAAGGATATTCATGAAATCTACAATCAGCCTTGCGCTTTTACTTACCTCTGCAGCATCATTCGCAAACAACATTCATGTTTACGACAGTGGCTATCAATCAAGTTATTTTTGTCTCACTAAACAGTTATATAACGGCGTTCCCAAATATTGTGGTGCCACGGGCACTTACACATACAAACATATCCCTGTTGCAGTAGAAAAAAACAACAATCACTTTGAGGTTTTTTCCAGTAACGAAAGTGGTCACTTAGTCACTTATTTAGTTAAAAACTACAATCAAAAAATAAAAGTTCACACTGAATATAATTGGGATGACCCACATACCAATGCAGTCGTAGACATTGACAGTAATGGTTATGTGCATGTTCAAGTGTCTTCTCGAGGCGTCGCTAAAAAATACAAAAGTGGACACCTATACAAATCAACATCCCCCTATGGCACTGACTTTGAAAAACTAAAAGGTTTGCCTGATCACGGGGATTTTAATCAATCCTATCCACAAATTCACTTAGATAATACCAGTAAGCGCCTCGCCATTTTTACCCGTTATGAGTACATAAATAACCGTTCAGCACGCACGTTGTGGGTAGATAATAATGGCGTTGAAAAGAAACTTGTTGAAGGGGGTCACTATGCCGTGAGCGACACTAACGACGATGGTGCACTCTATGTCGCATACAACTATCACCCAAACCTCAACCTAGATAGAAGATCAAACCTTCATGTTATTAAATCATATACATGGAACCCATCTGTCTGGTACAACATCAAAGGGGAGAAGTTAACATTACCTCTGGCGGAGAATGATCCAAGAACACGTGTCTATGATTCACAAGCAAAAGGGACTTATATCTATGTGAAAGACATCGTTGCAGAAGAAACAGGTACAGGTGGAGGCGTACATGTCTTATTCACAGAAAGTACATCCTACAACCCAACCTTAGGCACGCGCCACACTAAAGATCTCGATATTCGCAGCCGAACTGACATTCAAATAAATACCATTGCCCAAGTTAACCATAATTACTCAGCTGCAAGTTATATTACAGATCGGTTTGGTTGGCACGTCAGAGGAGTTTTAGTTAATGGCAACAACAATAAACCCTATTTTGGCGGTGATATTAATTACTTTCAGAAAGTTGGCAGCTCGTGGCAGTTAAAAGATACGGTGGCCGGAGACTATACATATATCCGAAAAGTGAGAGGCTCCAGTTATAAGGCTGTTGCATCTCAAGGCAGTGTTGATATGCCAAATGATAACAGCCAAGTTAGAATTGAAATAGAATAGAAAGTTTATAACAATAGTATGAAGCATTGACCGCTTCATACTATAAAAGTGCAATTTACATCACCTAATTATTAAATGATAAGCCCCACATAAATACACGTCCACCATTATAATGATCACTGGTTCCTGTTGCAGAAATTCTAACTTTACTTGTAGTTATGCTTTCAGGAAGTTGAAATTCGTGTATGGCAAATGTTCGAGATGCTGCGATATTGGGGAATTCGAAATTGCCTTTAGTAACCCACTCTCCACCTTGCCAAATATCCAAGTTAAATGTTGTTAGTCTTGTTCCCTGTCCATTATTTATAGAACCGAGCCTAAATGAACTTAACGTGAAATTATTCGAAAAACTCAGGTCAAACGACATAGGGAAAGGCAGCCCTCCACTATCTGACTGAACAAGTATACCTCTCGTTTGATCTATCTCTGCAAATGCAAACTCTCCAACACCATAAATGCTTTTTAAGAAGTCTACATTCCATAAGTTATGCTGATCGTATCTTCCACTGCCTGAGTAAATGGGATCAGCATTAAACTCAATCACATCAGCAGCCGTCGGGGTCGTGTTATTATTCAATGGTGATGTTAGACTAAAGTCCCCTTTATCACCTTCAGAACCGTACCAAGTTCCTTGCCATACACCATTTGTAACATTACCTGATAGCCACTTAATTCTGCCATTTTCCTCGGACTTAAAAGAAAATCGAGCTGTACTGCCAGACCCTGTATGGCTATTGTTAACTTCTTCGATGCCACCAGCTAAAACTCCTCCATCAGGGCTAGTGCCAAAAATGATTTCACCTCGAACTTTAAGATCGATATAACCAACATGAGTTTTACTATCAATACCATCCAAATTAGAGTCGAATGTATAAATGTATTCAGATGAAGCAACCGATAGAGTTGTTAACATAGATAAAGCACATAGAGTAAATGTTTGTTTTTTCATATTATTCCTTTTAATAACTTCGTAAAAACAATCGGTACAATAACATAATACTTAAAGTCTTATAAAGTAAAAAAACCATGCTAAACAATAGTTTGAACAGCGAAATAAGCATCGCGTAGCTCACTAGTGAAGGTCTGTTTAGTACCGTAGACTAACGTATTAAAACGTAATATCCGCACGTTCCAAATGTGCTAAGGTAAAACGGCTATTACTGGCGTTAACCGTATAACCTGCTTTTAGCACCTGACCAAATGGGGTATAGCGCCCACCTAACATCAAAAAGTTATTATGCGTTGCATCTACGAAGGCTACGGGGCTATTTTGTGTACTAAATTGCTTAATCATATTCTGAGGTTTAAATCAGGAGCTGCATGTTAGGCACTCTATGAGCATGCTAATAAGTGTATACTAAGCGCCTCTATAGCACTCACTTTGGCGAGTAAATTCAAATCACATTCCTTGTGACAAGTGGAAGGTTATGAGTACAAAATCATGCACTTCAATTTCATGACAGCCCACCAACGTATAGTAAACTAAACCCTGTTAATGAATATACTTAACCTTACCCATCACTCACTAATGTTTTCGTTTTTTAATACTTCTGCAAGCTTATTGCTTTTGTGTACTCGCTCAGAATATCGGTCAGTTAAATACTGCTTATTGTCACGAGTCAGCAATGTAAACTTCATCAGCTCTTCCATTACATCAACAATACGCTCATAGTAAGACGACTCTCGCATACGTCCCTGCTCATCAAATTCTTGATACACTTTAGCCACTGAAGATTGGTTAGGTATGGTAAACATACGCATCCAACGGCCTAACACTCGTAATTGGTTGAGCGCATTAAAAGACTGGGATCCACCTGACACCTGCATGATAGCCAAGGTTTTGCCTTGCGTAGGCCGTATTGCGTGTATAGACAGAGGGATCCAATCAATCTGTGTTTTCATCACACTCGACATGCTGCCATGGATCTCAGGGGAGCACCACACCATACCATCAGACCAAGTTACCCACTCTCTTAATTCTTGCACCTTAGGGTGTTGGGCTCCCTCGGTCGCGCTATGTAGCGGCAATCCTTCTGGATTAAATATGTATGTTTCAGCCCCCATTTCTCTAAGTAATAGCTCGGCTTCTTCAATGACCTTTCGACTATACGACCCTTCTCTTAAAGAACCATAGAGTAAAAGTATTTTTGGCTTTTCATGAATTTCAGGTAAGCGTAATTCTTTGCCAGTTAATGCAGCAAACTCAGCTTCTTTAATATTTAAGGTCTCTTGTAACAACAAATCTTTGTTCATAACAGCGGTTCTCACTTTGTAAAATTCACATTCGATTTACCATATATGTAAAGTCATATATGATTTGACAGATGTGAGCTGTCAGCGGTATAAGTGCATCATGAATCCGTAATCAATCACTTTACCCAATGGAACCATTGATATTTTTTAAATGTTTAGCAGATGAAACTCGGCTAAAAGCATTGATGTTGATCAGCTTAAAAGAGTCACTGTGTGTGTGTGATATACAATGCTGTTTAAATCTGAGCCAACCTAAAATCTCACGTCACCTGGCCGAATTACGAAAATGTAATTTGGTGATCTCTAGCCGTAAAGGCAAATGGATCTATTACCAATTAAACCCTGAGCTCCCCGACTGGGCAAAAGAAGTACTTCAAAAAGTGACGGTAGAACAGCAACAGAGCTTAAAATCTTGCTTAGCTGCATTGCACTGCTAATAGCTTTATGGATTATCGATTGTTTAGTAATACACGAGATATACTTTACTACCGCCAAACCTTACCCCAACGCTGTTTGCCTACATATTCAAAGCAAACAATCTAAACTACTTGGCTTGTCTATATCATCTACCGTACACTCAGCACTATGTATACGTTACTTATTTAGAGATTGCAGTGGCACAACAACAAACTAAACCAACTGGCGTCTTTAGCCAGCTTCTGTTTAATATTATTATTCCAGTGGTCATTTTGACGCGCTTTTCAGGGGAAACGGATTTAGGCCCCACATTGGGCGTCATCGTCGCTTTGGCCTTTCCAATTCTATTTGGCTGTTGGGAGTTGAAAAAGACGGGGAAATTTAGTTTTCTATCCGGACTTGGGATCGTATCGGTATTACTCACAGGCGGGATCAGCTTGTTAGAATTGGATGTAAAATATATCGCAATCAAAGAAGCATTGATCCCAGGCTTAATAGGCACCGCCATTATTGTTAGCCAATACACGAAATACCCCTTACTGAAAACCTTGCTATTTAACCCCAATACCATGGATATAGATCGTATTGAGCAGGCCTTAGAAGCAAAAGGAAACTTAAATAAACTGCCAAAAGTACAAATCGTTGCCTCAAATATTCTAGCGGGTTCTTTCTTTTTATCGTCTGTATTGAATTACGTACTCGCAAAAATAATTGTGGTGAGCCCAGCAGGCACTGAAGCCTATAATAATGAACTAGGTCGCATGACGGCATTAAGCTACCCAATCATCGCAGTACCGACCATGATCGTGTTTTTTATTGCTTTTTATTATCTACTCAATTCGATAAAAAAACTTTCTGGATTAAAAATTGAAGAGATGTTTCCAGAGTAGGGTGGATAAAAGATAAAAGTGCCGGATTACAAAGGGCTTAAAACTTTACGTTGAGAAGCCCAAATTCAAAGTTTGTATTACTCGCCAGCCAACATAACAACTGTACTTAATGTGCAGTTGTTATCCCAATAAAACACCATCAATTTCATTTATAGAATACAATCTAGAATTGCCTTAGTCTTATAAGCTCATTGATATAATAACACCCCACAATACAACGACATAGCAGGGGGTCAAGCCCCTAATAATGGCAAATGCTTGCGCTGCTGGTAAGTTAGAGCAAGCTCTATACAGTGCGTAAGCACTAACTCAGGAAGAGGGCTTGATAAAGTAAGTTGAATAGCCCTAGTGCCTTGAAACGCTAATGAGTCACCGTACAGCTCTCTAAACGTGTCAACCAGCTTAGTGTTACAATTGAAAAACAGATAGTAATACTCAGGAGACTTCAACTTCCAATCTAGACGAATTGGGCTGCCTGTTTTTACGCTATAACTGGGCTCTCCCCACTTCAGCGACTCTTCAACTTCGCCCAGCTCTAAAGATGTGGCCACCGTTAAAATCAAGTTACGCAGTGCAACCAAACGCATTTTTGCTTCTTTCGGGTACTGATCAAATCGACATTTAACAGCTTGGTCCATTCATCACGTCCTATTCAAACCATATGAGTTTACATACGCAAGACACGTTTATAGTTCGCCCTCTTTGCCTTGCCTGTTCAGCGCCAATAGTTCCCATATCAACTGTCCACAAACCATTATCATTAGAGCTGATGCCCTTATGTTCGCTAGCCAATCATAGATAATCCATATAATGCAAGATATTTTAGATTTACCCAATCACGTAAAGCCTTTAAGCCCCTTTACTCTGCAGTGTCGCGGTGATGGCTCCAGCGCCCACAAGCAGCCCTCCACTGACTTTATTAAAGCCGTTTTGAAATCTAACCGAGCTGACTTTATTCCGGAGTACGCCAGAAAATAGGGCATAAGACGTTACACTTAAAGTCGATACGAATAAAAAGCTCACACCCATAATAAGCATTTGCGGTAAAGCAGGTAAGCTCACATCTATAAATAGAGGAAAAAATGCCAGAAAGAATATTACGCCTTTAGGGTTCAATGCAGTGACCAAAAAAGCATGGCGATAAACAGCACCTTTTTCCATTGCGGTATGTTCTATGTTGCTAGTACTTACCTTAGTGCGAAATGCTTTGATACCAAGATAAAATAAATAGAGCGCTCCCGCCCATTTAAAGAGATTAAACAATGTAGCAGAAGTTGCTAAAATCGCGCCCATGCCAAAAAATGAACAGGTCATAGCAACAAGATCACCTGACAATGTACCCGCAACTAATGGAGTTACCGACTTTTTGCCATGCGCTAATGCTTGCCCCATCACTAAAAATACAGTCGGCCCAGGTGAAAAACATAAAACCATTGCAGCCGCGATAAATGAAGCCCAAACTTCTATACTCAATTCATTCTCCAGCAAATGTAAGTAATTAAAACGTAAGTCGATACTGACTACATGAAAAACCGCTTACGTATGCTTTTTGTCCTAACAGTTACAGTTTGTACCTATAAAAACACAAGCGCAAGGCCTTTGTTATGAGTTTGAGAGGGCCTTGTTGATCAAATAGCTAACTCCTAATCAACTTCTCAGTTTTAACTCTGTTGCTGATATTTGGGCATACCTAGCCCAGTCATTTTATTTATTGCCTTCACTTTAATCATCGTTTCAGTATGCTGACTATTGAATTGACGACTTTTTAGCTTATCACCCATTAATTGTTTAAAACGATACATCGCTGTCTCAGCAAGTGAACGAAGATGGTACCCTGAACTCTCTTTCCACTGCGATAACCCTATTTGGTGCATCATAAATACAGCATTGTTTCTGGGGTGTCCTTCTTCCCAGTATTGGGCATTGTCTCTTGGCGGTACCCGCATAATCGCACCTTTTGCTGCGACCTCCTCATAGCAACTGCGTGTGTCATATGCTCCATCACCTGTGACTCTGTCTATATTCCTACGCAGTGGCCTGATTAAATCGGCAAGGGCTTCACCATCTGACACATTGACCATCGACAGCTCAGCACCCACAATATCGTGACTTGTCGCATCTACGGCCAAGTGCAGTTTTCGCCAAGTTCGGCGCTTAGACGCTCGATGTTTTCTCGTATGCCATTCACCATTTCCATACACTTTAAGGCCTGTGCTATCGACTACGATATCTATGAAGCCTTTGCTTGCGCTATTTCTATATTGCACATCAAGTGTTTTACTGCGTTTGCATAAACAGCTATAACCCGGTGATTGCAATGAGGTATCCATCATAGTGAGCAAGGAACTTACAAACCCCTCTAAGGCCCTAAGTGGCAAATGGAATACAGCTCTTAAGGTTAAACACGTTTCAATTGCTAAATCAGAATAGTAATTTGAACGACCACGGCCACCGTGTTTTTCGGTATTCTGCCACTTTGAGATGGCACTATCACTTAGCCAAATATTGATGTTACCGCGTTGAACCAAAGCACGGTTGTACTGTGACCAATTCCTAATTTTCTTCTTCATTTCGCATCATGGGTTAAGGCATTTAATGATCTGATCGCACCAAACCAAAGAAGTTCAACTATTTAGGAAACAACGCCGTTTGAGAGCATAAAAGGTATAAGGATAATGCCTGCACTGTGAGTGAAGCAGCGTTACTTTTATCTCAGGGGCTTATCGCATTAGGCGGCTTTACACATCAACACTTGTCATACAATAACCATATTTAAAATAGTAAATTTATCAGCAAGGTTAATCCATCTGCTTCATAATTATAACTTAATCAAGGCTTCTTGCTCACCCTGATACAAGTAAATAGGTACTATTTCACGCTTTCCAGCGTTTTCTCGTAGTTGAAAATAATTTTCAGTGCATTCATTAGAAAAAGAGCTATCTTCTCGGGGAATAATCTTACGTTTAGTGTCATCTCCATACTGGGCGTACAATGTATTACCCTCAAGAGAAATAGTTAAAACTTTGGAACTTGAAGACTGATAACGACCAACCAATTTTTGAGCTAATTGCTTAACCTTTTGTGAATCAATTAATGGTTCAGGTGATAACTTTAGCTGCAGTGCAATCATATCGAGTAACATCGGGCCAGGATGTTTTGTATCAGCATTACTAAATGCAGTAGCAAATAAATTATGCTCAGGAAAATGAACATTCCATGAAAAGAATCCAGGGACCATTCCTTCATGGCTTAAGCTATCTATTGTAGCTAATGGCTGTATATTTAATCCCAGCCCATATTTGATGTATTTACCACTATTTAAGCGCGTTTTAGTCGCCATTAGAGTAAAGTTTTGAAGTGTAATTACCTCTCCTGACGATAAAGCTTTATTCCACCGGCTCATATCAGCAAGCGTTGAAGCAATAGCCCCTGAAGAGTAGATCCAGCTGCGATCAACTTTCCATGAGCGCGATATTAATTGTTCCGCTTTAATATACTGTTTTTCAGCAGGATCGCGCTCTGTATAACCCTGAACATTTCCTACGCTCAAACCTTTGGTCATAACAAATGTATTTTTCATCTGTAATGGCTTAAAAAATACTTCCTCCAAGTAGGCTGAGTAAGGTAGCCCTGATGCCACTTCTATCACTTTTCCTAACAGAATATAGCCTAGATTTGAGTAAGAATATTCCTCTGTGGGTTTAGACTGAACAGGTTTCCTCGTTATTCTGTTAATAACATTTTCAATCGATGCATACTCACCCCAGACTTTGTGTACAGTGGGATCATCCAGGTAATCCGGTAAGCCCGACGTGTGACTTAAAATATGCTCTAATGTTAGATGTTTATAATGAGGATTAATATTAGGAATAAACTTGCCTACAGGGTCTTTTAACGACAGTTTATTACTTTCCAATAGCTTGAATATTGCAGCCGCTGTAAATGTTTTAGTAATTGAACCGATCTGAAAAACATCATCAACTTGAAGCTGCCTCATCGTTTTTAAATCTGCAATACCAATTGCACCACTATAAATCAGTTTGTCACATTGTTCTAATCTCACCACCATCCCAGGTTCACTCAGTGAGTTATGGCACTGTAAAACGGCGTCAAACTTAAGCGTCTGCGCTAACACGCTAAAAGTACAAATCCCTATAACAACACTTAATGCAATAAATCTCACCATGAAAAAGCCCTCTTAAACCGTATTTATTAGAAAGCTCAGATTACGACCGATTACAAACGTAGTCAATAGGGTTATAATTTTTTGTATGAACAATCTGAAAGAGTCTGTTAAAACGGGTGAACACCATATAACGCTAATAAAAAGTCATCAAATAAACTACTAAAACTGACACCCACCCAAAAATTTTGTTAACTTTAAGACGAAAAGCCCAACATAAACAATCTGTTTTGGGTGGATATCAGCTAAAGTCTTTACTATCACTTAGCCAAATATTGATGCTGCCGCGTTGAACCAAAGCACAATTGTACTGTGACCAATTTTTAATTTTCTGCTTCATTTCGCATCATGGGTTAAGGCATTTAATGAGCTGATCGCACCAAACCAAAGAAGTTCAATTATTTAGGAAACAACGCCGTATCACCTAATAATTAATGAATGTATTGACCGTCAAGCGACCGTTAATTACATCATTAAGTAATGATGGCGAGTCAAATTGGACTGAGTGGAGTACCTGAGATTGATAAACCACTAAACGATTATATTTTGCCGGAACCGTAAATATTTTTTCAAAGTAATTTGTACTACTGCTCACATACCCAGTTGGTTTATACTCAGTCAATTCAGCTCTAATTTGATTTCGATATTGCTCAAAACGTTCTTTATTTATAACTTCAAAATCCGTCTGCTTATGTCGATAGAAACTAGTGCCACCTTGCTTTTCATCGCAAAGGTAATGCAAGACAGCGAGTTGTCGTGGGCCCAACACATCAAAATGAGGAATACTTTGCTTAGTATTTAAGCGCTCAGGTGGTAAGGTCAATAATGAAAAGTCACTACTAATCCAGTTAGGATAAGCTCCGGGTAAATTAAAGTAACGACTGATCATTGGGCTAAGTAGTTTAAAGACACTGTCTATATAAAAATTAGGTGCTGGAGTTCGAATGCCTGGGTAAAAATTACCTGATTTCTCTGCTGTAGAGAACTCTTTATCAGCAGCATAATAGGAAACAAATAACTCCGGATCACAGAGTAAATCATCAATAATTAACAATAGGTTATTTTCTTTCCCAAACTTTATTAATTCAACCTGGCAGTTTGGGTTTATTTCAATCCCAAATTTAGGCGCTTCATCTATTACAAATCCTTTCATTATAAGAGCTTCCCAAAACTAATTTCAGTAAAAAAACAAAGGGTAATTAAAAATAATTTATAGGTAACATTACTAATAACAAGCCTAACACTAACATTACAAACACAAATCCCATTATAAGAAATTTAAAAAACCAAGCGTCTCGAAGCTATATTTATAAGGGGATAAGAGATTTACTAAGTATCTTTTCACTAGAAAAGTGGCTACTTATTTTTTTAAAACTTCATAAATAAAAAAGGAAAATTATGCATATTATAATTTTTTGACCATCACTGAAAGTGCTGTATTACCAACACTGACTTTTGCTTCTTTGTCTAATTCCACAACTATAGATGGAGATATGCTTTCCCCATCGATTTTCAGCTTAGTACTGAGGTTCACTGTTGACTCTCCCTCAGGAGTTACCTTAAGTGCAAAGCTATATAAATCATCAACTGAAATTAATGCTTCCTCTTTAGGGCTCACAGTCAATGTCGGTGAACTCACTAAATTTTCACCATTATAGATTTTCGTGGTAACAACAAAAGTATCACTCGCATTTACAAAGGAAGTAAATCCCAGTAACGTAATTAACCCAATTAATTTTTTCATTATTTCTCCTTTTTATCTATTAAGCGTCGTCGTAAGACTAAAATATACATTTAAAATATTCAAGTTTATTTCTTCATAACAATGAAAAAGCATTTAAACTTAAATATATTTTAAAGTATTAAATAAGTACAAAAAATGCGACCAACTGGCTTTGGCCGTACACCCATAGAAAACCTAATATGCGATTGATGGGGTATAGTCAAAACACTCATTAAGCGCGACCTCATTGGTTTCGACAAGTAGGTGTTTATATTGGGGTTTGCACCTCATGCTCTGAAAGTAATAAAGGGAATGCCTACGCTACCAACCGGTACGTGTAGTAGCGAGACTCTAGTACCAGCTAAATGTTACGTATGTAGTTAGTTGTTTTGCTATATAAGCCTATAACGAACGCGCACTTTGCCAGAAATTACGAGCATTAGAGCCCTCGCTCCAGTGCGTAAACTTCTCACGATAACTTTCCCATGGCTCACCTAAAACTTCACGTTCGTCACTGAGAGAATAAGCCATCCCTTCCATAAACCATTGAGGAGTATCAAACCATACCTCTAAGTTGCCCAGTTTTTCATGCTGTAAGTGATGAATAAATTCGTGAGAAAGAAAACTAGAATCCCAAGCGCTAGGACCAATAATAATCCCAAACGTGCTCAACGTTGCGGCTCTCATTTGATTAAAGCCAAATGAATTAAAACACGAAGGGGTGGAACAAAAAATGACTCTAGGGTTGTTCTCAAACGAGGTCACCTGTTTTTCAGTGAATGCATGTGCTGATGCATAAAGTTCTGATGCAGTATCAAGTTTTGAGGACGCCTCAATACAGATAGTAGCACTAACACAATCCACGCCATTAAGCTCAGGCGCCAATATACGGATAGGTTTGTATCCGAACCAAAAAACCAATGGGCTTAGAATCAAAACAACGAATAGCAATCTCAGCTTCATATTCACCTATTCACCTAACTATTTAGTATTTATGCTGAATAATCGCGCATTGTATCTAGCTACCACCTGCTCAGCACGTCAGGGATGGAGCTATTTTTGCTACAGATATTTACTTTTAGTGACTTTACTTACATCAAGCCTATTTAGTCAACCTCATAGAAGATCTAATAGGTAAAGACATAAACAATGGACTTCCCATAGTAACGACGACAGCGGAAAAAGACGAAGCAATTTACTCTACCCCGCTACAGTTATTTTTTTGGCATACTGGGAAAATCCATATACTCCTCTCTAAATTTAATCTTGTTGCCGGTAACACTGACATAGCGTACCCTAGCCGCCAAATTTATAGAACAGCAATTTAATACAAAAAATATGCATCTTTTCTGGCACATTGCTTTAATTCTATTTCACCTAAAATACCGTTAAAAACCACCAAATACCTAGACTCTAAAGGACCATATGAACCTAGAAGACAAACCATATATCAGAGAGATCCAACTCAAACGTGATAAAATTGAAAACTTCGATAGTTACCCTTTTTGTATTCCAGCCATAAAGGAGCTAGAAAGCCTAGAATTTCATCCTGATGTTACTTTTTTCATTGGAGAAAATGGTGCAGGTAAATCAACACTCATTGAGGCCATCGCCGTAGCTCAAGGCTTCAACCCTGAAGGAGGAACAAAAAACTCACTCTTCTCTACGAGCCAAACTCACTCTGAACTTCATGGGCAGATCAAGTCTATTAAAAGCTTTAAGCACCCTAAAGATGGTTACTTCCTTCGTGCAGAAAGTTTTTACAATGTCGCTACTATGATGGACGAAACAGGGTACTTGCAAGGATACGGAGGTCAGTCTTTACATGAGCAATCACACGGTGAATCATTTATGGCAACGCTCACAAATAAACTAAGAGGCAATGGCCTATACATTATGGATGAACCTGAAGCCGCATTATCACCGGCACGCCAAATGGCTGCCATATCTGCGATCCATCAGTTAGTAGAAAAAAACTCTCAATTTATTATAGCAACCCACTCTCCAATACTATTGGCCTATCCTAGAGCGAAAATATACCAGTTCTCGGATTCTGGTATTTCTGAAGTTGCCTATGAAGATACTGAACACTATAAAATTACAAAAGATTTCTTAAACCACCATGAGAAAATGATGAATATTCTAATGGAAACATAATATGAGAAGCCCAGACAGATAATGAATAAAAAGCAGTCAATTTTTTGGGAAGGTGTATTTTATCTTCATCACTTCGATATTGAATTCGAACATTAAGTCTACTTAGCCAATCCACCTATCGCTTCGAACTATCACCATATTACTCGGTGCTTTTAAGTCTTTAATAACACCTAACTTTAAACGCCCTATCAATTATATTCTGACTGCGTGCTAGTTTGACTAGCCCGCCTATAGGTTTAAGAAAATTAAACATGATCACGACATAACAAGTGGCCTCTGATCGTACGTTATGCCTTTAGCTCTAATGCCATTAGTTTTGCATTATGACCATAACTTGGGCAAATTACTGCATCTGGCAGATTTTTAAAACCAAACTTACTCCAGAAACCACTTGAATTTTGAACTGCAACCAATAGTATTTTATTGAACCTTTGTGCTTTGGCTATATCAACTAGGTTGGTCACCAATTTTTTTGCAATCCCTTTGCCTCTTGATTCTCTCGCTAAAGCTAGATCGTGTAAGTACAAATTTAAACTAGCAGTTATAGGGGATTTTTCATGTAATTTAGGAGGTATTTCACTTGGCCACGGGTGTGCTAATAAATAGGCTGAAATAGTGTCACCTTCTTTATACACTGTACAAGTGTTAGGTGATAAAAGCCATTTACTTTTGAGAATATCTACATCTTCGGGCTCAATTTCTAGATAAGCCTCCTCTTGAATTTTTAGAATATCACACCAAGAGTGTTCAGTTATTAAATTAATAGACATAATTTTACCTCTTAGATATAACGCCGCCATCAACCGATAACCAGGGCACTTATGGGCTAAACCGGCGCTTGCACCAAGCTCAAAAACCGAGATAGGGGAAGATCACAGTCCGTTTGATAGCTTTGTTATACATTTATTACAACTACCCAAGTGTTGGCAGTAAGCCAAAAACTAACGTAGTACACGCGATTAGTGATAGCAGTGACCCTGTACGCACCATAATCTTAACCGTAAATTCGGTAGTAACCTTTGCTGAAAACCCAGCGCCAGCGATTGGAAGGGCTTTACTTGCCCCTGTTACAGACGCAATCGTTATTCCCAACCAAATAAGGATGAATCCTACCACGCAACCATACGCCACAAAAATGTCCACAAATAAAGGCAGCACAACCAGAGACCAGATAACACCAAAGATAGCCAGAGCCATTCCACACTGAACAGCAGTCAAGTGACCCGACAGAGCCATCCGAGAATTTTTAACCGCAGGTATCAAAGCACCTTGTATCAAACCGACGAGGAAAAAGGCAATGCCAATAAAGATGAGTTGCTCACCTATTTGTGTAAGTTCTAGCATGATATTCCCCATATATGTATAACACTAGGTGCAATAGCGCTACTCATATTCCAAACCTTGCCAGCGTTAAGCGGGGAACTTTGTTCATGTTTGCTTTTTAATTTTTTACAAGCATTCATTGTTACTCTCCATTGAAAAAACACATGGTAAGCAACGAAATACTAAACTTCATTCACCTAGATTCATTTTTTAATTTACTCAATGTCTGGGGAGCAACACCGAGAAAAGAAGCGATATGATAGGATTTAACTTGATCAAATATAAAAGGGTATTCGTCGAGCAAACGATCATATCTTTGGGCAGCAGTCTCCGACATGAGTGAAAGGACACGTTTATATGTTGCACAATAATACGTGTCATGTATCCATATTCGCGCCAAACGCTCCCACTTCTTTTCTTGTGATATAAACTTATTAAGATCTACCAGTGACGCAACATAAAAAACAGAATCTTCAAGAACTTCAAAGTGAAGCATTGACCCTGTTTTTTCAGAAAAACTAACACTATCATCCATAAAATGGTTTAACCCATGTTTGCTTTTTCCACGAAAATAAAGTTGCCAAGTATGTTCTTTGCCATTCATATCACTTAAATATGATCTGGCTAACCCATGTTTAATAAACCATATTTCACTAAACACGTCACCTGCGTGATGGACCATTGTTCCTTTTTTAACATGTTTTATATCAAACATTCCGCAAGCATAAGCCCACTCTTCATCATTGACCGGAATATAATGCTCAATCATTTTTCTAAAATATTTCATAAAACTACAGCTTTTGATTGGTTTAATATTAAAGTAAATGTCGTAAATGGCACCCAATCAAAAATTAATGCAGGTTCTCGTGCCATAACCAATTTACGTTGGGTGTTTTTTAAATTTTCCCGTTAAAAAATAAGAATGGCGATTATTCAATCAGATCGCACTGACTTGTGTTTACCTATACTAGCAAATGCTTCAATACCGCTAACAATTTTATTTATTCCTTTAGACCCACCAGCCATGAGTGCTCCCATCGTAAATAACTCAAATGCATTGAACAAAATGAGCTGTAAAGTAGGGATCCCAGAAAAAGAAAACACATCTGAAAAAATACGTATTCCAACTAATCCCATCGTTAAACCTATTAAAAACCCAACAATGCCGGCTTGTTTTGTTGTTTCTGCCCGGTAGCTAGCGAGTAACTCTGTCGCTACAACCCGATCAGCTGTGTCTCCATTATCAATTCTATTTACGAGTTTAATTTTTCCTGGCTGCCGATAAGCAATCACGTATAACTCAACAATGCGCTCTACGATGAGTGATAAAAACAGTAACCTTAACAATAATAAAAAGAACTGTTGCGGCTCAGTGAATCCAACCCAAGCTAAGTTGTGACCAATTGCAAAAAAGTGAGAACATACCGACAAAGCGAGTACTGATGTAATGCTAACAAAAATATATTTAATGTTCATAATATAACAAAGCAATCCAAGTTTTATATGAGCGCTATCAAACGAATCATGAGTCTGACGTCAGCCATTATTTTTTGGCCCTATGATTGAACTTTTTTGAATTAAGTTCAATGTTTTATATCTAAAATAAATTTTATTACCGAATGTCCATACAATAAAAAACACACCTAAAGTTGAACTCATACGCATACATAAGGCACCGACAAAGACACGATATATAAGTATCCAAATTAGGCCGTATAGGCTAGAAGCTCATTAGGGGCACTGAAATAACAGTTAAGCCCGGGTATATGTCAGAGCAACGCGTTATTGCAAATGGATCAAACGTCAAATAGTGGAAGCGACGAAGTGAAAAAACGAGGTGATTTATTCTACCCCGCCAGAGTTATTTTGTTTGACACACTGGGAGTGTCCATATATGTCTTTTTAGATTCTTTTATAAATCAGTCATTATAAACAGACAGTAATCATTATTGTGTAAATAAAAAATCAACTGTAAGCTAGGTGAATGTAGCACTGTATTATTCCTCCTCTCTAGTACCAATTATCTATTTATCGAGAGATAAAGTACAAGGGCACGATTAGATAGTTGCTTCTCTTAAATATAACCACCTGATTGCTCATTTTTATTAAAAAACGTACTTATTGATCGAACTGGTCATTTACTAAGTTACCAGCGAGAAAAACTTTCGTGATGGTTTTTGTATTAGCGATATTTTCTAGTGGGTTATTTTTTAGGAATAATAAATTAGAAGCTTTCCCTTGTTCAATAGAACCGTGGTGCTCAGCAATATTAAGTTGCTCGGCCGCATTAATTGTTGCCATCCTCAAAATATCACTATTAGGGATACCAGCATCAGCAAATAGTTGCATTTCCTGATGAACGCTGAAGCCAGGGATCACCCATGGATTACCCAAATCAGTACCTATTGTTAATGGCACGCCCTCTTTGTATAACCGATTTACGAAACTCAAAACCTTTGGCCATACTTTTCTTGCTCGGCTAAAGTCTTCTGGTTTCCAGCCTATGTTAAAAGTAAAGAACGTTTTCCAATTGTTAAGTAACTCTGGATGTACGTGTTTAAGATTTGGATGCCCTATAACATGTTGGCTATCACCATAAAAACTATTTTTAAACGCGATTAATGTAGGGTCTACGTGAACTTTGTTCTCACGTAAAGCTTGGTAGAGTTCTAGCATAGGTATTGAGTTTAGATCAGCACTTTCATACCATTCGAAATGAGCAAAAGCGCCGGGGCGACTATGTTTTTCGTATTGTTCTTTTGCTTCTTTAGGAAGCAGCTTTGATGAAATAGGCATTGCATGGACTAACCCATCGATTTGCCAATTTGCTGCATCAGTCCAACTTACTTCTTCGAGGTGACCAATTACTTTCATATCAAATTTATGCCCAATCTTTATGGCCTCTTTGACCTGCTGATCACTTAAACCTGCATACAATTTGATAATATCAATACCCGCGTCTTTCTGTTGCCCAATAGCGGTTTGTAATGACATATTCTTATTTATATCAATAGTTAAACCATCAAATTCACCTCGATTAATTATTTCTCCTGCAATTAAAGCTTTAGGACCAATAATGTTTCCAGCTGCTAATTCTTGCTTGTACTTCAGGTTGTGTATGCTGCTTCCACCAGGGTTTCTAATAAAGGTTACTCCCCAGCGTAACAGCTCTTTCGCATTCCATTTTGACAATTCATCACTACTGTTCGCATTGATAGCAAGTCTACCTCGTGTTTCTTTTAAGGTAACTTCACCCAACGAAATGTGAGCGTGTGTATCAATTAACCCTGGCATAACGTATTGACCTTGAGCATCTAAGGTATCGAGATGCAAATACCGCTTTGGTAACGTTTGGCCTACGTACTCAATCGTGTCTCCATTTAGCACTAAAAAACTATTTTCGATAATAGCGCCGTTATTGACGTCAACAATATTTGCATTGCTAAAAGATTTTATAGCGTAATTCGATGTTTGGTTAGCATATCCTGAATATGAAGAGCATAGGAATACCGCTGTTGTAATACATTCTAAAAATCTCATAAAAACTCCACTATTTAACTTTAAATTAAGCTCTATATATACAGTGGATATTTTTCATTAAACCTTACAGAAAAATTACTTTATTTTATTTAGAAAAAATTCATTCCTACTTATTACTTTAGAATTTAAAAACCAAGCACACATCAACCAAGCAACACTAAAAGAATAACGCCATAACAAATCGTTCATAGTAAACCCGAGATAAAAGTACTCGTAAGTAAAAGAAGTAATGAACATACCTGAAAAAATTGCAATAACATATTTGGTATACTTACCACGCTTTAGTGCTTCTAAGCTCACTTTTTCCTCATAATCAATTTTCACAGACGTTGAAACATGTACCATGCGATAACTATTTAATCGGCTCTTAGACATATATATAAAGGTAATAACGCCTATTAAGAATGAAAAAAATAGACCTGCTTTTACATATAGCGCCCAAGATTCGCTAAATGCCTTGACTAACAGCCAAGTTACCGAAATAATAATACCTAATTCAATCATAGTTATAGACAGTAAGCTTACTCGCTTTTTCAGTATTTTCTTTTTTATCTGTGTCTGCGTAAGTTGCTCATTGGCACTTTGAGATTGCCAAGCTGCAGTTAAAGACTCTAAATCTAAATCATCTTTCATAATTTGTACTCCAGTATAAAACTCAACACTTAACCATTAGACATTAATTGTGCTAGTAATTTCTTAGCTCTGCTTATTTTTACTGCTATATTATTTTCACTCATTCCGACAATTTCAGCGATATCTTGCTGTTTTACGCCATCAAGATATAGAGTGATAATTTGTCTTTGAATTAATGGAAGCTGCCAAATGGCTTTCATTAAACGTTTTAAATTTTGCTCATTAGTTGCTTTTTGCTCTAACGAAGGAGTGTTCAAAATGTTGTAATCTTCATTGGTTGTTCTTATTTGTTTCACTTGTTTTTTTATATGACTAACCCCAATATTATGCGAAACTTTATACATAAATGTCTCTACTGAACTGTCACCACGAAAGCTATTTAATGACTGCCATATTGCTATTGCCATTTCCTGTACAAGCTCCTGTCGTAATTCAGGTATAACTTCATAAGTTGACGCAATTCGTGAAAGACGAGGCCAAAAATTATTGATTAATTTATCTTTATCCATACTTTACTGATAAGTTTTATAAATGGGTAAATCCATTGTTTATTATTGTTGACTCGCTATCATTTTTTAAATGAAAGTAAATTTGGGTACAAAAAGTCAAGATTCATACTATTTAGGTTATGATCTTATGCGCCACAAAGAAAACAGCACTGAATGCCACGATCACCTCCAAAACAACATAGACTAACCCAACCTTCAAAATACGTTGAAACAATTTACTTTTTTGCATCTTTTCTGCTATCTGATTCATTACAATACCCTTTAACTTTTGCCTGCTTTTTCAATTAGTGGTGATCTAAAAGAAATCCTTACACTTTTTATTTTTCTTTTTTCCTAAGCCATTGAGCTTCTCAGGTATCGTGATGCAATAATTTAGGCAGTAAATCAAACCCCGAACCCAAACAATAAGCGAACCATTTATGAGTAAGTACTGATAAGGAATAAACTGCTTATTGGCTCCCTCTTCCTATAGCCGTCACATATTGAGTCCGTTTCAGGCGGTTTATCGGGCAATAAAAGATACTTATTAGAGGCTTGCCTGCCTGAGAGTTTTAGTAATCGAGGATAAAAAACATAAAGTGAGGTAGACCGCCATCAGTCGAGAAATGGGCCATATTATTTTGTCATTAAAAAATAAACAGGTAACAAGTGGGGTCCACCCAAAAATTTTGTTGATTTTTGAGACGAAAAACCCAACATGAGCAATCTATTTTGGATGGGTGTCAGCTAAAATCAGCTTCAGCTAAAATCAAGCTCTTCGGGCTTGTTCAACACCCAGATAAGGTGTCGGCTGCGCGACACCTATCCTTATTTGTTATATTTTCTTCTCAGCTAATTTAGGCATTACCTTGTATGCATATTCTTTGGTTACTACTCCCATTTGGGTAGTCGTAGTGAATCCAACTGCACCTGCAATACTATAAAAATCACCTGCTGCCATAGAGTAGTGAATATAATAAACCTTACCCTCTTCAAAAGTACCTGAAACTACACCATCACCTCCATTAGCATATGCTTTTTCTTCCGCAGCAATTTTATGAACTCCAGCAGGAACTTTATAAACATGATAACTATCGTTTGAAAGATCATTAACTCGACACCCATTGATAGAAAATGGAGTTGAATATAAGATGCCGTAGAAAGCATCTGGGCGATATATAACAAGTGTCGTCTCGTTAGATGAAGAAGATGCTTTTGGTAGTTCACATCTTGGGCTTGTCGTTGCGCAGCCGGTTATTGTAAGAACCAAAGTAAGTATAATGATATAAAGCTTCACACAGAGCTCCCGAAAATATAACTATTTAGTATTTATGCAGCACGTTGTTTATGTTGCATAATCGCTTGTTGGACTGAGCCGCTAACTGCTCGATGTGTCAGAGTTGATGTTATTTATGTTATGGGAATTTGCTTTTAGTGGCATGAGGTGCCTTACGCCTATTTTATCAGCTTATCTTTCGCGCTTAAACCATCCCTGAACTACTCAGTACGTTTTATCCTGCCATTAGAACTAATTTTCGCTGATTTATCAATGATATTTTTACCACACACGCTCTTTTCTAGCCCGAACACTTAAGCAAGTTAACCCGTTGATTTAATTCAGCAAGCTCAGTTACTAACTCGTTCGTGCTAATTTCATTGCCTCTTCATTTGAATAAATCGTAAGACCTCGATTTTGCATACTTCACAAGGCTAATCAGGGGATGATGATGCTGCTTCAAACTTTTTCTTTTTAGCAATAAGTGACATCTATTCAAAAGTCAATGCTGAACGTCGTATGACAATTGATTTACGTTGGGTGTCTACTAAATTTTTACTTACGTTGGGTGTCTACTATCACAATTTTGTTTGACACACTGTGAGTGTCCATATATGTCAGTTAAGGTTTCTGTGCCAACATAATAGCCAACATACTGAAACGATGATTAAAGTGAAGGCAATAAATAAAATGACTGGGCTAGGTATGCCCAAATATCAGCAACAGAGCCAAAACTGAGAAGTTGATTAGTAGTTAGCTATTTGATCAACAAGGTCTACTGGGAGTGTCCATATATGCCACTTTAACTTTGTTTATATAAGTATCGGCATTTAGTTGAAAATGCCTTTGAAAAATTAAAGAAGTACCGAGCGATAGTAACTCGGTACGATAAGCTCAAAGCAAATTATAAACGTATGGTCGCTTTGGCTTGTATTATGTGTTGATTACCAATGTGAAAAATCAACACACCCTAGAGTTAATACGAATTATTTACTCACAAGTATAAGGGCCATCACAGCTAATCCAAACTCTTTCAATCCGACAAGAGTTTTCATCTTTGACTCTTTTATTAACTTGATTATAACCAAGCTCACTTTCAAATAAGTGTAATGTTCCAGATAAACTATAGCCAGGAGTTGAGCTCCCTCCGCCTTTTCTTACTGTGTGCGTGATAGAATTAGCACATGATGTATGAGAATTAAAATGTTTAGTAACTTCAACCCAACCATCATCGTAATACTGATTACCTGCAAAACCATTGAGTTGGCCTCCCCAAGAGCACTGGGTGAACTTTTCTTGAACTTGTATTATTTTATAATCACAAACAGTTGTCTCTTGCCAATACCCACTACTAGCTTGTACTGAAGCACACGAAGACAATAAGGCAAACAGTACCACTTTTTTATTCAACATTTCATATTCCTTATATTTAATGTTATCTTTACAGGGACAACCTACATGAATGCCACCCTTGTGTCCACAATTACCTAAATTTAAGCTAATATCGCGTTGTTTCCTAAATCATTGAATTTCTCTGGGTCTGTATGATCAGACCCGAATTCAACATGCAAGTGCACCACGTATAAAAACTAGATAAAAATAAGACACTTCTCAGTTTCTACTAATGTAAATGCGCGACCAACTACATTTTAGGAGCTGACGAAAGGCCATTAAAAGCGCAGCTAAAACAGCACTAATCACCAAAAATGTTAGCTGCCATACATTGAGGCACTCTTTTGCAACCCATTTACTACAAAGTGGTGCTGATATTAGAACTGTACAGGAACAGCTAGGTCATAGTGATGTAAAAACCACACAGATTTACACCCATGTTTTAGAACGCGGTGCTAACTGTGTCACGAGTCCATTATCGGCACTTTTTTAATGAGGCCTACTCGATACCAATACCGTATCACTGCAATTTAAAACAACTATCTATCAGTTTTAGCCGTAACCACGGGCCATTTTTTGCAGGTGAACGCCCACCCTATATCCCTAAAATAAAAACTCACAACTATACGCCGCCTATCTCGCTACAATTTCTCAACGAGCCAACACAATACAACACAATAAACACATCCCCCCTCAACTACACCAATTTCGTCAGTGCAGCCACGGTATTATGTAACATGCGCTCAATGATCTGCTCATTTAAAATATGTTTTGACGCTTTAAAACTGATACTCAAACCTGCATTTTCACATTCAGTGATTGTCACTTGTACTAAGTGATACAACACCTCATCAGGCGATAACATCAGCTCGTCAAGCAACTTATCCGCGCTGATCCCAAGGCGGGCTGATTCAAATAGCGTGTCGAGATTAAACAAGGCATTGTTTTCATATACCACATGTACATAAGGCCGTGCTGTTTTTATTTTTTCCGCCAAGGTGTGATGCTGGGCAAAATAAAGGAGCTGTAAAAAGCTATGGCCGCCATTTGGTAACTGCGCCACATCTTGCTTTGCCTGTGTTAGCTGTAATGAAGGGTTTGCGTGGCGCGTAATTAACAACGGCACACTGTTAGCAAACCACCCAACTGATTGGCTAACATCCACACACCCTGCTTGGTAAGTACGCCCATGTACATCTTGTGATAACAACAGCTCACTTTCTCCGGTTAACCAATAAAAAGTCTCGGCTAATGCCGCATACACGCCATGTACAATGTTTACTCCTTGCGCTGCTAATTGCGTACGAATGTCGGCCATTTGAGTGGCTGAAAATACCGTTTTTTTAGCTACATACTGCGCGCTGCGGGTATTTTGCTCAATTCGACCATTTAGCTGCGCAAAAAACACCGATGCATGATCAAGGGCATTAAGCCAGTAATCAGCTTGGTCATTAAAGCCGCCTTCTAGCGCAATATCATGTAACTGTTTTTGCCAATGAAATAACCCTAAATCGGTTTTTCGACAAAATTGTTCTGGCGAATGCAGCAGCACCATCATATCGCTCGATAGCTGCGCTAAGCTCACATCATCCACCAGCATATGATTAATCGCAAAGCAAATATATTGCCCAAATGCACTATCAAACACCTGCACAGTCAACAAATTATCGCTAACGCCCATTTGCGCAACGTGTGCACTAAAGCGTTGTGTGACTAAGGTTTTAAATTCAGTGTCGCTTTCACAATCTAATGAATGATATCCCACTTGCGTAAACGAAGTGAGCTGCTGAGATGGCTCAGGGTGTGTGTTAAAACACAATCTTAAGCTTGGGTATTTACGCAGCAGTATGTTCAATACGGTGGTGATTTTTTTTACCTCAAACGCCTGTACGCAATACAAACTGAAGGTCACTAACCATTTAGCCAATTCTGGGTTTTCAATCATAGAAAGTTTATTGGGCAGGGCGTAATTGAGTAGTGCGCTATCAAATTTACTGTGTTGCTGCTCCGAGTGCGCTTGTGGTAATGAGCCTAATGGTGAGTCAGACAGCAATTGCCATATTTTTACCGGCACATCACTGTGTTTGCAGCGCGCCTGTACTGCTAATGCTCGCAGTGAGTCGCCGCCGTTGTCTCTAAAGCTGCGCGATGTATTGAGTTCTGCTATGGGAATATTTAACACACCCGCAATTGCACTCAATACCGTATTTGGCTGGTGTTCTTGCGCCAATTGTTCCAGAGTACGCCGTGCGTCTGCCAATTGTTCATACTTGGCATACAATGCTTTTTTATCGATTTTACCTATGGGTGTCAGAGGTAAATCATGCAACTCTTCTATGAGGTTTGGCTGCATGTACGCAGGTAACTGAGCGTGTAAATGCGCTCGCAGTTGCGCATGGTCTAATTCGGTGGCACAGGTTACATAAGCAATAAGTTGGCTTTCAAAGCAAATAACCGCACTCAACGTTACTTGTGGGTACTTCTCAAGCACCGCCTCAATGCCGTCTAGCTCAATACGTTGCCCCATGATTTGTACTTGATTATCGAATCGGCCTAAAAACGTTAAGCAACCTGTATTATCTTGCTTAACCAAATCACCCGTTCGATAGTACCGCGTAAAGCCATTACCACTGGGAAGTTCAACAAATTTTTCTTGGGTTTTAGCCTCATCATGTAAATACCCAATCGCAAGCCCGGTACCGCCAATGTATAACTCTCCTTCACTAGCCGGTTGCCCAGCCTTATCAAGCACAAGTAACTGACTATCACCCACAGCATGGCCAATTGGAATACGGTTTAAATGCCTGTCATCAGGCTGTACTTCATGAATTGCAGAAGTAATTGTCGCCTCAGAGGGCCCGTACTCATTCACCAAACGACACCGAGTAAACAAGCCCAGCGTATGCCACTTTTTAACAATACTGAGGTTAAGTTCTTCACCACCGAGCACCAATATTTTAAGTGATAAATACTGCCACCACATGGTGGCGCGTTCATCACTTAATAACGATAAGCAAAAGCTAGGGGCTAGATCGGTAAACGTAATATGGTGCAACTGACAAAACTGTACAAAGTCTTCTGGGTCAACCAAAGAGCGGTCACTAAAGTGCAAGCTGGCCCCTCCGAGTAACGTCATCATGCATTGCTGAATAAAGGTATCTGTACAGCACGACACCATACATAATGAACGGTCTGACTCACTCAGAGAATAAAAGTTACGTGCGAATTCTAGTTTGTGCGCTAAGCTCGCCCGAGATATTTCAATGCCTTTGGGCTGCCCGGTCGTGCCTGAGGTATACACAATGTAGGCGACCAAGTCCGCTTCATTTTGGTATTTGTAATCATGCTGATGCCGTCCCCACGCAATATTCTGCCCCACTAAGCACGACAAACTATCATGATCTTTGTCAGGCTCCGTGATCGGCACATACAAACTGGGCGCACTAAAGGTCAAATGCTGACAGTCAGTCAATACCCAGCCAGCTCGACTATGTTCTAACATATAGTCAGTGCGCAATTGCGGAAAGCTTGGGTCTAAACAGACAAACGGCGTACGACGGATAATGCAGGCCAGCATACTTGCCAAAACAACCCGCTTATCATTGCTATAAATGCCAATTGGGCGAGTATGGCACACCAAATTGTCATCCATTAACCTCAAGCATTGTGCAACTTGCTGCCTTAAATGTGCAAAGCTAAACTGCCATCGCTGGCTCACTATCGCTAGGCCATTTGGGTTTTGCGTCATAATATCTAACACCAACTGATCAAGTGTTACATGGCGGTGATTGACCTCACTAGGATGCTCGGGCTGCTTTGACATTTTAGGCATAATACTTCTACTCAGAACAATACAATTTCATCATCGCCAGACAAACAACGCGCGGTTTATCCGGCCTAAAAAATGGGTCACTTTTACAAGTCACCCACATCGTTAAATTTCAACGCTTTGTGCCGCTGTTACGTCGGCCTCACGCGCTTTCGACTCACTCACTACCAAATATGACCCAATCGCTAAATAGTCAATTTTGGTCCGCATCAATGTATTCACAGCATTTTGCGGCGTGCACACAATAGGCTCTCGGTCGTTAAATGACGTATTAAGGAGCATGGGTACACCCGTGAGGCGATTAAATTCGCTTATCAACGCATGGTACTTGGCGTTACTGACCTTATCGACGCGCTGAATACGCGATGTGCCATCCACATGCACCACGGCTGGAATTTGGTCTTTTAATTGGCTATTGGCGGGGTATGCCATCAACATATATCGAGATGCTTCTGCAACTTTTTTAATATCAAACCACTGATCGGCATACTCCGTTAACACTGAAGGGCAAAAAGGCCGGTGATCTTCACGGTGTTTTACTAACCGATTTAAGCGCTTTACCATTTCTGGGTCGCGCGGATCGGCCAATAAAGATCGATTACCCAGGGCTCTTGGGCCAAACTCCATGGCGTCTTGGAACCAGCCCACCACTTTGCCTTGCGCTAATAATGGCGCAACCTGCTCGGCTAAATTGTCGTGCTTGGTATAAGACACCTCGGCATTATCAAGCACGGCGAGTATTTCTTCGTCGCTAAAACGTGCACCTAAATAAGTATGTTCCGGCTGTGCTACTCGTGTATTTGGTTGCAACACACTATGATAGGCCCATAAAGCGGCACCTAGAGCGGTTCCAGCGTCGTTTGCAGCCGGTTGAATGTATAAATTTTCGAACGGGCCATCTTCAAATAATCGCGTATTCGCCACGCAGTTTAGTGCCACGCCACCTGCCATGCATAAATTGTTGCTGCCCGTTAATTCATGTGCTGATTGCGCTAAATGTAAAAGAATATCACTGGTCACACTTTGCAGTGCTGCGGCAATATCATGGTGTACAGGCAAAAGTGGGTCATGCATGTCACGTTGAGCTACGTTAAAAAGTACTTCTAACTGGCTGTAATCTTCTAATCTAAAACACAGTTTGTCGGCATCGACCGCAAAGCCAAACCCTTCTGGGTAAAGTAACGTTTGCATTTGTGACTTATAACGAGCGCTGTCGCCAAACGACCCTACACTCATCACTTTACAGGCATCGTATTCAGAAAAGCCTAAATACTTGGCCATTTTTTCCCATAAAAAACCAATCGAATTTGGATAGTCTATATGGTGGGTAAATTGAATGTTATTGCCTTGCGCATACCCTATTGAGGCCGATTCAAACTCGCCAATGCCGTCGATTGAAATTATCGCACTTTGTTCATAGGGGCTAGGGTAAAATGCCGATGCAGCATGGGCCATTTCATGATCTACCCACATAAATTGCCCGGCAAACCCTTGCTCAGCAAGTTGGCGCGGAACCGTCATCAACTTTTCAAAATAAGCGCGTTCAGCCGTAGCGGTGCCCCAGCTACCGGGCTCACTAGGCTCAACCAAATTACGGTGCTTGGCTAGGCGTTTTGCAGGGTTAAACGAAAATGCAATGATGTCTACTTCTTGTAAGGTAATATCAGCAAACTTCAAACACTGCGCAATGGCGTTGTGGGGCAACACATGCGGGTTATCTAGCCCTGCGGGCTTGGCATGTTTAACACGATTCAAACGCTCTTCTTCTATGGCAAATTGTGTTTTACCATCAATCACGATTGCTGCTGACGACTCATGATACACGCCGTTTATGCCTAAAATCACCAGTGGTGCATTATCACTTTTCATACTTACTATCCCTATTTTCCTTGAAAAATCTGATTAAAAACTGCCTGTAGACTGAAGACTTGCTCAGCCGCTGTTATCACAATGGCTAAACGCTGAGCCAAAAAGGTTTTGCGTGTTATCTTGCGGCACACACACACCTGCTAACATGCTTTCCCATAATTGGTATTCAGCCCCTTCCATCCAGGGTGTATCCGTCGTAAAGCTGTGTTTAATTGCAAAGTGAATATTCGGCATAACAGACTGTGCCAACTCTTCATAATATGTGGCAACTAACAAGGTGGCTTCACCGGCGCATAAAGCGGTCAAACAGCGTTGTAATTTTGGTAGCAACACCACCAGTTCGGCTATCGACTCAGGTTCAAAATCAGGATGATTTTCCATTCCAACGCTTAAAAAAAACAGCACCCGTTTACTATGCTTAATATGAGTGAAAAATCGCGCACTGATCCCATCAAACTTAGCCCTAAATGCCGGGTACTCTCGCTCTAAGTCACCATCGATTAGCGCAAAGTCATGGGTTGATAAAAACTGTGACACCGGATCCCAATACTTTTTGTATTCTTGGCATAAGGTATCGTAAGGTTCTAAGTGCTCTTTTGTGAGCACATGCTGACATTGGCTCTGCAGCGCCTCTATTAACGCCGCCACTGAGCGACCGCCAATCCAATCAAATGGGCCTCGTCGACTTTTTAAGTCAAGATGTTTCATAATATGACGAGGCCGGCAGTCCATGCCTAAGCTATAAACACAATCATACTCCCCTGCCGCAGGGCTCAACTCAGTCACAGCTAGATGCTCACTCATGATACCCTCCCACGACGAAGCCGCTGCCAAACCATAGTGCTGGTCACGCTCCACCAAGTGGGCACCTCCAACATCAAACGCGCAAATGGCATCAATAGTAATTGCCAGCGGTGCTGCGGGATTTGTTTAAATTCTTGCTTGGCTACCCGGTATACTGAATAGGTTTCAGCGATACCAATTGCGCTCCATATAGCCAAAAGCCACCATCCTACGGTGTCGCTCACATTAAACATCAGTAGCAATAACAAGGGAGCAATTAAGAAGGTACTCACCGAAATAATATCGAGTAAATGGCGACGCCCAAGAATGGTTTTGCTGCGCATTTGTTGTTTATAAAAGTCACTTTTATTTATGGCCACTTCAATAAAACCACGCGACCAACGCACTCTTTGTTGGTAGAGCGCCCAAAAAGATTGTGGCGGTGCCGTCATAGCAACCACATCTGACTCGTAAAAAACCGTGTAACCTTGCTCTATACCCAATAAACAGGTTTCTCGGTCTTCACCACTGCGAAGCCCACTGTGCTGAGCCAATAACGCTTTAATGATAGGTCGCTTATACAAACAGCCCGCGCCAGGCATAATGGGCACACTGCCTTCATGGGCGTTAAAATGATACGCGGCACGCTCTAAGGCATATTCTAGTACTTGAAACTGCACCACCGGTTTTCGATTAGCAATCGGCATCATTTTAAAATAACAGCCCATGCAGTTATCATCCGCGGCTAACTTTTCATACGTTTGCTCTAAACACGCTAAGTTTTCAAGCTCAGTATCAAAGTCAGTAAAAATAATATAGTCGTGGCTCAACTCATCGATAGTGCGCTGTAAAGCACCAATCTTTTGCCCGTTCGGGCTTACTTGAGCAACACTCAAGCGCCTATAACTTTGCTGTACATAATTTGCCGGCGCATCATTTGACCCATCATCAATGAGAATAATATCAACTTGTTCTGGCAACGAATTTGCCAACTCATCAAAATAAGCAAGGCGCTGTTTAAAATGTTCGCTGTCGCCCGCTTCATTGAAAAATGGCACTAATATCGCGGTGGTATTCGCGCCGGTATTTTGGTGTAACCAAGATAAAGAATAACTCATCAGCTCATTGCTCTATATTGCATTAATAAGTGATTGCCCAGAAGAAAGATACGGATGTAACTGCCCTTCTCGCATTAAATAATGTTTGTCGCACACCGAAAAATAGGGCTCATCGTGCGTGATCACGAACACTGTTTTTCCTGCGGCTTTTAGTTGTGGTAACCATAAATGGTAAAAGGTGTGCTTAAACTCAGGATCAAGGTTGGCGGCAAATTCATCCAATACCAAAAAGGGCCGGTCTTCCATTAAAGCTTGTACTAAAGCAAGGCGCTTAAGTTGCCCCGTCGAAAGCTCTGTGGTTGAAAACCCTTGATCTGTCCAGTGCACTTTGTCTGCCAACTTAGCTTGATTCAGCCAGTGTAATAGCACTGCTTTATCGGTATTTTGCGCCCCATAAAAAGGCTTAAATACCATGCTATCGGCGAATACAGTGGCAAATAATTGTCGATAGCCGTGTGCATACTGAGCTTGTTCTAACACCTTGCCATCTAAGCGTATGTTGCCTTGCGTTGGCGCATACAAGCCCGTTAACATTTTCAGTAACGTGGTTTTTCCCGAGCCATTTCCTCCAGAGATAAAAATGATCTCTTTGGCATTAACGCTAAAATTGATTGGCCCAATATTAAAAGCACCATCGCTGTCGTATTGAAAGTGGGCTTGTTCAAAACTCAAGGTTTTTACCGAGCAGTTAAATGCAGTATTTATTTCAGCAACTGGTTCTTTGGCTTGCTGAGTTTGTTCATACAAGTTATCTAAGGTGGCTTTAGACACGCGCAGTTGCGCCAGCACCCTAAATAACTCCATACTGCTGTGAAAGGGGCTCACCAAAAATAAAATGATGATCACAAAACTCATACGCTGCTCAGGGCTTAGCACACCATAAAACGGCACGATAAACACCACCACCGCGACCACTAAATACATGGTCGCCATCAAAATCATTTGATTGTTAATAAAGCGCGTATCGGCCCAGACTTTATTGTCTCTGACCTTATGCGCTTGCTCTGATATATCGTCAAACAACGCATCACTGCGCTGCTGGTTTTGTTTGTTCTCTTTTATGCCGGTGAGTAAGCTATGCATCGCGCCAAAAAAGCCATCTTCGGCTTGACGGCCATCAGCCATGGCTTGCTCAATTGCACTCAATCGGTATTTGTATGCCAATGCCGCAAGTACAAACAAGACCGACGCGATCAGCGCCCCCACCGGCAATACCACGCACAAGTACAACAACGCGGCCACCACGGTAAATAGCTGACCAACACTGACCACCACAAATCGATTAAGCTGACTCATCACATTCGCATCATACGCAATGGCAGATAAAATCGTTTGCGGGCCTAATTTTTCAACGTTGGCAAGCTTTGCACTGCGTACCGCATCTAAAATCGCAAGCCTCACCCGCATAATGGTGTTTTCGGTGAGTGTTAAGGTACGGCGTTGAAAAAACAGCTGCGTAGTAAAGTAGGCAATAAACGCCACACTAAATACCAAGCCACTTTGATATAAACTTTGCGTATCGTGATACGCACTTTGCAGCGCAATATTAATGCTGTGTACAATACCCAATGTGGTAATGGCACTGATAGCACTGACTGCCATCAAACGGCCATTTATATCTGCAAAAAGTAACTTAAATGCCGTGATCATGACTTAATTCCCACAAAGCGTTGATACCAACTTGGGCAAAGCTGCCACAACGCAGACTCTAACCATAATTTACTGTAATAGCGGAAATACCCATGCTCTTTGAACTTGCGCTCATTGTGCACAATATGGCTGTCGTCTAACCAACCAAAGCAAGCTCCTAATTCACCCAGTCGCTCCCCTAGATCAGTGTCTTCACCTTTTTTCAGCGCGCCATTGAATCCGCTTAGTTGTGTAAATAAGCGTTTTTTAACAAAGCAGTTTCCGCCAAAAGTACCATGGCGCTGATTGAATTTATTGATGCCCTTTGCCACCCTGTTTCCTAGCCAATGGCCTGAGTCACTCAGTAGCGGAGCACAGCCATAGTCTGTACCGCGTAACACTGCCGCTTTAATAGCTAAAAAATAGTTATCCGCGCACTGTGTATCCGCATCAACAAACACCAATATGGGATTATTTACTTTTTCGGCGCCTAAGTTACGGGCGAGGGCCGCACTACCAAGTTGTTCGCAATACACCCGTGGCGTAAAAGTGCTGGCAATTTCAGCACTATTATCACCACAGGTATCAGCCACAACGATGAGTTCATCTTCTGAGGTTAACTGTGCAACTATGAACGCCAGTGTATTTGACAACACAGGCGCTTCATTATGCGCAGGCACTATGACCGATAACATCAATGCCCCTAAACTAAAAAGTTATGCGCATCAGGGCAGGCATTGAGCACACGTAATGAGCCCTCTCTCATAGATTTGGCTGCACGCTGGTATGCATCAGAAGCCATTAAATCTTCTAAGGTGTCGTCTAATACACTGCCAAAAACCAAATCTGGAAACTGCTTAGTCATGACCAATTTACCACCGATATCAACGTCTAATTTCACGCCCATTTTTAAGTAGTTTTCACGGGCTGGCATCTTGCCTCGGTAGTATTTACGCAATTCATCATCGCTATAATCGGGCCCAAACAATACTGGGATCTGTGCAGGGTATTCACGTAATGCACTCAGTGTGGCAATCACCTTTTCGATATATTCAGGACTAAAATCCCCCATATCAAAACCCGTATACGAGTTCGGCACCACGTCATAGTCTTCACAAAACTTGTGATATTCACTGCGGGCAAATAAATCTACAACCCACAAATGATTGAAAATCATCCAGTCTACGCCATGTTTTTCACAAATTTGCAGTAACTCAATTGATTGGTCTAGATTCTTTGCCATCAAGGTGTTTTCAACCCCAATCAGCCAGCCTTTACCCTCTTCTTTTTTGCCCTTGGCCAGCATTTCAATACCTTGAATGGTTTTTCTGAAAGTGCCTTTACCACGAATAGAATCATGGATTTCACCTGGGCCATCAATCGAGATTAAAAATGCGAGCTGATCTGAAAATTCACTGAATAACTCAAAATAACGCTTTATCAGCAAGCCATTGGTACAGATATAAATAAAACACCCAGCTTCTGCTAAACGTCTAAAGAACTTAGGAAAATCAGGGTGTAATGTAGGCTCACCACCCGTTAAAATAATGTCGCACTTATTGCGGTCGATAAAATCAAACAAGTTACCACTTTCATCATAAGGAATCGCCGTCGGATCGAGGCCATTATGAAAGCCGCCTTCACGCCATTGAAAGCACTGCTCGCAGCGTAAATTACAACTGCTGGTCATTTTAACGACCAACTTACAAATATTCTGCTCTTCCACTACTTCTGATTCCGCATAGCGAGATAGCGCATTCGCAACACGTTCAGAGCTGGCTCTGTGATGTTTAATAAAGCTTGGGTTACGCTCGATAAAATTCAGGTGCCCCTGAGGTAAATCGGCAGTTTCTAAATGCGTGGCTTTTTTAGTCCACATGACGGTTCTCCTGGTGATGGTTTAAAAGCACATTGCAGATGTAATCAGGCGCATCGTGACGCACTAATGCAGCGGCATTATTAGTTAAAATATGTTTTTCTTCGGTGTTACCAATGAGCCTGACAACCGCCGCAAGTAATGACTCGGGTGACTGCGCCGTTACGACGGCCTTGGCTTTTTTGAATACGTCTCGATTATGCTGTTCTTGTCCCGGCAACGCAGAGCTCACAACCACACATGTATTGGTTAACGATGCTTCGGTTAAGGTGATCCCGCCCGATTTAGTGATTAATACTTCCGCTTCTTGATATAAATGCGTTAAGTCATCAACAAAACCCAACACTTCTAAGCGGCCTGTTGCTATATCTTCACTGAACATCGTTGTAAGCTGCTGCTCAAGTGATGCATTTTGTCCACAAACCACTTGTAATCGGGTAATTTTTTGAGCATTGAGTAATGTCTGCACTGTGGTCGGTGTGATCCCCAAGCCCCAACCCCCACCGCACAATAAAATACGGCCAAGTTGCGTACACCGTACTTGTTTATCATCAAGAATGTGCGCCGGGATCCCACTGGCATGCACGGGGGTTTTGCGCGTTTTGTGCCACTCAAAAACAGCGTTGTCATAAGCATGCGACACAAATAAATTATCGACAGGGGTCTGCCAACCAGATGAAATACTGTAATCACCTAACACCCCATGAATAGGGCGCTTAATAGCCAGTTTTTTACAGTAGTAACGCGCAAAAAATGCCCCGTAATAACTACATGCTAAAACTTGTTGATGCTGGGTGAATAACGCTTTCGCTTTGGCTTTTTTGTCATTGCCTTTAAACCATAACATCAGTGGTAATAGCTTATACAATGCAGGATAAAACCAACGACTACCGTATAATTTGCTATGGTGCTGCTTACCCTCTAAGCACCAGTCATAGTATTGATCAAACAACAGCTTAGTTAGCCAAACCGGTAAAATTTCAGACAACGACACCAGCGTAGAAGGCTCACCACGTTGCTGCAATCGCTGTTGCATGGTTAATGCCAATGCTCTTGAGCCTGCCCCAGACTCCACATACAAGATCAACACAGCTACTGTACCTGTAACTGAGCACTGGTCAGTGATAACCAATGTTGACGCAGCTCATCAAGCTCTAGCTTCATCACCACCATATCTTGCTGTGGCCCATAGAAGTTTTCAAAACGAGACAGCTCCGTAAACAGTAAAGATTGATATATCCCTAAAATGTTCGATTGGGTTGTATCTGCAAATACTTCTATGTAGAGCTGCTTATAATCGGTCTCTTCTAGTAACACTTTTAAGGTATCTAATAGCATCGCGATTTTGGTCATCGCCGACGCATTAGGTTGAGCAACAAACCACCCTCCCCATACGATACTTTTAGGATCCCATAATCGATAATGAAACCCCGATAGGCCAATAATTTCATCGTCTTTTTTCATACACCAGTATTGACGGCCATTATCAATGTCGGCACCAATACAGCGCTGATGAAAATCAATGGTTCTTAAAGCATCTTCGTTTATACCATCAACCATTGCTAAGCGAATAAAATCAAGCTGCTCACCGGCAAATGTCACAGGGACTTTTTGAATGTTTTGTCGCTGCATAAATAAGTTGGTACGGGCAATTTTATTAGCTAACAACGACGCTCTTCTATCAACAAATTGTTGTTCCATAGTGTTGTGCTCTTTGTAATATTTGAATAAAAAGTGGCTCAAATTTCGACGGGCACAAGATTGCTTAATGCAACAAAAATGTCGCTTATGAAGGGCATATTTTTGCTTATGACATGACAATTTTGCCTTAGGAAAAGCTTATGGACTAAAAAACAAACAAAAAAAGAGGCCAAAGGCCTCTTTTATGAAAATATTAATATTTAAAGTTAGTTAAAAAAGTCATTGTGAACGCTAAAGGTATATCACCAACTGTAAAACTATGAGCAATAATAGTAGTAGAAATATTTGAACGTTGTGGCGTGTTAAAGCCCGTAAACCTCCATGCATCGAATCAAGTATATTTTGTGGGTCAAACTTTACATCAATATTGAAACTGTACCCTTTTCTGTAATGAGTTTTGATAGCATTTTCAGGCAATGCATCATGCGATAGAATCCTCCTTAATTCTGAGATCGCGCGATTGATTGAATTGTTATCTACAAACTCTTGTTGCCAAATTTTTTCTCCCAGCTCGTCTCTAGAAATCACTCGATCAGGATTGAGCATAAAGTATACAAGCAACTCAAAAATGAGCGGCTCAACTTTAACCAAAGTATTATCAATCTTTAGTGTCTGGGATCGGTTATCAAGTGTAAAAGGGCCAAACAACGCTCTTTTAAACTGATTTTTTTGTGTTTCTTTATAAAACATGACAGCGCTTATACTTCCTTTCTATTAGATTATAAAAGCGCTTATGATTTTACTCCCATAAGCTTTAATAATGAATATAACTTATAACTAAAACCCATGATTTATTCTAATAATTGTTCTCGATCATAAAATACTAAAATAAATAATAAAAAGAACATAAAAAAAACATATCAGGCTATAATAGATCGAAATTCAACCCGTTTATTGGGACAATTACATTAATAACCTAACAGTCCCCAATAAAAAAACAATCACCAAAGAAAAGAAAACACAAAGTTGCAACAATCGAACAAACAAATAACAAAAAACTTGAACAAAACTAATACACTATAAAAACAACACACGCACACAATTTAACAAATCGTAATTAAGGACAGAAATAAGATATCTTTTATAACCAAATAAACTGAGAATAAATCAGTTACTAAAGGAGTTATTTAGCACAGCTACTACTCATAGATTGCTTACAATTCACCCTGATCATTGCGTTTATTTTCCTTTTTATTGATTACTACTACCCCGCTTACTAAAACCAAAAAAGCCCAATACAAAAGTATTGGGCTAATAACAGGCGCAATAAGCCTAAACATTAGTTTACTTTGAAAAAGGTGAGCTATTGGTATGACCCTTATTTTTCTTGTCTTTTTTTTCACAGCATTCAATATGTACACTTTGTTTCTGCGGGGGAGTGTCTTTTTTCATAATATCTACCAATTGCATGTTCATTTCACGTGCAAGCTCTACCACATCTTTGGTGGCCGCCTGCGATAAATCAAACTGCCTTGCTTTTTCAGCCTGTTCTTGCACATACCTTTGCTCTTCCAACGCCAGTTTGGCCAGCTCAAGTTCTTTTTCGATTTGATAATGCTCACTATGATCATCAGTCTTAGCTTCATTCCCTCCTTTTCCAATCAATATTTCTTTAACCACCATAATTAATGCCATGATCACCGGGGCTATCATCCCCACAACGGGCGTAAAGGCCTCAACATCAAGGTAATATCCGGATAAGCATGTAATAAGTACCAATACGACAGTGGTAGGCATGGCCCACTTACCAATAAAAACCATCACAATGCCTTGCTGAGGCAATGTAGATGTAGAACTTGTTTTGTCGTTATGAGAAGTGGTTGATTGTTTTTTCTCAGCTATATCTGCATTATTATCTTTAGGATCAGAATGGTTACGTGATCTCATAGTGAGTACTCCTATCGTAAACTAATATAAAATAAACTTGTGCTATTAGATGCACATAATTGCATTAGTACTCACCCCTTCGTGAGGAGCTTTCGCTTTGCCATAACGTCTTAGCGCAAGAATAAGGAAGGGAAGGAGCGAACGCTCCCTGAAGTGGCCGCTACTTTTTATTAAAGTAGGAATAGGGCAGGTTTATAGAAGTCGTCTGCTAAGGCTTTTCTCAGTCATACCGCCTTCATAGATTAAGTTTTTCATCGTATTTCTGATATTGAGGTAAATTCCGATTCTTGCTTTGTAATAATATGTGTAAAACGATGCAGAAACGTTTGATTTTTAATAAATCTGCGAGCTACTTTATTGAATAGCTCAAGTTAAATAACCTCAGGTTTGGATAAGGGTTTTGGAATAGAAAAGGCGTTGTTTCCTAAATAGTTGAACTTCTTTGGTTTGGTGCGATCAGATCATTAAATGCCTTAACCCATGATGCGAAATGAAGAAGAAAATTAGGAATTGGTCACAGTACAACCGTGCTTTGGTTCAACGCGGTAACATCAATATTTGGCTAAGTGATAGTGCCATCTCAAAGTGGCAGAATACCGAAA
>NZ_MIET01000041.1 GCF_003590335.1 Pseudoalteromonas sp. MSK9-3 | reverse complement strand
TACGCGCTCCATCGGGGAATTATCCCAACAATTACCTCTGCGGCTCATGCTTTGTGTTATTTGATAACGCCATAACCTTTGCCTGAATTTTGTTGAACTATACTGACTGCCTTGATCCGAATGGAACATAACCCCACTAGGTTTGCCTCTTTGTTCATATGCTCTATCTAATGCTTTGATAGTTAGGGCTGTATCTGGCTTTTCTGACATGACCCAGCCAATAGCCCGCCTTGCATATAAATCAATTACTACTGCTAAATATGACCACTTCTGACCAGTCCAAATATACGTAATATCTCCACACCATACTTGATTTGGGCTATGCACATCGAACTCTCGATTTAACTGGTTTGGTATATCAGGCCGTTCATTCACCGCCACTTTATATGCGTGTGGCCCCGGTTGTTTTGATATCAGTTGCATATCACGCATCAGTCGTCTGACTTTGAATAAA
>NZ_MIET01000039.1 GCF_003590335.1 Pseudoalteromonas sp. MSK9-3 | reverse complement strand
AGCCATTACTCAGCTTATGAATTGCTTTCACTTTAGCTTCTAAACGAAGTTGCTCCGGTGAAGGGGGTGTATCACTTTTAGCCCAATACTTATAGCTACTGCGGTGTACACTAAACACCTTACACAACACTGTGACAGGGTAACGCTCTCGTTGATTTAACTTCTCAATTAGCGAGAATTGTTCAGCGAGTCCGACATCAAGAGAGCTGTAGCCTTTTTTAGAATGTCCTTTTCTAATTCAATGCGTTGTATTTGCTTTTTGAGTTCTCGGATTTCTATCTGCTCAGGTGTCATTGGTGCTGCTGTTGGGGATTGGCCATTACGTTCTTGTTTAAGCTGATTAACCCATTTACTCACTGTTGATTTACCAACACTCATTGCTTTAGCTGCTTCTTCTTGCGTGTAACCTTGGTCTACTACAAGCTGAGCTGTTTCTAATTTGATTGCCGCAGAATAGGTTGCGCGTTTTAACTTCGTCATTTTTTCACCCAAATTTGTATGCTCAATAGCATAACATTTCTTTCTTAATGGGTGGCCAAATTAACTATGCCACTACAAGTAGCAAAAGTTACCAAGCATGGCGAGATTGTTTTTAACAAGGTGCAGTCTCCCTCTAAAGTCCGGCAAATCCTTGCTAACTCACCACCTAGCATTGTTGCTATGGAGGGTTGCGGAAGTTTTCATTATTGGGGGCGTATTGCTCAATCCTTTGGTCATGATCAGGGGAATGTCTCCTAAGCACGTTAAGCTTTATGTAAGTAAACAAAAAACGGATGTCAATGATGCCATCGGTATTTCTATTGCAACTATACAACCTAACATGCCGTTGTCTCTAGTAAAAAATATTGAACAGCAAATCCTCCAAACACTTACTGTTAGTCGTAAGCTTTTATATAAACAACTCACACAGTTAGGTAATCATATAAGAGCTTTATTTTATGAATATGGCCACACCATTGCTCGCTCTAAAAAAGCATTGAAAGAGGCCTTACTTGAAAGCAATGATTTACCAGAAATATTATCGCAATTGCTTAATATCTTAAAAGCTCAATACAAGCAGATATGAGCGTCATAAAAACGAGTAACCAAAAACCTAGAGCAGCTAGTTTCTCAAAATGAACAGTGCCAACGCATTATGGCCCTTAAAGGTGTTGGTACACTAAGTGCAGCAGGACTGATTGCTAATCTAAGCCAAACAGGACACTTTAAAAATGGGCGATGCGCTTAGGTGTTACACCAAAGTAATTTAGTAGTGGTGGAAAAGCGGTCATGCTTGGAATTGATAAATTTGCTGGAGATAAGCAGTTAAAGTCCTGCTTATTTTTGGGTGCACTGGCATATATAACCAATCTACCCGAAAACCCGAACCCATTGAAATAGAAATGGCTATTAAAATTAGTTGTTCGTTTAGGGGGAAAGCGGGCATGTATAGCGCTTGTAAATAAAAATATTAGAACGGCTTGGGCAATGTTAAAAAGAGGCTCCAGCTTCTCATTTAATGCGTGATAAACATTTTTGATTTTACTTAGCCAGTCAAATACGAATTATTTATAGAATTACCTGATGCTAAAAAATATCGGAATGTTATCTAGCTGATGTTTTTAATAAAAACCATTAAAATCAACACTCTATTTTAAATGTTATGATTGAATATATAATTATTGATAATTACCTGATTTTGAAAACTTGGTTTAACTTATTGGTATCAAATTACTAGAGACCAAAAAGGTATTAACCAATGACATTTAAATTAAAGCTAAAAAAGAAAAAAATGAAACGACTACTAGTTACTCAAAGTATGAATATGAACCAGACAAAATTAGTTGCAGGCGCTGATGGAATATTGAATACGGATACAGTAACGACCCGGGTTATGAATACAGACACTGTAACAACTCGTATTATGAATACGGATACAGTAACGACTCGTCTTTGATTAAAATCTAATTAAAAGTCAGTATGTAACCATAGAAATTAAAACTTTGCTCCATCATTATTGATAGGTATGGTAGAGAGAGTGGTTTCTAATAAAAACAATAATACGTTAGAATTTATTTTCTATATGCTGTTGTGGTTCAATAATTCCGGACACTATTTTAGGTGGTATCATTACCACTCAATCAGAGGTGTCCGATGGCAAAAAAACGCAGAACATTTAGTAAAGAATTCAAACTTGAAGCCGCTTGTTTAGTTTTAGACCAAGGCTATTCACTTCAAGAAGCATGTCGTTCATTAGATGTTGGAGAAACGGCTTTAAGGCGCTGGGTTCAACAACTTGAACTTGAGCGAAATGGTGAAACACCTAATGCCAAAGCTTTGACTCCAGAGCAACAAAAGATTCAAGAACTTGAAGCCAGAATCAATCGTTTAGAACGAGAGAAATCAATAATAAAAAAGGCTACAGCTCTCTTAATGTCAGAAGAAATGAACAATATTCGTTAATAGACCAATTAAGTGAGCAAGAATCGGTAGAGGTGGTCTGCAGTGTCTTTGATGTTGCTCGTTCAAGTTTTTATGACTACAAAAACCGCCGTAACACAATTGACGCTAATGAGGTTGAACTCAGAGCGCAGTTAAATGC
>NZ_MIET01000038.1 GCF_003590335.1 Pseudoalteromonas sp. MSK9-3 | reverse complement strand
GTCTTTTATCATGTACGCTAAGCGTTGCTCTGGATAGCTCAAGTCCATCGGCACATACACTGCACCCGCTTTTAAAATGGCTAAAAATGCCACTGGTAAATCTCGACTTCGCTCTAGTGCAACACCCACTCTTTGCTCTGCAACCACCCCTTGCTCGCGCAAGTAATACGCCAATTGCGATGATCTCTCATATAGCTCCTTAAACGTATAACTGAGGCCATCACACGTTACGGCTTCTGCATCGGGTGTCTGCTCTGCCAATTGATTTAATGTTGACACCACATCTTGATATTGCTCTGGGCGTAAAACCGGGGCATCGCCATTCGGAAGATATATCGGTGTTTCTACCCCCACTAGATAAGGTGTAAACTCATCACCAAACCCTTGTACTTGTAACGACTCTGCTTGCGCCGATGTGACCAAGGATAACTCTGACAAGATTGCGCTTTGGTTCGCCACCATCGCTAAAATCAAAGACCCCAGCTGCTCTGACAGCCTGCTCGCACTCGGTGTGCTTACTTTGTCACTTTGATATGTCAGCGTTATTTTCAATAAGGCTGCTATATCAACCTCTACTGAGACTGGGTAATTGGTTTCTTCTTCAGAATGCACCACATCAAATGACGTATCGTGTCTTTCTTCACTTTGCAG
>NZ_MIET01000037.1 GCF_003590335.1 Pseudoalteromonas sp. MSK9-3 | reverse complement strand
CCAAGCATTGTTTAATCGGATCCACTGGATGCACAATAAGTATGGGATGACTGCGGATGATAAAGTGCTCCAAAAAACCCCTTACAGCTTTGATGTGTCGGTGTGGGAGTTTGTGTGGACATTGGCATATGGTGGGCAGCTTGTGGTGGCTAAACCCGATGGCCATAAAGACCCAGAGTATTTGTGTGATTTGATCCAATCTCACGGGATCACAAAAATGCACTTTGTGCCTTCGATGTTAGGGGTTATTTTAGAGCATAACGGGTTTAAAAATAGTGGCAGTGTGAAACAAGTTTTTTGTAGTGGTGAAGCTCTACAACAGGGTCATGTAAAGGCATTTAGAGACAACTTACCGACGGCTGAGTTACATAATTTATATGGTCCGACGGAAGCGGCGATAGATGTGAGTTATTGGGATTGTGCGGGTGACATTAGTCGGGGTGTTCCGATAGGAAAAGCCATAGATAATATTCAGTTGATGGTGTTAGATCCACATTTAAATGTGGTGCCACAGGGTGCGGTAGGAGAGCTGCATATCGGGGGAGATGGATTGGCGCGAGGTTATTTGAACCAGGCCGCGTTAACGCAAGCACGATTTATCGATAACCCCTATTTAGAAGCGGGTTTGTCACATAGTTCACCGCGATTGTATAAAACAGGTGACTTAGCACGCGTTAGAGAAGATGGTGAAATAGAATATCAAGGTCGAATCGACCATCAAGTGAAGATCCGTGGGCTACGTATAGAGTTAGGAGAGATAGAGCATCAGTTAGGGAATGCGCCTTTGGTTGATTCTGCGTTGGTGTTGGCCAAGGAGGTAGCGGGGTCAATGCAGTTGATAGGCTATGTCAAACCAACAGATACGCGACTAGAAGATGATAAGGGCACCTTTGTAGCGGATATAAAAGCGTCACTGGGTCGTGTTGTACCAGAGCATATGGTGCCGAGTCTAATTGTGGTTGTAAGAGAATGGCCACTTACATCGAATGGTAAAGTGGATAGGAAGGCTTTACCAGCGATAGAGAGTCAGAGTTTAGAAACAAAGTATGTTGCCCCGCAAACAGAGGTCGAATTAGGGCTGGTTGAGATTTGGTCTGAATTATTAGACATTGAAGCGGCAGGTATGAGCACCACGGCAAATTTTTTTACAATGGGTGGCAACTCGATCAATATAATCAAGCTGCTTTCGATGATAAAAAAAGCAGGGTATGAAGTATCGTTACGTGATATTTATAACAATCCCTCTATAAAGAGTTTAAGCCCTTATTTACAAACCGGCGTTAAACCATTTGAAAATACGACAAAGCTCACCCAAGCATACATGTTACCTGGTAATCGCAGTTGGTATTTCGATGGCCGGACTATGGATTTAGAGCAGTGGGGTGTGAGTTATGAGTTAGCAATCAATGATACATCAAACCTTGCAGATGTGTTTGAACAAGCCATTGCTATGCTATTAACTTTGCATGAGGGCTTGAGGGCGCACATCATTAAACATGAAGACACTTATCAAGAAGCCTTAGGTCGTTTAAATGTTGAAGACTATCTATGTAAAAAGAATTTATCTGAGTGCAATGTAAGTAAGATTGACGCGCAGATTAGCGCATTCAAAAATAGCCTCGATATGTCTAAATCAATGATTAAGTTTCTATATTGCGATTTGGGTGAAAATAGCAGCGACCGGATCATTGTACTACTTCACCACTTTCTATTTGATCAGTACTCAGTCAATATTGTGTTAAGAGACTTTATGGTTATATTTAGCGAGTTGGAGCAAGGTAGACCTTTTGAAACAGCAACGATAGGGGGTGGCTTTAGTCAATGGGTTCGAGCGAATGCGACTTGGTTGAGTTCTAAAGAGGCTGTACGCAATATTCGTTATTGGGAGAGTAAAAAAGGCAGAGTCAGTACAAACCTACCGACTGACTATGAGTTTTCTGATGCGGTAAATACGATTGGTAATAACATCAAGTATGTTGAAACCCTATCATCCATAGACACGAATAAAATAGCAGAATTTTCTAAATCGATAGCATGTGATGAGTTTGATGTGATTATTGCAGCTATGTCAGAAGCCATCTCAGGCTGGATTGGTCATCCATCATTTTATTTTGAATTGGTTGTTTTTGGACGAGATTTGTATCAAGAGTTAGATTTATCTGAAGTTGTGGGATGGATGAACGAATTTGTGCCAGTACAGATTAATATAGACCCATTAAGTACCCGCGAAGAAGCGGTTTTAAATGTCAAATCTTCGATGCAAGAAGCAAAAAGTTATGCAAGAGGTTTCAATTTACTGAAGTATAAGCCGATTGATATATTGCCTGATCATGATATCTCAAATCTAGATAAGCCTGAATTTGCAATAAATTATGTACCTAGAAACTTAGTTGCACCGGTCCCATTTAATGGTGATACTAATCTCTCTTTACTAGGTGTAGAGGAAATGATAGGTGAGAAGCGCGAGGCAGTTCATAAAATCAGTTGTCAAATTCAGTACTCTCAAGATCAATTAGAGTTGCATTGGCACTTCGGGCGTAAAATTTACCACTTGGATACGATTAAGGCGTTATCAAAGACGTGTGTTCGGAAATTACTGAATACAGATAATGATTAACAGCCCCATATATTCACAATGTGGTCGTTATGAGAAATAAACACTAATTAGCTTTACCTGTGCTTGGTTTTCTTTATGTTGGCTTAATGATGAAAGTGAAAATAATAACCTTCCATGTTGATATGAAGATAACCCAGCCATCGAAAAACTGAAAAATAACAAGCAAGAAGGATATTTTAATGAATGCAAATCAAGGTATCAGCATTATTATTCCAACGTATAATAGTAGGGATATTTTAAAAAAAACACTAGATTCATTGGTTGATCAGTACTTATCAAAAGATAAATATGAAGTGTTGATCATCGATGATGGTTCATCAGATGATACGCGGTCTATGGTAGAACCATATAAAAGCATCATCAATGTCAGCTATTTTTATCAGCAAGACAGTGGCTTCAGAGTCGCCAAAGCAAGAAACATAGGAATAGACAGTGCGATATTCAATCGCATTTTATTCTTTGATGCTGGCATGTTGGCTTCACCTATGTTGTTACAAAAACATTATGTATCGAGTTTGAGTAATAGCAGCGGTGTTACAATTGGGATGTCTTATGGTATTAATGAGTTTACTACCGAAAATAGCGAAGACTTGGTGGGTATTTTAGAGAAAAACAGTGTGGCGGATGCTTTTTCAGTCATGAAACAGAACACGCAGTTGTTTGATTGTAGGTATGAGTATTTAAAATCAATTAATTTTGAAATTAATACAGTGACCGTTCCTTGGATCCTCTGTTGGACCAGTCATTTATCATGCTCAACTGAAATCATTAGAGAGTTAGGTGGGTTTGATGAGTATTTCAGTTCCTGGGGAGGAGAAGATGTGGAGCTTGGGATTCGGTTATTCCAATTTGGTTGCAAGTTCCAATTAATGGATAGTTTCGAATCTATTCACTATCCACATTATAAAGATGGTGAGAAAAGAAAAGAAACGGCAAAGCAAAATATTGACTATATAGATAAAAAGCACAATTTACATGCAACTAAGTTGATGAAAAATCACGGTTGGCAAGAGGTCATCCGGTTAGCGTAACGTGAATTATTGGAGCAGGCCATAATTAAAAATCGCCTGCTTACGCTATAAATGAATCCCACGTCTTGGTAATATCACCTCACATCGGCTTCAAAAGGGTATTGCTTTTTAAATTAAATTAGCGGTAAACTAAGAAGTGCTCGCTTTAATGTCAATATTGTTTCCTACGCAATTGTGTAGGATCTTAGTCCAATGGATGACTTTTGCTATTGGTTTATCGGGTAAACACTATTGGTGCGAAGAGCAGATAAAAAATCATGCTAACTCAAACGATATCTTGATGTTGTACGTAAGGGGATCATGTCTAATAGGATTGTTATCAAAAATTGATGATATTTTGAGAAGTAAAAAAGCGATGTTTATTGTCGTCAATGGCGTTAAATATAAATATCGGTGATTTATAATTTATTCAATCATGACTAAAGCGACCATAAGATTGCTATAAGGTGAGTCATAAGTTGATGCAGTTAGATATCAGGTAAATGCTAGGTTCCTATAAAGTGGTTGTTGTTTATTGAATAGAATAAGAACATACAAAAATCGAAACTAGGCAACGGTTGTGCGCATTATTGTTTTTGTGAAGCTTTGTTTAGCCGATGTTATTACAACAGTTCACATTAATTTATGGGTATGAGGAATTGAAAGAGGGTAAATGAGCAAGTTAAGCTTCGCCGAGAAGACTTAAAAGTATGCTCATTCTTTTTAATTATTGGAATTTAAGTGACAGCTACGACATATCGCAACGGATAGGATGAGTGTCACAACACATTATTATAGATGTAATATCACGATTAAGTTTTGTTCGCAGTGTGGGTAACCGTCATTAAGAATAGGGCTATTTTAAATATTAAGGGTAGAGTTTCAGTGGAAAATATTAAAGACTTGATAGCGGAGTGTTCAGAGGCGCTATTCTCATTTGAAGTAGTTGATAATGATCAATTAAAGGTAGGCTTTGACAGTGAGCAGCCAGACCCAGCACTGATCCAACGGATAAAACAGCACAAAGAACACATTGTTTACTATATAAATACCAACGGATATAAAAAGATAATTAAGCATCCCACTCACAAAGTGAACATCCCGTTATCGTATTCACAGCAGCGATTATGGTTCATTGACAACCTTCAAGAGGGCACAACAGAATATAATATGCCCATCGCTTTTGAGGTGTCGGGAAAGTTGGACCTCCCCTTATTAACCCGAGTATTTAGCACCATCATTGAGCGTCATGAAGTACTGCGTACGGTATATCGGGAAGTGCAAGGAGAGACATATCAGGTCGTTCGTGCGATGTCTGATGTTGATTTCAATATTACACAGATAGATTTAACCCATCTCACAGGTGAGACGTTAACGTCAGAAGTGGCAGAACAAGCGACCCGATTGACCCGTCAGGTATTTAACTTAACACAAGACGTGATGCTTCGTGTCGGGTATATCAAACAGACCTCAGAATCAGGTGTACTACTACTGAATATGCACCACATCGCTTCCGATGGTTGGTCAATGGAAGTACTCCTGAAAGAGTTTTTTACACTCTACCATGCTTATAGCGAAGGTCTAGAAAGTGGATTGGCTCCGTTAGATATTCAATATAGTGATTATGCACAGTGGCAAAGAACCTATTTAGCAGGGGGGGTACTTGAAAAGCAGCTCAATTATTGGGAGCAACAATTAGCGGATGTACCCGCAGAGCATTCTCTGCCATTAGATAAAGCCCGCTCAAATGAAAAAGAGCGTAAAGTAGCGATTGTGCACGGGCAATTATCAGCGCATATTGCAACCCAATTACAAGCGGTAGCAAAAGCGCATCAATTGACCCCTTTTATGTTATTACATGGTGCGCTTTCATTACTGTTGGCTCGGCACAGTAACAGCGCTGATATTGTTATTGGTACCCCAGTTGCAAACCGGTTACAGTCAGAAACAAACCCTTTGATTGGGTTTTTTGCCAATACATTGGTGCTCAGAACGAATACCAATCATGATACGCTGAGCGCATACTTGTCGCATATCAGGCAAGTACACTTAGATGCGCAATCAAATCAGGATGTGCCTTTTGAGAAGCTCGTCGAACGTTTAAATATCCCTCGTAGTTCATTGCACGGCCCTTTATTCCAGATAGTCATGACCACCAATAGTGATTATGGTATTCACGATGACAGCAGCACACAGTCATTTCAATTGCCTCATGTCGAGTTACAAACCTACCAGAGTGACTTTATTCGCGCTAAATATGATTTAGATATTGATATGAGTCTCAGTGATATGGGACTGGGCTTAACATGGGAATATGATACTAGTTTGTTTACGCATGCCCATATTACCCAGCTAAATCAGCATTTATGTACACTGTTATCTGCATTAAGCACATTGCAAGCACAGCCTGAGTATGCCATTCATTCTTTACCTATGTTGGCGCAAGAGGAAGTTCACCAC
>NZ_MIET01000036.1 GCF_003590335.1 Pseudoalteromonas sp. MSK9-3 | reverse complement strand
TCGCTAGGGCTGCGCATGTTACGCTTTCCTATTTTTTTGTCAACACTTAATTTTAAACATTTTCTTAAGTGAAAAGCTAAACTAAGTTTTACTTGACGCTGACTCGTTTCAATTTGCTTTTCAGCGTGTTGCTCCGTGTCAGTGGGGTCGCATTATAGGGAGATGGAGAAAAAGCGCAAGCTTTATTTGAAGAAAAGTAATAAAAATAACGTGTTCGAGCAAAATTACAACGAAAGCTCTATTTTTGCTACTTTTATGCACGATATACGATGTTTAAATCACCTATAGCCTAACAACGCAGTTAGTTTTACACTAGCCCTATTAGAATACTCTCTCAAACTGGGGCATTTAAATGCTAAGAAGCTATAAAGGGATCACACCCACTCTTCATGAATCTACTTATATAGATGAGTCAGCAGTACTCGTTGGCAACATCACGATTGGTAAAGACAGCAGTGTTTGGCCTCTCGTCGCCGCAAGGGGTGATGTTAACTATATAAAAATAGGCGAGAGAACTAACGTACAAGATGGTTCTGTATTACATTTAACCCGCGCAACGGCCAATAACCCAAGTGGCTATCCATTGATCATTGGCGATGACGTCACTGTTGGTCATAAAGTTATGCTGCACGGGTGCACATTAGGAAATAGAGTTCTGGTGGGAATGGGTGCAATTGTTATGGATAATGTCACCGTAGAAGATGATGTGATCATTGGTGGTGGCTCATTAGTGCCACCAAACAAGACCCTACAAGGGGGCTTTCTGTATGTTGGCAGCCCTGTAAAGCAAGCTCGACCATTAAATCCTGAGGAACTTGCATTTTTAGCAGTATCAGCACAAAACTATGTACAACTTAAAGATGAATACTTACAAGAAAGCTAGTTTAATACTGCCATCAGGTTGATACGTTTCATCCTCAATTAATTGCTCAGCTTGAATTTCATAATCGAATTGATGCTGAGCAAAATGCGCCAACGCCTTACTTTGCTCATTAAAGGGGGTTGCAATAATACAAGGTACTATCATACCCGAGACCATCGCATTAAAAGTAAGCGTACATGACACCACATCAAACTCTATTTGATCATTAAACAAAATACCTTGATTCATTATTAACTCGCTTCTCTCATAACTTGGTACACTACTTCTGTATCTGGCAGTGTATCTCGCCATAACAGGTAGGCCTCAGCCGCTTGCCCGACCAACATCCCTAGACCATCGACTAACTTACACTGCGCATTATATTGCGATACCCACTTTAAAAAGCTCGTAGTCTCATCAGCATAAAACATATCGTAGGCAAATTGACACTGTGCAATAAGATGGGCATCAATATTAGGGACTTGCCCTGACACACTCAACGATGTGCTGTTAATCACGATGTCAAAGCGCTCATTCGGAATTTCATCAAGTGCATAACTACTAACGGCGCCGTAAGAGTGAAACTGTTTGGCTAAAATAGTGGCTTTCTCAACAGAGCGATTGGCTATTACTATTTCCTTTACACCCGCGCATAGTAAAGGGTAAATACAGCCTCGTGCCGCGCCACCCGCACCCAACAATAATAACCGTGCGCCATTCAGCTGTGCGCCTTGGTCAATTAAGTCTTTAACTAACCCAGCGCCATCGGTATTGTCGCCCAACAATCGGCCGTTTTCTAAACGTTTCAACGTATTTACAGCGCCAGCTAATTTCGCCCGCTGTGTGAGCGTATCAGCTAACGCATAAGCCTGCTCTTTGAAGGGCAAGGTTATATTAGCGCCACACCCACCGCTAGAAAAAAATGCTTCAACACTTGATTGAAAACCATCTAATGGTGCTAAAATCGCTTCATAACTCAGCGTATCACCACATTGCTTTGCAAATTGCTGATGAATAGCCGGTGATTTCGAATGTTTTATGGGGTGTCCAAACACCGCGTATTTATCCATTTATTTTTAGCCTAGAAGTTAGCAACAATCATGAAGCAGTTAATTAAACGCATCTTTAATAAAGATGCAAGTAAAGTTGCAGCGCAGCCCGCTCCGACCCCAGAGAAAACTCCCTATGAAATCATTGGCGGCGAACAAGGCGCGCGCGCTTTAGCCAATCGCTTTTACGACATAATGGCATCAGACCCTTACGCCAAACCGCTTTATGATATGCACCCGCAACCCTTAGATAGGATCAGGCAGGTATTTTTTGAGTTTCTTTCTGGTTGGTTAGGCGGACCAGATTTGTTTGCTGAGAAATATGGTCACCCGAGATTACGTCAAAGACACATGCCCTTTCCCATTGATACTGCGCTCAAAGAGCAATGGATGTACTGCATGAACAAAAGTTTGGATATAGAAATAGATAACCCTTTATTGCGAGAAGGCTTGCGTAATTCGCTTGATCAACTAGCAAGCCATATGATCAATCAACACTAAACATATTATCAATGTGTAAATTAGCGCAATACTTATTGCGCTAAGTCAAATTTAGCCTGGTATAAAAAGCGCATAATACACGTCTGTTTTTCTCGAATGAGCGGTGCGTGTGAAATCTATTCAACATAAAATTTATGCTTTGCTGGCAATTACCGGTCTGTTGGTTCTGGTCGCGAGTATATTAAGTAATAGCCACCAGCAACAAACCCTTGCTCAAGATACTGTTGAGAACAATATTAGGTTATTAGCAGACAACTATTTCGACTCTATAAATACCATGATGCTCACTGGCACCATGGCAAACCGAGAAATACTCAGTAACAAACTGCGCGATCACCCCAATATTGAAGATGCTCATATTATTCGCTCTACACAGGTCAATAAACTCTATGGGCAGGGCAATCAAAATCAATCACCAGCGAATGATGCTGAAATTGCGGCGCTCAATGGCACTGAAACATTAGTTATCGAACAGCGTAATGATGACCGGATCATGACCTATTTAAAGCCGATGATCGCAAGCAGCGATTACAAGGGCACAAATTGCCTCGGCTGCCATCAGGCTAATGAAGGTGATGTGTTAGGCGTGGTACGCATTAGTTACTCCTTAACAGATATAGACAATACAGTTCACCAGAACACGCTACTTAGCACCGGTTTACTCTCTACTATTTTCTTGTTTACCTTTATCATTCTGGGCGGTTTGTTCAGAAAGCTATTTATTGTCAGGTTAAAAGCCTTAGGTAAAACCATGCGCCTAGCGACCCAAAATAAAGATTTGAGCCTGCGAATTAACGATACTGTCGATGATGAACTAGGCCGCTTAGCCTGCAACTTTAATAAAATGATGGCGTCGTTTACTGATAACATTGCTCAAGTCTCCCACTCAGCTAAAATCCTCATCCAATCCGCTGAAACCATTTATACCTCTGCTGATACCACTGAACGCGCTATCTTAGAACAAAAGCAAGGCACTGACTCAGTAGCAGCTGCCATTAATGAACTCGAAAGTTCATCGAGTGAAGTTAAAAATACCACGCATTTTGCCTCAGAAAAATCAGAGAGCAGTAATCACCTTGCTGAACAAAGTATGGCAATCGCTAACCATACTGAGCAAAGTATTAATCAACTTGCAATGGATGTTCGCCAAGCGGGTGAACAAGTGAGTCAGCTGCAGTCACAAACACTGGAAGTCGGTAAAGTACTAGAAGTGATCAGCAGTATTGCTGAGCAAACTAACCTGCTTGCGCTTAATGCTGCAATTGAAGCCGCACGAGCTGGTGAAGCCGGCCGCGGATTTGCCGTAGTGGCAGATGAGGTCAGAACCCTTGCAACTCGTACTCATGATTCTACCGATGAAATAAAACGCACCATCGAAAAATTGCAAAGTGAAGCCACACATACTGTAAAAGCAATGAATGCATCATGTGAAGAAGCCGATGAACGTGCACAACAAGTCAAACAGGTTGCGCAAGCACTCAAAGATATCTCTGCACAAATGCATGAGATTAATGATCTTAATGTACAAATTGCAGATGCCACAGAGCAGCAAAACTTAGCAGCTGAAGAGATAAACCAAAGTGTTGTCGCTATTCGGGATAACGCTGAGCAATCATTGGTTGATGCGCATGCCAGCAAAAATGTCAGTGAAGAGCTGCTAAACCTAGCTCGTTCACTTGATGAGCAAGTTCGAAATTTTAAGCTCGATTAACTCAATTCTGATCTATGTTAAGCAAAAAGGCACCATCATTGGTGCCTTTTTTATATCTTGGTACAATTGAGTTTAGTTTTGTTGACCCAACCAATCTTGTGGTTTTAAGAAATGATCGTACAACGCAAACTCTGCACTACCTGGTTCTGGGGTAAAGTTATACTCCCAACGCGCCAAAGGTGGCATAGACATTAATATAGACTCTGTGCGCCCCCCAGTTTGCAAGCCGAATAAAGTGCCTCTATCCCACACTAAGTTAAATTCAACATAACGACCACGACGATATAGTTGAAACTGGCGTTCATGCTCGCCATACGGAGTCTCTTTACGACGTTCTATTAGTGGTACATACGCATCTAAGAAGCCATTCCCCACAGCCTGCATAAAGGCAAAGCTTTTATCAAAGCCCCACTTATTTAAATCATCAAAAAATAACCCACCCACACCGCGGGTTTCTTGACGATGCTTTAAATAAAAATAATCATCACACCACTTTTTATAGTCATCATAAATTGTGTCTCCAAACGGTTGGCATAAATCTTTAGCAACTTGGTGCCAATGCTTTACATCATCCAGTACTGGGTAAAAAGGCGTTAAATCAAACCCACCACCAAACCACCAAATAGGCGCTTCGCCTTCTTTTTCGGCGATAAAAAACCGCACGTTGGCATGACTGGTCGGTATGTGTGGGTTTTTTGGATGAATAACCAAAGACACCCCACACGCATGAAAGCTTCTACCAGCAAGTTCAGGTCGGTGTGCGGTGGCAGATGCAGGCATGGATTTACCAAACACATGCGAGTAATTGACCCCACCTTGCTCTATTACCGCACCATCCCGAATGACCCGCGTTCTTCCGCCGCCACCTTCGGTGCGCTGCCACTCATCTTCAACAAATGTAGCTTGTCCATCAGCTTGTTCTAAGCCGTCACAAATACGATCTTGTAATGACAATAAGAAAGCCTTTACCGTCTCTAAATTAACATTGGCCATAAACGATTAATTCCCTCTCAATACCGCACCGGTCAGTGCGTGCTTTATTTGACTCGGCGCGTTGGCTCCACCTAACGGTGCATCAACGTAAAAACCGACTTGCTTGGTAAAGACGTGTTTCGCTTCATCTAAACTTGCCACAGGGTCTTGGCCTGACAGGTTGGCACTGGTTGACACCAGCGGTTTGCCAAATTGCTGACATAACGCTTTAACTGTTGGATGCGCAGTGACACGCACGGCAATTGTACTATGTGCACCAGTTAACCATTTAGGTGTGCTCTGTTTGGCTGGCAATACCCACGTCACACCACCAGGCCAAGAAGAAAAAATATCTGCGCGTTTATCCATGGGGATCTGCGCATCATCAACATAAGGCAAACATTGGCTATAATTATCTGCAATTAAGATAAGCCCCTTAGCAACATCTCTTTGCTTAATGGCTAACAACGCTTCCACCGCGTTTTGGTTATCAGGATCACAACCTAAACCATACACGGCTTCAGTTGGATAGCAGATCACTTGGCCTTGCTGTAAAGCATGTACGGCACTGACAGGCTCAATCGATGTGGCATTTTCAGGTGTATTACTCACTGCGGTTTCTCTATTTTGTGCTGGCAGGATTTTTGTGGACATTGTAACACAGCTTTTCCTGCCCTTTGTTTTTCTAACATCACGCCCCAACCACACTCTGGGCAAGGATGTGCAACCGGTTGCTGATTCACGCTATATTTGCATTTGGGGTAGCAGTCACAAGAGTAAAAGAACTTACCAAATTTGTTTTTACGTTTCGCTAACTGGCCTTTTTTACATTTAGGACAGCCAACTTCTTCTGACTGTTCTTCTTGTTCTTCATGCACAATATAATCACATTGAGGATACCCCGTGCACCCAATAAACATGCCATAACGGCCATTACGGATCACCAAAGGGTTACCACATTCTGGGCAAGGAGACTCTTCTAAAACTTTAATGTCATGATTATCGTGCTGAACTAACGGGGTGATATGTTCACAAGCTGGGTAACTTGTGCAACCTAAGAACGGACCATTTTTACTGTGCTTCATCACTAATGCTGAGCCACATTCAGGGCACGCTTCATGCTCTTTGTCTAATGCGTGTTGCTGTGCATTAAATAATGAAGGGTCAATTTTGGTCATAGTATCTACTGAGGCTGCACATATTTGCGCCTAATATAACTCCATCACATCTTGGGTCAAGGAGTTATATTCATTAAACTAATAAACCCAACCTGTATCAATGCAAATACTCGGTTGGTTCATCAAAAATAAGGTCTTCCATTTGTGCATAAGCGTGTTCTTTTCCTGGTACGTTAAACAACACCATTAAAATAACCCACTTTAAATCATCTAAACCAATATACGCTTTTTCTAACGCAAACAGTCTGTCGATGATCATTTCTCGTGTCACACTATCAATCACGCCAACTTGTTCTACAAACATAATAAAGCCTCGGCATTGTATGTCTAACATCTGGCATTCTTTTTCAGTGTATATTCGGATGGCTTTATCTGCAGTAGCATTTAGATAAGGGACCTCGTCGCTGTGCTGTAAGTCAGCAAGCTGCTCTAACCAATCCAATGCTTTATAAATTTCGTCTTGATTAAACCCTGCCCGTAACAATTCGTCAGTTAACTCGTTTTGTTCAACAAAAATATCCGCTTCGCTGTGGATATAGTTTTCAAATAAGTACATTAAGATATCAAACATAACTAGCCCCTCGCTAATTTGATATAGCCGTTCAATACACGCTCTACTTTATCTTCTAATTCTAGATCGAGTAAACGCGCGACGACTTGTTCAACTGGCCATTGTGTTCTTTGCGTCAAGGTATCGACACTCGTTACCTCAAACCCAAGGTTTTCCAATACTGGGCAATCCTCCTGTGGCGCCTCATTTTCTGCTATACTCTCTATAGTATATAGACTGTTTTCAGACAAAAAGCTCACTTCTTCAAGAATATCACTGACATGTTCTGTGAGTTTTGCGCCTTGTTTCAGTAAAAAATGGCACCCTTGTGATAATGGATTTTTGATAGACCCTGGAATGGCAAATACTTCTCTATCTTGCTCCAGTGCATATCGAGCAGTGATCAGCGACCCGCTTTTAATCTCCGCCTCAACCAATACCACCCCTAATGCCAAGCCTGAAATAATTCTATTTCTACGCGGAAAATTGCACGCATTCGCCAAAACACCGGGTAAAAACTCACTCACAATTAACCCCCGCTCAGCAATCTGCTGATACAGTAAATGGTGACGCTTTGGGTAAATGACATCAGCACCGGTACCAAGCACCGCTATGGTCTCTCCGGTATTTGCCAATGCCCCTTTGTGTGCAGCACCATCAATGCCACGCGCCAACCCCGAGGTAACCACCAAACCAGACTGGATTAATTGATATGCAAATTCGGACGCTATTTCTAATCCAGTGGGTGTTGCACTACGACTTCCGACAATCGCAATTTGAGGCCGCATAAGTAAGTCTATGTTCCCTTTACAAAATAATAAGAGCGGTGCGGTAGAGATCTGTTTTAATTGCACAGGGTAACGATTATCAAAATATGACACGATAGTGATAGATAAGTTCGCACAACGCTGAATAACCTCATCAACATGTTGCCAGTTTATATTGGTCAGTTGCGTAACGATAGGATCGTTTAGACCGAGTCTCTGCAGTTCTTTGGCTGTTGCACCAAACAACGAATTCAAATCGATTTTATCCATTAAGGCTTTAATACTGGCCAAGCCCAAGCCTTTGCATAAATAGAGCGCCATACAGCGCGATAATGAAAGTTGCGACATGCTCCCTCCTTAGAGCATTCGAGTTTAGTCTGCGCTAACAGTATCCCCCACCCGAATTGGTCGTATTGATTTAATTACCATGGCATAACTAATGTCGTCATATACTTTAAAGACCATCAGTTCACCCACCTTTTCCTTAGGCATAGTCCAAACGACGCTATTCTCTGTGTTTTCTTTACCAAAAAGCTCTCTAACATCCTTTATGAACTTTTCTAAACCATTGGCATCTTCCACATAGCGAGGGCCACTATCACCTTCGATAACTGTAGGTGATTGCTTCTTAATATCAAGGATATGTCCTTCTTTTAGCTGTGATTGGCTCCCTAAGTTAATTACAACCACGGCCGTTGTGCCAAACTCTCTTAATTTATTGGTACTCGCAATAATAGTACCTTCACTGATTTTTTCTGGGCGCTCCATATTGAACTGCACTGTATAGCTTTGGCCTTGAGAGATGGGTAACAGTACATCACCAGACTTTATCTCTTGTTTAATCATCTCAACTTCAACAGATGATGGGATACCTTGACTGAGGTCTCCCGAGCGAGTCACTCGGCCTGAGCCCACTAATCGCGTTTCATACGCCAGTGTTGATCCTGTCACAGGGTCTATATACGGCTCACCCTGACGATAAATACCATAATTGGCTGCCCGTATTAAATTGCCTTTAACATAAAGGGTGTGCCCTAACGTAGTCATTTTTACATTATGGCTTGCGCCCAGCACCATAGGGCTTTTTTGCAACGCATCTTTATCGAGTGCCTGTTCATACTCTAAAAATGGTTCGATCATTGCTAAAGGCAGAGTTGGAATTGCCGTATTTTTTTGTACCACAACCCGCCCACTTGGGGATAACTTTTTAATACCTTTATCGAGCATTAAAATAGGCCGACCTTGTTGATCATATTTTAATACCAAAACATCCCCCGGATAAATTTTATCAGGGTTGCTCACTTGAGGGTTCCACTGCCATAACTGACGCCATTCCCAAGGTGTTTTTAAATACAGGTTAGAAATGTCCCATAATGTGTCACCTGTTTTCACTGTGTACTGTGCCGGTGCATTATTTTTCAAATCTAAAGACTCTGCAAATACAGAAAAAGAGGCACTCATGGCCAGTAGTAGCGCAGCAATTGGGTATTTCATTACGGCTTCCTTGAGTTATTTTTAGATATTATCAACCAAAACCTGTTAAAGGGGAACGTGAATGGCTAAAATAAGAACATACAATATCGCATTTTTTGCTCAACTGTAAAAGGTAACTATGGCAAAGTTAGAAGTACTTAGATTTCCAGATGAACGCTTACGCACTGTGGCGCAACCTGTCACCGATGTAAATGATGAAATTCGTCAGATTGTAAAAGACATGAAAGAAACCATGTATGACGAAAATGGGATTGGTTTAGCAGCCACTCAAGTCAATATTCACCAGCGTATTGTCGTGATTGACGTATCAGAAGAACGCAATGAAGCAATGGTATTGATCAATCCTGAAATCATTGAAAAAAGCGGCTCTACCGTTAGTGAAGAAGGCTGTTTATCTGTTCCGTATTCATATGCAAAAGTTGATCGTGCCGAAAGCGTTAAAGTAAAAGCGCTAGATGAAAATGGCAAAGAGTTTCATTATGACGCTGATGGACTATTGGCGATTTGTACGCAACATGAACTCGACCATTTACTTGGTAAACTCTTCATCGATTATTTGTCGCCACTTAAGCGCCAACGTATTCGTAAAAAGCTAGAAAAAGAAGCCAAACTTGCTTCTCGCGCTTAATTCATATTAATCATTTTTGCATTGGATAATTCAGTGACCTCACCACTACGCATCGTTTTTGCCGGTACGCCCGATTTTGCTGCGCGCCACTTAAGTGCCCTTATTGACTCTCAACATGATGTTGTGGGTGTTTATAGCATGCCTGACCGCCCTGCTGGCCGCGGAAAAAAATTAAAAGCCAGTGAAGTAAAAACATTGGCGCTTGAACATGATTTACCCGTTTTTCAACCAGACACATTTAAGTCTGAAGAAGCTCAAGCGGAATTGGCCGCATTAAATGCAGATGTGATGATTGTTGTCGCATATGGTTTATTACTGCCTAAAGCGGTATTAGATACACCTAAGCTGGGTTGTTTGAATGTACACGGTTCAATTTTACCGCGCTGGCGCGGTGCTGCACCGATTCAACGCGCGTTATGGGCAGGCGATGCTGAAACTGGCGTGACTATTATGCAAATGGATGAAGGGTTAGATACCGGCGATATGCTTCACATTGCAACTTGCCCTATCACCGCACAAGATACCAGTGCGAGTCTTTATGATAAATTAGCTGAGTTAGGTCCAACGGCTTTATTAGACACCCTTGATTTATTGGTAACTAATTCCGCTAAGCCTGAAAAGCAAAATGATGATTTAGCCAACTATGCTAAAAAACTCAGTAAAGAAGAAGCCAATATTGACTGGACTATGCCCGCCACACAAATTGAACGCAATATTCGCGCGTTTAACCCGTGGCCCGTCTGCTTTACTTCGATGCAAGCGCAAGCCGTCAAAATTTGGCACGCAACCGTCGTCGACGAGCAAGGTGAAGCTGGTACTGTGCTACGCAGCGACAAGCATGGCGTTGTTATCGCGTGTGGCGAACATGCATTAGCTATTACTCAACTGCAACCACAAGGTAAAAAACCGATGTCAGCGCAAGATTTTCTTAATGGTCGTGCTGAGTGGGTAACCGCTGGTACTAAGGTGGGTCAATAATGGCGAATGTACGCGCACTGGCTGCAGAAGTACTTTATCAAGTCGTTGATAAAGGCCAATCACTCAACACCCAACTCCCCTTAGCGGCAAACAAAGTGCATGGCAAAGACAAAGCGCTATTACAGCAGATCTGTTATGGCGTATTACGCTACTTGCCTACGCTCGAGCACTACTGTCAGCAACTGTTAGAGCAGCCATTAAAAGGGAAAAGGCGTGTTTATCAATTTGTGCTGTATGTGGGCATGTATCAATTGCAATATATGCGCGTGCCAGAACATGCCGCAGTAGCAGAAACCGTTGCGGCAGTAGAATCAATGCGTGCGCCTGGTTTAAAGGGGCTGATCAATGCCATTTTACGCACTTTTCAGCGTCAGCAGGAAGAGTTAGAAGCCAGTGCCAATTTAATTCCAGTATGCCAATTTAATCACCCAGGCTGGTTTATTAAAAAGCTACAAGCTGCGTACCCAGATACATGGCAAGATATTTTACATGAGAACCAACAGCAAGCGCCAATGTGGTTACGCGTCAATCAGCATCATTATACTACCGCTGAATATAGCGAAATGCTTGATGAAGATGGCATAGAGCACAGTGTAGAATCTGCATACCCAGATGGTATTTTACTTGATAAACCTTGTGATGTGTTCACCTTACCAGGATTCAGAGAAGGTGCTTGCTCAGTACAAGACGCTGCTGCACAAATGGCCGCAAGACTCTTAGACCCACAAGAGAATGATCGCATTTTAGACGCCTGTGCCGCTCCGGGTGGAAAAACATGTCATATTCTTGAGTTGGCCGACGCACACGTACACGCATTAGATGCCGACGACCAACGTCTAGAAAGAGTAGAGCAAAACTTAAAACGCATCGGATTACACGCAGAGTGTATCCATGCCGACGCCTCAACCCCTGACACATGGTGGGATAACACCCCTTATGATCGTATTTTGTTAGATGTGCCATGTTCAGCGACAGGCGTGATCCGCCGTCACCCAGATATTAAATGGCTACGCCGAAAAACAGACATTGATGATCTGGCTGAGCTGCAAGCGTCAATACTCAACAATATCTGGCCACTACTCAAGCCGGGTGGCACATTAATTTATGCAACCTGCTCTGTATTACCAGAAGAAAATACACAGCAAGTCGCTACGTTCTTAGCGAATAACCAAGATGCAATCCATCACCCGCTTCATGACAATGACACACCTGAACATCCTGGTCTGCAATTGTTACCGGGACTCAGTGATGGCTTTTACTATGCCAAGCTAACTAAACAACAATAATTATAAGTAAACCAATATGAAGATCATTATCTTAGGGGCCGGACAAGTTGGTGGCACACTCGCAGAAAACCTCGTGGGTGAACAAAATGAAATCACCGTCGTGGATATCGATGGAGACCGATTACGTGAGCTACAAGACAAGTACGACTTGCAAGGTGTTACTGGTCACAGTGCGCATCCCGATATTTTGCGTCAAGCGGGCGCAGAGGACGCTGATATGATCATCGCAGTGACCAGTTCAGATGAAGTGAACATGGTTGCTTGTCAGGTTGCTTATAGTATTTTTAATACGCCGACTAAAATTGCTCGGATCCGGTCTGAGCAATACTTAAAATACCGTGAAAAGCTATTTCACAATGACGACTTACCAGTAGATCACTATATTGCACCAGAGCAATTGGTAACCAAGTATATTCGTCGCCTTATTGACTACCCAGGCGCACTACAGGTTCTGCAATTTGCTGAAGGCATGTTGTCATTGGTTGCCGTAAAAGCCTATTACGGGGGATTATTAGTTGGCTACGCCCTTTCTGCACTGAAAGAGCATATTCCGAACGTAGATACTCGTGTCGCAGCAATTTATCGTCAAGGTAAAGCCATTAAACCGCTTGGTACTACTGTTATTGAAGCCGATGATGAAATCTTCTTCATCGCGGCAACAAAGCACATTCGTGCCGTGATGAATGAACTGCAAAAACTGGAACAATCCTATCGTAAAATTATGATTGCGGGCGGTGGTAATATCGGTGCCGGACTTGCACGTTCACTGGAAAAGAATCACAGTGTTAAGCTCATTGAAAGAAACCATACTCGTGCTGCTCAATTATCTGAAATGCTTGATAATACCGTGGTATTTTGTGGTGACGCCTCTGATCAAGAGTTGCTCTCGGAAGAACATATTGAACAAGTCGATGCGTTTATTGCTGTCACTAATGACGATGAAGCGAATATCATGGCGGCCATGCTTGCAAAGCGCATGGGGGCACAAAAAACCATGGTGCTTATTCAACGTGGCGCATATGTAGACCTTGTTCAAGGTGGAGAAATTGATATTGCTATTTCTCCGCAGCAGGCCACCATTTCAGCCCTGCTCACACACGTACGTCGCGGTGATATTGTAAACGTATATTCATTGCGAAAAGGTGCTGCTGAAGCAATTGAAGCCGTGGCACATGGCGATGAAACCACCTCAAAAGTAGTCGGCCGCTCTATCAGAGATATTAAGTTGCCAGTCGGTACCACCATTGGTGCTATTGTCAGAGATGACGATGTGCTTATAGCCCATGACGATACGGTTATTATGTCGGGAGATCACGTCATTATGTTTTTAATCGACAAGCGCCAAATAAGTGTTGTTGAAAAGTTATTCCAAGTCAGTGCGCTATTTGTCTAGCGCACTGTGATCACTCATTTACGAGCTTTCTTCGTGTAATATAGATAAATCAATTAAATACTCTTTCAGAATATTTTCCATCACATGCTGCTCATCAGTCAACCGAATACCCAATGCAATGGTGTCATCTTGTGGATGCAGGCTGCAAATCGAGCCAGACAAAGTAATTTGCTGATTGTTTTTACCTTCGAGTAGAACCTTACAGTCCTGCTCTTTCATACTCGCGGTATCCCTGCTGTCTTCATGATGAATATCAAATTGTAAGCCCGATAAAGAAATATCCTTAATTACCCCAACACAGGAATGCTCAGCTAAATTAATGACCGCAGGAATAAGCGTAGGTACGCGAGTTTGCGCGCGTAAACAATAAGTTTGTACTTGAGCTGGCGGCGTTAAAAAAATCAGCCGAGCTGGGTGAGAGGTTATTGATTGAATCGTGGTTTTAAAGGCGATGACTTGACCCTCGCCATGCTCTAAGAGCGCCCGAACGATCACCGTACAGCCTTCCTTAACATGATCAATTGCAGCGCCAAGACGTTTAGAGCTCGGGTGCTTCAACACTAAAAACTGCCCATCAAGTTGGCCTATATATTCCGTTTTCAAACGCTTTGAGCCTGCAGGCATAACCACTTCAATATCAATTACGCTCCCTGCAGGGATTTGCGCAAGATGGTGTCCGCTTCCTGCGGCACTGGTCTTTAACATCACTAAACCTTAATAATGTAGTCATTGGACGGCGCTATTCCGTCATAAATAACAAGTGCAAACTTGCCTATGTAATTGTCAATTAAAAACCTATATGCCTGTAATTGCAAGCCAGTCTATTCAGTAAGCCCACCGTAAAAACAATAAATTAGAGGGAATTATACGCTCAATAACAACGGCTCCTAGGCGCAATTTCAAACAGGGTACCACTGTACATGTTTTAGATTAGGTCGATTAAATGACGAAGGTATGAATGAGGAAAGAGGAAATAAAAAAACGAAACAAGAAGTGGTGCCTCTGACACAGAGGCACCGCAAGACCCTATATTTAACCGCGCCAAAAAGTCGGAGTAAATAACACCAGTAAAGTGAATATCTCTAAACGCCCAAATACCATCGCAATCGTTAGTATCCACTTGGCCGTGTCAGTAATATCGCCATAATGTGCTGCAACTTCTCCGAGCCCAGGACCCAAGTTATTCAAACATGCGGCAGTCGCTGAAAAGGCCGTAATGTTATCCATGCCCGTGCCTAGCAACGCAATCATGATAATCACAAAGACAAGGGCGTAAGCAGAAAAGAATCCCCATACCGCTTCTACAACTTTGTCTGGCAATGCTTTACGACCTAATTTAATCGAGTAAATGGCACGCGGATGTACCAAGCGATTAAGCTCTCTCACACCTTGTAGGTAAAGTAAGAAAACACGCACAACCTTCATACCACCGCCTGTTGAGCCAGCACATCCCCCAATAAAGCTAGAAAAAATAAGTAAGATTGGCAAAAACAGTGGCCATGCCGCAAAATTGTCAGTTGCAAAGCCGGCTGTGGTACTAATAGAAACCGCTTGGAATAGCGCCTGATCTAACGTTTCATCACCATTCATATACACTTGATTTGAAGACAAAACAGCAAAGCACAGTACCACCAATGCCAATTGAATGAATAGGAAGACTTTAAACTCTGGATCTCGCAAATATACGCGTACATTTCGACTCGACACCGCCGCATAGTGTAATGAAAAATTCACCGCCGCAATGATCAAAAACACCACACAAATAATGTTTATAAGTGGGCTGTCAAAGTGACCCATCGACGCATCATAGGTCGAGAACCCGCCAATGGCGATGGTTGAGAAAGCATGACAAATGGCATCAAACCAACCCATGCCTGCAGCCCAATAAGATACCGTGCACGCCGCCGTCAGTGACACATAGATATACCAAAGGTGTTTGGCGGTGTCTGCTATACGCGGGGTCATTTTAGAGTCTTTGACGGGCCCAGGTGTTTCAGCACGATACAACTGCATACCACCCACGCCAAGCATAGGTAATACCGCGACGGCCAGTACAATGATCCCCATACCGCCAAGCCATTGTAATTGCTGACGATAGAACAGCACTGATTTGGGCAAATGTTCTATGCCTGTCAGTACCGTAGCCCCTGTGGTGGTCAAACCCGAAAATGCCTCAAACACGGCATCCGCAAGAGAAAGACTTGGGGTTTGTAAAAAGATCAACGGCACCGATGCGAAAAACCCTAGAACTAACCAGAACAGCACCACAATTAAAAAGCCCTCTCTGGCTTTCAAGTCGCCTTTTTCTTTACGGTTGGGATAATAAGCAAGCATCCCTATCGCAATGCTAAATACGAAAGCTAAAACGAATGGCACACCACCACCGTCTTTATAGATCAATGACACCAATGCTGGCGGTACCATGGTAATACTAAATAACGCCACCAGTTGGCCGAGAATTTTAATGATGGTACGAAATTGCATGCTGCTTTTCGCTTTTTATGATTATTAAGACTAATTTAGCACCAATTGTCTTATTCTTTGATAGTTAACTCAACCACACCGTTACTTAAATCAAAAATTTCTTGCCGTGCTTGCTGTACTTGTCGGTGATCTAGACTAATTTGCCAACTCACCGCCACCCCATAGTCTTTCTCAATAGATAAAATCGTAAAGTGAGAGTGTAAGTACTGCTCAATCACACCTTGTAAGGCATAATCAGACTCACCAACGAGTGTCACAGCCGGAATTTTTAAACTCGTCTGCAGTTGTGCTAAGGCATTATTGAGTGAGCCACCATACGCACGTACCAACCCGCCGGTGCCTAACTTAATGCCGCCAAAATAACGCGTTGTTACCGCCGTTATCTCCCCTAGCCCAGATCCGGTAAGCACATTTAACATGGGCTTGCCTGCTGTACCATTTGGTTCCCCATCATCAGAAAACCCATAAACATGGCTACCACCAGGTTGCCCTGCCACATGCGCCCAGCAGTTATGGCGTGCGTCAGGGTAATCCTCATTTATCTTTTTTATGAAGGCTTTTGCATCATCAAGCGTTGGCGTATGGGCAATATGCACGATGAAGGTGCTTTTTTTTATTTCTTCGTGAAATTTTAGCGTTTCACTGGGGATATAGTATTCTGACATACACTCATTATGTACCTTAAAACAAAAGGGAGCATCACGCTCCCTCATTTTAACTCAAACTCATCGTGTCTTAATCTAAGTCCAAATCTCGTGTCATATTCTCAAGCCTATCATCATGCACAATGATGTTATCTTCTATTCGAATACCACCGTAAGGCTTAAACTCAGCCACTTTATCCCAATTGATATACTGCTTATTGTCCGTTTCAGCTAAATCACCGAGTAATGAGTCAATGAAATACAGCCCAGGCTCAATGGTAAATACTTGTCCCGCTTCAATACGGCGCGTACAACGTAAGAATGGGTGCCCTTCTGGCGGATCTTGATGTGTACCAGACTCATCAGCCATAAACCCACCCATGTCATGTACTTGCAGACCCAAATGGTGACCTAAGCCATGTGGGAAGAACGTTGACGTGATCCCTTTAGCAACAATCTCTTCTGCTGGTAGCTTGACGATATTAAATTCAGCTAACACTTGCGCTACACGGTTATGGCAATCAATATGCAATTCACCATATAGTTTACCAGGTTGTAATGCCTTACCTAACGCAATCTGATGCTCATTCATAACAGACACTAAATCAGCAAATTGGCCTTGTTTAGCAAAATCATAAGTACGGGTGATATCAGACGCATAGCCATGAAAGTTTGCGCCCGCATCAATTAAAAATGAACGATGTTGTGCCGGTGCCTGACGATCAAAGTGCGTGTAATGTAAAATGGCACAGTTGTCATTTAAGGCCACAATATTGCCATAAGGCGTATCATTTTCCATATGTGATGTGGCGTTCAAATAGGCTTGTTGAATACCAAACTCTGACGCACCAGCATAAAATGCATCACGCGCAGCAGTATGACCAAGCACCGCCAAGCGGTTTGCTTCACGTAAACACACTAACTCATACTGTGTTTTATAGGCACGATGAAAGTGTAAGTAATTCATCACCGGCTCTGGGTTCATTTGTGTAAAGCCAAGGGCTTGTGCTACTTCTAAGTACTCACCGATGTAACCGTATCCTGCTTTATCGTAAGGCAGAAATTTTTCAACTTGATCAGGCTTTAATAATAATTGAATATCAAAATAATCAGCCCAAAAATCACTTGGCTCATCCGGCACTTTATGCCAAAAATCAACCGGTCGATAAAATATTAACTTAGGCTTATCTGTGCCATTGACCACTAACCAGCAATGCGGATTATCAATCACTGGCAACCATGCCTTAAACTGTGGGTTTACCTTGAACGGGTAATACATATCATCTAAGAATTGACGTTTAGCCTGACCTGAATGGATCACAAGCCCTTCAAGCCCTTCACGTTCTACGATAGTTTTTGTGCGCTGCTGTAACGTTGCAATATGCTCAGCATAATATTGTGCTAGTTGTTCCATGGTGTACCCATTAAGTTTAATCTACCAATAAATCCAGTCTATCATAAGCGCTAAAAGCCAATCCAGCGAAGTCGCTAGATTGACGCTGTGATAACACCAGAGTCGACTCACCCACCAATTTTCATATCCAAGATTGGTGCCAATACATTGCCGTCGCGACCCATTTTAGTATGGTAAACTTGGCGATACGCAAAGACGTTTTTAACGTAATCACGAGTTTCTTTATAGGGGATCAATTCAATCCATAACTCCGCAGGTATGGCTTCATCGGGCAACCACTTTTTAATGCGGTGGTAGCCTGCATTGTAAGACGCAGTCGCCAGGATTTCATTCCCCTGATTTTTCTTTTTCAAATACTCTAAATAATCGGTCCCTATACGAATGTTGGTGACAGGCTGAAATAGCTTTTTCTTCGACACACGCTGCTTACTCACGTAACGAGCGGTGCTTGGTAACAACTGCATTAATCCATACGCGTTGGCGTGTGACCTTGCATCCGGTGCAAACGAACTTTCACGACGCGCAACCGCAATACTCCACGCCATATCAATATGGTTTTTCTTACTATAGCGCGTGAATAATGCCTCGTACGCCATCGGGAAACGTAAATCGACATAATCCCATGCCTTAATTTCAGCAAGCGTAAAAATCGTGCTGTCGTACCACTGTAAGTCAGCCGCTAACATAGAGGCAGCCAGCTTTTCTGCCGTACTCGAGGTATTGGTTAAATAGTTCCACTCTCTGCGCGCTTGCGTGTATCGTTTCATCTCATACAACGCCTTAGCACGCATAAAACCCGGTGCATGCGATACTTTTTCTAACAGCGATGGCGGTACATCTAGCGACTTGGTGTTGAGCGACACAGGCAAGCCAAGCCGTCCAGCCGCTAAAAAGCCATAGTAATCCCTCTTTCCTGCAATGCTTTGCCACAACTCACGGGCTTGACCCATATCGCCCCGACGAGCATGGCTGTAAGCCAACCAATAGGTTTGTCCATTACTCAAATCATTCATGGGGGCAAATAGCGCAGTGATCCCTGCCCAATCTTGCTCTTTGAGCATGTTGCTCATCATCCATTGCTTTAACTTACTATCTTGTTGTGCTGGCGGGACTTTATTAAGCCAAAATTTAGCCTGAGGGTGTCCTTTTGATGCTAACGCCAAAGCAAACCTGTAAGCCACACTGTCTTTTTGTGCTTGTGTAAAAGCAAACATGGTTTGTAGCTTGTCCCATGCTCGAAGCGCCAACTTCTGATCTCGCCAAATTAAACGACGCACCCCATACACCGCAATTTCAGCTTCTTTGGCTGAGCGGTTTTTATAACGATATAGACCCGCAGACGCGCTCGGATCTTGGCGTACCTTGGTGTATAAGTCAGCTAAATAAGCTTGGTTCTTAGGTAGTAGCTTTTTTAAGTAGCGTAGCAAAGACGTTTGCCCGCCTTGGGCCGCCTTGGTGATCCGTTGCCACACCAATGCCTCACTCATATAGTTGGCACTTTGCCACTGCTTAAATAAACCATTACATGCACGCGGCTGAGATTTACCCACTACCCACAAAGGCGTTACCTGATCTAAAATTGCTTTTTTAGGTGCGCCTAAATCAAGTTGATATTGCAAGTAACTGCAGTGTAATTCAGCGTCTTTCGTCGGTTGGTAATATTCTATGAATAGTGCTTTTTTGCCACGCTTTTTCAAATACTTTAACCAGCTTGACCGCACGGGCCACTCTAACGGAGTCCCGTCATATACCGATAAATAGCGTGCAATATCGGCTTGATATTTTAATTTACTATTTCGCTTGTAAAAGGCCATTTCAACATAAGGCTTTAAGGGGTGATCTAGCGACTTTAATGAGTGTTGAAAGGCATTATATTGCCCTGACCACGCGACTCGCTCTGCCGCTTTAAATGTTTTATGGGTGTCTTGTGCACAAGAAAACCAGCTAAATAGCCCAATGCTGGTAGCAGCGACACCTAAGATCCATGCTCTCATAGTGACCTTAATTCAAATTATTTAAGTAACGTGTGGATGCACCACACCAATTGTGTACTACAGTTGTTATCTAAGAAAACGCCTCAGCATAGTGACTTACCTTATCTATACTGAAGGTGAATAAAATCAACACCCCCACCATAGCATCAATATTTATGCTTTTTAATAATATGAGAAATGCAGCACAAATTTTTCATTGCAATTTTTATTTAAAGCGGCCAAACTGGGTGAAATAGCAACTCATCGTACCAGTGTTACCACACGGGAGAACAAGCATGTTATATAAGAGTGAGTCCTTTGTTGTTGATTTCTGCAAAGGCAAAATCGCTGAATTTAAGTTTTGTATGCCAGGTTCGGTTAATAAACTGTCTCAGCAAACCCTATCTGAATGCGCTAAAGCATTTGCCGAATTACGCCAACGTGACGATATTGACGCGATGGTATTCACCAGTGATAAAGATCACTTCATCATTGGTGCCGATATATTTGAATTTTTACCGACCTTCCAGCGCCCAGAAGAAGAACTTATTGGCTGGATAAAAGAAGCAACCGACGTATTTGATGCCATCGAAGATTTACCTTTCCCTACTGCGTCAGCAATCAATGGTTTAGCGCTTGGTGGCGGGTGTGAGTGGTTACTAGCTACTGACTTTCGTTTAGCTAGTACCTCAGCAAAAATTGGCTTACCTGAAGTTAAACTCGGGATCATGCCAGGGTTTGGTGGCACGGTACGTTTACCAAGAATTATTGGTGCCGACAATGCCATGACCTGGATCACCACAGGTAAAGAAAATCGCGCGAACGATGCACTTAAAGTCGGCGCTGTTGACGGTGTGGTTGCACCGGAAAAACTATTCGACGCAGCGGTCCGCGTATTAGAGCAAGCTGTTGAAGGTAAGCTCGATTGGCAAGCAAAACGCCAAGTAAAACTTTCACCATTGAAGCTAAATAAAGTAGAGCAAGGCATGAGTTTTGCGATGGCTGAAGGCATGGTTATGGGCAAAACCAAAGGTCACTACCCAGCACCAGTGATGGCGGTAAGAACCATTAAAGCAGCCGCAAATAGCACTCGTGATGAAGCAATGGCCATTGAAAATGCCAATTTTGCCAAGCTAGCGAAAACAGCAGAAGCTGCCGCACAAACCGGGATCTTTTTAGCAGACCAATACATCAAAGGCGTTGCTAAAAAGCAAGCTAAAGCATCACAGCTTGAGATCAAACAAGCAGCGGTACTCGGTGCGGGCATTATGGGCGGCGGTATTGCTTATCAGTCTGCTTATAAAGGCACACCGATTGTCATGAAAGACATCAACCAAGCAGCGCTTGATTTAGGCATGAATGAAGCAGCCACCATTCTTGGTAAAAAAGTAAAACGTGGTCATATGGCCATGGATAAAATGGTCGCAACACTTGGTAAAATAAAACCAACGCTTGAAGATCGTGATTTAGCCAATTCTGATATTGTGGTTGAAGCGGTCGTAGAGCACCCGAAGGTAAAACAGACGGTGCTAGCAGGTCTTGAAGAACAGCTGCCAGAAGGCACTATATTAACGTCAAATACATCCACAATTTGTATTGATGAATTAGCAACTGCGCTAAAACGTCCAGAAGATTTCTGTGGTATGCACTTTTTCAATCCAGTGCCAAAGATGCCATTGGTTGAAATTATTCGCGGTAGTAAAACCTCTGATGCAACCATTAACGCGGTGGTTGATTACGCCTTAAAGCTTGGTAAATCGCCTATTGTTGTAAACGATTGCCCAGGCTTCTTTGTAAACCGAGTTTTATTTCCTTACTTTGCAGGCTTCAGTCAACTTGTGGTTGAAGGCGCCGACTTTAGTCAAATAGATAAAGTGATGGAAAACGTATTTGGTTGGCCTATGGGCCCGGCTTACCTGCTCGATGTGGTAGGTATTGATACTGCTAATCATTGTACGGGTGTTATGGCTGATGGGTTCCCTGAACGCATGGCACGCCAAGAAAAAGATCCTGTGGCTGTATTAGCGAATGCAGAACGTTATGGTCAGAAAAATAAAGTCGGGTTTTATCAGTATGCACCAGACAGAAAAGGTCGCCTGAAAAAATCTAAAGATGCAGCAAGCCTTGAGCTATTGGCAAGTATTTGTGGATCAAGCCAAGCGTTTGATAAACAAACCATCATTGAACGCTGTATGGTGCCGATGCTAAATGAAGTCCTGTTATGCTTACAAGAAGGGGTGGTTGCCTCGGCACAAGAAGCAGACATGGCACTGATTTACGGTATTGGTTTCCCACCATTTAGAGGCGGTGCATTCCGTTACTTGGATCAAGTAGGACTGGCTAACTTTGTCGCTATGGCAGATAAATATGCGCACCTAGGTGCCATTTACCAAGTATCTGAACAAACCCGAGAGTGGGCAAAACAAAGTAAAGTGTTCTATTCAGTGGAGGGTCTATAATATGTCTGCAATGCAACAAGCTGTAATCGTCGATTGTCTGCGTACCCCTATGGGTCGATCTAAAAATGGCGTATTTAAACATCGTCGTGCAGAAGATTTAAGTGCACATCTAATGAAAGGGCTACTTGAACGTAACCCTGCTGTAGACCCCGCATCGATTGATGATATTTATTGGGGCTGTGTACAGCAAACATTGGAGCAAGGATTTAATGTTGCCCGAAACGCAGCGTTACTGGCTGGTATTCCTCATTCAGTGCCGGCTGTTACCGTAAACCGTTTATGTGGTTCTTCAATGCAAGCTTTACATGATGCTGCAAGGGCAATTATGACCGGTGCTGGTGATACCTACCTGATTGGTGGCGTAGAGCACATGGGTCACGTACCTATGACGCACGGTGTTGATTTTCATGCCGGATTATCAACATCAATTGCCCAAGCCTCTGGTGTCATGGGTCTCACCGCAGAATACCTAGCGACGCTGCATGGGATCAGCCGTGAACAGCAAGATAACTTTGCATATCGCTCACATCAGCGCGCGCATGCAGCGACGGTTGAAGGCCGCTTTAGTCGTGAAATATTACCGATGCAAGGTCACGATGACGATGGTGTACCTGTACTTGTCGAGCATGATGAAGTGATTCGCCCAGAAACAACGGTAGAAGGTTTGAGTCAATTACGCCCTGTTTTCAATCCAGCATCAGGTACTGTGACAGCGGGTACTTCATCTGCCTTATCTGATGGTGCTTCTGCCATGTTGGTAATGAGCGAAGAAAAAGCCAAAGAACTTGGTTTACCTATTCGCGCACGAATAAAATCAATGGCGGTGGCAGGATGTGATCCATCTATCATGGGTTATGGTCCAGTCCCTGCTAGTAGAAAGGCGCTAAAGCAGGCCGGGATAAGCATTGATGATATTGACGTAGCAGAATTAAACGAAGCATTTGCTGCGCAATCATTACCGGTATTAAAAGACTTAGGTTTATTAGACGTCGCAGACGAAAAAGTTAACCTTAATGGCGGCGCCATTGCCTTAGGCCACCCACTTGGCTGCTCAGGCTCACGAATTAGTACTTCTCTTATTCATATTATGGAAGACAAAAACGCAAAGTATGGTTTAGCCACAATGTGTATTGGTTTAGGCCAAGGCATTGCGACCGTATTTGAGCGCGTCGAGTAGATAATACCGACAGACCCTTTCAACTTGGTGACAAAGGCAAAGTGAGCACATCGCTTTGCCTTTTTTCGTGCTGATATCATGGTAAATCCATTTATTTTCAGCTTTTTCTAAGGGGTGGTTTATTTGTCTAAAAACACTGGTTAAAATAGCGCACAAAATCATTCAGCAGCCGCTAAGCGAGTCAACCCATGCCATTCTCAAACCCAGACCACACATTAGATGCCATTGGCTTGCGTTGCCCTGAACCTGTGATGATGATCCGCGGCATGGTCAGAAAAATGAATACTGGTGAAACACTGTTAATTGTCGCTGATGACCCATCAACGACCCGTGATATTCCCAGCTTTTGTGCGTTTATGGATCATACCTTGATCGCACAAGAAACTGCCGAAGCACCCTATAAATACCTAGTAAAGAAAGGGGTTTAAAGCCTAACCCTTAGTCACCATGACCTTCGGTGATCGGCTATCAGAATAGTCGAGCGTAATTTTATACCAGCCTTTGTGTTTTGGCATAAAGCTAAAATAATTGTAAACCGTATCGCAATCGGCTAATTCAGGTTGGTTTAATTGTAATACCCCCTGCACTTTATATCCGCAGTTAAATCCTTTAGACCAGGCTTCATCCGCGAGTTTAAATTCATACACCTTTCCCGGTGTCATAAACTTTGCTCTGACAGAGTACACCCCCGGCTGAGAGGTTTTTAGCCTATAGTGTGACTCGGCATCCCACAAGGTAAAATCACCTCGTAAATACATTGGCCGATTTAATTCTTTGGCTACTGTGGTCGTCGTTTGCTGTGTGTCTGTAACATGTACCTGACTGGAGCAAGCCGATAATAACAGTGCCAATACAACTGCACTGAGCTTTTTCATTATACAACTCCCCTATATTTATTTTTCGTCATGAGTAACCAGATCAATAGTCTACATTGTAATAAAAAAGCCAGCTCTGGGCTGGCTTTTAACGTGACTAAGTACTTACTTTTGTAATACCGAGATATCTGCGGTATTTAAGAATAAACGACTTAACTGGCTTAACAATGCTAAGCGATTGTTTTTAACCGCGTCATCATCAGCCATAACCATGACATTATCAAAGAAGTTGTCTACGGCTTCACGTAGGCTTGCAAGGCGACTTAGCGCTTGTTGATAATCACCCGCCGCGTACACAGGCGCTAGCTCGGCAGTTAACACACTCACTTGCTGGGCCAAAACTTGCTCCGCAGGTTCAGCTAACAATGCCTCATTGACTTGCGCATCACTGGTAACATTATTTTTCGCCAAAATGTTATTCACACGCTTGTTAGCTGCTGCCAACGCGTCCGCCTCAGCGAGCGTTCTAAAGTGACTAACCGCTTTCACACGTCGATCAAAATCAATTGGTGCGGTTGGCTTGCGTACCAATACAGCTTGAATAACATCAACACTAATGCCTTCATCTTGATACCATGCACGGAAACGACCGAGCATAAATTCAAGTACATCGTCAGCAACTTGATCGTTGCTTAGCTTGTCACCAAACAATGTTTTTGCTTTCGCTACAATGTCGTTAATGTCTAACGTTAACTCTTTTTCAACCATGATGCGTAATGCACCAATAGCAGCACGACGCAGTGCAAATGGGTCTTTGTCACCTTTTGGTGCTTGGCCAATACCAAAGATACCCACAAGTGTATCGAACTTATCAGCCAGTGCCACCGCATAGCTAATTGGATTTGATGGTAAGTCATCCCCGGCAAAACGTGGCATATATTGCTCGTTCTGTGCCAACGCAACCTCTTCGGCCTCACCATCAATACGTGCGTAATGCATACCCATTACACCCTGTACATCCGTAAACTCCATAACCATTTCAGTCATTAAGTCTGTTTTACTCAACAGGCCAGCACGCTCTGCCAATGTCTTATCCGCACCCACTTGCTCAGCGATGTACCCTGCCAAAGCCGCAATACGTTCAGATTTATCTTTTAACGTACCAAGCTGCTTTTGAAATAATACGGACTCTAAAGACGTTAACCTGCTTTCAAGTGTTTTCTTTTTGTCTGTCTCAAAGAAGAACTGCGCATCCGCTAAACGAGGGCGAACGACTTTCTCATTGCCTGCAATGACCACATTTGGATCTTTACTTTCAATGTTAGACACAAACAAGAACTTGTTTATTAAGTTGCCGTCTTGGTCTAACAACGGGAAGTATTTTTGGTCATCTTTCATGGTGTAGATCAGAGCTTCTGATGGTACATCCAAAAAGGCTTCTTCAAATGATGCCGTTAACGTCACTGGCCATTCAACTAATGAAGTAACTTCATCCAGTAAATCTTCATCCATAGCAACTTGTGCATTGACGGCGTTCGCTGCCGCTGCAATTTGCTCACGAATTAAGTTTTTACGCTTATCATAATCAGCAATAACGTAGGCACCCTTTAATACGTCAAAGGCGTCATCTGCATGCTTAATAGTAACGCGTGCAGGATGATGGAAACGGTGACCTTGCAGTTCATTGCTAATAGATTTGCCAAGCACTTCACCTGTCACTTGAGTGCTGCCAAGTAAGGCAGCCACGGTATGTACTGGTCGAATGAATTGTGTTTTATTCGCACCCCAGCGCATTGGCTTTGGAATAGGTAGTTTCGCTAATGCTTTCGCAATGACATCCGCCAGTAGTTCAACAGATTGCTTACCGGATACGGTCGCACGATGTAATAACCAGGCACCTTTATCAGTTTCTAATGTTTCAGCTTCACTGACATCAATGCCACATCCTCGTGCCCAACCTTGTGCTGCTTTCGTTGGGTTACCTTCAGCATCAAATGCAGCCTTAGTAGCAGGACCGCGTTTCTCAACGACTTTATCTTGTTGTTGCGTTTCTAATGCTGAAACCTGTACACCCAAACGACGTGGTGATGCGTACCAATTTACTGATTGAAAGCCTAACTCTAATGACGTTAACTCTGCCGACATGTTGTCTGCAAAAGCTTGTGCAAGCTTACGCAATGCTTTTGGTGGTAACTCTTCAGTACCAATTTCTACTAATAAGTTTTCAGTCGACATTGCTTAATCCTTACAAAGCGGGAAACCAAGGGCTTCACGTGCATCATAATATGCTTGTGCACAGGCTTTAGACAAAGCACGTACTCGTAAAATATAACGTTGACGTTCAGTCACAGAAATTGCATGACGCGCATCCAATAAATTAAAAGCATGTGATGCCTTCATTACCTGCTCATATGCAGGTAATGGCAAACTTGCTTCAATCAGCTTCTGACTTTCTTTTTCACAATGGTCGAATTGTGCAAACAACGCATCCACATCGGCATGTTCAAAGTTATACTTAGATTGCTCTACTTCGTTTTGATGGAATACGTCACCATAGGTGACTTTACCCATAGGGCCATCTGTCCATACGAGGTCATAAATACTGTCTACACCTTGTATATACATGGCTAAACGTTCTAGACCATACGTAATTTCACCTGTTACAGGCGCACATTCAATACCGCCAACTTGCTGGAAATAAGTGAACTGTGTCACTTCCATACCATTAAGCCAAATTTCCCAACCTAGTCCCCATGCACCAAGCGTGGGAGATTCCCAGTTATCTTCAACAAAGCGTACTTCATGGGTTAGTGTATCAATACCCACTGCTTCTAATGACCCTAAATAGATCTCTTGGATATTTTCAGGTGACGGCTTTAACACAACTTGGAATTGGTAATAGTGCTGTAGTCGATTCGGATTTTCACCATAACGGCCATCGGTTGGGCGACGACATGGCTGTACGTACGCACTCGACATTGGCTCAGGGCCAATCGATTTTAAAAATGTAAGCGGATGAAACGTTCCCGCACCTACTTCCATATCCAAAGGCTGAGCAATGATACAGCCTTGCTGTGCCCAGTAATCCTGTAAAGCCAGGATCAAACCTTGAAAGGTTTTAACGTCGTATTTTTGCATAGTTGGCTTAATTATATATTTAGTTCATGACTAAACCCGTATTGCACTGTTTTAGCTTACATCAGTGAAGGGTTTCAAATGTGTGAAAATTATGCTCAGTATACCGCGAGCGCAGCGTGGTTTTAAGCGTTAGACACAAAAAAAGGAGGGAAAACCCTCCTTTTTTTAAATTAATTATGACTTAGAATTATACGTCTAAGTTAACTACACGCAGTGCGTTTGTCTCAATAAACTCACGACGTGGTTCAACTTGGTCACCCATCAGTGTTGCGAATAACTGATCGGCAGCAATCGCATCTTCTACAGTTACTCTTAGCATACGGCGAGCACCTGGATCCATGGTTGTTTCCCACAACTGGTTAGGGTTCATCTCACCCAATCCTTTATAACGTTGTGTATACAAGCCACGTTTAGATTCATTGATCAACCAATCTAGACCCTCGACAAAACTACCAACTTCAAAGGTTTTTTCACCGCGTTGAATATAACCACCGTCACCCATTAAGTTTGCAATGCCCTTACCTGTCTTGGCAATGCGTACATAATCTTTAGAAGTAATAAAGCTATGATCGAGTGTATAGGCTTTGTCTACCCCATGCTGACGGATCTTGATAACTGGGTAATATAAGCTGCGCTCTTCATCAAATTTAACGTCGGCTTCAAATATAGTCGCATCTTCATCACGTGCAATTAAGTCAGCAATGAACGCCTCTGTCCACTGAGTCACTTTAGTTTGATCAGCTAACTCTGCTTCCGTGATCTCAGGCTGATAAATCAAGCGATTCGTTACAGACGCTGGGAACTTACGATTCAAGCGTTCAATAATTTTAACCGTACTTTGATAGTCACTTACCATATCTGCTAATGCTTCGCCTTCAATTGCGGTTGCACCGGTAGTTGGGTAAAGCGCGGCACCGTTTAAGGCTAATGCAGTGAGGTAAACTGTGAGTGCGGCATCATCTTTAATGTACTGCTCTTGCTTACCTTTTTTCACTTTATATAAAGGTGGCTGTGCGATATACACATAACCACGTTCAATGATCTCTGGCATTTGGCGATAGAAGAATGTCAGTAATAAAGTACGAATGTGAGACCCATCCACGTCCGCATCGGTCATGATGATGATACGGTGATAGCGTAGTTTTTCAGGGTTATATTCATCACGGCCAATACCACAGCCCAGTGCAGTGATCAGTGTTGCGACTTCTTGTGAAGACAACATTTTGTCAAAGCGCGCTTTTTCAACATTCAAGATCTTACCTTTAAGTGGCAAGATTGCTTGGTTTTTACGGTTACGGCCTTGCTTTGCCGATCCGCCTGCTGAGTCACCCTCCACTATATATAGTTCAGATAGTGCGGGGTCACGTTCTTGGCAATCCGCTAATTTACCTGGTAAACCAGCTAAATCCATCACCCCTTTACGACGTGTCATTTCACGGGCTTTACGTGCAGCTTCTCGAGCACGCGCGGCATCAATAATTTTACTCACAACAATTTTGGCATCACCTGGGTTTTCAAGTAAGAATTCACTTAGCTTTTCACCCATGGCTTGCTCAACTGCCGTCTTCACTTCACTTGAAACCAACTTATCTTTAGTTTGAGAAGAGAACTTTGGATCTGGTACTTTAACACTGACAACGGCAGTAAGACCTTCACGCGCATCATCGCCGGTCGCATTGCTATTGGTTTTGGCTTTTTTGTTAAAGCCTTCTTTTTCCATATATGTGTTTAACGTACGCGTTAATGCAGAACGGAAACCGGCTAAGTGAGTACCGCCATCACGCTGTGGAATATTGTTGGTGAAACAATAGATATTCTCTTGAAAACCATCATTCCATTGCATTGACACTTCAACACTTGTGCCATCTTCACGTTCACTTGTGAAGTGAAAAACACTCTGATGAACCGGTGTTTTTTTACGGTTTAAGTATTCAACGAACGCTTGAATACCACCGTCATATTTAAAGTGGTCACGTTTATTATCTTCACGCTCATCACTTAAAATGATGCTAACCCCTGAGTTTAGGAATGAAAGCTCACGTAAGCGTTTAGCAAGAATATCAAAGTGAAAATTAATATCAGTGAAGGTTTCTGAACTCGGCCAAAAACGTAATTCAGTTCCCGTTGTTTCAGACTCACCAATTGCAGCCAGTGGTGCATCTGGTACACCCATTGAATAGGTTTGCTGATGCACTTTGCCTTCACGGCGTATTGTTAATTGTAGTTTTTCAGAAAGTGCGTTTACAACAGAAACACCTACACCGTGCAAGCCACCTGATACTTTATATGAGTTATCATCAAACTTACCACCGGCATGTAATACCGTCATGATAACTTCGGCTGCAGATACGCCTTCTTCTTCATGAATTGAGGTTGGAATACCACGACCGTTATCGCGTACTGATACAGAGCCATCAAGGTGAATAGTTACAAAGATATCATCACAATGACCAGCTAACGCTTCATCAATTGAGTTATCAACAACTTCGAATACCATATGATGCAGACCGGTGCCATCATCTGTATCCCCTATATACATTCCAGGACGCTTTCGTACTGCGTCCAATCCTTTCAGTACTTTAATACTGGATGAATCGTAATTTTCAGACATGGTTTCTTCCAATTATTTTGTTATTAAGCTGCCATGTTTCACGTGGAACATTCGTAGTTCACGTTTCATCGGTTCCACGACAGCAGAAATACTTTCAGCGGTAATTGCAGTAATAAACAGTTGAGACTGACACTGCGACAATAATGCAGACACATGCTGCATTGTTTCTTCACCTAACTCTGAAGGTAAGTCGTCGATAAGCAATATCGACTGCTTATCGGTTTCAGATTCAATCAAACTATTCTGCGCAATTTTCAATGCATACAGAAGGAGTTTCAATTGACCCCGAGATAGAATACTTTCAACACTATGGCCATGAATATAAAAACTGAAGTCAGCTTTATGCGGCCCTTTACTTGTATAGCCAAGCTTTGTATCACGCTGAAACTGTTGTTTCAGCGTATCAGCTAAGCTATCTTTCCACCCTTCATCATAGCGCAATTCAAGCCCTGAGAATATGGGTATTTGACTAACTATTTTATCAAAAAAATGGGCGTTAAACCTACTTATATACTCTTCTCGGTGTTTATTTATTTTCTCTGCTAATCGAACAAACTCTTTGTCCCAATATTGAATTTGCTCAGCATAGTTATTAGGCCTTAACTTTAACAGCGCATTACGCTGTTTGAGTACTTTATTGAAATCTTTCCACTCTTGAAAAAATTCATGTTCCACGTGGAACACGCCTAAATCCATAAACTTTCTGCGCTCCTTGGGACCGCCAAAAAACAAATCATAACTTTCTGGTGTTATCACTTGAACTGGGATCAACTGAGCGAGTTCAGAGACCTTTCGACTAGACTGCCCTTGGATCCGTAAAGAGGTTTCGCCTGACGTGTCTTTACCGATTCCAACTGGTATAGACAAGCTAAGATGCTGTTTTTTAGCATGCACAGCACACCGGGTCTGTTCATGACGGATCAATAATTTATGCTTATTAGTACGAAAGGACTTGCCGTGGGAAAGAAAATATATGGCTTCTAACAGACTTGTTTTACCACTGCCATTAGCGCCAATGATGACATTTATGTCGGGGCTGGGTTCTAAAGAAATCGCCTCGATGTTTCGAAAGTCACCGAGGCTTAAGTGGGTAAGACTCATTTTATAAACGCATTGGCATCACAACATACATCGCTTCATCATCACCAGCACCTTCAATTAACGCACTGCTATTAGAGTCAGCTAAAGTAAACTGCACGTCTTCCGTTTTGAGTGTATTTAACACATCCAGTACATATGACACATTAAACCCAATTTCTAAATCATCTCCTTCATAACCCACTTCAACCACTTCTTCGGCTTGTTCTTGCTCTGGGTTATTGGCACTGATCTTTAATAATCCACTAGATAGATTTAACCGTACACCACGAAATTTCTCATTAGATAAAATAGACACACGCTGAAAAGCACTGCGTAACCACTCTCGATTGGCCGTCACTAATTTATCACCACCTCGTGGTAATACACGTCTATAATCGGGAAAACGACCGTCAACCAGTTTACTGGTAAAAGTAAACTCGGTATCGATGACACGAACATGGTTTGCGCCAAACTGAATACTTAACAGCTCGTCATCTGCAGGCAATAACCGCATTATTTCCTGTACGCCCTTGCGTGGAATAATCAGCTGACGCTGCATATCAACAGATTCTGATAATTTCTTCTGCGCAATCGCCAACCTGTGTCCATCTGTGGCCACAGTTTTAATTTCACTGTTATCCACTTCGAACGACATGCCGTTTAAGTAATAGCGTACATCTTGATTCGCCATTGAGAAATGCGTACTTTCTAGCAGCTTGCGTAACTCTAAACGAGTTAGTTGAAATTCAACTTCACCCTCCCACTGCTCTAGATTAGGAAAATCTTCCGCAGCCAATGTCGTCAACGAGAAGCGACTTTTGCCGCTTGTGAGCAACAATTGATGCTCTTGGCTTGCCAGTTTAATTTCAGAGCTATCTGGCAAACTCTTACAAATATCTAATAGCTTTTTCGCGGGCAGTGTAATTTTAGCGTCACTCACTGCCCCTTCCAATTTTACAGCCGCCACCAACTCAATTTCCAAATCGGTTCCTGTCATCGCTAACGTACCGTCTTTAATTTCGAGTAATACATTAGATAAAATAGGCAGAGTATGTTTGCGTTCTATCGCACCGGAAACCTGTGTTAACGGTTTTAAAAACTGCTCTCTTGAAATGGTTATTTGCATAATAAAAACGAGCCCTTAAGACGACAATGTTCTGATCAAATTTTGATAATCTTCTTTTACTTCGTGTGATTCATCACGAAGTGCCTTCACTTTACGACATGCATGCAACACAGTTGTATGATCTCGACCACCAAACGCATCGCCAATTTCTGGCAAACTATGATTTGTTAATTCTTTTGATAATGCCATCGCGACTTGACGCGGGCGTGCCACTGACCGACTACGGCGCTTTGATAATAAGTCAGACACACGTATACGATAATATTCTGCAACAGTACGCTGAATATTATCAATCGTTACCAGCTTGTCTTGTAACGCCAATAAATCACGCAGCGCTTCTTTTACGAAGTCGATAGAGATAGGTCGACCGGTAAAATTGGCATTGGCAATAACTCGGTTTAACGCCCCTTCTAATTCACGTACATTCGAGCGTAATTTTTTCGCAATAAAAAATGCCACTTCATGGGGCAAGTTTATATTACTTTGCTGTGCCTTCTTCATTAAAATCGCTACGCGCGTTTCCAATTCAGGCGGCTCAATTGCAATCGTTAAGCCCCAACCAAAGCGAGATTTAAGACGGTCTTCTACCCCTTCGATTTCTTTAGGGTAACGATCTGATGTCAAAATAATCTGCTGATTACCTTCAAGCAATGCATTAAAGGTATGAAAGAACTCTTCTTGTGACCGTTCTTTATTAGCAAAAAATTGAATATCATCGATCATTAACGCGTCAACACTACGGTAATAACGTTTAAATTCTTCTATCGCATTATTTTGTAATGCCTTTACCATGTCTTGCACAAAACGTTCTGAGTGCATATAGACAATTTTCGCGTCTGGCTTTTTTGCTAAAATGCCATTACCAACAGCATGCAATAAATGTGTTTTACCTAAGCCCGTCCCGCCATAAATAAACACAGGATTAAATGCTGAACCAGGGTTATCAGACACCTGAGTCGCAGCGGCTTTCGCTAATTGGTTTGACTTACCTTCAACAAAATTATCAAAAGTATAATTCTCTTTGATATTAGGGCGATAAGCTGACTTTGGTGCAGGCTCAACCTTTTCAATTACCGGTGCGGCAACATTCTGCGTACTGGCTGCAGGCTGTGCACTGACGACCGGTGCTTGTTGGCTATCAGCACTTGGCTGTTGACCCAAAATAGGTTTGCTACCCACATCAAAATGCAACTTGGGTGCTTCATCACCACAAATCTCAATCAGTAATTCATTAATACGATTTAAATACTTTTCTCTCACCCAATCCAACACAAACCGGTTAGGCGCATAAATCGTTAAGGTATCATCGGTACTTTCTGCTTGTAGTGGTCTAACCCACATACTAAATTGCTGAGATGGCAGTTCATCTTGCAACACATATAAACAACTTTGCCAAACCGACAGATACACGCTGAACTCCAATACACAGTTAATATTCCCGAGCACCAATAAAGGTCTAAATTCACCCAGAAATTTTCGTTTATTATCATTAAATTAATAATGGAAGCCGAGTATTATGAATGGATCTTATCCACAACTTCAATATTGACTTTTCAAAAAATGAGGATCCTGTTGATAAAAAATATTAAACAACTGTTTTAATTAAGTTTTTATTTTAGATCCAAGAGTTAGATCATAGCAAAAAACAGACAAGATCTCACTGCTAATTTACGATCATTTTTAGTTTTCCCAAGGTTTTTGCCATATTTCCCCCATAGCCTGTGGAAAACTTCAATTAGATCAGATCGATCGAGATCTGCTGGTGTGATCGAAAGATCACCTTTATAATGCCGCAGCTTTATATAATAGCGACTATTACTAATAGCTATGTAGCACGCTACTAGGTATTAGCTAAAAAACCACCAGCGCCTGAGATTGTTATTGACTTTCTCGGCTATGGGCATTACTATCTCGCGCTCGCAATGGCACCTGTGCCAGGATCGCGACCTGCATAGGATGTTTTAAACTTAACCGATCGGACGGAAATGTTATGAAAAGAACTTTTCAACCTAGCGTTCTTAAACGCAAACGTGCTCACGGCTTCCGTGCTCGCATGGCAACTGTAAATGGCCGTAAAGTACTAGCACGTCGTCGTGCTAAAGGCCGTAAAGTACTTTCTGCTTAATATAAGTGGAAAGCTTTAGCTTTGGCAGGGAGTTACGTCTGTTAACTCCCTCGCATTACTCTCGAATATTCCAAGAACCTGCTCGCGCAGCAACCCCTTATTTTACTCTTCTAGCTAAGCCAAATGATATTGGACGTCCTCGTCTCGGTCTGACTGTTGCTAAAAAGCGCTGTAAACTGGCTTGCCAACGTAATCGCATTAAACGACTTGCTCGCGAAAGTTTTCGTTTAAATCAACACAAACTCGATAACATTGATATTGTATTAATGGTTAAAAGCGGTGTTGATGAACAAAGTAATGCAGAGTTAACGCAACAGCTTAATAAGATGTGGCGAAAACTCAATGAACGTTGTAAACCTGGTGCGCCCAAGCCTAAACCGTTTAAAAAGCGCCCAGCAAAGAATGTAAAAAAAGCAAACACGCAGCAAAAGCGCGATAATACACCCCGTTCATAGCTTTAACCCTTGATTTAGGGTATCTTTAGCTCACCTTTTGAACATTAATAGTGTGGCAATGATAATTAAAGTGCTCAAGCCTTGGTTCACCGTATTGCTCAGTGCTCCAAAGCACACCTTTATATTTTTGATTAAAGGTTACCAACACTTTATTAGTCCTCTGCTAGGTCCACATTGTCGTTTTAATCCAACTTGCTCAAGTTATGCCATACAAGCAATTAATTGCCATGGTTTGCTAAAAGGGAGTTGGTTCGCGGTCAAACGCATATTAAAATGTCACCCTTTAAGTGCAGGCGGGGATGACCCCGTACCTGAGAAATCAACCCAAGTTAAACATCAACACGAGAAATAAGAGCTGTTATGGAATCACAACGCACGTTTTTATTTATCGGTTTATTGCTTGTGTCGTATTTATTGTTCCAAGAGTGGAATAATGACTATAACCAACCAAAAATCGATACCAGTGCCACAACACAAGTAACTACCCAAAATACACCATCGGCTACGTCACAAAATGATGTGCCCGTATCAAGTCAAGGCGATGTGCCAATGGCTGCAACTAAAGCGATCCGTTCGGTGATCACAGTAACGACTGACGTTTTAGCTGTACAAATTGATACCAAAGGTGGTGATATTGTTGAAGCCAAACTTCTAAAGCATGCTGAAACGCATGGTAGTGAAGACCCATACTTACTTCTGGGTGAGTTTGAAGGTAAGCAATATATCTCGCAAAGTGGCTTAATTGGCTTAAACGGCCCAGATGCCTCACAAGATGGTCGCCCTGTATATACAAGCTCAAATACGCAATACCAATTAAATGGTGATGAATTGCGTGTGCCTTTAACGTTTGTTGATGCGAAAGGCGTTGAATTTACCAAAACATATGTCTTCAAAGCTGGAAAATACGATGTAAACCTTGAATATAGCGTTAACAACGCAACCGCAGATCCAGTGCAAGTACAGCTATACACTCAGGTTAAGCGTACCATTCAGGCTAAAGGCAGCATGGTTGATCAAACCTACCTAGGTACTGCATACGGTACCGCAGAAGAGCCTTATGAAAAATATAGCTTTGATGACATGGCGGAAGCAAACCTCAATAAAAATACACTTGGTGGCTATGTTGCCTTTATTCAGCACTACTTTGTAAGTGCCTGGGTACCAGCGCAAGATTCAAATAACACCATCTACACGGCAGTTCGCAATGGCCAAGGTATTATGGGGTTAAAAGGCGAACCCGTTAACGTACAAGCCAATAGTGCAGCCAATATTTCTGCAACCTATTATATGGGTCCTAAAGACGGTGATGCCTTAGAAGCTATTCATCATAACTTAGATTTAACTGTAGACTATGGTTGGTTATTTTTTATCTCTCAGCCACTATTCGTGTTACTTAAATTCTTATACGGCCTGATCGGTAACTGGGGTCTCGCTATTATCGCCATCACTATTTTGGTGAAATCTGCACTTTACCCGCTGACTAAAGCACAATACACGTCGATGGCTAAAATGCGCATGCTACAGCCAAAAATGCAGGCATTAAAAGAGCGTTACGGTGATGACCGCCAGAAGTTTGGTCAAGCGACGATGGAGCTATACCGTAAAGAGAAAGTGAACCCAATGGGTGGCTGTTTACCTCTATTACTACAAATGCCAATTTTCTTAGCATTGTTCTATGTATTCTTAGAGTCAACTGAACTACGTCACGCTGAATTCATGTTCTGGCTTACTGACTTATCAGCAGCAGACCCTTACTACGTTCTACCAATCTTATTTGGTGCGAGTATGTTTCTAACGCAAAAGCTGCAACCGATGACAGTCACAGATCCAATGCAGCAAAAGATGATGACGTATATGCCTGTGGTATTTACCATATTCTTCTTAATCTTCCCTTTCCCATCAGGTCTCGTTTTATACTGGTTAGTATCAAACCTGATCACCATCGCACAGATGCTGATCATCTACCGCGGAATGGAAAAGAAAGGTCTGAAAGTAAGATAATTACTCAGTGATCAAACAAACGCCCGCTTTATCGCGGGCGTTTTTGTTTGCGCTTCTCCAAGTCATCCTCACCTCCCAGCGTAATCGGCTCTGATAAGCGCTTTAACCCACTTACAATGGATAAATATTAAACCTAATAACCCGTGTCAAATCGCCTTTTCACACCACACGAGTTTCTCCCTCACACCGCATCATTATCTATCCACATTTTTCTATTTTATATCGCGCGAAAAACACCACAAAAAATCAATTAACAATATGATTTGTAATGTTTTTATTTTTTTATATCTATTTCAGCCATTCTTGATGGTGTTCTGTGTCAATTCAATTAATTTTGCTAATACTGACATTCATCGAGAACATCATGACCGAATCCGTGTTCATTGAGTTATTACAACAAAGCCCACCAAGCTTCTATTGGATATTGCTGGCGTTCTTTATGGGACTATTAACCAGTCTCTCTACCTGTATCTATCCATTGCTACCCATTACCATCGCGACCTTAAGTCAGAATAGCGCTTCGAGCGTTACTCTACGCGCATTACTATACTGTCTCGGCTTATCGTCTGTTTACGCAATACTTGGAGCCACAGCGGCACTGAGCGGCCAATTCTTTGGCTCCATCGCCAGTCACCCATTCACGCAAATCATATTCGCCAATTTGCTATTGCTGTTTGCTTTTGTACTAAAGGGCTGGATCCCACTGCCTACTTTTTTGTATGCATTTTCGCAAAAGCAACACTCACATTCCGCGTTACTGATGGGGGTTGCCAGCGGCTTTGTTGCGGCCCCATGTAGCTCGCCAATATTGGCCGCAATTTTACTCTTCGTCGCTGAGCAACAAAACATAACGTGGGGTATTGCAATACTCTTCTCATTTGCAGTTGGTATGTGCTTACTTCTATTTATTGCCGGTATTTTTAGTGGGTTCATTGCAAAAATACCAAAATCTGGCCGCTGGCTACATATCATTCAATGGTTCATGTTTGTGCTGCTACTCATAATGAGTCAGTACTACTTATTACGGGCTGGACAACTTCTTTATATCTAAAAGGAAATATCATGACATACACAAAACTTTCCGCTGCCATTTTGGTGCTCAGCAGTCTCAACACTGTGGCATATGCAACCCCATCCAACACAACGACATTTTCGGCCACGTCGATAACCGGGCAACAATTACCCAAAGGAGATACGCCTATTTATTTAAAGTTTTGGGCAACATGGTGCAGCTACTGCTTAGAAGAAATGCCACACTTGCAAGAAACCTATCAAGAGACACACAACAAACTACAAGTCATTGCCGTTAATGTGGGATTTAATCAAAACATCGGTCTTATCAGACGCTACATGAATAAACATCATTATACGATCCCGACTATTTTCGATGCACAAGGTCACCTCGTTCAACAATTTAAAGTCACGGGCACACCGACACACATACTGCTGGATAGCGATGGGAACGAAGTGTATCGCAGCGCCCTGCTGACCGATGAACTCAAACAAAGACTTGAAGCGCTTAAATAAGGATCCTACGATGACTTACTTTCACTATTTATCTCTCTGTTTTTTCTTATTTGTAACCCATTTACCCACATATGCACTGACACTGCCCGAACGAGGTCCCGTTGAAGTAATATTCATTAATTTGTGGGATGAATACTATGCCCCCACCACTTTACCCGCCGTCAAAGCAGACGTTACGCGAATTTACGTGCAACCCGACATCAATATTGATGCGCATGTCGTGTCACAATTTGTCAAAAATAACCCCCAATTTAAGGGTCTAAAAATTGATAGAAACCAACGTCTCGCCCTATCTCTGGGGGTATGGAAAACTCCCTCACAGGTGTTTATATTTGATGGCAAAGCCAAAAAAATTAGCTACCTTGGTACCGACACATCAGACACCACCATTAGCCATGACGGTATTATTGATTCATTACCTGTAAGCAAACCGGTTACGCTCACCGACAGTGATGGAAACAGTCACGTGTTTGGTCAAAATAGTCCCGCCCAAGTGCTGTTTTTTAGTGACGCTTTGTGCCCTTTCCAACACCTGCCATTATGTGAGCAAAAAATAGCCGCAAACAATCAATTAGCCAATATCACCACATTGCCCGTAACAACGATTATCAAGCCATTCTATATTTCTATGGATGACGTGCGAGCCTATAAAACGCGATTCTCGCTCACTCACCCTGTGGTACTTGATCAAAAAAACCAACTATTTCAGAAATATCAGGTAACGAGTTTACCTTATTGGATAGTATTAAATGACCAAGATGAAGTAGCCTTTCGAGGCGCAAAGCCACCTAAACGTTTGTAAATTAAAAAGCCTCGTCATGCGAGGCTTTTATTAATTTATAATCTTGGTAACGCTCAGGGTTACACTGCGACGTTACTGGGCTGCTGTCGGTAGCTGCGCTCGGTATTATTGGCAAAACACCGTGTTAAGCCATAATCGGTTAATGCCAATATTTTCAGCAATGCGTTACCTGTATTCGCGGTATAATGATCATACCATCGTGGTACATAGGCTAAATCTCCGGGTTTTACGGTAATTTCCTTATCACCAACATGCACAACACCTTCCCCTGAGAGCACATAAAAGATCGACTCATGGGCATGTCGGTGCTTTTCATTGCGCTTGCCCACGGGGATCTCCAATAAACGTGGATCAATCACCTCACTGGCCACATTGAAGCGTGTCACTTCAAAGCTGACCCGTTGATCATTACTATTTTTATACAGTGGCACACCTGACTGGCTATCTACATGTGTATACAACCCACTTAATTGTGTGAGATCCGCATAAGGCTGTGCTTTCATCACTTGACCAACAAGCGTATTAAGCGGTTGACTTTGTAGCTCTTCATACAGCTTTTTAAAATACCTATCTCGCAGTGTAAGCGAGTGATCTATCGCTTCTTCAATGGCCAACCAATGCGACTCTGTATCACCGCCACACGCATCTAAGGCAATAGCCTCAATCACTTCTGAATGCTCATCGTCACATTCCATATGCAAGCTCAGGTAAAGCAGCTCGTCTTCAGGTACCCCTTTAGCCACTAAGCCATTAAATAAGTAGCTATAGATCCTCGGAACAACCCCTTCCGTTCCCCATCCAAGAAATGCCGCAGCTCTAACTAAATCGCAATTTTTTAAATAATTTAAGCACTCGTTGAAGTATTGAACGGTATAATCTCTAAACTGAGTTTGATCAGGATTTTCTAAGCCAAAAGTCTCTGTGATCATGCGTCGTAGCAAGTTAGAGTGACAATTCTCTTGCTCTTCTTCTCCCGCTTCTTCCCATAAATTATGAGACAACTCTACACGGTAGAAGTCATTATCACATTGCATCATTAACGCACTCAGTAAGCGCGTAAAACCACGTGAATAATAAAAATGTTGACTGATCACAAATCCATAATCGTCAATTTCTAGTTCATTATTAGCGCAGCCCTGCAATAAAGGATTCTGCCAAATAGGGTGTTTCTCAACAAATGACGCAAATCGCGTTCCAATACGCTGCTGACTATGCTGAGTGTTTTGCTTATTCATGCTCATCATCTTTTCCTTAGTTACCCACTATTACCAAGCCAATATTTGGCCATCTAACACAAACTTTCCGTGAAACTGAGTCGACGGCGCTTGTACCACTTCCACAATACTTTTTGCCCCCTGTTCAGGTGAACGAGGGGCAGCATCGGTCCCCATATCGGTTTGACACCACCCTGGAGACACAACACTCACTACAATATTGCTTGCCTCGCATTCTTTAGATAAAGCAATGCTATACATATTCAGCGCAGCTTTAGACATTCGATATGCCACACCAGACACCGAGTAATATTCGTTCTCCTTATTACTGGCGAAACTCAAAGATCCCAGATCACTGCTCACATTTATTACTTTACCTTGCTGAGATTTATGCAGTAATGGCATCAGATGTTGAGTCACATTGATAGTGCCCCACACATTGGTTTGAAACGTTGTTTGTAGCTCCTCAAGCTGCACTTTTGACGCTGAGACTTCCCAGTCAAAAAATACCCCGGCATTATTAATGAGCACATCACACCTTTGATATCGCGTAGCCATGGCCGACGTAAAAGCACTAATACTGGCAGTCTCGCTAATATCCAAAGGTAAAAAGTCTACTTCTAGCCCTTTTTCGGCAAGTGCCTTCACTGCAGCTTGGCCTGAATGCTCGTTTCTCGCCGTCAACACCACGCGATAACCCAATTGAGCTAACTGCTGTGCAGCTGCAAACCCCAAGCCTTTATTGCCCCCCGTGATCACAGCAATTAATTGTGTTTCTTGGTATTTCATATTCACTCCTTTATGACAGAACCTGCTCACTCTCTGGCACAACGCCCGTCAACTTGAGCATAAATAGCGTGCCATTGTAGTGAAGCTTTTTAGATACAAATGTTGCCGTAGACGCTCGGCTTGACTCAGAAATTTGCTGCGCAGTGTGTGCGATGTCTTGTGAGCAATGCTTAAATACTTGTGTCGCATTACGTATAAATTGATAGACCCCTTGCTCTGCAAGCGCCGGGGCTTGCTGCGCTAAGTCACCATACAAAATACCATGATGACCTAATACGAGCTGTGTAATATCCAACTGCTGTAACCGTTTCAATGATGTGATATATGCCTGATAATCTTGAAAAATAAGTGGTTCCCATTGATTAGGTGATACCATTTCTCCCAAGGCATCGGACACATACAAACGCTTAAACTTGGGCTCATAAAAGCTCAATAAGCATTTTGCATGTCCTGGCGTAGCAATCGCGACCATACAGTGTGACTCATCAAAATCAACCTGCTGTCCATCTTCTAAGACTTCTACCGGAATATCCGCAAACGCGACTTTTGTTGCTTGCAATGTGTGATCTGCATACTGTGCTTGCGGCATGATCTTGTATAAACTGTTGGTGAGCTTACGGGTTACTTCATTGGCTTTTTCATGACTTAATGCCCGCTTGGTTAGCTTTGAAGCAAACACCCGCACACAGGGTAATAACGGATACAGTAGGGCCAATGTACCAATGTGATCATAGTGCGAGTGAGTTATAAACCAGTACTTTATCTGTGCCAAATCACCAACGATGTGTTTTAATTGCTGCAAAATGCGCGGAGCCAATGGCTCAACAGATCCTTCCAATAAAGCCCACCCACCAGACACTTTAATAAGATACATAGGTACATCAATGGTGCCTAATAAGAACAAGTTATTGTCGTGCTCACCCATATGCTGCTGCCATAAATTACTTTTGCTCATCACGACACCTAAAACTTTACCAATGCGCCAGCCCAAGTAGCGCCAGCACCATAAGACAAGATCAGTACCCAATCCCCTTTTTGAATAACACCAGACTGGCAACTTTGTGCCAGCGTAACTGCTGTAGATGCCGACGCCATGTTTCCATAATCAGTGACATTGATTGGCATTTTTTGTGGGTCTATGTCTAATTTATGCTGAATTTCTTCCAACATTCTTAAGTTCGGCTGGTGGACTATAAACTTATCTATATCAGCAACTTTCAACTGGTTCCGCGTCAATATGGTATGGGCAATTTCACAAAACTTTGTGACCCCATGCTCAAAGACATTGGGCCCATTCATACGCATAAAACTATGGCCGACATCCCCGTCATCAGCTTGATGAAATTGCCGGTTTGCAGTACCTGGAACCCGCGTTACTAAACTTTGCCACTGTCGACCGTCAGCATTGATCACCATATCCACCAGCTCACCACATTGTCTTTCACTATCTGCGGTATCACTAACAACAACAGCGCCACTGCCATCACCGAGCATAACCGCCAGATTGCGACCCGCATCGCTGGTATCTATGCGTTTGGACAAGAGCTCTCCCGCAACAACTAACACGCAGCGCCTTTCTTTTGCCACAATAAAATTTTTGGCGATATTGATGCCGTACAACAAGCCACTGCATTGTGCGCGAATATCAAAGGCCGCGACTTCTGACAAACCGAGCTTATCGGCCAATACACAGGCCTGAGATGGGTCGTGGATATCAGGACTCAACGTATTTACAATTAACATATCGATGTCTTCAAGCTGTACATTGGCCTGAGAAATCGCCATTTTTGCCGCAGCTAACATCAAATCACTACACGATTGAGTGGGCTGAGCATGAAAACGGGTTTTCACACCAATACGAGTACGAATAAAGTCATCAGACGTATTGATCCGCTTTGCAATATCATGATTATCCACTTTATTCTCTGGCAAATAATAACCAGTTCCAACAATATAACTTTGGCTCATAACACATCCTTTTTAGTGTGATTACACGTTTCTAATACCGTTTGATGGATCTCTGGCGCGCACTTTGGCAGTTCACCTAACTGCCACACTTGGGCACCAAACCCCCAACCAACAGATGGGCTAGCGATGATAATTTTGCCGTTTTCAGGGATTAGCTGCTGCTGTAGTGCCAAATTGAATGCAATTGGCATCGCCGCCGAAACCGCACACCCATACTGCTGCATAATTTTCAGCGTCTTTTCATGAGGGACATCCAACAATGCACACCACGCATCAATGAGCTTACGTGCAGGCTGGTGGAATACATAAAAATCAATATCAGCATTGCTCAACTGTGCTTTTGCCAAAGCACGCTTCACCAATTTAGGAAGATATTTTGGAACAAATTTACCCATTTCACTGGCGCCAGTCTCAGCCATTTGAAAACTCATATGAGACGGCGTATTCACATGCTTATCCCAACTGACCGTCGCGAGATCGTAATTTTTTGAAAAGCTTTGATAAGCTTGTGATTGAATACCCAGCGTCGGATCATCATCATGACTAAGAACAATAGCGGCGTAACCGTCACCAAAGTTCATACCATTCACATTCGTTCTATCCATCACTTCATAAGTAGACTCTTGGACAATCAGCAATACCTGTTTAGCTTGACCCGTTTTAATCGCGTTATGGCCTATTTGCATTGCATCCATCATGCTTGAGCACTCATTTTGAATGTCAAATTCCATTGCGTTATCAAGGCCTAATAAACGCTTAGTGGCATAACTGTTCCGCGGATAAAAGACATTTTCTGGTAAACCACACTGCGTATTTTCAGCCAGTTGCATTGCATTAGTTGAACTGGTTATCAGCAAGTCAATGTCATGACTAGGTACCTCAGCCAGGTTCATCGCTTCGCGCGCGGCATCACACGCCAATGACATAGGGCTATGTCTTAAATGATCAGTATAAAAACGTTGCTCAATGCCCCACTTTTCTTGCCAAGCTAATTTGCTCTGTTTATCGATGTCAGGAAACCATGTTTCATCAAAGTTACTCACCGATATCGTAGGCACTCGTGTCGCAATGGCACGAATAGTTACACCGCATGTCATAGCATATCTCCTTGTATACATGTTTCGCGTGCCACCAAACGGTGGCGGAACGGCTCATAGCTCACCCAAATGACATCTTCCGCACCGCGACTAGCAGTATTCCAATCCCACCAACGAATATGTGGATACTGCGCCGTCAATTCAGCGCTGACTTGTGACTGCAGATCAGGGGGTAAATCAAGCAACACCGGCTTATTTATATTCGTAAAACCGTCGATTAATGGCTCGAATCCCGCTATTAACTTACTGAATAACTGAGGGTTGCAGGCAGACAATGTGATTTGTTTTCTTTCATAAGCCAATGTCATCGGTGAGCAATCCACCAACTCATATATACCAAGTGAGGCTTGACTCACCTCTGCTGATTTAGCCACCATGAGTGCACGCGCACCATGAAAACGGCTATTTGCTTGCTCGACGGGAAAGGAGTTCGCTTCTAACACCAATACATACTCCATATCGGTGCCCGCCAAATACCCATTCGCCACTTCCAATGCCTGTGACCAAGCAGTATCTTGCAAGTCCAACACAAACGCATTACTGGCCATAATGTAGTGTTGCACTGGATAGCCTAATCGCGGAGTGTGGATCTGTGTTTTCTCAACCAAATGATCGGTACTTGTTGATAGCGTTAAGATCAAATCAATCTTATTCGGATCAATACGGCAATCTGCAAGTAATCCAGGCAGCACATCTGACAAATAGTCAATGCATGTTAAACGGCTCCCCTCTGGTGGGAGTAATTGTGCCGATAACGCCATAACCTGCGCATTATTTTGAACATACTGAATCATGCGAATTCCTCCTCTGCGAATGCAATATTATTGAGCTGTGCACAATACGCATTGCGATGTGCCATCATGTTATGCAGGCATGTTACATAGTCTTTAGGGAGTAACGCTTGATAACGCAGCGATGCACGCGCGCGGCTGCGATAAATATCAGGCAAACTTCTGATCTGCGGAACGTGTTGACTGAGCATCCCTTGTAAAATGGCATCTACGCTACGGATCAAATGTGCCAGCACCATGGCCCATACATCCACCAATGAGTTTGGAGATGAGCATGATGCACGCAGTAACGTAAGTACTGGGGGTAACATGCTTGAAAAGCGCGTTAAAGCAGCGTTAAACGCCGATTTATCCACCGCGGATATGAGTTGGCTGATAGTGTCGTGCACACTATCGATAGCAGCCATATCATTCATCATTTTCGCTTTTGCCCATGCATTAGCGGGTAATAATTGATGCTCAGCATATACCTGAGCTAGCCACTGCGAGATCACCGTTGAATCACACAATGCGTCATTATCAATGATGAGCGTTGGTACACGTCCCATGGGTGAATATCGTAATAATTGCGCAGGTTTATTCGCGTAAACGTCTAGCTCAATATAATGATGATCTAACTCTAGTAGCGATAAAACATAGCGAACACGCAATACATATGGGCAAATTTGATAGCCAAAAAGCGTTAAATTAGGGGGTAATAAATGTGATTTGTTCATGCGACCTCCCGCAATTGACGAAGGCGGCGTTTTAGTTTTTTCCCGGTGACACCGGTATGCGCATTCGATGCTTGAAATTCTAAACTTGTGAGCGCTGGAATATGATGTGAGCGCAATAAATGATTTATTTGATTTAACAACTCAAAATCGAGGATCAATTCCGCGTCAGCAATTAATTCCACACAAATATGCGCTACGCTATATGCATCATTGTCGATACTAGGCCCTGAGTAAATGCTGCATTCAAACACATCTTTAAAGTGGCTTAATATCAGCTCCTCGGTTTGACAGCTATAAATCGTCCCATCACAGGTATCAATAGGATCTGATGTCCTATCAACATGGTAAAATAGCCCAGAGCTATCGAAATAAGCTAAGTCACCCGTTAACCAGTAACCTGCCAACTGCGCTTCTTCTGTGAGCTGCTTATTATTCCAATAGCCAGCAGTGACCGTGCCGGACTTAACCCCTAGCTTACCAATTTTACCTGCGGGTAGGATTTGCCCACTCTCGCTTAATATAGCCGCTTCAACCCAAGAAAAAGGTTTGCCAATACACCGATTGAATCGGTTTGTCTTTAAGCTATGAATATTACGAAACATCGCAAAACCAAATTCAGACGACCCTAAATTATCAATAAAAACAGAACCGGGTTGTGGCTGGTTATTAATGTAATGTTGGCCCAATGAGATCAGTTTGCGAATATGCGATTCATGGTTGGCATCACCTGTCGCAATCCAATAGTTCACCGATGTAAAATCTTCCGCCACCAGCGGCTGCTTACATAAATCGACATAAGTCTTAGGAAAAGCAATGATCAGATCATGCTGATACTTTTTAATGCTATGTATTAGGTGATCAGGACGTTTATCGCTGAGTAAATAAATCTCAGCGCCCCGTAACAAGCTCGACATCAATACTGATATAGCAGAACTATGTGAATGAGGAAGAGCGCTGAGCACCTTGCTTCCTTGTTGCTTGTGCAACTGGGATTTCACACCAAAGAAGAAACTATGCTGGGTAAATGTAACCGCTTTTGGTATGCCCGTTGTGCCAGATGTGTGGGCAAGCAATACTACGTCATCAGCAGTAAACGACTTTGCTGGTGGAATTGATTGTGAGCATAGCACCATCAGCTTATTTATATTCACCAACGGACTATCGACTTCAGCACTGGCTTTAAGTGCCGCTTCTTTGTCGTCATCATGAATTAACACGCCGACATTGGTACTTTTACAAAATGCCAACACCGTATCAGCAGGCAGTTTATCGTTAATACATACTGGGATCGCGCCTAAACGATTGAGCGCTAAATAATGCAAAAAATAACTTAAACCATCATCCAAATATAACCCAACCAAACTCCCCTCAGACACACCCAAAGCACAATACTTACTGGCTACTTGATAGACGATTTGTTGAATATCATTAAAGCTAAAATGTGTTTGCTGTCCCGCATAAAGCGGGATGGTTTTATCAATACTGAGCACTGTTTTATGCAGTTCCACAGGTAATGCCATTATTGCTTCATAAAAATTACCTGCACCGATAGAGTCATCGGCCTGAATTTGCGCGATCAAACTTTTCGAAAACATCATATATTCCTTATATTAGGCAGCTTCGGGTTTGGCGGGCGTACTCATACATGCCAAGCCAGTTTCAAGTAACCAATTTTTGAGCATACTCATCCCCCCTTCTGACGCGATAGACTCTGGGTGAAATTGCACACCATAAATTGGAAATTCCTTATGTTTTATCGCCATTATTTCGGCATGTCCCTCCCCTTCACTGACCGTCATAGCGGTGACTTCAAGGCAAGAGGGTAACGGGAGAGCAAGGCTTAAACTGTGATAACGCACAACACGTAAAGGAGATACCAGGCCGTCAAATAACCCCGTTCCATGATGAGAAATATGTGAACATTTACCATGAATGGGTTCACCCGCATGCTGCACTTTGGCACCAAATACATGACCAATAGACTGATGGCCCAAACACACGCCTAAAATTGGGATCTTTCCAGCAAAATAACCAATGGCGTCGCACGATACACCCGCTTGTTCAGGCCCAAAAGGCCCCGGCGAAATAATGAGCCCATCTGGAGCTAGCGCAACAATGTCAGCCAAGCTCAGTTCATCATTGCGAACGACTTGGATGGTGTGACCTAAGGCAGCCACATAATGTACTAAGTTATAGGTAAACGAGTCGTAGTTATCGATCATTAACAGCATGCTGTCATCTCCATATTGTGTGACGAGTCAGTAATGCCAAGTGCCAGTAGCAAAGCTTTACTCTTATTCAAGGTTTCTTGCCATTCGCTCTGTGCAATAGAGTCAGATACCACACCCGCACCAGCTTGAAGGTGTAAACAGCCGTCTTTGATCAGTGCGGTTCGGATCACGATTGCCAAATCGACATCTCCCCCTGATATCACGCCAACACCGCCACCATACAAACCTCTTCTAACCGGCTCATATTGATCTATTAATTGCATTGCTCGTATTTTTGGCGCACCACTGAGTGTGCCAGCGGGTAACGTGGCGCGGATCAAGCCTAAGGGGCTAATATGCTGTAATTGTTCAGCTCTCACTTCTGAAGTGATATGCATAACATGGGAGAAATGCTCAACCGACATCATTTTTGGCACAGAGACAGAAGATAACTTTGCCACTTTCCCCAAATCATTCCGTGCTAAATCAATCAACATTAAATGCTCAGCACACTCTTTTGTGTCATTAAGCAATTCAACTTCGCGCTGTTGATTTTCTTTTTCACATGCACTGCGATGCCGTGTTCCCGCCATTGGAAAAGAAATTAACGCCCCCTTTTCACTGCGTATTAGCGTTTCTGGAGAGGCCCCAAATAAACAGCTTGCATCAGTACGTACATAAAACTGATAAGGTGATGGGCTCATATTACGAAGGCGTGTAAAAAACTCTATACCACTGCCTGAAACCTCTACACACATGCGCTGTGACAACACCGCTTGCATTATTTCGCCATCTTTAATGTGTTGCTTTAATTTACCAACCGCATCGATGAACTCCGGTTTTTTAAATTGATACTTCACAGGGCCTAAGACCGTATCTTTAGCCCAAGTATGATCACTTTCAATCAAAGTCAGCGAAGGAACTTCATCGTCAAATGCATAGGCAACGGACCACATGCGCTGTGTGTGATGATCTAAAACCAATAACTGCTTTGGCAGTAGCATGATTATATCTTGGGAGCCGGTTAAATCCTGTAGTTGTGGATCCGGCAATTTATTTGGTTCAAAGTAACGCACACTCTCATAGCCAAAACACCCAAACCAACCGCCACTAAAACACGGGATCTGTGCAATATCAGGCACCGAAAAATCAGATAACATGCTTTCTAATGCCGCCCATACCACTTTAGGGTCATCAAATTGTTGTGTTTGCTCTGTATCTTGCATACTCAAACACAGTCTATTTTTCTTAACGGTAATGCGCGCCAGAATAGATAACCCGATCACACTAAATCGCGGCGGCATCGATTTATTACCGGCATTGTTATATTCAAAAATAAATGAGTCATGTCGGTCTGCATACCGTGTGTAGAGTTCAATCACATCATTATTTTTATACGGTAACGCCTGTACTTTATAAGTTAAGGGTGAGTGCATTACGCCACTCCTTCACTGACGCGCGACAATTGCCGACGAATCACTTTGCCATTATCATTTCTTGGTAATGCATTAAGCACTTCAATATAAAGAGGTCGTTGAAAGTTAGATAATTGTGCGGTGCACCACCCCTCAACGTCAGCCACTAAGTCATCGGCTTTACCATCATGTGTTACCAAATAGAGCGCTGCGCGTGTTAGACCATATTCGTCCTCAGTCGGCACTAATGCTACTTCTGTAATATTTGAGAATTCGGTCATGACTCGTACTTCAATCTCAGAAGGGATCACCCAGCGACCATTCACTTTAAACAAATCATCAGCTCGGCCTTTAAAATGAATATGCCCTTGCGCGTCGCGTAGCGCTAAATCTCCAGAGTCATACCACCCCAATTGAAATTTAGCGTCCGTCGCTTCAGGGTTTCGCCAATAGCCTTGTGCAACGCTCGGCCCCCGAACCCACATGTTTCCACATATATTCTCTGCCACACTGTGTCCAGCGGCATCACGAATATCAATATCGTAACCTTCTAGTGGCTTACCAAGCGTACCAGCCATCGCAGTGTCACTCGTATGACTGCAGAATATATGACACAACTCAGTAGACCCTAAGCCGTCTAAAATTGTGGTGCCGAATGTTGTCTGCCAATGTTGAAAAAGTTGCTCAGGTAGCGCAGCCCCTGCAGAAATAGCCAGACGAACCGAATTAAATGCCCTAGTTACATGTGGCTGAGATAGGAGTGCTTGATATATTGCAGGAACACCAAAAAATATGGTTGGTTTATAACAAGATACGTTAGCCACCACCGCTTCTGGAGTAGGCCAGTTAGCATCTAAAACCACGCTGCCACCGCACTCAAGCGGAAAGAAAACACTGTTGCCCAATCCATAACCAAAAAATGATTTTGCCAGCGAGTAGAATCTATCATTACTTGTTACGTGTAACGTCTTGTCGGCGAATGCTTTGAAGCTCTGTAATGCATTATTAGAAGAGTGCATTACCCCTTTAGGGTTACCTGTGGTGCCAGACGTATATTGCATAAAGGCAATATCATCACCTTGCTTAAAATGAAAATCTGACCAGCTATCAGAGCCTGTGTTTAACAGGGCTTGATAGTCAAATGTATCACGCGCCGTTCCCTCATCATAAAAGTGGCAAGATGTCCCTTTTATGGTGTGCTGTATCAACACACGCGCATCGCTGTCATCGAGAATAAACTGCTGATTGCTCAGTGATAACTTAGGGTTGATCACAATGGGAATAGCGCCACATGCTAAACTTGCGAGAAAGCAAACATAGAGAGGCACACTGTCGTTCATCGCAATGACAATTCGATCATTTGGTTTTACAGCAAACCCCTCAAACGCAGATGCGAGCTGACATACTTGTTGCTGTAATGCCCGATAAGTGACATTCCCTTGTTGCGAATAAATCACGACTTTATCTGGCGATTTTGGCTCAACAAGCCAACGCGCCGCTAAGTTTATGAACCCCATCGCCTACTCCTTAGCACTGTGCGTGCGTAAACACATTGGGTACAGCTGTTACCTATATCAATCATTCCTTCACCCTCCCTTTTCATGAGTAATTACTGCAAAAAGCCAAATATATACAGCCTCTACTTTTACTTAATCAGTCAGTAAAAGGTCCCTCATTCCTAGGCTGCTTTAGCTGGGTGTACCCTATATCTAAAATGAATTTTATAGCGACAAAAAAGACATAAAAGATAAATAAAACATAAATTTAGATAAGAAATTCACACATAAAAATTAATCAAACAATTGAATAGTATGAATAAATTTATATTTATTTCGAAAGGCTAACGCAAATAACACGATAGAAAAAAATGGTTGCAAGCGGATAAAAAAAGTAAGCCACAGTACGGCGGACTGTATACAAGGTATACGTCTTTTAAAGATTGGATAAGCATTGCTATGTGCTCACAAAACAGCACATTATATGTATTACTAGGATATTAATAAGAAAGCGACAATGACTTGATTTTGAATGTTATTTATCTTTCATCAGCGCATGTTTGACCAAGCTTTAGTGAGCGTGGGGCCAACAATATGGAGGTGAAGTGGCAATACCTGCGCAGCTTATAGAGTTCTTATATGAATGCGCATCACGACATACGATGCCAAATAATGCGCACATTTGAGGATAACATCAGAGGTAGTTCTCTCCTTTAGTTGTCTTAGTTCACATCTATTTGAAAGTTCCACTCCGATTCACAATATACTGAGTAAGGTTTTTGTAATGAGGAGAACCACGTCATGAGTTCGTTTTGCTGAAGTGCTGGGTCCGCCAATTGTTTATACCTTCGCTCATCACTTATTTGCCAGTAATGCGCGAACTGTTTTTTCATTTTATCAAGTTGTCCAATGGCATTATCAACATCGCCAAGTCGGTAGAACGCCAATGCTGTATAATCATAGATCAGCTTCTTATTAAACTGACCTGAATTTGCTAATTCTATCGCACGGTCATCATCACCAAGTGTAAGGTGGGTATACATAAGAGAATAGACCGCATAGCTTAATGAATCGTGCATATTTAAACGCGTATATAAATTATACGCCGCTTGCTGGTTAAGCAATGCAGACTGGCTTTGCTGCAAGGCAAGCTCAGTCCAACTTAATAACAAATACGCATCCGCTTTAATATTGTCATGACTGTTTAGAGACTCAAGACTCCCCAGCAATTGCGCAAAACTCCCCTTCGCTTGATGTAACGCAGACTTATCATTATTCGCAATACCATGATCCATTTTAGCCATACTCAGTAATAACTGATTTCGATAGCGTAAAGGGGCAATATCTAACTCATCATTTAATACTTGCTCAGCCAGTTCAATATATTCAATGGCTTTTTCTCCTTCATGTAATTGAATGAAGTAAAAACCGAGATAATTCGCTATTTTAATTTGGTACACCAATTCTTGCTGATCGGTCGCCAATTTTAACGCATTCAATAAAGCTTGGTTGCGCTCTTCTAACGGTGCCAAGTAATTCTGACCTAGCGCAAAATACGTTTTCATCAATGAGCTTAAGTTGCCATTTTTACGATAATAACGCACTGATTTATATAAGCTTTGTAAGCTATCTTCGAGATCTACAGTTTGATCCGTTTCAGGCCCCGCTGGTGGAGGGTTGCCTATATAATATAAACGCCTCGCCTCAGACTCCGTCATATCATGGATCTCAAATAAGTTTTTAGCTTGAGAAACAAAGTGTTGATATTTACTCCACTGCTGTTGTTGCCACGCAATCGTCGCCAACTTTCGATAGATTTTCGAGCGTAAAACATCATTATCTATTTCATCTGTCATCACCAACGCATGTTCTAACAAGGTGTTCGCTTGCGTATATTCTCCTTTGGCAATTTTCATTTCACCCCAGTATTCCAGCATGCGGGCATTCAAAGAAGGTTTCGCTAATAGACCAGCACTCTGTGACAGTTGCTCAAATATTTCTGTTGCCTGTTGAAGTCGACCTGTATGCCAATAAGTTCGAGCCAGTTCGACCAGAGCATGAATATTGTTAGGGTCGTGTAGTACCGAGGCTTCAAAGTAGCGCATAGCAAGGCCAACACCGCGCGTCTCTAGTGCATACAGCCCTTCCAAATAGTCCTTGGTAGAAAAGTCACTTTCAGACACATGATAGGTACTCACCATGCCTGTTTTACCAATGACTTGCTGTGCAAAAGTAGTCGCTAAGTTAGGTAAAGGATGATTCAGATCATCACTATAAATCACCCCTTTTTTAATTTTTCCTTGAATATCTGATAAGGTATAATGGAACACGAAACGACCACTTTCTTGTGAAACTGTCGCCTCTAGCCAGCGCTCCGCATGCCCTTGTTCGACCAAAGACTGTAATGTAGAACCAACATTATCGTGTGCTTCGTGCTCTTGAGATAGTAAATGAAAAGCAGGCTGATTAGGAATGACCGTTACTACCCCTGACTCCTTCAAGTTTTGTATTAACAAATGTCGTAACCCGTAATTCAGCCAGTCGAATTCAGTCTCTCCCGTTAAATTTTTAAATGGGGCGACCAACAATCGTTCGTTGTGATGTGCTTCACTCACAGTCTTCGACGACGGATCAACCATTGTAAAGCCGATCATCAAAAACAGTCCGGCAATAAAAATGCATAAAGTTAGCACCAAGGCTGGCAGTCTTTGCGGACTATCCGTAAAAAATGCCATCGTGCGCGTCGGCTCAGGTGCTGGTTCATCAGCCGAGAGCACATTACAAGGCATATCGACCTCACAGATCCAAATGTACCCTCTCTGTGGGTACGTTTTAATAAACAATGGATTTTGCACACTGTCGCTTAATTGCTTACGTAGCTCCCGGATACTTTGGGTCAGGGAGCTTTCTCTATACTCGCCATTCACCCACAAAGCAGATAGCAACTCTTCACGAGTAATGATCCTCCCAGCATTAAGTAAAAAATATTCCAATAATTGGGCGAGTTTAGGTCGCAGTTGTACGGCATTTTCTTGAAAATACAAAACGCCCAATACAGGGTCAAATGAATAACTATTAAACGTGTACGACATAATTCCTTCACAGCTTACGTTAAAAATAATCAAATATTATTAATAGATAAAATAATCCGACCATATTGTAGTAGTAACACGTGCTAAAAATTACATAAATGAGACAAAAGGTTTACACTATCGTTTTAATAGCCACAATGGTCTGGTTTTAGTGGATATAACCGCCTATAGACAATTTACCAAACAGCACATCAATACACTGCGTACAGCTCCCACTACCTACTTCAATATAACGATGGCTAACGCAATGCATCATCATTGATATGGCCTCATGTAGAATAAGTATCATTTAACTCGTATTTAGCACAGGATTCAGATCAAGGTATTGTTCTTTTTGTAAAAGTAATGCGCATATACTGTTAATTATAGATTCAATAATATATAGCCATCAGTGTAAAAACGAAGCTGAGAATAAAAGCTCTCCCTACTTTATTTAACCAACACAGGCGAGCTAGGAGTTAAACCATTAAACACCTAGCTCGTAATATGCGGTTGTAATGGCAATATCTTATGGTTGTTAATAGCTCAGTTTGCCCCTTTGCTGTACAATTAGCGACAATATAAACGCTAAATAAATGGCCTTATGAACACACAAGACACCATCGTAGCTCAAGCCACCGCACCGGGACGCGGCGGTGTAGGAATTATTCGCGTATCGGGTACATTAGCAACTCAAGTCGCCGAACAAATCGTAGGTAAATGCCCAAAAACACGTTATGCAGAATACTTACCATTCAACACCTTACAAGGTGAGCAATTAGATCAAGGCATTGCACTGTATTTCGCTGGCCCTAACTCCTTCACTGGCGAAGATGTTTTAGAGTTACAAGGCCATGGTGGTCCTGTTGTTATTGATATGCTCCTCAAAGAAATTTGCCAAATTGCGGGGGTGCGCTTAGCGCAGCCAGGAGAATTTTCAGAGCGTGCTTTTTTAAACGACAAAATGGATCTCACCCAAGCAGAAGCCATCGCCGATCTCATTAATGCGACCAGTGAACAAGCAGCTAAAAGTGCTCTTCATTCTTTACAAGGTGATTTTTCTAATCATATTAATACGCTGGTGGAAAAGGTTATTCATTTACGTATGTATGTAGAAGCCGCTATCGACTTTCCAGATGAAGAAATAGACTTTTTATCTGACGGAAAAGTGAGTGGTGATTTGAACGCGATCATCGCACAACTTAATGAAGTCCGTAAACAAGCTAAACAAGGCAGTATCATGCGCGAAGGTATGCGAGTGGTGATCGCAGGCCGTCCAAATGCTGGTAAATCCAGTTTACTTAATGCATTAGCTGGCCGCGAAGCCGCCATCGTGACAGACATTGCAGGTACAACCCGTGACGTACTGCGTGAACATATTCATATAGATGGGATGCCACTGCACATAATTGATACCGCTGGACTGCGTGATAGCCCCGACAAAGTAGAGCAAATTGGTATTGAGCGTGCCTGGGATGAAATAAGCCAAGCCGATCACGTACTCTTTATGGTCGATGGTACTGACACCGAACACACTGATCCGATGCAAATTTGGCCTGAGTTTATGGCACGTTTACCGCAAGGTATGGCCGTTACCGTAGTGCGTAATAAAATCGATTTATCACAAGAAGCGGTCGGTATGTGTCAACAAGACAACTACCCTGTCTTACGCTTAAGTGCAAAAAACACCGATGGCATCGATTTACTACGGGATCATCTCAAAGCATGCATTGGTTTTCAGGGCGCTACTGAAGGTGGCTTTATGGCACGTCGCCGTCATTTAGATGCATTAGAGCGTTCAGCTGAACATTTAGATATAGGTAAAACGCAGCTAGAGATGCATATCGCAGGCGAGATCCTTGCTGAAGAACTGCGTTTAACTCAGCAATACTTAAACGAAATTACGGGTGAATTCACCTCCGACGATTTACTGGGTAAGATCTTCAGCTCATTTTGTATCGGTAAATAACCACTTTTGAACAAAATTAAGGGGAGCACTCCCCTTTTTTTACACCTCAGCGAATACTCTCTCGACCACTCACACGTAACATCAGATACATGATCAACTAAGTACTTTTACCGCATTAAAGTAACCGTAACCCTCTGTATTTATATTCAAATATAGTTTACTAAGTAAGCTATATTTATCGGACATTCGTGTCCCACACAATCTATGCTGCCCGTATTTTACTTTTACGCGGCCGGTTTATCCCATAACCTAAATGTATATCAGCTCAAATTAACACCGCTTTCAGATCTACACGTGAAAAACCTAACCCCGGAACGTAAAAAAACCAACATTTCATGCGCAAATAACAGGCTAATTTTCCATAGCCGAGTACTCGGCATCGTTAATACAGATCAGATCCTGCCATTTTTAGATTATTTTAATATATGGATCTAACTTTATAGATCTAAAAAAGCAGATCGAAATCAAGCACTTGATCGTTATGCACAACGAAGTTGTCCACATAGCCAATAACCAAGCTAAAAACAGCCAAAACACGCTAAAATAGTGTCTAGTAGGTGCTTGAGCAATAAACTTATCGCAAAGATTTACTCAGTTTATCCACATAAAGCTCACTAAAAACCGGCTTGGAATATTTTATTAATTCATTTAAATACAGTAAGTTAAACTAAAAACCATTGTTTTGAGTGAAAAACGCACGCTATTTTTTATCCAATCAATTTGCGCACCTCTTTACTTCTTCCACAGGCACTATATGATGACGCCATTAAAATTACTTGATCAATTATAATGACACAATTAGAGATCATCGTTGGAAGTCAAATGGGATCAGCTGAATATGTTGCTGATCAGCTAAAAGAAGCCTTAGAAAACCAAGGGTTTGTTGCTAATTTGCACGAGCAACCTGACTTAGCATATTGTGAACATGATCACTGGTTAATCGTAACCTCAACCTATGGTGCAGGTGATTATCCAGAGAACTTATTGCCATTTATTGATCAAGTAAATCAGCAAGGTAATTTGAGCGCTAAACAGTTTGCTGTCGTCGGGTTGGGTGATACCAGCTATGACACGTATAACCATGCAGCTAAAAATATTGCACAGTTATTGGTAGATAAAGGTGCAACAAATATGCTGCCGGTTTTAGAGATCAATGTATTAGATGAAGCACTTCCAGAAGACACTGCATTGAGTTGGTTACCGCAGTTTAGTAATGCACTCACTGTATCTCAGTAGTCCTCATTGATCTTTTACACATAAGTTATACACATTTTTAGAGATTTTAAGATCGGATTGTGGATAACCTTTGATCTACCTGCAGATCTAACCATAGTTATCCTTGGGATAATTATGAGATGATCTAGCCCTGTGTATAAATAGCCATTTTGATCAGAGCTTATCAGATACTTGATCCGATCCTATTCACACTAATTGATCTGATCTAAGTCTTTGCTGTTAAATAGGTATTTCACCTTACTCACAGAAAAGCGGATCACTAGTAGTAAGATCTAATAAAGATCTTTAAAAAGATCTTATTTATATTAAAAGATCTCTTTTGAGCTTTTTTACTCATTGGTTACTATTTAGTCATTTCACTTCTGAGTATTTCTAGGTAGAATACGCATCCTTTCAAAATCGAACCGGTAATTTTTAAGTAGGATCCCGTAAATGATTTATCATGAACATTTTGACGTTATTGTAGTTGGTGGCGGACACGCAGGTACAGAAGCTGCCCTTGCTGCTGCTAGAATGGGTATGAACACCTTATTGTTAACACACAATATGGATACTCTGGGTCAAATGTCATGTAACCCCGCAATAGGTGGTATTGGCAAAGGCCATTTAGTAAAAGAAATTGATGCACTAGGCGGAGCTATGGCGAAAGCGATAGACAAAGGGGGTATTCAATTTAGAACTCTGAATTCGTCTAAAGGACCTGCGGTAAGAGCAACACGTGCTCAAGCTGACCGTGTCTTGTACAAAGCTGAAATTCAAACCATTTTGCAAAACCAAGATAACCTAAAGATTTTCCAACAATCTTGTGATGACTTAATCGTTGAACAAGACCAAGTGAAAGGCGTTGTAACCCAAATGGGACTGCGTTTCAGTGCACATTCTGTAGTACTGACAGTGGGAACATTCTTGGGTGGCCAAATCCATATTGGCATGGAAAATTTTAAAGGGGGAAGAGCTGGCGATCCACCATCGATAGCCCTTGCTGATAGGTTACGTGAATTACCATTTCGTGTTGATAGATTAAAAACGGGTACACCACCACGTATTGATGCCCGAACGGTTGATTTCTCGGTTATGCAAGCGCAACCAGGTGATACACCAACCCCTACATTTTCATTTATGGGTAAGCAATCAGATCATCCACAACAGATCCCATGTTATATCACTTACACAAATGAAAAAACGCATGATGTGATCCGTGAAAATTTACACCGTTCTCCGATGTATGCAGGCGTTATTGAAGGCATAGGCCCAAGGTACTGTCCATCAATCGAAGATAAAATAGTTCGATTTGCTGACAAAGATAAGCACCAAATATTTGTAGAGCCTGAAGGGTTAACGTCCTATGAGCTGTATCCAAATGGTATATCCACCAGCTTACCCTTTGATGTGCAATTACAAATTGTGCAATCAATTAAAGGTTTTGAAAATGCCCATATCTGTCGCCCAGGTTATGCAATTGAGTACGACTTCTTTGATCCTAGAGATTTAAAACAATCTTTAGAGACTAAATTTATCACTGGTTTATTCTTTGCAGGTCAAATAAACGGCACTACCGGTTATGAAGAAGCTGGTGCACAAGGCTTGATAGCTGGCATGAATGCGGCATTACAAGTACAAGGTAAAGATGCCTGGACACCACGCCGCGATCAAGCATACGCCGGTGTATTAATTGACGACTTAGCAACGCTTGGTACCAAAGAACCGTACCGTATGTTTACTAGTCGTGCTGAATACCGATTATTATTACGTGAAGATAACGCTGATTTACGCTTGACTGAAAAAGGCCGAGAGCTTGGTTTGGTTGATGATGAAAGATGGGCTGCATTTAACGACAAACTTGAAGTAATGGAACAAGAAGCACAGCGTTTAAAAGCAACATGGATCCACAAAGATCATCCAGCCATTGATCAAGTAAACGCGTTACTTAAAACGCCATTAACACGAGAAGCCAGTTTGGAAGATCTGATCCGTCGCCCGGAGATCAATTATCATGATCTAACGGGGATTGAAGGGTTAGGATCTGATGCGACGAATATTCAAGCACTTGAGCAAGTAGAGATCCAAACCAAGTATGCAGGTTACATTGCGCGTCAACAAGATGAGATCAACAAACAATTGCGTCATGAAGAGTCATTGCTACCAAAAGAGTTTGATTACAGCCAAGTAAGTGGCCTATCAAATGAGGTCGTTGCGAAGCTAACCGATGCTCGACCAGACACCATTGGCCAAGCTTCTCGTATTTCTGGTATCACCCCAGCAGCTATTTCGCTATTATTAGTGTATCTGAAAAAGCAAGGGCTGTTGCGCAAGTCAGCGTAACGGCAATGGGATCTCGTGTTACATCAACAACTATCTTCTTTATTAGCGCAGACGGATATTGCGCTTACTGAACTTCAACAGCAGCAGCTTGTGCAGTATGTTGAATTATTAGACAAATGGAATAAAGCTTACAATTTAACCTCTGTACGCAATCCGAGTGAAATGGTAGTTAAACACATTATGGATTCACTCATGGTTGCCCCTCACTTAGCTGGCAAACAGTATATTGATGTTGGTACGGGTCCAGGATTACCGGGCATCGTATTGGCCATTGCTTTGCCTGATACGCAATTTGTATTACTTGATAGCCTTGGTAAACGAGTTCGTTTTTTAATGCAGGTAAAACATGCGCTTGGTTTAGATAATGTCACTCCTGTTCAGTCTCGTGTTGAAGATTATCAGCCAAGTGTTAAATTAGATGGTGTGCTTAGCCGCGCATTTGCATCATTACAAGATATGGTGCAGTGGTGTGAGCATCTAATTGATAATTCTGGTCGCTTTATTGCGCTAAAAGGTCAATTTCCTGAGCAAGAATTAGAGAACTTGCCAACAGGTGTGCACTTTGAGCAAAAGATTAGCTTAGAAGTTCCAGAACTGGATGCTGAGCGACATTTAATTATTCTTTCTAAAGACTAAGCTTTCCGAGGACACTGTGGCAAAAGTTATTGCAATTGCAAACCAAAAAGGTGGCGTTGGCAAAACCACCACGGCTGTAAATTTAGCCGCATCGATGGCTGCGACCAAACGTAAAGTGTTACTTATTGACCTAGACCCACAAGGTAATGCAACCATGGGCAGTGGTATTGATAAGTATGGTGATGTGCCCACCATTTATGATTTGCTGATAGAAGAGTCAGCGATAGCGGATGTGATCAGTAAAGACACGTCGGGTGAATATCATTTAATTGCTGCTAACGGAGATGTTACTGCGGCGGAAGTTAAATTGATGGAGCTCTTTGCGCGTGAAGTGCGCTTAAGAAATGCACTAGAGTCCATTCAAGATCAATATGAATTTATTTTTATTGATTGTCCACCCTCACTGAATATGCTGACAGTCAATGCGATGGCTGCGGCTGATTCTATTTTAGTGCCTATGCAGTGCGAATATTATGCGCTAGAGGGGTTAACGGCGTTGATGGACACGATCACTCAGCTGGCAAAGTTGGTAAATCCGAATTTACAGATTGAGGGGATTTTGCGCACCATGTATGATCCTCGCAATCGTTTAGCCAATGATGTTTCTGAACAGCTGAAACAACACTTTGGCGAAAAAGTGTACCGCACTGTGATCCCACGTAATGTGAGGTTAGCTGAGGCGCCAAGTTTTGGCGCACCTGCGATGTATTACGATAGGGCATCCAGTGGTGCAAAAGCATATTTGGCGTTAGCTGGAGAGATGCTACGCCGAAAAGAAAAGCAATCTGCTGCGGTTGCCTAAGAGGATAATAATAACATGTCGGTTAAAAAACGTGGTTTAGGGCGAGGTTTGGATGCCTTATTAAGCTCAGCAAAACCAGCTCCTTCATCTGAGCCGGTGGTAAGTGAAGTAACTGAAGCTGACAGTAAAACAAGTGAGCCCCAAACACCAAAAACAACCATGCCGGTTGATGGTGAGTTGCAGCGGTTACCTATCGAATATTTACGACCAGGTAAATACCAGCCCCGTAAAGACATGTCAGAACAAGCGTTAGAAGAGTTGGCAGGGTCAATTCGCTCTCAAGGTATTTTACAACCGATTGTGGTGCGCCATATCAGTGATACGGATTATGAGATCATTGCGGGTGAACGACGTTGGCGTGCCGCGCAATTAGCTCAGCTAAGTATGGTGCCGTGTATTTTAAAGCAAGTTGCTGACGAAGCGGCTGTGGCGATAGCGTTGATTGAAAATATTCAGCGTGAAGACTTAAATGCCATGGAAGAAGCGGTTGCACTACATCGTTTACTCACCGAATTTGAATTAACACATCAGCAGGTTGCTGAGGCGGTGGGTAAGTCGCGTACAACAGTGACAAACCTGTTACGTCTTAATAATCTCAATGATGATGTTAAAATATTGTTGGAGCATGGCGATATAGAAATGGGCCATGCACGCTGCCTATTAGCACTCTCAGGCGAAGCGCAATCTGAGGTGGCGCGAACAGCCGTCGCAAAAGCCTTAACGGTACGTGAAACAGAGAAGTTAGTGCGCAGTATTTTAGAGCCGGCGGACAAAAAAGAAACAAAGGAAAAAGACCCAGATGTCAGATTGTTAGAGCAGCAATTAGGCGAAAATTTAGGCGCTAAAGTGGAAATTAACTATAATAATCGTGGCAAAGGCAAGCTGGTGATTTCTTACACTAGCTTGAATGAACTCGATGGCATCTTGGGCCGCATTCACCCAGACATGCAACAACCGCCAGAATGACCAATAAACAAACAATGGTGGTGCTGAAAAAGCGCCACTATTCGTCTCTTCAAGTTGCAAAATCACCAAAAATAAGTATAATTTCGCCAGTTTTCATACCCTGATTAAGTTTAAGGTCATAAAGGTTAATAAAAAGTGACTCATTCGTTAGCTGGCCCGTATAGACGTGCCGCATTAAAAGGCGTATTACTTCAGGGTATCGTAGCAATCGTCGCTGCAGTAATAGTTTTAATAGCTTGGGGAGTGCATGCGGGGGCATCTGCAATAGCCGGTGGCCTAGTCTCAGTACTGCCTAGCTTAGTGTTCGCTTTATACGCCTTTAGATATATGGGCGCGAGTAAAGCAGAGCAAGTATTTGACTCGATAAAACGAGGCAATGGATTAAAGTTTTTGCTGACTGTGTGTTTGTTCGCACTGGTATTTAAGTATTTTTCAGTCATGGCATTGCCATTTTTTTGCTGTTACATACTGGTGATGTTCACACAATGGTTGGCACCGATTTTTTTTAATCATTAACTTTTGGGATAAAACATGGCTGCAGAAGAAGTTACTCTATCAAGCCATATTCAGCATCACTTGACCAATGCCAAGATGTGTTCGACCGACGCCGGTCTTGCCTTCAATAAAGCATGTGCGGATAGTGGTTTCTGGACATGGCATATAGATACCCTCGCATGGTCAATCGGTTTAGGTCTGATATTTTTATGGATCTTCCGTAGTGCCGCTACTAAATCTACCACAGGTGTACCGGGTAAATTTCAGTGTTTCATTGAAATGATCGTGGAGTTCGTTGGTGACAACGTACGTGACACTTATCATGGTAGTAGCAAACTTATAGCTCCATTAGCTCTAACAATCTTTGTTTGGGTGTTCTTAATGAACCTAATGGACTTAATACCTGTCGATTTCCTACCTGCATTTGCCGGCTTAGTTGGCGAAACTGCATTCGGTATGGACTCACACGATGTGTACATGAAAATTGTACCAACTACTGATATCAACTTGACCGCTGCGCTTGCGATTGGTGTGTTCTTATTGATGATCGGGTACTCAATTAAAATCAAAGGCATCATTGGCTTTATTAAAGAGCTTACGTTGCACCCGTTCAGTTCAAATAACAAACTGGTTCAAGTTCTTTTGATCCCGTTTAACTTGCTACTTGAGACGATTGCACTGGTTGCTAAGCCGTTCTCGTTAGCACTTCGTTTGTTCGGTAACTTATACGCTGGTGAGTTGATTTTCATCTTGATCGGCGCAGTTGGTTTAATGCAACTACCGTTGCACTTTATTTGGGCTGTATTCCACATCTTAGTAATCGTTCTGCAAGCATTCGTATTTATGATGCTTACAATCGTATACCTAAGCATGGCGAGCTCAGATAATCATTAATTTTTATTTTATATTTTAACTTTAATTTACAATTGAAACTTTGGAGAAAAAAATGGAACTAGTATTAGGTCTTAAGTACATCGCAGTTGCTCTACTTATCGGCTTCGGTGCTATCGGTACAGCGATCGGCTTCGGTAACATGGGTGGTAAATTCCTAGAAGCATGTGCTCGTCAGCCTGAACTTGCGCCTTCACTACAGGTTAAGATGTTCATCCTAGCTGGTCTAATCGATGCCGTAGCAATGATCGGTGTTGGTATCGCGATGGTATTGTTGTTCGTACTTTAATTTAACTTTTTGAACAGCTTACTATTTAAGGAGGAGCGGTTGTGAACTTAAACGCCACTCTTATCGGTGAATTAATTGCGTTTACGGTCTTCGTATTATTTTGTATGAAGTTCGTATGGCCACCACTAAATGGTGCAATTGAAGCTCGCCAGAAAAAAATCGAAGATGGTTTAGCTGCCTCTGATAAAGCCGAAAAAGAACTTGAACGTGTGCGTCTAGAAGCTGCAGAGCAGTTGACAGAAGCAAAAACTCAAGCGGCTGATATCATTGATCAAGCTAAAAAGCGTGCAGCGTTAATTGTTGACGAAGAGACAACTCGTGGTCAGCAAGAGCGTGAGAAAATTATTGCTCAAGGACACTCTGAAGTTGAATCAGAGCGTAGCCGTGTGACAGAGGACCTGCGTAAGCAAGTTGCTACTCTGGCAGTGGTTGGCGCTGAGAAGATTTTAGAGCGTGAAATCAATCAAGCCGCACACAGTGACATCGTTGAAAAACTTGTCGCTGAGCTGTAACGGAGGGTATGAGCATGTCTGAATTGACTACTATCGCTCGCCCATACGCTAAAGCGGCTTTTGAACTTGCTGTTGAAAAAGGCAATGTTGACGCTTGGAATGACATGTTGTTCTTCGCTGGCCAAGTGGCCAGCGATGAGCAAGTGGCTTCTTTGCTTGCAAGCATGCCAACTGCTGCAGAACAAACTGATGTATTACTGAAAGTATGTTCTGAGCAACTCAACGAACAGGGTCAGAATCTTATCAAGCTGATGGCCGAAAATGAGCGTTTAGCCGCCATTCCAGCAGTTGCTGATATTTTTGCTGAATTTAAAGCAGAATATGACAAAGAAATCGACGTTGACGTGATTTCTGCAACTGAACTTGCTGGTGAACAGCAAGACAAATTGGTCGCGGCACTTGAAAAACGTTTCGCACGCAAAGTTAAGCTGAATTGTAGCATCGACGAAGCCGTAGTTAGCGGCCTTGTGATCAAAGCTGGTGACACCGTTATTGACGGAACTGTCCGTGGCAAACTTGACCGCCTAGCGGCCTCGCTACAATCGTAATTGGGAAAATGAGCATGCAACTTAATTCCACAGAAATTTCTGCGCTGATCAAACAACGTATTGAGCAGTTTGAAGTTGTAAGTGAAGCACGTAACGAAGGTACAATTGTATCTGTTACAGATGGTATCATCCGCATCCACGGTCTAGCTGACTGTATGCAAGGTGAGATGATCGAGCTTCCTGGCAACCGTTATGCTATCGCACTAAACCTTGAGCGTGACTCAGTAGGTGCAGTAGTAATGGGTCCTTACGCCGACCTTAAAGAAGGCGTAAAAGTACAATCTACTGGTCGTATCCTAGAAGTACCTGTTGGTCGTGGTCTACTTGGTCGTGTTGTAAACACACTTGGTCAGCCTATCGATGGTAAAGGCGCACTAGATAACGACGGTTTTGAACCAGTTGAGAAAATTGCACCAGGCGTAATCGAGCGTCAATCAGTAGACGAGCCAGTACAAACTGGTTATAAGTCTATCGATGCAATGATCCCAGTTGGTCGTGGTCAGCGTGAGCTGGTTATCGGTGACCGTCAGACTGGTAAAACTGCACTAGCAATCGATGCAATCATCAACCAAAAAGGCACAGGCGTTAAGTGTGTGTACGTAGCGGTTGGTCAAAAAGCATCTACGATTGCAAACGTAGTACGTAAACTTGAAGAACATGGTGCACTTGAAAACACAATCGTTGTTGTTGCATCAGCTTCAGAATCAGCAGCGCTACAATTCCTAGCGCCATTTGCTGGTTGTACTATGGGTGAATACTTCCGTGACCGCGGTGAAGATGCACTAATCGTATATGATGACCTGTCTAAGCAAGCTGTTGCTTACCGTCAGATCTCATTGCTATTGAAGCGTCCACCAGGTCGTGAAGCATACCCAGGTGACGTATTCTACCTTCACTCGCGTCTTCTAGAGCGTGCATCGCGTGTAAACGCTGATTACGTAGAGAAGTTCACTAACGGTGAAGTGAAAGGTAAAACAGGTTCATTGACAGCATTGCCTATCATTGAAACTCAAGGTGGTGATGTTTCTGCATTCGTACCTACTAACGTTATCTCAATCACCGATGGTCAGATCTTCCTAGAAACTGACTTATTCAACGCAGGTATCCGTCCGGCAGTAAATGCTGGTATCTCGGTATCTCGTGTTGGTGGTGCTGCGCAAACGAAAATCGTTAAGAAACTAGGTGGTGGTATCCGTCTAGCGCTAGCTCAATACCGTGAACTAGCAGCGTTCTCTCAGTTCGCTTCTGACCTTGACGATGCAACTCGTGCTCAACTTGAGCATGGTGAGCGCGTAACTGAGCTAATGAAGCAGAAACAATACGCACCAATGTCTGTTGCTGAAATGTCTCTGTCTCTATTTGCAGCTGAGAAAGGCTTCCTACAAGACATCGAAATCGCGAAAATCGGTGACTTCGAAGAAGGCCTAATTGGTTTTGCAAACAGCACATACGCAGAGCTAATGGCTCAAATCAATGAAACAGGTAACTACAACGCCGAGATCGAAGCGCAGTTGAAAGAACTTCTTGAGAAGTTCAAGTCAACGCAAACTTGGTAATTTAGTTATGCATGGTGGGTGTTATCGCTAACACTCACCTTGATTCGGAGAGAGAGTCATGGCCAGCGGAAAAGAGATTAAAAGCAAGATCGGGAGTATTAAAAATACTCAGAAGATCACCAGCGCAATGGAAATGGTTGCCGCTTCTAAAATGAAGCGTGCGCAAGACCGTGTGGCGTCAAGCCGTCCATATGCTGAGAACTTACGCAAAGTGATCGGTCGTGTTGCTCAAGCTAATCTTGACTTCCATCATCCGTTCTTAGAAGAACGTGATGTGAAGCGAGTTGGTTATATTGTTATCTCTACTGACCGTGGTCTGTGTGGCGGTTTGAACACGAATGAGTTCAAAAAAGTGACACAAGACGTACAAGCTTGGAAAGAAAAAGGCGTAGACGCAGAATATGCAACGCTAGGCGGCAAAGCTGCTGGTTTCTTCCAACGCTTCGGTGGTCAACTACTCGCTAAAAAAGCGGGTCTTGGAGATGCACCTTCAATTCAGGACGTAATTGGTCCTGTTAAAGTAATGCTTGATGCATTCGCTGAAGGAAAAATTGACCGTTTATTCGTGGTATACAACAACTTTGTAAATACCATGAAGCAAGAGCCAGTAATCGATCAGTTATTACCTTTGCCAAAAGCTGAAGAAGAAGTATCAGCTCACGCTTGGGACTACTTGTACGAGCCAAACCCAGAGGCTATTTTAGAGACTCTGTTAGTACGCTTCATTGAATCACAAGTGTACCAAGGTGTAGTTGAGAATGCTGCCTCTGAACAGGCTGCCCGTATGGTTGCGATGAAAGCCGCAACTGATAATGCTGGTGACCTAATTGATGAGCTGCAACTGATTTATAACAAAGCACGTCAAGCTGCAATCACACAAGAGATCAGTGAGATTGTTAGTGGTTCGGCTGCGGTATAACGCTTCGGCAAAGTTTAACGAGAGGAATAGACATGAGTTTAGGTAAGGTCGTCCAAATTATCGGCGCCGTTGTGGACATCGAGTTCCCACAAGATAGCGTGCCAGCTGTATATGAAGCAGTAAAAATTACAGAAGGCGACTTAGTTGGTTTGACTCTAGAAGTTCAACAACAACTAGGTGGCGGCGTAGTTCGTGCAATCGCACTAGGTACTACTGACGGTTTACGTCGTAGCACTTCAGTAGAAGGCACAGGCGAGCCAATTAAAGTTCCAGTAGGTACAAAGACCCTTGGTCGTATCATGGACGTATTGGGTCAGCCAATCGATGAAGCAGGTCCAATTGGTGAAGACGAGCGTATGTCAATTCACCGTGCAGCCCCTTCATATGAAGAGCAATCAAGTTCAATCGAACTACTAGAAACAGGTATCAAGGTAATCGACCTTGTATGTCCGTTCGCTAAAGGTGGTAAGGTTGGACTATTCGGTGGTGCCGGTGTAGGTAAAACCGTAAACATGATGGAACTTATCCGTAACATCGCAATCGAGCACAGTGGTTACTCTGTATTCGCAGGTGTTGGTGAGCGTACTCGTGAGGGTAACGATTTCTATCATGAAATGAACGATTCAAACGTACTTGATAAAGTATCGCTTGTATACGGTCAGATGAACGAGCCTCCAGGTAACCGTTTACGTGTTGCGCTGACAGGTCTTACTATGGCAGAGAAGTTCCGTGACGAAGGTCGTGATGTACTTTTCTTCGTAGATAACATCTACCGTTATACACTAGCAGGTACTGAAGTATCAGCACTTCTAGGTCGTATGCCATCAGCGGTAGGTTACCAGCCTACACTTGCTGAAGAAATGGGTGTACTTCAGGAGCGTATCGCGTCGACTAAAGCTGGTTCAATCACATCAATCCAAGCGGTATACGTACCTGCGGATGACTTGACGGATCCATCTCCAGCTACAACCTTTGCTCACTTAGATGCAACAGTTGTACTTTCACGTGATATCGCGTCTCTTGGTATTTACCCAGCGGTAGATCCACTAGATTCATCATCTCGTCAGCTTGACCCACAAGTAATTGGTCAAGAGCACTATGATACTGCACGTGGCGTTCAGACAGTTCTTCAGCGTTATAAAGAACTTAAAGACATCATTGCAATTCTAGGTATGGACGAGCTTTCTGATGAAGATAAGCAAGTTGTATCTCGTGCACGTAAAATCCAACGTTTCCTATCTCAGCCGTTCTTCGTTGCTGAAGTATTCACAGGCGCGTCAGGTAAATACGTTTCACTGAAAGACACTATCGCAGGCTTCAACGGCATCTTAAACGGTGAGTATGATGATCTGCCAGAGCAAGCTTTCTACATGGTTGGTTCTATCGACGAAGCAGTTGATAAAGCAAAAAACATGTAATTTAGGGGGTTATTATGGCAATGACAGTACAACTTGACGTAGTAAGTGCAGAGCAGAGTGTATTCTCTGGTAGCGTCGCTACAATTCAAGTGACAGGTAGTGAAGGTGAGTTGGGTATTCACCCAGGTCACGCCCCACTCCTGACTGGCCTAAAACCTGGTATGGTACGTTTAGTTAAAGCAGACAGCAGCGAAGAGATCATCTACGTTGCTGGCGGCACATTAGAAGTTCAACCACAGACAGTAACCGTCCTTGCTGACGTTGCTATTCGTGGTGAAGACCTAGATGAGCAAGCCGCTGAAGAAGCTAAGCGTGAAGCGCAAACTCAAATGGCATCAGGGGCAGCTTCAGAGCTTGACCACCAAGCTGCCGCGGCACAACTGGCTGAAGCGATTGCTCAGCTACGCGTTATCCGTCAATTGCGCAAATAAATACAAACCTATCTGGTTTAAAAAGCCCACACCTTTTGGTGTGGGCTTTTTTTTACAATTATTATACATACATATATAGATAAATATATTTTATTCCCTTAAATTTTAACTGGTTTAAAAAATTATTATTGTTACGAATACACTAACTACTTTGTAATAAAAAGTTGTGTTCACTGTACCATTCGATAGAATAAACAGATTACTCATAATTATATTGCTTTAAACAATGAATGAAGTTAGCTTTTCCAGGAAGGTCAAAGAGGTTAAATTTGGCGAGTGGAGTTTAGATCCAAAACGTCAAACTATTCATGACGGAGAAGTAGAACGAGAGCTTGAACCTTTATTGTTTAACATACTATGTTATCTGGCGATCAATTGTGAGCAGATAATTACCAGACAAGATCTTGTTGATGATGTTTGGAAGCAAAATTATGTAGATGATAATGCCATTAATAGAGCGATGTCTGAACTTAGAAAGGTGCTTAAGTCTGAGCGGCAAAAAGGTATTATCGTAAAAACTCACTATCGAAAAGGGTATAGCTTTTTCCTTGAGCCAATTATTATTTATCATCAACCCAGCACGGATAAAAATCAAGAAACAGACAAAAAAGAAAATGTGAGTAGAGAGCAAAATAACGCGATAGAGCTTGAAAAATCAACATCAAAACGTGGTTCTTCCAATGTAAAGAAAGCGGTAATTATGACTTTTTTTACCGTCGTACTTTCGGCAGCTGCATATCAAGGATATCGCTTTAAAACTGATGTTAAAGTACAACAAAAAAGTATAGAAGAAAGTGTACTGTCTTGGTTACCAGGGCGATATACCTTACTCAAATTATCCCCAGATAAAAAGCAGGTGGCTTTTTCATTCATTTCAAACGATAGTCAACATTATTCATTGGTGGTTAAAGGACTCAATGGGGGCCAAGAAAAGCGGCTAGGAGAGGAGGGGGTTAATTACCTTCCGCTAGGGTGGTCGGTAGACTCCAATGCTATTTTTTATCGCGCAACAACAAAAGATAAGTGCCAAGTCTGGCGCTTGAATGCTGACTTTAATTCAGATAATAAGTTTTTATTTGATTGTAACTTAAATGACAGTATGACGGGGGGCGGTGCCGGCAATAATCGATTTATTTATTCCAAAACAGGGTACAGAAATAGAGATGAATTAGCCGCATTGGTCAATCGGAGCTTAGCGACTGGCGATGAATTTCAAATTACATCACCAAATCTAAACTCGTATGGTGACCGTTTCTTATCGTATATTCCAGATAAAGAGCTCATTTTATTTGAGCGACGCCAATATGATATTAATGAGTTATATGTGACAGACCCTGACGGTGGAAATCAAGAGAAACTATTTGAGACATCACATCGAATATGGGCTGTTACTTATGATGAGCCATCAGGAATGTTGGTTTGGCTAGATAATACTGAAAATATTGTTTATGAATACGATTTATTTAATCGCAAGATACATAGTATTGTTGAATTAGAAACAGATAAAGCCTATGCCAGCTTTCAAGCGTTCGATAAAGATTCGTTATTACTAGTCAGTTATCCTTTTTTGAGAGATATCCATCAATTTAATTTGCAAACTAATGACGTTAGTATTGTGGATGAAAGTAATTACGAAGATCGCTCAGGAATAGAAGTTGATGATGGGTACTTATTTTTAACACGGCGAGGCAGTGAGAGCTTCATTAGCTTTACACAAAAAAGCACCAATGAACGACAACCACTTCAAATCCCTAAAGGCCGCCTTAGCGCAATTCGTTATAATTACGATACGGAACAACTTTTGTTGCAACACGCTGACAAAATAGAGCTGTATGATTACAAAACATTACAGTTAGTCGATACTATTCGTACTGAAGGCACCGTTATTTCTGCCGAGTTTCTTGGTAAAGAACAAATAGGCTTTGTTGTTGTTAGTGACAAAAAGGTAAAAAGCAAAATATTTAGATATTCAATTATTGATAAAAAGAAAGTAGAGGTTCCAGCCTTAACCTCTTTATGGATTGGCTATTTAAATGAGTCTACTTTGGTTTCACTCTCATCGAATGATAAAATTGTGCTCTATGATATATTCTCTGGAGAGCAAATCGAGCAATATGAACTACCTCAGGCAAAATACAAGCATTCAATTACTGTAGGTCACGGCAATATTTATTATTCTGATGGAGACAAGGTATATAAAATCAACCGTGATGACTCTGAGGGTATAGAGGAGTTATATAGTCCCGGTTCAGTCATCGGTGGTGTGCAATACTCTGAAGTAAATGGCAATATCCTATTGGATATTATTACGGTATCAGAGAACCAGTTACTAAAAATAGCGCTTAAGTGAAATAACCTTTCGTATCTAGATGACTTAAAAATTACCGATATGACTTAATGTGTAGTAGCTCAGACCTGATCTGACAGTTACCCGTTTTTTAACGGTGCTTTGTCAGCTTTGAGTTGAGCTAAATTCTTTTCAGCCCAAATCGATTTACCATCAATTAATGTTACCAGCGGAGTTCGTCCACAGCACATTTTTCCTTGATGAGTTCGTTCAATGTTGTAGTAATCCATCCATTCGTCCAGATCTTTTTGAAGCTTTTCTATGTCAGCATACAACTTTTTCCTAAATGTAATTTGGTAGAACTCATTTAAAATAGTTTTGTGGAACCGCTCGCAGATACCATTTGTTTGCGGTGACATAGCTTTCGTCTTTGTATGCTCTATATCATTGATCGCTAGATATAGCTGATAACCATGATGATCGACTCGACCACAATATTCAGTGCCACGGTCAGTTAATATCCGTAACATTGGAAGTTCATATTCATCGAATTACGGGAGAACTTTATCATTTAACATATCGGCAGCTGTGATTGGCGTTTTGGTTGCATAAAGCTTGGCAAAGGCAATTTTACTATAAGTATCAACGAAGGTTTGCTGATAAATGCGACCTACACCTTTCAGATTACCTACATAGAACGTATCTTGTGAACCAAGGTAGCCGGGGTGCGCTGTTTCAATTTCACCGCATGCTTCATCATCATGTTTCTTTTTCTCAAGTGCAGCGACTTGAGCATCGGTTAAGATAATGCCGTCCTTTGCTACCTTAGCTTTGAGTGCCTTTAGCCGTTTTTTGAAATTTTCTAAGTTATGGCGTAACCAAATCGAGCGCACGCCGCTACCAGAAACAAAGATACCTTGTTTACGCAATTCGTTACTTGTTCTGTATTGACCATGAGCCGGTTGAGCGACGGCATACTCCATTACTGCTTTTTCTGTTGCTTCATCTACTCGATTTTTAATGTTAGGTGCTCTGCGGTTTTTATAGATAAGCGCATCAATACCGCCATCGGTCACAAGTTCTTGATATCGATAAAACGTATCTCGCGATACGCCCATTACTTTACATGCCTTCGATACGTTACCTAATTCTTCGGCAAGATTAAGTAAGCCAGCTTTGTGTTTAATAATTGGGTTGTTAGTATGTAACATGAGAGTTACCTCTTTTGTTTTGATTTGAAGATTCGACACCTTTAATCAAAACGGGTAACTCTCAACTTTTCAAGGTGAGATGTAAGATCTAGTCTGAGCTAATACAGGGACGGGAATGCCAGACTCAGCTGACAATTTTAGTTTCGGTGAACTTACTTTTTCTCATCGTAAATTTTCCTATTTTTGTTAATGGAAAACTCTACTTATGAACTGTTTCATTTTTAGGGGGAGTTACAGTTGGGCTTGTCACTGTCTTTTTGAGTGGCATGAAAGTCTTTATGCAGCTTAAAAGCAATTTATGATAATGGGTTTCCACTTATACGGCCATCAGCTTGCACTTTTCCTCTATACGTACTCGTTAATTTCATGCTTTACATTACTTTTTTTGTGCAAGCTTGTTGAGTCTTTCTACTGGTCGATATTCAGCCGTAATTTATTAAGCGCTTTGCAGTTGTGGTAAGACATATAAAAAAGGAAACTTTTAAAGTTGATGGAAATAATTTTAGGTGTGAAATGACTTTTCAATATTACCAAATGCTAACTTTGTTATTTAAGTTTATAAATCAATGGTTTGTATTAAATGTTATGGATGATATATAAGGTTTTATAATTACCTAAAAACAGTGGAATTGTTTAATCTGTAGTTACTCACAAAGCAGCAGTATATAAATTACGAGACCAAGAACATGATGAAACTGACATTGAAAACGAAAAAAATAAAGAAGTTACTGGATGTGGCACCCGAACAACAATAATAACAAGCCATAGCGTGATGAAATTGAGAACGAAAAAGATAAAGAAGTGACTTATTAAACCGACCTTCGATGCAAAGTAAATATTGTTTATTGTGGATGATGTGAATAAAGGGACCATAAATAACTAAAGTTAAGAGAATCGATACTGAAAAGGATAGGTTTTCCCAAAGAGACTCCTAGCTAATGCGTGTTTGGAGGAATATAACGTCGTTATTAAACGATGAAGTAGTTACAAAAGTAGAAGGAAATTAACGATTGAATATTATAAGTATGCCTCTTTTCTTATCTGTTATGGCAGGTTCACTCTATGGAAAGCTAGAACTGCAGGTACCCGCAAGTGATTTCTATTATGCAAGGGAGACGGGAGAGCTTGTAAACAAAGAAGTTCTATATGTAGGGAATGGAGTTAATAAAGGGCAAAGTTTATTAGAATATACTGTGAAATCGGAACAACGTGCGAAGCGCCTTCATGCTAAAACGGATGGATATGTTGAGTTCATAAATAAAGAACTTAATACTGGGCATTCATTCTCTGAAGGTCAGTTGTTATTTATTGTGACTTCGTACACAGTATTAGGAAAATATCAAACCTCGATTGAGTCCGATGATCCGATGATTACACCAGGTTCCAGTTTATGGTTTTGCGACAGTTCAGAACAATGGCAATTTCACGTCGATGAAATAAAAGGAAGTAAGCTATTAATTTCGAGTAATTTAGATCAGAGAAGTTTCAATTTGCTAGATAAATTAAGTAAGCAGGGTGCACTTGTCTCTTTTTTCGAAAAAGAACACTGTGATTTATAGCACAATGAGATGCAGCGGGGGCTGGTACTCGCTATATACATAGAGTCACTGTAACGTGATATATGTATTTTAGGGCCACCTATCTACACTTTATGTAGCAAAATACATCCAATTTGCAGCAGCACTTACCAATTAGAATGAAGAGCGTTACAATACGATTAATAAGAAATGTTGGTTGCTATCGTAAAAAAGCAAACTACGGCTGCCAGTTTCATTGGCTCATATTTTATTCTAAAAGGATCAAGTATTCATGGCACTAACTTCAATTATCTTGGCGGCGGGTAAAGGCACTCGCATGCGCTCTAAACTCCCAAAAGTTTTACACTCAATAGCGGGAAAACCAATGGTACAGCATGTTATTGATAATGCTGTTGCAATGGGAGCTCGTGCGACAAATTTAGTGTTCGGTCATGGTGGTGAACAATTACAATTAGCGTTAGCAAGTAATGATGTAAACTGGGTCCTTCAAGAAGAGCAGCTGGGAACAGGCCATGCCGTTGCTGTTGCGACACCACACATTAATGATGATGATATTGTATTGGTTTTGTATGGTGATGTGCCTTTAACAAAGCGTTCTACATTAGAACGTCTGCTCGCGGCTACACCTTCAGAAGGGTTAGCGGTATTAACAGTCAATTTAGATAACCCAAATGGCTATGGCAGGATGTTACGAGACAACGGAAAATTGGTGGGTATTGTAGAGCAAAAAGATGCCACCGCTGAACAGTTGAAAATTACAGAGATTAACACCGGAATAATGGCGGCTAATGGTCGACTGTTGAAAAAGTGGCTGTCAAATTTATCGAATAACAACGCACAAGGCGAGTATTACCTCACTGATATTGTAGCTATGGCACATAATGAAGGCGTTGAGATATCTTCAGCTCAACCTGATGACCCCATGGAAGTAGAAGGGGCAAATAATCGTGTGCAACTTGCAGCATTGGAGCGTGCATTTCAAGCATGGCAAGCTGAAACGTTAATGCTAAATGGGGCGACACTTGCTGACCCTGTACGAGTTGATGTACGTGGAAGCGTTACCACAGGTCAAGATGTACATATCGATATCAATGTTATTTTCGAAGGCAATGTCATATTAGGTAACAACGTTGTTATTGGCCCTAATTGTGTTTTAAAAGATTGCAGTATTGGTGACAATGTTGTGATTAAAGCGAATACATTGATTGAAGATGCGCAGGTTGCGGCTCACTGTACATTGGGGCCGTTTGCACGTTTACGCCCTGGTGCGGTTATGGAAGAAGATTCTCATGTAGGTAACTTCGTTGAAATGAAAAAAACGCGCTTAGGCAAAGGCTCCAAAGCGAATCACCTGACGTATCTTGGAGATACTGAGGTTGGGGAAAAGGTGAACATAGGCGCGGGGACTATCACGTGCAACTATGATGGCGTCAATAAGTCACAGACCGTGATTGGCGATAATGCATTTATTGGCTCTAACTCTTCTCTTGTCGCGCCTGTAACGATAGGAAAAAGTGCGACAGTAGGGGCGGGATCTGTGATCACTGCGCATGTTGATGACGAGCAATTGGCTGTGGCGCGCGCCAAGCAAAGAAACCTAACAGGTTGGCAACGACCTGTAAAAAAGGCGTAGTAATTATACTGCTTTGATGAAGGGGAAGCCTCCTCTTCATCGTATAATAATCAAGCTTGTTCCTTTCTTATATGCAAAGTGGTACATTAATGTGAGTTAATCAAAAAATTAACAATAACAATAATTAAAAGGCCTGCAGTAGATTTATGGATAATCTGTTTCGTAAAGAAGTCATGGAAAATAAACGGCACCGGCTTGAAGGTGCTGTGTCATTGGTACAACCTCCCGTATTTAAGACGCTCACCCTATTAATAATCGTCGTTGTTGTGGTGAGTTTATGCTTTTTATCATTGGGCAAATATACACGTAAAGAACGTGTCTCTGGGGTGATAGAGCCTAATACAGGTTTATTAAAATTAAAGGCGTCTCAAACCGGGGTGATTTCGGAGATATTGGTTAAAGAGGGGGATTATGTAGCCAAAGGAGACCCTATTTTACGTATTGCGTCTGCAAAACACAGTAAGCACGCAGTGGAATTAAATCAGGCCTTACTTAATCAATACAGCTTTCAGCTAACTAGTTTAGAGCAGCAGCTTGAGCAGCAAAAACGACAAGATATATTAGATGCTGCAGAACTTACACAACAAAAAAAATCGGCGTTAGCGCGATTAGATGAATTAGACTCTCAAGCCAGCACGTTTGCACAAAGGTTAAAACTCAATGAGCAAATGGTGACTCAAATCAGTACATTAAAAGGTACTGGTTATATTTCTGAGCTAGAGCTACAGCGGCAAAAAGATACGTTACTCTCATTACAACAGCAATCTTCAAGTATTAAATCAGAGCGACTGTCACTGCAAAGTCAGATAGAACAGTTAGAAAATCAGCTTATCAAACTCCCGTTAGAACAAAGTAGTCGTTTATCACAGCTATTGTCACAACAGGCGGACTTACAAATTCAGCTTTCTTCTATCGAGCAACAGCGTTTAGGTGAGTTACGTTCTCCAAAATCGGGTGTTGTCAGTGGGCTTTTAGCTAAAGTTGGTAAAAATGTGAGTGAAGGACAGAACTTATTGTCTGTTTTGCCTGAAAATAGTGAAATGCAAGCGGTTATTTTTGTGCCAACTTCAGCGTTTGGTTTTGTCAATGAAGGTCAGCAAACACGCTTGCGTTACCATGCTTTTCCTTATGAAAAGTTTGGCGTATACGATGGGAAAATCATGGAAGTGAGCAACAGTGTTATTTTACCCGAAGAGACAAACACTCCTGGTATTATTACAGAGCCCGCTTATCGCGTCGTGGTGACGCTAGACGATCAACATGTTAGCGCATATGGAAAAGCCTCTGCATTGCGCCCAGGGATGATGCTAGATGCGGATGTAATTATTGAAGAGCGCTCTTTATTGCGCTGGCTTTTCGATCCGGTATTTAGTATTCAAGGTCAGCTGTAAGCTGTAGACAATAATTAGAATAAAGGCGGCTTATTATGCAAGTTGAAGACGAAGCACCAGTAGCAAAGCTACAGTTTTGGTCAAGGAAATCACTCCCCATCATCCTGCAATCTGAGGCTGCGGAGTGCGGCTTGGCAAGTTTGGCTATGGTGGCAGCATATCATGGTTATGATAGCGACCTTATTTCGCTAAGACAAAAATTTAGTATCTCAATGGAAGGGGCAACACTTCTCGATATTATGCAATTTGCAGAGAAGTTGGAGTTAACCTCAAGGCCATTACGTATTGAACTTGAAGATCTCGATGCACTGCAAACCCCGTGTATTTTACATTGGGATATGAACCACTTTGTGGTACTCAAAAAGGCGAATGAAAAACGAATTGTTATTCATGATCCCGCCGCAGGCGAGAAAACATTTACCTTAAAAGAAGCATCAAACCATTTTACTGGTATTGCATTAGAACTCACCCCGACTAAGAGTTTTGAGAAAAAAGAAGCCTCACCAACGCTTAAATTCTCTGATTTTTGGAGTCGGATCACTGGGTTAAAACGTTCGCTATTTTTAATTTTTGCACTATCCATGTTGTTACAAGTCTTTACCCTTGCAGCGCCTTATTATATCCAGTTGGTGATCGATGATGTGGTACTAACAGGTGATACCTCTTTACTCACGGTGCTGGCAGTCGGGTTCTTTTTAGTCATGGTCTTTGAAATTGGTACTAATGTGCTGCGAGGTTTTACTCTGCTGCATTTTGGTAATCAGATGAATATTCAGTTAGGTGCCAATCTCTTTCATCATTTAGTTCGTTTGCCATTGTCGTATTTTGAAACGCGTCATATGGGAGATGTGGTTTCTCGATTTGGGTCATTGCAACAAGTTAAGCAATTACTGACTACAGGGGTTATTGAAGCGATTATTGATGGCTTAATGGCAATCATCACACTGGCCATGATCTTCTTTTATAGTCCAACGCTCTCGGTTGTTGTGCTTGTCGCTGTGATTGCTTATGCGCTAGTTCGGATCGCGATGTATAAGCCATTTCGTACCATCAGTGAGCAAGAAATTATGGCCCGTGCGGAAGAGAACTCAAACTTTATGGAGACCGTTCGAGGCATTCAAACCATTAAACTGTTTGGCTCTGAAGTAAAACGGGAAGGTCAGTGGCAGAATCGTTATGCCAACGCCATTAATCAAAATATTCGTTTGGGTAACTTTCAAATTGGTTACGATGCGATTAACCGTGCTTTATTTGGTATCGAAAATATCGTTGTTGTGTACTTAGCGGCACATTTGGTGATCCAAGGGGGTTTCAGTACCGGAATGCTCTTTGCATTTATGGCTTATAAGCGTCAGTTTATGGATAAAACGGCAAACCTGATAGAAAAGCTAATAGAATTTAAAATGTTGGGTTTACACTTTGATCGTATTGCTGATATTGCCTTGACTGACAAAGAAGAGCTACAACCGGATAACACCAAAAGTCATAAGATTGAAGGGTGTATTGAGTTAAAAGGTATTAGCTTTGCGTATTCTGATGCAACGCCTAATGTGCTAAATAATCTTAATTTAACGATTAAAGCAGGCGAGTCCGTAGCTATTACAGGCCCGTCAGGGTGTGGTAAGTCTACATTGTTAAAAATTATGCTTGGCTTGAACCATGCTAAAAGTGGTGAGGTGTTAATTGATGGGGTTGCACTGGATCAAATTGGTGCGCGCCAATATCGACAACAAATTGCCGCCGTTATGCAAGATGATGAACTGTTGTCTGGTTCTGTGGCAGATAATATCGCCTTCTTTGATACGCCAATAGATATGGAACGTGTGGTTTATTGTGCTGATCTGGCGGCAATACACGATGATATTAGTGCTATGCCAATGGGGTATGATAGTTTAATTGGGGATATGGGCTCCAGTTTATCTGGAGGTCAAAAGCAACGTATAATTTTAGCCAGGGCTTTATATAAAGATCCTAAAATCTTATTTATGGATGAAGCAACCAGCCATTTAGATACCACTCTTGAGTCAGACATTAATGAAGCTGTATCACGTTTGAAAATAACACGTGTCATCATTGCGCATAGAAAAGAAACTATCGCTTCGGCTGATAGAGAGGTAAAGCTACAAAAATATAAAGTTGAACAATCAGAGGAAGTTTAATTTGAAGGTTTACTTATTATAAATTGAGTTTTAATTGGTTTATTCTATATTGTGTTTTTTTTGGTTTTATATTGGCTTTCAGGTTAATGTAAAGGCGGCTTATAAGCCGCCTCTTTTATGTTTTTATGGGATCATACAACGAGGAGGACAAGTGTTGTCACGACCACTACATTCAATCCTTGATGGGCAATTTCTGTAAGTAATGTAACTACTATCAGGTTGCGCTTGACCACCAGCTACTTGAGGAGTCATCCCCGCTGGCATTGCAGCAATATCGCTAGAAAGTGTTTTAACACTTTTTTTATTTAGTTTTAATTTCATTATAAATTATCCTTTTTATTTGTACTCAAAATGGATTTTAATGACTTGGTACTTGAAATGTTATTTTTTCAAGTGTTTTTTGACTTTAAATTTATTTACTTAAGGTTGAAATTTTACATGCTATTAAGTACCTTGTAGTTATTTGTAAGGCAAAATTAACTTAATCTAAGGATGAAAATGGTTGATATATCAAATGTTAGTGAAGCTAAAATCAATAAAATAACAGAGGTTATTAAAGAATTAACTAATAAAATAGCCGCTAACTGTGAGAAAGAACAAAGCAATGGATTATTAAGTGGGCTAGCAGGTCAATTACTCTTCTTATATAACGCCCACCGTTTTGATCCTAAGCTTGTTAATGAGGATATGTTTTCTGAGTACTTAGACCGCCTCCAACAAGGGTTACCAGATCAGTCATTTGAATTAAGTAATGGGTTAGCAGGTCAAGCTTGGGTACTTGAGTATTTTAATCAAGCGAATGCAGAAAATTACGAACACGATTTATTAGATGATATTGATGGTTTGTTCGTTCAGGCGCTGGGCAGCTTACCTTGGAATGGTGAAATCGAAATGGTACTTGGTTTGGCTGGGTATACGCCTTACGCATCTCGCCGTGCTAAGTTCAGCGATCAAGAGAAGTTATATGAGGTCATCGTTGATGGCTTTGAGCGCAACGCGACTGAATTAGACAATGAACAAATAACCTGGTCTCAACCATTAGACTCTGTTTATCGTTTCGATAAAGGAGATGATAGGGATAATCCAAAGGAGTCTACGGGTGCAGAATATAATTTAGGTCTTGCACATGGTGTACCTGGTATCCTTGCTGCGTTACTCCACGCAGTAAACATTCCTTCATTACGCGAGCGCGTTACTAAATTGCTGCTTGGTGGCTGTGATTGGTTACTAGAGCAGCAAAATAAAAGTATTGAGCCGCATTCAGCTTGCTTTGGCTGCTCTGCGGATGGTGCACCTGAGTCTCGATTAGGTTGGTGCTACGGTGATTTGACCATTGCGTTAACGTTAGCACGCGTTGGTAAAGCCATAGATAGACCGAGTTATGTTGATAAAGCGTTGGAAATTGCAGTCCATACCACGACACGAGACGATAAGTCAGGCCATATTATAGATGCAGGCTTATGCCATGGTTCTGTTGGACTGGTCACTATTTATCAAATGTTGAACAACATAATGCCGCATCCCGCACTGGAAAAGGCCACACATACTTGGTTAGATTACAGCCTTGCCAAGTATGATGAGAAGGGCATGGAGTCTTTTTATTCTTACAATGGCTTATCAAAGTCTCACAATGAAGACTTTAGCTTTTTAATGGGGTATGCGGGGATTGGCTTAGCCTATATAGGGTTTTTGGACGACGATGTAAGTTGGACTGATTGCCTATTATTGTCTTAAGGGATGAATATGCAGAATAAAAATAATAATACAAAAAACACTCCGTTAGTAACCAAATCAGTAGAAAACAGCGCTTTCTTTGTAGCACGTATACCAAGATTACCCGTTGAGAGTTTAACTGCATTTGCTAAGGAAGATGCAGATATTAATGCTCTATTACAGGAATGGTTAGACACACCGGGCGTAGAAGAAGCGGTTTATCTAGCGAGCCCCTCATTGCTTGAGCGAGTTGAGCAGTGGCGCTCTAAGCCCGAGTCAAAACAAGGTAAAAAGGTAGCGAGAGCATTACTCAAGTACATGATCAGAATGTGCTCAAGGCCAACGCCGTTCGGTTTGTTTTCTGGCATTCATCAAGGTGAAATAGGGGATAGTACACAGCTCATTGCGAGTGAACACACTAAAGATGCGCGTAAAACTCGGCTTGATATGTTCTATTTGTCTGCGTTAAAAGAGCATTTTATCAAGCACGCTTCTCGTTCCGACACAATGACATATAAGCCAAACTCTTCTCACTATTTTGTTGCTGACCAGTGTCGTTACATCGAAACATATTTATCTGATGACAGTATGCAATACCGCTTGAGTGCGGTGGAAAGTGATGAATATTTCCGCTTTGCGCTAGAAAAAGCGGGCCAGGGTATGAGCTTTAATGGCTTAGTATCTGCTTTTTGTAGTGAATATGCACAAGCTGAACAAGAAGAAGTTGAAGCGTACATTCAAGACTTGATTGATGAAGGGATGCTGATCGCAAACATTCCTTTGCCACTGACAGGTGACTCTCCAGACTTAGCATTATTAAAGTCTTTACAAGGTATTGCTGAGCATGACACAGCGGATCACCTAGCGACTGCGCTTGCGCAAATTGACAAATTGGATACGCAAAAAACGGGAGATATCGCTCCATATAAACAACTGTTGTCGCATTTAGAAAGTTTACCTGTGAAAGCGCAAGAGAATAAGCTTTTTCAATCAGATGTTTATCGCAGCTTTGATAGCTGTCAGCTCAGTGAAATGGAAATTAAGCGTTTTCAAAAGCAAATTGAATTACTGTCGGGATTGAGTTTATCGCCTGAGTCAAGCGCGTTGAGTAACTTCGTCACTAAGTTTAATGCACGTTTTGAAGGCCAGTTTGTGCCATTGGACGTTATTTTAGATGATGAGTCAGGCATTGGTATTTCAAATGAAACAGGGTACGAAGCGCCCTTGGTTGCCGGTCTCAATTTGGTGCGTGGTGGCGCAAATAATGGCAATGCACCAGAAGTGAGTATGCTGGATACTATCATTGAAGAGGCGATCAGTTTACCAGAAAACCGCACCTTAACGAGTATCACATTAAAGAGTAAAGAGCTTAAAGCTAAAATAACAAACAAAGAAGCAGCACAGAAATATCCTAGCTCCTTTGCTGCTATGATGAGTCTGTATCAAGATGATAGACAGAACCCAATTATGCAGTGGAATGGTTGCTATGGTCCTTCCTCTGCCAATTTACTGGGGCGTTTTTGTCATTTAGATGAATCACTCAAGCTTGACGTGATTAAAGAGCTAGAGCAAGAGCAAGCTCATTCACCTGAGGTTATTTTTGCTGAAGTTGTACATATGCCAGAAGGGCGACCGGGTAACGTGATTGCACGACCACATTTACGTCAGTATGAAATTGTTTTTATGGCAGATAGCAGTTTAGACTCTGACTATCAGATCCCGTTAAGTGATTTACATGTCTGGGTGGAAGGGCAAAGGGTAAAACTGTGGAGTAAACGTTTAAATAAACAGGTCATTCCGCGCTTATCATGTGCACATAATTATTCAAATCGTAGTTTAAGTGCCTATAAGTTCTTATGTATGATGCAACATCAAGACGGGCAAGTTCCTAATTTTAGCATGCCTAGTAGTACAGCACGCGCTGCGTTTGTACCGCGTATTATGCTAGATAATCTCATTTTGAGTGAAAAGGTGTGGCGCATAGATAGAAAGCAATTAGAAGATGTGTGCAAAAAAGGTCAATTTGATCGCGAGAGGCTCAATGCGCTGCTGGCAAAATATCAGCTTGACCCACAAGTCAGCTATGCGATGGCGGACAACGTCTTAAATTTAGACTTACGCAGTGTAGAGATGTTTGAAATTTTACTTGCGGAAACCAAAGGTCAACCTCGTGTAGAATTAAAAGAAGTATTACATGAGCAATTTAAGTCTCGCTTTGTTGACGCGCAAGGGCAGCATTACAACAATGAGATCATTGTACCGTTTTTTAATCACTCAGCGACGCCATTAAGTCACTATGCGGATAGTCCGCTCGCTAATATTATAGCGACGCCAATTAAACGCCGTTTTAGCGCCGGTTCAAATTGGCTCAGCTTAAAAATATACTCAGGTAACTCATTAGTCGAGCAATTATTAAGTGAGCAGCTACTGCCATTAATTGAAGAAAATGCTGAGTTATATGATAAATGGTTCTTCATTCGTTATGGTGATCCGGATTGGCATTTACGTTTGCGTTTTTATGGTGAGCCAAGTCAATTGTGCGGTGACCTTTTACCAAAATTAAACGCCCTACTAGATCCAATGATTGAGTCTGGAGAATTACATAAAGTAGAACTCATGACCTATGAGCGTGAAGTTGAACGCTACGGTGGTCCTGAATCAATGGCGTTGGTTGAGTCATTGTTTATGCTAGATAGTGCGTTAATAGCCAGAACATGTGCACTGGTTGATGAACACGGAGAAGGTGTACGCTGGCGTATTGCACTCAATTGTACTGATCGGCTGTTAACTTTGTTTGAATACTCAGCTGAGGAACGATTAACCTTAATTAGCGGCTTACGCGATGGTTTTGGTCGTGAGTTCAATGAAAGCAGTATATTACGAAAGCAGCTCGGTAATCGATATCGTGAATATGAAACACAGCTCCATGATGACTTTGTGAAGTTACATGTTGCATCTGAGGGTGAGTGTGATGAATTACAGCGGTCGTTATTGGGTTTACTTGAGCAATGGCAAACTCAAGCGGCGCCTATAATTGCAAAGCTTAATGAATTGATCGCAAGTGATGCGCTTAATTGCACCCGAGACTCACTATTAAGCTCTATTTTACACATGCATAATAACCGTATGTTTAAAGCGTACGGGCGAGAACAAGAACTCGTTGTTCATGATTTATTGCGCAGGAAGTACTTTTCCGCTGATAAGAATGGAAAAAGCAGTTAATTTAATATATTAAAACCTTGCGTAAAAAATAAAAACGCCAAGTAGCATAAGCTTACTTGGCGTTTTTGCTATACAGGCACAGTCGTTAGCATGGGTACTTTGCTCGTGGCCCAGAAACAGCATGATTGCTTATAAATACGCAGTACGACCAGAGGTCGTGCTCAACCCGTTTTAGGCCTTATTTACTTACCAAAAAGCGCGAACTTAATTACTTGTGATTAAATTATTTGCGATTCAATATTTTACGCACTAGCCATTTTACCCAAGAATAACTGCGTGTATCACTGGCAGCAGATTTAAACCACTGAGCGGTTTGTTTGTTACGCTCGGTTTGTATGTGTTTTCGATGGCATTCTTTGGCAGCTCGTTGCCAATCTTGTTGTTTAATGGCGTGATGTAATTTAGGCCAATGGTTAGCAAGGTGATGGCTACCTAAATTAAACACCATGTCGAGTAGGGCACTTTTAACTGGGTTGGGTAGTGAGTGAAACTCTTGCTTAAAGCCATTTTTACGATTAAATATGACAGCAAGCTCTCGCTCAAATTGGCCGAGATGGTGATGCAAAACGATATCGCATTGTTGCTCTGGCAAATAGAGCAGGCAATGCGCTTTATACCATTGAGCCTTGTAGCCTGAAGGCAGCTGAGACAAACGGAGGTATTCATCGCGCTTTTGCTTATTGGTTGCTGGCTGATGCTGTTTGGTATGCATTAGTAACGCACAAAACTGATCGACATTTGCCATCATAAACCCAATGCCAATGGTAGGGTTCCCGCGACTGTCTAAATACAGGTGGTTAATTTGTCCTTCAAACTGTTTTAGAGTCGCAATAAAGTCAGAGTTTTTTGGTGCCATAGTTACTCATTTGGGTTGATAAAGCGGGCAAGTCACAATGGGGGACTTCTTCGATATGAGAGGTTTGATTTACGGTATAACACTCTTTAAGCACGGAGCAATAACATGCTTTGGCGTTCACTTTGTTGATATTATTGTCGATTTGCATCCATAGACTGCTATTAAAATTCGTTTTTTGCATGGTAAAGACACTATAGATTTCACCATCGGCTAATAAAACATTGTTTGTCGTACTCGATACTAACCAACCAAACGCATTTCGATAGTTAATGTCTGTGTTTTTATGCTCTATATCCGCGAGCGCTTGTTGGTAGGCGTTCAGATTGCAGCAGTCGTTGAGTAACTCCAATATATCGTAGTGCGGTGTGCCGTCGTATTCATATTCAATATAGTGGATCATAGCAGGGCCGGTCCCCGAGTTCTGAATATTCATATTGATGGTTTGTTGTTCTTCATTTACATCAAAATTTGAGTACCCCATTTTCAACCATGGCCATGTTTCAGCTTTGAGCTGTCGATTTGCAGCGGCGACTTGTTGTTGAGATGCTTTGGCCTGTAAGTAGGTGGCATAAAATGAGGCAGCCGAAATGGCAATGGCACACAAAGCCAACATGGTATTGAGCTTTGAACGCGTCAAAAAGGGTTTATGCTTCACTTTAACGGCTTTATTCGTATGAGGTGTTGATGTGGCTGGTGGCTGGGTGTTTATTGTCATTTTATATGCCTGCTGCCTTTATAATGGTGCTAAAAACACAGTGAGTTGCTTGCCGATTTGTAAGGTTTCTTTAGACAAATTATTCCACTGCTTTAATTTACTGACGGTGACATTAAAGGTGCGAGCAATACGCCACAAACTGTCTCCTGATTTAACCGAATAGTCGATTTTCTTGTCAGCTAAAATAGGTAACAACAGCGTTTTACCCGCGCGAATACGTGTGCTCTTTAATTGATTAAATGTTGTCAGCTGCGCCACAGTTAATGAATGACGTTGAGCAATAACACTTAGACTATCGCCAGGTTGAATTGTGTATTGTTGCCATTGGTTTGATGGCATCTTCGGTTGTTGCGCAATATAACTGTGCCACTGTGATGTATGCTTTTTCTCGATGACAATATGAGTCGGCCCATCGAGTAAAGCTGGGAATCGAGTATAGCCAGGGTTGAGCTTTTCTAGTGATTGCCACGTCAGTAAATCGTTTAAAATCACACCATTTTCTAATGGTAGAATATCAATAACGGCCTGATTTTTAATGGGGGGGAACTTCATTTTTTTCTGTCGTAACAGCGTCGCCGCAGCAAGTAGTTTAGGGACGTAATGACGGGTTTGTTTGGGCAGTTTTAGATGAAAAAAATCACTGGATTTACCGTGTTTGATATTGTTGTTAATGGCTCTGGCAACACGCCCTTCGCCGGTGTTATAGGCCGCAATTGCATGGTACCAATTGCCATCAAAGCGTTTATGTAAGTAACTCAGAAAATCCAAAGCCGCGCTTGTTGCATCTATCACGTCTTGTCGGCCATCATACCAAGGCCCAATTTTAATACCATAGTGCTTAGCGATTAACGGTGTAAGTTGCCACAAACCTGACGCATGTTTATGCGAGTAAGCACTGGTATCAAAGTCACTTTCTATCAGCGGCATCAAGGCGAGTTCAATAGGTAATCCTCTTCGTTCAACTTCGTCAACGATATAATGTAAAAAAGGACCGGCACGTTTACTTATTTCATCCATGTAATTTGGGTGTTGTAAATACCACGCAACCCGTTTTTGAACACTGGGGTGTTGTGACGGAGCAAAGCTCAGTTGCAATGCGATGCGTTGCCACACATCATCCACTTTAGTTGGATCAATAACACTTGCTTTGCTCGGTATGGCCTCGTTCGGAGTTTTATTCACTTTCGCATGAGCGGTGTGATTGAGTTCAGGTTCTGCGGTGTGCGATGCGTCAGGCACCGTTTTGGCACACCCGGTTAAAATTAATGCGACGAATAGAATGAATAAATAGTTAACCGGCATAAGTGGCGTGGGCCTTTATAATTATTAGGTGAACGATGATTGTATCTAAATTTATGTGTTTAGAAATAGGAAACAACGAAGAATCGCGACTTTTTATTTATCAGCTACCATAAAAATACGGAGAGTCAGCATGCCTTCGTCACGGTTCAGTCATAGTATTGTGGTGAACTATACATCTAACTCATTTTAATTTTCACGAAGGCTTTTTTATGTTCAAACGTTCACTACTCACAATTTCTTTAATAGCTGGCTTATCGGGCTGTGTGCTCGATGGTGATGATGGTATAGCAGGCGTGCAAGGTGAAACGGGCGAGCAAGGAAGTGCAGGAGAAGCGGGTCAAAATGCGCAATCGGCGCTTACAGTAAGCTTGATAGGACGGGGCGTACTTAATGCACAAAGCCCGGAAGGTGCGGCAGAAATAGTGGCATATCATGCACAGAAGCAATGGATATATGCCATTAATAGCTCGGGTGAGCAGGCGGTGATTGATATTCTGCCAGCGACAGACTTTGCAAGTGAAGGTTTAACGCCTAATGCGCAAGGTGTGGTGACGACCACGAATTTGGCAAGTGTTATGACGCTGAGGCTAAACGAACATACGGCTGGGGATGCGAATAGTATCGCGATCGACGAAAATGCTCAGTTACTCGCTGTGGCTATGGCGGCGAAGGGGACAGGCGATAAAGGTCATATTGCTTTTTATGATATTTCAGGAGATGCCCCCAGCTTTATTAAAAACGTGGTAGTGGGCGCACTGCCCGATATGGTGACATTCAGCCATGATGGGAAAAAGGTTGTTGTGGCCAATGAGGGAGAGCCTGCCGGAGATTACAGTGTTGATCCTGAAGGAAGCATAAGCATTATTGACGTCACTGAGGGCGTTATCGCTGATGCGGCAGTGTCGCTCAATTTTACAGCGTACAATGATAAACAAGTTGAATTAGAGTCAAAAGGGGTGGTATTTGCCAACCCGACTGGACGGATTATCAATGGCAAGCTTATACAGACATCCGTGGCCATGGATTTAGAGCCTGAATATGTCAGTATTTCTAAAGATAATCGCTATGCATATGTATCACTTCAAGAAAATAACGCCATCGCGGTGGTGGATCTGACTGATAACAGCCTAACGTTAATGGGACTCGGTTTTAAAGATTGGTCAGAGTTGATGCTCGATGCTTCGGACAAAGATGGCGGGGTAAACTTTAATAAATACCCCGGTTTAATGGGGATGTACCAACCAGATACCTTATCATCCTTCACTTGGAAAGGTGCAAACTTCATTGTGACTGCGAACGAAGGCGATGGTCGAGAATACTTTTTTAACACCAGCGATGAAGCGACCTGTTTAAATCAGGGTGGCTTAGAGTTTGATGAAGGTGATGGCTGCTTGTCTTACACGGATGAAATTAGGGCAAAAGACTTAACACTGGGCAACAATTTTTCTTATTTAAATAACGATAATAATGACATTGGCCGCCTAAAAGTGAGCACGGTGAAAGGGGATGCCGATAATGATGGTGTGTATGAACAACTTTATACTTACGGCGCACGTTCATTTACGATTTGGGATGAGAATGGGCTGGTGGTATTTGATTCGGGCGACCAAATAGCCCGCATTACTGCCTCGGTGCATGGTGCAGCATTTAATAATGATGAAGATGAGAATGAAGGCGATACTCGCTCAGATGCCAAAGGCGCTGAACCAGAAGCACTAGCACTGGGTAAAGTGGGTGACCGGCAGTTGGCGTTTGTTGGCTTAGAGCGTATGGGCGGCATTATGATGTATGACATCACTAACCCGTATGATGTGCAGTTTGTCGATTATTTTTATAATAGAGGCACACTAGAAGGGGAAGATATCACTGGCGACTTAGCGCCTGAAGGTATGGCTTTTGTTCCGGCAGAGCAGAGCGCCACAGGTAATCCATTATTGATTGTTGGTAACGAAATATCAGGGTCAATTGCGGTGTGGGAAATTGCACCAGTGCAATAAGTAGTTTAGCAATTTAAAGAAAAAAAATAGGGCTGGTATTCAGCCCTATTTTTTTGCTTAAATTAACTGACAGAGCGGCTCATTGTTAGCGATTCTTCTGTGGCGTTAGGTCTTGTTGCATGTTGATATTTTCCAAGAGAAAAACAAAATAATGCAGTTAATAAAAGTGCGGCATTAACGAGAAATACGTCGAGCTGCAGGTAGGCATACGGTGTATAACCAGACACAATCTGAATGAAATCATACAGTGGGCATATAGCAAATAGAATTGCGGCACACACGAGCTGTTGTACCATTGCTCGGCGAATGGCTTGATGCTTAATGCTATTAAACAGGGCGTGTATGAGGCTGATCCCGATCGCGCAAAAAAACAAGGTTGGTAGCAGTTCGGTGCGAGGCCAGCTCAATGGCGCAAACCGAGTTCCAACAAAGCTACACGCCACGGCAATTAAAGTGCCAGTTGAGAGCGCTAAGGTCATGGCTTTCACAAAGGCCAATCCCCTTTTACTTTGCTGACGATTATTTTCCCGTTTTTCAAGCCAGATCAAGTTACCCGATAAAATGAGGTAACAACAACCTAACCCTAGGATGAAATAAACAAACTTTAACGTGATCCCACCAAACTCACCAAAGTGCAAGCTGCTAAGCGTTGTGTATGTGGCTGCTGTGGGCGCTTCAATCGCGTTATAGTCTGCCAATTTAGCCGCATCTTTTAAGGCATAGGTGACATGGGTCGTCGGTATTAAATCGTGGTGTTTTTGTAATCTAATTTCAGCCACGCCATTTTCATCCCCCGCGCCATACAAATTTACTACGACTATTTTATGCTCTGGGTAGTCGGCGCGAACCTTTTGCACGATTATATCCACCGAGTTGTGACTAATGGAATTTCCAGAGGCTTCAACATGCGGTAAATCGAAAAAGCCAGCAGTTTTAATTAAGGCTGGAATGTCCCCTTTAAACACTGCAAAGCCAAATCCTGCTTGTAATAAAATACTCAAATTAAACATCACCCCAGTGAGTGCAAAAATGAATGTGAATGGTAAAGAAGAAATGCCAATTAAGGTATGTCCATCAAGGTAGGTATCTTTATTTCTTTTGAGACGGTATTGGTAGAAGTGGCTAACTAGCTTCTTTAACACCATACAAATACCAGATAGCACCATGACAAAAAACAGTAAAGTGATCACCCCGACAATTTCTGTACCATATGGCAGCAAGAGACTGATATGCAGCATATAAAGCATATCACTCAGATAGAACTGCTCTGTATTTACAGCCAGCTGTTCGCCAGTATTAGCATCGAAGTTAAGTTGGTGATCTTGATGGTGGCCATCGTCTGTTTCTGTTTCAAAGGCAGTGTAATAATAGGGCTGTTCATCCGTAGGCAAAGAGATAAGTAGATTGTGATGCGTTGGGATATTGTAATTTTTGGCGCTAATATTATCTAGGATGGTGGCAACAGATGCCACTTCTCCAGCCAGTGGGGCGGGGGCATGATATTGGCTATCCCATTGCACAATATTATATCTGAAAAATGATAATGAACCGCAGACGAACACGATCATCAATACGCCAGAGATAATAAGTCCTAACCAAGCATGTGCATGCGTTAGGTTTTTTAATGTACTTTTATTCATACTGTTGGCCCCGCTGCAGTGAAAAAGATACCAATGAAAATAATGACGGTAGGTACTGATGCTTTAGCAGCCCTCAACCACGCTTGCTTGCTGTTATCTGCTGCATAGCACCAAGTCATAACACCCGCCCAGGCACTGAGCGCAAATATGAGCCCTAATGCCAGTACTACCCCGATATAATTTGGAAAGAGTAAACTGATGCTGCTCGGGACTAATATCATCACGATTAAGCCACTCAGCAAGCCTGCAATTGTTTTATGCCACATGGTCAGCTCCAAGTAATTGAAAAAGTAAACTCAGTAGGGTGACAAATATCAGGCTTGGCCATGCCCATGTTGGTCGGTGAGATAATAAAAAAACAGGCGCAGGGACAAAAAACATAAATAAAATTACAGGAGTAAGTAAAGCTGTAGCCAGACCAGCCTTACTATTCAGTAGCATTAAAACAGTGAGCACTATGACGGCTCCAGTACATGTTAGACTGAGTTTTCGTGCCGTTGACTTTGTTTGTGTAAACGATTGTCTAGGACTTGCTCTGTATAGCAAGACCCCGCACAACCAATAGGCCGGCAAGAAAAAAAAGTAGCTCATGGTTATTCCCTCAAATTTTATTATATTTATGACTCAGTTAAAACGACAAAAAGATGTCACTTAATTGAGCATCTCTTTGTCGGTTGTAAAGTCGCTACTTACGAGCGGTTTTATATTACCAATCAAAATTACCGCGGAATGTAAGCGACAATTCGCTTGGTTTACCAATGCGAGGGTTCCGTGCTCTATGTGCGACGTAATACTCTTCATCAGTGATATTTTTGCCTACAAGATAAATCCCATAGTTATTCCACTCATATCCTAATTGCATATCAACGATTGTTCTTGCATCGTTATTGAGATCAAAATACAGATCACCTGGTTCTAGACCATCTCGGTATGGGTTTGCTCTGTTTGGAGATTCACTGGCATAGCTAATATTTAGATTGGCAAAGAATCCAATTGAGTCTTGGTAAGTGAGTCCAATATTTTGCGTTCTTTGTGGAGCAGGAAACTGACGACCCGATAGATCAAAATTGGTGTTGCTGCCATCTTGGTTGGGGATCTTAATGGTAAAATCAGTAAATTCCGTACCAGCATAACCAATTGCGGCATAGGTTTTTAAATTATCATTGATCGTATAATTGAGCTCTAATTCGAACCCTTTTACGTCAGAAGTACCCGCATTAACCGTTTGTGTATCAAAGTTATTAGGGGAAAGCTGGACCGATACTTGTTGATCTTTCCAATCTAGGTAAAACAGGTTGGCATTGGCTGTGAGCTTACCATCTAACCAAGTAGAGCGCACTGAGAGTTCGTAGTTATCCGTTGATTCAGGTTCATACTCAAATACATTCGCACGGGCTTGGTTTACACCTACGCCGCCAGAACGATAGCCTTTTTGAAAAGTGAATGTGGTGGAGATATCATCATTTACATGATAACTCACCCCCACCTTTGGTAACACGGTACTGAATGAAGCATCACTTAATGGCGCGATTTGCGATGCACTATCTGCAAGGCCAACAACCAACGCGTTTATACCACTGATCAGTGGTACTACCCCTTCATATGGCGTGCCGATATAACTACTGGGGTTAGGTAAGGCGTTTTTGTTAAGGATATCGTATTGTGCCTCACTGGTATTTTCTTGTTTTTCTCTATCAAAGCGAATACCTGCAAGTAAGTCCCATTGCTCGTTCAAATGCCAAACGCCATCAGCGAAAAGAGCATAGCTGGTGATATTGCTGGTTGCTAATGAGTAAACTTTTGTTTTTGCTGGGTTAAAGTCAGCATATTGCCCTAAGACTAAATCAGCAATTTGTGGGCTGAGCTTATATTGTGATTGAAGAGCGCTACTAGATAGGCCTAATCGAGCCAATGAATAATTGTTAAAACCGGTACTTACTTCTTCCTGCTCACTTTTGAAATAATAGGCACCTGCAACACCACTAAAATTCTCATGGTCAAAGTTTATTCTGAATTCTTGTGTTAGTGTTTTTTCTTCATTGTTGTAGAAGGTCGCACTACCTGTATCAACGACTGGTGCGTTACCATAACCTTGCGGGTAATCTGAATCCCATGAGTAGATTTCAACAACATCTGAATAGGTGGTGTAAGATGCCAGTGAGATGAGGCTATTGATATCATAATTGACAGAGAGAGATACTAGATCTGTTTTGACTTGCCTTTGTCGCGTGTCGTTATAAGAGGTTGAACGATTGCTAAAGGAATCTGCACCGGCGTCTTTCGTCAGGTTGGCATCTCCATATTTGCGTTCAGCGTTCATAACACTGAGCATAGTAGATAGGTTTTCCATACCAGCTGGTTCATAACGGAGTTTAAGACGATATGTATGTTCGTTGTCAGTATCAGAGTGGCTGTTATCGTATAGGTTGGTGATAGAACCATCGTAACGTTTCTCTTCGCCACTAAACCTAAAAGCAAGCTCATCGTCTATTAAGCCACCACCAAATGCAATACCGGCTTCTTGCTTATTATTTTCACCGAGCGTCAGTTTAAAATGCCCTTCTTTATCATAGCTTGGTTGTTGGGTATTTAAGATCACGGCGCCGGCCAAAGAGTTACGCCCTTGCAAGGTCGATTGTGGGCCTCGAAGTATCTCTATTTGCGTTGCATCCCATGTAGAAAAAGTACCATTTCGAATGAGTCCTTGAGGGATGGGGGCGCCGTCAATATAGACGCTGGCAAGAGCGCTGTGTCCATCACCTGATACGTTCGAGCCATCAATACCACGAATACTAAAACCATAATCGGTTGCATGTGCATTAGCTGTATTAACTAAGGCATCTGTAAAGGTATTGATTTGTTGATGCTCAATCGTTTCTGCAGTTAACACGGCAACGCTGGTGGTAGTTTCTTGTAAACTACGAGCTATTTTGTGACCTGTAACGACGATGTTTTCAATTTTTTCATCGTTTTGTGTCTTAGCTTCCACTGCTAATGTGGTATTCGATAGTGCGATTGCTGGGAATAAAAAAGTAGCGTGCAGTGCAATAGAGAGAGTAGAGAGCTTCATGGTTTCCTTTAATTAATAACTATTTTTATTTGCATTTATAGGATTATGCTAACACGGATAGTATTGCAAATCATTACTGTTTAGCGTGATTTTTATACTTTTTTGTGCTTAGGTAATGCAATCTTGTGACTTGGTCTTTTTTATCTAAATTATTGAACTTAAGAATGTTGATTTATTGTGGATAATATTCCCTTTGGCCTTTTTATTAACCAAAGGGAATATGATATATTTTAGCCTGAGGGCAATTAAATAGAGTGTGTTATCGATAAGGTGATTTTTGGCTTGGCGACATCATACAAAGTACGGCTATCGCTCAGCGTCCCTGCGCGATTAACATTAAACCATTGTTGTTGGAATATTGTTTTTTCGTCACTAAGCGCCGTTACGGCAAGCTTGATATGGGTATCTTTATTTAGGTTAAATTCCGTAAATACGTTTAATGTAGGCCCTGTTTGCTCAGTGTAAATTTCGTCATAATAAAACTCGGTGTAAAGGTTGCGCGTTTGATAGTTCACTCCCCAGGATAGACGATTGGTTTCATGTACAAAGTCGACTTCAAATTGGTGAGGTGTTAGGCCTGTGATTGGCCGTTCTCCCGTAATAAAGTCGTTAAATATGGCATGTCGATAAGTATGCGTCATTTCTAAACGACTATTGGGTACAATTTTATCGGTTTGAAGTGTTATTTGTAAATCAGTCCCAAAATATTGGGCGGATCCTGCGTTACCAATGCCAACTTCAGTGTCAGACAATAAAGTGTACTCGTGGATATCACGTTGCCATTGATAAAAGGTGTTTAGATTAATATTTACGAGTGTGTTTGGTGCGTAATTGGCTTGCATTTCAAACTCATCATATTTCATCGGCTTTAAGCGAAGGTTACCGATGAATGCCCTGCTATAGTTTGATTCTTCACTGGCTATAAATGGTTCAAAATCAAGTTGTTTAACTTGTTGTTTCACTGTTGCAGAAATAGATACGGTACTTTTATTATTAAAACTGACTCTTATAAACGGCTTAATATACACTTTGCTAAATTCGAAACTGTCATTCCCTTGGGTTGTTAACTTGGCGCTTTCAGTATTGATCCGCGCGTACACTTGCCAATTTTGATTTAATGCATACTGTAATTTGACATACGGTTCATAGCGAATTTCTTGTATATCGCTGGGTATATAGTGTGGCGATTGTGCGTTGGATGGCAATGTACTCGCTATGAGCTCATTACGACTATAGGCAATACCCAGCTCGGGTGATAAGGCATGGTTGGCTTGGGACAGTATGACTTTTGCCGCCAGTTCACGCCAATTTTGAGTTTGCATAAACACACTCGAATCCTGCGGACGACTGTGTGCTGTTGAGTTGAAGAATGTAGCGTGGGTATGGGTTGTATCCTGTATATTTCTAAGCAAAGCCACACTGTGTAATTGCCATGTACTCAGGCCTTTATAGTGCCAGTCGACGCCAACGTTTAGCTGCGACTTTTGAGTGTTTTCCAGAAGTAGCTGTGTTGATTTTGTAGAAAATAGATTGAGCGTATTTTCATGATAGTTGTTTTTTTCATTATTAACCGTAAGTTGCAGCAAGTTTTTTTGATTTTCTAAGCGGCTAGTCAAGCTGAGCGAGTGACTTTTATCTTTTTCTTTATATGATTCATCCCCGATCTGATTGGTTATATTATCTGGAGTCTGTTCATAGATATCAGCTGTTGATATATAGAATGTGTTTTGTCTATTGGCACTAAACTGATGATTCCAGCCATGCCAAGGCATGGCTATTTTGAGTGCGATATTATCTAACGTGACTCTATCCGCTTGTTGCGCAAATTCAGTGTATAGGGAGGTTTGACTATTATTTTTATGGGTAATGATGTTGAACAATTGTGAGAATTGGCTTGCAACAGAGAAAGGATGATTGGTGTTATAGAAATCAACACGCTTAATTTGATCAATGGGTATTTGCTTGAGATACGCTTGAGGAGAGTTATGTTCTGGGATTGAAGGAACCCCATTGATAAGAATATTGACAGTGGCGTTTGATAAGCCCCGTTCACTGGGTTTTTCTACCAGGGTAAACTCTGGGACATTTTCAATAATGTCTAGCGCGTTTTGGGCACTGAATTGACCCCAATGGTTGGCATTGAGGACTTTGGGTGTGCTCATACTTGTGGTGTTAGCTATGGCGTTATGGGTGGTACATGTAGCCAAACCTATAAATAAGTAGCTACATAGGTGCTTGAAACGAGTATACAAAACCGGCTCCTTTCTCTCGGTATGATTTCTCTAGTTATTAAATATAAACAAACTAACTACTTCAAAGTCTTAGGGATGATTGGGACGAGTTTTGGGGGGAGTTATATAATAGGGCTATTCACCCCTACCATATTGGGAGGAGTGAATAAGTGTGCTATTGAGAACGACAATTACGCAGCATCATGCCAGAGTTGTTTGACTTGATGCTTATAGGTTTTGCTCAGGTTGACTGGTTGGCCATTTTTCATCACGATACTGAGACTGCCTGTTAGGGAAGTTTGTATGCGCGCCATATAGTTTATATTAATAAGGTGGCAACGGTGGGTTCGTATAAAGTACTTGGCTGGCAAGCGTTGTTCAATTTCCTTTAATGTCGTGCGCTTTAAATACATTTTCTCATGGGTAAAAATTTCGACATAGTTACTGGCTGAGTTAATATTTATGATGTCTTCGAGCGGTAAAACTACTTTATCTTTACCGCTATCAACTAACAGTGTTTGAGCATGATGCTCTGTTGCTGGCTGTTCTTTTAGGAAGTGATACCATATCGCCATAATAATACCAATCACAACAGGGTGAGATGGCGCGAAGTAGACCAAAGTTCTTGAGATTTCATCATGGTAAAAGTAAAAATCAAAAATAGCTTGGTAGGTCATTGAACAACAAAAAATCACTAAGCCAACGAGAATATAGGGTCGTTTTTTAGTTGCCTGAGTTGGATCGTATAAATGATTGAGTAAACGAAATGTTATGGGGGTCAGTAAGTACCATAATCCCCACTCTTGCGGCGCCCATAAAGGGTGATTGTCAAATTGATGCTGAGTGAGCACGAGCGCATCATGGATGATTGTAAGTATCGATAACAACATAATAATTATCGTCCATACAAGCGTTGACAATATCCACTCATTCTTGAACTGTGACGTCGAGAGAAGCTTGAATTTAATGATATCGTCCTTTTACTTACCTAGCCACTTACAATTTTATAGCAATAGCAGCGTATTTCAATGCTTTAACCTATATAAAATGTAACAATTGAACCTGAAAAAGGTTCGGTTTTTGTGAGGTCATCGCAAATTTAACATTACGACTTTGATAAAATCAAGTTGATTAAAGCTTCTTGCTCGAGGGTGTAGGTGTGTCGAGTGGAGACCTGCTAACAGGTTGCTTGCGGCGGCTTTATAAAAGGATACATCAACTATGCGAAAGCTGGACGAAAAGACCGTCAAGCTTTCGCATAGTAATGATTGTCTCGTTAGAGGTCGATGTCTTTTTGATTTGATAGTGTAGCAATAAGTTCAGACAGTGCATTGTTAACACTTTGAGCATTATTCCAATCTAAATTATCCCAGTCTAATTCAAGGTTTAGATCTGCAACATTGCTAAAAAGTAATGTTTTTAATATATCGACAGAGTGAATATTTTTTAAGTTATAAGTCGTGGTGACTTTTTTGGCGGCTTTCTTCCCTGCTAATTGCTGCTCAATGAGATCGCCAATATACTTTCTGTCAGATAAATTGAGTAGCTTTTTATCGTGTTGTACTTTGTAATCGTTTTCAATTTTTAAGACGATTTTTTTTGTACCGACAAATGAGTTTGTTAGGCCTTTTTCATAGGCTTCGATGACTTCTGGGTATCGAGTCAAAACATTATAATTATCAAAGGCACCCATGGAAATCCCTAAATTCTTCGCTTTATCCTTAACGGTTAGCTTTTTATCTCCCAGCTTTAGACGTGCTTGGTCTAGAGAATCGATTTCTCTCATGGCAGACAAGAATGCTTGTAATTTACCGTATTGAGGCAGGTCTTCGCGACTCGCATTTTCCTGGAACTGCTTTACTTTCGATAGCAGTGGTTTGTTTTCATATACTTTAAATTGTGCAACATGAGAGAAACCATATGCAAACACTAATGCGAAAAATCGACGGTGCCCAGTGAGTATTTGATAATGACCATCATTTGTTGGATAGACGGTCGGTGCTTGAATCATTTCTGAAACGGAGATGTTTTCGCCAAGCTCAACGATGGACTCGATAGTTGTATTGGCTTTCTTCCATTCATTAGATCCATATTTTAGACAATTTATAATACAAGACTTACCGATCATTACATGATTTTCAGCTTGGTAAATCTCACTGAGTTGTCTTTTGGTGATATTGCGTGTAATAAATTGCTTTGCATGCTCGTCTTCAATAAAAATACACGGCATAAACCTAGCATTTGAATCGTCTGGTTGAACTGAGCTAAGAAAAAGTGATTTATACTCAAATGATTCAATATGAAACAGTTCTTTATTGTTAACGCTGGCCAATAGTAATTGATCTAGTTTTTCTACCATAGTTCTGTTGCTCAAGTAAATTGTGGTTTTGCCAAGTGTGTGACATGTTTAGGTCATGAAACACGGAACACTTGCATGATAAATGTTCGACATAACATGACTTGTTGTATCATCAGTCTACGATGCATGTCGTTAATTATTATTTTTGAATAGCTGGATTATATCAGAATCAAGATTGTTCGGCCACTCAGGAATTGCTGTTACCTTTTTTATTCCAAGTGCTTATAGGTACAGATGATGAAAGTTGGCCGTTCATTTTACGATATTAATAGATAGGGAGATTTTGAACGAGGTGATGGCTGGTCTGACAATTAAGGATTTATTTAAATCATGCTTAAAAAAATTAAAATGCAGATGGCAAAGGCCTGACTGATGCTTTTTATTATCTGGTTTTTGCTTTTTTTGTCATTAGCTATTGTTTTTATTGTTTTTGTTTTTTTATTTAATGATTGATAATATGACTTTTAATACTTAAAGTCTTCGCCCGGCCACATATCGTCTGACAAGCAGTATTATTTGTTTTTTAGTTGCATCAAAAAGTATGAAGGATTGCACTAATATTTTTTGTTTTTGTAATTGTTATATATTCGGTTTCGTTATATTTTTTATTTTAAGCATTAAAAACAATCGTTTGCGTTCTTTTATTTTATTTTTTTTTAGAGGTTAGATAACATTTCATAATTTCAACTTTTTAGGTTTCCTGTGTAATCTAGGTGCTGTTGACGAGATGAAGACAATACGTAAATAACTTCTCTCTAATCTTAAACAAATATGAAAAATGAAGTATGTGTATGCCGTATTTAAAAAGCCCATGTATGTTCATTTTATATAGTGCTTACTTATAAAGGTGTAATAGCAATGTTCAATGAGTCTGATGAAAAAAGATACGTAAAACTATATAACAAGACAAAGGATCGCAGCATGCCAGTAGCAAAATCACTATCTAGAAAAGAGCTTGAGTTAGTTAAATGGGCATATGAACAAGGTTACTCTCGCGGAAAGCTGGATGGTGCCGACGGTGTATTTTTACATTCACAAGCAGTCAATTCTCAGTTGGAAATGGACCTTGAGAATTTAATCCAACCGCTAAACTAATGGAGCAATCTGACATGTATACTCTCAATAAGAAACAGAGCACAATGAGCAAATGGTGCGTCACGCCAAAACCTCGACCGAATGCAGATGTTAAATTAATTTGTTTCCCTTATGCTGGCGGTGGCGTATCTGTCTTCTATCCGTGGGTAGATTTGCTTCCCGACAATGTTGAACTTAATATTATTCAACTACCAGGAAGAGGATCTCATTTTTCCGCAGAGCCGATTGCTGATATGACATCATTGGTTGAATCATTATTTAGTGAACTGGCACCGATATTACACTCTGATTATATTCTTTTTGGTCATAGTTTAGGAAGCCGGATTGGTTTTGAATTAATCATCCGCGCTATTCGAGCTGGTTTAAAGCCTCCGTTGCATTTCTTTGCATCAGGGAGTGCGGGTCCTCAAAGAAAATGTTTTGATCGGAAGGTTTACGAGCTACCTGATGTTGATTTTATTCAAGAATTAAAAGACATGAAAGGAACACCTGCGGAAATTCTTGAAAACAAAGAATTAATAGAGTTGCATTTACCAATGCTAAGGTCTGACTTTAAAGTCGCAGGGGAATATAGCTATAAAGGAAACGTGAATATACCTTCGCCGGTCACCGTGTTATTTGGTAAAGATGATGCTATTTCTGATGAAGAAATTGATATGTGGGGTATGTATTTTTCTGATTTTTCTAGGGTTGAATGTTCAGGCGGGCACTTTTTTATTGATACGCACCCTCATCAAGTTATAGCTCAGTTAAATCTTTACTTTGAAACTCAGCTTGCGACAAATGCGGCGTAAACAGAGCGGGTTTAATTTATTTTTATTTGGCAGACAGCGTTAGAATTTCAAGTAATTATGGCGTGTCTTTATTATTTCAATATCTCACTCGTGAGATAGATCGATTTATCGTTAGAGGTAGGGGGTTTCGTTGAAGTTTAATCTAATTTGTCTTTGCATGTCACTGACATACATGAGCGCTGCTCATGGCAGTACGCTTATCGAGCTATACAGTAACGGGGTTAAAAATAACTTGTCTGTCAATGCTGAGCGTGTTGCATATTTGGCGGGGTTAGAGGGTGAGAAGCAGTCTTTTGCGCAGCTATTACCTCAGTTAAAGTTATCAGCACATGTGCGTTATGATGCTCAAACACAAGCGTTAGATACTCATAATCTATTGCAATATAAAGGGGCGCAAAAATCAGCATCGGATGCTGCGGAATATGAATTAGGGTTGAGTCAGCGATTATTTGATTTGCCAGCCTACTATGATTATAAAGGTAGTCAGTACGGCTCGACTCAGGCCAAAGTCAAATTTCAACAAGCATTGTCTTCCTATACCAGTGATTTTTTATCAGCATACTTAGATGTAGTAGAAGCGCAAGAGAAGTTACTCTTTATTCAAGAGACGCTAGATGCGTATGAAAAGCAAAATAGTATTATTACTAATCGCTATGCGGTGGGCTTAGTCAAAATCAGTGAATTGAAAGAGTCAGAATCACAGCAGCTCAAAGTTGAATCTGATGAAATACTTGCAAAAAATGATCTCGCTTTGGCTTTTGAGCAGTTATCTTTAATTACGCAAGTTGATGTAGATGCTATTCATGCTGTATCTGGTGAAATACCTGTACTGCATAATCCCACTGAGTCAATCACACATTTACAAAAAAAGTTTAAGAATAACTGGGGGTTTAAACTTGCGAGTTTAGATTTGACGGTTGCCAATGAGAATTGGAAAGCAAAAAAGGCGAAGCACTTGCCTACTGTGACGAGTCGGCTGAGTTACACCGATAGTAATACCGATTCGACGTACAACTTTCAGCACCCTGATACATTAAATCGGCATGGTTGGAATATTGGCGTGTATTTGGAAATGCCAATTTATAATGGTGGAGGTGTAAGCTCTGCGAGCAGCGAAGCAAAGCTTTCTATGGAACGCGCGAAATACATGAAAAAGCTTAAACAGTTGGAGGTTAAGCAGCAAATATTGAAAAACCATAGAACTTTGCGTGCAATTTCACACTCATTAGCTGCGAATGGTCTGGCTGTTGAGGCGGTAGAATTAGCATTGAAAAATTCAGAAGATGAATACTTCAGTGGTCTAGGGCCATTTAGTCGAGTGTTAGATAACCGCGCTCGGTTAATGTCAGAGAAGATTCAGCTGATCCAAGAGAAATACCAGTATGTGAAATTATATATTTCGCTAAAAGAGGTAATGGGTGAGTTATCGAACACTGAAGTTGGTTTTTTAAATCGTTTATTTAGTGGCGTATTAGCACAGCGAGTGACTGTCGATAAATAGGTGCACATAGTGACTTTGCTGTCGCTGACCGATAAATATGAATAGGAGATAGTTTACATGAAATACATGGTTATATTAGGCGCTTTAGCATTAGTTGCAGGGTGCGGCAGCCAACAATATTATGAAACACAAGTCGCAAGTGAGAAAAAAGCATTTAAAGTTGAAAGTGAATATGCGCTATTGGGTAGCTGGAAGGGAGATACGGCACAGATAGAGTTTCATGGGAGTCACTTTAATCAAGTTTTCTCTAACTCGTTTGTGCAACAATCTCAATTACAGACAGGGCGGTATAGTCATGATGGCATCGTTCAAAAGTTTCATTGGAGTTTAGATTCTACAGGGATCGTGACGCTAAATATCGTTGACGGAACATGTGGTATCGTCCCGTTAGATTATTGTAGTGTGAGTGCAAAAAAACAAATTACATTAAGCGGCTCAGATATCACTGCTGCAACTTGGGAAATCAAAACAGACGGGGACTTAGATGGAGTTTACGAAAGTACGACTTCAGATCAGGTTGTTAGAAATGAATTTAGTGATACACAGCTGCATGCGGGTAAACAGTTTTTGAAGTTATCAGATAATTTTGATCGCCCTTTGGAAGTGGTCTTAAATGATGATGTGGTTAATTTATTGCTTCCAATTAGTACTGCATCAACACACAAATATGTGCGTTTGTCTGGGGCTGCTCAGCAATCGGGGCACAGCATCATATTTGATAAACATGAAGGTACCACATTAAGTGAACCACAGCACTTTAAAGTGGCGAATGAAGCTGATGTGTTATTAGATGTGGAAAGTCAAATAAGTGATGTTGTATTGAGAAGTGGACTCGGTGATAGTGTCGTTATTGACTATTTGATCACACGTAAGATAGTTATGCCGGATAATTTAACCGCATCTCAATTAGATTTGTCACAGTTTAAGGTTACAGAGCGCCATACCATAGTGACAAAAGAGTCAGTTGCGCTGCTAAGCGATCTTAGCATTAACTTAAATGAGACTTACTATTCTAAAATACCTGCAGGCTTTAGTGCATCGGCGGATGGTGCAGGTCACCAGATTGTTTTTCATGAAGGAAATACAGGCGTGATTTCGTTTATAGATCCAAGTAGTGACAATGCAGAGAATACTCAGACATTCACTTGGGAATATAAGAATGATCAACAAGTGCATGTTGCTTTAGCTAATGGCATAAGCTGGGACTTAGGGTTTACAGGAACTGTACTCGGTGGCTACAGTGCGATTTATCAAAATGAAAGTAATGATATATACGGACATGACTTCTTAACGCAAGGATACGTTGATCCTAACACATTAGTACCTGGTCGCTTTACGCTTGAGAATACGGATGGGTTATCAACGGTTGATGTTGATTTCAAAGAGAATGGTGAAATACTTATTCAAGCTGGACCAATTAGCTTTAGTGGTTTTTGGGCTGTCACAGATGAGCGAGAAATTGTGAGCTTTGAATGTGAGCAACATGATGGTGTATTAGTAACAGAGCTAGAACTTTGTAAAAGCCAACTGCAACTGATTGGGACTGACGAGAGTACTTTAAAGTTTGGTCATATACGTAAATTTAAGTTTTTACATAGCAACGGTAATAAATTGGTTTCAACATACAACGCGACTGCTTGGGGTGAACCGCTTACGACGGGCCCTGTACCAGTGCATTTTAATTGGGTTTATCGTTGGCAACGCGTTGGAGATTAGTCAGTAACGCAAGTCGTAACACTGTTCAGGAATTGTCTTTTTAGATTAGTCATAAACCTGCTGACTGTATATAGCCAAACAGCCAGCAGCTGGAGAGAGCAATTTTTAAATATTGAAATTAACTAATTGCCACTTAAACCAAGATTATGAATAAAAATAGAAATTAAAACTCATGATCAATAAGTCGGCTGTTATATGTGCAAGTAAGGAAGAATAAAATGAAACAGATATTAAATCATGCAACACGTATCGATCACTTGGCCATTGCGGTTTTAGATCTAGAATCAGCCATTGATTTTTACTGCGGTATTTTAGGGTTTGAACTACTAAAGCAACGAGAAGTAAAAGGTCAGTTCTCAGGTATGTTAGCAGCCGAATTATGTGGTAATGGTTTTACCATCGTATTGGTGCAAGGTACGAATAAAGAATCTCAAGTTTCTAGGTTTGTTGCAGAGTATGGTCCTGGTGTACAACATGTGGCCATTGAAGTTGATGATGTTGAAGAGGCAAAATCCCGTTTAATGCAGACTGGTTTACAGTTTTCGACCAATATTATTCATGGCGATCAGTTGAAGCAGATTTTCACACTCAGAGATAAAAACTCCGGCACGATGTTTGAATTTATCGAGAAGAAAAAGCGTACTTCACAATTTGAAAAAACAAGTATCCAAAATTTATTTGAGCAATTAGAACTAGCTGGCGCATATTAGGGGTTAACATGAAGTACACGATTATAGATTTTCTTGAAAAAAACAGTCTCGATAAGCCACATGACATTGCTTTTCGTTTTTTAAGTGATAAAGATTTAACACCAGTCAGTTTAAGTCATAGCCAGTTGTGGGAGGCTGTGCAGTTAAGAGCCGAGCAAATTAGACTAAGAGCACAACCTGGCGAGTGTGTATTACTTTTGTTTCCGTCAGGGTTAGATTATGTCGTTACTTTCTATGCATGTTTAGCCGCGGGTATTATAGCGGTTCCTCTATACCCGCCCAGCAAGAGCAATAAAGTAGATAGAATTACGAAGGTAGCACAAAGCTGTGATGCAAAAGTCGCACTGACTATCTCAAGTGAAATGGATAAAATTAATGAATGTTTTGCACATGATAGTGCATTACAAGCGCAAGTACAGCCAATAGCAGTAGACATCTTACCATTAGGTGAACGGTATAAAAGTAGTGAACTTGAGTTAGAGCAAGTTGCCTTTTTACAGTATACGTCTGGTTCTACAGGAGCACCAAAAGGGGTTATGATTTCCCATAAGAATATTATTGGAAATGTGACGCACCTAACGAATACTGCCAGTGCGACACATGAAGATATATTTGTAAATTGGTTACCGCTGTTTCATGATCTAGGTTTAGTGACCGCCATTTTGTGGCCTGTATACTTGGGAACAAGCTCAACTTTAATGTCTCCAGCGACGTTTGTAAGAGAACCGATCAACTGGTTACAAGCCATCCATGATTACAAAGGCACCATGTGTGGTGCGCCTAACTTTGCTTATAACCTCTGTACTAAAAAAATATCAGACTCAGCGCTAGATAATTTAGATTTGTCATCATGGAAAGTGGCTTATAATGCGGCCGAGCCAGTGAATGCTGATACATTACGAGACTTTTCAGTACGTTTTGAACAGTGTGGTTTTGATGGCCAAGGTTTTTACCCAGGTTATGGGATGGCGGAGGCAACGGTATTCATAACTGGTGTGACACGAGATCATCAGCCCCCTATGTTGGTATGCGATAAAGCATCACTTGGTTCGTTTAAATTAGACTTAGTTGATGAAAATCACACCGTGTTGACAAGTGAGTTAGTGAGCTGTGGTTATGCTGAGCAAGATCATCATGTGTGTGTGGTTGACCCCAATACAAAAATGCAATTGCCAGAAGGTGAGGTCGGTGAGGTATGGTTCGCAGGTCCAAGTGTTGCGTCAGGGTATTGGAAACTGGAGGATATTTCCGCGCAGGTATTTGCACAAAGTTATACCCAACTCAATGGTGAACAAAGTAAGCCTGTTTACCTGAGAACGGGTGATTTGGGAGTACTACAAGATCAGCAGCTATATATAACGGGTCGCCATAAGGACTTGGTTATTTTCCAAGGGAAAAACTATTACCCCCAGGATATTGAACATGCAGCAAGTGAAGCGCATGACGCTGTACGCAGCGGTTATAGTGCTGCATTTTCTGTCGAGAAAGCGGGTGAAGAAGAGTTGGTGCTAGTGACAGAGTTAACTCGAGAAGCCTTTAGAAAAGCGGATTATAAAGCAGTGACAGACAGTATTCGTACTCATGTCTATCAGCAATGTGAAGTGCAAGTAACTGAAGTGGTTTTATTGAAACCGTATTCAATTCCAATGACGTCAAGTGGGAAAATTCAGCGCAAGCAAGCTAAGGAAAATTGGCAAAATGATACGATGCCAGCTTTGTTTAGTGTAGATGCGACCATTGAAATGGCTGAAATAGTACAACCAGCCACTGTAATTGAGGAAACCATACATCAAGTATGGTGTAAACACTTAGCATTAGAGCAGGCTTCTGTTACTGCGGCATTTTATCAATTGGGTGGCGACTCAATCAATGCAATAGAGATTGCGGCAGAGGTTGGTCGCATTTTTGACGCCCTAGATTTGGTTGAACGAGATTTGTTAGAGCATCATAGTATTCGCGCTATGGCTGATCATGTATCACTTAAGCAAAGTATGGCTAACTTGCATGCGGGTAAGCAACAAAGTACTGCGAGTGCGGGGCAGTTAGTATTATGAGACTAGCGGAATTATTGGAAATATTGGCACTAAAAGGCGTTACTTTGCAATGCCAAGATGGGCAGCTTGTGTTAGAAGGCCATGTTGATGCTTTATCGAGTTCAGAGATACAAGCGCTTAAAACGTATAAGCATGAAATTATCGGTTTAAGTGGTGAAAAAAGCAATGTGTTTGATGTCGCAATATGCACCCGAGCACACGCCTATAGTGCACAAATGACAAGCCATCAAAAAAGTATGTATCTATTAGAGTCACTTGCAGAACAGCCATATTATAACTTACCCGTGGCGTATAAAATTACGGGCTCACTGCAATTGGAAAAGCTGCAACATGCATTTAATCGATTAATTGCGAACAATGACGTATTAAGAACGGTATATAGCAAGCCAGAAGAGACGCAGCATATTCAGTCGCAGCATGATTTTGTTTTACCCCACTCCAAACTGTGTGATGAAGCATCTTTGGTAGAGGCGCTGAAATGTGAAGCAAATTATCGCTTTGATTTATCAAAAGAGTGGCCGATTCGCGTGCATGTTTATGAACTAGACACTTATTATGTATTGAGCATTAATATTCACCATATTGCCGCTGATGGCTTCTCTGCAAAGGTGATTTTACAGACCCTCGCAGCTGAATATGCACAAACATGTAGCACGGTTAATCGAGTTGCGCAGTATGCAGATTTCAGCGATTGGCAACAGGCGTACTTAACGTCTGATCATGCAAAAGAAGGTGTTACATATTGGCAGGCGCTATTGGAAGGCGTGTCAAGCTGTCATAACTTTCCAATACAGTACCCTAGACCTACCACACTGAGTGTGCAAGGGAAGCGATGGAAGCAAACGATAAATACAGACCTATCGAGTCAGTTGAAGCAATGTGCGAAAGAACAAGGCGTGTCTAGTTTTTCTCTATTACAATCGGTATTTGCGTGTTACTTATCAAGAATGAGTGATAGCCAAGATATTGTATTTGGCTCTGTTTATGGGAATCGTAGTAGCGAGAATGTTGCTAATACGGTGGGTATGTTTGCGAATACGCTGCCTTTTAGATTCCAATTCAGTGCGGAAGATAGCTTATCCACCGCAGTGACTCAGTGTCAAAAGTTAGTGAGAAATGCTAAGCAGTATCAATATGTTCCTTTTGAGCAAATCGTTGAACTTGCCAATGTAGAGCGTCAAGCCAACCATCTGCCTTTGGTGCAAATTATGTTAGTTGCACAAGACAATGCATTAGAGCAATTTGGTCTTGATGGCTGCCAAGTAGAACTCATGGATAATGACCAGGACGTGTCTAAGTTCGACTTCTCGATTCATATTTATACAAAAGGCGAACAGCTGGAGTTTGTATGGGAATACAATACGCACTTATTTAGTGATGATTGGGTTCAGCATTTAGCGCGTTATCTAGAGCATTTTATTGCGCAGCTCATTGCGTCTCCGACTATGGCTTTCTCAAGTATTCACTTTAAGCATGATGCAACAGCTGAGATCATTGAACCGAATCGGTTCCCCGTTTTTAAGAGTTTACCGGAGTTGATCACAGAACAAGCAAGCGATTATGCAAACAGAGTAGCGATTAGCCATTATTCGGAGCAGTTAACTTATGGACAGTTGGTGGATCGAATTTCTCGAGCTGCAAGCCATTTTCTGGACACTCATTATGCCCCCAAAAGCAGAATTGGTGTTTACATGGAAAAATCCATCGATATGGTGGTCGCTATGTTGGCTATTATGCGTGCTGGTTATACCTATGTACCGCTTGATCCAAGTTATCCGCAGGCACGCGTAGCGCAGATCTGTCAAAATGCGGAATTGGCATGTGTAGTGACGCAAGATGGGCATTTTCCAATTAATAAGTCGCAGTCGCCTTTTGAGGTTGTGACGGTGGCGCAATTACAAAAAAGTGAAGTTAAAGTCGCTTACCCGGTATTGACTGAAGAAGACATTGCTTACGTGCTATATACATCAGGCTCAACTGGAGTGCCTAAAGGAGTCGCTGTACCGCATAGCAGTATCTATTATTCACTACATGCAAATAAACAAGTATTTAACTTTAATCAAAATGACACGATGCCAACGATTGGCTCACAAGCTTTTGGTGTGTCATTGCTTGAAATTTTGGTGCCATTATTAAGTGGCGGGAAAATTGAGATTATTACTCGAGATGACGTATCTTTATTGCCTCAACTGATTGAAAAAACACAGCAGGTGTCAGTATTGCATGCTGTGCCGAGCCTAATGGGGCCTTGGATCGATGAAGTGAAAGCCTATGGTGATAACTGTTACCCTGATTTGAGGTTGTTATTGGTTGGCGGTGAGCCCGTACCAGACACTCTTTTGAAAAAAATACACGCTTGGCGTGAAGGTGTCGAAGTTCGGGTTTTATATGGTATGACGGAGTCATCGGTGGTGAGCAGTAGCTATGATCCAACGTCGGTCCCAGCATTAAATTACTGTATTGGTCAGCCTCATCCCAATGTGAATTACTTGGTAATGAACCAGTTTGGTGCGATACAACCTAAAGGGTTAAGTGGTGAGTTGTATGTGGCAGGACTGTCATTAGCAGCCGCCTATGTTGGCAACAAGCAGCAAACGGATAAACACTTCACTTATGATGAAAGCACAGCGCAACGCGTATACAAAACGGGTGACCGAGTAAAATGCCATTTGGATGGTCACTATGAGTTCTTAGGCCGGTTAGATAATCAGATCAGTTTAAGAGGCGTGAGAATCGAATTAGGTGAAATCGAAAACTGCGTTAATGACATAAGTGTAGTAACCCACTGTGTTGTGCATCCTCAATTGATGAATGACACCGATGTTTTATTGGTACTGTATTACAGTATTAAGCACGGAGTAGACGGTGAAGACGCTTTGGCACAAATCAAAGCGCAGTTAACTGAGCATTTACCAGTCTCAATGAGGCCGACATTGTTTAGCCAACTGGATGCATTACCGCTTAATGCCAACGGGAAAATTGATCGTAAATCGTTACCTATTCCGCAGTTGAAAAGTGTTTATATTGCACCGGCAACGCCGACAGAGAAAACGATGCAAAATCTATGGTGTGACTTGTTTGAGCTTGATTCTATTTCAGTGGAAGATAATTTCTTTGAATTAGGCGGGCACTCTTTGTTGGCGAGTAAGTTAGTTGCCAAAGCGAATGACGTTTTTCAAGTGAGTTTATCAATTTCAGCATTTTTTACCGCACCAACCATTCGATTGTGTGCGATGAAAATAGATTCTGAGCGCGATAAAAACAAGCTGCAATTACTCCAAGCGACAATTGTAAATGATTCAAATAGCGAAGAGCTGATATTTTAATAAGGCACAAAACAATGAATAAAAATAAAGAGCTAACTTCACTTAGTAGGTTGCTATATAACTTTTCTCCGCGACAACTGATATTTGCCGTGGTCCTTGGGATGTTATCGGGCGCACTCTATAGTTTGATTATTCCTTTTATTTTGAGTGGACTAGAAAACGGACAACTGGAAGTGTCTGGATATGTTATTTTGGAAGATGGTTCCACTGGCTTTTTTGCATTTGTTGCTGCGATATTATTGACGAAAGTGACATCGGTAATATTTGTGAATAATATTGCAAAGTCTGCGTCTGCCGATTTAAAGTTAAAAGTTGCAGAGCGAATACAAGCGCTTGGTGTTGATACCGTTGAGCGTATCGGTTTTTCAAAAATACTGACGATCGTAGTTGACGATGTCAATCGTATTACAGATGCAGCCGTTGCTATACCTATGATGATCGTCTCCTTTGTGACAGTGTTAGGTATGCTCACTTATTTAGCCTATCTAAATTTGCAGGTGTTTGCTTTTATTTGCGTGGCGATAGTATTTGGTGTGTTGTTATTTCAATTACCAGTGTTATTTGCAAAAGGGCTCTACACTCGCTCTCGTGAAGATAAAGACATCTTACAAGAAGGTATCCGAGGACTTATTTTTGGTGCTTATGAAATGAAATTAAGTCATAGCAAAGGCAGAAAGTTTCTGGCGGAAGAGATTGCAGCACCATTGAGTAGTTCGACTAATAAAGAAAAGAAAGGTGATGCGGTTATCCATTTAGCAGGCAATGCCAGTGAAATGATTTGTTTTTTTGTCATTGGGGGAGTGGTATTTCTTTTACCAAGTGATTTATTAAGTTCAGGTACAAGCGCTTTCGGAGTGGTAATGGCATTGCTGTATATTACAGGGCCAATTGCAGGCATATTATCAATGATGCAAACACTAAAAATTGCACAGGTGTCATTAGAGCGAATTCATCAATTACAAACGCTTGAGCCAGAGGTTTATAGTTTAAACAAGGCTGATGCGGTTAAAGATGAATGGCAAACGCTATCTCTTTTAAATGTGCAATATCAATATAAGTCAGATGAATTAGAAGAAACATTTGCGATTAAACCCATTAGTTTGGAGTTCGAAAAAGGTCATATTTACTTTATTGTCGGTGGTAATGGTTCTGGGAAATCAACATTAAGTAAGCTTATTTCATTCCATTATCGTCCAACACAAGGCAGTGTGCAATTTGATGACACCGCGATAACAGAAACGAATTTGATGGCAGTAAGAGAGCGTGTTGGGGTTATTTTTTCGAATTATCATTTATTTAAGAAGCTCTATATACCCACAGATGATATTGACCAAGATAAAGTAAAACGCTACTTGGATATGTTTAAACTGACCGGAAAAACTGAGCTCATTGGTAATATATTCACAACCACTAAACTGTCTGATGGTCAAAGACGTCGCTTAGCTTTACTTGTGGCTTTGATGGAAGACAAAGATATTTATATTTTTGATGAATGGGCTGCGGATCAAGACCCTGAGTTTAAAGATTTCTTTTATACCGAAGTGCTGCCAGAGCTGAGATCAGCAGGAAAGCTGGTTGTTGCCATCACACATGATGATAGGTACTTCGATTGTGCCGATAAGGTCATAAAAATGGAATCGGGCGCGGTGAAAGAAGTTGAGCAATTCGCGATACGCCAAAGTGAGCCGACGCATTTACCTAGCTTAGCTACCGCCTAAAAAAAAGAGCAATTTAGTTATGAATATTAGTACCTTTTTAGATTATTGTCTGAATAATCAAGTGATGTTGAGCGTTGATAACAACCAGTTGAAAGTCAATGCACCAAAAGATGTCTTGCAACTAGAGCAAGTAAATTTCATTAAGGAAAATAAGTCAAAGATCATAGAAATATTGTCGGGACTAGAATTACAAAATGAAAAATCTGTAATGTTCTCTCAGCCCGTTGATGATGGCACTATTATTTCAAAAGGTCAGCGTCAGATGTGGCTGTTAGATCAGGTCACACCTGGTCAACCTTATTGCTTTTTCCGTATTTTGCGCCTGGACGGTCGGTTGGATTTTAAAGCATTAAATGAGGCTTTTGCGGTGCTTATTCAACGTCATAAACAATTGCGAACGACTTACCAAGAAAAAGATGGCGTGATAGCGTCAGTATGTTTGGACGATTATTCATTTGCTGTTGAATCTAGTGTGATTCATATAAATAACAATAGCCAAGCAGCGTTAGATACGCTGATTGCTAACTTCCAAGCTCATGAATTTGATCTGGCATCAGATGTGATGCTTAAAGCGCATGTTGCCAGTAAAGGCGATACGGAGCATTACCTATTCATTAAATGCCATCATATTGCAACAGATGGGTGGTCATTAGAACTTATTAACCAAGAACTGAATGTTATTTATAGTGCGCTGGAGTCTGGAAAAACATACAGTTTACCAAGCTTACAGCATGAGTATGGGCATTTTAGTCAATGGCAAAATTATTACCTTAACCACCCGTCTGCTGATGCAGATCGAGCATTTTGGTCTACTTACTTGAATGATGTGTCTGGGCCGTTAAATTTGAGTTGTATGACTAAAGAGGCTAATGCTTCCCTGATTGCCGAGACAATGAGTACTACATTAGATGAGCAGTTAATTTGCAAATTGAAAAAAATGTGTAGTAAGTACAATATGACTATGTATACGTTGTTTCAGTTTGCTTTTACGGTGTTGCTATCAAGGTATAGTCAGCAGCAAGATGTGGTTATTGGGACGCCAGTGGCGAATCGTGATGATGCACAACTACAGTCATTGGTTGGTTACTTTGTTAATACGCTGCCAATTAGGTTTCAAGTGGATGGTCACGTATCTTTTTCAAATAATATGCAGCGTTATCAAGATATGCTGAGTGAGGTTATGGAACATAAAGACCTGCCTCTTAATGATATTGTAAATACTGCGTCCATATCAGGAGATTTAGTGTCGCAAACTTTGTTTACTTACTCAGCATTTGAGTCGAGTATAACGACTCTAGGTCGTATGAACATCGATATTTTAGAGCCGAATTATAAAAAGACAGATATAGAACTACATTTAAATTGTATTGAAAATCGTGGTGAAGTTATTTGCCAGTGGCATTATGCAAACACGCTATTTGAACCTTGTTTCATACAGGGTATGTCTGCGCACTTTGTCACTATGTTACAAGGGATTGTAGATATTGAATCGAGCGAACAGCCGTTATCACAGATAGCATTACTGTCTGATGATGAAATGAATCATCTAATATATGCACACAACGATACTGAAATGGATTATCCGAAGGACAAGTGTATTCATGAATTATTTGAGCAGCATGCACAGGATAATCCGGATAATATTGCGGCGATATTTGACAATGAGACTTTGACTTACAGGGAGCTTAATGAACGGGCAAATCAATTGGCACACTACTTAGTTGAGCAGCAGGGAGTGACCCCTGATACATTGATTGGGTTATGTGTTGAGCGTTCACTAGAGATGATAATAGGGATACTGGGAATACTTAAAGCTGGTGGTGCGTATGTACCATTAGACCCTAGCTATCCGAAAGAGCGGTTAGACTATATGGTAGAAGATGCGGGACTGACAATAATAGTGAGTCATGCACAAGTGAGTGAAGTATTAAGCGGTTACGCAACTCAAGTTATTCATCTTGATGATAAATCTTCTTATAAAGACCAGAGTATCAAAAATATAGCGAAATCATCACTCGCGCTGACGTCATCTCATTTAGCATATGTGATATATACTTCAGGCTCGACAGGTCGACCTAAAGGGGTGTTACTACAGCATCAAGGTGCGGTTAATTTATCCTTGAATCAAGCGATGTTGTTCGGTGTATCTTCCAACAGTAGGGTGCTGCATTTTGCGTCGATTAGTTTTGACGCTGCGACTTGGGAGTGGTTGATGGCACTGAATTTTGGTGCGGCGCTCGTGATAGCAAATCAAGAGATGCGACTAAACAGTGAGCTCCTGCTTGAATTTATATTTGAGCAGAAAATTACGCATGCTACGTTACCCCCTGCATTTTTGATGTCGAGCCAATTTCGACGTGATCTATCATTAAAAGCACTGATTGTCGCCGGAGAGCAATGTGCTGATGATATCATTAATACTTGGGGTAAAAGCTATCGGCTATTTAATGCCTATGGCCCCTCTGAAGCCTCAGTATGCGCGACAGTAGGGGAGCTAAAGGGATCTCATATTCACATTGGTAATAATTTACGTAATGTCAGTTTGTTTGTACTGGATCATGAGAAAGAGTTGACTCCCAAGGGGATTGTGGGTGAGTTATATATAGGAGGAGATGGGCTAGCCCGAGGGTACCTTAATCGTCCAGAGTTGACATCAAAGAGCTTTATCGACAATCCGTATTACGATCAGGGTAAACCGAATAGCTCGGAACGATTATACCGAACTGGAGATTTAGTACGTTACTTATCTGACGATAATTTGGAGTTTATAGGCCGTGTTGATGATCAGGTGAAGATACGAGGCTTTAGAGTAGAGTTGGGAGAAGTTGAAACTCTGTTATCGGCGCATTCTGGGGTAGATTCAGCGTTGGTAATGGCGAAGGCGTTGGCGGGCAGTCAGCAGCTAGTTGGGTATATTAAGTCAAGTGCTGAGCTTGATGATACCGAGCGCTTAGAGTTAGTCACACAGTTAAAACAAAGCCTATTAACGCAATTACCGGATTATATGATACCTACGGTGATCATGGTGGTTGGTGAGTGGCCATTGACACTCAATGGCAAAATAGACAAAAAAGCACTGCCATCAATAGACAGCCACTTCTTATTAACGACGTATCAAGCTCCTGAGAGCGATGTTGAGCATGCATTGGTGGATACCATTGCTAATGAGCTAAAATTAGAGGCCAATAATGTCAGTGTGACAAGTGGTTTTTATGAATTAGGCGGGCATTCGTTATTGGCATTAAAAGTTCAATCAAAACTTAAGCGGGCGGGGTACTTCTTAAATATAAGCGATATTTTGTTGCCGATTTCTTTGCAAGCGTTAGCGAATAAAATGCGAAGGTATGATGATCAAGTTGAGTGCTTCGTTCCACCAAAAAATACAATCGATTCATCGGGAAATGCTATAACGGTAGAGCAGTTGAACATGGTCGAACTTTCAGAATCTCAGCTTTCTCAATTGATTAGTAAGGTACCTGGGGGGATGGGTAACGTTAGTGATATTTATTCACTTAGTCCGTTACAAGAGGGTATGCTTTTCCACCATATTATGGATAAAGAAGAAGACTTATACCTTTCATCGTTTACCTTACAATTGCATGATAAAGCGGTACTCGAGCGGTTTATTGATGCAATGAGGGCGCTGGTAAACCGACATGATACATTGAGAACTACTTTTTTCTGGGAAGACTTACCAGAACCAACTCAAGTTGTGTTGAAAGAATGTGAGCTTGAAATCAGACATTTAACGCTGGATGAATATGACTCTATTGAAGCTGGTCGTGCACAATTAGAAAGTTACCTCGAATCCAGAATGTGCTTGCAAGAAGGATCACTGCTTAAACTGAAAGTGGGTAAATGTGAGGAAAAAGCGGAATATATCGTATTGGTTGAGCACCATCATTTAATCATTGATCATATCGGTTTAGATATTTTAGTTGAAGAGTTAACCGCGATTATGGGGCAACAAAGTGAACTGCTGCTTTCGCCCACCCCATATCGGAACGTTGTTGCCTATGCAAAGATGAAAAACAGTGAAAACCAAGGGGTGACATATTTCCAAGATAAACTGGCAGGTTTAGAAGATAAGACAGAGTTATTTAGTTCAAAAATAGAGGGTGACGAACAAACGTTTAGTAAAAATGTAAAACCTTCTACAGCAACCATGCTGCGTAATGTATCAAAGCGTATTGGGCAAAATGTTTCATCGATTTTGCATACGGCTTGGTCTTTAGTGGCATCGCAATGTACGAATAACACTGATATTGCGTTTGGTACGGTATTGTCCGGTAGGCTAAACAATTATGCCAGCAGCCAAAGAACAATGGGCATGGCCATTAATACTCTGCCACTTCGAGTATCCGTTGCCGGACAAAATGTTAAAGACGTTGTAGAACAAGTTTCGGTCAACCTGCAGGAACTGATTGAAGTTGAGCAAACGCCATTATCGTCTGTACTTAACCTAACGCCTTTAGGTTCAGGGTTATTTAACTCAGTCTTAAACTATCGTCATTCTCATGAGATGCAAGGCGAGAATGAGATCATTAGTGGATGCAACATATTAGGGGCACAAGAAAGAAATAACTATGCTGTATTCATTAATATTGATGACTATGATGCATCTGGTGGCTTTAATATTTCAATTCAAACAGCCAATGGTACCAGTGCTGAAATGTTGCATGACTATTTTATACATGCACTGACCGGTCTATTACTAAGCTTAGAAGCTGAGCAAAATGTGCCTCTGACTGCAATATCGATTTTACCGAAAAATGAAGTGGAACACCTAACGCATACGCTGAACGAGACGCACAGTGATTACGCAAAAGATATGTGTATCCATGAATTGTTTGAAGAACAAGTGAGAGCCAACCCTAGCCATATTGCAGTGGTGTTTGAGGGCATTAAATTTACTTATAATGAGTTGAATGAAAAAGCCAATCAATTAGCACATGCTTTAGTCACTGATCATCAAGTTACACCCGACACTCTAATTGGGTTGAGTGTTGAACGATCATTGGAAATGGTGGTTGGGGTGTTGGCTATTTTAAAAGCGGGTGGGGCGTATGTGCCGCTTGATCCAAGTTACCCGTTAGAACGCTTAAAGTTTATGGTTGAGGATGCTGATGTCCATTTGATATTGACTCAATCGGCTTTTAGCGCGCTTCACCGAGAGTTTAGCGCACAAGTGATTGAAATTGATGACTTGTGTACTACACAGGCTAGCGAAAATTCAATGTTTGGCCATTTACCAGTAAACAATTTGAATCGCAAAGCCCAAGCGTTAACGTCAAACCACTTGGCATATGTTATTTATACATCAGGATCAACTGGCAAACCAAAAGGTGTATTAGTTGAGCATCGAGGTGTTGTTAATTATTTATGTCATGCGAAGAAATATTGGCAGCCGGGCCATAAAGGGGCTGTAGTGAGCTCTCCACTGAGCTTTGATGCAACGGTGACAAGTTTATTAACACCGTTAGTATCGGGTAAAGAGCTGGTGGTTTTGCCTGAGGACATGCTGCGCACCTTCGAGTTGTTATCTTGGTACCTATTTGAGCAAGGCGATAGTTGGATGTTTAAAATAACGCCAACGCATTTAGATGGTTTATTCCCATTTTTCACCAATGAGACACCATGTCTGCATGCACATAGCATTGTGATTGGTGGTGAACAGCTAACAACAGCCATAGTAAACAAATGGCAAGGTGAATGCCTACCAAATACGACATATATTAATGAATATGGACCAACGGAAACGGTGGTTGGTTGTACAACTTATTCCGTCAGTGATGTACGTGATTTGGCACAGTGTAGTGCGAGTGTATTAATAGGTCGACCAATAAAAAATACTCAGCTCTACGTGCTTAATAACGGTATTCAAGCACCTATCGGTGTTATAGGTGAATTATGCATTGCGGGTGACGGGGTGACACGAGGTTATCTGAATCGCTCAGATTTGACAGAAGAAAAGTTCACCACTTTTACAACTGAATCTGGTAAATCGGAACGTATTTATCGAAGTGGGGATATGGTTCGGTATATATCAGATGGCAATTTAGAATTTATTTGTCGAGCAGATGACCAAGTGAAAATACGTGGTTTTAGAATTGAAATCGGTGAAGTTGAAGCACAGCTTGCGCAATTAGAGTGGGTTGATTCAGCTTTCGCAATGATGCAATACGTGGATGGGCAACCGCTATTGAGTGGGTATGTAAAACTGCATAGCCATATGCAGGGGGATGTGTTAACTGATGATTATGCCTCCCAGATTAAGTCTGCGTTGATGCAACGTTTACCAGATTATATGGTGCCGAACGCAATTGTGATTGTGGATGAGTGGCCATTAACACCCAATGGTAAAGTAGATAAAAAAGCGCTACCCGAACCACAAGGGAGTCCACACGAAGGTATATATACGGCACCAGAAACAGACACTGAGAAAGCGCTTGTCGCGATTTGGGCAGAGTTACTTAACTTAGAGACGAGTAAAATTAGCACAACAGCAAGCTTTTTTGACTTAGGAGGCCATTCATTGTTGATGGTTCGACTATTTAGTCATATTCAAAGCGAATTCGGCTTGTCGTTAGATTTAAAAGTACTGTATGACACGCCTTATATAAAAGAATTGGCACAGCTGTGTGATGTGATAATAACAAAACAACAATTAAAAGAACGTTTAACGCAACGTGTTGAAAGTGAAATGGAAGAGGTCGAGTTTTAAAATGAATGCAAAAAATATAATTAATACATTAGCGATGTCGGATATTGATCTTTATTTAGACGATAATAATCAACTTAAAGCAAAAGCGCCAAAAGGGGCTATCACCAGTGAGCTGCGTGATTTAATCAAAAATAACAAGGCAGTTTTGGTTGATTACCTTATACAATTGGCTGAGATGTACAGTGAACAAACTGAGGTTGACCAGATCAAGGCGTTTGACCGACCGACGGGCAAAGCAAAGGTGTCATTTGCTCAGCAACGCTTGTGGTTTATTGATAACCTTCAAAGTGGATCGCCAGAATATAATATGCCAATGGCTTTCGATGTCAAAGGAACGCTTGATAACACGCTGCTAAATGCTGTGTTCAGTACCATTATCGAACGACATGAAGTGCTACGTACTGTCTACCTTAAAGAAGACGGACAAATATTACAGCAAGTTCAGAATATGGCTGAGGCGAGTTTTAGTATTCAGCAAGAAGATTTAACCCATCTCACGGGTGAGACTCAAGATCACGCGATACAAGCACTTATTGATGCAGATATTACGACACCATTCAATCTTGAAAGTGACTTAATGCTACGAGTCTGTTATTTGAAGAAAACAGAGCAATCCGGGGTATTACTATTTAATATGCACCATATTGCTTCAGATGGCTGGTCAGTAGAGGTGTTAACAAAAGAGTTTTTGACTCTGTATCATGCTTACTATTTAAATCAAGATAACCCATTACCAGCGCTTGATATTCAATATGCCGATTATGCTCAGTGGCAGCGTGAATACCTAGAAGGAGAGGTGTTAGAAAAGCAGTTAGGGTATTGGGAAAAGCAGCTAGATGAGGTTCCTGCGGTTCATTCATTACCGCTTGATCACGCTCGTCCAGTTAATAAACAGCAAGCGGCATCGGTGGTAAGAGGCGCATTACCGAGTCATATTGCAAAGCAGCTTATGTCTGTCGCTCAAGACTATCAGTTGACGCCATTCATGCTATTGCATGGCGCACTTTCTTTATTACTGTCTCGCCATAGTAATACCCATGATATTGTGATCGGCACACCAGTCGCCAATAGGTTGCAAACACAATTGGAGCCTTTGATTGGCTTCTTTGTTAATACGTTAGTACTCAGGGCTAGTACTGAACATAATTCACTGACTGACTTCTTTTCACACATTAAGCAGGTGCACCTAGATGCACAATCAAATCAGGACGTGCCTTTTGAACAGTTGATCGATCATATTAAAGTCCCAAGGAGTAAAGCATATAATCCGCTGTTTCAGATAATGATGACCACGAGTACCAGCTATGGTATCGATGGTGAAAATGGCATTGATTCATTTCAATTGCCTAATGTGGAGTTAAGCGCCAATGCGTCTGATCTTATTCAGGTCAAATTTGACCTCGATATTGACTTAAATATCAGTGATGAGGGCGTTGGGCTGCGATGGACATATGATGTTAGCTTATTTACAGAGCAACATATTAAAGAGTTGAATGAGCATCTGTGCACGTTATTAACAGGGTTGAGCCAAACTCCATCAACTCAATCACCACAGACAGTGCCTATGCTATCAGCAGCGCAAACGCGCCATTTGATACATGATTTAAATGACAATGAAATGAACTACTCAACAGGTAAATGTATTCATGAATTGTTTGAACACCAGGCGCAAGAGAACCCAGAGAATATTGCTGTTGTGTTTGAGGACCAGCAATTAACGTATAAACAATTGAACGAAAAAGCGAATCAATTGGCGCATTATATCCACGCTAATCATAGTATAACACCTGACACTTTCATTGGTTTATGTGCTGAACGCTCGGTTGAAATGGTCATTGGTATTCTGGGAGTTTTAAAAGCTGGTGGTGCTTATGTGCCGTTAGATCCTGACTATCCTCAATCACGTTTGAATTACATGCTGGAAGATGCCCAATTAAACTTAGTATTGTGTCAATCTCAAGTGCAGGATGTGTTATCCGATTTTCAAGGGACGATTGTATCATTGGATAATTTGGGAGAAGTTGAAGCTGCTCATGTTACGCATGTATTCACGCAATACCCGAAAGAAAACATGTTACCAAGCACGATAAATTTAACCGCATCTAATTTGGCATATGTTATTTACACGTCAGGTTCAACAGGTCAGCCTAAAGGGGTCATGATTGAACATGAATCACTGGTCTATTCGACTGAATGCCGATATGAAACATACCCTGAGTTCACGAGCTTTTTGCTGATTTCCTCGATGTCATTTGATAGTTCAGTTGCAGGTATTTTTTCCACTTTATGTGGCGGTGCAAAGCTATGTTTACTGAGCACACATAGCAAGGGTGATACCTCATATATTGTAAACCAACTAAAAACACATGAAATCAGTCATCTATTGATGGTGCCGAGCTTCTACGACTTGATACTTAATGAAGTCGACAGTACCACACTACCAGCATTGAAAGGGGCAATTGTTGCCGGGGAAAGTTGTTCAAAGAATGTGGTTGAAAAGCATTACCAAAAGTTTGCTAATCAACAAGTTGTGTTATTTAACGAATATGGTCCAACGGAAGCGACGGTGTGGAGTACGGTTGCATCGCTCAACTGCCGTGATGATGTCAGTATTGGTAAAGCTCTGCCAGGTAAATCATTATTTGTCATGCACAATAATATGCTGGTGCCATATGGTGGTATCGGCGAACTTCATATTGGCGGAAATGGATTAGCACGTGGTTATCTAAATCGCCCTGATTTGACAGCCGAACGCTTCATTACTAACCCGTTTTACGATGAAAACACCACAAATAGCTCAACTCATTTATATAAAACGGGGGATTTAGTACGCTATTTGCCAGACGGCAACCTTGAATTTATAGGCCGTTCTGACGATCAGGTGAAAGTCCGGGGCTTTAGAATCGAGCTTGGCGAGGTTGAAGCACAATTAGAAAAGTTAGCACTGGTGAATTCAGCACTTGTCACAACACATAAAGTGGCAGGTTCACAGCAATTAGTGGGCTATGTTAAAGCACAGCACGATACAAAAACAGATCAGCGGGATATATTGGTTGCTGACATTAAAGTGGCATTAGGAAAACAGCTCCCAGACTATATGGTACCGAGCTTCCTTATCTTGGTGGATGAATGGCCTTTAACTGCCAATGGTAAAATGGATAAAAGTGCATTGCCATATCCAGGGGATGTTGTGCGTAATGAGGTTTTTGTTAGCGCTAAAAATGATATAGAAAAAACACTAATGGCTATTTGGTGTGAGTTACTAGAGCTAGAAAAAGTGTCAACGAATAGTAATTTCTTTGAAATTGGTGGCAACTCTTTATTGAGTATTACTTTGCAAAAAGTCATACAGGAACGTTTGGACTTAGAAGTTGAGCTCACTGATATATTTGAATATCCAACGATACACAGTTTATCGCAATTCTTATCAGATGATGGCGCAGCAGAAGAGGAAGCGTTACTGTCTAAATCAGCAAGAACAGCTGAGTTAGGCAATACCGATATAGCTGTCATTGGTATGGCAGGGCGATTCCCAGGGGCTGATAATGTCGATAAATTTTGGGAAAATATTCGCTCAGGAGAAGAATCAATACAGTTTTTCAGTGATGAAGAATTAAAGGCTGCGGGCGTTGATCCTCTCGTACTTCAAGATCCACATTACGTGAAATCGATGGACGTGTTAGATAATATTGCCGATTTTGATGCGAAACATTTTGACTTTACACCACGAGAGGCTGAGTTATTAGATCCGCAGCACCGACTTATGCTGGAAGTTGCTTCTGATGCGTTAGAACACTCAGGGTATGGAGACAGGTCACAGCCGAAGGATGTGGGTGTCTTTGTTGGTGTGACGGACAGTGCCTATTTAATCGAGAATCTAATTTCCAACCCAGATGTAGTTGGTGGAGCAGCGCAGAGCCTGGTTTCTAGCACGAGTGCAGGCTTCTTAGCCACAAAATTGTCATATAAATTGAACTTAACGGGGCCGAGTTTAAATGTATTATCAGCTTGCTCCTCTTCACTGGTTAATGTACATCAAGCATGTAATAGCTTACTGCTTAATGAGTGTGATATGGCATTGGCTGGTGGTGCGCGCTTAGCGTCATTAAAACCAGATGGTTACTCTTATGTTGAAGGGGGCGTAAATTCATCTGATGGGCATTGTCGACCTTTTGATGTGAATGCATCGGGTACTCGCGGTGGCAGTGGTGGGTGCGTACTTTTACTGAAACGCTTAGATAAAGCACTGGCAGATCAAGATACGATTCATGCTGTGATCAAAGGGACCGCAGTAAATAATGATGCGGCTCAGAAAGTTGGCTATATGGCGCCGAGCATTTCGGGACAAACGGCGGTAATTAAAAAGGCGATGGACAATGCCAATGTTGATGCAGAGTCAATTCAGTATCTTGAAGCGCATGGAACAGGGACTAAAATAGGTGACCCTATTGAAGTTAAGGCTTTGCAAAAAGCCTATAAAACACAACAGAAAAGTTATTGTGCATTGGGGTCAGTAAAGGCGAATATTGGTCACTTAGATGTTGCTGCAGGTACTGCTGGCATGATTAAAGTGGTTGAAGCAATGAAAAATAAGCTGATCCCACCTAGCATTAACTTTACACAAAGTAATACTCAGATAAATTTTGAGAAGACACCTTTTTATATTAACAAGGACTTGAAAACGTGGGAATGTGAAGAGAATGCAGTAAGACGCGCTGGTATTAGCTCTTTTGGAATTGGAGGCACAAATGCGCATGTGATTATGGAGCAGGCCCCAGAGGTTGCACCGAGTACCTCACCACGAGATACCTGGCTGATACCTATTTCGGCAAAATCTCCTACGGCAGTCAAAACGGCATGTCACAATTTAGTCCATCATTTAGAGCAGCAAGCAGAGCGTAGTGTGAGTATGCACGACATTGCATACACATTGCAGGTTGGCAGAACACAGTATGAATACAGTACTCATGTGTCTTGTCAGTCGATAGAGGATGCAATTAGTCAATTAAAAGACAATCCAAAGGTTGTGAGAAATGAAGGTGACAACCGCTCAATTATATTCATGTTTCCTGGACAAGGGTCGCAATATGTAGATATGGCGAAGCAACTTTATATCAATGAGCCAACGTTTAAAGCACAATTTGACCAATGTGCACAGCGCTTAGCATTATTATCAGGAGAATCTTTAGAAGCGATTATTTATCCGAGTGAGAATGGTTCAGTGGCCACGGATATGGCGCAGACTTTATTAAATCAAACGCATATCACTCAACCCGCGTTATTTACAATCGAGTATAGCTTGGCGAAGCTACTACAGTCTTGGGGTATCGAACCCGATGCGATGATAGGACATAGTATCGGGGAATATGTTGCAGCGTGCTTGGCGGGTGTATTTTCACTTGATGATGCGTTGAAGTTGGTGAGTGCAAGAGGGCAGCTCATGCAACAAGCTGCGCCAGGCAGCATGTTATCCATATCGATGGCTGCAGAGCATTTACGTCCGCTGCTGGTTATGACTGGCACATGTATGGCCGGAGTAAATTCTGCTAATAACTGTGTTGCATCGGGTAGCAAAGAAGATTTGACACATTTAGAGAAACTACTGGATGAGCGCGATATTAGCTATCGCCCATTACATACTTCGCACGCATTTCATTCAAAAATGATGGATGTCATTTTAGATGAGTTCTTACAAGTGATTAAAGGTGTAGCGTTGCACGCACCCGTCATGCGTTATGTGTCAAACCTTACGGGTCAGTTTATTACGGCCGACCAAGCTCAGGATCCGCATTATTGGGCAAATCACTTAAGAGGCACAGTACTATTTGCGGATGGAATTGAGACGATTTTGTCTGACGATGAAGATTTATGTTCTGCGAAGGTCATGATTGAAGTTGGACCTGGTAGAAGTTTATCTACATTAGCGCGCAAGAGCGCACAGGCGCGGGAACATGTCATCGTAAACACGACACGACATCCGAATGAGTCGACTTGTGATGTCGTTAACCTACAAGATACGATAGGCAAACTGTGGAGTAATGGTATTAATGTTAATTGGGATGCATTCAATTTGGGTCAGCGCGGACGTCGAGTCCCTTTACCTACCTACCCATTTGAAAAAACACGTTATTGGATAGAGGCGGGAAGCGTATTACCAACTACCCGAGTTAGCAATCCGAATGCCAAACTACCTTCAGATACGTGGTGGTCAGTGCCGACATGGAAACAAAAAGCGGCGGTTAAACAGGGGAAAATGCAGCTCGATACAGCATTAAAATCTTGGCTACTCATCATGGATGCTGAAGGCGTTGCAGAGCAGCTATCGGCACATTTACATGCACTCGGTCATACGGTGGTATGCGCGTATCCGAGTGATAAATTCAGTTACCTTGGTGAGAACAATTACACTTTTGATATGAGCCAAGAGGCGGAGCATTACACATTACTTGATGCCGTGAATACGCGTACTCCGCTGACTCGTTTAGTACACCTAACGAGCATATCGTCTGGTGCGCAGAACCCTTCAGATGATATGGATAGTTTTTGGAGTACGCAGAAAAACGGGGCCTTAAGTGCTTTGTATTTTATGAAGGCAATAGTTAAAGCCGACCTGAGTACTGATATTGCGGTGGATTGTATTACCAATGAGATTGAAAGTGTAACTGGGGAGGAGTTGATAAACCCGGGGCAAGCAACCATTACCAGTTTATGTAAGGTGGCGCCGCAAGAATACCCTGATCTATCATGTCGTCATATTGATATTCAACTGCAACCACATCGGGGTGATACGTATCTGACTCGTTTAGGTAAGAGGCTATCTACTGAACTTATGTCAATACAGCGCAGTACAACGGCTGCATTGAGAGGCTCACAGTATTGGGAGAAGCAATATGAACAAACTCACATTGCAGCTGATGCGCCAGCGGCACATACGCTTAAAGATAATGGCGTCTATTTGATCACTGGTGGGTTGGGTAACATAGGTTTACTGCTCGCGGGGTATATTAGTAAAACGGTAAGCAACCCTAAATTAGTGCTCGTGGGTCGTTCGGAGTTTCCGCAACGGAGTGAGTGGAGGGGCTTAATACAAAGTCAACCAGAGTCAAAGGTCTGTGAGCGTATAAATCAGATTCAACAGATAGAATCGAGAGGGGCTCAAGTTTCAGTAATGGCTGCGGATTCAGCGGAATTGGCACAAATGGAAGCCGTATTCAATACGATTGAACGTGATTTTGGCGAGGTCAGCGGTATTATTCATGCTGCAGGTCAGCTACATGGGTCAATGACTGCTTTAGTTGAAACAACGGTGCAGGACTTTGAACAACAATATAGTTCAAAGGTCGCGGGTGTTATGGTACTGGACAAGTTATTGCGTAATCGAAGCGTCGACTTTTGCCTACTGATGTCTTCGTTGTCATCAGTGCTCGGTGGATTGGGTTTCAGTGCGTATGCAGCAGCAAATATTTATATGGATGCGTTTGTACAAAACAAACATATTCAAGAAGATGAGCGATGGATTAGTGTTAACTGGGATGGCTGGGACTTTTCAGGTGAAGCCGCGCATAATATCGGCTTTTCAATGACCCCCGAAGAAGGTGAGACAGCTTTTAGCCAGTTGCTTTCTATGTCGTACTATCCGCAATTAGTTCACTCAACCGGCGCGTTGGATAGTCGCTTAAAACAGTGGGTTGACAAAGCACCTAGCGAGTCACAACAAACGTTGTATGAACGACCTGAACTTGACAGTGATTATGTTGAACCAAGCAATGAGATAGAGCAAAAGTTGGTCGCTATCTGGCAAGATGTTTTGGGTATTGAACAAATAGGCATCGAAGATAACTTTTTTGACCTCGGAGGCGACTCTTTAGTTGTGACACGCGTAATTAGTGAAGTGAGGAAAACTTTTTCAGTCGGAGAGTCTGTTGTATCTATCTCGGAATTTTTTGAACAACCAGTGATTAAACAGTTAGCTAAAAAAGTGGCAATAGAGCTGGAAGATACTCAAGTTGAGAGTAAGAAAGCGCAATTATTAGAAGCGGGTAAAGCTGTAGAAGAAGGAACATTTTAATGAATTCACCACAACAAATTATCGCACATGCAGAAGCTTGTAATATTGTACTTTATCTCAAAGGTTCGCAGCTGGCTTATATTAGCGAGGAAGGCGAGTTTCCAGAAAGTTTAAAGTCATTGATAAGAAACAATAAAAATGAAATTAGCTCCTATTTACAAAAACAAGAGCAGGAGAAGCAGCAAGCACACGATAAAACACGCATTATGCCGGTTGATAAAAAAGCGGTACTGCCTTTGTCTTTTGCGCAGCAAGGACTCTGGTTCATAGATCAGCTAGAAGGGGGTAGTAGCCAATATAATATTCATGCTGCGTTTGGCTTAAAAGGCGACATTAACTTAGCGGCAGTACAATGGGCATTGAATGTATTAATCGAACGGCATGAAGTGCTGCGAACAGTGTATATTGAGAAAGAAGGTGAAGTGCGTCAATTGGTGCAGTCATTGCAGCATATGGAGTTGCCACTTATTGACTTGAGTGAATACTCAGAAATGGATCAGAGAGCCCAAGTACAGCAGTGGTCTGCCAAAGAGATGAACCAAGTCTTCAATTTACAATCTGATTTAATGTTGAAGGCAAAAGTACTGAAACGCTCTGATCACGACCATGTGTTGTTGTTTACGCTTCATCATATAGCGTCAGATGCATGGTCTCAGGCGGTTATGATTGGTGAATTTATTACCTTGTATGATAGCTATTGTAAAAAGCTGCCAAACACGTTGCCACCGATTGATATTCAATATTGTGACTACGCACATTGGCAACGGAACCATTATACAGATGAAAAGATCTCCGAGCAGTTGGTTTTTTGGAAGGAGATGTTAGCAGGTGCGCCGTATTGTCATTCCCTACCATTTGACCGGCCTAGAGAGCAGCATCAAAAATTTGCCGGTGACACATACTCATGGTTTATTGGTAATGAGACGATGAATGATTTGAAGTCGATAGCCAAAGCCAATCAGTCAACTTTGTTTATGTTGTTGTATAGTGCTTTTTCTGTGTTGATTGGGCGTTGGAGTCAGACTCGAGATGTGGTCATCGGGAGTCCAATTGCAGGTCGGGCTCATCCTCAAGTTGCGCCAATGATTGGCTATTTTATCAATAGCATGATGTACCGTAGTCAGTGGGAAGAAGGTGAGAGTTTCTCTTCTTTATTATCGAGAAATCGACAAAACACCTTATCGGCCTTTGATAATCAGGATATTCCGTTTGATTCATTAGTTGATAAATTAAAAATCCCTAGAGAACTTAGCCATAGTCCGTTATTTCAAATAATGTTCACATTGCAAAATACAGAACAATCAGAATTTAAGCTTGCTGACTTGGATACCTATCCGGTCATGGGTGAAAACTCGCTAACGAAATATGATCTTCAAATGGTCGCGGAGGAAGATGACGCGGGGATGTGGCTTAACTTAACCTATTCGACGGACTTATTTGATATACAGACAATCAAAGGGTTGTCTGAAAGCTTTGATTTGGTTTTAAAGCAGTTATCAAAAAGCGTGGATATGGATATAGAACATATTGCACTGTCTCCTAACGTTAAAGCTTTAAATAAGCAGAATTTAAATAGTGGCTTAGATTCAGTGAATGAACTGTTTGAGCAAGTGGCGCACTCGAAGCAGGAAGCAATTGCAATTCAAGATAACGATGAATTGATCAGTTATCAGCAGCTCAACGGCAAAGCCAATCGATTAGCAAGATACTTAATCGCCCAAGGCTTAATTAGCGGTCAAACGGTTGATGTCTGTTTAGAGCAGAATATTCAATGCTATGTGGTATTATTAGCTGTGTTAAAGGCCGGTGGGGTATATGCTTATCATGAACTAAAACAGTATGAAACACTGTCAGAGCAGCATAAGTGTTTACGCTCTGGTAATATGTTGATTCATGCAAATAAGCTTGCTAAGGCATGCAATAAAACGAGTTTAATTATAGATGAGTCTCTTTATGTTGAATATGACGACGATGATTTAGACTTTAGTGAAGTGATTTTGAGTGAGGGAGATCCTGCTATTGAAAGTGGCTGTGGCAATGGTACTCAGGTTAGTCATGGCTCGGTATGTGCGCAAATATTGAGACAACAAAAAAGTATGGCCCTGACTGATGAGTCTTCTTTGTTGATTTTACCCACTTCCTCAAGTCTGTGTGTCACAGAGTGGCTCAGTGGTCTAACGGCAGGTGCCAAATTAGTACTACATGATAATCAATATGCATTGAGAGATGTATTAATCTCTAAAGAAATCAGTCATGTGACGTTAACACCCTCTCTATTGGCAGAGTTGCCCTGTCGCAATGATTATAGTCTTGAACAGGTATCTGTGGTAGCTGAGCATGGGTGCCAAAACTTAGTGTGGCAGTGGAGCGCACTTTACCCCGTTAATACGGTACTCAATGTTGACATGGTGACTTACATTAGTGCTGGACAAGTCGTTACTGGAGAGCCCATAAATTTAGGCCATATTTGCGACAATGATCAGACTAAAGTTCTATACAAAAATGCAGCACCTGTACCACAGGGCGCTGTTGGGCATCTTTATACTTCGGGGGTATCAGGTAAAGGCTTGTATGATAGTGAATTACAGGTTCGGCAGCTGAACAATGGCACATTATCGATTATCGATTATAAAGATCGCAGTGTGACTCGTGAAAGTTTAGAGTTAGAAGCGGCAGTGTCATCAAACAAAGCGGTTCGTCAAGTTGTTGTGTATGAAGGTACTGTGTATGCAAGTTTCATTAATAATCATGACGATATGCAAGGGCAACTTAGTCGACTCGAAAAATTGGTTAAAGATGCTTCGCCTACTTATTTACGGCCTAAAAATTGTGTTGTTGTCGATCGTATGCCATTGCTTAGCAATGGAAAAATTGATAAAAAGAGACTGAGTGAGCAATCTGCTTTTTGGCAAAAAGAGATTAAAGGTTTTCCAACTCCCGAACATATTATGAGCAAAAGTCAGCATATTGGAGAGGGAATGCTCACGCGTGATTTTTTATTAGACAAACAAGTATCTATTGCATTAGAGACATTAGCATGTCAGTATAATGTTTCTACGGCCTCAGCTTTTTCAGTTATTTTTAATATGGCCTTAGCAATTCATTTAGAAAGTACATGTGTGTTAAACACCGTTTCCGGCTTGCCAATAGCTGGTTCATCGTCTGGTTTTATTTTTAATCAGTTTGATAACAGTGGCACTGTGCAAACTAATATGATTGAAACATTGGATAAGTTACATCATGATTTGGAAAATGGTTTTGTAGATCAAAAATGGATCACTCAGGAATATAATAAATTCCATCGAGTGACATTGAAAAACATATTTGACTACCGATTAGATTTCAATTTGAACAACTTAATAAAAGAGTCACAAGGCGATTTGACAGTAAATAAATGTCCAGTCAGTTTGTTAATTACGAATATAAATTCGCAATTAGTGAGTGGTGTTTGGTCGTTAAACGGCAGTACATTTAATCAAACAGAGCTTACAAAATTAGAAAAAGTGATTGAGCTGTTGATATTGGGTGAGCAGTCAAGTTTAACGTTAACTATGGTTAAAGCACAACTAGATCAACATGCTCGTAGTAAGTTACGTTCGGCTAAGCGTAAATTTAAGCCTGTGAAAAATAAAAAACAATTCCCAATTGAAGGAAACGTAGCATGAGTTTTAACAAGTGGCGAAACAAAAGCTCGGAAACGAAAACATCAAAGAGTTCGGTGGTTTCTAGGGTCTTTTTAGATGAGTCGCCGACTTTGCCAATCGTATATAAATGTCATGTACCTAACGTTGATTTACCAACATGGTACAATCAGAATGAGCAGCAGGTATTAAAGGATTTAGCTGATTTTGGTGCTGTACTGTTCAGAGGTTTTAATATTCATAGTGAAGAAGACTTTCAGGCATTTGTTGCCCAAGGTATTAAAGAGACAGCAAAATATGTGGAGGGGGCAACACCGAGAACTAAGCTCGCTAAAGGTGTGTATACTGCAACAGAATTCCCAGCAGACCAAGAGATCTCCTTACACAATGAGTTGTCATATGTTACTGAACCACCTAACAAATTAGCATTTTGTTGCTTAGATGCCCCTGATGAAGGGGGGCAAACCCAGTTAGTTGATGTTCGTAAAGTACTTAATCGCATTGGTAGTGAGATTGCATCCAAATTCGAAAAACGCGATGGCTGGTTGTTACGCAGAAACTATGGCAATGGATATGGCCCAAGCGTTGAGAAAGCATTCGGGATGGATGACATTGAAGAGATTAAGGCCTATGGAGAAAAAGTAGATCTTAAAGTTACTCAATTAGCAGCAGATAAAGTGGTAACCGAACAAGTGAGAAAGGCCGTGCATGCTCACCCTGTAAGCGGTGAAAATGTTTGGTTTAATCATATTTCGTTTTGGCATACAAATACGTTGTGCCCAGATGTTAAAGCGAGAATGCAAGAAGATTTATCGCTTGCTGAATTTCCATACTCTACGAGTTATGGTGATGGGAGTGCAATTGATGATGATACAGTGGAAGCGATCCGTCTGGCATATCTCAAAGAGGAAGTTAAATTTGACTGGGTTGCGGGAGACGTACTACTACTTGATAACTGGCTGGTCGCACACGGCAGGAAACCGTTTAAAGGGGACCGTAAAGTGTTGGTTGCGATGGGGTAACAGTGATGATGCGTTAATATCTCACGCATGAGAGGTTGACGCATTTTTTATTGAAACTTAAGTTTTTCTAATTGATTTATATTCTAATAAGTATTAATTGACTTGGGTTTTTAATTGAAATCAATTTTACAATTGATTATGTAAGATGATATAAAATAAATTCGATGAATATACTTTAAGAAAAGACAATTCAAATTATCTTGGTTTTTTTGTATTGTTTTCTGATTTCTATTACGGATTTATTTGAGGGTGGCTTTCACTTCTCGATTTTTTATTATGTAATTATTGATTTAAACTTACGGTATTTAAAGGTGCAGTATTTATGTTGAAATTAGATAAACCTATTCCTAATAGGCTTTTACTGGGACTAGTACACTCTACAATTACAGGTATTGAAAAAAAAGACTGTTTTTATGATCAACTCCACTATGTAAATAGGAAGTTTATTGAGTCGAATTCTGATGAGTTTTTGGATATTGTGATCGATGGTTTAAAGGATCTTCATCCTGGTTTAAGTCGCAGTGATATTGCTTATGTAAATGATTTTGTTGCACCAGTAAACTTAGAAAACTCAGCGGTTAGACCGGTTTCAGAGTTAAACAAAGAGAACAAGTACCAGTGGCATATTGATTCAATCGATCAATGGATGGGGCCTTGTTATAACTTATGGATACCATTGTATCGTCAAAAAGCCTTAGGGAAGTTAGATGAAAAGCCTTTATTTGAAGTAATGACAGCGGAAGATGTACCGAGTTTGTACGATGAAGATTCATTTCCGAAAAGTAACTTTTTAATTGATGGCGAAACACAATCGCCAGATTACTTAAGTGTTGCTCAAGAATTTACGTCGCTGGACATGCGTACGTTAAAAGAGAGCTTTTTATATTATGATGCAAAAGGAAAAATCTCGACACTATCTAAAAGTGACATGAAAACAAGCTGTGTTGTTAAACCTTCATTGGGTGATGCTTATATTTTCAGGGCCAATCAATTTCATTCGTCAGGACCATCTCAATTTGAACGAATAGGCATTGCGGTTAAAGTGATTATTACGAATCCTAAATTTGGTTTTAAGGAACATGATAAATTCAGGTACCCACCTCCTTTTGCTGGGTGGGAAGGTTTATTTGCAGGTTGTTATGCACAATACAAGGATTTTACCTCTTTTAAAAAGTATCTTGATTTTAGCATTGTAGGTGAACAAGTTGAATTACGAAAGAACCAAGAAAAGTTAGATAATATCAATATTGTATTAAGTGAAATTGCCCAGGAAATGCAGCACTTTGCGGATACAGGTGCCTATGCTCCTGAATCAGATAATGCCCAGCAAGAAGAAATGGAAATGGGCTTTTTGTAGCAAGATAAATTAGAGCAACAAAGATGTTACTAAGAGAGAGCTAGCTTCTTATAAATTTATTATTTAATAATATTAAAGTTAAATATAGCTAGGCATATTTTTACAGTAAATATCACTTTTCCTAAAATTAAATTGATGCTTTTACAAGTGTCTAGAGTTCTTTGTTGATAATTAGATAAACACACATGAATATTTTTTGGTTGTTCATCAACCGGAAAAACAAGGAATAACCAATGAATAATAAAGTGCTGGCGTCTCCGATCCAACGAGCGCATTGGAATCAGCTAAATAATACGAATAAAGAACAATTAAATACGGCTGCTATTAGTGCTGTCTACCCTGGTATGCTCAATGCTCAGGGTATTGAAGCGTACTTACATCAATTGGTCGGGTGTTTCGATATCCTCCGCACATATTATGAAACCGATGAATTGGGTGCGTTATGGCAGCACGTTTCCACTGATATACCAATTCAGTTTTCTACTTTGAATTGGCACGGATTGAATGAAGATGAGGTCACTGAGCAAAAGAAAAAGGAGTCACAAACACAGTCAATTAGCAGTGTGACTGAACCGTGGGTACGAGTTGTCGTGGCAGAAATGGTCGACTCATGTTGGCTTCATCTTGAAGTTATGGGATTGAACACAGATGTTTTCTCACTGAATTATTTGCTTGAATCTTTAGTTGATGCAGGTAACGGCCGCCTTCAGGATGCACAAGGGCGGTTACATGACGAGATCATTCAATATGAAGATTTGGCACCTTGGTTAGGTGATTTCCTACTAGATGAAGAATTATTAGATGCCCGTAAATTTTGGACTCGAGATAAAAGTGAGCGAGCGTTAGATCAAAAGCTGTCGTTACAACGTTATGTTCAGGCGACAGAAAGTGTGTATGCGTTTTCTACGATGGCGCTAGATGACCTGTATGATCCCATTGCGAGTTATGCATTTACACATCAAGTGAGTATTGCAGAAGTGATTTGCACTAGTTTGAGACACACGCTAAAAAGGTACTCATCAGACGCGGTGCTATCAAGAGTATTTGATAGTCGTGCAGACAGTGATCTTGCCGATGCTATCGGACCGTTAAGTCGAGCAGTGCCTTTATTCTCCGACATGGATGGAGTGTTTGATACTGCAATCAAACAAGAGCAAGCATTAAGTGAGCAGGGTGTTGATTATGGTGAATGCTTTATTAAAAGCCATGACCATGAAATTTCAGGGTTTAGTTTCATTTTCGATAGTATTGACAGATCGTCAGCGTCGCACAGTGATGTTGAGCAAATTATGAGTCTATCGGAAGCGTTAAAAATACAATTTCTCTTTATTAACCAGGGGAAAAACAGCCGATTACAGTTTACATATGACACCGGTTATATGGATGAACAGGCAATGGCTTATTTTGTAGCAAGCTGTAAAGCTGATTTAATAAAGCACATTGGTGAGGCATGTACTCAGAAGCAGCCTGCTTATCAAGGCCGTGGTGACATCGTCACAGCGAGTTGTCATTCAGTATTAGATCAGTTTACTAACATTGCAGACACAACGGGAGGTTCTGTAATACAAATTGATGGTAAAAAGCATACGTTTGCTGAGATTAATGACGATGCAAATCGATTGGCGAACTGTTTGATCGCCGCAGGTACTGGTCATGGCGATGTCATTGCGCTATGCCTTACTCGATCTATTGAATTTGTTATTGCGATGCTGGGCATTATGAAAACAGGGGCTGCCTATGTCCCGATTGATATTGATCTTCCTGCACAGCGTATTAGCGCTATGATACAAGATGCACAGGCCAGCTCTCTGATCTGTCAAGGGGAGTTGATGGTTGAGGGGTGTCATTCGATTAATTATGCTGAGTTGGATTTGCATGAATACGATACTACTGCGCCTGCGATTAAGATTGCATCAGATGACTTAGCCTATATTTTATTTACATCTGGTTCGACGGGAAAAGCGAAAGGGGTTAGCATTAGCCACAAAGCGCTACTTAACCATATGACTTGGATAAACACAGAGTTCAAGTTTAACCCTCAAGACCGTTTTTTACAAAGAACGTCAGCAAGCTTTGATGCCTCTGTTTGGGAGTTTTGGAGTCCGTTAATGGTTGGTGCAACCATGGTAATAGCACCGCAGGCAATCAATTATGATCAGGCATTATTTAAACAGACTTTGACTGAACAACGTATTACGCGCATGCAGATTGTCCCTTCATTGTTAGACTTGTTAATAGAATCAAGAGCTGAATCACAGACATATCACTTAGACACGATCTTCTGCGGAGGGGAAGCGTTAAGAACCATAACAGCACTCAATACAAAGAATGCATTCAATTGTGACGTTGTAAATTTATATGGGCCTTCAGAGTGCTGTATTGATGCGCTATTTTGGCGTTTTGATGAGCGTTTACAGACTGACTTTGTGCCAATTGGATATCCAATTAATAACCTGAGCTGCCGAGTAATAACGGAAGGGGGTCGGATTGCAGAGGTTGGTGAATCGGGTGAGCTGCAAATTAGTGGAGACTCGGTATTTTCTGGCTATTATGGACAAGATGAACTCACTGCTGCTGCGCTTGAGTACTGTGATTTAGCGTCTACCAAGTTCTATAAAACCGGTGACCATGTACAAATTTTAGCCGATGGCAATTTAATGTATCTGGAGCGACTTGATGATCAGGTGAAACTGAATGGATTTAGGATTGAACCTGAGGAAGTATCCATGTTTGTCATAAATAATGGTTTGTCGGAACAAGCACAATGTAAGGTGGTCGGTAATAGTTTGTCTCTGTTTTACATTGGTGCCAAGGTGTCTGAGCAAGAGATCATCCTGAAATTGAAAGGAGCGCTACCTGAATATATGGTACCGACCCAATTGATCGAACTTGAAGAGTTTAGCTATTTATCAAATGGTAAGCTGGATTCGAAAGCGTTGGTGGCATTGGCTTTAAATTACACAAGTGCGGATTATGTGATGCCGTCAACGGATGTGGAAACTAAGTTGGTTGCTATTTGGCAAGAGCTACTGGATACGTCGATGACGATAGGTACATCTCATGACTTTTTCAATATTGGGGGGCACTCACTGTTGGCGATGAAGGTACTTAATCGTATCCAAGAGCAATTTGAGGTCAATATTAGCGTCAGAGTGTTATTTCAAAATAAAACAATTGCCGAATTGGCAGCGTATTTAGAACCAATGATCTTACTAAATGCAACACACGATAGCGAAGTAAGTGAGATGGAGGGAGGATTATTATGAATGTTGTAGAGTTATTGAAAGAGGCCAATGGTAAGGGCATTATACTTTATTTAGAAAAAGGTAAGTTAGCTTTTAAAGCGCCTCCCGGCGCGATGGATAATACGATTAAAGCACAAATAGTGGCCATGAAAAGTGACATTGTTGAATTGTTAGAAGAATACGCTACGTCGGGCGCACCACAGTTAAGAGCAAGGCCGGCACAAGTTGGAGATTCAATAATCACGTCCTATGCACAACAAAGACTTTGGTTCATAGATAGCTTGCAAGGGGGATCGGCAGAGTACAATATGCCGGTCGCTTTTGAAGTAAAAGGTCAGCTGGATCTATCGATATTGTCGCGTGTATTTACCACCATTTTAGAACGCCATGAAGTGCTACGTACCGTATACGTTGCTGAAGCTGGGCGTGCACATCAATATATTCGAGATGTATCTGACATTGACTTTGAGATAAAAGTAGAAGACTGCACTCATTTGAGCGGTGATGCGCTTACTGTCGCAGTGAACGCCATGATAAGTCATGACATGGACCAGCCATTTAATCTAAAAGAAGATTTAATGTTGCGTGTCAGCTATGTGAAAAAAGCATCTGATTCAGGTGTACTATTGTTCAATATGCATCATATTGCATCGGATGGATGGTCTACTGAAGTATTGATCAAAGAATTTCTTACCTTATATCATGTGTATAGTGAAGGGCAGGAAAACCCATTACCACCGCTGGATATTCAGTACGCAGATTATACTTATTGGCAAAAAGAATATTTAGAGGGGGAGGTGTTAGATAAACAGTTAAATTATTGGGAAAAGCAACTTCATGACGCGCCGATGATACACTCATTACCGTGTGATTATCCGCGACCTAAAACAAAGCAACATATCGGTGCCATTGTTACACATGAGCTTTCAAGTAACCTTGCGCAAGGTTTGCTCGAATTGGCTAAAAGTCATAATTTAACACCTTTCATGCTTGTGCATAGCGCCTTGTCATTGCTATTAGCCAGACACAGTAATAGCGATGATATTGTGATTGGTACACCAATAGCAAATCGCCTTCAAGCTGAACTAGAGCCTATGATTGGCTTATTTGTTAATACACTTGTGCTGCGCACTAACACGCATCATGAGACACTCTCTCGTTTTTTTGAACATATTCGATTGGTGAACTTAGATGCTCAGTCAAATCAGGATGTGCCATTTGAACAATTGGTAGAGCGCTTAAAGGTACCAAGAAGCACAGAGCACAGTCCGTTATTTCAAATTATGCTCACGACGAACAGTGATTTTGGTGTTAATAGTGATAGCAATGCCCAGTGTTTTCAATTACCAAATGTCGAATTACAGGCGCATCAATCAGACCTTATTCAATCTAAGTTCGATTTAGAGCTGAACGTGAGTATTAATGAGCAAGGTGTGAGCTTAAATTGGATCTACGATGTGAGTTTGTTCTCAGAGTCTCACATAGCTCAGTTGAACACGCATTTGTGTGAATTGTTAAGTAACCTCAGCCACACGGACGTTCAGGCAGATCAAGCGCCTCATGCTGTGCCAATTTTACCTCAAGAAGAAGTTCACCACCTTGTCCATACGCTTAATAGTACGCAATTAGAGTACCCTAATGAACAGTGTATTCATGAGTTATTTGAAGAACAAGTCGCAAAAACCCCTGAGAGTGTTGCACTGACCTTTGAGAATGAGTCACTCACTTATAAACAGCTCAATGAAAAAGCCAACCAAATTGCTCACTTCTTACAGATAAATCATGGTGTAAAGCCTGATACATTGGTAGGGTTATGTGTGGAGCGCTCATTGGAGATGGTGATCAGTATACTGGGTATTTTAAAAGCTGGGGGGGCTTATGTACCACTTGATCCGACACACCCTCAGTCGCGAATTAATGATATTCTAGAGGATACAACACCAGAGGTTGTATTAACTCAGGCTCATTTGACGGATAAATTGTCTAGCGTTGAGGGTAAACTGCTCATACTGGATCAGGAGGCCGATGGCGAGTCAATTTTTACCGAGTATTCAATTGATAACATTGATAAGGCATCAATAAGCTTAACTTCTGAAAACTTGGTGTATGTAATTTATACGTCAGGAACAACTGGTAAACCAAAAGGGATTATGGTTCAGCATAAAGCCTTAATTGCGCGAAAAGTAGGTTGGGATGAGATATTCGAAATTGATAAGCAGCCGCTCACAGTGTTACAAATGGCTGGCTTGTCGGTCGATATTTTGTTGGGCGATATTGTTAAGGCGCTTTGTAGTAATGGTGGCAAGCTTGTTATTTGTTCGTACCAAACGCTGATATCTCCAAGTGATCTTCATAGACTGATAGAGCATCATCAAGTGAGCTACGGTGATTTTGTACCGAGTGTTATTAGAGTACTGACTAGTCACTTATTGGAGAATAAAGCCCGATTAACGAGCTTTCAGCATATATCGATTGGGTGTGAAGCATGGAAAAAAGAGGATTTAGCATTACTCACGCAAGTTATTGATGAAAAAACAGACGTTTACAATTTATATGGACAAACGGAAACTGTCATCGATACGAGTTACTATAAAGCGAATTATCAGGATATGGCAAAAACTAACATGCACTCAATGCCATTGGGTACACCGTTTCCAAATACGTCACTTTATATATTAGATGATAATTTGCAGTTAGCACCGCAAGGAGTATCTGGGACGCTATATGTGGCAGGTGATGGGTTAGCGATGGGGTATTATAATAACACGGCACTGACGAATGAAAAGTTCGTACACAATCAGAGCCAAGATCTCACTGGAAATGTCTTATATTGCACGGGAGATCTCGTCCGTTATTTGCCTGATGGTAATTTAGAGTTTATTGGCCGTGCAGATGACCAAGTTAAAATTCGGGGTTTTAGAATAGAGTTGGGCGAGGTGGAGTCACAGTTAATTGGATTGACTGATATTGATACTGCACTGGTGATGGCCAAAGAGTCATCAACGGGTAAACAGCTGGTAGGCTATATTAAACTAGATGGTGAATTTGAACACAGTACGCAGTTAGATATTGTTACACGCACTAAAGCATCACTAAAAGCCAACTTGCCAGATTACATGGTGCCTGGTGCGATTATTGTGGTGGATACTTGGCCACTGACGTCAAATGGAAAAATAGATAAGAAAGCACTCCCAGATCCAGATCTGTCGCAGGATGAATATAGTGCCCCCACAACGGATGTGGAACGTAATTTAGCCGATACTTGGGCGGAATTACTTAACCTAGATGCCACTACGATCAGTATCACAGCAAACTTTTTCGAGTTGGGCGGCCATTCTTTGTTAATTAGTCGATTAATCGCCTCTATTGATAGTGAATATGGTGTGAGTGTGTCTATTAAAGACGTATTTGGTAACCCGACAATTCAGCATATTGCTGAGAAGGTTATTGAGTTGCAAGCGTTAACTGAACCCGCAGTCGTACCTGCGGTGTCTGAAAGCAAGAATTCAATAGTGATATAAAAATAATGTATAGGTGCCTCTAATCGCAGGTTAAAAAATATTGTCTTTAACCGTATTGCTTTGAGTGAGCAATACGGTTTTAGGCTACCAAAGAAAAAACCAACGAGGCCTTGAGGTTGTTGGTAGATGTGTAGCATGCGCTATTTGATTTCAGGCACAGATAACTTTTAACGGGACATGTATTTGTCTTAGGAGGGAAATATGGAATTGAGAAAAGAGTGTAGCTCTATAATTAATATGAGAGACAGTGACACGTTAAGCACCAGTGTCGTTTTGGTTTTATCAGAGCTTGAAAAAAAGAAAATAGAAAAGATTATTGGTGAACATCAGTCTGTTGAATCAGACGATGGTGCAGAGATTATGTATAGCTATTTAGAGACATGGACTAAATTTCCAGAGAGAATTAAAAAGAAATTACTGGAGTTTAAGTTCAAAGGGAATACGAATAGTTATTTGCTGTTAAAAAACTTGCCTCTACAAGCTGGTCTGTGTCCTACCCCACCTAAAAAACATGATGTCATTAGCCGAGAACGTGATTTTGCTGCGCTACTACAATCGGTTATATCGGTCTCTCTAGGCTACTTGTATAACTTTAAAGATAAAATAACCAGTGGTTTAGTGGATGATGTTTTTCCTATAAAACAAGATTCTAATAAACAAGTTGGGACGAATAGTGTTTTTCTAGAATGGCATGTAGAAGATGGTTTTCATGAGATGAAAGCAGACTATGTGTCGTTGTTTTGTTTAAGAGAAGATCACAAGGTACAGACGTACTTGATGCCTGCACGTCATCTTAACTTATCTGATAGTGACGAGCGGCAATTGAGCAAATTTGACTATTTAATTTGGGAAGATTTGACGTTTATTAATGATGGCGAATTGCAAAGCAGTAAAGTTCAAGTGTTGGATGGCACCTCTGATCCTGAGATAATTTACGATCCAGCCTACATGGAGGCATGTAGCAATGAGTCTAAAGATGCAATGGCTGCTGTCAAAGAGTCGATTGTTAAAAATTGCATCTCGTTATCTTTGGCTGAGGGAGACTTACTCATTTTTGATAATCGCAGAGTTGTACATTCTCGTAATGCTTATGAGCCGAAATTTAATGGTGAAGATCGATGGCTTTTACGAACCTTAATTGTTGAGAGCTGGTGGAAAGCGAAAAATAAAAAAGTAAGCTCAACATTGTTTGTAAATTAAGTCTTATTTAACCTCAGGTTTGGATAAGGGTTTTGGAATAGGAAATGTTTTGAAAACAAACTTACGTACAATCCAATGATGATATTTTGTTCAATATCAATGCGCTTTTATGCGGTAATAGCAGGCTATTACAAATGAAAGCAACGCCGAGAGTGAGAAAAATAGCTTTATTGGGCAAATTCGCTTATCCAGAGCTGAGGTTATTTAGTATGAGTAAAGTGAGCGGTGAACTGGGCTGTTCGCAGTGTTGTGTTACCTGCTATTTAAGCAATTAATCATGACAGTGGCATACATGTCATAGTTTGCTTTACACAAAAGGTTACCTGTTATGGCAGTACATTACACTACACAGGTAATCTCCATTAAAAATAAGGTTATTTTAGAGACTAAGGATAGAGTTTCAGTGGAAAATATTAAAGACTTGATAGCGGAGTGTTCAGAGGCGCTATTCTCATTTGAAGTAGTTGATAATGATCAATTAAAGGTAGGCTTTGACAGTGAGCAGCCAGACCCAGCACTGATCCAACGGATAAAGCAGCACAAAGAACACATTGTTTACTATATAAATACCAACGGATATAAAAAGATAATTAAGCATCCCACTCACAAAGTGAACATCCCGTTATCGTATTCACAGCAGCGATTATGGTTCATTGACAACCTTCAAGAGGGCACAACAGAATATAATATGCCCATCGCTTTTGAGGTGTCGGGAAAGTTGGACCTCCCCTTATTAACCCGAGTATTTAGCACCATCATTGAGCGTCATGAAGTACTGCGTACGGTATATCGGGAAGTGCAAGGAGAGACATATCAGGTCGTTTCGTGCGATGTCTGATGTTGATTTCAATATTACACAGATAGATTTAACCCATCTCACAGGTGAGACGTTAACGTCAGAAGTGGCAGAACAAGCGACCCGATTGACCCGTCAGGTATTTAACTTAACACAAGACGTGATGCTTCGTGTCGGGTATATCAAACAGACCTCAGAATCAGGTGTACTACTACTGAATATGCACCACATCGCTTCCGATGGTTGGTCAATGGAAGTACTCCTGAAAGAGTTTTTTACACTCTACCATGCTTATAGCGAAGGTCTAGAAAGTGGGTTGGCTCCGTTAGATATTCAATATAGTGATTATGCACAGTGGCAAAGAACCTATTTAGCAGGGGGGGTACTTGAAAAGCAGCTCAATTATTGGGAGCAACAATTAGCGGATGTACCCGCAGAGCATTCTCTGCCATTAGATAAAGCCCGCTCAAATGAAAAAGAGCGTAAAGTAGCGATTGTGCACGGGCAATTATCAGCGCATATTGCAACCCAATTACAAGCGGTAGCAAAAGCGCATCAATTGACCCCTTTTATGTTATTACATGGTGCGCTTTCATTACTATTGGCTCGGCACAGTAACAGCGCTGATATTGTTATTGGTACCCCAGTTGCAAACCGGTTACAGTCAGAGACAAACCCTTTGATTGGGTTTTTTGCCAATACATTGGTGCTCAGAACGAATACCAATCATGATACACTGAGCGCATACTTGTCGCATATCAGGCAAGTACACTTAGATGCGCAATCAAATCAGGATGTGCCTTTTGAGAAGCTCGTCGAACGTTTAAATATCCCTCGTAGTTCATTGCACGGCCCTTTATTCCAGATAGTCATGACCACCAATAGTGATTATGGTATTCACGATGACAGCAGCACACAGTCATTTCAATTGCCTCATGTCGAGTTACAAACCTACCAGAGTGACTTTATTCGCGCTAAATATGATTTAGACATTGATATGAGTCTCAGTGATATGGGACTGGGCTTAACATGGGAATATGATACTAGTTTGTTTACGCATGCCCATATTACCCAGCTAAATCAGCATTTATGTACACTGTTATCTGCATTAAGCACATTGCAAGCACAGCCTGAGTATGCCATTCATTCTTTACCTATGTTGGCGCAAGAGGAAGTTCACCAC